>CAVZAO010000008.1:0-424993 GCA_963773225.1 uncultured Pseudomonadota bacterium
GGCTGCCCAAGAGGGGAATGATGACGTGACTTGCCTGGAAGGCCCGCGAGAGGCTATTGGGCTAGGGACTTTGATTGGCGCGCGACCTGGTCGGAAGTCGGTTTCCATCCCCGATCATGTCGGGGACAAGCTTTTTCGGGGTCATGCGCGCGGGCGGTTAGCTCAGTTGGTAGAGCATCTCGTTTACACCGAGAGGGTCGGCGGTTCGAGCCCGTCACCGCCCACCACGCTTCACCTCACCAAGATCGGCCTCAATTCCCTTCCGCTGTCGCCGGCGCGGCCGCCGGATTCCACTGGCCCCGGCGCATGCGCGAGATTGTCACGGCCTTGAACAGGCCCGCCTTGCGGAATGGCTCGTTGGCCGAAAAGGCCTCGGCGGCGGCGCGGTCGGGCACGTTGACGATGAGGACGCTGCCGGTGCGCGTCGCGTCGTCGTCGCCGGCGAGCAGCGCGCCGCCTAGGACCAGGATGTCCTCGTGTCGCTTGAGATAGGCGAAATGCGCCTCGCGCGTCGCCGCGCGGATGGCGGCGCCGTCGGGGCGGTCTTCTTGGTAGATGATGTAGAGCATGGCGTTCGTCCGCGGCCTCGTCAGGCGCTGCGCAACAGGAATTGCGCGTCGACCTCGATCAGGGCGTTGTAGGGCATCATCGCGGCGCCGAGCGCCGTGCGCGTGTGCGCGCCGGCCTCGCCGAACACCTCGACCATGAGATCGGAGGCGCCGTTGACGGCCTGCGCGATGTCGTGGAAGCCCGGCGCCGTATTCACATAGCCGCGCAGATTAACGACCTCGACGATCTGGTCGAGGTCCCCGCCCAGCGCCACGCGCGCCTGCGCCAGCACATTGAGCGCCGAGAGGCGGCCCGCCGCCTGCACGTCTTCCAGGCCGAATTCCGCACCGGCCTGGCCGACGTAGCGCAACTCGCCGTTCCAGGCGGGCAGCTGGCCGGACACGAACAGGAAACCACCGGCGATCTTGGCCATACGAATGCGCGCAGCGCGCGGCTGCGGCGCCGACGGCAGCGCGATGCCGAGCTCTGACAGACGGGCATCGATCGTGGTCATGGAGGCCCCCATTTCGGCACGTTGCGGCGCGCAGCATCGACCGCAACGGTGCCGCCCCTTATCACGCGCGCTTGCGGCCATACAACTCGGGCCGGCCGCGTTGTGCGCGTCACGGGCCACCGCTATCGTCCAGACCGTGCTTGGCGCCAACCGTTCGCTGGGCGCCGTAACGGGGAGCGACCATGAGCAGCCATGCGCGTCTGCACGCGTTCAACTTCAACAAGTGGATCGAGGAACACCAGCATCTCCTGCAGCCGCCGGTCGGCAACCAGCGCGTCTGGAAGGATGCCGCCATGACCGTGATGGTGGTCGGCGGCCCCAACAGGCGCACCGACTTCCACGACGACCCGGTGGAGGAGTTCTTTTATCAGTTGCGCGGCGACATGGTGCTCAAGGTGGTCGACGACGGCGTGCATTACGACGTGCCGATCCGCGCCGGCGAGGTTTTCCTGCTGCCGCCGCATGTGCGCCATTCGCCGCAGCGGCCGCAAGCGGGCTCCGTTGGCCTCGTCGTCGAGCCGGCGCGGGCAGCGGGGGTGCGCGACGGCTTCGAGTGGTACTGTTTCGAATGCAAGGGGCTGGTGCACCGCGTCGAGGTCGTGGTCGAAAACCTGGTCGACGATCTGCCGCCGCTCTACCAGGCGTTCTACGCCGGCGAGAAGGCGCGCACCTGTCCGCACTGTGGCGCGCTGCACCCCGGCAAGGAGCCGCCGGCCGGCTGGGTCACGCTCTAGGGGCCGCTTGCGCGCTTACGCCTGCTCCTCCCACAGCGCCGCCAGATGCACGATGCTGCGCACGGCGGCCTGCATGTCCTGGGCGCTCACCCATTCCAGCCTTGAGTGGAAAGCGTGGCCGCCGGCGAAGATGTTGGGGCAGGGCAGGCCCATGAACGACAGCCGCGAGCCGTCGGTGCCGCCGCGGATCAGCGCTTTCTTCGGCGTCAACCCGGCGCGGCGCACCGCCTCCTCGGCTTTGGCGACGACCTGGGGATGACGGTCGAGCACCTCTTTCATGTTGCGGTACTGTTCGGTGATCTTGAGCGTGTAGGACGAGCGCGGGAAATCGGCGAGTGCCGCCTTGACCGCGTTCTCGAGCACTCGCGCCTTATCCTTCAGCCCGGCGTCGGTGAAGTCGCGCAGGATGAACTTGAGCGTCGCCGTGTCCATGTCGGCTTCGAGGCCAATCGGATGCACGAAGCCCTCGCGGCCTTCCGTGGTCTCCGGTGAGCAGGTGTCGTGCGGCAGCCGCTCGATGATGCGGGCGGCAATCTTGACCGCGTTCTCCATGCGGCCCTTGGCAAAGCCGGGGTGGGCGGTGATGCCCCGAACGGTCACGGTGGCGGCGTCGGCGGAGAAGGTCTCGTCCTCCACGTTGCCGGCGGTCGAACCGTCCATGGTGTAGGCGAAGTCGGCACCGAGGCGGGCGAGGTCGGCCTTGTCGACGCCGCGGCCGATCTCCTCGTCGGGCGTGAACAGCACCTTGATGGCGCCATGCTTGATTTCAGGGTGTGCCGCCAGGAAGCGCATGGCGTCGACGATCTCGGCGAGCCCCGCCTTGTCGTCGGCGCCGAGCAGGGTGGTGCCGTCCGAGGTGACGATGTCGTTGCCGATCTGGTCCTTGAGCGCCGCATGGTCCGCGAAGCGGATCACCTGGGCCGGGTCGCCCGGCAGCGTGATGTCGTCGCCCTGGTAGTTCCGCCAGACTTGCGGCTTCACGTTCGTGCCGGGGGCATCTGGCGACGTGTCCATGTGCGAGCAGAAGCAGATGACCGGCACCGCTTTGCCGGTATTGGCCGGCAGGGTGGCGTAGACATAGCCGTGAGCGTCCATCTCGGCGTCGCTGAGGCCGATTTCACGCAGGTCCGCCACAAGGACGCGACCAAGTTCCTTTTGCTTTGCCGTTGAGGGCGTGGTGCCAGAATCCGGATCCGACTGCGTATCAACGGTGACGTAGCGCAGAAATCGCTCGGTAACGGTGTAGTCGAATTTCGGGAAGGGCATCGGCGGTTCCGGAGGGCTGACGGGCGGGGAGCCCGTTCTATCTATCCGGCCGCGGCATCGAAACAAGGCACGTGAAACAAAACGGCGAGTGAGGGCGCCTCGAAGCGCTCCCGCCCGCCGCTCATTGCCCCGGAGGGTCTCGCTCTAACGGCTTAAGCCGTCAGATTGCTTCCTTCAGCTCCTTGGCCGCGCGGAACGCGACTTTCTTGGAAGCCTTGATCTGGATCTGCTCGCCGGTAGCCGGATTGCGGCCCATGCGCGCAGCGCGCTTGCGCACCTGGAGGATGCCGAGCCCGCCGATGCGGATGCGCTCGCCCTTCTTCAGGTGCTTGACGATATCGCCGACGAGATCGCCGAGCACAGCTTCCGCCTGCTTCTTGGACATCTCATGGGATTCCGCGAGTGCCGCGGCGAGATGCTTCAGCGTCACTGTCGCCGGAGTCGCAGCTTTGGGAGCCGTTGCCATCAGTGGGACCCTCCATATGAATCCGCGAATGGTTTGATTTTGAACCAAACGTAGCAGCCCGAATAGACGATTCGAGCCCCGTCGACCATCAATTCCTCCCCTTAAATAAGGCTTTTTCGCAATTCGGGGGAAGGGGGCCGGGCTCTGCCTTGACTTGGGGAAAATGCACCTATAACTCCTCCTCCACGCCCGCGGGGGCGTAGCTCAGTTGGTTAGAGCGCTGCCCTGTCACGGCAGAGGCCGCGGGTTCGAGTCCCGTCGCTCCCGCCATTTTATCGCTTTGGATCAAAGATTTAGCCCGGCTATTTCGGGCGTCGCGTGAAGCCGTCCGGGGGCGGCAGGCCATGGCCGATCATGCCCGCTGACAGCCCCGTCTCTGCCGTCAAAGCCCTCCTTTTCGACGTCTTCGGTACCCTGATGGATTGGCGCACGTCTGTGGCGCGCGAGGCCGAGCGCCAGCTCGGGCCGAAGGGCTACGCCCTGGACTGGATCGCCTTCGCCGACGCCTGGCGGGCCGAATACCAGCCCGGCATGGAGGAGGTCCGCGCGGGGAAGATACCGTTCTCCAAGCTCGACGTGCTGCACCGGCGCAATCTGGGGCGCATCCTGCCCCGCTTCGGCCTTGAGGACCTTTCCGAGGACGCGCTCGCAGAGTTGAACCTTGCCTGGCACCGGCTCGACGCCTGGCCCGACGTGCCGGCGGCGATGGCGCGGCTCAGGACCCGATTCTGGCTCGCGCCCTGCTCGAACGGCAACATCGCGCTCGGGGTCGATCTGGCCCGCCACAACAACATCCTTTGGGACGCCATCCTCGGCTCGGACGTCGCGCGCGATTACAAGCCGAAGCCGGGGGTCTATCTCGCCGCCTGCGACGCGTTCAATCTCGCGCCGGCGCAATGCATGATGGTCGCCGCCCATACCCGCGACCTCGTGGCGGCTGCCAAGTGCGGCCTGCGCACCGGTCACATCGCTCGGGTCAACGAATACGGCCCCAACACCGGCGAGGCGGGACCGACCGCGCCGGTCGATCTCGCCGGCGCCGATCTCGCCGATCTCGCCAGCAAGCTCGGCGTCTGAGCGGCGCGCGGTCGCTAGCCGACCCGGCAGCCGCGCAGGATTTCCGGCTTGAACGCGAGGCTGTGGCCGGGCCGTTCCGGCGCGACGATCGTCCCCTTCACCACCGGTACCGGGTCTGCCCAGAGGTCGGCGGAAATCCCCATCTCTTCGATCCAGAGCCCGTTCGGGATAGACGCCAGCAGCTGCACGTTCAGCTCGGGAAACAGATGCGGCGCAATCTTGATACCCTTCGACTCGGCGATCGCCGCCGTCTTCCTCAGATCGGTGAAACCGCCGCGCATGGGGTCGGGTTGCAGGATCGGCAGCAGGGGATCGTCGAAGAAGGGCCTAAGGTCGAACCGCGTGAAATGCGTTTCGCCGCCGACGATGCGCAGGTCGAGCGCGCGGGCGATGCGCTTGTAGCCGTCGAAGTCGTCGGGCTTCACCGGCTCTTCGAGCCAGTAGACGCCGTAGGCCTCGAACTTGCGGCCCATCTGGATGGCGATGTCCGCGGTCCAGCCCATGTTAACATCGATCATGATATCGATGTCGGGGCCGAGTGCCTCGCGCATGCGCCGCACGTTGTCGGCGTCCCGATGAAGATCGTCGGTATGGGCGACCTGCATCTTGATCGCCTTAAAGCCCTTGTCCTTGTAGTGCAGCGCCTTGGCGATCATGCCGTCGCCGCCGGTGCCGCGGAAGCAGCCGCTGCCATAGACGGGTAGTTCGCTGCGCACGTGGCCCCACAGGCGGTGCAGGGGCAAATTGGCGCGCTTGCCGATGGCGTCCCACAGCGCGATGTCGAGCGCCGACATCGCCATGGTCGTGATGCCGCCGCGCCCGTAGGTCGTGGTGGCGGTCCACAGATCGTCCCAGATCGCCTCGACCGCAGTGGCATCCTTGCCGATGACGCGGGGCAGGATGCATTCCTCCAGGCAGGCCTTGATCGTTTTCACGATCGGACGGTGCACGTGCAGATAGCCCATGCCGACGATGCCGCCGCGCGTCTCGACGTCAACCACCAGTATGTTGCGCGTGTCGCCGAAGGGGTGGCCCTTGAGCCACGGGTCCTGCGGCCACGGTACATGTAAATGGGTCAGATGGACGGCTTTGATCGTCATGTCGCTCATGGTCGGCACCTTCGATAAGCCCTCATCGCCGGGTGAGGGAGGACCCTCGCGCCCGCGAGGGATAGCATATCGTTGCGCGTCGATCGCCCCACCGGACAGGCGGCGTGAGGGCGGCTGTGCTTGCCCGCTTTTCCGGCATGATGGCCGAAAAGGATAATGGTTTAGGGGAGTGAAATGACCGGTTCGGCCCATGCCAGCGCGGCGCTGTTCGGCTGCAACGACTACGCCTACATGCTCATGCACGGCGCGGAACACTGCATCCTGCGCATGGCCGAATGCGGCTTCCGCGAGTTCGAGTTGATGGTGCATCCGGGCCATCTCTGGCCCGCGGAGTTCGGCGCCGCCCAACGCCGCGCCCTGCACGGTCTGTTCGAGCGCGATGCCCTCGAATTGACGACCCTCAACCTTCCCAATATCGACATCAACCTCGCCAGCACGACGCCGGAGATGCGCGCCTACACCCTCGATCTCCTGGAGGCGATCGTGCGGTTGGCGGGCGAGCTCGGCGCGCGAGGCGTGGTGCTCAGTCCAGGCAAGGCCAGCCCCTTGCTGCCGCCGGCGCCTGAAACCCTGCGCGGCCATTTCTTCGCCGCGCTTGATCGGCTGGCGCCGATCGCCAAGGCCGCCGGCACCGCCTTGTGGATCGAAAACGTGACGGTGTCGTTCCTGCCCGGAATCGCCGTCATCATGGACACCCTGGCGGCCTATGGCGACGACGATATCCGCATCGTCTACGACGTCGCCAATGCTCATTTCATCGGCGAGGACTTTGTCCAAGGCCTCAAGACCTGCCGCGAACGCCTTGAGCTCGTGCATCTCTCCGACACCACGCGCAAGCTCTATCGCCACGATCCGGTCGGCGCCGGCGATGTGCCGTTTAGCGCGGTGCCGGCGGCGCTCGCCGCGGTCGGCTACCGCGCGCGCTGCATGCTCGAGATCATCTCGACCGAGCCGGACCGCGACATCCCGGAAAGCGCCGCTCGGCTGGCGGCCATGGGTTTCGCCGCGCCGGCTTAAGATGCCGCCACAAGGGATTGATCCGACGAAAAATAGTGCTGGTTCGGGGCGGCTTGCCTCGCCCCCCGGCGGATGGTTTATGGAGCCGTCTGAGAGGGAGCCGGGGGTCAATCTATCATGCGTGATCGCGTCATCATCGCCGGTGGCGGCATTGGCGGCCTGGCGACGGCCCTGACGCTGCACCAGATCGGGGTGCCTTGCGTCGTCTATGAGGCGGTGCGCGAGATGCGCCCGCTCGGGGTCGGCATCAACATGCAGCCCAACGCGGTGCGCGAACTCTACGACCTCGGCATCACGCAAGGCGATCTCGATCGCGTCGGTCTGCCGGCGCGGGAATGGGCGCTGGTGGGCCTCAACGGCAACGACATCTACGCGGAGCCGCGCGGGCGCGACGCCGGGTACAACTGGCCGCAATACGCGGTCCACCGCGGCCAGTTCCACATGCTGCTGCATCGTAAGGTGGTGGAGCGCATCGGCGCCGACGCCGTGAAGCTCGGCAGCCGCGTCACCGGTTATCGCAAGAACGGCGACGGCAGCGTCAGTGCGTTGATCGAATCAAGCGACGGCACGACGTCGGAAACGCAGGGCGCGCTGCTTGTCGGGGCCGACGGCATCCATTCGGCGATCAGGGCGCAGATGCATCCCGGCCAGCCCCCGATCCACTGGGGTGGGGCGGTGATGTGGCGCGGCACCACGTGGGGCAAGCCGATCCGCAGCGGTGCCTCCTTCGTTGGGCTCGGCACTCACCGACAGCGCATGGTGTTCTACCCGATCTCTCAGCCCGACCCGAAGACGGGCCTCTCGATCATCAACTGGATCGCAGAGGTCACCGTGGACAACGCCGAGGGCTGGAAGCAGCGCGGCTGGTTCCGCGAGGTGGGCGTCGAGGAGTTCGTGCATCATTTCGACGGCTGGGTGTGGGACTGGCTCGACGTGCCCGCGCTGATCCGAGGCGCCGACAGCGCCTACGAGAACCCGATGATCGACCGCGATCCGATTCCGACCTGGCGGGACGGGCCGGTGGTGCTCATGGGCGACGCCGCGCATGCCATGTATCCGACAGGTTCCAATGGCGGCAGCCAGGCCATCGTCGACGCCCGCGTGCTGGGCGCATGCATGGTCGAGCACGGCGTCACACCGGACGCGCTTGCCGCCTTCGACGACAAGCTTTGCGGGCCGATCTCGCAGGTCGTGCTGCGCAACCGCGGCGCCGGGCCGTTCGGGCTGCTCAACATGGTCGACGAGCGCTGCGGCGGCACCTTCGAAGACATTGACAATGTCATTTCCGCCGCCGAGCGCGCCGAGTTCATGGCCGGCTACAAGGCGGCCGCCGGCTTCGCCATCGAAAGCCTAAACAAGGCGCCGCCGACGATTGCACCCGGCGCGCGAGTCGGGGAGTTGGCCTCCACCTAGCCGCGATACACCGGCTCCGGCTGTGTGAAGAAGCCATGGAGGATGTGGTAGACCAGCATCACGTTCTTCTGCTGGAAGCTCGCGTGCGAGATGCCCGGCATGACCGCAAACTGCTTGTCCGGGTTCGGCAGCTTGGCGAAGAATTTCAGCAGGTCGTCCATGGCGGCGATGCCATCCCACTGGCCGCGCATGACGATGGTCGGCACCGTGATTTTTTCCGGGTCCACTACGGGCAGCCGTGAGCACATGTCGACATAGGTGCCGGTGGGCACCGAATCGTCGAGTGCGGTGATGGCGTCGGCGTAGGCCTCGATGACGCTGTCCTCGGCGGTGCCGGGATGGTCGCGGCTGAAGATCGAATAGACGAAGGCCTTGTCGATCGGCCGGCGGTTCGCCGCCATGAATTCGGGCAATCGCTTGCGCCGCTGCTCCAGGGTGGGGGCGCCTTCGCCGGTCCACACCATGGCGTCGAGCGCGAGGCGGGCCACCAACTCCGGATGCTGCTCGGCGAAGAGCGCCGCGCGCAGCGCGCCCGACGAGATTCCGTAGACCAGGAGCGGGCGCGGGCCCCGGAGTTTCTGGATGTAGAGGGCGGCGGCGTAGCAGTCGTCGGCGCCCTGCGCGATCGGTGCATTGTTGTCGCGTGTCTTGGTGGAGCGGCCGTAACCCTCCATGTCCACGCACCAGCAGTCGAAGCCCCTGGCCGCGAACCAGTCCATGGCCGACAACTCAGGGCGCCCCGGGACCTGCAGATCGAAGGTCGGGGTCGACGCCATCGACGAGCCATGCACGAACAGGATGGTGCCCACCGCTTTTGCCGGATCGCCGGCGCACTTTTCCCATAGGAACAGCTTCACCTCACTGCCCTTGTTGGTCCAATGCTCTTGGCCGGTGATCTGGCCCGCGCCGGCAGGCGTGGTCGTTGAATGCATAGCAAAACTCCTATGCCTGCATGGCCGCCGGCATGCCGGAAGATGGCTCAGGGGACCGAAGATGGTTCAGGGGAACAGTGCGCGCGGCCATCTTCTCGGTCCGCCTCCCGGTGTCAATCGGGGGGTCAGGCAGACACCCAAGGATGATCCACAGTTTCGCGTGGAACCAAGGCCAGTCAGGGGGAAATCAGGCCTTTTGGCGGCTTGCCACCCCTGGTGCGCTGCGCTAAGGCTCAGCCGCTCCCGTCCTTGAAGCAATTCCAAACACGGCAAGGGCTTTCTGTGCGGGACTAGTGCCCCGCTTCCGAAGTTCGTGAAACATTGCTGCATTCTCTGGCACGAACTTCGGAAGCAAAGGGGCACTAGCAAACATATGATTCTAGTGCCGCTTTTCGATTTGAAGCTCCTGGAAGAGATTGCTGCACGCGGCGCAGGAACTTCAAATCGGCGGCACTAGGTGCCGGTTCCTGGCGCCTGGGAGTCCGGGGCGGGCGTATTTTCCGGGTCGGGGGAGCGGTTTCGGACGCTGAGGTCGCCTATGCACGCATTGCTGCTCGATTACCTTCCGCTCGTCATCTTCGTCGCGATCTCGCTCGTGATCGGATTGGCGTTGCTGATCGCGCCGTTCATCGTGGCCTACCAGCAGCCGGATCCCGAAAAGCTGTCGGCTTACGAGTGCGGCTTCAACGCATTCGATGACGCCCGCATGAAGTTCGACGTGCGGTTCTACCTGGTCGCCATTCTCTTCATCATCTTCGACCTGGAAGTGAGCTTCCTGTTCCCCTGGGCGGTGGCGTTCCGCGACGTCGGCCACTACGGCTTCTGGGCGATGATGATCTTCCTTGGCGTTCTGACCATCGGATTCATATATGAGTGGCGCAAGGGGGCGCTGGAATGGGATTGATCGCGTCATGACCATGGTCGCACCCGCACCGCAGGGCATCGTCGATCCTCGCACCGGCAAGCCGGCCGGCGCCGACGACGCCTTCTTCAAGGACGTCAACCGGGAACTGTCCGACAAGGGCTTCCTGGTCACCGCGGCCGATGACCTCATCACTTGGGCGCGCACCGGTTCGCTCATGTGGATGACCTTCGGGCTTGCCTGCTGCGCCGTCGAGATGATGCAGATGTCGATGCCGCGCTACGACGCCGAGCGCTTCGGCTTCGCCCCGCGCGCTTCGCCCCGCCAATCGGACGTCATGATCGTCGCCGGCACGCTCACCAACAAGATGGCGCCGGCGCTGCGCAAGGTCTACGACCAGATGCCGGAGCCGCGTTACGTCATCTCCATGGGCTCCTGCGCCAATGGCGGCGGCTACTACCACTATTCCTATTCGGTGGTGCGCGGCTGCGACCGCATCGTGCCCGTCGACATCTACGTGCCCGGCTGTCCGCCGACCGCCGAGGCGCTGCTCTATGGCGTGATGCTGCTGCAGAAGAAAATCCGACGCACCGGCACGATCGAGCGCTGAACGGGGTCAGGTATGGACGTAGAGCAGCTCGAACGGGTCGGGCAGGCCATCAAGGACGGCCTTGGCGGATCGGTATCCGGCTACGAAATCGCGCATGGCGAGCTGACCGTGCATGCGGCCGCTGCCGACATGGTCAAGGTCGCCACCTTCCTGCGTGACGCCACGCCCTGCCAGTTCTCGTGCATCATCGACGTCACCGCGGTGGATTGGCCGCAGCGCGAGAACCGCTTCGACGTGGTCTACCATTTTCTGTCGCCGCGGCTGAATCAGCGCGTGCGCGTGAAGGCGCAGACCGACGAAGTGACGCCGGTGCCTTCGATCATCGAGGTGTTCCGCGGCGCCGATTGGTTCGAGCGCGAGACCTACGACCTCTACGGCGTGCTGTTCACCGGCCACCCGGACATGCGCCGCATCCTCACCGACTACGGCTTCGAGGGTCACCCGCTGCGCAAGGACTTCCCGCTCACGGGCTTCGTCGAAGTGCGCTGGGATGACGAAGAAAAGCGCGTCGTCTACGAGCCGGTGAAGCTGAACCAGGAATTCCGCACTTTCGATTTCCTCTCGCCCTGGGAAGGCACCGACTATGTGCTGCCCGGTGACGAGAAGGCGAAATAAGTGAAGCCGCAATGACGGAAACCTCTCTTCGCAACTTCACCATCAACTTCGGGCCGCAGCATCCGGCCGCGCACGGCGTGCTGCGCCTGGTGCTGGAGCTCGACGGCGAGATCGTCGATCGCGTCGACCCGCATATCGGCTTGCTCCATCGCGGCACCGAGAAGCTGATCGAGCACAAGACCTATCTGCAGGCTGTCGGCTATTTCGACCGGCTCGATTACGTCGCGCCCATGAACCAGGAGCACGCCTTCTGCCTGGCGGTGGAAAAGCTGCTCGGCCTCAAGGTGCCGTACCGCGCTCAGCTCATCCGCGTGCTCTATTCCGAGATCGGTCGCCTGCTGTCGCATCTGCTCAACGTCACCACGCAGGCCATGGATGTCGGCGCGCTCACCCCGCCGCTGTGGGGATTCGAGGAGCGCGAGAAGCTGATGGTGTTCTACGAGCGTGCGTCCGGCGCGCGCATGCACGCCAAGTTTTTCCGTCCCGGCGGCGTGCACCAAGACCTGCCGCCGGCGCTCATCGACGACATCGACGCTTTCTGCGATCCGTTCCTCAAGGTGGTGCAGGACCTCGATGACCTGCTCACCGACAACCGCATCTTCAAGCAGCGCAACGTCGACATCGGCGTGGTCAGCCTGGAGGACGCCTGGAATTGGGGGTTCTCAGGGGTGATGGTGCGCGGCTCGGGCGCGGCCTGGGATCTGCGCCGTTCGCAGCCCTACGAGTGCTATTCGGAGCTCGATTTCCAGATCCCGGTCGGCAAGAACGGCGACTGCTACGACCGCTATCTCATCCGCATGGAAGAGATGCGCCAATCGACCTCGATCATGAAGCAGTGCATCAAGAAGCTGCGCAGCAAGGAAGGGCAGGGGCCGGTCACGGTCGACGACAACAAGATCGTGCCGCCGCGCCGCGACGAGATGAAGCGCTCGATGGAGGCGCTCATCCATCACTTCAAGCTCTACACCGAAGGCTATCACGTGCCGGCCGGCGAGGTGTACGCCGCGGTCGAGGCGCCCAAGGGCGAATTCGGCGTCTTCCTCGTCTCCGACGGCAGCAACAAGCCGTACAAGTGCAAGATCCGCGCGCCGGGTTACGCCCATCTCAGCGCCATGGATTTCGTAACCAGAGGCCACATGCTCGCGGATGTCTCCGCCATTCTCGGCTCCCTCGATATCGTGTTCGGGGAGGTTGACCGATGAGCGTCCGCCGTCTCGCCCCGCCCGAGCAGCAGCCGAAGGACTTCGCCTTCGACCGGGTCAATCTGATCTGGGCCAAGGAGCAGCTCGACAAGTATCCGGCCGGGCGTCAGCGCTCCGCGGTCATTCCTCTGCTGTGGCGCGCGCAGGAGCAGGCTGGCGGCTGGTTGCCGGAAGCCGCCATCCGCTACGTCGCCGACTTCCTCGGCATGGCGCACATCCGCGCACTCGAGGTCGCGACCTTCTACACCATGTTCAATCTGACGCCGGTCGGCAAAGTGCACGTGCAGCTCTGCGGCACCACGCCGTGCCGCCTGCGCGGCGCCGACGATCTGGAAAAGATCTGCCGCAAGCGCATCGGCGAACACCAGATGGAAGTGACCGCGGACGGCCAGTTCTCATGGGTCGAGGTCGAATGCCTCGGCGCCTGCGTGAACGCGCCGATGATCCAGGTCGGCTCGGACTATTACGAGGATCTCGACGCCACGAGCTTCAACAAGCTGCTCGACGAGTTCGCCGCCGGCAAGACGCCGAAGCCGGGTCCGCAGATCGACCGCCAGCTGTCGGAGCCGATCGGTGGCGCCACCACGCTCACCGACCCGTCGCTCTACAACAAGCATGGCGCGGCGGCGGGCGCGGACACGGACGAGCCGAAAGATGCCAAGGCCAAAATGCCGGGCAAGGCCGCTAACATCCGTGAGGAGGAAGTCATGGACGAATCCTCGCGCGAGAAGGCCAAGTCGAAGGCCAAACCGAAAGCGAAGAAATAGCCCCGATGCTCGCTGACAAGGATCGCATCTTCACAAACCTTTACGGCCGTCACGATGCCGGCCTGAAGGGCGCGCGCGCGCGCGGCGCGTGGGACGGCACGAAGGCCATCCTGGAAAAGGGCCGCGACGCCATCATCGACGAGGTGAAGGCGTCGGGCCTGCGCGGGCGCGGTGGCGCCGGCTTCCCGACCGGCCTCAAGTGGTCGTTCATGCCCAAGAAGTCGGATGGCCGACCGCATTATCTCGTGGTCAACGCCGACGAGTCCGAGCCCGGCACCTGCAAAGACCGGGAGATCATGCGCAACGATCCGCACCTGCTGGTCGAGGGCTGCCTGATCGCCGGCTTCGCCATGGGCGCCAACGCCGGCTACATCTACGTGCGCGGTGAGTTCATCCGTGAACGCGAGGCGCTCGAGGCTGCCGTCGAGGAAGCCTATGCCGCCAAGCTGATCGGCAAGAACAACATCAATGGCTGGGACTTCGATCTTTACGTCCATCACGGCGCCGGCGCCTATATCTGCGGCGAGGAAACCGCGCTGCTCGAAAGCCTTGAGGGCAAGAAAGGCCAGCCGCGCCTGAAGCCGCCGTTCCCGGCCAATATGGGCCTCTACGGCTGCCCGACCACGGTTAACAACGTGGAATCGATCGCGGTCGTGCCGGAGATCATGCGCCGCGGCGGCGCCTGGTTCGCGTCCTTCGGCCGGCCCAACAACACCGGCACCAAGCTGTTCTGCATCTCCGGCCACGTCGAGCGGCCGTGCAACGTCGAAGAGACGATGGGCATCCCGATCCGTGAGCTGATCGAGACCCACGCCGGCGGCGTGCGCGGCGGCTGGGACAACCTGCTCGCGGTCATCCCGGGCGGCTCCTCGATGCCGCTGATCCCGGCGGGCGAGGCCGGCTGCGATACGCTGCTGATGGATTTTGACGGCTGCAAGGACAAGCAGTCGGCGCTCGGCACCGCCGCCATCGTCGTCATGGACAAATCCACCGACATCATCCGCGCGATGGCGCGCATCTCGTACTTCTACAAGCACGAATCCTGCGGCCAGTGCACGCCCTGCCGCGAGGGCATGGGCTGGATGTGGCGCGTGCTCACGCGCATGGCGGAAGGCCGCGCGCAGAAGCGCGAGATCGACATGCTGTGGGAAGTCACCAAGCAGATCGAAGGCCACACCATCTGCGCGTTCGGCGATGGCGCCGCGTGGCCGGTGCAGGGCCTGCTGCGCCATTTCCGTCCCGAGATCGAGCGCCGTATCGACCAATACACCCGCCACGCCGACGACGAGGGCGTGCGCGATCCCGAGCCCGTGGCGGCTGAATGAGCTATGAGAACACGAGCCTGCGTTGCCGAAACTCCCGATTCTGGTGGCCGTTGCAGGACGACCAGCCGCCCGCGCATCTGCGCGAGCACGCGCTGCGCGGGCAGTGCCGGCGCCACGCACCGCCGCCGGTCTCGGCCGAGCAGGAATGGGCGGTCGTCAAGCGCGACGACTGGTGCGGGGAGCATTCGCATGTCGAATTCTGACCGCGTTACCGGCATGGCTGCACGCCATCTCGCGGAGTTCAACGTCGCGCGCATCCGCTATCCGCTCGACGATCCGCGCATGGCCGAGTTCGTCGACAACGTCGAGCGCGTCAACAGTCTGGCCGAAAAGATCGACGGCTTCGTCTGGCGGCTGCAGGACGAAACCGGCAATGCCATGAACATGCGGGTCTATGACGACCCGACGATCCTGCCGAATCTTACCGTGTGGGAGAACGAGCAGGCGCTGGAACGCTTCGTCTGGCAGACCGTGCACGGGCGCTTTTATCGCCGGCGCGAGACCTGGTTCACGCCCATCGAAGCGCCGCTGGTGATGTGGTGGGTGGCGCCCGGCGAGCGCCCCGGCATGGCGGAAGGGGTGAAGCGCCGTGATCATTTAATGGCGCACGGCGATAGCGACTACGCCTTCGGCTGGGAGCACCTGCCGAGTGCGACTTTGTGGAAGAGCCAACGCGGCAAGAAACTTGACGAGCGCGCGGCATGACAAAAATCATCGTCGACGGCAAAGAGATCGACGTCCCGCCGGAGTACACGCTGCTCCAGGCCTGTGAGGCGGCGGGCGGGGAAATCCCGCGCTTCTGCTTCCACGAGCGGCTGTCGATCGCCGGCAACTGCCGCATGTGCCTGGTCGAGGTCGCGGGCAACCCAAAGCCGCAGGCCTCCTGCGCCGTCGGCGTCAAGGATCTGCCGCCCAAGAAGGATGGCACGCCGCATGAGATCAAGACGCGCTCGCCGATGACCAAGAAGGCGCGCGAAGGGGTGATGGAGTTCCTGCTCATCAACCATCCGCTCGACTGCCCGATCTGCGACCAGGGCGGCGAGTGCGATTTGCAGGACCAGGCCATGGCCTACGGCGTCGACGCCTCGCGCTTCGCCGAGAACAAGCGCGCGGTCGAGGACAAATATATCGGCCCGCTGGTCAAGACGATCATGACGCGCTGCATCCACTGCACGCGTTGCATCCGCTTCTCCACCGAGGTCGCCGGCGTACCGGAACTCGGCGCCATCGGGCGCGGCGAGGACATGGAGATCACGACCTATCTCGAGCACGCCATGACCTCGGAGCTGCAGTCGAACGTGGTCGACTTGTGCCCGGTCGGCGCGCTGACCTCCAAGCCCTATGCGTACACGGCGCGCTCCTGGGAGCTCTCTAAGACCCAGTCGGTCGACGTCATGGACGCCGTCGGCTCCGCGATCCGCGTCGACACCCGCGGCCGCGAAGTCATGCGCATCCTGCCGCGCGCCAACGACGACGTGAACGAGGAGTGGGTTTCCGACAAGACCCGCCACGTGGTCGACGGCCTGCGCACGCAGCGGCTCGACCAGCCCTACGTGCGCGAGAACGGCCGCCTGCGGCCCGCGACGTGGCAGGAGGCTTTCGCGGCGATTGCCGCCAAGGCGAAAGCCACCAGCGGCGCGCGCATCGGCGCGCTCGCCGGTCAGCTGGCCGCCACCGAGGAGATGTTCGCGCTTAAAGGTCTGATGGCGGCGCTCGGCAGCGCCAACATGGACGCGCGCTATCCCGGCAACCCGCTGCATCCGAAATACGGCCGCGCCGGCTACCTGTTCAATTCGACCATCGCCGGCATCGAAGACGCCGACGCCATCATGTTGATCGGCACCAATCCGCGCAAAGAAGCGGCCGTCCTTAACGCCCGCATCCGCAAGCGCTATCTCAAGGGTGAGGTGCTGATCGGCGTCGTCGGCGAAAAGGCCGACCTGACCTATCCCTACAACTATCTCGGCGCCGGCCCTGAAAGCCTGGCGCAGTTCACCGACCATCCGCCGGCGCAGAAGGAAAAGCCGATGTTCATCATCGGCCAGGGCGCGCTCAACCGGCCGGACGGCGCCGCCGTGCTGGCGATGGCCGCCAAGGCCGCGCTCTCGCTTGGCGTCGTCAAGGACGGCTGGAACGGCTTCAACATCCTGCACAGCGAGGCGGCCCTCGTGGGCGCACTCGACGTCGGCTTCGTGCCGGGCGAGGGCGGGCTCGACACCGCCGCCATGCTGAAACCCAACGCGCTCGATCTTCTGTTCCTGCTGGGCGTCGACGAGGTCGAGGTGCCGGCGGGCGCTTTCGTGGTCTACATCGGCACCCACGGCGACCGCGGCGCGCACCGCGCCGACGTCATCCTGCCGGGCGCGGCCTATCCGGAGAGGTCGGCGACCTACGTCAACACCGAGGGCCGGGTGCAGATGGCCGAACGCGCCGGCTTCCCGCCGGGCGACGCGCGTGAGGACTGGGCGATCCTGCGGGCACTGTCCGGGGCGCTTGGCCAGACGCTGCCCTATGATTCGCTCGCCCAACTGCGTCAGGCGATGGTGGCGGCGCACCCGCATCTCATGCGCATCGGCGAGATCGCGGCCGGCGACGCCGGCGCCATCGAGGCGCTCGCCAAGCTCGGCGGCACGCCGGACAAGGCGCCGTTTACGTCGGCGGTGAGCGACTTCTACATGACCAACGCGATCGCGCGCGCCTCTGCCATCATGGCGGAATGCTCAGGCCTGGCGCACGCGGCCACCAAGACGGCGGCGGAGTAGGGCACCATGGACGGTTTCTTCTGGACCTACGCCTGGCCGGTCATCCTGACGGTGCTGGAGTCGCTGCTGCTCCTGGTCGTCCTGCTGGTGACCATCGCTTACATTCTCCTGGCGGATCGCAAGATCTGGGCCGCCGTTCAAATGCGCCGGGGCCCCAACGTGGTCGGACCCTGGGGGCTGTTCCAATCCTTCGCCGACCTGGTGAAGTTCGTGCTCAAGGAGCCGGTGATCCCGGCCGGCGCCAACAAAGGCGTGTTCCTGCTGGCGCCGCTCGTCACCTGCGTCCTGGCACTCGCCGCCTGGGCCGTGATCCCCGTTAACCTCGGCTGGGTGATCTCCGATATCAACGTGGGCATTCTCTACGTCTTCGCCATCTCCTCGCTGATGGTCTATGGCGTGATCATGGCGGGCTGGGCCTCGAACTCGAAGTACCCGTTCCTGGCCGCGCTGCGCTCGGCCGCGCAGATGGTGTCCTACGAAGTCTCCATCGGCTTCGTCATCATCACCGTGCTGCTCTGCGCCGGCTCGCTCAACCTTTCGAAGATCGTCGAGGCGCAGAACGGCCCCTATGGCGTGTTCTCGTGGTACTGGCTGCCGCTGCTGCCGATGTTCGTGGTGTTCTTCATCTCGGCCCTGGCGGAAACCAACCGGCCGCCCTTCGACCTGGTGGAAGCGGAGTCCGAGCTTGTCGCTGGCTTCATGGTTGAATACGGCTCGACCCCCTACATGATGTTCATGCTCGGCGAATACGTCGCCATCGGCACCATGTGCGCGATGGGCACGATCCTGTTCCTGGGCGGCTGGCTGTCGCCGATCCCGTTCGTTCCCTTCACCTGGGTGCCGGGGGTGATCTGGTTCGTGCTGAAGGCCTTCTTCCTGTTTTTCATGTTCGCCATGGTCAAGGCCATGGTGCCGCGCTATCGCTACGACCAGTTGATGCGGCTCGGTTGGAAGGTGTTCCTGCCGCTGTCGCTGGCGATGGTGGTGATCGTCGCGGCGGTCCTGCAATATGGCGGTCTCGCGACCGCCGCGGCAATGAAGTGAGGCGATCATGAGACTGGATCGCGCTGCGAAATCCATCTTCCTGAAGGAGTTCGTGTCCGGCTTCGTGCTGGCCATGCGCTACTTCTTCCGCCCGAAGTCGACGCTCAATTATCCCTTCGAGAAGGGGCCCATCAGCCCCCGTTTCCGCGGTGAGCATGCGCAGCGGCGCTATCCCAACGGTGAGGAGCGCTGCATCGCCTGCAAGCTGTGCGAGGCGATCTGCCCGGCGCAGGCCATCACCATCGAGGCCGGCCCGCGCCGCAACGACGGCACGCGCCGCACCACCCGCTACGACATCGACATGGTGAAGTGCATCTACTGCGGCCTGTGCCAGGAGGCCTGCCCGGTCGACGCCATCGTTGAGGGGCCGAACTTCGAATTCGCCACCGAGACGCGCGAGGAGCTCTACTACGACAAGGAGCGCCTGCTCGCCAACGGCGACCGCTGGGAGCGCGAGATCGCGCAGAACATCGCGCTCGACGCGCCCTATAGGTAAGCCGCCGATGATCGTCACCGCCATATTCTTCTATCTCTTTGCCTGCATCTGCGTGGCGAGCGCCTTCATGGTGATCGCGTCACGCAACCCCGTGCATTCCGTGCTTTTCCTCATTCTCGCCTTCGTCAACGCGGCGGGCCTGTTCGTGATGATGGGCGCCGAGTTCCTGGCGATGATCCTGATCGTGGTCTACGTCGGCGCCGTCGCCGTGCTGTTCCTGTTCGTCGTGATGATGCTCGACGTCGACTTCGCGGCACTTAAGGAAGGCGCGCTGCAATACCTGCCGGTCGGCGTCGTCATCGGCGGCATCTTCCTGGCCGAGCTGTTGCTGGTGGTTTTCTCCTGGGCGATCGGGCCCGGCGTGCCGCACGCCATCGTGTCGCCGATCCCGGCCGACATCACCAACACCGAAGCGATCGGGCGCGTGCTCTACACCAATTACGTCTATTTCTTCGAGATCGCGGGGCTCGTCCTGCTGGTCGCCATGGTGGGCGCCATCGTGCTGACGCTGCACCACAAGCCGGAAGCCAAGCGGCAGAAGATCAGCGAGCAGGTCGCGCGCGACAAGACCGCGATCGAACTTCGCACCGTGCGCCCGGGACAGGGCCTGGGAGGCGGCGCATGATGATCGGGCTCGGCCATTACCTCGCGGTCGCCGCGATCCTGTTCACGCTCGGGATCTTCGGCATCTTTCTGAACCGTAAGAACGTGATCGTCATCCTGATGTCGATCGAGCTCATTCTGCTCGCAGTTAATATCAACCTGGTGGCGTTCTCGACTCATCTCGGCGACATCGTCGGCCAGATCTACGCGCTCCTGGTGCTGACGGTGGCGGCGGCGGAGGCGGCCATCGGGCTCGCCATCTTGGTTGTGTTCTACCGCAACCGCGGCTCCATCGCGGTCGAAGACATCAATACGATGAAGGGCTAGGGCTGGGCAGCATGTACCAAGCAATCGTCTTCCTGCCGCTGCTCGGCGCCATCCTGGCCGGCATCATATCGCTGTTCGGTGCCGCCGCCCGGTTCCCGGGCGAGGGGCCGCCGCCGGGCGTCGAGGACACTGCGACCGACCACGCCCCGCATCATGGCGCGCCGGACCCGCATGAAGCGGGCGCGGCCATCCATCACGAGATGCATGAGCCGCATGATGGCCATGGCGACGACCATAGCCATGGGCCGGTCGAGCCGGCCGCCGCCGGCTCGCGCCTGACCGAGGTCATCACCACGACCTTCCTGATGATCTCGTTCGTGCTGTCGTGGATCGCCTTCGTGCAGGTCGGCTTCGGCCACCATACCGCGCGAGTGGAGGTGTTCCCCTGGATCGTCTCGGGCCAGCTCTCGATCGATTGGGCGTTGCGCGTCGACACGTTGACGGCGGTGATGCTGGTGGTGGTCACCACCGTATCGGCGCTCGTTCACCTCTATTCCATCGGCTACATGAACGACGACCCGAACCGGCCGCGCTTCTTCGGATATCTGTCGTTCTTCACCTTCGCGATGCTGATGCTGGTGACGTCCGACAACCTGGTGCAGCTGTTCTTCGGCTGGGAAGGGGTCGGGCTTGCGAGCTACCTGCTGATCGGATTCTGGTACCAGAAGCCGTCGGCCTACGCTGCCGCCATCAAGGCCTTCGTGGTCAACCGCGTCGGCGACTTCGGCTTCGCGCTCGGCATCTTCGCCGTCTTCCTGATGACTAACTCGGTCGCCTATGACACCGTGTTCGCGGCCGCGCCCTCGCTCGTGCACAAGACCGTTCCGTTCTTCGGCTGGCATCCGGACGCGCTCACCATCATCTGCCTGCTGCTGTTCATGGGCGCCATGGGCAAGTCGGCGCAGTTCCTGCTGCACACCTGGCTGCCGGACGCCATGGAAGGCCCGACGCCGGTCTCCGCGCTGATCCACGCCGCCACCATGGTGACGGCCGGCGTGTTCATGGTGGCGCGACTGTCACCGCTGTTCGAGCTATCGCCCGACGCGCAGACCTTCGTCACCTTCATCGGTGGCACTACGGCGGTATTCGCGGCGACCATCGGTCTCGTGCAAAACGACATCAAGCGCATCATCGCCTATTCGACCTGCTCGCAGCTCGGCTACATGTTCGTGGCCATGGGGGTGGGGGCCTATTCGATCGGCATGTTCCATCTTTTCACCCACGCCTTCTTCAAGGCGCTGTTGTTCCTTGGCTCGGGCTCCGTAATCGTGGCGATGCATCACGAGCAGGACGTCCGCAAGATGGGCGGACTCAAGGACCGCATTCCGCTCACTTACGCGGCCATGGTCATCGGCACGCTGGCGCTTACCGGCTTCCCGCTGACTGCCGGCTATTTCTCGAAGGACGCCATCATTGAGGCCGCCTATGCCGGCCACAACCCGATGGCCATGTACGGCTATGCCTGCGGCGTGTTCGCGGCGTTGCTGACGTCGTTCTACTCCTGGCGGCTTATCTTCAAGACCTTCCACGGCGAGCCCCATGATCATCAGCACTGGCGCGACGCTCACGAGAGCCCGCTCACCATGTTGATTCCGCTGGGCGTGCTGTCGTTTGGCGCGCTGTTCGCGGGCTTTGCACTCCACACCGTGTTTGTCGGCAAGGGTGTCGAGGAATTCTTCGGCCATGCCTTGTTCTTCGCGCCGGGCAACCACGTGATGGAAAACATGGAGCACATGCCGAAGCTGCTCACTTTCCTGCCCACGCTGATGATGGTGATCGGCTTTGTCATCGCTTGGCTGTTCTACATCCGCCGGCCCGACCTGCCGGAGGAGCTCGCACGCCAGCACCAGCCGCTCTACCAGTTCCTGCTCAACAAGTGGTATTTCGACGAACTTTACGACGCGATCTTCGTGCGTCCGGTGAAGTGGCTCGGCTATACGCTCTGGAAGGGCGGGGACGGCTGGCTGATCGACGGCTTCGGGCCGGACGGGGTCTCTGCGCGCGTCCTCGACGTGACGCGCAACGTCGTCAGGCTGCAGACCGGCTACCTCTATCACTACGCCTTCGCCATGCTGATCGGCGCGGCGCTGTTCATCACCTGGTTCATGTTCGCGGTGCACTGAAGGCGCTCAGGAAACAACGCTTATGAATTGGCCGATCCTTTCCGTCACCACCTTCCTGCCGCTGCTCGGCGCGCTGCTGATCATGTTCATGGCGCGCGGCAACAGCCCGGTTGCCAAGGGCACCGCGCGCTGGATCGCGCTGTGGACCACGCTTATCACCTTTGCCATCTCGCTCTTGATGGTCTGGCACTTCGACCCATCATCGTCGGAATTCCAGTTCGTCGAGAAGCACGAGTGGCTGGGCGTCGCGTCCTACCACATGGGCGTCGACGGCATTTCGCTGCCCTTCGTCATCCTCACGACGGCGCTGATGCCGATCTGCATCCTGGCGAGTTGGACCTCGGTGCAGCGGCGCGTGAAGGAATACATGATCGCTTTCCTGGTGCTGGAAACGCTGATGGTCGGCACCTTCTCGGCGCTCGATCTGGTGCTGTTCTATCTCTTCTTCGAAGGCGGTCTGATCCCGATGTTCCTCATCATCGGCATCTGGGGCGGCCCGCGCCGGGTCTACGCCAGCTTCAAGTTCTTCCTCTATACGCTGCTCGGTTCGGTGCTGATGCTGCTCGCCATCATGGCGATGTACTGGAGCGCGGGCACCACCGACATCACGGTGCTTCTGCGCCACGGCTTCCCGATCGGCTTGCAGAAATGGGCGTGGTTCGCGTTCTTTGCCTCGTTCGCGGTGAAGATGCCGATGTGGCCTGTGCACACCTGGCTGCCGGATGCGCACGTCGAGGCGCCGACTGCCGGCTCGGTCATCCTCGCCGCGATCCTCCTGAAGATGGGCGGTTACGGATTCCTGCGCTTCTCGCTGCCCATGTTCCCGGCCGCGAGCCATGACTTCGCGCCGCTGATCTTTACGCTCTCGGTGGTCGCCATCGTCTACACCTCGCTGGTAGCGCTGATGCAGGAGGACGTGAAGAAGCTGATTGCCTATTCCTCCGTGGCGCACATGGGCTTCGTCACCATGGGGATCTTCGCGGCGACCACGCAAGGGGTGGCCGGCGGCATCTTCCAGATGATCTCGCACGGCCTCGTCTCGGGCGCGCTCTTCCTCTGCGTCGGCGTCGTCTACGACCGCATGCACACCCGCGAGATCGCCGTCTACGGCGGCCTCGTGAACCGCATGCCGCTTTACGCCGCGATCTTCATGCTGTTCACCATGGCGAACGTCGGCCTGCCGGGCACCTCCGGTTTCGTTGGCGAGTTCCTCTCGCTGCTCGGCACCTTCCGCATCAACACCTCGGTCGCCACCATCGCGACCCTGGGCGTCATCCTGTCGGCCTGCTACGCGCTCTGGCTCTACCGCAAGATCATCTTCGGGCCGCTCAAGCCCGCGATGGCCGGCATCAAGGACATCGGCTGGCGCGAGGGGCTGATCTTCGCCCCGCTGGTGGCGCTCACCATCCTGTTCGGCGTCGCGCCCAACCTGATCCTCAACGTGTCGTCCGCCTCCGTCGACCATCTGCTCGCCCGTTACGAGCAGGGCGTGAAGGCCGCCCAAGCCGAGGAGGCTGCCGCCAAGCTGGCGCAGGCGGCCGACCCGACCGTCCGTGACGTCAAAATCGTGAGTGTCGCCCGATGAACGAGATCACCACCCTCAACGGGCTGATGCCGATTTTGCCGGAGCTGGTGCTCGGCATCGGCGCCATGGTGCTGCTGATGATCGGCGTCGCGAGCGGCGAGCGCAATTCGGCCTTCGTCAACGGCCTCGCCATCCTGGTGCTGGTCGCCGCCGGCGTCGTCCTGCTGGCGCTGCCGGCCGGGCGCTACACCCTGTTCGGTGGCAGCTTCGTGCTCGACGACTACGCGCGTTACCTGAAAATTCTGGCGCTCATCGGCTCGGCCGGCGCGCTGCTGCTGTCGATGGACTATCTCAGGCTCGAGAAGCAGCAGAAGTTCGAATACGGCGCGCTGTTCCTGCTCTCGACGCTCGGCATGATGCTGCTGATCTCGGCCGCCGACCTGATCGCGCTCTATCTCGGCCTCGAGCTGATGAGCCTCGCGCTCTACGTGGTCGCCGCCTTCAACCGCGAGAGCGCCAAGTCGACGGAAGCGGGCCTGAAGTACTTCGTCCTTGGCGCGCTGTCGTCGGGCATGCTGCTGTACGGTGCCTCGCTCGTCTACGGCTTCACCGGCACGGTCAGCTTCGCCGGCATCGCGAAAGCGACCCACGCCGGCGCCTCGCTCGGTCTGGTGTTCGGTCTTGTGTTCCTGTTCGTCGGCTTCTGCTTCAAGATCTCGGCGGTGCCGTTCCACATGTGGACGCCCGACGTCTACGAGGGCGCGCCGACGCCGGTGACCGCCTTCTTTGCCTCGGCGCCCAAGGTCGCGGCCATCGCCATCTTCGCCCGCGCCACCATCATGGCGTTCCCGGGCATCATCCACGAGTGGCAGCAGATCATCGTCTTCGTCTCCATCGCCTCCATGGCGCTGGGTTCGTTCGCCGCCATCGGCCAGCGCAACATCAAGCGGCTGCTGGCGTACTCCTCGATCGGCCATATGGGCTTCGCCCTCGTCGGGCTCGCCGCCGGCACGCCCGAGGGCATCCAGGGCGTGCTGATCTACATGGCGATCTACGTCGCGATGACGCTCGGCACCTTCGCCGTCGTGCTCAGCATGCGCCGCGAGGGCGAGCCGGTCGAGAACATCGCCGATCTCGCCGGGCTCTCGCGCACGCACCCGACCGCGGCCTTTTTCCTGCTGATCCTGATGTTCTCGCTCGCGGGCATTCCCCCGATGGCGGGCTTCTTCGCCAAGTTCTACGTGTTCCTGGCGGCCATCAACGCCGGGCTCTACGGGCTTGCCGTGGTCGGCGTCGTCACCAGCGTGGTCGGCGCCTACTACTATCTCGCCATCGTCAAGACGATGTACTTCGACGAGCCGGCGCCGGGATTCCGGCCGATGCCGCTGTCGCTGCGCTTCGTGCTCGGTGTGTCGGGCCTGATCAACCTGTTGTTCTTCGTCTATCCGGCGCCGCTTCTGGGCGCCGCCACGGCGGCCGCCAAGTCGCTGTTCTGACGCTTCATCGCGTCAGTCACTCATGAACCGCGAAGCCACGGGCCTGGCGGGGGTCCGGCACAGACATTTCGAGACGCTCGGCTCCACCAATGCCGAGGCGCTGGTGCTTGTGCAAGCCGGCGAGCGTGGCCCGTTGTGGATCACGGCGGCCGAGCAGACGGCCGGCCGCGGCCGCCGCAACCGCGCCTGGGTGTCGAAACCCGGCAATCTCTACGCCACGCTTCTGCTCACCGATCCGTCGCCGCCGGCTGAAGCCCCGCAGCTCTCCTTCGTCGCCGCCCTGGCGCTGCATGATGCCCTCGTCCAGTGCGCGCCGCAGCTCGGGCCCGCGCTCAAGGTGAAATGGCCGAACGACCTGCTGCTCGGGCTCGCCAAGCTCGCCGGCATCCTGGTCGAGGGCGAAACCGGCGCGACGCTGACAGTCGTGATCGGCATCGGCGTCAACTGCGCCCACCACCCGGACGACACCCCGTTCCCGGCGACCGATCTGGCCGCAGCCGGCGCGCCGGTCACGCCCGAGCGGATGCTGGCGGCGCTGGCGCAAGCCATGGACCGGCGGCTCACGCAATGGGCGCGCGGGGTGGATTTCGCAGCCATCCGCGCCGACTGGCTCAAACGTGCCGCCGGACTCGGGCAGCCGGTGCAGGTGCGCCTGCCGGAGCGTGAGTTCTCCGGCGTGTTCAAAGGGCTCGACGATAGCGGGCGGCTGCTGGTCGCGCAGGGCGATGTCATCACGCCGGTCACCGCCGGCGAAGTATTCGGATTTGGAGGCCTCGCATAATGGCGCAGGGCGCCCAGGAACTGGTGTTCGCGCCGCTCGGCGGCGTCGGCGAGATCGGCATGAATCTCGCGATCTACGGCCTCGGCGACGAGCGCCGGCGGGAGTGGCTCGCGGTCGACTGCGGGGTTTCGTTCGCCGCCGAGGAGCATCTGCCGGGCGTCGACCTTATCCTGCCCGACATCCGCTTTCTCGAAGCGGAGCGCAAAAACCTGCACGGCATCGTGCTCACCCACGCCCACGAGGACCATTTCGGTGCGCTCCTGGAGCTGTGGCCGAAGCTGAAGGTGCCGGTCTACGCCACGCCGTTTTCGGCCGCGCTGCTGCGCGCCAAATGCGCCGGGGAGGCGGGGGCGCCCGACATTCCGGTGACCATCGTCGAATGCGGCAGCCGCTTTAAGGTCGGGCCCTTCGACATCGAGCTCGTCACCATGTCGCATTCGATTCCTGAAGCGAACGCGCTCATCATCCGCACCCCGCGCGGCACCGTGCTGCACACGGGCGACTGGAAGATCGATCCAAAGCCCATCCTCAACGACCCGACCGACGAGAAGAAACTGCGCGCGCTCGGGCAAGAGGGCTGCCTGGCGCTGATCGGCGATTCTACCAATTCCGTGCGTGACGGCGTTTCGCCATCGGAATCCGACGTCGCGGCCGTGCTGACCGATCTCATCAAGTCGGCGCCGCGCCGCGTAGCGGTGACGACGTTTGCCTCCAACGTGGGGCGCCTGCGCGCGGTCGCCGATGCCGCCCGCGCCGCCGACCGCGAGGTGGTGGTGATCGGCCGCGCCATGGACCGCATCGTTCAGATCGCGCGCGAGACCGGCCACTTCGACGGCGTCCAGCCGTTCCGCTCCACCGAAGCCTATGGCTATCTGCCGCCCGACAAGGTGGTGGCGCTGTGCACTGGCAGCCAGGGCGAGCCGCGTGCCGCGCTCGCCCGCATTGCCGAGGACCAGCACCCGGACGTGACGCTGTCGAAGGGCGACCGCGTGATCTATTCCGCCCGCACCATTCCCGGCAACGAGAAGGCGGTCGGGCGCATCATCAACATGCTGATCGAGCAGGGCGTCGAGGTGATCACCGACCGCACCCACATGGTGCACGTCTCCGGCCATCCGCGCCGCGGCGAGGTGGAGGCGCTGATCGGCTGGGTCAGGCCACAGATGCTGGTGCCGGTGCACGGCGAAGCGCTGCACCTCACCGAGCACGCCAATCTCGCCCGCAATCTTGGGGTCAAACAGGTCCTTAAATGCCGCAACGGTGACCTGTTGCGGCTGGCGCCGTCGCCCGGGCTGATCGACGAGGTGCCGGCCGGCCGCGTCTACAAGGACGGGCACCTGTTGGTAAACTCGCAGCAGCGCACCGTCGCCGACCGCCGGCGCCTGAGCTTTGCCGGCGCCATCTCGGTGGCGCTGGCGCTCACCGCCAAGGGCGAGATGGTCGGCGACCCGGCGGTCGACCTCATCGGTATTCCGGAGCGGGACCGGGCCGGCGATCTTCTGGAGGACGCAGTCTACGACGCCGTGCTCGATACCTTCGACAGCCTGCCGCGCGCGCGTCGGCGCGATCCCGACAGCGTTGCCGAAGCAATCCGCCGCGGCGTCCGCTCGGCGGTCGCCAACCGCTGGGGCAAAAAGCCCATGTGCCACGTCCACGTGCTGGCGGTATGATGGATGGGATTTGCCTTCCCTGTCATTCCGGGACGGCGCGTGAGCGCCGGACCCGGAATCCAGAGCGACGCTCTCGTGCCTGGCCCTGGATTCCGGGTTCGCGCCCTCTGGGCGCGCCCCGGAATGACGAAGGAGTCGTTTGCGCTAGTATGAGTTGCTGGGGAAAGAGGAACCAAATGATCGGCCGTCTCAATCACGTCGCCATCGCGGTCAACGACATAGCCAAGGCGGCAAAAGTCTATAAGGACACGCTCGGCGCCGAGGTGTCCGCCAAGGTGCCCCAGCCCGACCACGGCGTCTCCACCGTGTTTATCACGCTGCCCAACACCAAGATCGAGCTCCTTGAGCCGTTGGGCGAGGGCTCGCCTATCGTTAGGTTCCTGGAGCGCAATCCCGACGGCGGCATCCACCACATCTGCTACGAGGTCGACGATATCCGCGCCGCCCGTGACACGCTGAAGGCGCAGGGCGCGCGCGTGCTCGGCGACGGCGAGCCCAAGATCGGCGCCCACGGCAAGCCAGTGCTGTTCCTGCATCCGAAGGATTTCTGCGGGACGCTGGTCGAACTCGAGCAGGCCTGAGCCGATGCATGTCAGCACCGGCGTCGCCTTCGCGGTCTATTTCATCATGTGGTGGCTGTCGCTGCTGATCGTGCTGCCGTGGGGCACGCACAGCCAAGATGAGAGCGGTGACGTGGCGCCGGGCACAGAGCCTGGCGCGCCCGCGATTCACCGGGTCGTCAGCAAGCTGATCTGGGCGACGGTCGTGGCCACGGTGCTGTTCGCGATCCTGTGGGCGGTCTACGCCTCGGGGCTCATTCCGCCCGACGTCATCTGGGCGATCGACACGCCGCATCGCTAACGCGATTTTGAATCCGCGCAGCAGGCAAAAAAAAAGAGCAGGGCAGAGGCCCTGCTCATCGCGTCGTCTTGTCCTAAAGCCCCAACTCTTATCGCTTCAGTTCGCCTGGGCTGGCCCAAGGTCTCCGAGGCTGCTTATCGGTTTGCGCGTAACGCACTCACCGCTTTTGAGGTCGGGGCGGCTGCGTTTGCCGCGCCAAGGACTTGCTTCCCTCCCAGACTTGGACCGCACGCAGGAGCGGGGCTTCTGATGACCCACGATCTCCATCCACACGGACAATTGTCACGCTAGCCCAATGCGTGGGCGCTGTCATCACTAAAACGACAAGAGATTGTCGTCGGTCTGTAAAAATTGGAAATTTTTGTGCGTCGGCTGAGGGGTTTAAGTTGAATGCTTGCGCCTGCGCGCCGAATTATCACCGCTGCCGTAATTCTAGGCAGGCGATCCGCGCGGCCAATTTTCGCGCCGCGGCCGGACCCCGAAAATGGCTGCCGTGGCGACGGACTGGGGGTTGCATACCCACCGAACCTCACCCGGCCTCACGACGGCGTCGGGGCCGCATGGCTCGGTCAAAGGTTAACGCTCCCTTCACCATTCGGCCTCTAGGGTAAATCCAATCTGAACGCGTCGGCTTTGCCGGTTCTGGTCGTCATTACGAAAGCTGCCCTGTTGCCGGCAGCACCAACCGAGAAAGCGTTCGAAATGTGCGGAATTGCCGTCGCTATTGATTGGCCCGACGCCGAGCTCACCGTCCAGAAGCTGATCCAGCGCATCCTGCACCGCGGCGACGTCAGCGATCCCTTGCTGGCGCCGCGGCCCAATACGGCCATGGCCACGCGTCGCCTGCGCATCGTGGATGCCGCCCACGCCGTGCAGCCGCAAATGTCGGTCAACGGCCGCATCGCGATTTCCTTCAACGGTGAGATCTACAATCACGACCAGCTCCGCCGCGATCTGTTCGAGCTCGGCGTCGAGGACTTCAAGACCGAATCCGACACCGAGGTGCTGGCGACCGCGTTGCAGGTCTGGGGCTTCCGGGCGCTCGAACGCGTCGTCGGCATGTACGCCTTCGTTGCGCTCGACATTGAGAGCGGCGAATTCCTCGCGGCGCGCGATCCCTTCGGCGTCAAGCCGCTCTATGTGGTGCAGTCGCCGACCGGCTTCCTGTTCTGCTCCGAGATGCGGCCGCTGCTCGAGACGGTGCCGACCGGCGACGTCATGCTGCTGCCGCCGGGCTACGCGCTCGCGCGCAACAAGGTGTGCCGCTACGGTTCGCCGGTCTATCCGCGCCGTGACGAGCCGCGCCAGAACGACCTCAAGGCGCTCGACAAAATTCTCGCCGACGCGGTGGCGAGCCGCATGCCGCCGGGCCTGCCGGTGGCCACCCTGTTCTCGGGCGGCATCGATTCCACGCTGATCGCCCACTACACCCAGCGCTTCCGGCCCGAGGCGCCGGGCTATTTCGTCGGCGGTCCCGAGGCGCCGGACTATCGCTTCGCCGCGGCCTACGCCGAGCGCAGCGGCCTCGACCTGCGCACGGTGCCGTTCGATCCCGAAAGCGATGCCACCTTCGCCATGATCGACGAGGTGGTCGCGGTCACTGAATCCTTCGAGCCCAACATGATCCGCCCCGCTGTGTGCGCGCTCAAAGTGTCCGAGCGCATGCATAACGACGGCTTCCGCGTGGCGCTGTGCGGGGAGGGCGCCGACGAACTGTTCGCCGGCTATCCGCCGCTCGAGATCGCCTTCGCGCAAGGTAAGGCCGAGGGCGCGCCGATCCGCGACGAGGTGCTCGATCTTATGCACCGGGTCAGCCTGCAGCGCGTCGACCGTACCTCCATGCGCTACCAGGTCGAGGTGCGCGAGCCGTTCCTCGATCCGTCCGTCGTCAACTATGCGCTGGGCCTCGACGCTAGCGACCTGGTGCGGGTGGTCGACGGGATGCCGGTCGGCAAGTCGCCCTTGCGCGACCTCTACGACCTCTATCCCGACGAACTGCCGGTGATGATACGCAACCGCGGCAAGATGCCGTTCGACGGCGGCGCCGGCCTCGACGTCAGCCCGCAGAACTCGGCCTGGAAGCGCCGCTTCGAGGAACTGGTGTCCGACCAGGATCTGGCCGAGGGCCAGCGCCAGTTCGCCGACTTCCAGATCCAGTCCAAGGAAGAACTCTATTACATCCGCAAGCTCTCCCAAGTGGTGGATGTTAGCCGCGTGCCGCATCTTCGCGACCGCGCCTGGATTTCTTTCCCGGTCATGCAGCATATGGAGAAGCTGAAGGCCTACGCGCATTTCAGCTTGTAATTGCTTCCGTCATTCCGGGGCGGCGCATCAGCGCCGGCCCTGGAATCCAGGGCCTCTTAGCCAAGCCGTGCCTTATCGCACTGGATTCCGGGCTCGCTCGCTGGTGCGAGCATCCCGGAATGACGGCTGGGAGCCAACCGCCGCCCCTTGTCTTTTTCGAGCCGATCCGCTTTGTCTCGGCGCTAACGCGCCCGTAAGACGCCCGACCCCAGAGCCCTCGAACCCCCGGCCCAAGCCCCATGCGCCTCACACGCTATTTCCTGCCCATTCTGCGCGAGCCGCCCCGCGAGGCGGAGATCGTGTCTCACCGCATGATGCTCCGGGCGGGGATGATCCGCCAGGAAGCCGCCGGCATCTACGCCTTCCTGCCGCTGGGCCTCAGGGTCCTCAAGAAGATCGAGCGGATCGTGCGCGAGGAGCAGGACCGCGCCGGCGCCATCGAGCTTCTGATGCCGACCATCCAGTCGGCCGACCTGTGGCGCGAGAGCGGGCGCTACGAGGCCTACGGCAAGGAGATGCTGCGCATCAAGGACCGCCACGAGCGCGACATGCTCTACGGGCCCACCAACGAGGAGATGATCACCGAGATCTTCCGCGCCTATGTGCGCTCGTACAAAGATCTCCCCCTCATCCTTTATCACATCCAGTGGAAGTTCCGTGACGAGGTGCGCCCGCGCTTCGGGCTGATGCGCGGCCGCGAGTTCCTGATGAAGGACGCCTATTCCTTCGACCTGGACCAGGAAAGCGCCCGGCACTCCTACAACCGGATGTTCGTCGCCTATTTGCGCACCTTCGCGCGGCTGGGCCTGAAGTCGATTCCCATGCGCGCGGAGACCGGGCCGATCGGCGGCGATCTCTCCCACGAGTTCATCATCCTGGCGCAGACCGGCGAATCGCAGGTCTACTGCCACAAGGACTATCTCGACATGGCCGTGCCCGGCGCCGACGTCGATTTCGACGACGTCGCGGGGCTTCAGGGCATCGTCGACAAATGGACGGCGCAGTATGCCGCCACCGACGACATGCATGAGCCCGATAAGTTTGCGGCGATTCCGGCCGACAAGCAGGTTTCGGCGCGCGGCATCGAGGTCGGCCACATCTTCTATTTCGGCACCAAGTATTCCGCGCCCATGAAGGCGGTGGTGGCGACCGGCGGCGGCAGCGAGGTGCCGGTGCACGGCGGCTCCTACGGCATCGGACCGAGCCGGCTGGCGCCGGCGCTGATCGAGGCGTTCCACGACGACGCCGGCATCATCTGGCCGGAAGCGGTGGCGCCCTTCAAGGTGGCGATCCTCAACCTCAAGCAGGGCGATGCCGCCACCGACGCCGCCTGCGGCGAGCTTTACCGCGACCTCACCGCCAAGGGCGTCGAGGTGCTTTACGACGACCGCGACGAGCGCCCCGGTGCCAAGTTCGCCACCGCCGACCTGATCGGCATCCCGTGGCAGGTGCTGATCGGCCCGCGCGGGCTCGCCGAGGGCAAGGTGGAGCTGAAAAAGCGCGCCGACGGCAGCAAGGAGCTCATGAGCCCCGCCGCGGCGCTGGATCTGCTGACGCGGTGACCGTTTCTGTCATTCCGGGGCGGCCCGAAGGGCCGAGCCCGGAATCCAGAATGACGCGGCAAGACCGGAGCGATTGGCTCTGGATTCCGGGTTCGCGGCCTGTCGGCCGCGCCCCGGAATGACCGATCGGAGCGACGAGCCTCCGCCGCAAAATTTCCTGTGTTCGGACAAGTACTTTCACGCTAGGCCGGGCTTGAAAGCGCCCGAATCGTGTGAAAATCCGGATGCCAGGAAAACAATCGCCCATGACTGAGCCTAACGGGACGCGGCCCTTCTCCCCGTTCGAATGGATGCTTTCGCTGCGCTACCTCAGGGCGCGGCGCAAGGAAGGTTTTATCTCGGTCATTGCCGGGTTCTCCTTTCTCGGGATCGTGCTGGGCGTCGCGACCCTGATCATCGTCATGGCGGTGATGAACGGGTTCCGCCACGAGCTGCTGCAGAAGATCCTCGGCCTCAACGGCCACCTGCTGATCCAGCCGCTCGACAAGCCGCTGACCGACTGGAAGGAGGTCGCGGCGCGGGTCGACAAGGTGCCCGGCATCAAGCTCGCCGCCCCCATCGTCGAGGGTCAGGCGCTGGCGTCCTCGCCGTTCAATTCCGGTGGCGTGCTGGTGCGCGGCATCCGGCTTGAGGACCTGGAGAAGCTTCCCTCGGTCGCCAACAACATCAAGCAGGGCACGCTGAAAGGCTTCGACACCGGCGACGGGGTGGCGATCGGCAAGCGGCTCGCAGACCAGCTCTCGCTGCATGCCGGCGACAAGATCACGCTGGTGGCGCCGCGCGGCGCCGTGACGCCCATGGGCACCATGCCGCGCATCAAGGTCTACAAGGTCGCGGCCGTGTTCGAGGTCGGCATGAGCGAGTACGACTCGTCCATGGTGTTCATGCCGCTCAGCCAAGCGCAGGCCTATTTCAACCACGCCGGCGACGTCACCGCCATCGAGGTCTATACCGACAACCCCGACCGCGTGGACAGTTATCGTAAGGCCATCCAGGCCGCGGCCAAACGGCCGATCTTCATGATCGACTGGCGCCAGCGCAACGCCACCTTCTTCACCGCGCTGCAGGTCGAGCGCAACGTGATGTTCCTGATCCTGACCCTGATCGTGCTGGTGGCGGCGCTCAACATCGTCTCCGGCCTGATCATGCTGGTGAAGGACAAGGGCTCCGACATCGCCATCCTGCGCACCATGGGCGCGACGCAAGGCTCCATCATGCGTGTGTTCCTGATCACCGGCGCCGCCATCGGCGTCGTGGGCACACTCGTCGGCCTGATCCTGGGCGTCGTGGTCTCGCTCAACATCGAGACCATCCGCGAGTTCCTGTCCTGGCTCACCAATACCGACCTGTTCTCGCCGGAGCTTTATTTCCTCTCGCATCTGCCCGCCGACATGGACACCGGCGAGACCGTCGCCGTGGTGATCATGGCGCTGGTGCTGTCGTTCCTCGCCACGCTCTACCCGTCCTGGCGCGCGGCGCGCCTCGATCCGGTGGAGGCGCTGCGTTATGAGTGACGTCATGACGGACGAGCGGGCCGAGGCCACAGAGACGCAGCACGACGCGCCGATGCTCCACCTGCAAGCGGTGGAGCGCCACTACCGCCAGGGCGACGAGACGCTGGACGTGCTTACCGGCGCGGAACTGGCGATCTGGGCGGGCCAGTCGGTGGCCTTGGTGGCGCCGTCCGGTGCCGGCAAGTCGACGCTGCTGCACATCGCCGGGCTGCTCGAGCACCCCGACATGGGCGAGGTCTATATCGATGGCCATGCCACGTCGTCGCTCTCCGACGCCGAGCGCACGCGGATCCGCCGCAACCAGATCGGCTTCGTCTACCAGTCGCATCACCTGCTGCCGGAGTTCTCGGCGCTGGAGAACGTGATGATGCCGCAGATGATCCGCGGCCTCGGCCGCGCGACGGCGAAAGCACGGGCGGTGGAGCTGCTCACGTATCTGGGGCTGCGCCAGCGGCTGGAGCACCGGCCGGCGGAGCTCTCCGGCGGCGAGCAGCAGCGCGTGGCGATCGCCCGCGCGGTCGCCAACGCCCCGCGTATCCTCCTGGCCGACGAGCCGACCGGGAACCTGGACGTACATACCGCCGAGCACGTGTTTCACGCGCTCACCCAGCTCGTGCGCGCGTCCGGCCTGGCCACCATCATCGCTACCCACAACATGGACCTCGCCGCCCGCATGGACCGGCGGGTGACCTTGCAGGACGGCCACGTGGTGGAGCTGGAGTAGGCGAGGCGTGCGGGAGCGGCGGTCTTCACGCCTTAAATTGCGCCGCTAAGTATCGGGAATTATTAGATATATCGTTTTGTGCCTCCGCGGACAAAGCTCTCTTGACTCTAGAACAAACGATGAACTATGTTCTCTCTCCGTTCTTGGGGAGATGAGTCATGTTCAAAGCCGTCATCCACGAAGCCGCCGCGCTCGCCTCGCTGAGCCTGTTCATTGGCATGATCGCCATCTGGTCGCAGGTACTGGGCAACCTGTGAGGCCGAGCCGGCGTGGCCTAACCGCCGTCATGGCCGGGCGGAGCCGTCCGAAGAACGGCGTTCTTTCGGAACGCCTAGTCCCGGCCATCCACGTCTTTCGCCGCCGGAAGGGCCTTTAAGACGTGGATGCCCGGCACAAGGCCGGGCATGACGACCTCGTGAGCCTTGGGGAAAGCCGGCATAGGCACCGGGGGAGGGTGGACTCGCGGGATAGGCCCGACCACTCTGGGTGTTCAGAGGAATCACCCCACGTTCCGGAGCGACCGAGCCGCGCCATGGCCGATCTCGATTTCGTGCACCTGCACGTGCACTCGTCCTACTCGCTGCTCGAAGGCGCGCTGCCGATCGGCAAGCTGGCGGAACTCGCCAAAGCCGACGCCCAGCCGGCGCTGGCGCTGACCGACACCGACAACATGTTCGGGGCGCTGGAGTTCTCCGAGAAGCTGTCCGGCTACGGAATTCAGCCCATCGTCGGCTGCGCGCTCGCCATCGATTTCGGCGACGTCGAACACGGCTCGCGCACGGCGCAGGTCATGCCCGCGCGTCAGCGCATCGTGCTGCTCGGCGCGCGCGAAGAGGGCTACCGCAGCCTGATGCGGCTCAACTCGCGCGCCTTCCTCGATACGCCTTCGAACGAGCCGCCGCGGCTGCAACTCGACTGGCTGAAAGGTGAAACCGACGGCGTCATCGCGCTCACCGGGGGTTTAAGCGGCCCGCTCGACGCGGCCATCGCCGCCGGCCAGGACCTGCTCGCCCTGAGCCGCCTGGAGGCGCTGCTGGCGTTGTTCGGCGACCGGCTCTACGTCGAACTGCAGCGCCACGGCATGGCGGCCGAGCGCCAGGCGGAGCCGGCGCTGGTCCAACTCGCCTACGACAAAGGCGTCCCGCTGGTCGCGACCAACGAGCCCTATTTCGCCACTGCCCAGGACTACGAGGCGCACGACGCGCTCATCGCCATCGCCGAGGGCCGAGTCATCTCGGATACCGACCGGCGCCAGCTCACCGCGCAGCATCGCTTCAAGACCCGGAGCGAAATGGTTGAGCTCTTTAAGGATTTGCCGGAGGCCGTCGCGTCGACGGTGGAGATCGCCGAGCGCTCGTCCTTCCGCCCCCGGACCCACAAGCCGATTCTGCCGCGGTTCTCGGTCGGCGCGGACGGCGCCGCCGTCGACGAGGCGGCGGAGCTGCGCAAACAGGCCGAGGAGGGGCTCACGCGCCGGATCGCCGCTCACGGCATCGCCGAGGGTCAGACCGAGCAGGACTACCGCGATCGCCTCGAATTCGAGCTCGGCGTCATCGAGCGCATGAAATATCCCGGCTACTTCCTGATCGTGGCCGACTTCATCAAGTGGGCGAAGTCGAAGGACATTCCCGTCGGGCCCGGCCGCGGCTCCGGCGCGGGCTCGTTGGTGGCCTATTCGCTCACCATCACCGACCTCGATCCTATTCGCTTCGGTTTGCTGTTCGAGCGCTTCCTCAACCCGGAACGCGTGTCGATGCCGGACTTCGACGTCGACTTCTGCCAGGACCGCCGCGACGAGGTGATCCGTTACGTGCAGGAGCGCTACGGCCGCGACCAGGTGGCGCAGATCATCACCTTTGGAACGCTGCAGGCGCGCGGCGTCCTGCGCGACGTCGGCCGCGTCTTGCAGATGCCCTACGGCCAGGTCGACAAGCTCTGCAAGCTGGTGCCGCAGAACCCGGCCAATCCGGTCACGCTCGCCAAGGCCATCGAGGACGAGCCCAAGCTGCAGGCGGAGGCCGAGGCCGAGCCGGTGGTGAAGCGCGCCTTCGCCATCGCCAAGAAGCTCGAGGGCCTCAACCGCCACGCCTCGACCCACGCCGCCGGCATCGTCATCGGCGACCGGCCCTTGTCCGAGCTGGTGCCGCTCTATCGCGATCCGCGCTCGGAGATGCCGGTCACCCAGTTCAACATGAAGTGGGTGGAGCAGGGCGGCCTGGTGAAGTTCGACTTCCTGGGCCTCAAGACGCTGACCGTGCTGCACAAGGCGGTAGAGCTGGTGAAGCGGCGCGGCATCGACATCGATCTCTCGGCGATCCCGCTCGACGACAAGAAGACTTACGAGCAGCTCTCCCGCGCCGAGGCCGTGGGCGTGTTCCAGCTGGAAAGCGCGGGCATGCGGCGCGCGCTGCTCGACATGCAGCCCGACCGCTTCACCGACATCATCGCGCTGGTCGCGCTCTACCGCCCGGGCCCGATGGCCAACATCCCGACCTACTGCGCGCGCAAGCACGGTCTGGAAGAGCCGGACTACATCCACCCCAAGCTGGAGCCGATCCTGAAGGAAACCTTCGGCGTCATCGTCTATCAGGAGCAGGTGATGCAGGCGGCCCAGATCCTCGCCGGCTACTCGCTCGGCGACGCCGACCTCCTGCGTCGCGCCATGGGCAAGAAGATCCGCAGTGAGATGCAGAAACAGCGCAGCATCTTCGTCAAGGGCTGCACCGATCGTGGCATCGACAAGTCGCAAGCCGACGCCATCTTCGACCTGCTCGAGCGCTTCGCCGAATACGGCTTCAACAAGAGCCACGCCGCGGCCTATGCGCTCGTCGCCTACCAGACCGCCTACATGAAGGCGAACTATCCGGTCGAGTTCCTGGCAGCCACTATGACGCTCGACATGAACAACACCGACAAGCTCGCCGAATTCCGCGCCGAGGCCGAGCGCCTCGGCATCGAGGTGGCGCCGCCCTCGATCAACCGCTCCTGCGTGCCGTTCGAGGTCGACGGCAACACCATCATTTACGCGCTCGCCGCGCTCAAAGGTGTCGGTGGGCAGGCGGTGGAATCGATCGTGGAGGCGCGTGGCGACAAGCCTTTTGCCGACCTCGCCGACTTCGCCCAGCGCATCAATCCGCGCGCGCTCAACAAGCGGGTGCTTGAAAGCCTCGCCGGCGCCGGCGCCTTCGACGCGTTCGAGGAAAACCGCGCCCGCGTCTTCGCCGGCGCCGACGTCATCCTGCGCCAGGCCCAGCACGCGCATGAATCCGCCTCCGTCGGGCAGAACGAACTGTTCGGCGGCGGCGACAACCGCGAGCCCATCATCCTGCCGCAGGTCGAGCCCTGGCTGCCGCCGGAGCGTCTGCAACGCGAGCGCGACGCCGTCGGCTTCTATCTGTCCGGTCATCCGCTCGACGACTACGCGGTGGTACTCAAGAAGATGCGCGTGCAGTCGTGGGCGGATTTCTCGCAGGCCGTCAAAAGCGGCATCACCGCCGGCCGCGTCGCCGCCACCGTGGTCTCGCGCATGGAGCGGCGCACGCGCACCGGCAACAAGATGGGCATCATCGAATTGTCGGACCCGACCGGCACCTACGAGGCGGTGATCTTCTCGGAGGGGCTGGCCGAGTACCGCGACCTGCTCGAGCCCGGCAGCGCGCTGCTCCTATTCCTGTCGGCGGAAGTGCAGGGCGACGAGGTGCGCGCGCGCATCCAGTCGGCCGAGCCGCTCGATGCCGCCGCCGCCAACCTGCATAAAGGCCTGCGCGTGTTCCTGCGCGACGACAAGCCGCTTGAGGCAGTGGCCAAGCGCCTGGAGCCGGTGACGCGCGCCGCCAACGGCGACGGCGAGGTGAGCATGATCCTGCAGCTTGCCGCCGGCACCGAGGTGGAGGTGAAGCTGCCCGGCCGCTTCAAGGTCTCCCCGCAGATCGCCGGCGCCTTGAAAGCCGTGCCCGGCGTGCTGCAGGTTGAGGCGCTGTAGGCGGCCTGTATCGCCGCCCTCGCTGTCACAATCGTCACACGGCCGTCATCGCGTTTAACCTGACGCGAACCGCGTTCCTTGAGGCTCTTTCAATACAAGCGAGGCAACATCCCGCATACGCGCACGTGCGTGCGCGCCGCCAAATGGGAGGTTGTCATGCTCGCCGAAATCTTTCTGCTGAAGCTGGAATTCCTGGTGCGCACCACGATCGCCAAGCGCACCGCCTCGCAGGGCACGCGCTTTGTGCCGATCGCGTTGCCGATCGCCTTCAAGGCGGCGGGCGCCTGAAAGCTCGCGCCGTCACAATAAGTGCGGGATGCTGGTGAGGTCGTAGATCAGGCCGATGATCGTCATGCCGAAGACGACGGCGGCGATCGGCAGCAGAATCTGCGTGGCCGCCGCACGCCCGGGCAGGCTTTCGGTCCAGGTGCGGAATGGCTGCGCGTTCCAATCACCGAAATCCTTGCGCGACAGCCGATCGTGTTGATGCGACGGCTGATCGGCTTCGATCGCGCCGCCCTGAAATCTCTTCAAGAGCAGGGTCGGGATGCCGCCGGAAAAGGCCAGGAAGAACGTGATGACGCCAAGGGTCAGCACGATGTAGTTCGTGCCGCCGAAGAAGAGCCAGATCGAGATCACGAACCAGATCGCGAGCCCCAATAGCATCCGACACACGTTGCGATGAAGCGCGTCGTTGGTCGCTTCATGATGCGATGGCGTGGACCCAGGCATGGCGGGTCTCCTTTGGCCGCGAAGCGTTGTCAGCCCCGAGTGTCGTGCGGGCGGAGCGCCGCCCCACGCCGCGCGCGTCCCTTGCATTGGCTAGGAATAACCCGGGCCGGCCGGCCGCGGTTCGCCGCCGCAACCATCGGCCGCATGGCGGCGGCCCCGCTTGCATCCCGGAATTCGTCCCTATATAAGCCCGGACCATCACTCACGCGGACGTAAGGCTGCGGCCCCGACAACCGGGCCGATTTGGCCGTCCGGTGGCCCCGATTTTCCCAACAAAATCAAGGGCTCACAACCGTCCGCGGCGGACCAACCGGAGAAGATCCATGTCGCTTCCTGACTACTCCATGCGTCAGCTGTTGGAGGCTGGCGTTCATTTCGGCCATCAGGCCCACCGCTGGAACCCGAAGATGGGTAATTACATCTTCGGTACCCGCAACAACATCCACATCATCGATCTCGCGCAGACCGTGCCGATGCTGCACCAGGCGCTGCAGGCCGTCAGCGATACCGTCGCCAAGGGCGGCCGCATCCTGTTCGTCGGCACCAAGCGCCAGGCCCAGGACGCCATCGCCGACGCTGCCAAGCGCTGCGCCCAGTATTACGTGAATTCGCGCTGGCTCGGCGGCACGCTGACCAACTGGAAGACCATCTCCGGCTCGATCTCGCGTCTGCGCAAGCTCGAGGAGATGCTCGCCTCCAACGAGGCCGCCGGTTACACCAAGAAAGAGCGCCTCACCATGCAGCGCGAGCGCGACAAGCTCGACCGCTCGCTCGGCGGCATCAAGGACATGGGCGGCATCCCCGACCTGATCTTCGTGATCGATACCAACAAGGAAGACATCGCGATCCAGGAAGCGCGCCGGCTCAACATCCCGGTGGCCGCCGTGGTCGACACCAATTGCGATCCGGCCGGCATCACCTATGTCGTGCCGGGCAACGACGACGCCAGCCGCGCCGTCTCGCTCTACTGCGAACTGATCGCCAAGGCCGCGATCGATGGCATCTCGCGCGCCCAGGGCGCGATGGGTGTCGACGTTGGCGCCCAGGAGAAGCCGGTCGCTGAACCGGTGCCGGAGGAAACCACAGCCGGCCTCGGCTTCGAGCCGCTGCCGGGCCCGCGCGGCGTCGCCGACGATCTCAAGAAGCTGCCGGGCGTTTCGCCCACCATCGAGAAGCAGCTCAACGACCTCGGTATCTTCCACTTCTCGCAGCTTGCGGCGTTCAGCTCGGAAGCCGCGCACAACGTGGGTGAGGAAGTGGGTCTGCCCGGCCGCGTCGACGGCTGGATCGCCAAGGCCAAGGAACTCACGGCGGAAGCCGAGTAATTCCGCCGTCATGCCCGGCAGTTATGCCGGGCCCCTAGAGACGAACGTCAAGATTGCGCCGGCCGCCTCCTTGAGGGCGGCCCCGGCGAATGAAGGAACAGGTTATGGCAAATATCTCGGCCAGCATGGTCAAGGAACTGCGCGAGGCGACCGGCGCCGGCATGATGGATTGCAAGGCGGCGCTCACCGAAAACGACGGCAACATGGAAGCCGCGGTCGACTGGCTGCGCAAGAAGGGCCTCTCCAAGGCCGCCAAGAAGGCCGGCCGCGTGGCGGCCGAAGGCCTCATCGGCGTGCTGGTGAAGGACAAGAAGGGCGTGGTGGTCGAGGTCAACTCCGAGACCGACTTCGTCGCGCGCAACGACCTGTTCCAGGGCCTCGTGAAGATGGCCGCCGACGTCGCCTACAACGTCGGCACCGACGTCGAGGCGATGAAGGCTGCCAAGATCGGCTCGATCACGCTTGCCGACGCCATTACCGACACGGTCGCCAAGGTCGGCGAGAACATGACCCTGCGTCGCGCGGTGTCGCTTGAGGTGTCGCAAGGCGCCGTCGGTCAGTACGTGCACAACGCGGTCAGCGACGGCCTCGGCAAGATCGGCGTGCTGGTCGCGCTCGAGTTGCCCGGCAAGGCCGACGAACTGGTGCCGCTTGGGCGCATGATCGCGATGCATATCGCGGCCTCCAATCCGCAGGCGGTCGATCCGTCCGGCCTCGACGCCGACGTGGTGGCGCGCGAGAAGGATGTGTTCGCAGACAAATTCCGCCAGCAGGGCAAGCCCGAGAACGTGATCGAGAAGATCGTCGAGTTGGGGCTGAAGACCTTCTACAAAGAGGTCTGCTTGCTCGAGCAGGTCTACGTGCACGATACCTCGAAGACCGTGGCGCAGGCGCTCAAGGAGGCCGAGAAGACCGTGGGCGGCACCATCAAGGTGACCGGCTTCATTCGCTACGGCCTCGGCGAGGGCATCGAGAAGGAAGAAGGCGACTTCGCCGCCGAAGTGGCTGCTGCCGCGAAGGGCTGAACGAACGGCTTAAGCGCGACGCCCGGCGGCCGGCGATTTTCCGCAGGCACCGGGCGTTTGTGTAGAATGCGGCCGGCACCGGTGATTCACCGGCGCCAAGGACTGTCCCCGCAAGGACGATCGACCCAAGGACGCTTGACCCATGACTGATCCGGTGCACCGGCGCGTGATCGTCAAACTCTCGGGGGAGGCGCTCAGCGGTGGCACCGGATTCGGTATCGATCAGGTGACCGTCGACCGGCTGGCCAACGATCTCGCCGCCAGCGCCAAACTCGGCATCGAACTCGGCGTGGTGGTCGGCGGCGGCAACATCTTCCGCGGTGTCGAGGTTTCCACCCGCGGCGTGCCGCGTCCGGTCGGCGACACCATGGGCATGCTGGCGACGGTCATGAACTGCCTGGTGCTGGAAGCGGCCATCGAGCGCGCCGGCTGCGAGGCGCGCACACTCTCAGCCATCGCCATGCCGGCGGTGTGCGAGACCTACAACCGCAAGCGGGCCCTGAAGAACCTCGGCAAGGGCCGGGTGGTGCTGCTCGGCGCCGGTACCGGCAATCCCTATTTCACCACCGATACCACCGCCGTGCTGCGCGGGGTCGAGCTCGACTGCCAGGCGGTCCTCAAGGCAACCAATGTCGACGGCGTCTACAGCGCCGATCCGCGCAAGGACCCCAAGGCCGCGCGCTACGAGCGACTCAGCCACCAGGAGGCGCTCGAAAAGGACCTCAAGGTGATGGACAGCACCGCCTTCGCCCTTGCCCGGGAAAACGGTATGCCTATCATCGTGTTTTCGATCGCCGCCGCCGGCGCCGTCGAAGAAGTGCTGCGCGGCAAGGGACGCGCGACAACCGTCGGATAGTGAAGCGAATGCGGGGGCGATGCGCGCTCGCGCGTCCGCGCCCGGACGAGGAATTGGAAGGCGCGCCGGACGGCGCAATGCCCCTTAAGACGGCCAAGCCCCTTAAGACGGTCCAGTGATTTGAGGAACGCCATGGCAAACCCGACCCACGACATCGAAGAACTCAAGCGCCGCATGCATGGCGCCACCAGCGTGCTGAAGACCGAACTGTCCGGCCTTCGCACCGGCCGCGCCTCCGCCAACCTGGTCGATCCGGTTCAGGTCGAGGCCTACGGTTCGCACATGCCGATCAGCCAGGTCGCATCCGTAACCGTGCCGGAGCCGCGGCTGGTCTCCGTCAACGTCTGGGACAAGTCGCTGGTGCACGCGGTGGAGAAGGCGATCGTCAATTCCAACCTTGGCCTGTCGCCGGCGACCGAGGGCCAGGTCATCCGCCTGCGCATTCCGGAACTCAACGAGGAGCGGCGCAAGGAACTCGTGAAGGTGGCGCACAAATACGCCGAGGCCGCACGCGTGGCCATTCGCCACGTACGCCGCGACGGCCTCGATGTGATCAAGAAGCTCGAGAAGGATCACGCCATCAGCAAGGACGATCAGGAGCGCTTCTCCGGCGATATTCAAAAAGCGACCGACGGCGTTATCGCGGAGGTCGACAAGATGCTCGCCGATAAGGAAAAGGAGATCCTCACCGTCTGAGGAAAGTGCATGTCGCAGGCCGAAGTCCCGCTCGGGGGCGAGCCCCCGTTTCACGTGCCGCGTCACGTCGCCATCATCATGGACGGCAACGGGCGCTGGGCGCGGGCGCGCGGGTTGCCGCGGGTCGAGGGCCATCGCCGCGGCGTCGAGGCGGTGCGGCGCACGGTGCGGGCGGCCACCGAGATGGGCATCTCCATCATCACCATTTATTCCTTCAGCTCCGAGAACTGGTCGCGTCCGCAGGCCGAGATCGGCGAACTGATGGGCCTGCTGCGTCGCTTCATCCGCAATGATCTCGCCGACCTGCATCGCAGCAACGTGCGCGTGCGCATCATCGGTGAGCGCGAGGATCTCGAGCCGGATATCGAGCGCCTGCTGGTAGAGGCCGAAGAGCTGACCAAAAACAACACCGGTCTCACCCTGGTCGTCGCTTTCAACTACGGCGCCCGCCAGGAGATCGCGCGCGCGGCGCGCCGTGTTGCGCGCGAGGTCGCGCAAGGCCAACTCGATCCCGCGGCGATTACGCCCGAGACCATCGGCGCCCATCTCGACGCGCCCGATATCCCGGATCCCGATCTCATCATCCGCACCAGCGGCGAGCAGCGCTTGTCGAACTTTCTGCTGTGGCAGTCGGCCTATAGCGAGCTCGTGTTCGTGCCGACCTACTGGCCCGATTTCGACCGCGCGACACTTGAAGCGGCGATCCGGGACTATCAGCAGCGCGAGCGCCGGTTCGGCGGTCTGGTCGCGAAGACCGGGTCTTGAGCCCGGTGGCCGGCAACAATCTCGCGCTGCGCGTGGCCTCGGCGCTGGTGATGGCGCCGCTGGCGCTGGCCGCCGCCTGGTACGGCGGCTGGCCGTTCGCGCTGTTCTGGGGGCTCGCGGCCATCGCGGTGATGTGGGAGTGGATCACGCTGGTCGCTGGACCCGGCCAGCGCCTGACGTTTGGCGCCGGCGCTCTCGCGCTGGCGCTCGCGACCTTTGCAGGCTGGCGCAACCATCCGGCGGCGGCGATGCTGCTGGTGGGGGCGGGGGCGCTTGCCGGCGCGGTCACGGCCCCGCGCGGCCGCCGAGGCTGGGTCGCGGGCGGGATGCTCTATGCCGGTATCATGCTGTTGGCGCCCTTGTTCCTGCGCCGTGATCCGACCTACGGGTTCGCGGCCATCGTGTTCCTGTTCGCGGTGGTGTGGGCGAGCGATATCCTCGCGTATTTCGGCGGTCGCACCTTCGGCGGTCCCAAATTGATGCCCGCGGTCAGTCCCAAGAAGACCTGGTCGGGCGCCATCTGCGGCACCCTTGGGGCCGTAGGCATTGCCGCCGCTGGCGCTGCCTGGTTCCAATCCGACGAAGTGGGCGCGGTTGCAGGCCTTGCATTCGTCCTGTCGGTCGCCTCGCAAGCCGGCGACCTGCTGGAATCCGGCATCAAGCGCCACTTCGGCGCCAAGGACGCCAGCCAGCTCATTCCCGGCCATGGCGGGGTGATGGATCGCCTCGACGGCTTCTGGGCCGCCGCCCTGGTGGGCTGCCTGATCGGTCTATCCCGCGGCGGATTTGACGGCGCCGCCCGCGGCTTGCTGGTATGGTGAGGTCATGACCGTTCCTGGATTAGCCCGCACCCACCCGCGTCCCGCCCACGATCAGCGCAGCGTCACCATCCTCGGCGCAACCGGCTCGATCGGCACCAGCACCGTCGACCTCATCAAGCGCAACCCCGGCCGCTACCGGGTCGAGGCCGTTACCGCCGGCCGCAATGCCGGTCCGCTCGCCGAGATTGCGCGTGCGGTCGGCGCCCGCCTCGCCGTGGTCGCCAACGAATACGCCTATGCTGATCTCAAGGAAGCGCTCGCCGGCACCGGCATCGAGGCCGCCGCCGGCGAAGCGGGGCTGCTCGAAGCGGCCAACCGCGACGCCGACTGGGTGATGGGCGCGATCGCGGGCGCCATCGGGCTAAGGCCGACACTCGCCGCCATCGAGCGCGGCGTTACCGTCGCGCTCGCCAACAAGGAATGCCTCGTCTGCGCCGGCGGTCTGTTCATGCGCCGCGCGGCGGCGGCCGGCGCCACGGTGCTGCCGGTCGATTCCGAACATAACGCCGTGTTCCAGGCGCTCGGCGCAGGCCCGCGCGAGGACATCAAGCAGGTGATCCTGACCGCCTCAGGCGGCCCGTTCCGCACCTGGACGTTGGAGCAGATCAAGGCCGCGACGCCGGAGCAGGCGCTCAAGCATCCCAACTGGTCGATGGGGCCCAAGATCACCGTCGATTCCGCCACTATGATGAACAAGGGCCTGGAGCTGATCGAAGCCCAGCACCTGTTCGCCCTCGAGCCCGACGAACTCGGGGTACTGGTGCACCCGCAATCGGTGGTCCACGGCATGGTCGAATACCGCGACGGCTCGGTGGTGGCGCAGCTCGGCACCCCCGACATGCGCACGCCCATCGCGCATTGCCTGGCCTGGCCGCACCGCATCGACGGGGCGGCGGCGCGGCTCGATCTGGCCCAGGTGCGTCAGCTCACCTTCGAGGACCACGATCCGGTGCGCTTTCCATCGATCGTGGTGGCGCGCCAGGCGATGCAGACCGGCGGGGCGGCCCCGACGGTCATGAATGCCGCCGACGAGGTTGCTGTGGCTGAATTCATCGCCGGACGCATCGCTTTCCCGGGAATCGTGGCATTGGTGGAGGCGGCGCTTGAGGCGGCGGCGAAGCGGGGCATCCTGGCCGATCCGGCCACGGTCGAAGAGGCCCTCGCCGTTGACCATGTTGCGAGAAGTCTGGCGCGGGAGGCTTTGCCTCAAATTGCCGCAAAGGCATTCTAGCAAGCTTTCCGAATGGTTTAGGGCAGGCCCGCCGAGGGTCGGAATGAGGTGAGCGGGATGGGTGCCGAGATCATGGGGGGCTTGAGCGCGTTCGGGGGCGGCATCGCTGGCTACCTCGTCCCGTTCCTGTTCGTTCTGACGATTGTCGTGTTTTTTCATGAGCTTGGGCATTTCCTGGTGGCCCGGCTCTGCGGTATCAAGGTCCTCAGCTTCTCGCTCGGCTTCGGCCCCGAGCTGTTCGGCATCAACGACCGCCACGGCACCCGCTGGAAGGTCTCAGCCGTCCCGCTCGGCGGCTACGTGAAATTCTTCGGCGACGAGAGCGCGGCCAGCACCCCCGATCAGCAGGCCGCGGCGACCATGAGCGAAGAGGACAAGAAGGTCAGCTTCCACTACCAGCCGGTCGCGTCACGCGCCGCGGTCGTGGTGGCCGGTCCGCTCGCCAATTTCGTGCTGGCGATCGTTATCTTCGCGGCAATCTTCATGGCGGTCGGCAAGCAGTGGACCACCGCCCGCGTCGACCAGGTGCAGCCCAACAGCGCGGCCGCAAGCGCCGGCTTCAAGCCCGGCGACCTGGTGGTCAAGATCGGCGGCAGCAAGATCGACAGCTTCTCCGACATGCAACGCATTGTCAGCGTCAGCGCCGGCGAGCCGCTTACCATCGAGGTCGAACGCGACAACAAGCTGGTGACGCTGCACGCGACGCCGCAGCTTCGCCAGCTCAAGGATCGCTTCGGCAACGAGCACACCCTGGGCGTGCTGGGAATCAGCCGCTCGATGAAGCCGGGCGACATCAAGACCCGCAAGATGGGCCCGCTGAGCGCGGTCGCAGCCGGCGCGCAGGAAACTTGGTTCGTGGTTGACCGAACCTTGTCGTATATCGGCGGCGTGTTTGCCGGGCGCGAGGCGGCCGATCAACTCGGCGGCCCGATTCGCATCGCTCAGGTGTCGGGGGAGGTGGCGACTGCCGGTTTTACCGCCCTGATTCATCTGGCGGCGGTGCTTTCGATCTCCATCGGCCTGCTGAATCTGTTCCCGATTCCCCTTCTCGACGGGGGTCACCTTTTGTTCTATGGAATCGAAGCCGCTCGCGGCCGGCCTTTGTCGGAGCGCGCGCAGGAAGTGGGCTTCCGGATCGGGCTTGCGATCGTCGTCATGTTGATGATTTTCGCAACCTTTAATGACATCCTGCACCTCGCGACCTCCTGACCGTTGCTGCCAAGCAACTTTTTGAGGGGAAAGGGAAAGTTTCGCGGGAAGTTCGTTTGCAGCGCTTCCGAAACGCTGTACAAAAACACCCGAAATCAAGCCCGGTCGTCTGCCGAACCGGTGGGGGGCGGCCGCAAGGAATAAACAAGGGCGCGTTGCGCATGGGACTTGGTGTGCGGTTGCTGCGAGGGCTGGCTCTGAGCTGCTTGGTCCTCGGGGGTATCCTCGTCGGTGGTGGGGCAGCGACGATCGCGACTTCCCAGTCAGCGGTCGCGCAGACCGTTAATTCGATCGTGGTCGAGGGCAATCGCCGCGTCGAAGCAGACACGGTGCGCTCCTATTTCCACGCCGGCCCGAACGGCCGCCTGAGCCCGGTCGAGATCGACGAGGGCTTGAAGGCGCTTTACGCGACGGGCTTGTTCTCCGACATCCGCATTCGCCACGCCGGCGGCCGTCTGGTCGTGTCGGTGCAGGAAAATCCGGTCATCAACAAAGTCGCCTTCGAGGGCAACCGCAAGGCCAAGGATACGCAGCTCCAGGCTGAGATTCAGTCGAAGGCGCGCGGCACGCTGTCGAAGCCGATGGTGCAGGCCGACACCCAGCGCATCATCGAGGTCTATCATCGCACCGGCTACTTCAACGTCACGGTGACGCCCGAGATTATCCGGCTGCCGAACAACCGCGTGAACCTGGTCTTCAAGATCAAGGAAGGCGGCAAGACAGGCGTGGCGGAAATCCGATTCGTCGGCGACCACGCCTTCTCCTCGTACCGCCTGAAGCGCGTGATCAAGACCAGCGTCAGCACCTGGTTCAGCTTCCTGCAGACCACAGACATCTACGACCCCGACCGCGTCGAGGCCGACCGCGACCTGCTGCGCCGCTTCTATCTGCAGCACGGCTACGCCGACGTTCGAATCACCTCGGCGACCGGCTACTACGATCCGAAGCAGAAGGGCTTTGTCGTTACCTTCGTCATCGACGAAGGGCCGAAGTACCATATCGGCACGGTCCACGTGGTCACCAACGTGCACGCGATGAAGCCGTCGCTGCTGCGCGGCGACGTCCAGCTGAGCTCCGGCGACGTTTATAACGCCGACTTGGTGCAGAAGTCGGTCGAGTCGATGACGATCGAGGCCGCCAAGCACGGCTATGCCTTCGCCCAGGTGACCCCGCAGGGCCAGCGCGACTATCAGAAGCACCTCATCAACCTGACCTTCCTGGTCAGCGAGGGCCGGCGCGCCTACATCGAGCGAATCGATATCCACGGCAATACGAGCACGCGCGACTACGTCATTCGCCGCGAGTTCGATATCGGTGAAGGCGACCCCTACAACCGCGCGCTCATCAATCGTGCCGAGCGTCGGCTGAAGAACCTCGACTTCTTCAAGTCGGTCAAGATCACCACCGAGCCGGGCTCGGCGCCCGACCGCGTGATCGTGGATGTAAACGTGGTTGAGAAGCCGACTGGCAGCTTCTCGGTGTCCGGTGGCTATTCGACCGCGGACGGCTTCATCTCAGAAGTGAGCGTCGCCGAGCGCAACCTGGGCGGCCGCGGTATCTTCGCCAAGGCGTCGGTCAGCTACGGGCAGCATCGGCGCGGCTTCGGCCTGTCGCTGGTCGAGCCCTACCTGTTCGGCTATCGCATGGCCGGCGGCGTCGACCTCTACATGCGCCAGAACCTCGCCAACAACTACGTGTCCTATGACACCAAGACCTACGGGGCGAATTTCCGGCTCGGCTTCCAGTTGACCGAGAACTTCTCGATCCAGCCGCATTATTCGATCTACCGGCAGGAAGTCTCGTTCGACACCAATCCGCAATACGACAATTGTAAGGATACTGCTGCAGCAGCGGCCTATCGCGCGGGGACCGGGCCCGGCGTTCAGCCCGGCAACTCCTGCTACAGCGACGGCGAAGCTTCGCTGGCCGTTCGCAAGGAATTGGCGCAGGGGCCGGTGCTGGTTTCGCTGGCGGGATACACGCTGGCCTACAACACTCTTGACGACAACAAGTCGCCGACCAGCGGTCTTTTCGCCCAGTTCAAGCAGGACGTGGCCGGCCTCGGCGGCGACGTGAACTTCGTTCGCAACACGATCGAGGCGCGCCAGTACTACGAGGTCCTGCCGGACGTGGTCGGGATGCTCAAGGTGCAGGGCGGCAATATCGAGCCGTGGGGCGGCAAGGACCTGCGCATGCTGGACCACTTCTTCATGGGTCCGGATCTGGTGCGCGGCTTCGCGCCCGCCGGTATCGGTCCGCGTGACCTGACTGTCGGCTCCACCAACGATGCCCTGGGCGGCAGCATGTACTGGGGCGCGAGCCTGGAATTCCAGACGCCGCTCTACTTCCTGCCCAAGGCGATCGGCATCAAGCTGGCGACGTTCGCGGATGCCGGTTCGGTGTGGGGCTACAAGGGCCCGACGTCCTGGGATCAGACCGGCGAGACGCTCACGGTCGGCCTGGACAGCCCCGGCGACATCCGGTCCTCGGTGGGTGCCGGCTTGATCTGGGATTCACCGCTCGGTCCGCTGCGCTTCGACGTCGCTTATCCGATCACCAAGGCCTGCGCTACGGCGGTGGACGGCTCCCAGGTCTGCGACAAGACACAGATCTTCCGCTTCAGCGGCGGCACGACGTTCTGATCGCGCGAGCAGGGTCGCGCGACGGCGGGGGCAGCATGAGCGAGCGTGAGGCCGTGCAAGCCGGCCCGGGTCTCACGGTCGGCGAGATCGCGGCCATCACCGGCGGCGTCCTCAACGGCGCTGCGTCGAAGGCTGTGGCTGAGCGGCGCATCGCCGACGTCGCAGCGCTCGAGCGCGCTGCGCCATGGGACGTCAGTTTCCTCGATGACGATCGTTTCGCCGGCGTTGCGGCCACGACGCGGGCCGGCGCCTGCTTCACGACCGGCGCGCTCGCCGGGCATTTGCCTGATCGGGTGGCGGGGCTGCTGGTCGAGGACCCCTTTGCCGCCTTTGTTACAGTGGCGCGGGCGTTGTTTGCCAACGGCCTGCAGCCGTCGTCGCTCTATCCCCCCGGCGGCAGCACCGGCGCGCAGGTGCACCCGGACGCGCGGCTGGAGGCCGATGTCACGCTCGAGCCGGGGGTGGTGGTCGGACCGGGCGCCGAGATCGGCAGCGGCACCGTGGTCGCCGCCAACGCCAGCATCGGCGGCGGGGTATGCATCGGCCGCAACTGCTTTGTCGGCGCCGGTGCCACGCTCGCCCATGCCTTGATCGGCGACGATGTGGTGATTCAGCCCGGTTGCCATATCGGCGCCGAAGGATTTGGGTTCGGCGCGTGCGAACGCGGCCGGCCCAAGATGCCGGTCCGGGGCCGTGTCATCATCCAGAACGGCGCCATGATCGGAGCCGGCACCACCATCGACCGCGGCAGTGTCCGCGACACCGTGGTGGGTGAGGGGTCCAAGATCGACAACCTGGTGCGGGTCGGCCAGAATGCCAGCATTGGCAGGCATTGCCTGGTCGTGGCGCAAAGCGGTATTGCGGGCGGTGCGACGCTGGAAGACCATGTTGTCCTGGAGGCCGGGGTGGGCCTAAATGACAACGTGACCATCGGCGAGGGGGCCCATATTGCCGGCGCCTGCGTCGTTCGCGATAACGTGCCGGCCGGCGTCCATTGGGCCGGCGCCCCTGCCGGGCGCGAATCAATGGCTTCAGGAAGCGATGGTGCTTGAGCGGCGCGCGCCCGCCATATCCGGCGCCGCCGCACGGGGCGAATGAGACATTTGCGATGAATGATGTTGTGACAGAGTTGGACGCGGTCGGTATTGCCCAGATCCTCAAGATGCTGCCGCACCGGTATCCGTTCATCATGATCGACCGCGTCGTCGATATCTGCGGCAGCAAGAGTGGCACGGGCATCAAGAACGTCACCATCAATGAGCCGCAGTTTCAGGGACATTTCCCCGAGAACCCAGTGTTTCCGGGCGTGCTGCTGATCGAGGGAATGGCGCAGACCGGTGGCATCCTGTGCCTAACCGGGCTTGGCGAAACGACCGCACGTCCGGTCTATTTCATGACCATCGACAAAGCCAAGTTCCGCCGCCCGGTCCTGCCCGGCGACACCGTCGAGTTTCGTATGACTCTGATGACCAACCGGCGGAACATGTGGTGGTACAAGGGCGAGGCCATGGTGAAGGACCGCATGGTTGCCGAGGCCGAGGTCGGCGCGATGCTGCTCGAGCCGGGAACGCAAGCATGATCGACCCCACCGCGCGGGTCGCCGATGGAGCCCAGGTCGGACACGACGTAACGATCGGCCCGTATTGCGTCATCGGTCCCAACGTGATTATCGGCGAGGGCTGCGTGTTGGCCTCGCATGTCAGCATCGCCGGCCACACCACGATCGGCGCGCGCACAAAGATCTATCCGTTTGCCTCGCTCGGCACGCCGCCGCAGTCGGTGAAATACAAGGGCGGCCCGACCCGCCTCACGATAGGCGCCGACTGCGATATACGTGAAGGTGTCACGGCCAATCTCGGCACCGAGGAGGACCGCGGTGAGACCACGATCGGTGACCGCTGCTTTCTCATGGTCAACTCCCACGTCGCCCACGACTGCGTCGTCGGCGATAACGTGACCATGGCCAACGGCACCGTGCTCGGCGGCCACGTCAGCGTGGGCGACAACGTGGTATTCGGTGGTGGCGTCGCGGTGCGCCAGTTCGTGCGTATCGGCGAGGGCGCGATGATTGTCGGCTTGAGCGGCGTGCGCGCCGACGTCATCCCGTGGGGCATGGCGCACGGGCCGCTCGCCAACCTGGTCGGACTCAACGTCATCGGCATGCGCCGCGGCGGCGCCGCCAAGGCGGATATCCTCAAGATACGGCGCGCCTACCAGGCGCTGTTCTTCGGCGACGGCGAATTCCGCGGCCGGCTCGACGACGTGGACCGTGACTTCGGCGGCGACGCACACGTGCGCAAGATCATCGACTTCATCCGCGCCGGAAAACGCCCGCTCACCATGGCGGTCAAACGCAACGAGGGCGACGAAGAGTCATGACGGCGCCCGCGGCCCCGCGGCAGGACGGCCCGCTCGCCCTGATCTGCGGCGGCGGCAGCCTTCCGCTGACGGTCGCCGAGGCCGCCTCCGCGCAGGGCCGCAGGGTCGTGCTGTTCTTGCTGCGCGGCGTTGCCGACCCAGTGCTGGCCGCGCGTTATCCGCATCATTGGATTTATCTCGGCCAGGCCGGCAATTTCCTCCGCCTTGCCCGGGCCGACGGTTGCCACGAGGTCGTGTTCATCGGCGCCCTGGTGCGGCCGGCGCTCACGCAATTGCGCTTCGACCTGTGGTCGTTGCGGCAAATCCCGAAATTGATCGCAGCCTTTCGTGGCGGTGACGACCATCTCTTGTCGAGCGTCGCGCGCATGTTCGAGCGCGAAGGCTTTCACTTGGTCGGCGCCCACGATGTCGCGCCCGGCATCCTGATGCCGGAGGGCGCGCTCGGAACGCAGCAGCCGTCGGCGCGCGACCGCGAGGACATTGCCTTCGGCCTCGACTATCTCGCCGCCACCGGCCGCTTCGACATCGGCCAGGCCGTCGTGGTCGCCGGCCGGCGTGTGCTGGCGGTGGAGGCGGTGGAAGGCACCGACCACATGCTCGAGCGCGTCGCCGACATGCGAAAAAAAGGACGCCTGCGCACCGCCGCCGGCACCGGCGTGCTGGTAAAGGCGCCCAAGCCCGGTCAGGACCGCCGCTTCGATCTGCCGGCGATCGGTCCGCGCACGGTCGAGGGCGTCGCGCTCGCCGGCCTTGCCGGCATGGCGGTCACGGCCGGCAGCAGCATTGTCGCGGAGCCTGAGAAACTGGTGGCGGCGGCCGAGCGCGCCCGGATCTTCGTCGTCGGCGTTCCCGCCGCCGCGGCAGGGTGAGGCCGATGGCGGCCGCGCTTAACCCGCGATCCGGTGGCCCGCACGTCTTCCTGGTAGCGGGCGAGGAATCCGGTGACCGCCTGGGCGCCGCGCTGATCGGGGCGCTGCGGGAACGCACGCAAGGTAACGTCCGCATCTCCGGCGTTGGCGGCACCCACATGGCGGAGGCCGGGGTGCCGAGCCCGTTTCCCCTCGGAGACCTGGCGATTGTCGGGTTTGCTAGTATTCCCAGAAGGTTGCCGACGATCCTTAAACGTATCCGCGAGACCGCCAACTCCGTGGTGGCGGCCCGGCCGGACGTACTGGTGATCATCGACAGCCCGGATTTCACACACCGCGTCGCCAAGCGCGTGCGCAAGGCGCTTCCTGGCATGCCGATTGTCGACTATGTCTGCCCTTCGGTGTGGGCCTGGCGGCCGTGGCGGGCCCGCGCGATGAGGACGTACGTCGACCGTGTGCTAACGCTGCTGCCATTCGAGCCGGGCGCGCTCGAACGGCTTAGCGGACCGCCGGGGACCTATGTCGGTCATCCGCTGATCGAACGGGTGCATGAACTGCGGCCCAATCCGCAAGGAGCCGCCCGCCGTCTCGCCGACCCGCCGGTTCTGCTGGTCATGCCGGGGAGCCGCAGCAGCGAAATCCGCCGCATGGCCGGCGTATTCGGCACGGCCGCCGGCGAGGTGGCAAAGCAGGTGGGTGCCCTCGACATCGTGGTACCCGCGGTGCCGAGGCTCGCCGAGACCGTGCGCGCGGCGGTTCGCGCCTGGCCGGTGCCGGCGCGCATTGTCACCGACCCGGACGAAAAGCTTGCTGCATTCCGCAACGCGCGCGCAGCGCTCACCAAATCCGGCACCTCCACCCTGGAATTAGCACTTGCTGGCGTTCCCATGGTCGCGGCCTACAAGCTCTCGCTGCTGGAAGCCGGCGTCGGCAAGCTCATGATCCGGGTTCCGAGCGTGATCCTCGCCAATCTGGTGCTGGGCGAACGCGCGGTGCCGGAGCTCCTGCAATTCGAGTGCACGCCGGCGCGGCTCGCTGCGGCACTGGTGCCGCTGATGTCCGATTCGCCGGAGCGACAGCGCCAGGTCGCGGCGCTCGCCCGGCTCGACGCCGTCATGGGGATCGGCGGCGCCGCGCCAAGTGCGCGCGCGGCGGCGGTGGTATTGGACATGGTTGCCGACATGCCACACCCACGGTGACCGAATGCCGAAACGGTGGCGCTCATGCGAGCGGCGGCGTAGATTGGGTATGCGGCAGCCCGTGTGGCCGCGTAAGCCGGCAGAAAGACAAGAGATTTCGCTTTGACCCTTGCCCCGCGCGCCGCCATCACCGCTGTCCATGGATACGTGCCGCCCGATGTGTTGACCAACGCGATGCTGGCTGAAATGGTCGACACCAGCGACACCTGGATCACCGAGCGCACCGGCATCAAGGAGCGCCACATTCAGAAGGGTGAAGGGCTCGGCACCTCGCATATGGCGGCCGAGGCCGTGCGTGGCCTGTTGCGGAAGACCGGCACCGATCCGGGCGAGGTCGACCTCCTCATCTGCGCCACCACCACGCCAGACCTGCAGTTTCCGTCGACGGCCAATCTCATCTGCGACATGGTCGGCGTGCGCAATATCGGGTCCTTCGACGTTCAGGCGGCTTGTTCGGGCTTTCTCTATGCCTTGACCATCGGCACCCAGTTCATCGCCACCGGCGCTGCGCGCAAGGTCGTGGTGGTCGGCGCCGACAAGATGTCGTCGATCATGGATTACACCGACCGCGCCACCTGCGTGCTGTTCGGTGACGGCGCCGGCGCGGTGCTGCTCGAGCCGGACAACAACGGCTACGGCATCATGGACGCGCTGATCCGCTCCGACGGTTCGGGCATGATCCACCTGCACCAGAAGGCCGGCGGCAGCCGCATGCCGGCGACCGCGGAGACGGTCGCCAAGCGTCTGCATTACGTCCACCAGGAAGGTGCCGCGGTCTACAAGTTCGCCATCGCACGCATGGCGGAGGTCGCGACTGAGATCATGACCCGCAACAACCTGCGCGCCGACATGATCGACTGGCTGGTGCCGCACCAGGCCAACAAGCGCATCATCGAATCGACGGCCGAGCGCATGGGTCTGCCGATGGATCGCGTGATGGTGACCATCCACAAATACGGCAACACCACCAACGCCACCATTCCGCTGTGCCTGTGGGACTACGAGCCGCGGCTGAAAGCCGGCAATCGCTTGCTTTTTGCCGCCTTCGGCGGCGGCTTCACCTGGGCCGGTGCTTACGTGCAGTGGGCTTATGATGGGGCAAAGGCACCGCAGTTGGCGCCCACGCTCAACGGCAAGAGCAACGGCCACCAATGAAAAGGGCGGCCCGAGGCCGCCCTTCACGCAATTTCAAATTCGACTTCGCCGGTACCGTTGCCGGCTAATCCGCCATTCCGGGACGGCGCGCCCCGGAATGACAGAGAGATATTACTTCCGCCGCGAGATCGGAATGTAGTCGCGCCGGGTCGAGCCCGTGTAGAGCTGGCGCGGGCGGCCGATCTTCTGCTTCGGATCCTCGATCATCTCCTTCCACTGGGCGATCCAGCCGACCGTGCGCGCCACCGCGAACAGCACGGTGAACATGGTGGTGGGGAAGCCCATCGCCTTCAGCGTGATGCCGGAATAGAAGTCGATGTTCGGATAGAGCTTCTTCTCGACGAAGTACTCGTCATGCAGCGCGATCTTCTCGAGCTCCATGGCGACGTCGAGCAGCGGATCGTCCTTGATGCCGAGCTCAGCCAGGACCTCGTGGCAGGTCTTCTGCATGATCTTGGCGCGCGGGTCGTAGTTCTTATAGACGCGGTGGCCGAAGCCCATCAGGCGGAACGGATCGTCCTTGTCCTTGGCGCGCTTGATGAACTCGGGAATGCGGTCAACCGAGCCGATTTCGGTCAGCATGTTGAGCGCGGCCTCGTTGGCGCCGCCGTGCGCGGGGCCCCAGAGACAGGCGCAGCCGGCCGCGATGCAGGCGAACGGATTGGCACCCGACGAACCGGCGAGTCGCACTGTCGAGGTCGAGGCATTCTGCTCGTGATCGGCGTGCAGGATGAAGATGCGGTCCATGGCGCGCGCCAGCACCGGATTAGGCACGTACTCTTCAGCCGGCACGGCAAAGCACATGCGCAGGAAGTTCGACGCATAGTCGAGCCCGTTCTGCGGATACATGAACGGCTGGCCGACATGGTACTTGTAGGCCATTGCCGCGAGCGTCGGCACCTTGGCGATCATGCGGATCGACGCGACCATGCGCTGGTGCGGATCCGAGATGTCGGTTGAGTCGTGATAGAAGGCCGACAATGCGCCGACCGAGCCCACCATCACTGCCATCGGATGCGCATCCCGGCGGAAGCCCTGGAAAAAGCGCATCATCTGCTCGTGGATCATGGTGTGCCGCGTGACGCGGAAGTCGAAGTCGCTCTTCTGACCTGGGGTCGGCAGCTCGCCGTAGAGTAGCAGGTAGCAGGTCTCGAGGAAATCGCCGTGCTCGGCGAGCTGCTCGATCGGATAACCGCGGTAGAGCAGGGTGCCTTCGTCGCCGTCGATATAAGTGATCTTGGATTCGCAGCTCGCCGTGGAGGTGAAGCCCGGATCGTAGGTAAACATGCCGCTCTCGCCATAGAGCTTGGCGATGTCGACCACGCTGGGTCCGATCGTGCCGTCGTAGACCGGGAAGTCCCAGCTCTTGTTGCCGACGGCGATTGTTCCCGTCTGTTTGTTGGCGTCGGTTTTGGCGTCCATGGTCGAGCCCTCGAATTGGCAGCGAACTATCACTTGAAATTGTCGTTTGCGGCCGGCATCCGTGCCCGGAAGCTGGGCGCGCGGGAGGTGTCCGGCCATGAGTTGCGTAGCCCATCCCCGTTTGCGCCGCAAGGCAGGGCGCGGACCGCGCATGCCAGCTATATAGGCACGTTCTGGGCCGATTTTCGCAGATGGATGATGTTTAAGGTGAGCTTCAGGCGCCGGCTTGGTCGCGCAGGCGGGCCAGGCTCTCGTCTGCCCCCAACACCGCCAATACGTCGAAAATTGGCGGGGAGGTGGTGCGCCCGGTGAGCGCCGCGCGCAAAGGCTGTGCTACCGCGCCAAGCTTGCGGCCGCTCCGCTCGGCGAAGCCGCGCACGACCGTTTCCACCGCCTCCGCGCTCCAGTCGGCGACCGCCGAAAGTTCCGGCAGCAGCGCGCCGATGGCGTCCTTGGCCTCGGGGGTCAGCAGAGCCTGCGCCTTGGCGTCGAGGGCGAGCGGGCGGCTCGACCAGACGAACCGCGAGGCCTCGAACAGCTCGACGAGGGTCTTGGCGCGCTCCTTTAGCCCCGGCATGGCGGCCATGAGCTGCTCGCGCAAGGCCGGCGTCATCTTATCGGCGAGTTCCTGACCGTCGGCGATGTGGGGCAACAGACTTTCCAGCGCCGCCACCAGGTCGGCGTCCGGCGTCTGGCGAATATAATGACCGTTGAGGCTTTCGAGCTTGGTGAAGTCGAAGCGCGCCGGCGAACGGCCGATCGCGGGCAGGTCGAAGGCCGCGGACATTTCGTCAGTCGAGAAGATTTCCTGGTCGCCATGCGCCCAGCCGAGCCGCACCAGATAATTGCGCATGGCCGCCGGCAGGTAGCCCATGGCGCGGTACGCATCGACACCGAGCGCGCCGTGACGCTTCGACAGCTTGGAGCCGTCAGGTCCGTGGATGAGCGGGATGTGCGCGAACACCGGCACCGACCAGCCGAGCGCCTGATAGATCTGCGTCTGCCGCGCGGCGTTGGTGAGATGGTCGTCGCCGCGGATGACGTGGGTGACGGCCATGTCGTGGTCGTCGACCACCACCGCCAGCATGTAGGTGGGCGTGCCGTCGGAGCGCAGCAGAACCAGGTCGTCGAGGTCCGAATTCTGCCACGTGACGGGGCCCTGCACGCGGTCTTCCACCACGGTCTCGCCGGTGAGCGGCGCCTTCAGCCGGATCACCGGCTTGACCCCGGGTGGGGCTTCGGAGGGGTCGCGGTCGCGCCAGCGCCCGTCATAGAGCTTGGAGCGGCCCTCCTTGCGGGCCGCCTCACGCATGGCGGCGAGTTCCTCCGGGCTGGCGTAGCAGTGGTAGGCCTTGCCCTCGGACAGGAGCTGCTCGGCAACCTCGCGATGGCGCTCGGCGCGCGAGAACTGGAAAACAGGTTCGCCGTCCCAGGTCAGCCCCAGCCAGGTGAGCCCATCGATGATGGCGTTGATGGCGGCGACGGTGGAGCGCTCGCGGTCGGTGTCCTCGATCCGCAGCAGCATCTTGCCGCCGAAATGGCGGGCGTAGAGCCAGTTGAACAGCGCCGTGCGGCCGCCCCCGATGTGGAGGAAGCCGGTGGGCGAGGGGGCAAAACGGGTCACGACGGGTTCGGTCATCGCGCGCCCTGTACCACACCTGCCGGGAAAATCGACAGGGCAATTGCCGCCCGCGCAGCTCCTTTTCCCCGTTGCGAATGCCATTGAGCCCGCGCTCCCGGCGGGCTATGCCACGCCGCGGTGCGGGACCCGTGTGACCTCGCGCCGGAGCAGCGAACTGACGAGGCAGCATGGCGAAGGACGTTACGGCGGCGGATCAGGCGGCGGAGGCCGGCCGCGACTTTATCCGCGACATCGTCCAGGCCGACCTCGACGTCGGCCGGGTGAAAAAGGTCGTCACCCGCTTTCCGCCGGAGCCTAACGGCTACCTGCACATCGGTCATGCCAAGTCGATCTGCCTGAATTTCGGCATCGCCGAGGAGTTCGGCGGCCAGTGCAACCTGCGCTTCGACGACACCAACCCGGCCAAGGAAGCGCAGGAATATATCGACGCCATCGAGGCGGACGTGCGCTGGCTCGGTTTCGACTGGGGGAAAAACCTCTATCACGCTTCCGACTATTTCGAGCGGCTTTACGGCTGGGCCGAGGACCTGATCCGCGCCGGCCTCGCTTACGTCGATGATCAGAGCGCCGACGAAATCCGCGAGAACCGTGGCACGCTCACCGAGCCGGGCAAGAACAGCCCGTTCCGCGAGCGTAGCGTCGACGAAAACCTCGACCTGTTCCGCCGCATGCGCGCCGGCGAGTTCGGCAACGGCGCGCGCGTGCTGCGCGCCAAGATCGACATGGCCTCGGGCAACATCAACCTGCGCGATCCGGTCATCTACCGCATCGTCAACGCGCCGCATCCGCGCACCGGCACAACCTGGAAGATCTACCCGAGCTACGATTTCGCGCACGGCCAGTCCGATGCCATCGAAGGCGTGACGCACTCGATCTGTACGCTCGAGTTCGAGGATCATCGCCCGCTCTACGACTGGCTGATCGAGCACCTCGACGTGCCCTCGCGCCCGCGCCAGTATGAGTTCGCGCGGCTCAATCTGACTTACACTGTGCTCTCGAAGCGCGTGCTGACCACCTTGGTGCGGGACGGCCACGTCAATGGCTGGGACGACCCACGCATGCCGACGCTGGCAGGGCTTCGCCGGCGCGGCGTGCCGCCGGCGGCGTTGCGCGATTTCGTCAAGCGCATTGGTGTGGCGAAAGCCTACAGCACCGTCGACGTCGGCGTGCTGGAGTTCGCGATCCGCGAGGTGCTGAACAAGACGGCACTTCGGCGCATGGCGGTGCTGAAGCCGCTCAAGGTCGTGATCGAGAATTATCCGGAAGGCGAGAGCGAAGAACTCGCGGCGGTCAATCATCCCGACGATGAAACCGCGGGCACGCGCAAGCTCACCTTCTCGCGCGAGCTTTATATCGAGCGCGACGACTTCATGGAGGACCCGCCCAAGAAGTTCTTCCGGCTGGCGCCGGGACGCGAGGTGCGGCTGCGCTACGCCTACTTCGTCACCTGCCGCGAGGTGGTGAGGGATGCGAGTGGCGAGATCGTCGAACTGCGCTGCACTTACGATCCGCAGACCAAAGGCGGCAACGCGCCGGACGGACGTAAAGTCAAGGCGACCATCCACTGGGTGTCGGCAGCCGACAGCGTCAAGGCCGAGGTGCGCCTTTACAATCCGCTGTTCCTGAAGCCCGATCCGAAGGCCGGCGAGAACTTCACCGACGATCTCAATCCGGGTTCGCTTGAAATCTTGAGCGAGGCGCGGCTCGAGCCGGCGCTTTTGCAAGCGCCGGAAGGGGTGCCGGTGCAGTTCGAGCGCCAGGGCTATTTCTGCCGCGACAAGGACTTCATGACCGAATGTCCGGTGTTCAATCGCACGGTCGGCCTGCGCGACACCTTCGCCAAGGACATGGCGAAGGAGAAGGCGGCAACGTAGCCGTCATTCCGGGGCGTCCCGGTCAGCGGGCGAACCCGGAATCCCAGGCCAAATTGAAGGCGCGTCGGGCGGCTCTGGATTCTGGGCCCGGCGCCATAGCGCGTCGAAGACGCGCGTAAACGCGCTTATACCGCCGTCCCGGATTGACGCCCTGTCGCCGTTCACAACCGTTCTCCTAGCCACGCCCGCAATACAACCGAAGCGACCGCAACGTCTCGCGCGCTCGCGGCGCGGTGGCGCTCCGTTTGCAGGGGGATCGTTGGGTTGAGATCGACGCGCGGCCCGCCGGCTATGACCGTCCATAGTCGCACCTGCCGCCGGATCTGGTGCGAACGCGCAAGACGCCTTCGCCTGACGCCACGCCGAAGGTCGAGGATTTAGACGCAGGTGATTAGCTTACGCCGTCATTCCGGGACACGCGCGAGACCCGACCCGTAGAGCAAAGGCCGCGGGCACTGCGTAGGTCGCTCTGCATTGCGGGTTCGCGCCTTCGGCGCGCCCCGGAATGACTGAAAGGCGTGGGCGCCGCCCTCAATAGCGCCTGAACAATCCCACCAGCCTGCCCTGGATACGCACGCGGTTGGGCGGCAGGATGCGCACCTCGTAAGCGGGGTTGGCCGGCTCCAGCGCCAGCGACGCACCGCGGCGGCGGAAGCGTTTCAAGGTGGCTTCTTCGTCGTCAATCAGCGCCACCACGATGTCGCCGGTGTCGGCGGTCTCGGAGCGCTTGATGAGCGCGATGTCGCCGTCGAGGATGCCCGCCTCGATCATGGAGTCGCCGCGTACTTCCAGCGCGAAGTGCTCGCCGGCCGTGAGCATGTCGGGCGGCATGTTGATGACATGGCTCTTGGTCTGGATCGCCTCGATCGGCGTGCCGGCGGCGATGCGGCCCATGACCGGCACCGCGATTGGGTGGCTGTCGCCGACCGCCTCGGCCGTCTCGGGCGCGATCTGCCGCACCCGGCCGAGGTCGCCCTCGATCACGCTCGGGGTGAACCCGCGCGAGCGCCCCGACATGCCGTGGGCCACGGACTCGGGCAACTTGATCACCTCGATCGCCCGCGCCCGGTTAGCGAGCCGCCGGATGAAGCCGCGCTCCTCGAGCGCCGTGATCAGCCGGTGGATGCCCGACTTGGAGCGCAGGTCCAACGCGTCCTTCATTTCGTCGAAGGAGGGTGGAACTCCGGTTTCCGTCAGCCGCTCGTGGATAAAGCGCAACAGCTCGAATTGCTTGCGGGTCAGCATCGTCTTCTCCCGGTCCGCGTCCAGATACCGGTCCCTAAGGCCCCGGCGAACGGGCGCGAAAACAAATCATGAACGGACACTATCTGTTCCATATGTGTTCCGCAAGGATTTAATTTGGCGTGAAGAAGTCGAAAGGCCGCTAAAGGGCGAGCTTAAGGATGACGCAGCGTGAACCGGCCGCGGCTTTTGGGGCAAAAGGTTCCCAAATCAGCAGGCAGTCGGCGCGGGCGAGATTCGCCATCAGGGAACTGTCCTGAGCCCGCACCGGCGTCGCCACCGGGCCGTCGGGCCCGTCCTCCAGCGTTGCCCGCAGGTAGTCCTGCCGCTCGTCGTTCTCCGGCAGGTCGCAGCCGAGGCGGGCGGTTTCGGCGCTGGGCTCGACGTCGGCCCGTCCGGCGAGCCGGCGGATCAGCGGCACCAGGAACAGGAAGGCGCAGACATAGGACGACACCGGATTGCCCGGCAGGCCGAGCACCTGCATGGCGCCGAGCTTACCGTGCATCATCGGTCGCCCGGGCCTGAGCGCCACGCGCCAGAACGAGAGGTCCAGCCCCTCCGCGGCGAGCGCGCGCTGCACCAGGTCGTGCTCGCCGACTGAAGCGCCGCCGGTCGTCACCAGCACGTCGGCTCCCCAGTCGCGCGCGGCACGCACCTTGTCGACGATGGCCTCGACCTTGTCGCGGGCAATACCGAGGTCTGCGACCTCGGCGCCTTCGCCGCGCGCCAGAGCCGCGAGCGCAAAACCGTTTGAAAAGACTATCTCGCCGGGCTTGAGCGTCGAGCCGGGCGCTACCAGCTCATCGCCCGTGCCGACGATCGCGACCTTGGGGCGCCGATGCACCGAAAGCGCCGGGTGGTTCATGGCGGCGGCCAGCATCAGGTCACGGTCGGAAAGATGGCGGCTGCGTTTTAGCAGCACTTCGCCCTGCTTAAAGTCGATGCCGGCCGAACGGATATTGCGCCCGGCCGCGACGGGCTTTTGCACGATGACGCGATCACCCTCGCGCTTGGTCACCTCTTGGATCACCACGGCATCGGCGCCGGCCGGCACCACGCCGCCGGTGAAGATGCGCGCGGCTTGGCCCGGCCCAACGGTGCCGTCGAATGGATGGCCGGCGGCGACCTCGCCGATGATATCAAGCGTCACCGGCGCGCCGGCGACGTCGCCGCTGCGCACCGCGTAGCCGTCCATAGCCGAAACGCTCGCCGGCGGCTGCGTGCGAAGCGCGACGACATCCTGCGTTAGCATGCGGCCGAGCGCATCTTTCAGCGGCACGGTCTCGGCTTCAAGCGGCGCGGCATCGGCCAGCACCTGCCGCAAAGCCTCGGCAACCGGCATCAGCGCCATGAAGAGTTTCCTTTGCGCATGATCTTATCCGAAAACCGGTTCCCACTTTTCGGGATCATGCGCTTTCCGCTTTGTAATGGCCGGACTTGCCACCGTATTTTTCGAGCAGGCGGATGCCCTCGATACGCATGCCGCGCTCCACCGCCTTGACCATGTCGTAGATGGTCAGGCACGCGATCGAGACCGCAGTCAGCGCCTCCATCTCGACGCCGGTCTGCCCGGTCACCTTCACCGTCGCCTGCACCAGGAAGCCGGGCAGGGAATGCTCGGGGTTGATTTCGATCTCCACCTTGGTGATGGGCAGCGGATGGCAGAGCGGGATCAGCCCATGGGTGCGCTTGGCCGCCATGATGCCGGCAAGGCGCGCAGCGCCAAGGACATCGCCCTTGAGCGCGTTACCGGCGACCACCAGGTCGAGCGTTTCGCGCCGCATGATCACCTTGCCCTCTGCGACCGCAACGCGCTCGGTGAGCGGCTTGGCGCCAACGTCCACCATGCGCGCTTCGCCGCGCTGGTCGATGTGGGTGAGGGGTGCTGCGGCGGCTGCGGCCTTTGCGGCTTTCGGTGTTGCCTTCGATTTCGCGGATCGCTGCGCTGTCTTCTTGCCGCCCGCCATGACGTTCATCCCGTCGCTGCGTGTTGAGTCGCGCGCGCGAGCAGGGCGCGCGTGGCGGCGGTCACGTCCGCCTGGCGCATCAGGCTCTCACCGATCAGGAAGCTCGAGATGCCGATTCCGTTCAAGCGGGCGAGGTCGGCCGGGGTGTTGATGCCGCTTTCGCCGACCACGATGCGCTCGCGTGGCACCAGGGGCGCGAGCCGTTCGCTGGTCGCGAGCGTCGTCTTGAAGGTGCGCAGATCGCGGTTGTTGATGCCGATCAAGCGCGATTTCAGCTTCAGGGCACGCTCCAGTTCATCTTCCTGATGAACTTCGATAAGCACGTCCATCCCAATGCTTATCGCGGCATTTTCGATTTCTGCGGCCGCAGCGTCGTCGACCCCGGCCATGATAATCAGGATGCAGTCTGCGCCCCAAGCCCTTGATTCAAAAACCTGATAGGGATCGTAGATGAAATCCTTGCGCAAACACGGAAGGCTGGTGGCGGCGCGCGCCTGACCCAGGAATTCCGGTCGCCCCTGGAACGAGGGACCATCGGTGAGCACGGAGAGACAGGTCGCGCCACCGGCCTCGTAGGCCCGGGCCAACGCCGGCGGATCGAAGTCGGCGCGGATCAGCCCTTTCGATGGGCTCGCCTTCTTGATCTCGGCGATCAGGGCGTATTCGCCTGCCGTCACCTTGCCCTCGATCGCCTTGAGGAAGCCGCGCGGCGGTTCTGCCGCCTTGGCGGCGGCCTCAAGCTCGCTCAACGGCCGTGCGCGCTTGGCGGCTGCGATCTCCTCGCGCTTATAAGCTTCGATCTTGGTGAGGATGTCGGACATCAGGCTCCCCTGCCCATGATCTCATACGAGCACCGCTGTCCGCTTTTCGTGATCATGCGCCCATCCCGTTTGAGACGCCGATCAGCCGGTCGAGCCGGCCTTCCGCTTCGCCGCTGTCGATGGACTTCGCCGCAAGCTGGGCGCCTTCCTTCAGGTCCTTGGCCTTGCCCGCCACCACCAGCGCGGCCGCGGCGTTGAGGATCGCGACATCGCGGAACGGCCCGGGCTTGCCCTTGAGCACGTCGAGCAGTGCCTTGGCGTTGTAGTCGGCATTGCCCCCGCGCAGGTTCTCCGCCTTGGCGCGCTTGAGGCCGGCGTCTTCCGGTGAAATCTCGAAGGTGCGGATCTCGCCGTTCTTCAGTTCGGCCACGCTGGTCGGGCCGGCGGTGGTGATCTCGTCGAGCCCGTCGGAGCCGTGCACCACCCAGATCGATTCCGAACCCAGGTTGCGCAACACCTCCGCCATCGGCTCCACCCATTGGCGCGAGAATGTGCCGATCATCTGGCGCTTGACGCCGGCCGGGTTCGACAGCGGGCCGAGCAGGTTGAAGATGGTGCGCGTGCCGAGCTCGACGCGGGTCGGCCCGACGTTCTTCATGGCCGGATGGTGCGCCGGTGCGAACATGAAGCCGATGCCGGCGTCGCGGATGCAGGTGCCGACCTGGGCGGCGTTGAGCTCGATGTTGACGCCGAGCGCCTGCAGTACGTCGGCGGCCCCGGATTTGGACGACAGCGCGCGGTTGCCATGCTTGGCGACCGGGGTCCCTGTGCCAGCCACCACGAAGGCGGCGCAGGTCGAGATATTATAGGAACCGGACGCGTCGCCGCCGGTGCCGACCACGTCGACCGCGTCGGCGGGCGCCTTCACGCCCAGCATCTTGGCGCGCATCGTGGTGACCGCGCCGGTGATCTCGTCGACGGTTTCGCCGCGCACGCGCAGACCCATTAACAGCCCGCCCATCTGCGATGGCGTCGCCTCGCCCGACATCATGCGGTCGAAGGCCGAGGCCGCTTCCTCGCGCGTCAGGCTGGCGCCGGTTGCCACCTTGGCGATGAGCGCCTTAAAATCGTCGGCCACGGCAATTCCCCCTCGTTATTCGGCCGCGTGCATCGGGGCCGTTGTTGCCGACACGTGACGGCCGGTCTTGGCATTCCAGGCTGCGGCGATGTAGAGAAAATTCTTCAGCATCAGGTGCCCGTGCTCGGAGGCAATGCTTTCCGGATGAAACTGCACGCCGTGCACCGGCAGGCTCTTGTGCATCGCGCCCATGATGAGGCCGTCTTCGGTCTCGGCATTGGCGATGAGGTCGGCGGGCAGGCTCGCGCGCTCGACCACCAGCGAATGGTAGCGCGTCGCCTTCAGCGGACCGTTGATGCCGCGGAAGACGCCCGTGCCGCTGTGGCGGATCTCCGAGACCTTGCCGTGCATGGGCGCCGTGCGCACCACCTTGCCGCCGAAGGCCTGGCCGATGGCTTGATGGCCCAGGCACACCCCCAAGATCGGGATGGTCGGGGATGCCTTGGCGATGAGATCGAGGCAGATGCCGGCCTCGTTTGGCGTCGCCGGTCCGGGCGAGAGCAAAATGGCCTGCGGCTCGGCGGCCATGACGTCGGTGACCGACACCTTGTCGTTGCGGTGCACCACGACGTCCGCCCCCAAGCTGCCCAGGTAATGGAACAGGTTGAAGGTGAAGCTGTCGTAATTGTCGATCAGAACGATCATTTTCCGGCCCTCTCCAGGGTCTTAGAGGGGGCTCTGGGAGGGGTCAAGGCGGCCGGGGGCCTGGTTACTGCCCGCGCTTCGCCGCGCTGGCAAAGCGGCGCGCCTCTTCCGCCGCGCGGAACAGCGCTTTTGCTTTGTTGATGCACTCCTGCTGCTCGGAGTCCGGATTGCTGTCGGCGACGATGCCGGCACCGGCCTGCACGTACATCTTGCCGTCCTTCACCAGCGCGGTGCGCAGGACGATGCAGGTGTCCATCTCACCGGCGGCGGAGAAATAACCCACGCAGCCGGCATAGAGCCCGCGCTTTTCCTTCTCCAGTTCGTCGATGATCTCCATCGCCCGCACCTTGGGCGCGCCCGACACTGTGCCGGCGGGAAAGCCGGCCGCGAGCGCATCGAGCGCGTCATATTTCGGGTCGAGCTTACCCTCGACGTTGGACACGATGTGCATGACGTGGCTGTAGCGTTCAACGAAGAAGCGGTCGGTGACGTCGACCGTGCCGATCTTGGCGACGCGGCCGACGTCGTTGCGTCCGAGGTCGAGCAGCATCAGGTGCTCGGCGCATTCTTTCGGGTCGGCGAGCAGTTCTTCTTCCAGCGCCTTGTCTTCATGCGGCGAAGCCCCGCGCGGCCGCGTGCCCGCGATGGGCCGGATGGTGACCACGTCGTTGCGCACGCGCACGAGGATCTCGGGGCTCGAACCGGCGATCGCGAAATCGCCGAAGTCGAGGAAATAGAGGAACGGCGAGGGGTTGGTGCGCCTGAGCGCGCGATAGAGCGAAAACGGCGGCAGCGTGAAGGGGGCCTCGAAGCGCTGCGCGAGCACGATCTGGAAGGCGTCGCCGGCGGCGATGTATTCCTTGGCGCGCGCGACCATCGCCTTGTATTCCGCCGGCGTGGTGTTCGACTGCGCCGGCACCTCGAGCGGGCCTTCGTCATGGTCAGCCAGTGATTTGTCGAGCGGCTGATCGAGGGCGTCGACGACAGCAGACAGCCGTTCCATGGCACGCGCCAGCGCCGCCTTGGCGTCGATGGTATTGTCGAACCGGACCGGCGTCACCACGGTCAGAGTGTCGAGCACCGCGTCAAAGATCGCGATCACTGTCGGCCGCACCAGCACCGCGTCGGGAATGCCGATCGGGTCGGGGTTGGGCGCCGGCAGGTCCTCGATCAGCCGCACGGTGTCATAGCCGAGATAGCCGAACACGCCGGCGGCCATGGGCGGCAGGCCCTCGGGCAAAGCGATGCGGCTTTCCGCGATCAGCTTGCGCAAGGCTTCGAGCGGCGGCTCGGGGCAGGGCGCAAAATCGTTGGGCTTGGCGCGGGCGTTGCGGTTGATGTGCGCCGTGGTGCCGTTGGCGCGCCAGATGAGGTCGGGATCGAGCCCGATGAAGGAATAGCGTCCGCGCACCGCGCCGCCCTCGACCGACTCGAACAGGAAGCTCATCGCTTTGCCGCCGCCGAGCTTCAGGAAGGCGGAGACCGGCGTCTCCAGATCGGCTACCAGCGTGGTCCAAACCACCTGCGGCTCGCCGCGCTGATAGCGCTCGGCGAACTGCGCTTCCGACGGCTCGACCTGCATGGCGTCAGCCGCCGTTGTTGCCGCCGACCACCTGGTTCAACGCGGTCTGGTTGATGCTGACGCCCATCTCGTTTTCGATCTTGGCGATATAGGCGCCAATGATGTCGTCGGCATAGGCGTTCTTGAGTTGCTCGGAGATCGACTGCGGGCCGGGCATCGCCGGCGCGAACTTGGGATTGGTCACCTTGGCGACCTTGAACAGATAGTACTCCGTCTCCTTCGCGCCCTGCGTCATGCCGGGCACATCCTTGGGCGTCGCGAAGGCCGCCTGCACCAGGGGCGCCGGCGCGAAACCGGCATTGCCGCGCTGGACATCGGTGGCGTTCTGAACCTGCAGCTTGTCGGCGTCGGCAAGCGCCTTGAGCGTCGCACCCGCCTTAAGCTTGGCCAGCAGGGCGTCCGCCTTCGCCTTCAGCCGTTTAGCGATCTCGTCGTCGCGCCAGTTCTTCTCGACCTTGTCCTTGACGGTGTCGTAGGCGCGCTCGTGCGAGGGCGTTATCCCGGTGACGCCGTAATAGAGATAGCCGCCACTCGCCAGCTGAAGCGCCTCGTTGTCGACGCCGACATCGCTCTGGAAGGCGGCGTTCACCACGTCGGGGCTCTTCGGCAGGTCAGGCACCGGCTTGCCGTCGGTTCCGTTGCCGGCGCGGTCGACGGCATCGATCACCCGGGTCTTGAGGCCGAGCTTCTTGGCGGCCTCGGCGAGCGTCGCACCGGAGGCCTTTTCGTCCTCGATCTTGTCGCGCAGGTTGCCGATCTTGCCGACCGCGTTCTGCTCGGCGATCTGCTTCTTGATCTGCGGCTCGACCTCCTGGAAGCTCTTCTGCTCGCCGGGCACGATCTTGCCGACGCTTACCAGCACGGAGCCGAAGTTGCCCTTCACCGGCTGGCTCACCTCGCCGCTCTTAAGCGCAAAGGCGGCCTTGGCGACGGCGGGATCGATAATCTGGGCCTGCGTCACCAAACCGATATTGGTGTCTGAAGCCTTCAAGCCCCGGGCCTTGGCGATGTCGTCGAAGGTGGCGCCGCCGGCGATCTTCTCACGCGCGGCCTTGGCGTCGGCCTCGTTCTTGAACAACATCTGGTGCACTTCGCGCTTTTCCGGCTTGCCGTATTGCGCCTTGTGCTGCTCGTAATAGGTCTTGGCCTGCGCGTCGGAGACGCTTGTGGGGTCGGCGAGCGCCGACGGCGACAGCGAAACCAGGGTTATCCGACGATACTCCGGCGCCCGGAACATGGCCTTGTGGGCCTCGTAGTATTTTTTGAGCGTATCGGCCGACGGCGTTTCGATAGTGCCGGCCTGATCCGGCCCGAGCGCGAAATAGTTCACGTCGCGCTTTTGGGTGCGGTAGCGGTCGATGGCTTTGACCGCCACTTGAGGCGCGGTCATGTCGCCACTGATGCTCTGGGCGATCTGCCGGCGCAGCAGGACGTCGCGCTGCTCGGCGACGAAGCGGGCCTCGGTGAAGCCGGCGTTGCGGATGACCTCCTCGAAGCGGGCGCGGTTGAACTTGCCGTCGGGGCCGGCGAAGGTCGGGTCGCTCTCGATGCTCTTGGCGATCGACGCGTCATTGAGGCCGAGGCGCATGTCCTGGGCCTGCTGATTGAGCGTGGTTTCCGCGATCATCTGCCCGAGAATCTGGCGGTCGAGGCCGAGCGCGCGCGCCTGGTCGGGTGATATCGGCTTGCCGATCTGACGCGAAATGCGCTCGAGCCGGTCGCGGTAGTAATCCTGGAACGCCTGTACCGAGATCTCGGCGGAGCCGACTTTGGCCACGTCATTGCGCCCGTAGCCGCGGAAGATGTCGCCGATGCCCCAGATCGCGAAGGCGACAACCAGGGCGCCCATCACGGTGGTCATGAGCGCTTTGCCGACGATGGTCGAGGTGGCTTTGTGGATACCGCGGAGCATGGGCGCGCTTGTCTTTTCTGGTTGGCTGGAAGGCTCGTAAGCCGATGATCTAGCTTGCGTTTCGCGCTCCCCGAGCGCGCCGCCCGCATCATAGGGATGCACCCGACGCCTTGCAACACACGGGGGATCGGCGGCCGGCCCGCACGCCACTGGCGCGGCCGACGCGGCTCTGATAGCGCAATCGGCCGTGCACACAAAAGGAATTTGGGATGACAGGGGCAGGGCGGCGTCCGCTGGTCGCGGGCAATTGGAAGATGAACGGCCTTTCCGCGTCGGCGGCGGAACTCGATAGGATGATCGCAGGGAGCGGCCCGCTTGCCGCCGCCACCGACCTGATGGTCTGCCCGCCGGCGACCTTGATTGCGCGCTTTGCCGCGGCCGCGCGCGGCTCCGCCCTCGCGATTGGCGGCCAGGATTGTCACCCCAAGGCGTCGGGCGCCCATACCGGCGATATCGCCGCCGAGATGCTAGCCGATGCCGGCGCCAGTGCGGTGATCGTCGGCCATTCGGAGCGCCGTGCCGACCACCACGAAACCGACGCCGAGGTTCAGGCCAAGGCGCTTGCCGCCTGGCGCGCCGGGCTGACCGCGATCGTCTGCGTCGGCGAAACGCAAGGCCAGCGCGAGGCCGGCAAGACCTTGGAGATCGTCGGTGGCCAGCTCGCCGGCTCGCTGCCCGAGGGGGCAACCGCTGCCAAGCTGGTGGTGGCCTACGAGCCGGTCTGGGCCATCGGCACCGGCCTGACCCCGACCCCGGCCGACGTCGCCGAGGTGCACGGTTTCATCCGAAAGCGGCTTTCCGAGCGTTTCGGCGGCGAGGGGACCAAGATCCGCATCCTTTACGGCGGCTCGGTGAAGCCTTCGAACGCCCGCGAGCTCATGGCGGTCGTCGACGTGGACGGCGCGCTGGTCGGCGGCGCCAGCCTCAAGGCCGAGGATTTTCTTGGGATTGCTGCGGTTTACCGCCAAGCCGGAGGGCTCTGACAGGGACGCCTGCGGGGTAGAAATCGCCGCAGGCATCGTGTAGACACCGCCGCGACTTCCTATATCACCGGCTGCGCGCCGCCCGGGCAGGAACCGGGGCCAGGACGCTGTTGGGCGGGATTAAACGGATTTAGAGCTGATGCAGCAGGTCCTCATTGTCATCCACCTCATGCTGGTGCTCGCCTTGATCGGCGTGGTGCTGCTGCAGAAGTCGGAGGGCGGCGGCCTCGGCATCGGCGGCGGTTCTGGCTTCATGACCAGCCGCGGCACCGCCAACGTGCTGACCCGCGCGACCGCCATTCTGGCTGGCCTGTTCTTCTGCACCAGCCTGCTCTTGTCGATCCTCGCCGGCATGAACGAAGCGCCCAAGTCGATCCTGGGCGGCTCGACCTCGGCGCCGGCGACCAGCACCGCGCCCGGCCAAGCGCCGCCCATCGGTGGGCAGAAGGGTGGTCTGCTCAACCAGCTTGGCGGTTTGCCGTCGAAATCGACCGCGCCGGCCAAACCGGCTGCGCCGGCTAAACCGACCGGCCCGCAGGTGCCGGAGTCGAAATAGCAGACAAGCCGAAGGGGTCGGGCAAACCGGCCCCTTCCGCATTAAAGGGCCAAGGCGCGCTGCGGCGGGCCGGACCGAACTCGGAAAGATCATGAGAAATCGGGCGCAACTGACCGTGTTGACGCGAGTTTTCCACCCTACGCACAGGCGCAAGGCAGCTGCACGGTTTTCGCGCTCGTCGAATCGATTCGCCCCCGCTAAAGGTTGAGCCCCATGGCGCGGTACATTTTCATCACCGGCGGCGTGGTTTCCTCACTGGGCAAGGGTCTCGCGTCCGCGGCGCTCGGCGCGCTGTTGCAGGCGCGCGGCTACAAGGTCCGGCTGCGCAAGCTCGACCCCTATCTCAACGTCGATCCCGGCACCATGTCGCCGTACCAGCACGGCGAGGTGTTCGTCACCGACGACGGCGCGGAGACCGACCTCGACCTCGGCCACTACGAGCGCTTCACGGGGCACCCGGCCAATAAACAGGACAACATCACCACCGGCCGCATCTACCAGGACATCCTGACCAAGGAGCGGCGCGGCGACTATCTCGGCGCCACCATTCAGGTGATCCCGCACGTCACCAACGCCATCAAGGATTTCATCCGCGAGGGCAACGACGAGTTCGACTTCGTCCTGTGCGAGATCGGCGGCACCGTCGGCGACATCGAAGGCCTGCCGTATTTCGAAGCCATCCGGCAGATGGGCAACGAATTGCCGCGCAACCACGCGGTCTACATCCACCTGACCCTGCTGCCATTCATCCCGACCGCGGGCGAACTGAAGACCAAGCCGACCCAGCACTCCGTTAAGGAGTTGCGCTCGATTGGCATCCAGCCCGACATCCTGCTCTGCCGCACCGACCGGCCTATTCCCGAAGGCGAACGGCGCAAGCTGGCGCTGTTCTGCAACGTGCGTGAAAGCGCGGTCATCGAGGCGCGTGACGTCGACAATATCTACGCGGTGCCGGAGGGCTATCACGCCGCCGGCCTCGACCGCGAGGTGCTCGGCGCCTTCGGTCTCGAGCCGGGCGGCGCGCCCGACCTCGGGCGCTGGCAGCTCATCAACGAGCGCATCCGCAATCCGGAAGGCGACGTCACCATCGCCATCGTCGGCAAATACACCGGCATGAAGGACGCCTATAAATCGCTGATCGAGGCGCTCTCCCACGGCGGCATCGCCAACAAGGTGAAGGTCAAGCTCGACTGGATCGAATCCGACGTATTCGAGAACGAGGACCCGGCGCCGTTCCTCGAGCAAGTCAACGGCATCCTGGTGCCCGGCGGCTTCGGCCAGCGCGGCGCCGAGGGCAAGATCCGCGCGGCGAAGTTCGCGCGCGAGCGCGAGGTGCCGTATTTCGGCATCTGCTTCGGCATGCAGATGGCCTGCATCGAGGCGGCGCGGAACCTGTGCGGCATCGCCGAGGCGAACTCGACCGAGTTCGGCCCGACGCCCGAGCCGATCGTCGGCCTGATGACCGAATGGCTGAAGGGCAACGAGTTGCAGAAGCGTAACGCCGCCGGCGACCTCGGCGGCACCATGCGGCTCGGCGCCTATCCGGCGACGCTCGCGCGCGGCAGCCGCGTCGCGGAAATCTACGGCACGACGGAAATCTCCGAGCGCCACCGCCATCGCTACGAGGTCAACACCGCCTACAAGAACCGCCTCGAACAGCACGGCCTGCGCTTCTCAGGCATGTCGCCCGACGGCATCCTGCCGGAGATCGTAGAATACGAGGACCATCCCTGGTTCATCGGCGTGCAGTTTCACCCCGAACTCAAGTCGCGGCCGTTTGACCCGCACCCGCTGTTCGCGAGCTTCATCGGCGCGGCCGTGGAGCGCTCGCGGCTGGTGTAGAGCGGAAACTCTCCAGGCGCCGGGCGCTATTGCTGCTTGGCGTTTTGGCGTTGATGCCGCCGGGGGCTATCGCCGCCCAAGCCGAGCCGCAGCCGGACAACTGCCCGTAACGATCAACGTTACCGATACCTTGCAGGGCGCGCTGACGGCGAATGCCAAACGCCATGCGCGCGAGCGGTTGCCTTGAGGCCGCCTGCCGGCCGGCGCCGCCGCGCCGCGTATCATAACCGCAACATCGTGACGGGTAGCCGTGACATACCGAACCAGAAGCGCCCCTGGGCGGTTTCGTGTCGCGGAGCGACGCGAAGCCAAGCAGATCAAGTCATGCGCATTCTTGCGATCGCCGCCGCGTTCCTGATCGGCGGATTTGTCGCGTCCGGACCGGCTTTTGCCCGGCAAACGGCGCCAGCCTACGAGACCGGCGGCCCGCAGCAGGTGGAGGGCTGGTGCAAGGTGATCAGCCCCAGCATGTTCAACACACAGCAGTATGGCTATTATGGACGCTGCCCCGCCACCGCGGCAGTCAAAGCGGCTCGCGCGTCGATGGCTTACGCGCCGCGGTGGCATCACCGTCGCTGAGCTGAGGGACCGCGCCCCGAGCCGGTACCGGGGCGCGGCCCATTCTTGCCGATACCATTTCCGTCGCCGTTGATCTTTACGCAGCCAGGACTTTTGGCGCCTGAATCTATACGCGCGATTTACGCAGGAGAGCGAACGCTTGCGTCGTTTTAAGCGGCGTTACGGACATTCGTTCCGTTCTCGATACGCTTTCAAGGACAACGACCATGCGTCATATCTTGATCGTCGGCGCGGCATTCGCAGCGTTCGGCTTCATCACCTTCACATCGGCGAACGCCCAGAACGCGCCCGTCTATGAGGCTGGTGGCCCCGTGCAAGTTGGCGGTTGGTGCCTCGTGGACACAAGCGCTGACTTGGGCGGCACCTACGGCTACTACCAGCCGTGCGGTACGACGGCCCGTGCAGAAGCGCCGCGGCATCGCCGCCGCCACTGATCGGCTCATGTGAGACCGGGCGCGCCGCGAGACCCCCACTTTGCGGCGCGCCTTGGTGACTTCCGGCCACGGGGACCGCGTTGCGTTTCGGCGCCCGCGTGGCCGGTCTTGTCTCGCGCGACATTTGCGGCATCATCGCTCTGCCGGCGCCAACTGCCGGCGCGATAAGGGATGCTGCCGATGAGCCGCGGGCTCGATCATTGCGTTCACGCGGTGCACGACCTCGAGGCTGCCGCCGCGCTCTATGCCCGGCTCGGCTTCACGGTCGGCGCCCGCAATAGGCATCCCTGGGGTACCCACAATCACATCATTCAGTTGCCTGGCTTCTTCGTGGAATTGATCACGCTCGCCGAGCCGGACAAACTCGGCGACGACGGGTTCTCCGATCTGTTCGGCCGCTACACCCGCGACTTCCTCAAGCGCGGAGAGGGGCTGTCCCTGATGATTCTGCAATCGGACAATGCGCGCGCCGATGAAGCCGATTTCCGCGCCGGCGGCATCGCGGCGTCGCAGACCATGCGCTTTGAGCGCGCGGGTAAGCGGCCGGATGGCAGCGAGGTGAAGGTGGCGTTCTCGCTCGCCTTTGCCGCTGACGAACTGGCGCCCGACATCCACTTCGCGGTCTGCCAGCAACACTATCCGGAAAATTTCTGGAACCCGGCATTCCAGAAGCATCCCAACAGCGTCGAGCGTATCGCTGGCGCGGTTGTGGTGGCCGAGGCGCCAGGCCGCCACCGCGAGTTCCTGCTTGCCTTTACCGGCGCCGATCATGCCCGCCTCGACGGCGACGGCTTCGTGGTCGCGACCCCGCGCGGCGAGATCGCGCTCATGACGCCGAGTACGTTCCGGCGCCGCTTCGATACCGGGGCGCCCGACGTCAGCGGTGGCGCCCGCCTTGCCGCGCTGCGCTTCGCCGCCCGCGACGGCGCCGCCGTCGACGAGACCCTCGGTCAGTCCGGCCTGCCGGTCAAGCGCGCCAACGGCGCCTTCGTGGTCGGACCGGACAGCGCCAATGACCCGACGATGGGTGCCACCCTGGTATTCGAAGCCGGTCGTTGACCGGACAGGCCGCGGGCCCCATGGTCCGGCCCGCGCCGCTGCTTTGGCCGGCGCGTAGGAGGATCCCTCGATTTTGGACCAGAAGCCGCACCCCAACCCCACGGTTTCGGTGGGTTCCGTGCATTTCGGCAATGCGCTGCCGCTGGCGCTGATCGCGGGCCCGTGCGCGCTCGAAAGCCGCGCGCATGCGCTCGAGATGGCGGCCGCGCTCAAAGAGATTGCGGCCAAGGCCGGCGTGGGGCTGGTGTTCAAGACCTCGTTCGACAAGGCCAACCGCACCTCGGCCGCGGCCGCGCGCGGTGCCGGGCTGGATACGGCGCTGCCGATCTTCGCCGAGATCCGGGAGCGCTTGGGTCTGCCGGTGCTCACCGACGTGCACGAGGCGGCGCAGTGCGCCCGCGTGGCGGAAGCAGTCGACGTGCTGCAGATTCCGGCGTTCCTGTGCCGGCAGACCGATCTGCTCATCGCCGCCGCCGCGACCGGACGGGTGGTGAACGTCAAGAAGGGCCAGTTCCTGGCGCCTTGGGACATGAAGAACGTGGTCGCCAAGGTCACCGGCGCCGGCAATCCGAACGTGCTGGTGACCGAGCGCGGGGTGTCCTTCGGCTACAATACGCTCGTCTCCGACATGCGCGCGCTGCCGATCCTGAAGGAGCAGACCGGCGGGCCGGTGATCTTCGATGCCACCCATTCCGTGCAGCAGCCGGGCGGGCAGGGCACGGCCTCGGGCGGCGAGCGCCGCTTCGTGCCGGTTCTGGCGCGCGCTGCGGTAGCGGTCGGGGTGGCGGGGCTGTTCATCGAGACTCATCAGGACCCGGACAAGGCCCCCTCGGACGGCCCGAACATGTTGCCACTCAAGGAGATGGAGCCGCTCTTGCGTAAGCTGGTTGAATTCGACCGGCTGGCCAAAGGCTGACCCGCAAGGCCCGCGCGACCATCCGCATGCCCGCCAATATCAACCTTCTCGCCCTGATCTCCTTTGCATCGGCCCTGTTCGCCCGTGCCGTCGATCCCATCATTCCGCAGATCGCGCATGGTCTCGACGTGGCGCCGACGACGGCGGCCTTGCTCTCGAGCGGTTACACGTTGCCGTTTGCACTGATCCAGCCGTTGCTGGGAGCGCTCGCCGACATGCTGAGCAAAACCCGGCTGATCGTTGTGTGCGTGATGCTGACCAGCGCCGCCAGCGTCGCGGGCGGCCTCGCCTACGATTTCCAGATGATGTTTGCCATGCGCGTGCTGGCGGGGCTCGCCGCCGGCGGCATCTTCCCGATCGTGCTGGCAGTGGTCGGTGACCGCGTTCCGATCAAGCAGCGCCAGCTCGCGCTCAGCCGCATTCTATTTGCGAGCATGAGCGGCAGCTTGTTGGGTGCCTTCGGCGCCGGCGTACTCGGCGACGCGATCGGCTGGCGCAGCGTTCTGATCGCCATCGGCGCGGTCGGTCTGGTCGCGCTGGCTGCGGCCATGCCGGGATTGCGCGGCACCGACGAGCCGCCGGGCCGTTTTGACCTCGCAAGCTTCCTGCCGAGCTACCGCGCGGTGTTCAGCAATCCGCTGGCGAAATACTGCTTCGGCGCGGTGTTCGTGGAGGCGATCTTCGTCTTCGGCCTGTTTCCGTATGTGGCGGTCATGCTGCACAACGAAGGCGTCGAGAGCGCTACCATTGCCGGCCTGGTCATCGCCGGGTTCGGGGCCGGCGGCGTCCTCTACACGTTGACGGTGCGCTGGCTGCTCGCGCGGCTGGGCGAGAAGTGGCTGATGGCCGGCGGCGGCATGGTGATGGCGTTCTGCTTCGCCATGATCGCGCTGCGGCTGCCGTGGCAGGCCGAGCTCGCCATCTTCGTGCTGCTCGGCCTAGGCATGTACATGCTGCACGGCTGCATCCAGGTCTACGTCACGGAGCTCGCGCCGACGGCGCGCGCAACCGCGACCGCTGCGCATTCGAGCTTCTTCTTCCTGGGGCAGGCGACCGGCCCTGTCGTCTATGGCCTCGGGATATCGGGCCATGCCGGTATCGCCGGCGTGCTGATCGCCGGTGTCTTCGCTTTGACCGCGACCGGTTGGGTCTGCGCACTCATGCTACGGCGGCCAGCGCCGGCGGCGACCTAACCCCGCCCGCGGTACGGCGCGACGCCCTGGTCGGGCAGCCACACCCCCTTGGGGCAGCGTCCGGTCTGCCAGAACACGTCGATCGGGATGCCGCCGCGCGGGTACCAGTAGCCGCCGATGCGCAGGAATTTCGGCTTCAAGAGCGCGTAGAGCCGCTTGCCGATCGCCACCGTGCAGTCCTCGTGAAACGAGCCGACATTGCGGAAACTTGCGAGGTAGAGCTTGAGCGACTTCGACTCCATCAGGAAGCGCGCCGGCACGTAGTCGATGGCCAGGTGCGCGAAGTCAGGCTGCCCGGTGATCGGGCAGAGCGTGGTGAACTCCGGCGCCGTGAAGCGGGCGAGATAATCGGTGTCCCGGTGCGGATTGGATACGCGGTCAAGCTGCGCCTGGTCAGGCGATGCGGGCAGGCGGGCCGGGCGGCCGAGTTGAAGCGGTTTTTTCGTCATCGGACCTTTCGGGCCTTCGGTTTTTGCGGCCCTGCAATGCCCGTCGGCTCGGGGCATGACAAGAGGGTTGTCCATCCTGTAGAAGCCCGGGCATCAACCCTCGAGCCCATGCCGGATCCTCCATGACCGCTATCACCGACATCATCGGCCGCGAAATCCTCGATTCCCGCGGCAATCCAACCGTCGAAGTTGATGTAGTACTTGAAGACGGGTCGATCGGGCGGGCCGCAGTTCCGTCCGGCGCGTCCACCGGCGCCCATGAGGCTGTCGAACTGCGTGATGGCGACAAGAGCCGCTACGGCGGCAAGGGCGTGTTGCAGGCGGTCGACGCCGTCAACAACGAGATATTCGATGCCATCGGCGGCATGGACGCCGAACTGCAGGCCAAGATCGACGAGACCATGATCGATCTCGACGGCACGCCCAACAAGGGCCGCCTCGGCGCCAACGCCATACTAGGGGTCTCGCTCGCCACCGCCAAGGCGGCGGCGATCGCGGGCGGCGCGCCGCTCTACCGCTATGTCGGGGGCACCGCCGCGCGCCTGCTGCCGGTGCCGATGATGAACATCATCAACGGCGGGGCGCACGCCGACAATCCGATCGACTTCCAGGAATTCATGATCATGCCGGCGGGCGCTGACAGCTTCGCCGAGGCGCTGCGCTGCGGCGCCGAGATCTTCCACACGCTCAAGGCCGAGCTGAAGGCGGCCGGGCACAACACCAATGTGGGCGACGAGGGGGGCTTCGCGCCTGACTTGAAGTCGGCGGAACAAGCACTTGATGTAATTGTAAAAGCAATCGGCAAGGCCGGCTACAAGGCCGGTGAGGATGTGTTCATCGCGCTCGACCCCGCCTCCAGCGAGTTCTTCAAGGACGGCAAATACGTCTACGAAGGCGAGGGCAAGACCCGCTCGCGGCAGGAGCAGGCGCAATACTTGGCCGACCTGATCAAGACCTATCCGATCGTTTCGATCGAGGACGGTCTCGCCGAGGACGATTGGGAAGGCTGGAAGATCGCTACCGACCTGATCGGTGACAAGTGCCAGTTGGTCGGCGACGACTTGTTCGTCACCAACGTGAATCGGCTTTCCAAGGGCATCCGTGACGGCGTCGCCAACTCCATCCTGATCAAGGTCAACCAGATCGGCACGCTGACCGAGACGCTGGCCGCCATCGAGATGGCGCACAAGGCGGCCTATACCGCGGTGATGTCGCACCGCTCCGGCGAGACGGAGGATTCGACCATCGCCGACCTCGCGGTCGCCACCAATTGCGGGCAGATCAAGACCGGTTCGCTGGCGCGCTCGGACCGCATGGCCAAGTACAACCAGCTTCTGCGCATCGAGGAAGAACTGGGTGAGCAGGCGCGGTTCGCGGGCAAGGCGGCGCTGAAGGCGTTCCGCGCTTAGCCGCCCATGGCCCGGCCTTGTCCGGGCGTGCTCCCTCGCGAAACCGCCGATTTGCCGGGGCACCAGCGGCGTCACGCCGCTTTAGCGGCGGCTTGTCTTGCGGCCCGGTTGGTCGCAGATTCAGGCTGTTCTTGCCTTCTGTTTTTCGGTCGACGGCGATGGACCAGATCGCCACCTTTTCAGCTGGCGAGCGCCGTCAGAGCGCCGCGCGGCTGGCCGACTATGTGGCGCGCTCGGTGGACAATGCGCGCGCGGTGGGGAAACCGTTTTTCCACCTCGAGTTCGACCATGTCTTTCCCGACGACGTCTACGCGCAGATCCTGCGGTTGATGCCGGAAGCGCGCGACTATCGGCCGATGCACGGCCGCAGCAAGGGGCACGACCTCGAAGACGGCACTCACACGCGGGTGAAGATCGACCTGTTTCCCGAATACATCCGCAATCTGCCGCCGGAAAGGCGCGCGCTGTGGGAGGTCGTCGGCGGCGCGCTCACTTCGGATCGGGTGCGCCAATCCTTCCTGCGCCGCCTGGCGCCGGGCTCATCAAACGATTCGGGTCCGACTTCGCCAGGACCCGCATGTATCCGATCCCGATCCTGACCCGCGACATCCCCGGTTATTTGATCACGCCGCACACGGACACGCATTGGAAGGGCATCACCGTTCAGCTCTACCTGCCCGAGACCGATGCCAACGCCGACCTCGGCACCATTTTCCATGAGGCGATGCCGGACGGCTCGAAGCCCAAGCACACTCAGATGCGTTTTGCGCCCAATACCGGCTACGCCTTCGCCGTCGACGACGATACCTGGCATTCGGCCGACCCGGTGCACGACCGGGTGCAAAGCCGTGATTCCATCTTGCTCACCTATTTCGTCGATTCCGACGTGCTCAAGATGCTGCGTAACCGCGGCAAGCGTATCGGGAATTTCATGCTCAACGAGATCCGGCATCGGATGTAGCGAGTTCCATCGCGGCCGGGCATGGCCGTTTCAAGAGCGGCGTTCTTTCGGGAGGCCTACGTCTCGGCCATCCACGTCTTTCTCGCAGCAGAACCGAAGACCTGGATGTCCGGCAGTAGGGCCGGGCATCACGACGGAAATGGCCCGCGGAGCGCCATCCCTGTCGTCGTTAAAGCACCCTTAACGGCCGCGCGCGCATGGTGACGTGATCATGGTCACCCATCGCCGCCGCCGTGCCGTCCTGACCGCGCTCGGGCTCTACGCCTTCGCCGCGCTCTACATCGGCTATTTCGCGGTCAACGCCTTCACGGGCGCCCATGGCCTGCGCGCGCAGCAGGACCTCGACAAGCGGCTGACCCACATGCAGGCCGAGCTCAAGCAGCTCAAGGCCGAGCGCATCGAGTGGCAGCGGCGGGTGTCGCTGTTGCAATCCAACCAGATCGATCCGGACATGCTGGCCGAACGCGCCCGCGCGCTGCTCGGCTATGCCGACCCGCGCGATGTTACTTTGCTGCTCCATCCGCAAGAGTGACGCAATAAAATGACCCGACGGCCGCGGGCCGCGTAATGCTGCACTGCGCCCGCGGGACGGCATGCCGCGACCGGCTCCGGCAACCGACGCGCGCTGCCATGCGTTATCCACTGGCGGGCCATTTCCGTTTGCATTCAAATCCTTGGCGCTGGTGTCATGCAGGCTGTGGGGGGCACCCGCGCTTTCGCAGGCTAGAGAATTGGGCTATGGGGATTGCGCGACGATCTACCGACGCCTGTCACATCAGCCGGTCCCTGCAGGAGTGCCAATGGCGGTTGCCAAAACCAAACCGAACGCCGACGCCAACGAGGTCGTCTTTCCGACCGGCGAGGTACCTCCCTTCACCAAGGACCAGGACCTCGAAGCCTATCGGCGCATGCTGACGATCCGCCGCTTCGAGGAGAAGGCCGGCCAGATGTACGGCATGGGGCTGATCGGCGGCTTCTGCCATCTCTATATCGGCCAGGAAGCCGTCGTCATCGGCATGCAGATGGCGCTCAAACCGGGCGACGAAGTCATCACAGGCTATCGCGACCACGGTCACATGCTGGCCTGCGAAATGGACCCCAAGGGGGTCATGGCCGAGCTCACCGGCCGCACCCACGGCTATTCCAAGGGCAAAGGCGGCTCGATGCACATGTTCAGCGTCGAGAAGGGCTTCTACGGCGGCCACGGCATTGTGGGCGCGCCGGCACCGCTCGGCACGGGGCTCGCCTTCGCCAACCGCTACCGTGGCAACGACAACGTGTGTCTGACCTATTTCGGCGACGGCGCGGCCAACCAGGGCCAGATCTACGAAAGCTTCAACATGGCCGAGCTATGGAAACTGCCGGTCATCTACGTCATCGAGAACAACCGCTACGCCATGGGCACTGCCATCGCGCGTTCGTCGGCGCAGACCAACCTGTCGAAGCGCGGTCTGTCCTTCAACATCCCCGGCGTGCAGGTCGACGGCATGGACGTGCGTGCGGTCAAGGCCGCGGGCGACAAGGCGGTCGCCTGGTGCCGCGAAGGCAAGGGCCCTTTCATTCTCGAGATGCTCACCTATCGCTACCGCGGCCACTCCATGTCGGACCCGGCCAAGTACCGCACCCGCGAGGAGGTCGACGAGGTGCGCTCGCACCACGATCCCATCGACATGGTGCGACAGCGCATTCTGGAAAAGAAGTTCGCCACCGAAGCCGCCTTGAAGAAGATCGACGGCGAGGTGCGTGAGCTCATCAATCAGGCGGCGGAGTTCGCCACCCACGATCCGGAGCCGGATGCGTCCGAGCTCTACACTGACATTTATCGCGTCTGATTCCGCAACCGGTTCTCGGATCGAGATCATGCGCAAACGACAAAACGCCACCCGCGTATAGGACGCCCTGACGCCCATGCCGACCAACGTGCTCATGCCCGCGCTCTCGCCCACCATGGAGAAGGGCAACCTCGCCAAGTGGCTGAAGAAAGAAGGCGACACGGTGCGCTCCGGCGACGTCATCGCCGAGATAGAGACCGACAAGGCGACCATGGAAGTGGAGGCGGCCGACGAGGGCACGCTCGGCAAGATCCTCATTCCCGAAGGCACCGCCGACGTCGCGGTGAACACGCCGATCGCCGTCATCCTGGGCGAGGGCGAGGACAAGTCCGCCGTCAATGACGTGAAGCCGGCGCAGGTCGAGAAGGCCGCCGAATCCGCGCCGCCGGCGGCGGCCGAAAGCCCCAAGGCGCCGGCTGCCCCGATGCCGAAGGCCGAAGCGCCCGCGGCGCCGCAGGTCGAGCCGGCCAGCGATCCCGACATTCCCGCCGGCACCGAAATGGTGACCATGACCATGCGCGAAGCCTTGCGCGACGCCATGGCCGAGGAGATGCGCCGCGACAAGGACGTCTTCGTCATGGGCGAGGAAGTCGCCGAGTATCAGGGCGCCTACAAGGTGACGCAGGGGCTGTTGCAGGAGTTCGGCGACAAGCGCGTCATCGACACCCCGATCACCGAGCACGGCTTTGCCGGCATGGGCGTCGGCGCCGCGCTCGCCGGCCTCAAGCCCGTGGTCGAGTTCATGACCTGGAACTTCGCCATGCAGGCGATCGACCACGTGATCAATTCGGCCGCCAAGACGCTCTACATGTCCGGCGGCCAGATGGGTTGCCAGATGGTGTTCCGCGGGCCGAATGGCGCGGCCGCTCGCGTCGCCGCCCAGCACAGCCAGGACTACACGTCCTGGTATTCGCACGTGCCGGGCCTGAAGGTGATCGCGCCGTCGAACGCGGCCGACGCCAAGGGCCTCTTGAAGGCCGCGATCCGCGATCCCAACCCGGTCATCTTCCTCGAAAACGAAATCCTCTACGGCCATTCTTCGCCGGTGCCCAAGCTTGACGACTTCGTCCTGCCCATCGGCAAGGCGCGCATCGCGCGCGCCGGCAAGGACGTCACCATCGTATCGTGGTCCATGGGCATGACCTACGCGCTGGGCGCGGCAGAGGAGCTGGCGAAAGAGGGCATCGAAGCCGAAGTCATCGACATGCGCACGCTCAGGCCCATGGACATCGCAACGGTCGCTGAGTCGGTCCAGAAGACCGGCCGCGCGGTCACGGTGGAGGAGGGCTGGAAGCAGTCCGGCGTCGGCGCCGAGATCGCCGCGCGGCTGATGGAAGAGGCCTTCGACTATCTCGACGCGCCGGTCATGCGCATTGCCGGCAAGGACGTGCCGATGCCCTACGCGGCGAACCTCGAAAAGCTGGCGCTGCCTTCGATTGCGGAAGTGGTCGAGGCGGCGAAAGCCGTCTGTTATCGGTGAGCACGATGCCCGACGTTGAAGTCGACGCTTTGCCCGTGCCGCCCGAAGCGCTTCAGCTCGGCGGCATCGAGGTGCTGCGCGCCTTCATCGTCGAGGGTAAGCTGGAAGTCTCTCTGCGCCGCGCCTTCGAGGAAGTCGACCTCTGGGGCATGCTGATCGCCGACGTCGCGCGCCACGCCGCGCGCGTGTTCGCCACCGAAACCGAGATGAGCGAGGAGCAGGCGCTCGCCCAGATCCGCGCCATGTTCGACGCCGAGCTCGACGAGCCAACCGATCCCGGCTCAACCAGCGCCGTCAGTTAAGACCCTTTCATCAAGGCCCCCAGGTATGCCGACAAACATTCTCATGCCCGCGCTGTCGCCCACCATGGAGAAGGGCAACCTCGCCAAGTGGCTGAAGAAGGAAGGCGACAAGGTGTCGTCCGGCGACGTCATCGCCGAGATTGAGACCGACAAGGCCACCATGGAATACGAGGCCGTCGACGAGGGCACGATCGCCAAGATCGTGGTGCCGGAAGGCACGCAGGACGTAGCGGTGAACGCGGTGATCGCGGTGTTGGCGGGCGAGGGCGAGGACGTGAAGGCGGCGGCGTCTGCCGCACCGGCTCAGGCTGCCGCCGCACCGGCGCCGAAGGCCGCCGAGCCGGCCAAAGAGCCCGCAAAGCCCGCGCCGCAGCCGGCCGCGGCGCCCACTGCCGCGCCGGCGCCGAAGCCGCAGGCCCCCGCCGGCGCCGTCATGCAGGCCGGTATTCACGGCGGCAGCGCGATGGAGCCAAAGGCCGATGGCGGTCGCATCTTCTCCTCGCCGCTGGCGCGCCGTCTCGCCAGGGATGCCGGCCTCGACCTCTCGCGCGTGAGCGGTTCGGGACCGCACGGCCGTGTGGTCGCGCGCGATATCGAGGCCGCAAAATCCGGCAAGGGCCTCGCGCCCGCCGCTGCCGCGGGTGCGGCACCTGCCGTCGCGCCTGCGATGACCGACCAGCAGGTTCTGTCCTTGTTCGAGGAAGGCTCCTACGAACTGATCCCGCACGACGGCATGCGCCGTACCATAGCGCAGCGCCTGACCGCGGCGGCGCAGTCCATGCCGGTGTTCTATCTCACCGTCGACTGTGACCTCGGCAAGCTCTTGGCCGCGCGCGAGGAGATCAACGCCGCCGCGCCCAAGGGCGCCGACGGCAAGCCGGTCTACAAGCTCTCAGTCAACGACTTCGTGGTGAAGGCGCTGGCGCTCGCCTTGCAGCGTGTGCCGCAGGCGAACGTGAGCTGGACCGAAGCCGCCATGGTCAAGCACAAGCATTCCGACGTCGGCGTCGCGGTCGCGCTGCCGTTTGGGCTCATCACCCCGATCGTCAAGCAGGCCGAGCTGAAATCGCTCTCCGCCATCTCCAACGAGATGAAAGACCTCGCGGTCCGCGCCAAGAACAAGAAGCTGAAACCGAACGAATACCAGGGCGGCACCTCGTCGGTGTCGAACCTCGGCATGTTCGGCATCAAGGAGTTCACCGCGGTCATCAACCCGCCGCAGGCGACCATTCTCGCTGTCGGCACCGGCGAGGAACGCGCGGTGGTTCGCGGCGGCAAGATCGAGATCGCGACTTTGATGAGCGTGACGCTCGCCTGCGATCACCGCGCCATCGACGGCGCGCTCGGGGCGCAGCTCATCGGCGCCTTCAAGCTCATGATCGAAAATCCGGTGATGATGGTGGTGTGATTCATCCGTCATGCCCGGCCTTGTGCCGGGCACCCACGTCTTTCTTCGCGGCGATGGCCTCTAAGACGTGGATGGCCGGGACAAGCCCGGCCATGACGACTGAGAGAACAAGCGAGTTTTCATGGCCGATACCAATTTCGACGTCATCATCATCGGCTCCGGCCCCGGCGGCTACGTCACCGCCATCCGCGCGGCGCAGCTCGGCTTCAAGACCGCCATCATCGAGAAATCCTATCTCGGCGGCATCTGCCTCAACTGGGGCTGTATCCCGACCAAGGCCTTGCTGCGCTCGGCGGAGATCTTCCACTACATGCAGCATGCCAAGGGCTACGGGCTGAAGGCCGACAACATCGGCTACGACGCAGTTGCGATCGTGAAGCGTTCGCGCGGCGTGTCGAAGCGGCTGAACGACGGCGTCGGCTTCCTGATGAAGAAGAACAAGGTCTCGGTGATCTGGGGCGAGGCGACGATCGACGCGCCCGGCAAGGTCTCGGTCAAGGCCTCGAAGACCGAGGCCATCAAGGGCGCGCTCGGCCCCGGCCAGTACCAGGCCAAGCACATCATCGTCGCCACCGGCGCCAGACCCCGCGTGCTGCCGGGCCTCGAGCCCGACCAGAAGCTGGTGTGGACCTATTTCGAAGCCATGGTGCCGCCGGCCATTCCGAAGTCGCTCCTGGTGGTCGGCTCCGGCGCCATCGGCATCGAGTTCGCCTCGTTCTTCCGCACCTTCGGCACGGACGTGACGGTGGTCGAGGTGCTGCCGCAGATCCTGCCGGTCGAGGACCACGAGATCCAGACGTTTGCTCGCAAGAGCTTCGAGAAGCAGGGCCTCAAGATTTTGACCAACGCCAAGGTCACCAAGCTCGACAAGAAGGCGGACAGCGTTACCGCAACAATAGAAGAGGGCGGCAAGACGCAGCAGATTACGGTGGACCGCGTCATCTCCGCGGTCGGCGTGGTCGGCAACATCGAGAACCTCGGGCTGGAAAAACTCGGGGTGAAGACCGAACGCGGTTGCGTCGTCATCGACGGTTACGGCAAGACCAACGTGCCCGGCATTTACGCCATCGGCGATGTCGCCGGTCCTCCGATGCTGGCGCATAAGGCCGAACACGAAGGCGTTGTCTGCATCGAGGCCATCAAGGGACTCAAGCCCCACCCGATGAACAAGCTGATGATCCCGGGCTGCACCTATTGCTCGCCGCAAGTCGCCTCGGTCGGGCTCACCGAACAGGCCTGCAAGGACAAAAAGCTCGACGTCCGCGTCGGCCGCTTCCCCTTCGTCGGCAACGGCAAGGCGATTGCCTTGGGCGAGGATCAGGGCCTGGTGAAGGTCATCTTCGACAAGAAGACCGGGCAACTGCTCGGCGCCCACATGGTCGGCGCCGAGGTGACGGAGCTCATTCAAGGCTACGTGGTCGCCATGAACCTGGAGACCACGGAAGAAGAATTGATGCACACCATCTTCCCGCATCCGACGTTGTCGGAGATGATGAAGGAAGCCGTGCTCGACGCCTATGGGCGGGTTTTGAATATGTGACAACGGTCATTCCGGGGCGCGTACGTTGGTGCGCGAACCCGGAATCCAGGGCGACACAGCAACGTCGACAATTGGGCCCTGGATTCCGGGCTCCGGCCTTTGGCCGGCCCCGGAATGACAGCGCCCTCGGGAGGATAACCGATGGCCAAGTTCAACAGCATCCTCGAGACGGTCGGCCGCACGCCGGTGGTCAAGATCAACAAGCTGGCGCCCAAAGGCGTCAACCTCTACGTCAAGATCGAGGCCTTCAACCCGCTCGGCTCCGTCAAGGACCGTCTCGCGCTTGGGGTCATCGAGGCGGCGGAAAAGGCCGGTGAACTCAAGCCCGGCCAAACGGTGGTGGAAGCGACCTCCGGCAACACCGGCATCGGCCTCGCCATGGTCTGTGCCGCCAAAGGCTATCCGCTGGTCATCACCATGGCCGAGAGCTTCTCGGTCGAGCGGCGCCGGCTGATGCGCTTCCTCGGCGCCAAGGTCGTGCTGACGCCGGCGTCTGAGCGCGGCATGGGCATGGTCAACAAGGCGAAGGCCCTGGCCGACGCGCACGGCTGGTTCATGACGCGCCAGTTCGAGAACGAGGCCAATCCCGACATGCATTCGCGCACCACCGCGCGCGAGATCGTCGACGACTTCAAGGGCGAGAAGCTCGACTACTGGGTCACCGGCTTCGGCACCGGCGGCACGCTCACCGGCGTCTCGCGCGTGCTGCGGAAAGAACGGCCCGACACCAAAATCGTCGTCTGCGAGCCGGCGGAAGCGCCCATGCTGACCAGCGGCATCGGCCAGGAGCGCAACGCCGACGGCTCGCCGGCCGAAGCCCATCCCTCGTTCAATCCGCATCCGATGCAGGGCTGGAGCCCCGATTTCATCCCGCGCGTCGCGGGCGAAGCGGTCGACGAAAAGGGCTTTGACCGCATCATCACGATCGCCGGGCCGGACGGCCTGAAGTGGAGCCGCGAACTCGCCCAGAAAGAAGGCATCTTCGTCGGCATCACAGCCGGCGCCACCTTCGCCGGCGCGCTCGAGGTCTGCAAGACGGCGGCGCCCGGCTCGACCGTGCTCGCGATGCTGCCCGATACCGGGGAGCGCTACCTTTCCACACCGCTGTTCGCTGAAGTTCCGGTGGACATGAACGAGGAAGAAATGAAAATCTCGCGGTCGACGCCGGGCAACCAGTTGCCGCCGAAGGCGGCGTAGCGGCTTTCAGCCGTCATGCCCGGGCATGGCGGGGTCGGGGGTAAGGGGCAAACGTCATGGGCGTGATCTGGTGGATCATTATCGGCCTGATTGCCGGCTGGCTGGCCAATGTCATTCTGGGCGGGCGCGGCGGCGGTCTGCTCTATAACTTGGCGGTGGGGCTGGTCGGCGCCATCGTCGGCGGGCTCATCTTCAACAGCCTGCACATCTTCCCAGCCGGTTTCATCGGGGCGTTGGTGAGCGCCACGATCGGCGCCATCGTCTTCCTGCTGATCTGGCGCGCGATCAAGCGGGCCTGAGGCGGGACGGTCTCCACATGCGGTTGCTTCTCGCGCTCGCGTTCGTTGCAGGTCTGGCCGTGCCGGCCGTTGCGCAGGCGCCGGCCAAAAATCCAATCAAGACCCTGACGCCCGCCGAGGTGCAGCAGTTGAATTCGGGCAAGCCGGCGGCGCAGCCGCAGGCCCCGGCCGCCAATCCGATCAAGACGTTGACGCCGGACGAAGTGCGGCAGCTCAATTCGGGCAAGGCCCCGGCGGCAACTCAGCCCACCGCGCAACCCGCAACCGCGCCGAACCCGGCAGGTCCCCAGGCGGCACCAAAACCGCAAGCGCCGCCGCAAACCCCGCCATCTCCGCCGCGCGACGACATCTGGCGCGCCGGCGCCGACATCAACGTCGTCTCGGACAACCATCACGACGTCTGGGCGGCCGGCGCACTCGCCAATGTGCGCGGGCTCGTCGCGCACGAACTGCACGCCGCCGGCGCCGAGCTCGACGTCGATACCACGACCATAGGTGACGCCTATGTCATCGGCGCCATCGCGGCGGTGCGCGGCAAATACGGCCACGACCTCTACGTGGTGGGCGCCCGCGTCAGCATCGACGCCCACGTGACCGGGGCGCTCAAGGCTGGCGGCGCCCGCGTGCTGGTGCGCCCGGGGACCGACATCAGGGGCGTGACGCAGATTGCCGGCGCCGACGTGCGCTTTTCCGGCGTCAGCCACGGCAAGACCGAGATCGTCGGCGACACCGTCGAGATCGACGGCCACATCGGCGGCGATCTCCTGGTGCGGGCCCGTAGCGTGACCCTCGGCAAGACCGCGGTGGTCGACGGCGACGTCACCTTCCAGAGCATCAACGAGCCTGTGATTACCGAGGGCGCGGTCATCCACGGCCGCCAGACCATGACCCTGCCGCATCCGCAGCTCGGCCGCTTCGAGGCGGCGCAGGCACTGTTCGGCCTGGTGCTGTTCTCGATCGCCGCCGGTTTCATGGCGGGGCTGATCCTGCTGGTGGCGCGCCGCCGCCTGGTCGAGCGCGCGGTTGAGCGTCTGCGCGAGTACCCCTGGCATAGCTTCGGCCGCGGCGTACTGATCTTCATTCTGGCGCCGGCGATCGCGGTTGCGCTGATGATCACCATCATCGGCATCCCGACCGCGCTGCTTCTTCTGTTTGCGCTGCCGCTTCTGTGGCTGGTGGCGACTATAATTTCCGCCTTCACCATGGGCGACTTCCTGGTCAACCGCGTGCCGCGCAAGCGCGGGTTCTTCGCTCAGATCTGGCAGCTCATCGTCGGGCTGTTTGTGCTGAGCATCATCGGCATTATTCCTTATGTCGGCTTCCTCACCTGGCTCGCCGCGCTGCTGGTGGGGTTGGGGGCGTTCTGGCAGGCGCTGAAGACCCCGAAGCCGGCCCCGGCACCGGTCGTCGCGCCGCCGGCGGAAGAGCCGGTGGTTTGACCGGAACCCGGCGCAGCCATGCGGAATCGCCCGGATTCCGCTGCTTGCGGGGCCGGGCGGGGGCCCGTAAGTAAGGCCTATGGCCGTCGTCCTCGACCTCACCAACAATCCGCGCCCGCGCCACCCGGAAAAGGCGCATCGCCCGGATTCCGCGCTCGCTCCCAAGCCGGACTGGATCCGCGTCAAGGCGCCGGTCTCGGCCGGCTACCAGCAGACCCGCGATCTAATGCGCGCCAACGGCCTGCACACCGTGTGCGAGGAGGCCGGCTGCCCCAACATCGGCGAGTGCTGGGAGAAGAAGCACGCCACCTTCATGATCCTGGGCGACACCTGCACGCGCGCCTGCGCCTTCTGCAACGTGAAGACCGGCCTGCCGGGCGCGCTCGATGCGAGCGAACCGGCGCATGTGGGTGAGGCGACCGCGCGGCTCGGTCTCTCGCACATTGTCGTCACCTCGGTCGATCGCGACGATCTCGACGACGGCGGTGCGCAACACTTCGCCGACACCATCCGCGCCATCCGCGAGAACGCCCCCGGCACCAACATCGAAGTGCTGACGCCCGACTTCCTGCGCAAGGAGGGCGCGCTCGAGACCGTGGTCGCGGCCAAGCCCGACGTCTTCAACCACAATCTCGAGACCGTGCCTTCGCTTTATCTGACGGTGCGGCCGGGCGCGCGCTACTTCCATTCGCTGCGGTTGTTGCAGCGGGTGAAGGAGCTCGACCCGACCATGTTCACCAAGTCCGGCATCATGGTGGGCCTCGGCGAAGAGCGCAACGAAGTGCTGCAGGTGATGGACGACCTGCGCTCAGCCAATGTCGACTTCATCACCATCGGGCAATACCTGCAGCCGACCCGCAAGCATCATGAAGTGAAGCGCTTCGTGCCGCCGGACGAGTTCAAAGGGCTGGAAACGATCGCCTACACCAAGGGCTTCCTGATGGTGTCGGCCTCGCCGTTGACGCGCTCGTCGCATCACGCCGGCGACGACTTCGCGCGCCTGAAGGCAGCGCGGGCGGCTCAAAACAGCTAAATGCCGCGCTTCTCCACCACCCGTCACGTGCGCCATTCCGCGTCCGACATGTTTGACCTGGTCGCTGACGTGCAGAAGTATCCGGAATTCGTGCCCTTGTGTGCGGAGATGCGTGTGCGCGAGCGGCGCGAGAAGGACGACGGCACGGTCGTTATGGTGGCGGCCATGACGGTCGCCTATAAGCTGATCCGCCAGACTTTCACCAGCCGTGCCACCCTCGATCGCGACAATTCGAAGATCCTGGTAGAATACCTCGACGGTCCCTTCAAGCGCATGCAGAACCGCTGGGCCTTCAAGCCGACCGGCGAGAACACCTGTGATGTCGAATTCTTCATCGACTACGAATTCGCGAGCCGCACCTTCGGCATGCTGATGGGCGCCATGTTCGACACGGTCTTTCGCCGCATGGCGGCGGCCTTCGAAGCGCGTGCCGACGAAGTTTACGGCCGCAAGCGGGCCTAACGATCCGCGCTTGGTCGACGGCTAGCGTTGCAGCACGCCGATGACCCGGCTGGCGAAGCTCAGCCGCTCCGCCATCACCGAGATCACGTAGCTCAACAGCGCCTGACCGAGCGCCGGCTCGTCCCGCTTGATCGCATCGAAGCGCTCGAGGCTCAATTCGTAAAGCACGCTCGGCGCCTCCGCCTCGACGGTGGCGCTGCGCGGCCGGCCGGTGATCAGTCCCATCTCGCCGATGGTCGTCTGGGGCCCGAGGCTGCGGACGCGCACGGCGTGGCCGTTGCCCATGTCGACCACGATGCCGATGCGGCCGTCGAGAATGAAATGCATGGAGTCGGACGCTTCGCCCTGCCGCGCGATGACCTCGCCGGGCGCGAAGTCGACGCGGCGGCACTGCGCCGCCAGGGCGTCGGCATGGGCGTCGCTGCCCAGCGCCTTGGCGAACCAGCCGCGCAGGCTGTCGCCGCCGCCGTGGCCGGCATGGTAGGCCGCGATGATGTCGTCCTCGCAGGATTCCAGCGCGCGATCGAGATCGGACGCGACGATCACGTCCGGCTTGATGAGGCCGATACCCTGCAAGGCGCGGCGCAGGTCGTCCTTGAGGTGAACCAGCACGAGGCGCGCACCGTGGTCGTCGGCGGCCTGCTTGATCTGCGAGAAACTGTGGGTCGCCGACGAGTCGATGCCGGTGACGAGACGGAAGTCGAACAGCAGGAAGCGGCAATTGGCTTGCGCGCGCAGCAGCGCCTTGACGTGCTGATAGAGCCGGTTGGCCGAGCCAAAGAACAGATAGCTTTGCAGCGCCATGCCCTGGAGTTCGCGGCCGTGGCCGGCGAGGGTCGCGAGTTCCTCGGCGCTGCGGTCGAGCCGGCTGCGGTATTCCGAGCCGTCGAAGGTGAACTTGATGGCGTTCACGCGGCTGACGCTCACCGCGAAGGTGCCGCAGCCAATAACGACGCCGATCAGCACGCCGGCGATGAAGCCCCATTGCACGATGATCAGGATGACGGCGAGCAGCGACAGGTATTCGACGCGATGCAGTTGGCGGGCCAATTCGACCATCCAGCGCCACAAGAGCCGCCCGCCGGCATAGATCAGCAATCCGCCGAGGGCGAACTTCGGTACGTAGCCGAGGAAGCTCGGGCCGATCAGCAGCATGATCCCGGAGATCGCGGCTACGGTCAGGCCGATCAGCCGGCCTCGGCCGCCGAGATTGTAGCTGAGCGCGCTGCGGCTGAGCGAAAGGCAGCCGACGTAGCCGCCAAGCGCTGCCGAGGCGAGACTGGCGAGGCCGAGCGCCTTCAACTCTCCGTCGATATCGGCCTCGCGGCGGGTGGCCATTTCGGTGCCTGTGGTGTTGAGCAACAGGCTCATCACGGTGACGAACATCACCGCCATCAGTTCGCCCGAGAGCGACCAGAGCGAGCCCCAGGGAAACGCCGCCAAGGCGCTCGCGTGCCAGGGCAGAGCGGGTGGCGCCGCCTTCATTGGCGCAAACAGCCAGCCGGCGGCCTCGGCCCCGGCGATGGACGAGCCACTGGCGAAAATCCAGAGATGCGCGGCCGCCACGGCCGCCAGCAGGACGCCGGGCAGGATCCAGGCGCTTTGCGAGCGCGCAAGCAGCAATTCGAGCACCGCCGCGACGGCAAGGGCGGCGGCGAGCTTGCCGAGGGGGGCCGGCGCCATGAAGGCGGCGAGGGTGTCGAAAGCCAGCCTCTGGTCGGTGACCACCCCGACCGCGCCCATCACCATCAGCCACCCGGTGGCGGCCATGAAGCCGCCGATCACCGGATAAGGCACGAAGCGGATGGCGCGGCCGGCGCGCATGAGGCCGAGGCCGCCGAGCAACAGGCCGGTGAGGCCCCCCGCCAAGGCCATCAGCATCAGCACCGGCAGCAGCAATTGCGTCTCCCCGGCGGCCGACAGGCGCTCCGCCATGGCGGCAGCCAGTGCGGCAAGCACGGCGGCGGTCGACGATTCGGGCCCGGCGACGGCGAACGGCAGGGAACTGCGCCAGGCCACAATCGCCGCCACCACCCCTGCCGACAGGAAGGTGGTCGCGACGCCGTTGGAGAGCCACGGCGCCAGCGGGCCGGAAAAGATGAGCGCGGCGTAGGACAGGCAATAGGTTATCGAAAGAATGCTGCAAATCGAGCCGGCCAGCACGTCATTGAGAGCGGCGCGGACGCGCGCGCCGCCGGGGGCTGGCGCGCCCCAAGTAAAATCCGCCATTCCAAGTTCCTTTGCCCCTGCCGGTCACTGTCGCGTACTCCCCGAATGCTGCTTGACGCAGGCGGCCATTGCAACCGGGCCAGCTTAGACTCCCTCCAAACGGCTTGATCTGCCGCAAGGAACCCGCCGGGCCATTCGCGTAGGGCCTTGTTCGGGGGCCTCTATCACCCAAGAACGCAAATAAGCCGAACAGGAGCTATTCATGTCGAGGCAAGAAACCGAGAACCTTTCGCGTCGTGCGATGCTGCTGCGGGGCGTGGTCTGCGCGGCGGGCGCCGCCACGGCGCTGACGCTGGCGGCAGAGCCGGCCGCGGCCGCTCAACTGCCGAAGACCGTCGTCGGCTATCAGGACAAGCCGCATGACGGGCAAGAGTGCAGCACCTGTGCCCTGTTCGTGAAGCCGAACTCCTGCCAGAACGTCGCCGGTCCGATCAGCCCGACCGGCTGGTGCCGGCTCTACCGCAAGGCTTGATCAACGTCGGACGGTGCGCAGTCCGTTCATGACAGCGGTCGTGTTGGTCCTCTGATTGTGCATCCTCATTATCAATCTGCATCAACATGATGTCGTGGTAGCATTTTGATGCGAGCAAAATCGGCCCGGGCAATGACGCGCATGCGCGGACTGCCCGGGCCGCTTCATTTTCGGGGCTATTGCAGCACGCTTCCCTATTGCGCCTTTCGCCTTGCGCTCGCATTCATTTGTCTTCATCGCAACAAATAAACGCGACATATCGTGTAACCGATAAACGGGACCGCTAAACGGAAACGGTGCAGGCAAACAGCCTAATTTCGCAGACAAGCACTAAGCCGATGTCACCGTTCACCAGCACAAGCGCTTCTTCTCTGCGGAGAAATGTTGATCAATGAAACGAATGAAATAAAATTAATGTACGCGGCTTCTTTGAGGCAGATCAACTCGCTGTAAGCTGAATCGCGTGACGTTAAAAAACTAGGGGGCGACATCGGTGCGCAACGGGGATGCATCATGTCGTGGAATCGGGCGCGCTGCCTGAAAGGTAGAGGCAAGGACAGCGACGGGGGGCATTCACCGGCACAGAAGAAAAAGACAAGTTCTACTTTCTGGACAGGTTGCCTGACCGCATTGGTGGCGGCGCTTGCGATCGCGAGCTCGCGTCCCGCAAACGCTTTGCCGAGCTTCGCGCGGCAGACCGGTCAGCCTTGCGGCACGTGCCATACCGATTTCCCGGGGCTGACGCCGTTTGGCCGCCAGTTCAAGATCGACGGCTATACGACCGGCGGCGGTCCGTTCCAGACGACGCCTTTCGGCAACAACGGCGCCGCGATCAAAGCGCTCAATTCATATGCCAAGAAGATGAACGGCCACTCGACGCCCAAGGGGGCGTCGGCCCTGGATTCTGCCGACGCCAACGACGGCGGCTATCACGGCTGGGTGCCGCCCATCTCCATGATGACCATTGTCGGCTTCGAGCATACGCAGAAGTCGCAGGATCCGGCGCCGGCTCCTTTCAAGGGCAACGATAACCTCGCGCTCGAGCAATTCAGCCTGTTCTGGGGCGGTGCGGTCACCAAGCATATCGGCGCCTTCGCCCAGATGACCTATGAAGGCACGGTGACGGACGGCAGCGACCCTGCCGACCGCTACCAGACCTTCATGTGGCACTGGGACAACGTCGACCTGCGCTACGTCGACCACTCCACGCTCGGCGGCATTCCCGTCACCTTCGGCGTGACCGCCACCAACAATCCGAGCATGGCCGACCCCTGGAATACGATGCCGGCCTGGGGCTTTCCCTACGCGTCCGCCCAGATTGCGCCATCGCCCGGGGCGGCCACCATGGTGGACGGCAGCTGGGGCCAGCAGGTGGCCGGAGTCGGCGGCTATGCCTGGTTCGACGACCTCGTCTACGTCCAGTTGTCCGGCTTCACCAGCCTCGATCACAACACGCTGACCACGCTCGGCAACGATCCGTTCGACGCACCCGGCCAGATAAACGGCGTCGCGCCGTATTGGCGCCTCGCGATCGAACCGCATTGGGGCCGGAACTGGCTGGAGATCGGCACCTTCGGGATGTACACGCCGATCCGTCCGTGGCTGCAGGATACGAACCCCGACGGCTTCTACACGTTCAACACCTACGAACAGACCAACAAATACACCGACGTCGGCTTCGACACGCAGTACCAATACCAGGGCGACAACTACTGGCTTACGCTGCGTGGCACCTACATCCATGAAGACCAGTCGTACGACGCTGCGACCGGCGTTGCGGCCAACTCGTCGAACACGCTCAACACCGCGCGGCTCTACGGCTCGTTCGCTTACGGCAACGACAACCGGGTCGTCCTCTCGGGCCAGTATTTCGACACCTGGGGTTCGACCGACGCGACGCTCTACGCCAATAACGCCAGCACCGTAAGTCCGGACAGCAACGGCTTCACCGCCGAGATCGCTTACATTCCCTTCATCAGCAGCCATTCGCCCATCTATCCGTGGGCGAACGCGCGCATCGGCCTGCAGTACACCTGGTACAACAAGTTCGACGGCACTACCGACAACGCATCCGACAACAACACGCTGTTCGCCTATCTGTGGCTCGCGATGTAACCGCGCGGACATAACATTCCGCGCAATTCGGATCCGCACGATATCGGAAACCCTTCAAGGTGATGAGCCAATGCCCATAACTCTCAACAATGGCCGCGGACGACGGATGTCGGGCCGTGCCTCCTTACGCGTGGCGCTAGGAGTGGTGTTGCCGGCGGCAGTTCTCGCGATAGCCGGCGCTGTCGCGGGCGGCGCGCATGCCGCCGATACGGCGTCGCCGCAGGCCGTGAACGCCAAACTGAAATATTGCGAGGTCTGCCATGGCGCGGACGCGCGCGGCTTCGTCGGTTATTACCCGATCCCGCGCCTCGCCGGACAGCCGGTCGAATACATCGAGAACGAGCTCAAGGGCTTCACCGATCGCAAGCGGGCGAACAAGCAATCGCCGGGCGCGACCAATGTCATGTTCCACGTCGGCCACGTTCTCAGCCCTGCGATGGTGAAGGCGCTGGCGGAGAAGCTGCATGCGCTGAACCCGAAGCCGGTCGGCGGCGCGCCGCGGGAGGATGTGGCACTCGGCCGCGATATTTTCACCAAGGGGCTCTTGAGCGCCAAGGTGCCGCCTTGCGAGGCGTGTCACGGTCCCGGCGGCAAGGGCGACAAGCAGTTCCCGCGGCTGGCGGGCCAACTCTACCCTTACGTGGTGAAACAGCTGACCAACTGGCCTCATGAGCGGACCGAAACGAACGCCGACATCATGGGGCCGATCGCACATCAATTGACCGAGGCACAAATCAAAGCGGTCGCGGCCTATGTCAGTTCCCTTCAATAGGCGCCCGGGGGTCGAACGTATGAAACGCATCGTGCCACATAAGCTTGCGGCTTTGAGGCTGGCCTTGCCGATGGCGCTTGCCGTGACCGCATACACAACCGCCGGCAGCGCGCAGGCGCGAAGCGCTGTGAGCCAAAGCGTGCAGGCCAAAATCCACTATTGCGAAGACTGCCACGGTACGTCGGCGCAGGGGTATCGCGGCTATTACCCGATCCCGCGCCTAGCGGGTCAGCAACCGCAGTATCTGAAGAACCAGTTGCGGGCGTTCATCAACCGCAGCCGGCCGAACCCGATCATGTCCAACGTGGCGCACGTCTTGCGGCCGGGCATGATGGATGCCATCGCGGCTTATTTCCATGGTCTGCACCCGCGGCCGATCGGCGGGGAGCCGCGCGGCCTCATCGCCGCCGGACGCTCGATCTTCAACAACGGCGTCCCGCAACACAACGTTGCCGCTTGCGCCGCCTGCCACGGGCCTGATGCGACCGGCCACGGCGAAATCCCGCGTCTGGCGGGTCAGCTCTATCCCTACGTCGTACGTGAACTCGCCAACTTTCCGCGGTTTCGTGGGCAGAATCCGGCGGTCCACGGCACGTCGTTCATCATGCTGCCGGTCGCGCACAGCTTGACCCGCGGCGAGATCAAGGCCGTCGCCGCCTACGTCAGTTCTTTGAGATAGGGCACCGAAATGCGGAACCGAAAGCTCATGCAGCTCAAGACGCTCAAGGTGGCGGCGCTGGTTATTGCGCTGTCCGCCGCTCCGGCCCTGGCCGGCGATTATGGCAATGTCAGCATCAGGAACTGCACGTGGTGCCATGGGCCGTCGGCGCGTGGCTATGCCCCGGCCCCGCGGCTTGCCGGGCAGCACGCAGGATACCTCGTCAATCAAATCAACCGCTTCCGCAGCCACAGCCGCGACAATACGTTCTCGAAGATGTACATGTGGCCGGCGACCGCCAATGTCGATCCGTGGGCGGCGCGGCAACTGGCCAAGTATTTTTCGAGCCTGCACCCGGAGGCGGCCGAGGACGGCGACCTGTCTCTGGTTGCCGCAGGACGCGCCATCTTTCAGCAGGGCGTGCCGGACATGAATGTGCCGGCCTGCGTTGCCTGTCACGGTCCGAGCGGCCAGGGCATCGGACAGATACCGCGCCTTGGAGGCCTCTCGGCGAACTACTTGGAGCGGCGGTTGCAGCAATGGCACGACGGCTTTGATCATACCGCCGCCCATCCGATGCCGACGGTCGGCGCCGTCCTGTCACAGCACCAGATCGCCGCGCTGGCATCGTACTTGAGCTACATCAAGTAGATACCGGTGCGGCCGCAGGCGGCCGCGAAGGCCTGCACACGAAGGCACGGGGCACCGCGCGCATGAGACGGGCGTCGCGTTGCCGGGCGATGCTACCGTCCTCAAGTTCGAGTCGGAAGAGAACTAACGCCGTTATCGTTCGGCGGGTTCCGGCACGGCCTTGGATACTTTTCTCCCCGGCGCGCACAACAACGTCCTCTTGGCCGCGTTAGCCCTTGGGCGCGACGTCCAACCCGTCCCGGCTCTTTCCAAGAGGAGACCTTCAATGTGCGACTATAGCCTACACGCGGTATCGAGCCGTCCGGCCAAGGTCGGCGACAAGCTGGTTTCGACCAAGTTCAGGGGTTCGTTCACGCGTGGCCTTGCCTCGGTCGACGAGCCGAATGTCGCCGTCTGCCTGCGTCCCGGCACCGAGGTGGCGTTCGAACAGCCGGCGCTCCTCGATCACGGCTTCGGGCGGCTGGTGACCAAGCTGGGCTTCGGCAAGATCGGCGAGACGCTAGCCCGCTTCCGCCAGATCAACATCCGCCGCCCCGACACGCACCATGACGCGCTCGAATTCCCGAACGGCAAGGTCGTGCTGCTGACGCGGCTGACCGAAGGCCAGCGCCTCACGGTGCTGCAGTTGCCGGTGGAGCCGTATCTGGAGCTGACGGCCGAGGAAGCCGCGCCGCAGACCGACGCGCCGGCGCAGCAACGGGATTCGCAGCCGGGCTGACGCACCCGGCGCACGGTCCGCGCCGGTGCCGCCGGTTACCGGGCCCTTGACCTGTCCGGCCCCCACGCCACCGGCGCGGGGGCGGGCAGGGTTTTTACTGCCAGAGCATTTGGAGTAGTGATGGGGCGCGGCCGCGGAGGACCTTGCCGGGGCCGGTGAAGGACCGCCCCCGCCATGGAACCGGAAGCCCGCAAGCGGCAGATCACCATCTGGTACATCGTCGCCGCGATGATCGGCGTGCTCATCGTGCAGGCATTCTGGGCGAACTACACCCAGGTCGCCACCATCCCCTATAGCCAGTTCGAAACGCTGCTGACCGGTGACAAGATCGCCAAGGTCACGGTCTCGCAGAATGCCGTGCAGGGCACGCTCAAAGAAGCGCTGAAGGACGGCAAGAAGGAATTCTATACGACCCGGGTGGATCCCGAGCTTGCCAAGAAGCTCGCCGCCCACGGGGTCGTGGTCACCGGCCAGCCCTCGAGCGGCTGGCTCGGCGAAATCCTGTCCTGGGTGATCCCGCTCGGCGCCTTTTACCTGATGTGGATGTTCCTGTTTCGCCGGGTGGCCGAACGCCAGGGGCTCGGTGGCGCCATGGCGATCGGCAAGTCGCACGCCAAGGTCTACGTCGAGACCGACACCAAGGTCACCTTCGATGATGTTGCCGGCGTGGAGGAGGCCAAGTTCGAGCTGGCCGAGACGGTCGCCTTTCTCAAAGACCCGAAGTCTTATGGCCGGCTGGGCGCGCGCGCCCCTAAGGGAATTCTCCTGGTGGGGCCGCCCGGCACCGGCAAGACGCTGCTCGCGCGCGCGGTGGCGGGCGAGGCGGGCGTGCCGTTCTTCTCCATCTCCGGCTCGGAATTCGTCGAGATGTTTGTCGGCGTCGGGGCCGCGCGCGTGCGCGACCTGTTCGTGCAGGCGCGCAAGGCTGCGCCCTGCATCATCTTCATCGACGAACTCGACGCTCTCGGCCGCAGCCGCGCGCCCATGGCCATGGGCGGCATGGACGAGAAGGAGCAGACGCTCAATCAGTTGCTCGCCGAGCTCGACGGTTTCGATCCGAGCTCCGGTGTCATCCTGCTTGCCGCCACCAACCGCCCGGAAGTGCTCGATCCCGCGCTGCTGCGCGCCGGCCGCTTCGACCGCCAGGTTCTGGTCGACCGGCCCGACCGCAAGGGCCGGCTGGAAATCCTGAAGGTCCACGTGCGCAAGGTGAAGCTCGCCTCCAGCGTCGACCTCGACGCGGTGGCGGGACTGACCACCGGCTTCACCGGCGCCGACATCGCCAATCTGGTGAACGAGGCCGCGATCGTCGCCACGCGGCGCAACGCCACATCCATAACCTTCGAAGATTTTACCGCCGCGGTCGAGCGCATCGTCGCCGGCCTCGAAAAGCGAAGCCGCGTGCTCAACGACAAGGAGCGCCGCCGCGTCGCCTTTCACGAAATGGGGCACGCGCTCGTGGCGTCGAGCCTGCCGGGCGTCGACCCGGTACAGAAGGTGTCGATCGTGCCGCGCGGCGTCGGCGCGCTCGGCTACACCATGCAGCGGCCGACCGAGGACCGCTTCCTGCTCGGCGAGACCGAACTGAAGAACCGCATCGCTGTGCTGATGGGTGGTCGCGCGGCGGAGGAATTGATCTTCGACGGCGAGATATCGACCGGCGCCGCCGACGACTTGCAGCGCGCCACCGAGATCGCCTTCGAGATGGTGACGCGCTACGGCATGAACGCGACCGTCGGCCAGCGCACGTACGTGACCAACCATCAGCAGTTCTTGGTAGTGCCGCAGTCGGATCACATCGACGCGGCGGAAGCGACCACGCGCGAGATCGATGTTGCCATTCGTGATCTGGTCGGCGAGGGGCTGGAGCGCGCCAAGGCGGTGCTGACTCGCCGCCGTTCGGATCTCGATGCCGGCGCCAAGTTGCTGTTGGCGAGCGAGACGCTGACCGTGCAGGACTTCCCCGCCATCGGCCCGCAACGCCCGGCGAGTGACGCCGCCGCCGCGGGCGAGCCCACGGACCGGACAGCAATTCAGAAATCGGCCTGAGGGGCTAAAAACGTCGACGCCCGCACGCGATGCCGGCCCATGGCCGTTCCGCGCGCGGGCGCATATCGAATATTAGAGGCGCGACCCGGACGATGTTACCGGCGATCGCGCATCATCATCACGGGCAGGAGTGCCGGCGACCGTCGTAGCCCATATAGGTCTCGCTACGCGGATCGTAGGAACGATAGTGCTGCATGCACCAACGGACGCTGCGCCCGTAACGGTAATCGGGCGGCGGTGAAGCCGCCATCATGCCGCCAATGGCCGCGCCGACCGCGAAGCCGGGGAAGAAGCCGCCATGGTGATGATGGTGGTGGTGATGATGGTAGTGGTGATGGTGGTGATGATACTGCGCGAGTTGCATGCGTGCGGGCTGCTGCGCACTGTTATCCGCCTCCAACGCCTGCACCGCATTCGGCACAGGTTCCAGCAACTCGGCGTATGAGCTTGCCGCCAACGGCTGCTGAGATTGAGTTGCGGGCGCGGCGGCCTGCGCTGCCGGAACCGCCAACAAAGCCGCAGTACTTCCGAGCAATGCTGCCATACGTATTTTCATGCCATACCCTCCTGGACCGAATCACTTAAGCTCAACGCAGAAAACGCGCTGTTCCCTGAGCATGTGAACGCGGCAGTTTCGTCATTGTTCCTCTTTGCGCGCGATTCACAGCTCACGCCCGATTAAGGCGGTCGGGCGGCGCGCGCGTGTGTTCAGTGCCGATACGCTTTGCAGGGCGTGGCGCGGAACTTGCCTCCCTCCAAAGCGATGACAAGGCAGCACGAACGGCCTTCGCCGCCCGGCTGAATAACGAAGAGAAGCAAGATGCGCACACCAAACCAACTCACTGTCATGGTCGGTTTGTTTGGCGTCCTTTTCGTCGTTTTCGGGACGCCCGTCATGGCTCGCTGGAAGCCGCAATACGCTAGTAGCAATCCAAAGATTCAAGCGTGGTATCGCTCGCAACACAACGCGCAAGGTCAGTGGTGTTGCGACGAAGCGGACGGCCATCCGTTCTTCGGCGCCTATACGCTCAACAAGGACGGCTCCATCACACTCGAACTCGCGAGCGGCAAGCGCCAGATACCGTCATACATGGTCCTGAGCGGTCGCAACCCGACCGGTCACGCCGTGTGGTGGTACGTGGAGACGGGCGACATGCACACCGATTTCTGCTTTGCGCCCGGCACGTTGACGTAACGGCCAGCGAGCGGGCGGCCGACGGAACGGATCGTGTATGCAAGCGTTCTTTGCTCGTCACCACCAGCGGGGCCGAGCATGTCAGACGGAAAATACACGCATACCGTACCGGCCAGGCGGAACGGATGGCTGTTCATCGGCGTCATCGGCTTCCTCGCCGTGGCCGACCTGTTGGTATGGGCGGTGCTGTGGGACCTGCCTCGTCCTGACCCGGTCGTTGCCATGATCAGTCCCGCGCCGCCGCAGCCCGACCCGCTGCCGACGCCCGTGTTCCAGGCGCCGGCGGCAACGCCAAGTCCGGTGCGTTAAGCGCCACGCGCGGCGCGGCGCCTCACGCGGTCTTTTCCTCCGCCAGCCCCAGTTCCTCGATCATCGCCTCGCGCATGATGAATTTCTGCACCTTGCCGGTTACCGTCATCGGAAACGCGTCGACGAACTTGACGTAGCGCGGGATCTTGTAGTGCGCGATCTGGCCTTTGCAGAAGGCCTTGATGTCCTCGTCGCTGACGTGCGATCCGGCTTTTACCTGCACCCAGGCGCACAGCTCCTCGCCGTATTTGACGTCCGGCACGCCCACCACCTGCACCGCCTCGATGTCGGGATGGCGGAACAGGAACTCCTCGATCTCGCGCGGATAGACGTTCTCGCCGCCGCGGATCACCATGTCCTTGATGCGGCCGACGATGTTGCAATAGCCGTCGGCGTCCATGGTGGCGAGGTCGCCGGTGTGCATCCAGCGCGCGGCGTCGATCGCCTCCGCCGTCTGCTCCTCGTCGTCCCAGTAGCCGAGCATCACCGAATAGCCGCGCGTGCACAGTTCGCCCGCGGTGCCGGGCGGGACGATGCGGCCGTCGGTATCGACGATCTTGACCTCGATGTGCGGATGCACGCGCCCGACCGTGCTGACCCGACGTTCGAGCGTGTCATCGAACAGGGTCTGCGTGCTCACCGGGCTGGTTTCGGTCATGCCGTAGGCGATGGTCACCTCGCTCATGTTCATCTCGTTGACACAGCGCTTCATCACTTCGATCGGACAGGGCGAGCCCGCCATGATGCCGGTGCGCAGGGTCGAGAGGTCGAAGCGTTTGAACTCGGGATGGCCGAGCTCGGCGATGAACATGGTCGGCACGCCGTAGAGCGCGGTGCAGCGTTCGGCCTCGACCGTCTCCAGGGTCGCGAGCGGCTCGAAGCCTTCCGACGGATAGACCATGGCGGCGCCGTGAGTAACGCAGGCAAGATTGCCGAGCACCATGCCGAAGCAATGATAGAGCGGCACCGGGATGCAGACCGTGTCCTGATCCGTGAGGCGCTGCGCCTCGCCGATGAAGAAGCCGTTGTTGAGGATGTTGTGATGGGTCAGCGTCGCGCCCTTGGGCGCGCCGGTGGTGCCGCTCGTGAACTGGATGTTGATCGGGTCGTCGAACTGGAGTTGCGGCGCCAGCTCCTTGAGCCGCGCGCGCTCGGCCTCGCCGCCCAGAGCAAGTACGTCGTCGAAGCCGAGGAATCCGTCGGCGGCGCCACCGATGCGGATAAGGGTGCGCAACGATGGCAGCCGCGCGGCGGTCAGGTCGCCCGGTGCGCTGCCGGCGATCTCGGGCGCGAGCTCCCGCAGCATGCCGACATAGTTGCTTGTCTTGAAGCTGTCGGCGGTGATCAGCGCCTTGCAGCCTACCTTGTTGAGGGCGTATTCGAGCTCGGCGAGGCGATAGGCTGGGTTGATGTTGACCATGACCAGCCCGGCCTTGGCGGTCGCGAACTGGGTGATGACCCACTCGCTGTTGTTGGGCGACCAGATGCCGACCCGGTCACCGGGCTCGAGCCCGAGCGCGATCAGCCCGGCGGCGCAGGCGTCGATCTTCTCGTTCAATTCGCGATAGCTCCAGCGCACGTTCTGGTGGCGCACGATCAGGGCGGGCCGATCGCCGAAGCGCGCCACCACCTTGTCGAAATGCACGCCGATGGTGTCGCCGATCAGCGGCAGCGCGGAGGCGCCGTGGCTGTAGCTCTGGTTCAGTTGGGGCATGAGGTCGTTTCCTTCCGGGATATTCGCCGCCCGTTGTTTGCCGGCGACTATTTCAGGCCGCCTTGAGCCTGCCAATGGATAATTGGTTCGGGCCTCGGGGAAGGTTGCCTGGGGCGGGAAGGGCGGCGCCGGGCCGGCAGCCGGCTAGCGCGCCTTGCGGCGCATCGGCTGGCGGTTCGCAGGCGGGAGCTGCTGAAGATAAAGCTCTTCGTTCAGGCCAGGCTCGATGTGGGGCTTCAGCAGGGCCTCGTAGGCATAGGCGATCTGCTTGTACTCGTCCTTGCAGTCGGAGGCGCGCTCCTTCGGCAGATAGCCCTTGTCCACAAGGTCGGCGAATTCTACCTCGTTCGAACCGTAAGCGATACACAGCACGTTGTAGAAACGCTGCGCGGGCAGACTGTGCACATCGGCAAACTTCTCCATTGCCAGCTTGAGTTCCGGATGGCGCACGATCTCGCGATATTGGTAGGCGGTGCCCATGATCAGGCGCCGCGCCTCCTGCTTGTTGAACTTGAGCATCAGATAGGCGGAGAAGAAATCGGCGGCGTCCTCTTCGCGGCCCAGCACCGGCACGTTCCAAAGGTCGAACACCGCGTGGCCGACCTCGTGCAGGAAGGTATCGACGATGGGGGCGACCATGGCGTCCATGGGCGTGACGCCGCGCTTGGTCGTCTTGTCCGGCACCTTCTTCCAGAACTCGTCGAGGAATTCGTAGCAGACCGTGACCACCGCGTTGTCGTACCAGGCGTTGTCGTCGCCGTTGCAGCTCTCGGTCTTCAAGAGCAGCCTGCGCGGCAGCTTTAGCGGGATCAGCATGCTGCGGATGCGCTCCAGGACGTGGGCGGTCTTCGCCATGTCGTAGACAGGGTCGAGATCGGCCGTCGCCGGCTTGACGTATTCGATGTCGACGGAGTCCGCGTGCATCGCCTGCGCGGCGGCGGCCTGCGCCGGGGTGGCCTGCGCCGAAGCGGCTTGCGCAGGAGCGGCTTGCGGCGCCAGCACGCCGATCGTGAGCAATGCGAAAATGAGCGAGCGCATGGACGGTGCCACCGGTCGGCGCCCCGACCGCCGGATTGGCGCACTATAGCAGGCGCCAAAGAAACGCACTATCGGTCTCGGAATTGACTGCGACGGTGCACGCCATGACGGCCTTAGTTGGTTACCATCGTCACATTTTGCCGGCCAGATCGCTCAGCATGCTCAGCGCCTGCAGCAGCGACAGCCGCCGCACCTGCGTGCGGCCGACGTCACCATAGCGACCTTCGTAAGCCGTCAATGCCCCGCCGCGCCCGGCGGCGGCGAAGTGGACAAGGCCCACCGGCTTGTCCGGCGTGCCGCCGGTCGGGCCGGCAACGCCGGTGATCGAGACGGCGAGGTCGACACGCGCGTGGCCGAGCGCGCCCTTCGCCATCTCCTCGGCGCATTGCCGGCTGACCGCGCCGTAGGCTTCCAGCGTCGTTGGCGTCACCCCGAGCATCTGCTCCTTGGCCTGGTTCGAATAGGTCACGAAGCCACGGTCGAGCACCGCGGACGAACCCGAGATCGCGCTGATCGCCGCCGCCACCAGCCCGCCGGTGCAGGACTCCGCCGTCGCGACCGTGAGGCCCTTGCGCTTGCAGACCTCGAGCAGGCGTTCGGCGGATTCAAGCACGACCAGATCGAACATGGGGACGGGGTTCCGGGAAGGCGTCGCGACAGCAATCCTGAGCCCGCGGGGCGGGCCGTGATGCGCGCAGTTCTAACGTGCCCGCACGTTGGCGGGCAAATGAACGCGGCGTGTGCGCCTCCGAAATCTGCGCGGCGTGGCAGGACCAAGCGGACATCGTCCTCGAGTTGTATTGGGTTGTACCGAGCTGGCAACACGCGGCCAAGTGGTTGAAAAATCGTCGAAAGGAATACAACCTATCCGATTAGTCGCGAAAGATGCACTCCTGAGTATAATAACACGTCTTTAGTGTTCATTCAGGGGGAAGTACAACCATGCCATACGCAGCCGTCCCAAGAGAACTCGCCGAGTTTCAGTGCCTGTTGATCGGAAGTTGGAGCAACGATTTCGACAAGGTCCGTGACAACCCCAACCCGAAACTCAAGGACGAAAAAATTTACGACAAGGATGGAAGCCCGTTCTCCTACAACATCATGCCGCTACCGCAGATCCCCGAGCAGCCGAACCGGGGGAAGGAGCTGAAATATCCCGATCAGCCGCCGGGCCCGAAGAATCCCCAGGTTACGAAAGAGTACGGCGGCTTCATCCTCAAGAACTTTGCCTTCACTGAAACCATCCGCTTCAATGGCGCGAGCCCCAATCCGAAAGAGCCTTCGAAGCACGATGACCCCGCAGCGCTCGCGGTGATCGCGGGCGCGCCGAACCGCGGCGGCGGCTACACGCAATTTTCTCATGCCGTGTTCTACGATCAGCAGGTTCATTTTGCCGAAGGCCCGCTCGGTCCGAACGGCAAGTTGCAAGATCCCAAGAACAAAGAACTCGGCGACATCGTGCACGTCGAGAACGGCGCATGGCTTCATCTGAGTTCCGAGCAGCAGGACTTAGGGCCCTATCGCCTCAACAAGGATAGTGGACCGTTCGTGAGTCGGACGGTGCTGCGTCAGCCGCCATATGTCACCATCGCCAAGCAGATTGCAGTGCCGCATGGCAACTCGGTGCTAGCCCTCGGCAACTTCGACGCCCTCGGGTCAATGAAGGTGCTCAAGAACGGCAAGCCCATAACCGACCCGGCAACCGGTCGTGACAAGGTAAAGCCGATCATCAAATTTCCGGGTGCCCCGGCCATTCCTGATGCGTTCGTGCCGTTCCCTGCGCCCGCGGACGTCATGAGCGGCGGCTATACTAATCCGTACGACCGGATTCTCAACAAGGTCGACGACTTTGAGAATCCGAGCATTGATCATTGCTTGAATGCCAACAAACCTCTCCAGGATGCGGTGAAAAAGATAAAGCCGACATCTTTCATCCACTGGCGGGTAACGACGCTGCCGCTGCCTGACGGCGAGGGCATTGTGACCAACATTCCGTTTGAAGATCGCAAGTCGAAGGTTACTGAGTATTGGGCGGATTATTGGCTGCTTTCGACCGATCCAAAATTCGATCCGAATGACCCGGCGAAGAATGACGATATTGCGTACGACTACCTCGTCTACAATCAGGTGATCCTGATGGAGATGGACGTCTACATCGGCGAACCGGGCGTGGACTCCATCGCCAGTGCCGATAGTTTCCGCCGCTACGTATTCCCGCACGTAACGGCGAACGTGGTCAAACGTGTCGGGAAGACGCCACCTGAAGGCCGGAAGCTGACGGGCGGCTGCAAGGGCTGCTAGCCGCGCCTGGCGGTTAAGCACAACCGCCGGTCATTTTGCTGCGACTCCGGCGCCCTTGCATGGAGGGCGCCAGGCGATCACGGTAAGTCGGTCACACATCCCCCCACGGCAGCCGCACGGTTGCCGTGGCGTGGGCCAATATGCCCTCGCGCCGGCCGGTGAAGCCGAGCTGTTCGCTCGTGGTCGCCTTCACGGCGACGCGTGAAAGGGGCAGGCCCGCGAGCTCCGCGATCTTGGCGCGGATCGCGTCGCGGTGCGGGCCGATCTTCGGTGCCTCGCACACGATGGTCGCGTCGAGATGGGCGATGCGGCCGCCGCGCGCGGCCACGCGCTCGACTGCGAATTTCAGGAACTGGTCGGAGGCCGCGCCCTTCCATTTCGGATCGCTGGGCGGAAAGTGACTGCCGATATCGCCGTCGGCGAGCGCGCCGAGGATGGCGTCGACCAGCGCATGCAGCACCACGTCGGCATCGGAATGGCCGGTGAGCGCTTGGCTGTGCGGGATCTTCAGGCCGCCGAGCCAGACATGGTCGCCGGGCCCGAAGGCGTGTACATCGATGCCGGTGCCGGTGCGCACGTCGCCGAGCGCGCCGAAACGATCCTGCTCCGCGCGCGCGAAGTCTTCGGGGGTGGTGATCTTCACGTTGCCGCTTTCTCCTTCGAACACGCTCACCTTAAGGCCTGCCCATTCGGCCAGCCCGGCGTCGTCGGTGAAATCCTGCCGGCCTTCCGCCGCCGCGCGCGCATGCGCGTCGAGGAGCGGCTGAAAGGCGAACGCCTGCGGCGTCTGAATCAGCCGCAAGGCGTTGCGGTCGAGCGTCTGCGTGACCATGCTGTCGGCGTCGACACTCTTCACGGTGTCGCTCACGCGCAACCCCGGCACCGCGGCGCCGCTCTCGATGGCGGTCTCGATGGCGCGCGCGATCAGCGCCGGCGAGGCGAAGGGGCGGGCGGCGTCGTGGATCAGGACGATGTCCGGCTTGCGCGCCTTTAGCGCTTCCAACCCCGCGCGCACCGACGCTTGCCGCGTGGCGCCGCCGAACACCGGCGCCAGCAGCGCATCGCCGCCGGCAATGGCGCGGAAGCGCTCGACGTCGTCGGGATGGATCACCGGCTGGATGGCGCCGACCTGCGGGTGCTCGGTGAGCAAAGCGAGCGCGCGGCGCAGCATGGGCTCGCCGCCGATGGCGCGGAATTGCTTAGGCAATCCCCCGCCGGCGCGCGTGCCCCGTCCCGCCGCTACCACCACCGCCGCTACCTCGACCATGCTGCCTCCCTGCTGCCGGGCGCTGCCGCCGAGCCAGCGGCCGCCGGGGCCGGGACCGCTTTTCGGACAAGATCGTGCGCCACGGCCATGCCTTTAGCGCGTTCCATCGGCGCGGGGAAATCCCTCGCAAAACCAAGCCGTTCCCGAGCATTTACCGGCCATTCCGAGAACGCGGGAGGGGCATGACAGGATTTTGCAGTGCAACACTTGCGCTCGAGCGCGATCTGGCTAAAGTATGGGCACCAATGTGGGTTCGCCTAAATGATAGGCATGGAAATCGTGGGCGGCAAAATCAACGGCTTTGCTGACAATTCGCTGCGGATTGGCCCGGTGAATGTGCCGAACCGCGTCGTTCTGGCGCCGATGTCGGGCATCACCGATACACCGTTCCGTCGCCTGACGGAACGGCTGGGTGCCGGTTTAGTGGTCTCCGAAATGACCGCCGGCGCGGGGCTCGCGCGCGGCGAACGCGAGGCTTGCGTGCGCAGCGAAGGTGATGGCGTCGCCATCCATGTGGTGCAGCTCGCCGGCTGCGAGGCGCACTGGATGGCCGAGGGCGCGCGCATCGCTGAGGCGCAGGGCGCCCACATCATCGACATCAACATGGGCTGTCCGTCCAAGCAGGTGACCAACGGTGCCTCCGGCTCCGCGCTCATGCGCGATCTCGATCACGCGCTGACACTCATCGAGGCGACCGTCGGCGCGGTGCGCGTGCCGGTCACCTTGAAGATGCGGCTCGGCTGGGACCACGACAGCATGAACGCGCCGGCGCTGGCGCGCCGCGCGGAAGAAGCCGGCGTCACGATGATCACCGTGCATGGCCGCACCCGGTGCCAGTTCTACACCGGCACCGCCGACTGGACCGCGGTGCGCGCGGTGAAGGAAGCCATCGGCATTCCGCTCGTGGTCAACGGCGACATCGTCGGCTTCGACGACGCGCTCGACGCGCTCGAGGCTTCCGGCGCCGACGCCGTCATGGTCGGCCGCGGTGCGCAAGGGAAGCCCTGGTTTCCGGGCCAGCTCGCCGTCTTCCTCGCGACCGGCGAGCGCGGCCAGGCGCCCGCGCTCAACCGTCAATGCGCGATGACCGCCGCCCTCTATGACGAGATGATCGCCCACCACGGCGTTCGCATCGGCCGCCGCCACGCGCGCAAGCATCTCGCCTGGGCGCTCGACGAAGCCGCCGCCACCGCAAGCGTTTCCGAGGATCTCTTGAAGCATCACCGCAGCCGCGTGCTCACCGCCGAACAACCGGACGAGGCCCGCCGGCTGTTGACCGAGGCCTATGACGACTTTGCATGGAGGGCGGCCGCATGAGCCGGGCCCAGACCGTTCAAGGCGCAGTTGACGTCAGCTCGCCGGCCGACGCCATCCTGCACGCCTTGCCGCATCCGGTGATCATGGTCGGCGCCGACGGCACCATCGCCGACGCCAACGTCGCCGCCGAAGCCTTCTTCGAGGCCTCGATCCCGATGCTGCGCCGGCATCAACTGCGCGACCTGGTGCCGTTCGGCTCGCCGCTGCTGGCGCTGGTCGAGCAGGTGCGCGAGCACGGCGCCGCGGTCAACGAATACAAGGTCGACCTCGCTACCCCGCGCAATCCGGGCGAGCGCCTGGTCGACCTGCACGTGGCGCCGCTCACCGAATACCCCGACCACGTGGTGGTGATGCTGCAGGAGCGCACCATCGCCGACAAGATGGACCGTCAGCTCACCCACCGCGGCGCCGCGCGCTCTGTCACAGCGCTTGCCGCCATGCTGGCGCACGAGATCAAGAACCCGCTTTCGGGCATCCGCGGCGCGGCGCAGCTTCTGGAGCAATCGGCCGCCGACGAGGACCGCCCGCTCACCAAGCTGATCTGCGACGAGACCGACCGTATCGTGAAGCTGGTCGACCGCATGGAGGTGTTCGGCGACAAGCGCCCGGTCGAGCGCGAGCCCGTCAACATCCACGTGGTGCTCGACCACGTGAAGCGGCTGGCACAGTCGGGCTTTGCCCGTCACATCAAGTTCGTCGAGGAATACGACCCCTCGCTGCCGCCGATCCTGGCCAATCGCGACCAGCTCGTGCAGGTGCTGCTCAACCTCGTCAAGAACGCCACCGAGGCGATCGGCGAGGCGGCCGACCCCGAGATCCAGCTCACCACCGCCTTCCGTCCCGGCGTGCGCCTGTCCGTGCCGGGCAGCAACACGCGCGTGTCGCTGCCGCTCGAATTCTGCGTCAAGGACAATGGACCCGGTGTGCCGGAAGACCTGATGCCGCACCTGTTCGATCCCTTCGTCACCTCCAAGCCGACCGGCAGCGGTCTCGGCTTGGCGCTGGTGGCCAAGATCGTCGGCGATCACGGCGGCATCATCGAATGTGAATCACAGCCGCGGCGGACGACCTTCCGCGTGCTGATGCCGATCTACAGCGGCGAGGAGGCGATGAACGACGACGCCCCCGCCACCAGGACGCGTTGAGGGGGACCATGCCGACCGGACACATCTTGGTTGCGGACGACGACGCCGCGATCCGCACGGTGCTCAACCAGGCGCTCTCGCGCGCCGGCTATGACGTGCGCTCGACCGGCAACGCCGCCACGCTCTGGCGTTGGATCAGCCAGGGGGAGGGCGACCTCGTCATCACCGACGTGGTGATGCCGGACGAGAACGCCTTCGATCTCATTCCGCGCATCCGCAAATCGCGGCCCGATCTACCGATCATCGTCATGAGCGCGCAGAACACCTTCATGACCGCGATCCGCGCCTCCGAGCGCGGCGCTTACGAATACCTGCCCAAGCCGTTCGACCTGAAGGAGTTGATCGGCATCGTCGGCCGCGCTCTGTCGGAGCCGAAGGAGGCGCGCACGGCGCCGGCGCGGCCCGAAGATCTCGAGAACATCCCGCTGGTCGGCCGCTCGCCGGCCATGCAGGAAATCTACCGGGTGCTCGCGCGCCTGATGCAGACCGACCTGACGGTGATGATCTCGGGCGAGTCCGGCACCGGCAAGGAACTGGTGGCGCGCGCGCTGCACGACTACGGCAAGCGCCGCAACGGCAGCTTCGTCGCCATCAACATGGCGGCGATCCCGCGCGACCTGATCGAGTCGGAGCTATTCGGTCACGAGAAGGGCGCCTTCACCGGTGCCAACACCCGCTCCGCCGGCCGTTTTGAGCAGGCCGAGGGCGGCACGCTGTTCCTGGACGAGATCGGCGACATGCCGATGGAGGCGCAGACCCGCCTGCTGCGTGTGTTGCAGCAGGGCGAATACACGACCGTCGGCGGTCGCACGCCGATCAAGAGCGACGTGCGCATCATCGCCGCCACCAACAAGGATCTGCGCCAGCTCATCCAGCAGGGGCTATTCCGCGAGGATTTGTTCTTCCGTCTCAACGTGGTGCCGCTGCGTCTTCCACCGTTGCGTGAGCGCACCGAGGACGTGCCCGACCTCATCAGCCACTTCTTCGCCCAGGCCCAGCGCGAGGGCCTGCCGCCCAAGCAGATCGACAGCGCCGCCCTCGACCGCCTCAAGCGCCACCGCTGGCCCGGCAACGTGCGTGAGCTGGAAAACCTCGCCCGGCGGCTGGCCGCGCTCTATCCGCAGGAGACCATCACCGCCGCGGTGATCGAGGCGGAGCTGGCGCAGCCGTCGCTGCCGCTCGGCGGCCTCGATGAGCCGCATCCGGAGGAGACGCTGAGCTCGGCGGTCGAGCGCCATCTCGCCACCTACTTCTCGGGCTTCGACGGCCTGCCGCCTGCGGGGCTCTATCACCGGATCTTGCGCGAGATCGAATACCCGCTGCTCACCGCCGCGCTCGCTGCCACCCGCGGCAACCAGATCCGCGCCGCCGATCTGCTCGGCGTCAACCGCAACACCCTGCGCAAGAAGATCCGCGATCTGGATATCCAGGTCTACCGCAGCGGGGCGTGAGGCCGGCGTTCTATTTCGACGGAATTCGTGTATTGAGCCGTTCGTCCCAGCGCGAGCGGGGTCGGCCTTCTGCGGAAGTGCCGGCCTCCCGCAGTCCCGGGAATGAACGGAGCGGATGCGAATGTCTTCCCAGATTGAGCTCGGCCTCGACACCTTTGGCGACGTCACCGACGGACCGGACGGCAAGCCGCTTTCGGCCGCGCAGGTGATCCGCAATCTGGTCGACGAGGCGGTGCTGGCCGACGAGGTCGGCGTCGATTTTCTCGGCGTCGGTGAGCACCATCGCGGCGACTTCGCCGTCGCCTCGCCCGAAATGGTGCTCGCGGGCATCGCCACCCGCACCAAGCGCATCCGGCTCGGCTCAGCGGTCACGGTGCTCTCCTCCGATGATCCGATCCGCGTCTACCAGCGCTTTGCCACCCTCGACGCGCTGTCCCATGGCCGCGCCGAGGTCATCCTCGGCCGCGGCTCGTTCATCGAGTCGTTCCCGTTGTTCGGCTTCGATCTCAATCGCTATGAAGAACTTTTTGACGAGAAGCTCGATCTCTATGCCGCCGTGCTGACCCAGAAACCGGTCACCTGGCAGGGCACGCTCAGGCCGCCGTTGCAGAACCAGGATGTCTTTCCGAAGACCGAATCCGGCACGCTCACCACCTGGATCGGGGTCGGCGGCACGCCGCAGTCCGTCATCCGCGCCGCGCATTACGGCTTTCCGCTCATGCTCGCGATCATCGGCGGCGATCCCAAGCGGTTCGCGCCTTTCGCCGATCTTTATCGCAATGCGCTTGAGAAGATGGGCAAGGCCCCGCTGCCGGTCGGCGTTCACTCGCACGGCTTCGTCGGCGAAACCGATGCCCAGGCGCAGGAGGAGCTGTTTGCGGACTACAAGCGCATGCGCGACCGCATCGGCGCCGAGCGCGGCTGGCCGCCGATGACGCGCAGCGACTTCGCGCGCGAGATCGAGCACGGCTCGCTTTACGTAGGGGCGCCTGAGACGGTCGCCCGCAAGATCGTGGCCACCGTGAAGGCGCTGGGGGCTTCTCGTTTCGACATGAAGTACAGCGCCGGCCCGCTGCCGCACGAGAAGATGATGCGCTGCATCGAGCTGTACGGGCGCCGGGTCATTCCGCTGGTCCGGGAGATGGTGGGCTAGGGACCTCGTTCCGAGGGGCGCCGCCGAGGGTGATGTTTGCCGAGGCTCGCCCCTGAAATGTCGCATTCCGGCAACATTGTTGTATAAAAGCCGCATTGCCGAGGTGAGATTCTACCCGGCGTAAGGCCATTTCGGGCGCCAAGCCCGCCCACCGCGAAGCGACCGGGGCCCCGGGATCCAATGACCGTCGAACAGGCTGCCGCCGACAATACGCTGTCCGGTCCGCCAGCCAGGCGTGGGGAGACCCGCATCTTCGGGGCGGTCGCGGTCATCCTGGCGCTGTTGTCGGCGCTGCTCACCTTCATCGTACTTGCCGATCTGACGCCGTTGGCGCCCACCCACGTCGTGGTGGTGTCGCTGCTGCTCGCCAACGCGGTCACCGTGCTGCTGCTGCTCGCCATCATTGCGCGCGAGGTCTGGCAGGTGATGGCGGCGCGCCGCTCCGGCCGCGCCGGCGCCCGTCTGCACGTGCGCATCGTCGGGCTGTTCTCCATCATCGCCGCCGCGCCCGCGATCCTGGTCGCGATCGTCGCCAGCGTGACGCTAGACCGCGGCCTCGACCGGCTGTTCTCTAGCCGGACCCATGCGGCGATCGAGAATTCGCTGATCGTGGCTGAGGCCTATCTGCGCGACCACGCCCAGATCGTGCGCTCCGACCTCATGGTGATGGCGTTCGATCTCGCCCGCGCCGAGCCGGTGCTCAAGAACGATCACGCCAAGCTCACCCAGTTCCTCACCTTCCAGGCATCGGTCCGGGGACTGGCCGCCGCCATCGTCCTCGACAAGGACCTGCGCGTCATCGCGCGCGCCGACGTCAAGACCAACGAGACCTTCGCCATCCCGCCGCGCGATGCGCTGCCCCACATCACCACCAAGCGGCCGCAGATCGTGCTCTTGCCCGACACGAACTACGTCGCCGCGGTGGTCAAGATCGACAAATACCCCGACTATTATCTCTACGTGACGCGGCTGCTCGATCCGCGCGTGGTGCCGCAGTTGCAGGCGACGCGCCGCAGCGTCAGCGAATACGCACAGCTCGAACAGCGCCGCCTCGGCGTGCAGGTCGCCTTCGCGCTCATGTACACGGTGATCGCGCTCATCGTGCTGTTGTCGGCGGTGTGGATCGGGCTCAATTTCGCCAACCGCCTGGTGGCGCCCATCCGCCGCCTGATCGGCGCCGCCAACCTGGTCTCTACCGGCAACCTGTTCGTGCGCGTGCCGGTGCGCCAGTCGGAGGGCGATCTCGCCAGTCTCGGCGAGACCTTCAACCGCATGACCCAGGAATTGCGCACCCAGCGCGACGACATCATGCGCGCGCGCGACGTCATCGACAGCCGCCGCCGTTTCACGGAAGCCGTGCTGGCCGGCGCTTCGGCCGGCGTCATCGGCGTCGACGGCGAGGGGCAGGTGAGCATCCTCAACCGCTCGGCGGAGAAGCTCGTGGGCTTGAGCGAAGTGGAGGCGCTCGGCCGTCCGCTCTCCGAGGTCGTGCCCGAACTCGACGACATCATGGCGGCGGCCAAAGCGGGCACGCAAGGCCAGGACCAGGTCACCATCAGCCGCGAGGGCCGCGAGCGCAATCTCTCGGTGCGCGTGACGAGCGAGCAGTCGGGTCAGGAAAACCGCGGCTACGTCATCACGCTCGACGACATCACCGAGCTGGTGGCGGCCCAACGCACCGCCGCCTGGGCCGACATCGCGCGCCGCATCGCCCACGAGATCAAGAACCCGCTGACGCCGATCCAGCTGTCCGCCGAGCGCCTGCGCCGCAAATACGGCAAGACCATTGCCCCCGATGACCGCGCCGTGTTCGAGCAGTGCACCGACACCATCGTGCGCCAGGTCGACGACATCAAAGGCATGGTCGACGAGTTCTCGCGTTTTGCCCGCATGCCCAAGCCTGCCATGGCCGAGGAAGACGTCGCCGACACCGTGCGCCAGGCCGTGTTCCTGATGCGGGTCGGCAACGCCGATATCGACATCGACGCCGAGATCGCCGAGGACCCGATGCCGGCGCACTTCGACCGCCGGCTGATCTCGCAGGCGCTCACCAACGTCATCAAGAACGCCACCGAAGCGATCGCGGCGGTGCCGCCGGATGAGCTCGGCAAGGGCGTCATCCGCGTCTTCGCCGCGCGCGAGGGCGAGGACATCGTCATAGACGTCATCGACAACGGTATCGGCCTGCCCAAGGAGCAGCGCAGCCGCCTGCTCGAGCCCTACGTGACGACGCGCGAGAAGGGCACCGGCCTCGGTCTCGCCATCGTCGGGCGCATTATCGAGGAGCACGGCGGCCGCATCGAACTGCGTGACGCCGCCGACAAATTCCCCGGTCAGCGCGGCGCCTGGTTCCGCATCCGCATCGCCGCCAGCGGCAAGGCGGAGGCGGACGAGGGCGACGCCGGGCCGCAACCGCGTACCCACCGTGAGCGGGATCCCTCGCGCGCCGCCGGCGCCGATAAGGCCTCGCAACGTCCAACCGCGCCCAACGAGTGAAGTGAACGCAATGCCCGCCGATATCCTGATCGTCGACGATGAAGCCGACATCCGCGACCTGGTCGCCGGTATCCTGGAAGACGAGGGTTACAAGACGTCCACCGCGCGTAACAGCGACGAGGCGCTCGCGGCCATCGTCGCGCGCCGGCCGAGCCTCGTCTTCCTCGACATCTGGCTGCAGGGCTCCAAGCTCGACGGCCTGCAACTGCTCGACGCCTTCAAGCAGGAGCATCCCGAGTTGCCGGTGGTGATGATCTCCGGCCACGGCAACATCGAGACGGCCGTCGCCGCCATCAAACACGGCGCCTACGACTTCATCGAGAAGCCGTTCAAGGCCGACCGGCTGGTGCTGGTGGCGGAGCGCGCGCTCGAGACCTCGCGGCTGAAGCGCGAGGTCAAGCAGCTGAAACAGCAATCGCCGCAGCCGGCCCAGCTCGTCGGCCGCTCGGCGGCGCTGTCGCAACTGCGCCAGACCATCGAGCGCGTGGCGCCGACCAACAGCCGCATCCTGGTGGTGGGCCCCTCCGGCGCCGGCAAGGAGCTTGCCGCGCGCACCGTCCACGAGATGTCGGCGCGAGCCAATGGCCCCTTCGTGGTGATCAACGCCGCCGCCATCACGCCCGAGCGCATGGAGGTCGAGCTGTTCGGCGTCGACCAGGCGAACGGCAGCGACGGCCGCAAGCCGGGCGCGCTCGAGGACGCCCACGGCGGCACGCTCTTCATCGACGACATCGCCGACCTGCCGCGCGAGACCCAGAACAAGATCCTGCGCGTGCTGGTCGACCAGACCTTCCAGCGCGTCGGCGGCAGCGGCAAGGTCGCGGTCGACGTGCGCATCATCTCGTCCACCACGCACAACCTGGAGGCCGAGATCGCCGAGGGCCGCTTCCGCGAGGATCTCTATCATCGGCTCTCGGTGGTGCCGATCCGCATCCCGTCGCTGGCCGAGCGGCGCGAGGACATTCCCGACCTCGTCGACTACTTCATGGATCAGATTTCGTTCGCCACCGGGCTGCCCAAGCGCCGCATCGGCGACGACGCCATGGCGGTGCTGCAATCGCACAACTGGCCTGGCAACATTCGCCAGCTGCGCAACAACATCGAGCGCCTGATGATCCTCGCCGGCGGCGATCCCGACGCCGTGCTCGACGCCTCCATGCTGCCGCCCGACGTCGGCTCCATGGTGCCGGCCATGCCCAACGGCAATGGCGGCGAACACCTCATGGGTCTGCCCTTGCGCGACGCGCGCGAAGTGTTCGAGCGCGAATACCTGGTGGCGCAGATCAGCCGCTTCGGCGGCAACATCTCGCGCACCGCCGAGTTCGTCGGCATGGAGCGCTCGGCCCTGCACCGCAAGCTCAAGGCGCTGGGAATCGGGTAGCCTTGCGCACGAGCTCACAATCAGTCATTCCGGGACGCGAGCGAAGCGAGCGGGCCCGGAATCCAGAGGCCAAGCATTCAGTGGCCGCCCTGGATTCCGGGCTCGCGGTCTTCGACCGCGCCCCGGAATGACAGCCGAGAAATCATGCCCCACATCGCCTACGTCAACGGACGCTACCTGCCCGCCGACCGTGCCGCGGTCTCCATCGAGGACCGCGGCTACCAGTTCGCCGACGGCGTCTACGAGGTCTGCGAGGTCAAGGGCGGCAAGCTGATCGACGAACGCCGCCACATGGCGCGGCTCGATCGCTCGCTCACCGAACTCTCGATCGCGCGCCCGATGTCGGCGGCCGCGCTCTCACGCGTGATGCACGAGGTGGTCGCCCGCAACCGCGTGCGCCACGGCACCGTCTATGTGCAGGTCACCCGCGGCGCCATCCGGCGCGACTTCCCGTTTCCGCCCGCCGGCACGCCGCCGACGGTCGTGGTCATCGCCCGCAGCGCCAATCCCGCGCGTTTGGCGAAAGTCGCCGCCGACGGTATCGCGGTCGTCACCATGCCCGACATCCGTTGGGGCCGCGTCGACATCAAGACCGTGGGCCTTCTGCCGAACGTGCTCGCCAAGCAGGCGGCGCTCGAGCAGGGGGCGCGCGAGGCCTGGCTGATCGATGCGCAAGGCCGCGTCACCGAAGGCGCCTCGTCGAGCGCCTGGATCGTCAGCCGCGACGGCGTGCTGATCACGCGGCCGCTCGGCAACGACATCCTGCCCGGCATCACCCGCGCCGTGGTGATGGACGTGGTCAGGGCGCAGGGCCTGACCTTCGAGGAGCGTCCGTTCACGGTCGAGGAGGCGCAAGCCGCGCGCGAGGCCTTCATCACCTCGGCGAGCCAGCTCGTGATGCCGGTGGTGCGCATCGACGGCCGCCCGGTCGGCAACGGGGCCCCCGGGCTGGTGGCGAGTGCACTGCGGCGCGACTACCACCGCCACGCCGAGGTATCCTGAGGGGTATGCCCAGCCGGATCGGTCTTTCGGCTGCGCCGGGGGCCGGCGAGTGAAATTACACGTAAGTTCTATGTAAAATAGCGGGGCCGGCCGGCCGGCGCCCGTAAAAATAGGGTCTAAGCGCAAGGCTTTGCAGGGGAACCGCCAACTCGGGCTTGCACCCGGCGCGCCGCTGCCATCTAATAGCGTAATGTTCGCGGAACCGCTTTTGCCTGGGGCGAGGCGGTGCATGCCAACGCGTGCATGCGGGGATCCCCGCGGGCAAATGAAGGTCTCGCGCGCTAGACGCGAGCAAAAAAATGGAACACGGCCATGGCAGCCGAACGGGCGCAGAACCTACAAGACACTTTTCTCAATCATGTTCGCAAAGCAAAAATTCCGCTCACTATCTTCCTGGTGAACGGCGTCAAATTGCAGGGCGTCGTGACCTGGTTCGATAATTTCTGCGTGTTGCTGCGGCGGGACGGTCATTCGCAGCTGGTCTACAAACACGCGATTTCGACCATCATGCCCGGGCACCCGATCCAGCTCTTCGAGGGCGGCGACGAGCCCCCGGCGGGCGACAAGGCCTGACGCGCATGGGCGCAACTTGAGCGCGACCAGGGCGCAACGCGGGGCAGGCTTGAGCCCGGCTGGCACATCCCCACACTTGAACGGGGACCGGCACCTGTTATCTCAGGCAGGCATGTTCATCCGCCCATCAGGGATCGCGGCTTAAGTGGAACAACGCCAGCGTGACCGCGAGGCTCACGGTCTGACCCCGACGGGGGCCGAGACCGGGCGCGTCATCGTCGTCGAGCCATTCGTCAGACAGTCGGCGCTGCGGGGGACCGCGCGCGCGGGTGTCGACGCGCGCACGCCGGAAGCGCGTCTTGCCGAAGCCGCGGGGCTTGCCCGCGCCATCGATCTCAATGTGGTGGAGGAGGGGCTGGTGCCGCTCTCCGACATCCGCCCGGCGACCTATATCGGCAAGGGCAAGGTCGACGAGATCGCGGGGCTGGTGAAGTCGCATGAGGCCTCCGTCGTGCTGATGGACTGCCCGGTGTCGCCGGTGCAGCAGCGCAATCTGGAGAAGGCGTGGAACGCCAAGGTGCTCGACCGCACCGGGCTCATTCTCGAAATCTTCGGCCGGCGCGCGCGCACCCGCGAGGGCGCTTTGCAGGTCGAGCTCGCGCATCTCACCTACCAGAAGGGCCGGCTGGTGCGCTCCTGGACCCATCTCGAACGCCAGCGCGGCGGCCACGGCTTCCTCGGCGGCCCGGGCGAGACCCAGATCGAGGCCGACCGCCGTGCCATCGACGAGCGCATAGCGCGCATCGAGGAGGAGCTCGAAAAGGTCAAGCGCACCCGCAAGCTCCACCGCGACAGCCGCAAGCGCGTGCCGTATCCGATCGTCGCGCTCGTCGGCTACACCAATGCCGGCAAGTCGACACTGTTCAACCGCATGACCGCGGCGACGGTGTTATCCGCCGACATGCTGTTCGCCACCCTCGATCCGACCTTGCGCGCCGTCGAGCTGCCGCACGGCATGAAGGTGATCCTTTCCGACACGGTCGGATTCATCTCCGACCTGCCGACGCAACTGGTCGCGGCCTTCCGCGCCACGCTCGAGGAAGTCATCGAAGCCGATATCATTCTGCACGTGCGCGACATCTCGCACGAAGACGCCGAGGCGCAGTCGCTGGACGTCGAGAAGGTGCTGGACGAGCTCGGCATCGAGCCGTCCGATCCGCGCATGATCGAGGTCTGGAACAAGCTTGACCGGCTTGACCCGGAAGCGCGCGCGCATCTCGTCAATCTCACCGAGCGCCGGCCGCCCGAGCGCCGTCCGGTGCTGGTGTCCGCGGCAAGCGGCGAGGGCCTGAACACGCTCACCGATGCGATCGAGGCGCGCCTGGGTGAAGGCCGGCTGACCTTGTCGCTCGCGCTCGACCCGGCCGACGGCGCGGGTTTAAGCTGGCTCTACCGCCACGCCGAGGTGCTCGACAAGCACTTCGAGGACGACGGCCATCTCGCCGTCACCGTACGCGCCGCGCCCGACAAGGCGGCGCAGGTCAGGGCAAGGTTCGGCCTTTGACGCCGGCCCGTGGTGCCCGCGAATGCGGGGCCCGCACGCGCGGATTTCAACGAGATGATTTCTAAGATCGGCTATCGGGCGTGAGCGACTTCCGCAACGCCGCTTCGGCTCTGGCTCGGTTCAAATTGCCCTGACTATAGCTGGCGACGGAGTCGAGCCGAACCGGCTCAGGCACACGACGAAGGCGGCTAAGAATTCGGTTTGATAAATCCACCGAGCCGATCGTGGAGTTCGGCTATGCCTGCCGCGACGACGTGTGGCTTTTCCGATGCGCCATCAGCTGGTCTGGCGTGCATGGCGTTGACCGGCGAGAGGCTGTCGCCTGAAGCGCAGGTCTCGAAATCGTCATTCCCATCGACACTGGTTCCGTCGGGCTGCCGGTCCGGCTGGAGCGTGACCTTGGCGCTCAAATTTTCGACGTCGGGAATAGACTGCAATTCACGATCAGCGATCGTTTTGCGTGCCTGCGGCGCACAAGTGGAACTCGTGCGCGCTGCATCGCTGCCGGCCACCTCGGAACTCTGCTCGGCTTGGGCAGCGGACACTTTCTTTGCAATGAAGTCGACGGCACGCGATAAGCGTGCGACCTCTTCAGCCAAACCATCAATCGCGGTCGCAACCTCGGTGTGGGTCGCTGTCGCATCGATGTGAATTGCGGCTGAGTGAGGCCGAGAGACGCTCTCCAATGGCTGTCGGGCAGTGGTAGACACAAGTGTCTCCCGCGCTCGAAACTCAAGCAGACTGTTCACACGCACAGATTACTACAAGTCACATATCACGCACATCATAGATCATTGGCGACCGAGCGCGAGCGAATTTTTCTGCGCGGAAATAAAGGAGATGGCTGTTTGGGGTCACCCAACGCAGATGCGTCCGAAGGTGCGTCTAAAGGCTCGGCGCGGCCTCGCGTGCGGCGAAGATAAGCCGCGCGGGACCAAAGTTCCCAAAGCGGGGATAAGTTTTTGTTCATATTTTTCCTTGCATGAGCCGATAGTTTAGATTATATTCCTTTCCATCCCGCCCTCGGTACCGAGGGGTCTGCAGTCTCCAGGCTGGGGCGGGGAGCGGTGGCTGGACCGGGGCGTCGGAGATGCGGCGCGGCTTTCCCTGATCCGGCCGTCCAAGCCGCATCGTCCCGGCGCGCCATCCGTGCGCCACCGGGGCCCCACTGGCGGCGGCAGCCGGCATGGCCAGACATGTTGGGCACCGTTTGGGTCCGATAGCGGTGGATAGGCGTCCGGCCGTAAGGCGGGAAGCCTGAAAGGTAAGTCCACCGGGGGCGATGCGGAGCAAACCTATAAACACCGCGCGCGGGACGCCGAGGGACTGGCGGACTTGCGGCTTTATCAGCTTCAGCACGCCTCGATGGCCCGAGGCGTCGAGGCCCGCGGGTCTGAGCACTTTGAGTTTGCGCACTCTGCGTAAACTTGAGTGCGCCCAGACCCGAACGCGTCCCGCGCGCCCTCGGTTCTTATGCGAAGGCGGCGGAAGTGACTGGCGGAAGAGGGCGCACCCGGCGCCGACCAAAGAATACGGGTGATCGCGCGCGGGTGTTTGAAGGTGTCGGTGAAAGAGGGAGCAGTAGAGATCCCTCGTCCCGGCCGAACGAAGTGAGGGCCGGGACCCATACGCCGCAGCCCATCGATAGACTGCGGCGTATGGGGCCCCGCCTTCGCGGGGACGACATTCGAAAATGCCGCGAAGCGTGCGGCAAGCGCTATCTGCCTCCCCGCAGGGGCGGCGCGCGCGGACCCCGCCTTGTCATCACGGTGCGGCTGCCTATGATCGCCGCCGAAATCCGATCCAAAACCCGATCGAATAGTTTTTAGGGAGTGAAAACATGGCCGTTGCAGTGCGCGTGCATAAAACCGGGGGCCCCGAAGTCCTCATCGTCGACGACATCGAGGTAGGCGCGCCGGGCGAGGGGCAGGTCAAGCTCAAGCAGCACGCCTGCGGCGTCAATTTCATCGACTGCTATTTCCGCTCCGGCCTTTATCCCTCGCCCGTCGGTCTGCCCTTCGTCGCCGGCAACGAGGCCGCCGGCGAGGTGATCGCGGTCGGCCCCGGCGTCAAGGATCTGAAGGTGGGCGACCGCGTCGCCTACGTTGTGGGTCTCGGCGGTTACGCCCAGGAGCGGCTGGCGCCGGCCGATCGCATGGTCAAGCTGCCCGACAACATCAGCGACGAGCAGGCCGCCGGCATGATGCTGAAAGGCATGACCGCGCAATACCTGGTCAAGCGCACCTTCAAGGTGAGCAAGGGCGACACCGTGCTGATGCACGCCGCCGCCGGTGGCGTCGGCCAGATCCTGTGCCAGTGGGCGAACCACCTCGGCGCCACCGTCATCGGCACCGTCGGCTCGCCGGAGAAGGTCGAGCTCGCCAAGCAGGCCGGCTGCCATCACGTTATCAACTACAGCAAGGAGGACTTCGCCGCGCGCGTGAAGGAGATCACCGGCGGCAAGCTCTGCGACGTGGTCTATGACGGCATCGGCAAGACCACGTTTCCGGCCTCGCTCGATTGCCTGCGCCCGCTCGGCTACTTCGTCAGTTTCGGCAGCGCCTCCGGCCAGGTCGAGGCCTTCAACATCAACATCCTGCAGGCCAAGGGCTCGCTGTTTGCCACGCGCCCGACGCTCAACAACTATGTTGCCAAGCGCGAGGATCTGGTCGCCACCGCCAACGACCTGTTCCAGGTGGTCGGCTCCGGCGCGGTCAGGATCCCGGTCACCCACAAATACGCGCTCAAGGACGCCCGCAAGGCACACGAGGACCTGGAAGCCCGCCGCACTACCGGTTCGGTCATCCTGATGCCGTAACGGGGCCTTTACCGGCGGCGTTCATAGGAAGATGGCCGGGTTCGCCCGGCCATCATCGTTTTCGAGGTGAGGGGCCATGAGCGCGCCGGACGAACAGCAAGAGCCGAGGCCCTGGGGCCGCTTCACCGCCCTGGGGCTCGCCATCATCGCCATGCTGATTGGGCAGATGGCCGCGCTCCTGGTGCTGAGCTGGTTCTACGGCCGTTCGCTGGCCCAGCTCGCCAACGTCGCCCAGGACGGCGTTGCGGTCAGCGTCATCATCATCGTGTCGACGCCGATCCAGGTCGGCATCCTCATGCTGATGGCGCGGCAGACCCGCATCACCGTCGCCGATTATCTTGCCCTCAAGATTCCGCGCCGCGGCGAGGTGGTTCTCGGCGTGCTGGTGATGATCGCCTTCATCATCATCGGCAACCTGGTGAGCTGGGGGCTCGGCCAGGACATCGTGACGCCGTTTCAATTCGCCATCTACCGCACCGCCGGCGCCGCCGGGTGGCTGCCGCTTCTGTGGCTCGCGGTCGTGGTGGTGACGCCGATCGGCGAAGAAATCCTGTTCCGCGGCTTCCTGTTCCGCAGCTGGCACCGCGACCGCGGCGACGTCTGGCTGGTCATCGTCGCGACGTCGCTGCTATGGGCGATCAGCCATCTGCAATACGACTACTTCGTCATCGCGCAAATCTTCATCGTCGGGCTGATCCTCGGCTGGTTCCGCTGGGCGAGCGGGTCGACGCTGCTGACCATCCTGCTGCACGGGCTGGTGAACTGCGAAGGCATGTTCGAGACGTTTCTCGCGCTGCATAAGTGACGCGCGTCACAGCAACGCCGCGATCCGCGCAAAAGCTGGATGCTCGGTCAAGCCGGCGGGCAGACGCGGCAGGCCGATGACGCGGCTGTCGCCGGCAAAGCGCGCGATGCTGTCGACCGTATCCTCGAGTTCCACCGGGTTGCGCTCGCTTTCGCTCACCACGATGGCGGCAATGGCGAGCTTGCGCTGGCGCAGCACGTCGAGCGCGGTGAGCGTGTGGCTGATGGTGCCGAGGTAGCCGCCGACCACCAGCACCAGCGGGATGTCGAGCGCCGCCATCCAGTCGAGCACCGTGCGTTGGCCCTCCAGCGGAACCATGATGCCCCCGACGCCTTCGATGAACAGCGTGCCGCGGGTGCCCTCGATGGTCCGGCGGCTGAACGCGACCAGCGCGTCGAAGTCGATGGCGCGGCCCTCGCGGGCGGCGGCGATGTCGGGCGACAGCGGGGCGCGGAAGCGCCAGGGCGCCATGCGCTCGACTTCCTGCGCCGTGACCGGCCGTCCAAGCGCACCGAGCAGCACCGCCGGGTCGCTCGTCTCCACCACCGAGGAGTCGTAGCCGCTCACCACGGGTTTCAGCGCGTCGACCGCCGCGCCGCCGATGCGTAAATGGCGGATGAGGCCGGCGGTAACGAAGGTCTTGCCGATGTCGGTGCCGGTCGAGGTGACGAAATAGGCGCTCAATTTTGTCTCACCAGAATTTTCTCGCGCACCAGTGCGGCGGCGCGCTCGATCTCGTCGTCGGGATGCCGCGCGGTGAAGGTGAAGCGCAGGCGCGCCGTGCCGGCCGGCACCGTGGGCGGACGGATCGCGACCGCGAGGAAGCCTTCGTCCTCCAGCAGCCGCGAAGCTTGCAGCGCCTTGTCCGCTTCGCCGATCACCACCGGCACGATGGGGCTTTGCGCTTCCGGCAGGTTGAGCATGCGGGTAAAGGCCCGCGCCTTCTGCACGGGCAGCGCGGCGTAGTCGGGTTCGCTCTCGATGACATCGATGGCGGCGATCGCCGAAGCGACCACGGCCGGCGGCAGGCCGGTGGAGTAGATGAGGGTGCGCGCGCGGTTGCGCATCAGCTCGATCACGGGCCCGGATGCACAGAGATAACCGCCGTAGGCGCCGATGGCCTTCGACAGCGTGCCCATCTGCAGCGGCACGTCGACCTTCTCGAGGCCGAGGAAACTCGAGCCGCGTCCGCCGCTGCCGACAACGCCAATGCCGTGGGCGTCGTCGGTCATCAGCCAGGCGTCGAAGTCGTTGGCGAGATCGTTGAGCGCCTGCACCGGCGCCAGATCGCCATCCATGGAGAAAACGCCGTCCGTGACCACGAGCGCGCGGTCGTGTTCGGCGCGATGGGCGGCGAGCAATTCGCGCGCATGGGTCAGGTCGTTGTGGCGGAAGGTCAGCACACGCCCGCGCGACAACTGCGCGCCCGCATAAAGGCAGGCATGGGCCAGCTCGTCGACCAGCACCAGCCCGTCGCGGCCGATCAGCACCGGGATGATGCCGGCATTGGCGAGATAGCCAGACCCGAAGACGACCGCGTCCTCGGCCTCCTTCATACGGGCGAGGCGGCTCTCCAGCTCCGCGTAGAGGGGGTGGTTGCCAGTCACCAGCCGCGAGGCGCCGGAACCGGCACCATAGCGGTCGAGCGCGGCCATGGCGGCGCGCTTGGTAGCCGGATGCTGGCTGAGGTTGAGATAGTCGTTGCAGGAGAATGATAAGAGCCGTTTGCCGGCGCGCTCGACCCAGAGGCCGTCTTCGCGGGTGGTGGGGCTGAGCGTCCGGCGCAGGTGACGCTGCGCCAGATCGTCGAGCTTGGCTTGCGCGAACCGGTCGAGCGAGTGCATCAAGGGGCCTTCTGTCGAGCGGGGCCGAAACCCGCCGGAATGCGGGGTAAGGAAGCGCCAAATGCCGGGCGACGCCAGTGCAAAGAATGCCGCAGCGGCGCCCCCCGCCGCCTTAGAGCACATCTGGCTGCCCTATGCCCAGATGAAGACCATGACGCCGCCGATGACGGTCGCGGGCACCGCCGGCAGCCGTATCCGGCTCGCCGACGGGAGGGAACTCGTCGATGGCATCGCCAGTTGGTGGACCGCCTGCCACGGCTACAACCACCCCCAGATCCGTGAGGCGGTGACGCGCCAGCTCGAGACGATGCCGCATGTGATGTTCGGCGGCCTGGTGCACGAGCAGCCTTTGCGGCTCGCCGAACGGCTCACCGCGCTGCTGCCGGGTGATCTCAGCCACGTGTTCTTTTCCGATTCCGGTTCGGTCGCGGTCGAGGTCGCCATGAAGATGGCGGTGCAATACTGGATCAACCGCGGCATCGCCAAGCGAACGCGGTTCGTGGCCTTCAAGGGCGGCTATCACGGCGATACCACGGGCGCCATGGCGGTGAGCGATCCGGAGGAGGGCATGCACGCCCTGTTCGCCGGTCTCCTGCCGCAGCATTACGTCGTCGATCTGCCGGTGGATGATGCGACCACCGCCGCGCTCGATTCACTGCTGGCCGAACCCGCCGGGCACCTAGCCGGCATCATCGTCGAACCGCTGGTGCAGGGCGCCGGCGGCATGCTCTTCCATGGCGCAGACGTCCTGAAGCGGTTGCGCGCGCTCGCCGACAAGCACGATCTGTTGCTGATCTTCGACGAGATCTTCACCGGCTTCGGGCGCACCGGCACGATGTTCGCCTGCGAGCAGGCCGGCGTCGTGCCCGATATCATCACCCTGTCGAAGGCGTTGACCGCCGGCACGCTGCCGCTCGCCGCGACGGTGGCGACGCAAAAGGTGTTCGAGGCCTTCTGGTCGGATGACCCGCAAAAGGCGATGATGCACGGGCCGACCTTCATGGCCAACGCGCTCGCCTGCGCCGCCGCCAACGCTTCGCTCGATCTCTTTGAGAGCGAGCCGCGGCTCGCGCAGGTGGCGTCAATCTCAAGACAGATGAACGAGGCGCTCGAACCGTGCCGCGCAATGCCGGCGGTCAAGGACGTGCGGGTGCTGGGCGCCATCGGTGTCGTCGAGCTCAACCGCCTCGATGACCTCAACGCCCTGCGCGCGCGCTTCATTGCCGAGGGCACCTTTATACGGCCGCTCGGCAACGTTATTTATCTGACGCCCGCCTTCACCATTACGCCCGAAGAGCTGAGGGCACTGACAGATGCCATCGTGCGTGTGGTCGGTGCGCTCAACCGCTGACCTGCGACGCGGGCATTTTGTTTACGTGAATTTTATGCGCCGCGAACCGAACGGCAATTTGCCGCAGCTTGAGACAGATCAACCTGCCGCATGTTTCGTTGATTAGCGTTCAAGCGGTTAAGGCGCGGCGGTCGCAAAAACGTCGCGTGCAACGCCAACAACGGAGCAACCAATGCGGATTGCAAAAATCATCACGCTTGCGGTCGGGGCGATCGCTTTGACGTTCCTGATGACGGCGCCGCGCGCGCATGCCTTCACGACGGCCGCGCCGGCCGGTATCGAGACCGTGGCGCCGGGCAAGTCGCTGGTGCAGAAGACGCGCAACGTCTGCCGGCGCTATCGCTATTTCCGCCACGGGCGCTGGCACTGGCGTACCCGCTGCTACTGGGTGCCGGGTCCCTACTATCGGCCGTACCACCGGCCGCACCGGTATTACCGGCACGGTCACTGGTACTGGCGCTGAGTTGATGTGCGGCGCAGGCTTCACCGCCCGCAGGGGCGGTGAAGCGCTATGTCAGAAGCCGACCGCGCTGCCGTGCAGGTCGTACGCGTCGGAGCGTTCGATTTTGACGGTCGCGATCTCGCCGACGCGCAACGGCCGGCGGCTTGCCACGTAGACCGCACCGTCGATTTCCGGCGCGTCGGCCATCGAGCGGCCCTTGGCGACGGTCGGACCCACTTCGTCGATAATCACCGCCTGGCGCGTGCCGACTTTGCGCTTGATCCGGCGCGCGGAGATTTTCTGCTGCGCCTGCATGAAGCGGTGCCAGCGCTCGGCCTTCACGTCATCGGGAACGGCATTGCCGAGATCGTTAGCGGTCGCGCCTGCGACCGGCTCGTATTTGAAGCAGCCGACGCGATCGAGGCTGGCCTCGTCGAGCCATTCGAGCAGGTATTCGAAATCGGCGTCGGTCTCGCCCGGGAAGCCGACGATGAAGGTCGAACGCAACGTCAGGTCGGGAACCATCTCGCGCCAGCGCGCGATGCGTTGAAGCGTCTTTTCCTGCGCGGCCGGACGTTTCATGCGCTTCAAGACGTCGGGCGCGGCGTGCTGGAACGGCATGTCGAGATAAGGCAGCACTTTCCGCTCCGCCATCAGCGGCATCACGTCGTCGACGTGCGGGTAGGGATAGACGTAGTGGAGCCGCACCCAGACGCCGAACTCGCTTAAAGCGCCTGCCAGATCGAGGAACTTGGCGCGAACCTCTTTATTGCCCCAACGGCTGGCGGCGTATTTAAGATCGACGCCGTAAGCCGAGGTGTCCTGCGAGATCACCAGCAGTTCTTTGACACCAGCCTTCACCAGCCGTTCGGCCTCGCGCAGCACGTCGGCCGCCGGCCGCGACACCAGATCGCCGCGCAGGCGCGGGATGATGCAGAACGAGCAGCGGTTGTTGCAGCCTTCGGAAATCTTAAGGTAGGCGTAGTGGCGCGGCGTGAGCTTGATGCCTTCCGGCGGCACCAGGTCGAGGAACGGGTCGTGCTGGGGCGGCAGCGCCTTGTGCACGGCCTCGACCACGCTCTCGTACTGCTGCGGGCCCGTGACCGCCAGCACGTCCGGATAGGCCGCGGTGATGCTTTCGGGCTCAGCGCCCATGCAGCCGGTGACGATGACCTTGCCGTTTTCCTTGAGCGCGCCGCCGATCGCGGCCAGCAATTCCGCCTTGGCGCTGTCGAGGAAGCCGCAGGTGTTGACGATGACGAGGTCGGAGCCGGCGTGCTCGCGGCTGAGCTCATAGCCCTCCGCGCGCAGGCGGGTGACGATGCGCTCGCTGTCGACCAGCGCCTTGGGGCAGCCGAGGGAGACGAAGCTCACCTTGGGAGCCGGTTTTTCGGTGTCGGGGGCGTGCATAGGGCAGGGAGGTAAGGGCGATCGGGCGATAGATCAAGGCAATTGAGGCATTGAGTGGCGGCATGCTCGCTTCCCTCTCCCCTTGTGGGAGAGGGTGGCTCGCGCGGGAGCGATAGCGGAGCGCGAGCCGGGTGAGGGGTTAGAGCCTCAATGAAGTGCCGACCCCTCACCCGCCCTCGCTCGGCTTCGCCTCCGCTCGGGCACCCTCTCCCACAAGGGGAGAGGCGAAGAGCGGGTGGCACGCCGCCCGAGCGCTACCGGTTCCTGAGCGCTTCCGCTTCGGCGTAGAACTTCCTCTCCCAGGCCTTCTGGTTGTCCATGCCTTCCCGGATGAAGGGCGTGAACACGGCGAGGTTCAGCAGCGCCCAGTTGAGGAAACGGGCCGGAAAACGGGTCGGCTTGATGAAATCGACGAACAGCACCGCACGCGTGTGGGGGGTGTCGTTCCAGGCCTCGTGCTCGAAGGCATCGTCGAAGATGACGGCTTCGCCCTCCTTCCAGCGATAGATCTCCCGGTCCACCCGGATGCCGAGCGCGTCGGGTGGCTGGGGGATGATCAGCCCGAGATGCAGGCGCAGCACCCCGTTATAGGGCCCACGGTGCGGCGGCAGGTGCTTGCCCGGCTCCAGGATCGAGAACATCACCGTGATCAGCCCCGGGATCTTGCGGCAGATGCGCCAGGTCTGCGGGCAGAGCTTGATGTTGTTGTCGGACTTGAAGCCATAGCCGCACAGAAAGAATGTCTTCCAGCCGCGGTCCTTGCTGATGGTGGCAACGTCAGTCGACAGTTCGTGGAAGCCGGGCAAGTCGTCCTTGCGAGTCAGCACCCGATCGAGCTCGGCGCGGATCGCCGGCCACTCGGCCTCAATTTCCTTCGCCCAGGGAAAGACGGTGTTGTCGTAAATCGGCGGGTTGCCGACCTTGCTGCATTTGAGATTGAGCCGCTCGACCGCCGCCACCATGCGCATGAAGGCGCGGGTGACGAGGCTCGGCCGCCCCATCGGCTGGATGCCTTCGGTGCCGAAATGCTGCTCAGGCGCGTCGGCGGTCGGGGTGCGAGATATGCTGGTGTTCACCGGGCAATTCCCCGTTTAGTCGTCGCCCCCAAGAACGCGGCTTCCTTCTCACAAGGGCGGCCGCCGCGCATTTCGAAAATGTGCTTGCGCCGCCTGTCGCCCACAAGGCCGACCGGCAACGCCGTTGCGTTTGGCCGCGACGGCCGCTCGCGCTATCCTGGACAACTCAATCACCGGAACAATGGCCATGAAAATCCGGATTCTTCTGCTCGCTTTCCTGCTAGGCGGTATTCTGATGCCCGTCTGGACACCGTCGCACGCTGCCGATCTCAGCATGATGCGACGAGCCTATGGCCATCGCGTGGCACCGGCGCTGCCGTTTCCGCGCAGCGCCCGCGCCGCCGCCGTCTGGGGCGAGCAGGCCTGCTGGCAGGATTGTCAGGCGAGTTGCACTTGGGGTCAGACCGCTTGCCTCGCGGCCGATAGTCAGGGCCGTTGCGTGAAATACACCGACACCTGCGACCGCATGTGCCAGCGCGACTGCCGCGCGCGCGGCGGCCCCTATGTCGATCCTTTGTTCGACGGGCTGAACTAGCGCTGGCAGGCGAGCGACGCGGCGCCCTTCCGGGATTGCGCTTAAGCCACCGTCCGGCGTTCGTCGCGCGGCGACTTGCCGTAAAGGCCGCGGTAGCACTTGGAAAAGTGAGAAGCCGAGACGAAGCCGGCGGCAAGCGCGATCTCTAGGATCGACATCTCGCTCTGGAGCAGAAGATGGCGCGCCTTCTTCAAGCGCAGCTTGAGGTAATAGTGCGCAGGCGACATGCCGATGTGCCGGCGGAACAGGCGCTCGTGCTGCCGGCATGACAGGCCGAGCAAGAGCGCGATGTCCTCCTGGCTGATCGGGTCCTCGATATGCGCCTCCATGATCTCGATCGCCTTGAGGACGTTGGGGCTGTAGATTCCGACCCGCGCCGAGAGGGCGAGGCGCTGGTGGTCGTGGGGATCGCGCATGCGGTCGGCGAGGCACTGCTCGATGACATCGGTCGCCAGCGCCTTCCCGTGCTGCTCGGCGATCAGGTAGACGATCATGTCGAGCGCCGCAGTGCCGCCGGCGCAGGTGATGCGGTTGCGGTCCACCACGAACAGATCGGACGAGACGTCGATTTCGGGATAGGCCTCGCGGAATCCGTCGATGCTCTCCCAATGGATGACGCATTTGAAGCCGTCGAGCAGACCGGCCCAGGCCAGCAGGCTGGCGCCCGTGCACAGCGCGCCGGTATAGGCGCTGCGCCGCTCTTGGCGCCGCAGCCATCCCGAGAGCGCGGGGTCTTTGAAATGTTCGGAACCGAGCCCGCCACAGACCAGCACCATGTCGGTCGGGCGACCGGTCTTGGCCGCCAACTCATAGCCGCCGGTGGCGCCATCGACGTTGACGACGACGCCGTTGCTGGCGTGCGCCGGGTTTCCGTCGGGTGACAGCACGACCCATCGATACAATTGGGTGCCGTGCAGGCGGTTGGCGATGCGCAGGGGCTCGATGGCTGACGAAAACGCAATCATGGAGAAGCGCGGCACGAGCACAAAAATGACTGTCCGCGGCGAGGCATCCTCTCTCTTGGTCGAGGACGCGCCTACTCCCCTATCCATGGCGCTCAATTCCCATGACCGCACGGCCCATTTTTATATACAGATCAGGCTGCCGCCCTTCAAGTAAAGCGCCCGGAGAGCGAAGCACACGCCCCATGAACACTGGCGATCCAAAGAATACCGACGCTCCCGTTTTCTACGGATGTCGCTTTTGAGATAACAAGCGTCGCTTTTCGGAGATCACGCGTTTCGCGCGGGCGCACGCGAGTCACGCCGAACCGGCCGCGTCGGCAACATCGGTCGAGCGGGAGCGGAAAGAACGCCACGTTTTGAGCGCGGTTGAGTCCATTCCAAGGCAGGGCGCCGAAGCCTGCGTCATGTGTGAATGAGCGCACCGGTGTCGAATACAGAACAATTGAGTTCTTAAGCAGTACAGCGGCCGTGCGCGGATCGCCTCAGATTGCACGCCGGTGTCACCCCCTGCGGAAGGACCTGGACAGCAATGACAACCGCTCACTCTGCAATCGAATCCGTATCCGTCGCGCCCGAAGCAATCGAAACGACCCGCACCGCCGAGATGTCGCAGCGCTGGCCGTCCGTCGATCAGTCCGACCGTCGCGTTCCCATCAACCTGCGTCAGTCCGGGCCGACGCCGGTCCAGATGCTCATCTCGACCCGCGTGCGCAAATCGCCGTTCTGGCATCTGTCCATGGAGGCCGGTTGCTGGCGCGCCACGGTCTATAACCGCATCTATCATCCGCGCGGCTATGTGCGGCCCGAGGACGGCGGCGCCATGGTCGAGTACGACGCCCTGGTCAATCACGTGACCATGTGGAACGTCGCGGTCGAGCGGCAGATCCAAGTCAAGGGCCCGGACGCCGAGGCCTTCGTCAACTACGTCATCACCCGCGACGCCACGCGCATCCGGCCGATGAACGGCAAATACGTCATCCTGTGCAACGAGGAGGGAGGCATCCTCAACGATCCGGTGCTGCTGCGGGTCGCCGAGGACGAGTTCTGGTTCTCGTTGTCCGACAGTGACCTCGAATGGTGGCTGCGCGGCGTTAACGCCCGTGGCGACTTCCGCGTCTCGATCCACGAGATCGATGTCTGCCCGGTGCAGATCCAGGGGCCGAAGTCGGTGGACCTGATGGTCGACCTCGTCGGCGAGGCGGTGCGCGATCTGCCCTATTACGGGCTGATGTGGGCCAAGATCGGCGGCCGCGATGTCCTCATCTCGCAGACCGGTTTCACGGGCGAGAAGGGCTACGAGATCTACCTGAAGGACGCGACCTACTACGCCGCCGACATGTGGCACGCCGTCCTCGCTGCCGGCTACCGCCACAATCTGATGATCACGGCGCCCGCGCATCACCGGCGCATCGCCGCCGGCATCCTGTCCTGGGGCCAGGACATCGACCAGGAGACGCTGCCGTTCCAGTGCAACCTGGCTTACCAGGTACCGCGCAAGAAGACCGCGCCTTACATCGGCAAGGAGCGGCTGGAGCACGTGCGCAGCGAAATCGAAGCCGGGCGCTATCCGTTCAAGAACACCATGGTCGGTCTTGCGCTCGGCGGCCTGCCGATCACGGACTATGCGCCGGACTTCTGGTTGATTTCGCAGCCGGGTGCCGACACGCCGGTCGGCTACGTGACCTCGCCCTGGTATTCGCCCGAACTGCAGACGAACATCGCACTGGCCCACGTGCCGGTCGGCCTCAGCGCGATCGGCACCGAGCTAAAGGTCTGGCTGCCCGACCTCTATAACGCCACGCCCGGCCAGCCCGTCGACGCCAAGGTGGTCGAGGTGCCGTTCCGGCCATCGGCCAATCCGAGCGCCCGCGAGCGCGCCAAGACGCAAGGGCGCGATCACGCCATCTGAAGAATGGCAGCGGAATGATTCCGGCAGGCTTCTTGCCTGCCGGACGACCGGGGGGCTGCGCTTGAGCGTCGCCGGCATGTCGCCCGTCGCCTCTGCCAGAGCGCGAGCGCGGCAGGAAAGAGAATTGTCCATGAACATCGAGCAGATTTCGGTGTCGGCGGTCGTGCGTTCGCTGGCGCTTAGCGCATCCATTGAAATGACGCCGGCGGCGCAGCAACACGCTGGGGAACTCGTGCGCCTGCTGGGGCCGGGCACCGCCGTGTATGTGCCGTACCTGCCGCGCGCCGACTTCGCGGACACGATTGCCGCTTGCCGCCATCTCGTCGGGGAGGGGCTGTGCCCGGTCCCGCATCTGGCGGCGCGCACGATTCCGAGCCGCCGCCAACTCGGCAATTGGCTCAGCGAACTCGCCGCGGCCGGGGTGGACTCCGTGTTCCTGATCGCCGGCGACACCACCAAGCCCTGCGGTCCCTTTGCCGATACCTTGCAGGTCCTCGATACCGGGCTGTTGCAGCAGCACGGCTTCAGGAAGGTCGGGATCGGCGGCTTTCCGGAAGGACACCCCCATGCCGACGCGGCCGCCGCACGTCGCGCGTTGGCGCTCAAGACGGCGTATGCGCGCGACACCGGCACCGAGATGTGGGTGGTCACCCAGTTCGCTTTCGAGGCCGAGGCCGTCGTCGCTTGGCTGCGGGCCTTGCGCGAGGATGGCTGCATGCTGCCGGTGCGCATCGGCGTGCCGGGGCCGACCCAATTGCACACCCTGCTGGCGTTCGCGCTCCGCTGCGGCATCGGCACCTCGGCCAAGGCGCTCGCGCAGGGGCCGTCGGCCGTCCGCAAGCTGGCGAGCCGCTGGTCGCCGGATGCGCTGGTCGAGGGGTTGGCGCGCGGGTTGCTTGCGGATGAACGGGTGGATGCGCTGGCGCCGGTCGCGGGCCTGCACGTCTTTCCCTTCGGGGGCCTGCGCCAGAGCGCGGAGTGGCTGGCGGCGTTGCGGCAGCCTGAAGCGGGCACAATCGGCATTGTCGGCACAATCGGCGCCCCGGACAGAGGAGCGGCATGATGGCGGATCTCCCCCAACACAAGGCCTACGTCATCGTCGGCGGCGGCATCGTCGGCGTCATGACCGCGTGGCACTTGTTGGCCCGCGGCGAAACCGACATCGCCATTCTCGACAAATCCGGAATCCCGACGGATATCGGCTCGACCGCGCATGCGAGCGATTTCCTGTTCAACACCGGGCATGACCGGCTGACAGCGTTCACGACAGGCTACAGCCGGGAGTTCTTCAAGGCGCGCGGACACTTTCTGGAGAAGGGCGGCCTCGAGGTCTGCCTGAAGGACAGCGACGAGCGCTGGGACGAGCTCTGGCGCAAGCTGGCAAGCGCCAAATCATTTGGCTTCGAGATGGAAATGCTGTCGGCAAGCGAAGCCGCGGCGCGCCACCCATTCCTGGCCGCCGACGCGATCCGCGGTGCGTTATGGGATCCGCAGGCCGGCCTGGTGGTGCCGCGCTCGCAAGCCTTTGCCGGCAAGATGGTCGACGAACTGGTCGCGAGCGGCGGCGTCGAGGTGTTTCCGAATACGCCGGTGCTGCGCATCGTCAGCGAGGACGGCAAAGTGCGCGGCGTTGAGACGACGCGCGGCACCATTTCCGCCGACCGGGTGATCGTCGCCTGCGGCATCTGGGGCGCGTTGGTTGGCCGCAAGGCGGGCGTGGCGGTGCCGGTCGCGGCCGGCGAGCATCCGCTCTTGTTCTTCCGCGGCGCCAAGCTCGACGCCCTGTTACAGCAACACGCGCCGCGCGAAGAGATGTCCTATCCGCTGCTGCGCATCCAGGATCTTGCGGCCTACGTGCGCGACACCGGCGGCCATCAAAGCACCGAAGGCGGCGAGGCCGAGTTCGGCTACTACGAGCGCGAGGCGCCGCGCCTGGTCGCCCCCGAAGATATCGCCGAGGTCGGCCAATCGGCGCTCGCCAATCTGTCACCGTCGATGCGGGAACTCGATCAGGCGCATTTCGAAGAGGCGTTTGCGGAAGCGCTCGACGTCGTTCCGATCTTCGGCGAGCTTGAATACCTGTGGCGGAAGTCGTTCAACGGACTCTTGCTGTTCACGCCGGACGGCAGTTCGGTGGTCGGTGAATCGCCGGAATTGAAGAACCTGTGGCTCGCCGAGGGCGTTTGGGTCAAGGACGGCCCCGGTATCGGCAAGCTCATCGCCGATTGGATCGTCGACGGCGAACCTGCGATCGATCCGCAGCCGATCGACGTCGCGCGTTTCTATCCGCACCAGAAGGAGCCTGCCTACGTCAACGGGCGCAGCACCGAGATCGCCAAGAAAATCTACGGCATCATTCATCCGCGCGAGCCTTACGTGACCGGCCGCGATATCCTCAAGAGCCCGTTCCACGCGCGCGAGGTGGAACTCGGCGGCGTCTTCCGCATGGCGGACAACCCCGGCGGCTGGGAGCGCGCGCCCTGGTACGAATCGAACCGGCCTCTGCTCGAACGTTACGGCGCGCAAGTCCCGGCGCGGCCGCACGAGTGGGACAGCCGCTGGCATTCGCCGATCTCTTACGCCGAACATCTGGCAATGCGCGACGGCGCCGGCCTGATCAACCTCTCGCATTTCGCCATCTTCGATCTCATCGGGCCGAACGCGTTGCCGCTGCTACAATACCTGTCGGTCGCCCAGATGGATGTGGCGCCGGGCCGCGTCGTCTACACCCAGTTCCTCGATCACAGCGCCGGTGTGCGCGCCGATCTGACTGTGATGCGGCTCGGGCCCGAGCATTTCCGCGTCGTCACCGGCGGCTCGGTCGGCGCCATGGACGGCAAATGGATCCGCGACCGCATGCCGGCGGCCGGTGTCGAATTCATCGACCTCACCCAGAAGCAGATCACCATCGGCCTCTGGGGCCCGAATGCCGGCGAGGTGCTGCAGCCGTTGACCGAAACCAACGTTTCGTCGGAGGCGTTCCCGTTCGGCCGCGTCTGGGACATCCGCGTCGCCGGCATTCCGGCGCTTGCGAGCCGCATCTCCTATGTGGGCGAGTTCGGCTGGGAGCTGCATTGCGACTACGAAGACGGCTCGGCGCTGTGGGCGGCGCTCGAACAATCTGGGCGACCTTTCCGGCTCGTGCCGGTGGGCGTCGAGGTCTATGCCACCAGCGCGCCGCTCGAGGGCCACTACCTGCTGCAAGGCGGCGAGTTGGACAGCGAGTACACGCTTCTTGAAGCGGGTCTGGCGCCCAAGCGCATCAAGGAGGCGGATTTCCTGGGCAAGGCCGCGCTGCTGGCGGAAATCGACAACGGGCCGCTGGCGGCGGTCCTGTGCACCATGACGCTCGACGACAACATCGCGCCGGATGGCACGCCGCGTTTCATCGTCGGCAACAACTGGCCGCTGCTCGATCCGGAGACCAAACAGGTTCTGACCGACGCCAAGGGGCGCCGCGGCCGAATCCGCCGCGTCGGCTACGGTCCGTCCGTCGGAAAGCAGATCGTGCTGGGCTATCTGCCCCCGGGCGCGGCGCAAGTCGGCGCCAAGGTCCTGGTCGAATACTTCGGCGCGCGGTTCCCGATGACCGTGCGCTCGGTCGACCGCACCTCGCTGTTCGATCCGTTGAAGGAGCGCGTGCGGAACCGCCGTTCCGACACGGTCGCGGCGTGAGCGACCGCTGACGGTTATGTTTTGAGTCGGATAGATGGGACCTGGCGGAGGGGGTGGGATTCGAACCCACGGAGGCCCTTGCGAGCCTCGCCGGTTTTCAAGACCGGTGCCTTAAACCACTCGGCCACCCCTCCATCTCATTGAAAATACTACATAATCAGCTTTAGCGTAAACCCGAAAAATCACCGTTTGCTACCATTTTGCTACCCAATTCTATCGCGCGCCCGCTATGTGCACCCAGCCCGGCTAAAAGTGAAGTCACCCTGTAGGTGAGGCACTTGGGTTGGACGGTCGAGACCAGTTGCTAGTTTCCGACGACCTCCAATATCACCGCCATCATGGAGTTGCTCATGGCGGTCACGGGCGTTCACTAATCGAAGTGCTTTTGATTCGCATGGCGGGGTCGAGGATCGGTGCCATGGCGGCAATATGACGATCGATCAGTTCGAGTACTTGCTTCGGCACCACGTCGCGCTCCGGCAATGTTGGCCAAAGATCGTGAACCATGGCGGCGGTCTCGGCTACACTCTTGAGAACTGATCCCTCCGGCAGGCGCGCGCGGTTGGCAAGCGTGCGCCAGCGATCCTGCGTCAGGGCTTTGAAGGACTTCTCGCCGCCGAGGGAGAGCGCGAGCTTGTCCGCCGGCAGGTAGGGGATGGTTGAAAGCACATCGTAGACAGGCGCGAACTGTGGGCTGCGCCCGTCACCCGGGTAGATCAGCGACCAGTTCTTGAGATGCATGTCGCCATTGCCGGTGACCGCTGCGATCGCAAGTCGCCTCACGAACGCGACAGCGGCCTCGAAGGAGACTGCGCGGTTCAGCGCATCGGCGATGTTGTGATAACCGGCGCCCGTATATTTCAGGTGTGGCTGGACACCGAATACCTGCGCGAAATCCTCGATATGCACGCGCCCCGCGTCACTGCGATCGAAGCGGCGTGTCAGCAGCACGCGTCCCGTCGCAAGCGTATTGAACTGGGGCGGAATGCCGTCGAACTCCGTTTTATCGACGAGTTCTCGCTCCGGCACCTCCATGCCAAGCCTGTCATGAAGCGCCAGCATTGCGAACTCATTTTCGGAGAGGCCAACGTAGTTCAGCGATGGAAATTTGGCGATATAGTCGCCGTCGGCATTGCCGACGGGAAGCGTAATCCCGCCTTCCTTGCCGGCGTTCTTCATCACCGACAGCTTCATCTGCACGCCTGATAGAGAAAAGCGTACCTTGCCGGTCGCGGCCTTCACCGCAGCCTCAGGCACCGGCCTGCCGCCGCTAGGGACCACGCGGACCGCGCCCGGTAGATCGCCGCCCAGCGCCGTTAAGAGATCAAAGTCGTTGGCCGGCCGGACAACTTGGGCATGGTACCGCTCCATGGCCTCGCGCAGCTTTTCCTCGGGAAGGAGATTGGAGAAGAACGCGGGCAGCAGGCCGTGCTCAGGCTTGGGGTCCTTGCGCAGGTGACCGTCTGCGGCGCGATACGAAAGGCTCAAGATCGGCGGATCAGGCATGGCGCGATAGCTTTGGGCAAAGCTGAAGGCGTTGTAGTTGCCCGGTGTGCGCACAATGGTGCCGACCTCAACGGCGCCAAGCGTGACATCGAGGGACGTGACCGCCTCTATGGGTGACGGGTTGGCGTTCATTCGGGCTGCTCAGCATCGACGGTAAAGGCGGGCCGATCATCGTCGCCCGAGTGCAGCATGGCCTGAACGGCCGGCACCATCTCTTTGGGAATGAGCATCATCTCCATGCCGAGCGCGCGCGCGATGTTAATAAGGGTGCTTGCGCGGGGCGCGGCTGTGCCGGTCTCGATTGCGCGATAGCTCACGCGACTGAGGCCCGCGCGCAGGGCAAGTTCGTCCTGGGTGAGCTTGGCGCGCTGGCGCCCGTCGCGGAGCTGGGTTCCCAGTTCCCTGAGCAATTCGGAGCCGGCCGGGGGCATGATAGGTTTTCCAATCTTCTCAATCGAATTGATAGGTTAACTTATCTATCGGCACTGTAGAAGTCAACAACATGATAAGAATACACATCATTTTATGGCGTATGATAGGTTAAGTTATCATTTTGGGAACGAAATCTGATCTCGCCGCGGCTGGCTGCTGGAGATCGGCTGGGCAGTGGCGTTGAGGCACGCCGCTAGCAGCCCGCTAGCGACACCACAAAGTTCCGTAATAGCCGGCGCCAGCAGCAATGGTGCAGTTCAGACACGTACGCGTCATCCGGCTTCCGTCTAGGCGGCACCCAATCTGGCGTCCGTTCTCGGGCCTCCGCCGACCTGCGAGATCTTCGGATCACCATTGAGGCTCAGGGGCGTAGGCGATCGTTTCAAGCGCCTTATTCGCATATCGCCGTCCCTGATAGGTCCCCAGCATTGCGCCGGCGTCACCCGGCGCCGCAACCCGAAAAAGCGACCAGCGCTTATCCTTGCCTCGCACAGCGTGATAGGTGCGGCCGTTCCGCCGGCAATGAAATCTCTCTGTGCCGTCGATCTGAATCCACGCGGAGTCGGCGCCGGCCTCGAACAGTTGCTGCTTTCGAAGTCGCTCCTCTTCCTGGTGCCGGCGCCATCCTTCCTCGCGCTCTCGGCTGAGCCGATCTTCCTCGGCCTCGATGTGTTCCTGTAGTGCCCCGATGATCGCGGGCATCTCGGTCCCTTGCACCTTCTCGGCCTCGTAAAGGGCGAGGCAAGAGGCTTGGAGGTCGTCGTTCGGAATTTGGCTGTATGGCTCCTCCCAGACCGCCCGCAGCCTCTGCACGACGTCTGTCTTCGTCAGGGGCGGGCCGGGCAGTTGGTTCAGGTAAGCCCGAAGATCCTCGACGGGGATCCAGCAGTGCGCGGCAGATTTCGCGATCTCCTCGCGAGGCCCCTCCCATTTGCCCCAGATTGAGCCCGCCCGATCGACCGCTTTCAGGAGCTCTTCCGCGAGCCGGTGAATGCTGTGTGGATCTCGGATGTGCCTGAGCGAGGGACTTTTGACGTAGTCAAATATTCTGGAGGTCACGGCGCGAATGCGGTCGCTCTCCATGGCCACTCTCCGTCAGAGTGTGAGCTTTCGCCGGCATGGTTCTTTGGCGCGGCAAGCACCGCCCATGTGTGCCCCGGTTCCCAAGCCCCGGGGGGTTCTTGGGTAGTGGGTCAGTTTGAATAAGGCATTTGAGTTCCGTTTGGGACGGCCCATATTGAGATAAGGAGGGCCCATGATCGTATACGCATTCAATTCGACCCAAAATCCTAAGGTTTACGGATTTACGGCCGACGCCTCTGGCGCAAATTTACCGGACGACCAAGCGCCATGGATACCAGTCAAATCCATGGAAATGCTGCCCGGGGAACCATCCCGTATTGGGCTCGATGCCCACGCGGTCCTGATGGGCATCGCTGACAACGGGTATTACGTCACCGCTGCCGAAATCAATATTTCAGAGGCGTAAATGGCAAAGAAGCGCCCCCGCGACCCCAACGCCCTAGCCAAGTCCATCGTGGATATTGCCACAGGGCAGGTTCAGGATCAGGACGACCCCAATAAAGGAATGGTTCGAATTCCGCCCCTGGCCAGCAAACTTGCGCGAGGTTGTGCAGAAAGGTGAAAGCCGCATGAGGCGGCCTCTGAATCCTGAGAGCGCCCGATCGCCGGGCACCAGCCCGACGGAACTCACCAAGCACGCAGGCGACGTCCGCGGCATGGGCGAGACAGCTCCTCGCATTGGCCGACGACAATTCGCAATTTGAACCAAATGCTATGGCCGGCCCAAGTTCTAGTGTCAGTTCAAGTGACTGGGCAGCCACAACACGAGTTCCGGAAACGTGATCATAAGAGCAATCAAGATGATCGGTGCGATCAGAAACGGGGCCGAGCCTTTGTAGATGTCGAATATCGTGATGTCCTTAGTGACGGCGTTGATCGCGAATAGGTTCATGCCCATCGGTGGATGAATAAGGCCGATCTCGATCAGAATGACGAGCAGCACCCCGAACCAGACCGGGTCGTAGCCGAACGACAACATAAGCGGCAATGTGATCGGAACGGTGACGAGCAGCATCCCGATTCCTTCCAGGAAGGCGCCCATCACGATGTAGAGCACGCAGACAGCGACGACGATACCGATTTTACCGAAGCCGATCCATTTCACCCACCCGATTAGGTGATCCGAAATGCCGGTCTGTACAATGAAATACGAAAACACACCCGATGCGATCACGATGAAGATAAGGCTCGATACCAGCCGCACAGTTCCGACAAAGCAGTTGATCGTTTCGGAGAAGTCATGCCGGCGTAGGATGGCACTCAGCACAATAGCGCCAAAGGCGCCGATCGCAGCCGCCTCCGTTGGCGTGAACCAACCGAAATAGATGCCCCCTAAAGTGAGCGCGAACAGCGCAACGACGTGCCAAATCCTGAGGATGGCCGCCGGTAGCGATTCGGTCTTGTCGTCGGCTTCAGGCCGCTCCCGGGCTTCGCCCGTCAGCAATCGGTGATAGGCAATCGCGATCAGGCAATACAGCACGGTCAGGATCAGTCCCGGGACCAGTGACGCCATGAACAACTTGGCGACGGATTGTTGCGCGATGATCGCGTAGATCATCAGGATCAGCGATGGCGGAATGAGTATCCCGAGTGTGCCGCCGGCGGCGACGGCGCCGGCTGCGAGTTGCGGCGGATATCCGGCCCGCATCATCTCGGGGATGGAGACCTTGCTCATCGTGAGCGCCGTCGCGACCGAGGAGCCGCATACGGCGCCGAAGAGCGCCGACGCAAAGATCGAGGCGATTGATAGGGAGCCCCGCATGCCACGGAACAGGATGCGGCTCGCCCGAAAGAGATCGGCTGATAAGCCGGCGCTTGCCGCAACGGCGCCCATCAGTGTGAACAGTGGCACTACCGATAACGTGTACATCGACGCGAATTCGATCGGAACGCCGCCGATCATGAGTCCGGCCTTCGACCATCCGTTGATCATCGCATAGCCGAAATAGCCAACGAGCCCGAGCGCGACGGCCACGGGAATCCTAATGAGGATCAGCAGCACGAGGCTTGCAATGCCAAAAATGCCGACTGCGAGAGGACTCACAGGTGATCACTCCTGTCGCCGCGCACGAGTCGCAGGAAACTGGCCAAGGTCGTCAGCGCGGCCGCGAGCAGACTGACGATGATCAGCACGAGAAGCAGGTAGACGGGGAAGCCGGTATCGGCCTTGATGTCACCGAACCGATAGGCGTCGAGCATCGGCTGGACCACGTTCGCCAGCAGAAGAACTAAGAATCCGAGCGTCGCGGCCGATCCGATCAACTTCAAGGCCATGAGAACGCCGGCTGGCACGAGATCGTCGATGATGTCGACGCGGATTTGCTCGTCGCGCAGGCAGACCTCGGGAAGGCCGAGGAACGCCACGCACAGCACCATGATCTCGGTGATGTCGACCACGCCGTAGAGTGGCCGCCCGAATGCCGCGCGGGCGACCACGTCGTAGGTGGTGCAAAGCATCATGCCGGCGAGCGCAGCGGCGCCGAGGACCGTGCACGCGCTGGCCAGTTTGCCAACCATCTCGTGCAAGCGCATGTCAGGCCTTGGCGACCTCAGCCTGCACCGTGGCCAGCAACTCGCGCACTTTGAGACCCTTGGCTTCGAGCGCCGCGATCTGATGCTCGGTCAGGGCCTTGGTCTTCTGGATGAACGGCGACACGGCATCGCCCTCGAGTTGCAGGATCTTGACCCCGGCTTGCTCGAATACCTTGCGGCCTGCGGCTTCGCTGACGTCGTAGAGGCCGCCGACGCGATGCCCTGCGGCGGGGCCGGTCGTTGCCGCAATGACCTGCTGCAATTCCTTCGGCAGGCCTTTCATCGTTTTCGCATTGATCACCAGGCAGAAGGTGCCGACCGAGTCGGCCAGCAGAGTTACGTGTTTTACCGCCTGCTGAAGCTGGAACACCCTACCGCCCTCGAAATTGAAGATGGCGCCATCGACGACGCCCTTGGAGAGGGCGTCGGCCAATTCCGTAGGGCCGATCGTGGTGGGCGAGGCACCCCATGCCCGCAGATGCGACGCGGCAATCGCGCTGGTGGGGCGAATGCGGAGCCCCTTAAGGTCGTCCGGCGTCCTGACTGTCTTTTCCCGCATGAACAATCCGAGCGCGGTCGATACGACAAAGTAGAGAACCTCGGTTCCGGCATATTCGTGGGCCAGGCGGTCGCGCAGGTCGGTGGTGATCAAAGAGGCGTCGGCGGTGCTGATGGGAAGGCGGTCGGGCTTGGCGAAAAGGAACGGCGCGCCCAGCATGTCCGTCATAGGGAAGCGGCCCGGATTCAGGGCAGTGTACACGTAGGCGAGGTCGGCCACGCCTGTCCGCGCGAGGCCGAACTGCCGAGGCGGCGGCCCCATCTGGCCGGCGGGGTAAATTTCGATGTCAAGCTGACCGCCGGTTTTCTTTCTCAGATCGTCGGCCCAACGCTTGAACTCCGTGTTGGCCTCATGCTGCGGCGGCAGGTAATGCGACAGCTTGAGTTTTCGCGGCGCTGCGCGGACCAGGGCAGGGGCAGCTACGGTGGTTACGGCGGCGGCGAGCAGGGTCCTACGTGTGATCATCGGTATCCTCCCTTTGCTTGGCCTTGTTGTATTTTGGCCGCGACGTCCGAGCCGGATCATCGAGGCGGTTTGGCTCCCCTGGCCATCATGAGAGCTTCGTCCAGCAAATCGATCCGGTCCCCGCGCCAGGCGACATGCTGGTCGGGCCGGATGAGGGCCAACCGCGCCCCATAGAGATGATGCAGGGCATCGTCCGGAACAGAAACCAATTCGAGCGGCACGTTCTGGCGCGCCGCAGCGCAGCGGACCGCCAATTCGTCGTCCGCGCTAGCCTCGCGCGTCGCCAGCAAAGTGAACCCGGTGCCGAACAGATCGTAGAGCGAGCGTCCGTCCGGGAGCCAGCAATGCGGCGCCAGGGCGCCCGGATAGGCGCAAGGGCGATATTCGATCACGCTCTCGCCCGGCGGCGAGTCGGCTTCCCGTGCGATGATCGGCGATCCAGCGTAGTGGTACCCGAGCACGAGACCGAGCGAGCGGAACTCTGGCGATTTCTGCTTGTCGATAGCGGCGGCCGCGCGTGCGCGTGCCGCGGCGCCGCGCGCACTATCTTCCTTCAGCTCGGGCGTTGCAAACTGGTCGCTGAGCGAGGCCATGTTCTCGGTCGCAGAGTCCAGCACCCGCCGGTGGACCGGCCGTCGCTCGATCTCATAGCTCTCGAGCAGGTCCTGGCCGCCCCATCCCTGCAAGGTGGCGGCGAGCTTCCAGCCAAGATCGACACTGTCGCCGAAGCCGAGATTCATGCCGTGCCCGCCGAACGGAGGGTGCAGATGGCATGCATCGCCGATCAGGAAGATATTACCCAGACGGTAGCGGTTCGCGAGCAGCTTGTGCGCCGTCCAGGAGTCGCGCGCCAGGACGGAGGCCTCATAGCGTCCTTCGATGGAATGCTTGATCTTATCGTTCAGCCAGGCGTCGTCGATCTTCACTCCCGGCGGCGGCGTTGGGCCCCAGAACCAAGTATCATCGCGGTCCATCTGCCCCATGATGCAAGGGCATTCTGGATCGACCAGCCAATGCATGATGGCGGGCTTAAGATCGGGATCACGGAGCAGCCCGGGGATTTTCAGGATGAGGGTGACGAAGGACGCAATTGAGGTGTCGCCTTCCATCTGGAAGCCGAGGCCCTCGCGCACTGCGCTTCTCGAACCGTCGGCGCCCACGAGGTAGCGTGCGCGAAGTTCGATCGTTTCTGCGACGCTCGCGTCGTGGATCTGGGCGCGAACGCCTCCGGTGTCCTGCTCGAATCCGGTCAGCTTACAGCGAAGCCTGACCGTCGCCAGGGGATGGGCCGAAACGTGATCCAGCAGCACCTTCTCGACAACGTATTGCGGGATCCATTCGGCGTTCTCAGAAAATCGCTCGTCCCGCCGACGCTCGAAGTACAAGGCGTTGTCGAAGTTCTTGATATCGCCACGGAACAAAGAGGTGGCGAAGCGGACGCGGCGCGGTACGGTGGCGTCGACCGGCGAGTTGCTCCGGATGCGCTCGGCCAAGCCCCACCGGCGCATGTGCTCCATTGTCCGCACGTTAGTTGTCTTGGCCCGCGGCTGAACGCCGACGCGGTCGTTCTGCTCGATCACCAGCACCGAAAGACCGCGCATGATAAGCTCGGTCGCGAGCGCCAGACCGGCTGGCCCTGCTCCGACAATCAGGACGTCCGTATCGAAGTCACGCGTGCTCATTCGGCCTCAGGTCTGTCGATATGCACAAACAACTCTTGGGCGGCCGTCGCGCGCGTGGGGCCGCGGCAAGCCTGTCGCGCAGGCGCAGGTGTTCGACGCGACCGATCGCAGCCACAATCTCGGCGCTACCGGCCGATCGTTGGAAGAGAATCGCACGTTCAAGGCGCTGACGGTGCCGGTGGCACCGCAACCGTCACTGCGATGGTCTGGGGTCAGGATGCGGCATGCTTCTCCCTCACTATTTGTCTTTATTGTTGAAACAAGTTGTACAGCGCGAGAGGGAACGCAAAAAGATATCAAAGAGGTCACAGCGATATCCCTGCGCTATCGCCGCAGGGAGCGGATGCGCCGGCGCAGGTCGCCTTCAAGCGGCGGGAGCCTTCTTGGGCGTGAGATGGCCGGCGCTTCGCTTCACGAGGTCGAGCAGGAAGGTCGCGGCAGGCCCGAGCGGGACGTCCGACCGTTTGACGACGATGATGGGCGGCGCCCGCAATTCTTCCTTCACCGGGATTGCCGTCAGGACCCGCTGCGCGAATGGCAATTCCACCCATTGCGCCGGAACCATCGCCAGCAAGTCAGAGTTTGCGAGGCACGTCAGCAACGTCAGTGACGACTGGCTTCGCAGTGCAAGTAACGGCGGCGGTAGTCCGTGAAGTTTGAATAGATCGCCAAGCTCATTTTCCGCTTTCGGGGTGATCGATGTGGTGATCCACTCGGCACCCAAGAGCTGTTTCAAGGACGTTGCGCGCTCAAGCGGATGACCGACGCGGCACAGCACCGCTCTGCGCCCTGCGAACAACAATTCTTTATGTAGCGTCAGCGGGAGCTTCAGCCCCGGGTCCGGACCGACGTAAATGTCGACGTTGCCATCCTGCAAACTTTGTTCCAGCGTCGGGTAATAGCCCTCAAGAACGTGCAGGCGAACCTTCGGAAACCTGTGCCGAAACGGCCGCAGCACTTTCGGCAAGAACAGGATGTGCCCGACGCTCGACAAGCCGATTGCCACCGTGCCGAAGGCGTCGCCCTGCATCTGCGCAAACTCTTCCTGCGCCATGCGCAGGTCGTTCAGTATCCTCACCGCCCTCCGGACGAATACTGCGCCGAGTTGTGTCGCGATCATGCCTTTGGGACGCCGCTCGAACAACGGTGCTCCGAGTTCCCTTTCAAGCTCCGAGAGACCGCGCGTCAGCGTCGGCTGCGCAATGCGCAGATGGCGCGCGGCGCCGCGCAGGCTGCCTTGTTCAGCGATGGCGACGACGGCGCGCAAGTGATGAAGCTTCATCGAGGGGTCTCGCATGCAGGCATAGCGATAGCGTCTAGCTATCGAGATCGTCGTTTCGCCATCTTTACGGTATCATCCTGTCCGATATTGGAGAAGCATAAAAAGAGGTTAGGGGAGAGAGGAATGATCAAGCCCAAGCTTCACCATGTGACGCTAAAGACCACCAGATTAGATGAAATGATCGCCTGGTATGAGCTAGTCACTGGGGCTCACGTCAATTTCAAGGATAAGACGGCGGCCTGGACGACCAACGACGAGGCCAACCACCGGATCGCTTTCTTGGCCGTCCCGGGTCTGAAGGATGATCCGCAAAAGACGTTTCATAATGGCATGCATCACTGCGCCTTCGAATACGACAGCTTTGCCGATCTGATGACCTCTTACGACCGCATGCGTAAACAGGGCGTCGAGCCCGCCTTCTGTCTTGATCATGGGTTGACGATCTCGCTCTATTACAGAGATCCGGAGGGTAATTTTGTCGAATTGCAGTGCGACAGCTTCTCGGACTGGAAACTTTCAACTGAATGGATGCGCACCTCGCCAGATTTTGCGCGTGATCCGATCGGCACCTTTTTCGATCCGGCAAAAGTATTCGAAGCGTTTACCGCCGGCGCTGACTTCGAGACGCTGCATAAATCGATGCGCGGCGGCGGATACCTGCCGGCCAGCGGCAAGCTTCCCGATATTGGCCTGCCGGCGCCCTAAGCTGAGTTAGACCCGACTATAATTATCCGTCGGTCGCGAGGCTCGTACGCCGGCCCAGGCAACGCTCGGGCTGCCAGTGGTCCAACTGGCGAAACGCAGCTGATGCCCAACCTTTCCGAAAGGATTCCCAGCGATGAGCGTCGACACGGTACGTGACGAAATCATGGGCTTGGAACGGTGCCGGTGCGCCGCTTTGACGTCGGGCGACATAGCTGGGTTGCGTAACCTGATGGCAGAGGATCTCGTCCACATCCACGGCAACGGCGCGATCGATGACAAGGCCGGTTACCTCAAGGGCGTCGAGACGAAGTACGTCTTTCATCGCGTCGAGCGCGGCGAACTCAATATTCGGGTCTACGCCGACGTCGCTGTGGTGATCGGAACGTTGGACCAAACCGTTTCTGTACGCGGCATCGATAAAGTGAACGAAATCAAGGCGCTCACGACCCAGACCTGGGTTCGCGGCGATGCCGGCTGGAAGCAGAGCACCTGCCACAACGCCTTCCTGGGCGTATCCTGAGGCAACATCGGAGAAACCGCGATGCCTTGGTTCACTTTTGTCATGGTGACCGAGCCCGGCTGGGAAAGCTGTTCGGCGATCACGTTGTCGATCTCGCCGCCGCCGCGCCTCGGCTTCCGGCAACCGTCTCCGAATTTCTTGAAGCGGGAGACGAGGCGCTCGATGCATTCCATGCCATCGATGATAATGCTTCAGCCGCAATAGACTTGGCCGACGTGGGACTGCTGCCGCCGGTGGCGAATCCGGAAAAGTATCTCGGGATCGGAATGAACTATCGCGATCACGCCGACGAGGCGATCAAGGCGGGGGTGGAAACCCCGCCATATCAATTATGGTTCAACAAGCAGGTTTCGTGCATCAGTGGTCCATTTGATGACGTAATCAAGCCGCGAGTGTCTGATAAGCTCGATTATGAGGCCGAACTGGCCGTCGTGATCGGCCGTAAGTGCCGTCATGTTGCGGCCGAGAACGCGCGGTGTGATCGGCGGCTACATGATCGCTAATGACGTCTCGGCGCGGGACTGGCAGCTCCGAACGCCCACGCACACGCTCGGAAAGTCGTTCGATACGCATGGACCGATCGGTCCCTGGCTGGTGCTGGACGACGAAATCGGAGACCCACACGCACTTGAGATCCGGATGTACATCAATGGCGAGCAGCGCCAGCACGGCAACACCGGCAGCATGATCTACAATATTTTCGAACAAATCGCGTATTTGTCGACGTCATGACGCTGAAGCCCGGCGATATTCTAGCCACGGGAACGCCGAGCGTAGTGGGGCTGCCTTAAATCCACCGCGCTTCCTGCAACCGGGTGACGTAATGCGAGTAGAAATCGAAGGCATCGGTCACATAGAGAATTGCGTGGTTGCCGAATAGTTTGGTGGCGCCGGCCGATATCCGTCGGTGCAAGAGTGCGAGCGCATTTGGCGAGGTCGGCGAAAACTCACCATCGCAGCCAGCCACGAAACCGAAAACTTTCTTCGGCGCTGCCGATATTCCTACGGCAACGGCGAAGATGAAGCTGGTGCAGATCGCAGATGAAATCGTATCGGCGCTTGCATCTGACCCTGACGCCGATATTCGGATTACAGTAGAAATCTCGGCGGGTTTTCCGGATGGTGCGAGTGACACCGTTAAGCGCGCTGTTTCCGAAAACGCACGTAGTCTGGGCCTAAAGACTGCTGATTGGGAATAGTCAGCCTCATGCTGCATCTGATCGATGCGCCGGGCGCTCATAACGCGAGCAAGACAGGTTGCTCCATCGGCTGGTGCTCGTCAGTAGCGAGGGGCACAAAGAGTTTAGGTAGCGGGCTTTCAAAGCGACAAAGCAACTTCAATTGGGGAGGAGCATCTTGGTTGCACCTCAACAATGTAATTCGCGCAGCCGCAGCACAATTCGGGTCTTTCAAAATTTGATAAAAGTCATGCGCGTAGAATGCTGGGACGTAGCCTACGATCGTGGACTGGTCTTCCGGTCTGACTGCGACCGCCGATGCATCAAAGGGATTTTGTAAATCAAGCAGCGGCAGTAGACGCGCGCCGCGGCGCGCGACTTCGCACCATCGCAGAGCGTCTTCGCCGGTGTGACGGAGGCCGTGGATGAAGAACTCGACAACGTATTTTCCAGAACTAATATCTGGCTCCGGATAGACGAGCGTCGAGTCTGAGCCGGGAATGAGGCCAAATTTTTCAAGCAGTGCAATTTCGCTTTCGTCGCCCGACAGACCAAGCCATCCGGCCATCTGACGAAAATCCGGCCGAGTTCGTGATGGAAGTTTGTTCCGAAAGAGCGAAAACAGCTGAGGCGAGCGATAGCTGTGATAGATGTTCATGCCCAGAAGGTCTTTCGGCATTGTCCCGAGCACGGACGCGCCTTTGGTGAAAACAAATTCATACAGACCGCCGCGCTGAGTGAGGCGCCCGATCGTGTGCCACGATCGGTTCTCGTCCTGCCAGGCGGCGTATAATCGATGACTAGCCAAGTGCCACCTCGCTGAGTTGCCGTTTGTTAAAGCGCAACATACGGAGAGCAAAATGGATCGCATCCGTCGAAACAAACGAAGGATCGATGCGCTTTAGCATGTCTTCAAGCCATTCGTCTGAAAGATTAACAGCTTTCTGCGCCCAGAATTGGGTAGAATCGCGGTAAGTGTTCACTAGCGCAGAAAGAACCTGCCCGCTAGTTAACGTCTTTGGGACGGGTCCGGGTCCATAAAAAGCCGAGCGGCATCGGGATGCGTATGCCTCGACATCGCCCCGTCTATCGGTTGTGGATAGCCGGCGCGCTATAGCTTGCGTTGTCTGCTCGCGCCCCAGACTAGATGCGTGATCGAAGGTCGGCGCCAAGTGATAGGTGTAAATACCTGCTTCCCGAGAGACAATCACACCCCAATTATCGTGGTGCCGATCGCTGTTTCCGATAAGCGCGTCTAGCACTAGGTACCCAACAAAGACCCCAACTCCGCTCAACTGAGTACACGCTGGTGGTGCGCCGATCGGGGCCCGAACGTTTCGGACGCGCAGCACTCCTAACATTCGCCCAAGCTGATACTTTTCCTGCCGGCGTCTAGCTTGATCATATTCCGGGACAACTTCGGCGAGGATCATGTTGCCGAAAGCAAAGCTCGCCCCATTTGGAATGAACGTTTCTGAAAGTACTCCCATAACGCCGTCGCGCACCGCCAAGTCATACTTTGCGCAAGGCAATTCCATCTTACGCGCAATTTCAAAGGCTGCCTTTTCAGCCCAATTCTCCCCGGTGCCGATGCGCCCGATCTTAAAAAGATGGGGGGCCTTCGCGAGACTCGTATCTTTATCAGGTAGGAGCCAGACCTTGGCTTTAGAGCCCAGTGTCTCGGGCCGATACGCCTGCCATCGTGATACGTCAATGACGGGGAACATTGCGCACTGATGAATCTTCTCGGCGCAGCACCGTGATAACAGTCAAGCGCGCGTGGATTTTATCCATTTCCGACGGCCCATCGTTCGCGGAGGTCTAAATGCTTTGCACAGAACGTTTCAAGGCGGTACCTCATAGTACAGAGTGTGGCCTCGACGTTGAATCTTGACGCATTCGCCGATATCATTTCCGGTGAACGTGACCGGTCATTCGCGAACTATGATGGACTGCGATTGTTCTGCTGGTACATTTGATGGTATCAGGCAAAATCACACGCAAAAACTAGAACGATTTCAAGTGTTTGCTTGATATGTGTGGCTCCGCCCCTGGCACCCTTAGTTATCGCTTGAAAACAAAAACTTGTACTTTCGGAATGGATGCCGTCGCATAACCGTGCTTTCCATTGGGGACGCACCGGGGACGCAAATGCGCTCTGTACCTCGCCACTCGGCAGCCGATTAAACGGTCCCGCCTGCCTAGGAGCCCACCCGGCACACGCCGAGAGCAGTGCGCGCGGCTACCCAGGGTCGGGCCCGTGGGGTCGTTCATTCGGTGCCGACGACGGCCCCCATCCACCTCCGGGGGTATCCGGCCGAGAAGTTCGACGTTATCGTCGCGCTGGGGATAGGTGAGCGCGAGACCCGCGACGCTGTCGCTCTTTGGCCCACGGCGCGCTAGTTCAATCTTGGTGCTGCCGCACATCAAAATGAAAGAGGCCGGCAACTGAGGCGGCCTCACGTCGATCCAGGAGGCTCCCACGCGATCCAATCTAGGAAGCCGCAAGTCACGCACTCAAAAATATCGTGCCCAGAAACGCCCGGGCCGGGCGCGAGCCGCAAAGCGTGTTTTAGAGCGCCCCCACACTTCTCGCACAGACGAGATTCCGACCCTGAATTTATGTCGTCTCGCTTATCATGTGACACTATTCCCCCGACCGGGATCGCGGAGTGTGGCACCGCACCGAGTCCGACGGTAACAAGCGGCGGCGCGGCAAGTTCCTGCCTTAATTCAACTCAGGCCACCCCCAATTTCAAACTAGGCCACTAAGGGTCGAAACAGGCCAGTAGGGCCGGAAACCATCGGTGCTGATCTCGGGCACGCCGATCACGCGCTCGCGCAGGTCTTGCACAAAGGCATCGGTGTTGTCGCTGTCGCGCTTGCCGACGCGGTAGCTGATAATTGCCTTTTGCGTCCGCGCCATGCCGACGAACACGTACTGGTCGCCCGTGGCGAATAGTTCGTTCCGCTTCACCTGCTTTTGCCTTTTTGGCGACGAACGACCAGATTTCGTCGAGCTCTAGCCGGTTTACCCGGATGCCGACCATCATGCGGTCATGCAGTTCGGCGCATCCGCGCTCGACCCGGAGCGCCAGGCGAGCGACGGTCTTGCGGTCGGTGCCGGTGAGGCGAGCAACGGCGCGCTGGCCGACGCCTTCACACAAGGCGGCGATAATTTCGATTTGCTTAGCTTTGGGAAGGTTGTTCATGGCGGGCCCAATCCGACACGTTGAAGGACGGGGCCGCATGGAAAATCGAGGCTGAACCGCTTATATTCCAAGCGGTCGGAAGCTCCGGGGCCCAATCCCGAGGTTGACGATCAGGGGCCGTCTCCGGTCCAACGGAGGCGGTCCCACAGGTGCGCTGCCGAACGTGCCATGGGCTCGCCTATGAGAGCCAGTACGAAGCTCCGCATGATCGGGCCTATCGGCGCGCGGACAAAATGCGCGCTCACCTAGGATAAGATGAATCTCGCGCGTTCCGCATGGCGCTGCCCGTGTGCACGAGGGCCATGTAGAATCGTACGTTCATCAGACTCCTAATGGCGACGCGTGATGCGGGCTATTTGGCCGATGCAGCGTCCTTTGGGCATCTCGAATTGCTGACGCGCAAGGCTTCTGGGCCGCTGGGATTGTCGGCGCAAGAATTCATCTCTAGCGCCGAGCGCGCCCTTGCTGGGGATAGATAACCGCGTCGAAAATCGATAGCGTGCACAGAAGCGCGGCGGCGACTTTACGTTTCGCCTGTCCAGCCCTGAGCAATCGCTATGTGCGGCCGTTTCACCAATCGCCTGACGTGGCGCGAAATCGTGGCGCTATACCGACTGACCGCTCCGGCGAGCCCTGAGCGGAACCTTCCTGCGCGCTATAACATCTGCCCGACCCAAACCATCGACGCGGTGATTGAGCGCGAGGGCAAGCGTGAGCTAGTCCCCATGCGGTGGGGCCTGATCCCGTCCTGGTGGAAGAAGACCGCCAAGAAAACGCCATCGACCTTTAACGCGCGCGCTGAGACCGTCGCCGAAAAGCCGATGTTCCGCGCAGCGTTCAAGCGGTCGCGGTGCCTCATCCCGGCCTCGGGCTACTATGAATGGCAGAGCACGCCCGCCGGAAAGCAGCCGTGGTACTACACCGCCCGGGATGGTTCGCCGCTGACAATCGCCGGGCTATGGGACGAGTGGAAGAACATCGAGACCGGCGAGCCTTTGAAGTCCTGCACTATGATTATCACCGCCGCGAATGATCTGGCCGCGGAGATCCACGACCGGATGCCGGTGCTGTTGCAGCCCGATCAGTTCGAGGACTGGCTGAGCGGGAAGGCGGGCACCGAAGCGCTCACGCCCGCGCCTCACGATTATTTGCAGGTGTGGCCAGTGTCGAAGCGAGTGAACAGCTCGCGTGCGCCGAGGGATGATCCCACGCTGATTGAACCGGTCGCGGCCTGACTCTAAGCTTGCCCCATGCCCGAGAAGCCCCGCCTTCCCCGAGATTGCGAAATCCGCGACAACATCGCGCGGTTGAAACGCGCCCCGGAAACCGAGCAGGAGGCGCTTCGGATTGTTCGAGCTTTCAATGCCCGTCTGTCGGCAAATCGGTCGGCGGGCTTCTGGCCGACGGTCGCGACCGCTATCAACGCCCGGCATCCGTGGCTTGTGATCCTGTGCGAGAGTTGCGGGGGCGTGACCGAGTTGGATTTGCGAATGAAGCCGCGCGATCCGGATGATTCTGTGCGGGTTGCGCTGAGAGATGTTCGGTGCCCGAGGTGTAATGGGCATGGGAGGCCACGCATTGTTGGGCTGGGGCGGCGGCCGTCGATTGGGGCTTAATGCCCGCTCTGTGGCAATAGCCGCCACCGTGCCCGCAAGGGGCACGACCGAATTTGAGCCGTTGAAGAAATGGAGCGGCTAATTTTGCTGTGCTGCATGACGCCACTCCGCCCAATGAATATGCTAAGGTCCGGACCGGAAGGCGTTTAGCCATAAATTACCAAGTCAATGAAGTAGCGCCGAGTATTGGCGCCTACGGTTTCAGTGTCACCGACTCCCGTGGCAGGCCCTTGGTCCACTTTGAGTTTGAGCATGAGGACAAGGCCAAACAAGCGCATCGGGTCATCGGTCGGACTGTCGCGTTCGCGACAACGATCACTCCGCAGGGCTGAGCGGTCATGCGAGAATCCGACCGCCGCAAGGCGCTTGGCGATTGGGGTGAAGCGAAGGCCCTTGAACTAATGAAGAGAGCTGGGTCCGGCTTCGCCAGTGCGCGCGACGTGAACGCGCAAATTTACAATCATCCATTCGGCGACATTTACGCGGAGCGCGGCAACGCGCGTTTCTTGATCGGAGTCAAAACGCGCTGCATGTATCAAAAGTGTGGCGACCTAAATTTGACCTACAACGTTCGGAAAAAGGGCCGCGATGTTGCCGCCGTCGCGCGGCAACACGAAGCCGATCTTGGTTGGGTCGCAATCCAAGTGGTGCCGGAGCTTCAAACGTTCAACGCATACTTCGGGACAGTTATACAGATTGAAGATCGCGGGGAGCGCTTTTCGATTCCGATGCAGCCTAAGCAGACGCCTCGCTATATTCGGCTTGGACAGATAGATGAATTTGATCCGTCGATACGCCTTGAATGGTCAAACGGCGGGTATGCCGCGCGCGCACGACAGCGCCAATGAGAACCGAGAGCCGCTGCTACAAAGACTACGTGATCAACTTGGTCCACAATCCGCCATGGGCGCACACATGCGGCGGCGCGAGTTCGATCACTTAAACAGGGGCCCAGTGGGAGGGACAAGCTTGGCCCATTATCTTGGGCATCGGAATTTGCAATCGACGGTGCGATATGCGGCGCTGGCACCGGATCGGTTTGCGAAGTTTTGGCACGATTGATGGATGGCCGCCCAGCGAGACGGCTTAGCCTCTAACAATCTGGATCTGCGCGCAGTCCTGGCATCGGAAATAGCGCGTCCTAAGCTGGACGTAGCCCGTCGCGTCGATACGTTCTGGAATATCGACCATGACCGCTAGCCCTTTGCCACAAGCGGGGCAGAAGGCGTCTCTGGACGGAGAATTTGCTCCCATGTCGGGTTACTCCTTTTCAGTTAAATCAGACGCAGAACAGGAGTTGGACAGTCTGCCGGTGTGGCGTCCTCGTGTTCCGACCCCGCCGCCGTACACACGCATGGGGACGTCCGCAGAACATACGGACTGCGATCGGCGGCGAAGCCGGATTAAAAATAATAATCTCTCGCGCTGCTTAAAGAGTCTGTGCAAAACAGACCGCTTTTGAATTAATGCACCCCTCCACAAAATTTGAACACTCGGGCTGAACTACGGAAGTGCAGATCGGCAACGTGGAACGATTTAAGACCGAGGCGCGGGCTTTTCTTCAATTGCCCCGGTCACCTCAACCTCACCTCCCCACTGCGCGCAATCGCCCGCTTCAGCCGCCCCGCAAATATGCCATTTCCGACCTTTGGTGTCAGTGTCACCCCCCTAAGGAAGGGGGTGACATGACACTAAACTTTGGGAAGTGTAATGACACCGGTTTGACACAAGGTGACACCTGGCACTAGACGCCGGCGGTCGGAGCGGAGAGATAATATCGTTTCCGGTCCTGCCGAACGGCGTTTCGGCCCTTGAGAATCTTGAGCCGCCGGTTGAATGTCTCGTTCGGAGCGCCAGTAGCCCGCTTATATGCCTCGGACCACTCCCCGTGGGTGCCGCCATCGGGACCGAGCTTTTCCAGCACCGCCGGCGCGTCGGAGCCGGTATCTTGGTTGTTTTCGGTGGACCCCTCGCGCGCGCGCCGACAACAGCGAGCGACGTCCCCCATTCAGTCGCGACCTGCTCGATATCGAGCGTGAGCGCGGGGATGCCACTGTTTGATCAAAGCCAGGGAACAACCCGTTGCGATGGCCGCCGCCGAAGCGAGTTGCGGCGCCTGTGGCCCCTAAAATGGGCCGCGTTATCGACGCCGAATAAATTCGTCACAGAAAATTTGAAGCGTTCGTTGGTGCTCATGTGACGCCATGCGCGTCTATGTCTGTTTGAGTTACACGGTGTAACGCGCGCTCGTCTTTGCGTCGCGGCTTGCATGGCGTCCCAGAGGATGCTGCCGCAAGGCTGGTCATGTCTAAGCTTGACGATATGGTTGAGCCGGAGACGGCAACGGCCCATCGACTTGAGGTGATCAGCAGGAGGGGCCGTCTTCGCAGTTTCGAGTGATACGACGTTTAAACAGAAGGATCCTTCACCCTGATGACGGACACCGCATCGCAACCCGGATACTACTTCACCAGTGATCAGGGTGCTATTTTCCCCTGGTGCTATTTTCAGATTCCATCAAATACCGATCGAGCGGTACCAGAAGGTTCTTCGCGCCACTCAATTTTCCGGAGAGTGCTTGAGCTGCGACGACCATCTCAGAAGTTAAGCCGCGAATTGCTGCAAGATTCTGCTTGGCGTGGTTTTCGGGAGAAGAATCCAGGGTAGCAGACACCAAGGAGCTATGCGGGATTTTGGGTGACGGCGCGATCAGGCGGCGCGGTTTGAAGGCGCTTCAATCACCTCGATGCCGTCTTTGAATCTGACACCTCCGATAACTTTCGGCAACTGATTTTGCCCTTGCAGCCGCCGCCAGGTTTTCGAGGCGGCCATGACCAGCTTGAACACCATCAGCTTCGCCGTCATTGACGATAGCGAACCGCGCGTGCGGACCGTCCGGTGCCGAACGGTCGCAAACACGCTCTCAATCGGGTTCGACGTTCGCAGATGGTCCCAGTGCTCGGCCGGCAGATCGTAGAATGCCAGCAGCGCCTCGCGATCCTTGACCAGGCAAGCGGATGCCTTGTCGTATTTCGTCCCGTATTTCTCGACGAGCACGTCAATAGCGGCCTCGGCCGAAGCACGGTTCGCAGCCATGTAGACCTCGCGCAGGTCCTTCTTCATATTGGCTTGCACGGACAACGGGACCTTATTCAGAACATTCGCGATCTTGTGCACCCAGCAGCGCTGGTGGCGTGTTCCCGGGTACACTCCCTCGAGCGCCTTCCAGAAGCCGAGCGCGCCATCGCCGACCGCGATTTCCGGAGCAATCTGCAATCCGCGCCGCTTCACGTCGATCAGCAGATCACGCCAGCTCTGCGCGCTCTCGCGAGCGCCAACCTGGAAGCCGACAAGTTCCTTCCTGCCCTCGGGCGTGGCGCCGATCAGCACCAGCATGCATTCCGCGTTGTCTTCCATCCGGGCCTGCAGGTAGACCCCGTCAGCCCAGACATACACATACCGTCGGGCCGACAGATCGCGCTTCTGCCAACGCTCGTACTCCGCCTGCCATTCCGCCGTCAGCCTGGAAATCACCGCCGGCGACAGGTTCGGCGCGTCCTTGCCGAGCAGCCCCGCCAACGCCTCCTGAAAATCGCCGGTGGAGATGCCGCGGAGATAAAGGACCGGCAACAGCGCATCCAGGCTCCGCGTCCGCCGCGCCCATTTCGGCAGAATGGCCCACGAATACCGAATCCGGTCGGCATCCTCCACGGCGCCACGATCCCGTATCTTCACCGCCCGGACCTCGACTGGGCCAATGCCTGTCTGGATCTCGCGCGCGGGTGCGTGGCCGTGGCGGACCACACGATTGCGGCCGTCCGGGAGCTTGAGGTCCTGCATACTGGCTAAAAGCGCCGCAGCCTCGCATTCCACAGCCTGGGTCAGGAGCTCTCGGGCGCCGGCCCGCAAAACACTGGTCAGGGGATCATCGATTTCCTCGGGCTGACGAAGTCGGAGGACGCTGGTAGTCTCGTTCATGGCGTATCGCTCTCTCTGGGAGGTTCTGGCAGGCTTCGACACCCGCCTCGATACGCCGCCTATCTCACTCCGTCATCACCCACTTTCCCGCATAGCTCGCAGCGGCGATGTCGATACCCATGCCGCATTAGGCTTTATTTTTGAGCATAACGCATGAGCCTTGGGGTGCGGCGGGTTCTACCTGGGCGTAATATAGTGTTTAATTCTGGATGCTGATCGCTCGGCGACCCCGGAGCAAAGTTCATGACTATCATGTCTCGCGCGCTATTGTTCGCAGTAATTGTGGCCACTGCAACGCCAGCGCTTGCTGGATCGCAGCACTCAAATCGCTATGAAATGACAAGAGTACCGGCAAGCAGCGATAATTCTGAAATTGCTGCCGCTCCGCCGTATTACGCTAATAATCGCCGCAATATAGTTATCCTCGACAAGCGTTCCGGGGTCTTATGGACCTTGGACAACTCGGGCTTGGTGACTTATTTTGCACAAATATACCCATTTCCAGGTCGCCGTGGCTCAATTGCGCGTATCATTCATGTAAAACCTCAGGATCGTTGAAAGTCGCGATAGTCAACGCCGCGAACCACTGCACACGCCGTTAGAAGCCATCGATGCCGTAGCTTGAAGGAGGCGGCCACGGCTCTATAGCCATTTTCGTAGGCAGTTTGAGGTTTAGCGCCCGCGGGGGCAGAGCATTATTGGTTACTCGCTCCATCTACGCCAGCCGATCACAGTTGCATCGATTGCGGCGCCAGTCGTCACGTTGCGCCATTCGCCACCGGCCCACTCGCACGGAAAGGACAGGGCATAGGTGCCACAGTGATCCTCGCAAAGTAGCTCTAGCCGCCGCTCGGTTGGCGGCTCGTTCTGTCTGAATTGTCCGAGGCGATCTATTCGAGTGACCATTGCGGTATCGGTTTCAATTCCTATGCAGTGTCGAGCGGCAGGGCCAATTGGAGGATCAAAGGGGGCGGCTTAGCAGGCCACCGAACGCCGAAAGCGATAGCGAACAAGATGAGAACATTTGCTACCGCTTTGCTACCATTTTGCTACCCAATTCGGTAGCACGAGGCAGGATAGGGCAATACGACAGAATGGCCAAAAGCCGAAAAGTCTTTTATTTTCAATCCATTCGACTACAGAACAAAACAGGACAAAACAGCCGTCAACGAATTTCAAGACCGGTGCCTTAAACTACTCGGCCACCTCTCCAGGGGAAGCAGGCCGCCCTTTTGAAACAAATGGCCCGTCCTGCGCAAGGGCGCAGTCGGGCTGGGGACCGATCTGGGGCTACCGGTTTTCAAAGCCGAGGCGTGCCAGTCCAGCGCGGACCTCCTCGCAAGCCATGAGCAGTTCCCACAGCAGGCCGGAACGGTGGTTCTCGATCATGACCACAATCGGGCCCTGGTCGATGGCGAGATGGCCGGGGGCGACCCAGTCGTGCGACGCGTTGAAGGAATCGGCGAAGCCGTGTTCGCGCCAGAGGTCGCCGCCGAGGCGGTCGTGGAAATGTCGCAACGCCGCCATCGACTCCTCCGGGGTGTACGGCAGGGAGGCGATGGCCGCGGTCGGCGCGATGACGCCATGATCGTTATCCGGCGCAAAGGCGTTGTAGCCGGCGTCACCGTCGCAGGCCGTAAGTCCCCAGCAGTCGGTGCCGTAACCGGCAAAGCCGTGCGGGTTGGCGATGCAGTGCGCGCGGTTGATGCGCGCGTGCGCGCGGTTCTGGGCGAAGTAGTCGGCGTAGCGGTCGCGCAAGCCGCGCGGATCGAGGCCGAGAAAGGAATAGTGCGCGAAAAACAGAGGGCCACCGCAAGGCGGCCCGAGCGGCAGTTCGATGCCGTAATAGCGTTGGCCATTGCGAAACGCCGGGCTATCCGTCCAGCCGCTGTGATAGGCCCGAGCGCTGACCGGATGCGTCGGTGACGAAGCCGCGAGCACATATGTGATCAGGCACTCGTTCCACCCGGTGATCGCATGGTTCATTGCAAAATCGTGGCGCGGGCTCCAGTGCCAGTAGAGCACGTCCTGACCTCGCGTGTGCCAGTCCCATTCGACCGCGTGCCAGAGCCGATCGATCGCCGCGCGCAGGCGCGTCTCGTCAGGCGTGCCGGCCGAAAAAAACTGCCGCGCGCATAAGAGGCCGACCATCAGGAATGAGGTCTCCACCAGATCGCCGCCATCGTCCTTCTCGGAGAAGGGAATGGTTTTACCAGTGGCACCGTGCAGGAAATGCGGGAAGACGCCGTGATGGGTGTCAGCCTGTCCGAGATGGCCGACGATCTTGGCAATGCGCGCGCGCACATCGGCGCGGTCCAGGAACCCGCGCGAAGCACCGGCAAGCATGGCCATGATGCCGAAGCCGGTGCCGCCGGTGGTCACGGTGTCGCGGAAGTCGTAGCCCGGCACGGGGTTGCTGCGTTCGCGCGCCATGCCGCTTGCCGGATGGCCGTAGTCCCAGAAATAGCCCAGCGTCTGCTGCTGCACGCGGTCGAGCATGGCATCATCGGAAAGAAGCGCGCTCATGCGGCGTGCCATTCGATGCGCGCAGCGGACAAGTTGTCCGAGCTTCGCCCGATCTCGATGACGAAGGCGCCAGGTTCCCAGATGTGCTCGGGGGCGGCGAGCTGATCGGCGCGGAAAAAGCGCAAGTCGTCGATCGTGACGCGGAAGCGCACCGTCTGCGCTTCGCCCGGCTGCAACGTGATTTTGCGGAACGCTTTCAACTCGCGCACCGGCCGCGAGCGCGAGGCAATCGGATCGCCGATATAGAGCTGCACGACCTCTTCGCCCGCCATCGTGCCGACATTACGGACGGCGATCGAGGCCGTCAGGATGTCGTCTTCACCGCGCAGGTTGGTCTTGTCGAGCTGCACTGTCTCGTACTCGAAGCGGCTATAGCTCAGTCCGTGACCGAAGGCATAAAGCGGCGTCATCGGACCTTCCAGCCGGCAGGCGGTGGTGAACTTGCGGAAGACGTTGCGTCCGTGCGCGTCGCGTTCCGCGTCGCCGGCAACGTCGACGCCGATCTTGTCACGCGGGCGGCCGGTCGGCGCCTCGGCGTAGTAGATCGGGCATTGCCCGCTATCGCGCGGGAAACTCATCGCCAGCTTACCTGATGGATTGACGTCGCCGAACAGAATGTCGGCGATGGCGTTGCCGGCTTCGCTGCCGCCGAACCACGTATGGAGTATGGCGTCTGCATGCGCGTCCTCCCATTCCAGCGCCAGCGGCCGCCCGCTCATGGTGACCAGCACCAGGGGCTTTCCGATCGCATGCAGCGCTTGCAGCAGGCCGCGCTGGCTCCCGGGCAGGCCGATGTCGGTCCGCGTGGCGGATTCGCCCGCGTGCTCCTTGGCCTCGCCGACGCAAGCAACCACCACGTCTGCCGCGCGCGCGAGTGCGACGGCTTCGGCGATCATCGCGTCCTCCGGGCGCGGGTCGATGGGCGCGGTCTCGCCGAACACGTTGAGGCGCGCGGCGATATTGGTATCGTCGACGATATTGGCGCCTTTGGCGTGTCGAATGTGCGCGGCGTCATACGCTGCGCTCAGGCGCTCCAGCACGGTCACGCTATCTTCGGGCTTGGCGGCGACCGCCCAGGTGCCCTGCATGTTGGCGCGGCTGTCGGCGAGCGGTCCGACGAGCGCGATCGTGCCGTCGCGCTTGAGCGGCAGTACGCCGTCGTTCTTGAGCAGGACACATGATTTCGCGGCGGCCTCGCGCGCGAGCGCGCGGTTCGCCGCGGTGAGCGTTACGGCTGCGCGGTGTGCTTCATCAAGACCGCGGTAGGGCTGCTCGAATAGGCCGAGTTTCTGTTTCGCCCGCAACACGCGCCTGCAGGCCGCGTCGATGGCGGCTTCGTCGATGCGGCCTTCGGCCACGAGCGCCGGCAGGTGACGACTATAGCATTCGCTCACCAGGTCGATGTCGACACCGGCGGTGAAGGCGAGCAGGGCCGCCGCTTTCTCGTCGGCCGCGACCCCATGATGCACGAGTTCCAGGATCGCGGTGTAGTCCGAAATCAGCAGGCCATCGAAGCCCCAGCGGTCGCGCAGCAGATCGCGCAAGAGTTCGCGGTGCGCAGTACACGGGATTCCAGCGAGATCGTGGAAGCCGACCATGACCGCGCCCACGTCCGCCTCGAGCGCGGCCTTGAACGGCGGCAGCACCACGTTGTGCAGGCGATAGGGCGACATATCGACGGCGTTGTAATCGCGTCCGCCTTCGGCAAAGCCGTAGCCGGCAAAGTGCTTGGCGCAGGCCATGACCGCCTCGGGCCGGCTCAGATCCGTCCCTTGAAACCCCTCGACCATGGCGCGTGCGAACATCGACCCGAGCAGCGGATCCTCGCCCGGGCTTTCGGCGCATCGTCCCCAGCGCGCGTCGCGGGAGACGTCCAGCATCGGCGCCCAGGTGAGCGCGATGCCGTCGGCGGCCGCTTCGATCGCCGCGGCACGGGCGGTGCGGCGGATGAGGTCGGCGTCGAAGCTGCCCGCGAGCCCCAGCGGCAGCGAGAAGATGGTGCGGTGGCCGTGGATGACGTCGAGGGTGAACAGCAGCGGAATGCCGTGCGGCGATTCCTCAACCGCGATGCGCTGCCATTCGCGCAAGGTGGCGAGCGGCTGGCCGGCGGCTAGCGCGCCGGCGTCGCCGCGGCGAATGCGAGTCTCGATGTCGGCCACCGCGCTGCCGGCGCCGGTGGTGTCGCCGCCGGACGCGTTGGGGTGGTTCAGCTGGCCGATCTTCTCGGCCAGGCTCATGCGGCGGAGCAGGTCGTCGACGAGGTCGGCCATTCAATCGGCCATGAATTTGGCGGTGAGAGCAGGGCGGCTCGTTGGGGCGTCAGGGGAAAGTTCCGGCCGGGGCTTCCGGTTCCATCGCCGCCGAAGGCGGGTGGCCGCTCAGGCGGTGGAGCGCATGGGTTCGGGCTCCGTGAGCCCTGCATCAACCACGAGCGCGGCCAGTGCGGCGCCGGCCTTTCCGAGATCGATGGCGGCGGCGGGACGCGGCGGCAGCACGTGCACGCCCTCCGCGGGCGCCTGATGGTGGAGCCGGGCGCCTTGCGGCGTGCGCACCAGATGCAGCACCCGGGTGTGGAATGCTTCCAGGCCGGGGCGGTGACCGATGCTCACGACGGTTGCGCCCGCGAGCTCCTGGTCGAACATGGCCAACACACGGCGCTGGCTCACCTCGTCGAGCGCCGATGTGGCCTCGTCCAGGAACACCCAACTCGGCCGGTGCAGCAGCAGGCGGGCGAAGCCGATGAGCTGCTGCTGGCCGAGCGAGAGCGACTTGTCGAGTCGGCCCTCGAAGTCCAGCATCGGCAGGAACTCGGCCAGCCCCACGCGCTTGACCGCAGCTTCTACGTCGGCGGTGTCGAAGATGTCCGGCGCGTCCGGATAGGTGATAGCAGCACGCATGGCGCCGAGCGGCAGGTACGGCCGCTGCGGCATGAACATCATGCTGCCGGGGTCCGGCAAGCGGATGGTGCCGCCGCCCCAGGGCCACAGGCCCGCCAGCGTGCGGAACAACGTGCTCTTGCCAGCGCCGGATTCTCCGACGATCAGCACGCGCTCGCCCCGGCCGATCTCGACGGTGGCTTCCGAGATGACCACGCGCCCGTCCGACAGCAGCACGCTGACGCCGTCGAAGGCGAGGATGCCGTCGGCATGGGGCACGAGGCTGATGCGCTCGACCGCGTCGTCGATGCGGTCGACCTCGTCGATGGCGGCCTTGAAGGCGCTCACCCGATGCAGCGTGGCGCGCCAGTCGGCGATCGCCGGGAATTGGTCGACGAACCAGCGCAGCGAGCCTTGCACCTGGTTGAAGGCGCCGACCACCATCATCAACCCGCCCATGCTCAGGCTGCCGCTGAAATAGCCGGGCGACGCGACGATGATCGGCACCACGATGGCGATCCAGCCGTAGCCCGAGGTGATCCAGGTCAGCTTCGAAAGCGCGCCCGAGAGGTCGCCCATGGTCGTAATGACCCGGTCGAGATTGCCCTCGAGCTGGCGGCGCTCGTCCTGCTCGCCGTGAAACAGGGCGATGCTCTCCGCACTCTCGCTCACGCGCACCAGCGCGAAACGCAGTTCCGCCTCACGGTTGTAGAGTTCCGCGTTGAGCCCGATCAGCGGCACGCCCACGCGCCAGGTGAGTAGCGAGCCGATAAGCGCGTAGACCAGCGCGCACCACACCATGTAGCCCGGAATGGAAATGTGGAATCCATGGACCGTGAAGGCGAGCTTGCTCGATAGCGCCCACAGGATGCCGATGAAGCTGACGAGCAACATGCCGGCCTGCAGTAGCCCGACCCCGAGGCTTGCCGACAGCTCCGTGAGCTTGCGGGTGTCTTCCTCGATGCGCTGGTCGGGATTGACGCCGAGGTGTCCGGCCAAGCCCAGCCGGTAAGCCCGCCCGCGCACCAGCCAGCGGTCGAGCAGATGATGCGTCAACCATTCGCGCAGGCGCACTTTCAGCATCTGCTGCATCCAGGTCTGCCCGACCACCAGCGCCAGCAGCACCGCGATGACGGCGAGGAACACCAGGAGCTGATGGCCGAGCCCGGATAGGTCGCGCTGCGACAGCGCGTCGAAGAAGGCGCCGTTCCAGTCGTTGAGCCGCACCTGGCCGATCATGTTGCCGACCAGAACCACGACGATACCGCCGGCGAGGAGACCGACGCGCAGCCGCGAGGCCGACGCCCAGAGCGCGCTCAGCAAGGTGAGGCTTTCGCGCGCGGCGCTCTTGCCTTGATAGGCGGCGGCCGGCGGCTGGAACTCTTGCGACGTTTCGGCGTTGATGGCGTCAAGGCGAGTTGTATCGGCCCCGTCACGGAACTCGCGATCCGTGCGCGGACACGAATCGGCGTCGTCGCCGGGCGTGTCTCGGCTCAAGTGGTCTTGCACGTTTTTGTTCGCAACTTTTGCCGGCCCCCCGAGGCCGACAGGACGGTCTTAACTGACTCGCAGTCGCATATAAGATGTGTCTCAATAGTTGATAATTTGCAATGCGTCATTGCCGCGCTCTCGTCATCTTTTTCAATCTGGGCACATGGAACTTTGTCAACCGCTGTCGCGCTATTGTTTGTGACCTCAGCCCATCTTCGCGTTGGGGCACATGGAACTTGATGACCTTCCAAGCTGGATCGCGCGCCAAGCGCGGCACAGCGCCGAGCTGATGGAAGGGGCCATATCGGCGACGCACCTCACCCGCTGCCGCGCGGCGTTTGGCCAGGTCATCGTCCCCGCAAAGGGCTCGGTGCTGGCGTCACCGGTGAGCGCGGACTGGGATCCGGAGCCGGACTATTTCTTTCATTGGGTGCGCGACTCCGCGATCGTCATGCGCGCCGTCGCCGGCCTGATGGCCGATGCCGAAGCCGAACCTGAGCGCTCGCGCTGGCACGGCCATTTTGAGGATTTCGTGCGCTTCAGCCTGGCGCTCGGCCGGCTCGACGGCGCGGCGCTGGCAACGCCCGACGACTACCGGGAAAGGACAAGCCCGCAATCGCGCAAGTTCCTGCGGCCCGCAGCCGAGCTCCGTTCGCTCACCGGTAACGCCCTCTTGGGCGAGCCGCGCTTCAATCCTGACGGCACGCTCGACATTCTGCGATGGGCGCGCCCGCAATATGACGGACCGGCATTGCGCGCGCTCGCGTGCCTGCGCTATCTCGCCGCCGCCGGCACGTTGACCGGCGATGTCGAGGCACTGCTGCGGCATGATCTTGCATTCACCGCGCGTGTTGCCGCGGCGCCTTGCATTGGGCCGTGGGAGGAGGGCGACGAGAACACCCACCATTATCACACCGCGCTGGTGCAACTCGGCGCGCTTGTGCATGGCGAGGCTTTTGTCAGCGAGGCATCCTGCACAACGGCCAAACAAGCGCTTCGCGATCAACTCGCGCGCCATTGGTCTGAGTCCCATGAAGTCTATATGGCGATGTGGCCGGCGCGTGCCGACAGCGCCGACGACCTGATCGACGCCGCCGCGCTGTTGGCGGTGCTCGAGGCCGATCTCCCTGAGGGCCCACACAGCGTCAACGATCCGCGTGTGCACAAGACGCAGCACGCCATCGAACACGTTTTCGCGCGCGAATTTCCTATCAACCAAGGCCGCAGCGCGCCTGCGCTCGGGCGCTCGCGCGGGGACCGTTATTTCGGCGGCGGCGCCTGGTACCCGACGACGCTGGCGGCGGCCGCTTTATGTTATCGGCGGGCAGCCCAAACGCCGCAGGTCGGCGCGGCGCTGATTGCGCGCGGCGACGCCTTCATGCAGACGGTGCGCGATCTAACGCCCCCCGACGGCGCGCTTTCCGAGCAGGTCGACCGCACCACCGGGCAACAAATGTCAGCGCGCCATCTGACCTGGAGCTATGCCGCCTTCGTGGAAGCCGAACGCGCGCGCCGGCAGGCGGTCGCCAGCCAGGCGGCGTGAGCCGACGCAACCTCACGCTCGCAGGCGATCCGGTGCCAGCGCTTTGGCCTCTTCGTCGCAAGGGCGCTCGTCAAATGCAGTGACCTTCGGCGGTTGGAGCGGTGCAGGTGCGAACGTGACACTGAATTCGGTGTAGCCCGCGCTACTCGCGACCTCGAGGCGGCCGCCGAGCCGGTCTGCCAACATTTTCACCATGCGGACGCCAAAGCCCGACTGTGCATCGGGATCGTAGTCCGGAGAAAGCGTGCCTTCGTTGCGGATGGCGAGCCGGTAGGCGTCGCCACTTTCGGCAAGGGTCACATCGATCGGGGACCCCTGACGGCCATACTTGATCGCGTTCGTCAGCAGCTCGTTGACGATCAGAGCCAGCGAGCTTGCCTGTTGCGACCCCAAAACGAGCGGTTCGGTCGCGACGCGGCAAGGGCTTCCTTCGGGCAACAGGGAGTTGCCGATGTCGTTGCAAAGCTCGGTCAGGAATTCCGAAAAGTCGATGGTCTCCGCGCCCCCCGCGACGTGCATGCGGCGATACGTCAGCGCGATCGAGTTGATGCGGCTGACCGCGTCCGTAAAGCGGCCGCGCGCCTCCGGATCCTCCAGCGCGCGCGCTTGCAGGCTGAACAGCGCGCTGATCGTTTGCAGGCTGTTCATGACCCGGTGATTCAACTCGCGCAAGAGCATATCCTTGACTTGAATGGCTCTCTGTAGCTCGGCGGCCATGGCGTCGAAGGCTGCGCCTAATTGCCGGAGTTCGGTCGGGCCCGACAGCCCGGCGCGGGCCGACAGGTCACCGAGCCGCCAGCGCTGGGTGGTCTCCAGCAGCCCTTCGATCGGCGCGCGCACGAGGTACAAGCCGATCAGCCACGCCAGCAGGAACGCCAGCAAAGTGCCCGCGCCGATCACCAGGAGCTGGCGCGTATTGGCGTCGTTCAGCGAGGCAAATGCCGCTTCGCGATTCAGCCCGATGCGAATGGAAAAGCCGCCGGCGTTAAGCGTCGAAGGGATGACCCCGTAGACGCGCGTGATGCCGTCCTGAGGCGAGCGGACGACCGCGTCGAATGGCGCGTTCGCGCTCGCCAGCCGCGCGTGGACGTCGTGCGAGACCGGATGACCGATCTCATTGCTGCGGCCCGGCTGTTGCACCAGGACGACGCCATTGCGGTCGACGACCGAGAGCGTCTCGCCCTTGACCTGTTGGGACTGGCCGAGATGCTTGGCAAGTGCCTTGAGGCTGTAGCTGACGTAGAGCACGCCGCGCAGATGGTTGCTGTAGTCGAAATAGGGAATGCCGATATGGAAAACGGGCACACCGGTGCCGGAGGCGCGCGCATAGCCGCCGACGGCCAATGCGCGCTCCTTCATCGCCTCTTTGAAGAACGTCTGGTCGCCGATCGAGGGCAGGGGGCCAGCGGCTTTGGTGTCGCCCGCGCGCGCGCCGCAAAACGGCGTGCCATCGATGCGCGTTGCTGCCAGTGCTTCGAACCCTTCGAAAGTCGGAAGAATGGCCGCAAACAAACCGTTGCAGCGCGTGGCCTCCTGCGTGCGCACCGATTTGAGCACGGACAGCGTGCTCAAAACGTTGCGCACGCCATCGACGATACGCTCCTGCTCGCCGGCAACACGGCGCGCCTGATCGAGGGCGCTGTTGCGCACTTCCCGTTCGCGCGTGGCGTGAAGCTCGACCTGATTGTAGGCCTCGATGGCGATGATTGGCACCAGCGCCGCCACCAGCGGAAGAAATAGCCGTCTTCTGAGCGACATCGTTTCCTTGCGGTTTGCCCGTCACGGAAAATCGTGCGTTCAGCCAGCATCGGCGAAGGAGTCCAAGCCCGCGACTTCGCGCCCCGGCGCACCATGACGGCGGGCGGCGAAGACGGCTTAAATCTCTGTAATCCTCCCTCGCCGAAGCTTCACATGAAAGCCCCGCCCGCGTGACGCCTCACATGCCCATCAATCCCCCAAGCGCCCGGCTCACACGCGAACGTGGCGCGGCGACATCCAGCAATTCTTCGTAGGCCGGAACCGCGGCAAGAGTCAGGCAGCAAGTGGGCAATGGTCGTCCCGGCGACGGCTATGGATTACCGTCTCACGGCGCGGGGTCTACGCAGGTGGGAAGTACTGATAGAGCCAGGTCTCTGTCATGGTCTTGCCGTTCAGACGCAGGAAGCAACGCAAATCGATCTGCTTCGTGCCGGGCGCATCGATGTCGAAGGCAGCGCGCCAATGGTTGGTGCCGACGATCTTGAGCGAATAGGGGTTCACCACCTTGCCACGCGAGGTGGTGACGGTCGGCTTCATGTCGTAGCGAGGCGCCATGTTCGCCAATGGACCGCCGGCGAAGTCGATGACGAATTTCCAGCTGTCCTTGTTGTCGGCGCCGGACGTGCCCGGGATGCCGCCGCGGCCGATGCGCGTGGCGATGACGTGCGCCACTTCCTTCGGGGAAAACGGGTTTTCGTTCTGCCAGTATAGCCGGTACGCGGTCTTTATAGTGTCGCCGGCCTTGACCGCGCGTTTCGGCTTCCAGAAGGCGACGATGTTGTCGTGGATTTCGTCGCGGGTCGGAATCTCGACAAGTTGCACCGCGCCGTCACCCCAGTCGATGAGCGGCTCGGTCCATATGCTCGGCCGGCGATTATAGAAAGCACCGTCGTCTTCATAGTCCCGGAAGTGGCGATCGCGCTGCATCAGGCCGAAGCCCTTGGGGTTCTCATCGAGAAAGGAATTCGTCAGCACCGAAGGCGGATCCACCAGCGGCCGCCAGATGCGCTCGCCTTTGCCGGTCCATAGCGCAAGCCCGTCGCTGTCATGCACTTCGGGGCGCCAGTCGGTATCGTACTGCCGGTCGTTTTCGCCGTACCAATACATGCTGGTCAGCGGCGCGATGCCGAGCTGAGCGATGTCGTTGCGGATAAAAAGCTCGGCGTGCACGTCGATGATAACGCCGGTCTCTTTGTGGGCGACGAATCGGTAAGCGCCGGTGAGGCTCGGCCCGTCGAGCAGCGCGTAGATGGTAATCGAACGCGCATGCGCTCCGGGCTCGACCAGCCAGAATTGGCTGAAGCGCGGGAATTCCTCCTTGGTCGAGGTCGCGGTATCCACGGCGATGCCGCGCGCCGAGGCGCCGTATTGATTGTCCTGGCCGGAGCTGCGGAAATAGCTCGCGCCCTGAAACGCCAGCCAGTCGGTCTCGCTGTCCGGCCCGTTCATCACACGGAAGCCGGAGAATCCGAGATCGGACGGCAGTTTCTTTTTCAATGCGGGATCGCCGAAGTCGAAATCGTCGGCTGAGTAAGGGACGGGGTGAGCAACGCCATTTTGTACCGTATTAATCTGCACCGGCAGCGCGTTGAATTTATCGAGCGGGAAGAGGCGCACCGGAAAGCGCGAGCCGGTGCCGGCGAAAAGCGCCTTGTTGGCGTGAAATTTGATCTTCTGTACGGCGTCGAAGTCGATTGTCTTGACGAGATCGGGAACGGGCGCTTTCGGCGCCACGTAGGCTTTCCCGGCCAGCGCCTTCGCGGCTTGCCGCACGTGATTGAAGTCGAACGGCTGCGGTGAACCCGACGGTGCAGGCTTTGTCTCAGCGGCTGCAATGCGTGGCAATGCGGTCGACGCCAACGCGGCCGGTGCGGCGACAAGAAGTTGCCGGCGATTGAACACAAACGCGCCTGATTTTCCGTTGGGGCAATTCCGCATTCTCTTCCTCTTTTGCAGATCGACGATTTGTCGTGCTTGCGCTGAAACCCGGCGCGGGGCCGCGCGTTAGTGGTCGTGTTCGGTACGCGTAGCCGGGGGCCGAACGCTCGGCCTGGGGGCCGAGTTCCCGTTTGTTTTTGATAAAGAGGCTTGATTGGAAATGAGCAACGGTCAGCAATGGACCGAGGGCGGAGATTTGCAGCCTTTGGCGCTTGGCGAGGCAACACCGCCGCTTAACCCGGCACCGATGCCGCGGCAGGTGATACTTTTTTGGACGCCGCGGTCGATTTTCGGAGAGGCACTGCAGGTCCTCAAGGGCATGCGGTACCGCCCGTCCTTGACGGCGCCGAACCTCGATGAGCGGTGACGAGGTACGCACCCAGCGCTGGCTGGTGCTGGGATTGACGCTTGCAACGACGGCGGCGGCGACCGCGCGGTTGCTGGAGATTTTTCGGATCGACGGCCTATCGACGCTTGAAGTTCTCATTCTCGCCGTCTTTGCGATCTTGTTTTCCTGGATATCGATGTCGTTCTGGATCGCCTGTCTCGGCGCGCAAGCGTTGTGGCGGGACGATATCGCGTTGCCGTTGCACGGGCCGGCTGAGCCGGACCGCGCGGGCAACAGCCAGTCGCGCACGGTTCTGGCCGTGCCGGTCTACAATGAGGACTGCGTCGACGTCTTCGCGCGCCTGCGCGTCATCATGGCGTCGTTGAAGGCGGTTGGGGCGGTCGAGCGCTTCGATGTCTTCGTCCTCAGTGATTCTACTAACTCCGACATCCGCGCCGACGAATCCGCAGCATGCGCCGCGCTGCGCCGGCACGAGCCGGCGGCGCGCGTGTTTTACCGTCACCGTACCGACAATACCGGGCACAAGAGCGGCAACATCGCGCACTTTTGCCGGAATTGGGGGGCGCATTACGACTACATGGTGGTGCTCGACGCCGACAGCTTGATGACCGGCGAGACGCTCGTGCGCCTGGTCGGCCTCATGGACACCAACCCGCGCACGGCACTGATCCAGGTCGCGCCCGTGCTGGTCGGCGGCAAATCCCTCTTCGCCCGCGGCCAGCAATTCGCCTCCTGGGTCTACGGCAGGCTCTTTGCGGCGGGGCTCGCGAAACTCCAGGGGGCGGACGGCAACTATTGGGGCCACAACGCTATCATCCGGGTGCGGGCCTTCATGCAGCATTGCGGTCTGCCCAAGCTACCGGGCCGTCCACCGTTCGGTGGCGAGATCCTGAGCCACGATTTCGTTGAGGCCGCGCTGCTGCGCCGGGCCGGGTGGGATGTGTGGCTCGCGCCCGCCCTCGACGGCAGCTACGAGGCCACGCCGCCGACGGTCATCGACCACCTCAAGCGCGACCGCCGCTGGTGCCAGGGTAATCTGCAGCACGCCGCGGTGCTGGTCGCGCGCGACATGCGCCTGCCGAGCCGGGTGCATCTTGCCTTCGGCATTATGAGCTACGTGTCGTCGCCGCTGTGGCTACTGCTCATTCTGCTGTTTACCGCCGACGCCGTGCGCTTGATGCACGTTGCCCCGGTCACCTATGTCGGGCGTTATCCGGTGCTGTCCTGGCCGGTTTCGCACACCGTGGCGCTTGTCAGCATCGCAGTTGCCACCATGGCGCTCCTGTATATTCCGAAGTTGCTGGCGCTGCTTTTGATGCTGCGCGACCGCGCGGCCCGTCCGCACTACGGCGGCGCTGGCCGCCTGATGCTCGGCGTGCTGATCGAGAACGTCATGTCGACGATCACCGCGCCGATCTTCATGCTGTCGCACAGTTGGTTCGTTGCCAACATCCTGCTCGGCCGCAAGACGTCGTGGGGTGCGCAGCCACGTGGGGGCGATGGCATCGCGTTCGGCCCCGCCATGGCGGCCTTCGCACCCCACAGCATTATCGCCGTCGCCGCCGCCCTGGCGGTGTGGCATTGGATGCCGGGCGTGTTCTGGTGGTACTTGCCGCTGCTGATCGGCCCGGCCTTCGCAGGTATCCTCGCCTGGGCCACGAGCAAGGCGCGCTGGGGCATCCGCGCGCGCCACGCCGGACTATTCCTGGTGCCGAGCGAGATGGGCGCCGTCCCGATCGTCGACCGCTTCGAGGCGCTGCTCGCCGCCCCAGGCGCGGACGAGTGTCATGACGAGCCTGCGGTCGCCGCGGAGGCCCGGGAAGCAAGCATTGCCTAGGGGCATCGCGAGGCGCTCGAACCGTCGTCACAGGTAGGGTTGTGACGCTTGGTCGCGGGAACCGGCACGGACCCAATGACGGCGGTACGGGTTAGCCCTCCCGGGGCACCACGGGGCGAGCGCATTTCCCGTGCCGACGTTTCCAACGCAAGACCCGGTCGGATGCAAAGCCGGCGAACCGATCTGCAATCATTGCCAGGCGATCGCGTCTCCCGCGTGCGCGGGCTGTTGCGCGCTGCCGCGGCGCTGGCCGCGGTCGGCTCCGCGCATGCGGGCGGGATGATGCGTGCCATGCCCGGCCGCCCGACCAGCCTGGCCGGGATCACGATGTCCACGCCCACACATCTGCACCGGTCACACGCCGAAAGCCGCGCCGACGTCCGCAGGATGCCTCCTGTCGCACGTGAGAGCGAACCCCTGGTGAGCCAGAGCAACGCGAAGCAGGACCATGCGGTTCAGCGATGAACCACAGTCGATCAAGCAACTGAAAGGGAGGGGCCCATGGCCAAAAACGTCACCCTCAACGTCAACGGCAAGGACCATTCGGTCGATGCACCGCCCAACAGCATGCTGCTTTATGCGCTACGCGATAATCTCAATTTGCGCGGACCGCGTTTCGGCTGCGGCCTGGCTGAGTGCGGCGCCTGCACCGTCATTATGAACGGCGCGGCCGTGCGATCCTGCGTCACGCCGCTCAGCGCCGCGGAAGGTCAGAAGATCAACACGCTCGAAGGGCTCGGCACCACCGAGAACCCGAGCGTCATGCAGCAGGCCTTCATCGACGAGCAGGCGGGCCAATGCGCCTACTGCATGAACGGCATGATCATGACCGCCACCGCTTTCCTGAACAAGCATTCCAATCCGAGCCGCGACGACATCAAGAAGGCCCTCAACGACAACCTGTGCCGCTGCGGGACCCACATGCGGATCGTGCGCGCGGTCGAACGGGCGGCCAAGAACTGGTCGCAGGCCAAAGGCACGCAGCAGGGAGGACATCAGGGATGAACATGCGACCCGATTTCGGCAACGGCCAAGGTGCGGGTTTCAGCCGCCGCGCATTCTTGAAGGGCTCCAGCGGGCTCGTCATCGGCTTCAGCCTGTTCGGCGGTGAGGCGGCGCGGGCACTGGCCGTCAGTGGCGGCCAACAGATGAGCCAACAAGCCGGCCAAGAAATCGGTCACGCGTCGCCACCGCCGCCGGCCGACAAGCTCTATGCATGGCTGGCGGTCAATCCCGACAACACGGTCACGCTGTTCACCGGCAAGGTCGAGGTCGGAAACGGAACGGAAACCGCGCTCGCGCAGATCGCCGCCGAAGAGCTCGATTTTCCCATCGACAAGCTCGATGTCGTCATGGGCACGACGTCGAAGACGGTGGATCAGGGGCCGACCTATGGCAGCCGTACCGTGCGCTATGCCGGCCCGCAGATCCGCCACGCCGCCGCGGCGGGGCGCGAAGCGCTGCTCAAGCTGGCGGCGACGCATTTCACCGCGCCGCTCCACGCGCTGGAAACGAAGGAGGGGCACATCTCAGTCGTCGGCGCCCCGGACAAGAAGATCAGTTACGGCCAGTTGGTTGCCGGCAAGCGGCTCGACATGCACGTCGACGTCAGCGGCAAGAAGTTCAAGATGAAGGTGGCGCCGGACGCCACGACCAAGAAGCCCGCGAACTATACCGTCGTCGGCAAGTCGGTGAAGCGCAAGGACCTGCCGGGCAAGTTCACTGGCGAGTTCACCTTTATCCAGGACGTCAAGGTCGACGGCATGCTGCATGGCCGCGTGGTGCGGCCCTACGGCGTCAAGTCCAAGCTCATCAGCGTCGACGAAAGCGGCCTGAAGGACATACCCGGTTTCGTCCAGGTGGTGCGCAAGGGAAATTTCCTGGGCGTGGTCGCCGAGACCGAATGGGCTGCGATCGAAGCCTCGCGCAAGCTCGGCTCGCGTCTCCATCTCAAGGGGCCGAAGGCCTATCAGGCCAAATGGTCGGATTGGGAGGACTTGCCCGACCAGGACAAGATCTGGAACGCCGTGCGCGAAGCCCCCGGTCCTAACCAATCCGTGGCCGCAAAGGGATCTGCGGCCATGGCGTTGGCGTCGGCCAAGCGCACGCTCAAGGCCAGCTACAAGACGCCATTCCAGATGCACGGCGCCATCGGCCCGTCCTGTGCGGTCGCCGACGTGCAAAAGGACAGCGCCATCTTCTGGGTCGGCACCCAAATGCCGCACGAAGCGCGGCGCGACATGGCCAAACTGCTCAACATGAATCCGGACGGCATCGAGATGCGTTGGTTCGAAGCCTCGGGGGCTTACGGACGCAACGGCCTCGAGCACGTCATTGCCGACGCCGCGCTAATGTCTCAGGCGGTCGGCAAGCCGGTGCGGGTGCAATGGATGCGCTGGGACGAGCACGGCTGGGAACCCAAGGGACCGGCCATCGCCCAGGATCTCGCTGGCGGCATCGACGCGGACGGCCACGTCATCGCCTGGCAGCATCACATGTGGATGCCGACCTGGCTCGACGATCACCTGATCGCGGCCGAACTCATCGGCAAGCCGGACATCGGTCACACCGGCAACGGTATGCCGTCGGTCACCTACGCCTACACGTTCGACAACGCCGACGTCGCCAATCACGGCGACGGCCGCATCGGCCTCTTGACGGCGTGGCTGCGGGCCCCAGGGCAGTTCGAGACCACGTTTGCAATGGAATCCTTCATCGACGAACTGGCCGCCGCCACCGAGCAGGACCCGCTGGCGTTTCGCCTCAAGCACGTCTCCGATCCGCGTGCCGTCGCGGTGCTGACGGCGGCAGCCGATGCCTACGGGTGGAAGAGCCGGCCGTCACCGGCCAAGGATCAGAACGGCGGCAAGCTCGCGCACGGCCGCGGCATCGCCTGGGTCAACCGCGACGATTCCCGGGTCGCCACCATTCTGGATCTGACGGTCGACCGCGACAGCGGGCAGATCAAGGTCGGGCGTGTGGTCGTGGCGCACGACTGCGGTCTGGTGATCAATCCCGACGGGCTCAAGAACCAGGTCGAAGGCAACGTCATCCAATCGATGAGCCGGGCCCTGCACGAGGAGGTCAACTTCGACCACGCCCACGTTACCAGCCGCGATTGGAAGGGATATCCGATCCTGCGCTTCGAAGAAATTCCCGACCGGATCGACGTGGTGATCGTGAACAACAACCCGGCCTATCCGTCGCATGGCGCCGGTGAGCCGTCGACCTGTCCGACCGCCGCTGCGATCGGCAATGCCGTGTTCGACGCGACCGGCGCGCGGCTACGGCAGACGCCGTTCCGGCCGGACCGGGTCAAGGCTTTGCTTTCGAGCTAATCCGCGGTCTAGGCTGATGGTCAACCTCGGCCGAGGCCCGCATAAAGCGAGCGGGCAGCCTGCCGGAGAGGCGGGCTGCCCGGCCGTTGTGCATTCATGGCGGCGTTGTTGCGGGTCGTCCCACGCTTGAACGAGCGCCGATTACCGCAAACTTTTCCAGTTCTGCACGGATGACCCGGCGTAAGCCTGCGCGCTAGGACGGGCCGATCGCGCGCAGCGCCTCAGCCCTCACGACGCAACGTCAAGGGGGCGGCAATGCTGATCGAAAAGTCGAAAAGCCCAGGCGAGTTTCTGGACTTCGAGCGCACGGGTTGGGGCGCCTACATCGCCAACTACAACAACACGATCGGCGCACTCACCAGACAAACAGTACAGGCGACGCTCGACGCCGCCCATGTCGGCGCGAATACCAAAATGCTCGATATCTGTTGCGGGCCGGGGATGCTCTCTGAAGCCGCCGCCAAGCGCGGTGCGCGAGCGACAGGGCTCGATTTCCCGGGGGGTCGTCGCATTGGCTCGTCAGTTGGTGCCGTCCGCCGAGTTCGTCGACGGCAATGCTCTCGATCTGCCCTTTGCCGACAATAGCTTCGATGCCGTCGTTTGCGGCTACGGCATCATGCACCTGCCTGACCCCGAAAGGGGCCTGCGCGAGATGCTACGGGTGCTGCATCCCGGCGGTCACGTCGCACTCACGGTTTGGGACCACGACCCGAAATCCGGCATCGGCCTCATCCATAAGGCGATACACGACTTTGCCGACCTGAACGTCCCCATGCCCCATGCGCCGGGCCTGTTTCAATTTAGCTCGTTCGAGAAGATGCGGGATGCCCTAAAGGGGGTCGGTTTCGGCAACACCGATGCGACGCTTTTTCCGCAAGTGTGGCAGCTCGAGTCGGCCCAGCAACTGATCGACGCTATCCGCGAAGGCACAGTGCGGACGCGTGCGCTGCTCGCCGTGCAAACGCCGAATGTCCTTGCGAGGATCACCACCTTCGTCGATGCCGGACTGGCGGAGGCCCGCACGCGCGACGGGGGCTACGGCGTACCGATGCCGGCGATCATCGGCAGCGGCAGCAAGCCCTAGCAATCTCTGGCCGACGGCACCGACGGTTCCCGCAGTTCGGCATTAATCTGCAGCGCGCGGAACCATGACGGCGCGCACTGACCCCTATCGCTGCGCCCCTCGTTCATCCCATAATGCTCCTTGGCATCGCCGACGATTTGCGCGAGGCAGGATCATGGCATGATTTACCGCAACAGCGCCGGGCGACAGACCTGGGTCTTCAAGGACCTCAAGGAGCTCATGGCCAAGGCGACGCCACCGCGGTCGGGCGACGTCTTGGCTGGCATAGCGGCTGTCTCGGCCGAGGAGAACATCGCGGCCAAAATGTGCCTGGCCGACGTTCCGCTGAAGAGCTTCCTCAACGAAGCGCTCGTGCCCTACGAAACCGACGAAGTCACGCGGCTGATTATCGACGGCCATGACGAGCAGGCTTTCGCGCCAGTTACGCACATGACCGTCGGCGCCTTTCGCGATTTTCTGCTGTCGGAGCAGGCCACGACCGAGACACTCCGCTCCATCGCCAAAGGTATCACCCCCGAAATGGCGGCGGCGGTCTGCAAGCTGATGCGCAATCAGGACCTCATCCTGGTCGCGCGCAAGTGCTCGGTAGTGACCCGCTTCCGCAATACCATCGGGCTGCCCGGAACCATGGCCGTGCGCCTGCAGCCGAACCATCCGACCGACGACCGCGCCGGCGTTGCTGCCTCGATCGTCGACGGATTGGCTTACGGTTGCGGCGACGCGGTGATCGGCATGAACCCGGCGTCGGACTCGATCGCGGTCATGGGCGATCTGGCGCGGCTCATTGCCGATATCATCGCCGCTTACGATATCCCGACCCAGGCGTGCGTGCTCACGCACGTCACCACATCCATCGAAATGATCGGGCAGGGCGTGCCGGTCGATCTGGTGTTCCAGTCGATCGCCGGCACCGAAGCCGCCAACAAGTCTTTCGGTGTCGACCTGGCGATCTTGGCCGAAGGGCGCGCCGCTGGGCTGTCGCTCAAGCGCGGCAGCGTGGGCCAGAACGTGATGTACTTTGAGACTGGGCAGGGCTCTGCGCTGTCGGCCGATGCGCACCACGGGGTCGACCAGCAGACGCTCGAGGCGCGCGCCTACGGCGTCGCCCGCGCGTTCGATCCGCTCCTCGTCAACACGGTCGTGGGCTTCATCGGACCCGAATATCTTTACGACGGCAAGCAGATCATCCGTGCCGGCCTCGAGGATCATTTCTGCGGCAAGCTGCTCGGCCTGCCGATCGGCTGCGACATCTGCTACACCAACCACGCCGAAGCCGATCAGGACGACATGGACACGCTGCTCACGCTGCTGGGCGCGGCCGGCGTAACGTTCATCATGGGCGTCCCCGGGGCCGACGACGTGATGCTCAATTATCAATCGACCTCGTTCCACGACCAACTCTATGTGCGCGAGGTGCTCGGTCTCAAACGTGCGCCCGAATTCGAAGCCTGGCTGCAAGGCATCGGCCTCACAGGTCCGGACGGTCGCTTGCGCGATCCCGCGGGCAGCCTGCCGTTGCTGTCGGCGCCCTGGAAGCTCGCCGGATGAGCGGGCGGGGGGCGAATGACGCGTGGCGTAAGCTTGCCGCGTTGACCCCGGCACGCATCGCTTTGGGACGCGTCGGCGCAGGGTTGCCGACCGCGGCCTACCTCGACTTCGCCATGGCGCACGCGGCCGCGCGCGACGCGGTGCATGCGCTATTCGACGCGGCCGCGCTCGGCGGGCGCATCGAACATCTGGGCTACCGGGTGGTGCAGGTCGCCAGCCGCGCCGCCAGCCGGGAGGTCTATCTGCGGCGTCCCGATCTTGGTCGGCGGCTTGATGACGCCAGCCTGCGCGCCGTCGATGGCCTGGCAGAAAAGGGCGCCGATCTGGTCATTGTCGTCTGCGACGGGCTGTCCTCGACTGCCGTGACCGCCAATACCGTTCCGATGCTCGCGGCGCTGCAGCCGCACATCAAGCGCCTCAGGCTGACGGTCGGACCGGTCGTCGTCGCACGGGAAGCGCGGGTCGCGCTCGGCGACGACATCGGCGAGCGGCTCGGCGCGAAGATGGTTCTCGTGCTGATCGGCGAGCGGCCCGGCTTGTCGTCGCCCGATAGCCTCGGGACCTATCTGACGTTCGCCCCGCGTGTCGGCCGCAACGACGCCGAACGCAACTGCATTTCCAATATCCGGCCGGGCGGCCTGGCCTACGATCTGGCGGCTTTCAAGCAGGCCTGGCTGATCGAGGCTGCGTTCGCGCGCCGGCTCACCGGGGTCAGCCTCAAAGACAACAGCGACACGGCTTTGCCGGCATCGGCGGGGCCGGCGGCGCTCGGCGGCTGAGCGGCAGGGCCTCAAATCCGGCGGGAAGGGGGACTGCCGGTCGTCTCTTCGCCGCAATTGGATGGTCGGTTGCCCCGCGACTTGCACCGGGACCCGGATTCAGGCTATCCGGGCCCCGGTGTTGCCCTGGGGATGGCGAAAAAGTGGCGTGATACCAATTGTTTACCACGCCCGCTAACCGCCGCTAGGCGGTAAGGGATACGCACGATAGTATCCCTATGGTTTACGGCCGTAGCGCAACGGGGATGTGAAGCAGGATGGAATTGGGGGGCTCCGGCACACTTTCCGGATTCGCGCGCATTGCCGCGCTGGCAGCCGGTTGCCTGGCGCTCGCCAACTGCTCGGGCGGTCCCGGGCGCATCGACCCCCGGTTTGGCGTTTCAGCCAGCGCACGCGTTGTGCCGCTCGGCGAGCGCGCGCCCAAGGGCGGCGGGGTTTATAAGGTCGGCATGCCCTACGAGGTAGCAGGCCACACCTACGTCCCGAAGGCCGACCCGGCCAATTATCATGCTGTGGGCTTCGCCTCGTGGTACGGCGATGACTTCCACGGCCGCTATACCGCCAACGGCGAGATCTTCGACGAGCAGTCGATTTCGGCCGCCAGCCCGGTGCTGCCGCTGCCGTCCTATGCGCGCGTGACCAATCTCACCAACCACCGCTCCATTGTTGTACGCGTCAACGATCGCGGGCCCTACGCTAGGGGCCGCATCCTTGACGTTTCGCGCAAGACCGCAAAGCTGCTCGGCTTCTACGGGCACGGCATCACCAAGGTAAAGGTCGACTACGTCGGGCGCGCACCTCTCAAGGGTTCCAGCGACCGCGAGCTGCTGGCGACGCTGCGTGAGCATACGCCTGAGGGGGCGCCGGTCATGCGGGTCGCCTACAACGGTCCCTTCACGCGGTCCTTTTTCGACAGCCGCCGGATGCGCGACGTGCTGCCGCCTGAGCGCCCCTATGGCGGGGAGACGCGGAACGGCACGCAAGTCGCCGCCGCCGATCCCACGGACAGCCCGGCGCCCACGACCGAACTTGCCGCTTCTGCCAAGTCGGAACGCCAGCTGGCGAGCGTAAAGCGGGTTCCGACCCCGCCGGCTGCGCCCCAGCCTGAAATGACGGCGCAGGCCACGCCCCAGTTTTCACCTGTTTCCGCCTACGCCGCCCCGGGCTATGATGGCCACGCGGCGGGTTTCATGAGCGGTCGCGGTCTTTACTAAGCCGCGTTTTTTCGCCACATCCTGGCCGAAAATCGACGAAAGTGGCGCGTTCCCGCCGTGTGCGAGACGCCAGGGTGGCTTTGGTCCATGGGTACGATGCGGCTCGTTCTTCTTCGCTTGGGTCTGGCGGCGCTGCTGGCCGTCGGCGCCGGCTTGCCGGCGACGGCGGCGTCCAGCCGTGACGACGGCCCGCGCATCAGCGCCCCACACGCTATCCTGATTGCCGAGAACGGCAGCGTCTTGTTCGAGCGCGACGCCGACGTGCTGATCCCGCCGGCCAGCCTCGCCAAGCTGATGACGGCCGAATACGTCTTCCATCAGCTTAAGATCGGCAAGATCAAGCTCACCGATCAGTACGAGGTCAGCGAATACGCTTGGCGCCACGGCGGCGCGCCCTCGCACACCTCGACCATGTTCGCCAAGCTGCACAGCATGGTCAGCGTCGATGACCTGCTGCATGGCATGATCATCCAGTCGGCGAATGACGCCTGCATCGTGCTAGCGCAGGCGCTCGCCGGCAACGAAGGCGAGTTCGGCCACGTGCTGACCCGACGCGCGCGTGAAATCGGCCTCGAGAAGTCGACGTTCGCCAACTCCAACGGCCTGCCTGACCCGGGCGAGAAGGTCACCACGCGCGAACTCGCCATCCTCGCGCGCTACATCATCGAGCACTATCCGAACTTCTATAAAATATTCGGCCAGCCGGAATTCACCTGGAACAAAATTCGTCAGTACAACCGCAACCCGCTGCTCAAGATGAGCATTGGCGCCGACGGCCTGAAGACCGGATTCACCGAGGAAGCCGGCTACGGCTTGGTGGGCTCGGCGGTGCAGGGGGGCTTGCGCTTGATTGTCGTCGTCAACGGCGACAAGACCGCCAAGCAGCGGGCCGAGGACGGCGAGAAGCTGCTCGATTGGGGATTCCACCATTTCGAATCCCGCCTGCTGTTCGCCGAGGGCCAGACCATCGGCTCAGCCAAGGTATTCGGCGGCGCCGACGGCTACGTGCCGCTCAAAGCGGATGGGCCGATCCGCGTCATGGTGCCGAAGAACGGCGACGACCGCCTGATGGCGCGCATCGTCTACACCGGTCCGGTGCCGGCGCCGGTCGCGGAAGGCCAGGCTGTCGGCAACTTGCAGGTGCTGCGAGGCGATAAGGTCATCTTGGCGACGCCGCTGCACACCGCGGCCAGCGTCAAGGTCGGCACGCTGTCACAGCGTGCCTTCGACGCCGTGACCGAAACGGTGATCAATCTGGTGCGCGCGGGCGCGGCGCGGCTATGATCGCGCCCATCCCGGTCCGCCGATAGGCGGCGCCGAAAGAAGGAAGGCTCGAGAACCTTGCGCGGACGTTTCATCACCTTCGAAGGCGGCGAAGGCAGCGGCAAGTCCACGCACGCAAAGCGGCTGGCGGAGCATCTGAAATCGCTCGGAATCGAGACGGTGCTGACGCGCGAGCCGGGCGGCTCGCCGGGCGCCGAAGTGATCCGCCACATCCTGCTTTCCGGCGTCGCCAAGCCGCTTGGCGAAGAAACCGAAGCCATCCTGTTCGCCGCCGCTCGCGACGACCACGTGCGCACCGTCATCCGCCCCGCGCTGGTCGAGGGCAAATGGGTGATCTGCGACCGCTTCATCGATTCCACCCGGGTCTATCAGGGCGTGCTCGGCCACGTGGACATGAAGCTGATCCGCAGCCTCGAGCGCGTCACCGTGGGCGCCGCCATGCCCGACCTCACCTTTATACTCGATGTACCGGCCAATATCGGACTCGCGCGCGCCAAGCACCGGCGCGGCAGCGGCGCCGTCGACCGCTTTGAGGCGGAGGCGGTCGAGTTTCACGAGGGCCTTGGACGCGCCTACCGCGCGCTCGCCGCGGACGAGCCCCAGCGCATCATCATGATCGACGGCCGCCCGCCGCGCGACGTGGTGGCAAGGCGCATCTGGGAGGCGGTGAGGGAGCGCCTGCATCCGGAGCGCGCGCGCCTCGCCGAGAGCGCGTCGCCGTGAGCGGCAAAGACGACGACGAGCGCGAGGTCAAGCTGCCGCGCGAAACGACGGCTTTCTTCGGCCACGCGGATGCAGAGCAGGCGCTGCTTGCAAGCTACCAAAGCGCGCGCGTGCCGCATGCGTGGCTGATCGGCGGTCCGCCCGGGATCGGCAAGGCAACGCTCGCCTATCGGTTCGCCCGCTTCGTGCTGGCGAACCCTCATTCGCAGACGCCCCAGGTGGCGCAGGCGACATCGCTTGCGATCGATCCCGACCATCCCGTCAGCCGCCGAATTGCCGCCCAGGCGCAGGGCGACCTGCTCGCGCTCGAACGCGTCATCAACGAGCAGACCGGCAAACTCTACACCGTCATCCGCGTCGACGACGTGCGGCGCACGGTGTCGTTCTTCGGTTCGACCGCAGGCGAGGGCGGCTGGCGCATCTGCGTCGTCGATACCGCCGACGAACTGCAATATCCGCAGGGCTCCAACGCGCTCCTGAAAATCCTGGAGGAGCCGCCACCGCGCACACTGCTGCTGCTGGTGAGCCATGCGCCGGGACGTCTGCTGCCGACAATCCGTTCGCGCTGCCGGCGCCTGCTGTTGCGGCCTTTGCCGGTTGACGACGTCGCGCGGGCGGTGGCCGCGGCCACTGGGCGCGGTGCGGGCGATGCAGACGTGCGAGAAGCCGCGGCCGCGGCGGACGGCAGCGTGGCGCGTGCCTTGGCGCTACTCGACGGCGCCGCGTTGGCACTGCGTCAGCGCGTGCTCGACCTCGTTGCGCAACTGCCAAACCCTGATCCGCGCGCGCTGCACGCGCTCGGGGACGCGCTCGGCGGCACCGATCCGCAGAGCCTTGCGACCTTCATGGATATGGTCAACGGCTGGCTGTCGGCACAGTTGCACGGCGCGGGTAACGCGTTGGCGCGTCAAGCGCGGCTTGCGGATACCTGGGACCAGGTCAATCGTGCCGCGCGCGATGCCGAGACTTATAACCTCGAGCGTAAACCGCTTGTGTTTTCGGTGTTCGGCGCGCTCGCGGCTGCATATCGTGTATGATTGTACTACAAAATCGCGCATGCGTTGCTTGACTGTGCTTCGCCTCCGCTGCCATGCCTGAGTGCACGCGGAGGATGAGAATGCTGCACCGATTGGGCGACCACATCAGCAATTGCTACGCGCGCGCGGCGCACGCGCGACGATTGGCCGACGCCACCAGCAATGCCGAGCGCAAGGCGGATCTGCTTCTCATGGAAGAGAACTGGAAGCGCTTGGCGCAGAGCTATGAACTCACGGAATGGCTCGAACGCTCGCTGCTCACGCGCAGCCGCGAAATCGACGAGCGCATCGACTGGCAGCGCGCGGCCACCGCGCCGTTCGACCGGCCCATTGAACTGGCGGTGATCGGCGCAGCCGGCATCGATGTCATCGCCTTTCCGTGCAGGCGCATCCTGAGCGGCTGGGTCGCCGTTGAGACAGATGAACCGATCGACGTGCAACCGACCCATTGGCGGGAATGGCGCGACGACGTGCGCTCTCGGTCAAAGGGGACGGGCGGCGCCGGGGTCCACGCGGTCCGCCGCATGGGCAAGGTCGCGCCTCTACCGCGCTGAGCGTTCGACGGCTCTTATTGCGGACCGGCGATCAGACAGCCCATTTCGACTTTCGGCCCGCGCGGCGGTTACGGTCGCGCCGTCCGCGTGTCGGCGCGGTCTATGCCACCATGTCGTTTGACATTTCACAGTCTGGCACCTAGGCATCTCCCTGGCGAACGCGCCCAATCAGGGGGAATACATGCAGTTTCAGGACAAGAAAGTCGTGGTGGTCGGCGGCTCGTCGGGCATCGGCTATGCCACCGCCGCCATGGCGAAGGCCGAGGGCGCGGACGTCACCATCGCCTCGCGGCCGGGCGAGCGCCTGCAGGCCGCAGCCAAGCAACTCGGCGTCAAGGCGGTGGCGGCCGACGTCACCAGCGACGAGGCGGTCGAAAACCTGTTCCGCACCACCGGCACCGTCGATCACGCGGTGATCACCGCGGCGGTGCTGAAGTCGGCGCACATCAAGCAACTCTCGATGGCGGACGCCCGCGCCACCATGGAATGCAAGTTCTGGGGCGCCTGGCGCGTGGCGAAGTTCGCCGAGTTTGCGCCCGACGGCTCGTTCACCATCGTCAGCGGCTTCCTGAGCATCCGGCCGCGGCCCAACTCGGCCATCGTCGGTGCCGCCAACGGCGCACTGGAGTCGCTGGCCAAGAGCCTCGCCATCGATCTCGCGCCGGTGCGTGTCAACGCGGTGTCGCCCGGCATCATCGATACGCCGATCCGCGCCGCCATGCCGGAAGATGCGCGCCGCAAGATGCTCGACGGCGTCGCCGCCGGCCTGCCGGTCAAGCGCATCGGCGTCGCCGACGACATCGCGCGCCAGATCCTCGCCTTCATGGCGAACGGCTTCGCCACCGGCGCGGTGGCCTTCATCGACGGCGGCGGCTCGATCGTGTAACCGGCCGCCGCCCGTTTTCGCTCACCTAGATATGCGTCTCCTCGAAGGCCTGCACCCACATGGCGCAGGCGCCCGAGCGCACCACGTCGTGGCGGCCGAATTCGATCACCGGCACCGGCAGCCGCTGGCGGCGGATTACGTCGATCACAACGGCGAGGCCACTGCTGGCGCCTAGATCGCACTGGCTGATGTCGCCGTTGACCACCATGGTGCAACCGTCGCCGATGCGCGTGAGGAACATCTTGATCTCGGCGGGCGTCGCGTTCTGCGCCTCGTCGAACAGCACGAAGGCGTTCTTCCAGGAACGGCCGCGCATGACCTCGAACGGCACCATCTCGATGTCGCCGTGCTTGAGCGCGATGTCGTAGCAGGCCTTGCCGATACGCTCCTTGATCGCCTCGGTGATGGGGGCTGCCCAGGGCGCGAACTTGTCTTCCAGGCTGCCGGGGAAGAAGCCGAGCGAGCGGCCGCACGGTACGTTGGGGCGGGTGAGGATGATCTTTTCGATTTGCCGGTTGCGGAAGAGGTCGGCCGCATAGGTCGCGGCGATCCAGGTCTTGCCGGTCCCGGCCGGCCCCAGCACGACCACCTGCGGATGCTTGTGGAGCGCGGCAAGATACTCGGCTTGCGTCGCGTTCAGCGCTGCGATGGGCGGCGAGACGCGCTCGGCTTCGAATTTCGAATCCTTGAAGTTGATGATCTCCGCTGACTCCTGATGGCGTTCGTGACGACGTCGCTTCTTACTGGCGTTCTTGGCCAAAGGACCAACTCCTTTTGATGAACGGCAAGGGGAACGCACGAACCGGCCTGCCGCTGGGCCGGCGGAAAAAAGAGCGGAAAGTGGCGAGATGGCTTCGGCGCGCGGCGGAGAGAGGAGCGTCGGGAAGCGGGAAGCTCCCGAGGACCTGCGTTGCTCTCGATCCGTACCGTACGGGCCGACATGCAAGGAAGGCTAAGCGATTCGCGTGACGGTTTTCTAAAAATGTTGCGGCGCGGAACCTTGCGTGTGGGCGCCCGTCATCGACGCAAGCCGTATGCTACCGCCGCACCGCCAAACGCGATTGCATCACCGCGCCTTGCGCGCGATTTCAGCCGAAAACGCCACACTTCATTTACAGGGGCTTAACCCTGTCCACGGCATGGTTGCGGTCGACACTCCATGGCGTAACGCGTTCCAGTAGCGTGCAAAATGACCGACACGACCGCATCTTTCGATGACGTCGTTTTCTTTAGCGGCCGGGATTCCACCTACAGCGAGATCCGCGCTGGGTTCCGCAGCCTGATCGCGAGCGCGACCACCGGCATCGCGGCGGTTGCTGCCGTCGGCGCCACCGCCGGGGTCGCCACCGTCGCCGGCGTCTGGATGGTCGGCATCGCGCTGTCGGGTAATGCCCATCTGCATGCGCGTACGCCTATGGGGCCGGCGGGGCTGGCCCTGACCGATATGGCGGCCTTTCCGCAAGACAACTTCGAGGCCAAGTGGGCGAGCGCCGGCGCGCTGATGCCGGCGGCCGCACGCGCCGCCATGGCGCGCCGTTTGGCATCTGAGGCCACGCCGATTGAGCAGGTCGCCGCCGCGCCGCATCCGATAGCCCGCAAGATCGCGCGGATGCCCATCGCGAGACCGCGGGTTGCAAACGCCGCGCCTGCGGCGGTTAAGGATCTGGCGGCGGGCCGCACCGCGGATCTGACCTGGGGCTTCAGCGTGCCCAAGGCCGGCGTGCTGGTGGCCCCTCAAGAAACACACGAGGCCGCGGCTTCATCCAATTGGGTTGGAAAGAGAAATCCGGCCGACGCCGAAAAGAAAGTCGCGGCCTTGACGCCTCCGGCGACGCCAATGGCGGCCCCGCTCAGCATCGCTCCCGAGCTCGCGCAGCCGGCGAGGGCGCCCAAACCGGCCGCTCAGGCGATAGCGATCCCTTTGCCGCTGCGACGGCCCGCCGGCATCGTGACCGCCCGGGCGCCGGCCAATCCGGAGGTATTTCCGGCCGAGAAGCCGCTAACGGTCGCGCCCAAGCTCGCGTCGCTCACTCCGGCGGACAAACCGCACGCCAAAAAGGTGCCCGTGCTGCCCTGGCCTGACAGCCGCACCGCGCTTTACGACATCAGCGGCCACACCGTGTACATGCCGGACGGCACACGACTCGAAGCCCACTCCGGGCTCGGCAGCAAGATCGACAACCCGCGCTTTATCAGGGTCCGCATGCGCGGGCCGACGCCGCCGAACGTCTACGATCTGACGCTACGCAAACAGCTCTTCCACGGCGTGCGCGCCATCCGGCTCAATCCGGTCAACGAGAACAAGATGTTCGGCCGGGACGGCATGCTGGCGCACACCTACATGCTGGGCCCGAACGGGCAGTCGAACGGCTGCGTCTCGTTCAAACATTACCAACGCTTCCTGCAGGCCTTCCTCGACGGCAAGATCGACCGCATGGTGGTGGTCGGCAACCTCGATGAGGCGCCAGCGCATTTGGCAAGCCTGGTGCGGGCGGATCGTCCGCGCAGCATGTTCCGCTACGTTGCCGCCAACGAGCGCAGCCCGCTCAACTACTAGGGCAGGGGGAATTCGCGCCGGCCCTCCACGCCTCACGCGCGCCACATCTCGGCCCTTCGATGACGGTTCGCGTCGGCATCGCGCCGGCGGCGACCGAAAAGGGGGCGCCTCATGAAACTCAGCCAACTCGCGGCAGGGCTTGTGCTCGCGGTTTTTCCGCTCGCAGCCATCGCGCAACAGAGCGTGGCGCCGAAGGCGCCGAAGCCGACCAATGCGGCCGCCCAGCAAGTCGTGAAGATCATCAGCGCGGACAAGGCCAAGCTGAAGGTCTATTGCGACATGGCCGCGCTCGAAGACAAGATGGATGCCGCGGAAAAAAAGAAGGACACCAAGGCCGCCGAAGCAATCGCCGACAAGATGGATGCCATGGCCGAGCAGCTCGGGCCGGAATACGTCGCCTTGATGGACGGGCTGCAGGATCTGTCTGAGAACTCCAAGGAGGGCGAGGCCATTGCTGAAACCTTGGCGGACCTCGACGATTTGTGCGGCAAATAACCGCTTGGCGAGGCGTTCTAGGTTTGCGAATTCCCGCCGCGGTTAGAAGAAAGTTTACAGCACGGCCTATAATCTACGTCGGTTGAGAGGGAATAAGAGCCCGGCGCTTCCGCGCACAACCGAGAGGCAGTGCCGATGGCGGCCTTCTTTGCCAATCAGCTGGATTTCATCCTCTTTTTCTATGGGTTGGCCTTCATCCTGCTGGGTTCGGTGTGCTTCGCCATCGCCCGCGGCACAAAAGGCAACGCCACGCCCTGAGTGGTGCTCGGCCTGTTCGGCATCCTGCACGGCACCAGCGAATGGCTCGACCTGTTGGCGCTCATCGTCGGCGACACGCTCGAATACCGGATTTTTCGCCTCGCCTTCATGACCTCGTCCTACGTGGTGCTACTCGATTTCGCACGGCTTGAAGCCACCCGCCTGGGCTGGAAGCTGCCGGGCCGCTGGAGCTACCTGCCCCTGATCGTGGCGGTCGGGGTCTTCGCCTGGGTCGGCGAACTCGACGGCGCCAATGCGCTGGCACGCTATGTCGTCGGCTTCCCCGCCGCCATCGCCACCAGCGCGGTGCTGGCCTCGCACGCCAAGGGACGAACCCCGGCCGAGAAGCGCTGGATCGGTTCCGTCGCCCTCGGCTTCGCCCTCTACGCTGTGGCCGCCGGCGTGATTGTGCCGGCCGCGTCGTGGTGGCCGGCCAGCGTGGTTAATCACGCAAGCTTCGCGCGCGTAACCGGCGTGCCAATCCAATTCGTCCGCGGGCTGCTGGCGTGCTGGACGGCGTTCGCGATCTGGGGCGTCTGGGGCCAGTGGCTGATGCTCGACATCGCTTCGCCCCGCTATACGAAATTCATGCAGAAGCAGTTCGCCGCGACGCTGGCGGCGCTCGGGACGATCCTGCTGGTGGGCTGGTTCCTGACCCAGTATCTCGGCGACATCTACAAGGCGAACATTCAGCATGAGGCGTCCGGCGATCTCGATCTGATCGCGAGCCGCCTCACGAGCGAAACCGGCCAGATCAACGGCATGGCCAGAACCCTGGCTGGCGCGCAGGCCGTGCGAGCCTTCCTGGCAGGCGAGGGGCGGCGCGCCGACGCCGCAGCCGCATTGCAGCTCAATGCCGACGCGGCCGGAGCCGCTGCAGGCTATCTGGTGAGCGCCTCCGGCACGATCGTGATGTATGGCCGATCCGGTCCGCCCCGAGACCGCCGCCTTTGCTGGCGATCTCAAGGCTGCCGGGCGTGGGCAACCGCGGTTCCGGTTCACGACCGCGCCGGACACCAAAACGGCCAGCTATAGCGCCGCCTATCCGGTGCGCGATCAGCGCGGGGCGGTCGTCGGCATCGCGGTTCTGCAGAAGTCGCTGGCCGATTTTGCCCGTTCCACGGCGCGTTTTGATCAAGCCTACTTTCTCGTCGACCCCCATGGGTTGATCGCCGCGACGAACCGTACCGATCGGCTGTTCACGCCGCTCTGGCCAAGCCCGCATGCGGCCGCAGGCGGGGCGCCGCCGCTGCTCGGCAACGAGGTTGCGGCCCAGGACTGGCTGCAGGTTCACGGCAGCCGCAGCTACATCGAGCGCCAGCCGATCGCCCGCACGGGCTGGTCGCTGGTGCTGATCGCCGAGCCACAGGGCATCTTCGCCAGCCGCGTGCTCGGCATCATCATCACCCTGCAGATGACGACACTGGCGCTCGTCTATCTGGTCGGGCGTGAGCGCTGGATCCACGACAACATTCAGATGGAGCGGCGCCTCGAGTTGGAGGAGCGTGCCCGCCATCTCGACCTGCACGCCACCACGGATCCGCTCACGGAACTCTACAACCGCCGTAAGTTCAATCGCGAGCTCGCCCTGGAGGTGCTGCGCGCACAACGCTATGGCGCGCCGCTGGCTCTGGTCATGTACGACATCGACCGCTTCAAGGACATCAACGACACCTACGGCCACCAGATCGGCGACAAGGTGCTCATCGAATTGTCGCGCTTCGTGGGCGCCCACATCCGCCCAAGCGACTTCCTGGCGCGCTGGGGCGGCGAGGAGTTCGTGATCCTGGCGCCGGGCCTTGACACCGCCATGGCCGTGCAACTCGCCAACAAGCTGCGGGAGGCGATCGAAGCAATGCGCATCCGCGGCGCCCGGCTGATCACGTGCAGCTTCGGCGTGGCCGAATAGCGACACCACCGAGGAATTCGTCGCGCGCGCGGATCAGGCCATGTACCAGGCCAAGGTCGCGGGCCGGAACCGCGTGGTGGCGGCCGCCGTTGCAGCCGATCCCGCGCCTGCGGTCGCGCAGGGCGCCTGAGCCGGCGCAACTTGCCCCGGCGGCCCGCCGTTGATAGCTAACCCTGCGAAACCTCAGTTTCGGACCCGCGGCGCGCCCCTTTTAGCGGCGCCACGCCCGAAACACGCCTCAGAATCGGGTTAAACCCCTCAAATGCCGGCCGACAAGACCCCCTTTTACATCACTACCGCCATCTCGTACCCCAACGGGGCCCCGCATATCGGCCACGCCTACGAGGCGATCGCCACCGACGCCATCGCCCGCTTCAAGCGGCTCGACGGCTTCGACGTGTTCTTCCTGACCGGCACCGACGAGCACGGCCAGAAGATGCAGCAGACCGCGGCCAAGCTCGGCCTGACGGCGCGGGAATTGCGTGACCGCAACGTGCCGCTGTTCGAGAAGATGGTCGCACGCCTCGAGTGCTCCAACGACGACTTCATCCACACCACCGAGGAGCGTCACCACCGTTCCTCGCAGGCGATCTGGGAGCGGATGGAGAAAAACGGCGACATCTACCTCGACAAATACGCCGGTTGGTACTCGGTGCGCGACGAGGCCTATTACGCCGAGAGCGAAACCCAGCTCAATGAGCAGAAGGTTCGGGTTGCCACCAAGACCGGTACGCCGGTGGAATGGGTCGAGGAGGAGAGCTATTTCTTCCGCCTCTCGGCCTACGCGGACAAGCTGCTCGAGCTTTACGAGCGGCCGGACTACGTGCTGCCGAAGGAACGCCTGAACGAGGTGGCGAGCTTCGTGCGCGGCGGCCTGCAGGACCTCTCGATCTCACGCACCACCTTCGACTGGGGCGTGCGGGTGCCGGGCTCCGACAAGCACATCATGTACGTCTGGGTCGACGCGCTCACCAACTACATCACCGGGGTCGGCTTTCCCGACACCGAGAGCGCCCCGTTCAAGCGCTACTGGCCGGCCGATCTGCACGTCATCGGCAAGGACATCGTGCGCTTCCACGCGGTCTATTGGCCGGCCTTCCTGATGTCGGCGGGCGTCGCTGTGCCGAAGCAGATCTTCTCACACGGCTTCCTCTTCAACCGCGGGGAAAAAATGTCGAAGTCGGTCGGCAACGTGGTCGATCCCTTCGCGTTGGTGGACACCTACGGCGTCGACCAGTTCCGCTATTTCCTCTTGCGCGAGGTGCCGTTCGGCCAGGACGGCAACTACAGCCACGACGCCATCGTCAACCGCACCAACGCCGATCTCGCCAACGACTTCGGCAACCTGGCCCAGCGCTCGCTGTCCATGGTGGCCAAGGCCTTCGGCGGCGCGCTGCCGGAACCGGGCGATTTCAGCGACAACGACAAGGCCATTCTGACGGCGGCCGACGGCATTATCGCGGCCGCGCGCGACCACATGAAGACGTTCCAACTGCACCAGATCCTCGGCGCGGTGTGGTCGGTGGTCGCCGAGGCCAACCGCTATTTCGCGGGCGAGGCGCCCTGGGCGCTGGCCAAGACCGATCCCAAGCGGCAGGGGACCGTGCTCTATGTGACCGCGGAGGTGATCCGCCAGGTGGCCATTCTGGCGCAGCCGTTCGTGCCGGATTCGGCGGGGAAGATGCTCGACATCCTCGCCATACCGGCCGGGGAACGGGACTTCGCCGCGCTGTCGACCCGCATCAAGCCGGGCGCCGTGCTGCCGGCGCCGAAGCCCGTGTTCCCGCGCTTTGTCGAGGAAGAGACCACGGACGGCAAAGACGCCAAACAGGCCAAAGGTGCCAAGGGACCGAAAGCGGCCAAGGAGACCAAGGAGGCCAAGGCGTAAGCGATGCTGGTCGACAGCCATTGCCATCTCGATTTCCCGGATTTCGCGCCTGAGCTCGACGCGGTGGTCGCGCGCGCGCGGGCGGCGGGCGTCGGCCGCATGGTGACCATCTCGACCAGGGTGAAGAAACACGTACAGGTGCTTGCCGTTGCGGAGAAATATCCGGATGTTTTCTGCTCGGTCGGCACCCATCCGCATCATTCACACGAAGAGTTGGAAATCGGCGCCAAGGGACTGATTTCGCTGGCGGAACATCCTAAAATCGTTGCCATCGGCGAGGCCGGGCTGGATTACCACTACGACACCGGCCCGCGCGACCTCCAGGCGAAGAGTTTCCGCCAACACATTGCCGCCGCACGCGAAACGGGCCTGCCTCTGGTGATCCACGCGCGCGACTGCGATGCCGACATGGCGGCGATCCTGACGGAGGAAATGGAGCAGGGCGCCTTCCAGGCCGTGCTGCATTGCTTCACCGGCGGCCGTGAACTCGCCTTCAGGGCCATCGAATTGGGCCTGTCCATCTCGTTCACGGGCATTCTGACGTTCAAGCGCTCGGACGACCTGCGCGCCATTGCCAAGGACCTGCCGGTCGACCGCATCCTGGTCGAGACGGATTCGCCGTATCTGGCACCGCTGCCGTACCGCGGAAAGCGCTGCGAGCCGGCCTATGTGGCCGAGACCGCCAAGGTGCTGGCGGCCACCCGAGGCGTCTCCGCGGACGAGATCGCGGCCCAGACCACCGAGAACTTCTTTCGGCTGTTCTCGAAGGTGCCGCGGCAACTGGCGCATGATCCCGAAAGGCGGGAACCGGCTTTCGGACAAGATCATGCGCAAGATTAAAATGGATGCCGCATGAGCTTGCGTTTCACGATCCTCGGCTGCGGGTCATCCATGGGCGTGCCGAGGGCCGCGCTTGGCTGGGGCGACTGCGACCCCAACAATCTGAAGAATCGCCGCCGGCGCTGTAGCTTGCTGGTCGAGCGCACCAACGCGCAGGGCCACCGTACCCGCGTCCTGATCGACTGTTCGCCCGACCTGCGCGAGCAGCTTATCGCCACCGAGGTCACCTGGCTCGACGGCGTGCTGATCACCCACGAGCACGCCGACCACACCCACGGCATCGACGATCTGCGGCCGGTTTTCATCGCCAAGCGCCGCAAGGTCGACGTCTACATGGACGAGCCGACCTCGCGCGCGATGCACGCCCGCTTCGGCTACTGCTTCATGACGCCGCCCGGCAGCCAGTATCCGCCGATTGCCACTGAGCACCGGCTGACGCCGGGTCAGGCGCTGGAAATCGAGGGGCAGGGCGGCCCTATTCCGGTTTTGCCGGTGCTGCAGGAGCACGGCGATATTCCGTCGCTCGGCTTCCGTTTCGGCAACGTGGCCTATTCCGCCGACATCAAAGGCCTGCCCCCGCAAAGCGTCGAGGCCATGACCGGGCTCGACATCTGGATTGTCGACGCGCTGCGCAAGGCGCCGCATCCGAGCCATTTCAATCTCGACGACGCGCTGGCCTGGATCGAGCGCGTGAAACCCAAGCGCGCCATCCTGACCAACCTGCACACCGACATGGACTACGCGCGGCTCAGCGCCGAACTGCCGCCGCACATCGTGCCGGCCTATGACGGCATGACGTTCGAGGCTGCTTGAGCGAGACCGCCGCGATGCCGCGCGATGGCCGACCGTTCCAAAGCCCGTCAAATTGTCTGTATCCGGTTTGGCCGATGTTCTCATGCCGGAATGCCCGTCTTATGGGGCCTATTGGGAATATTCCATAATATGTCTTATGCGAATCGAGACATGACGGAGCCGGGGTCATGGCGACGGATCCGCGCCCGCTCTGGGCTGCGGCGCACCGCCGTCGGACCTCTCCACAGGCGCCGCCAGGCGGCTCCCGCCGCCGTAGCGTCACGCGTCCGCGGCGTTTAAGAATTGCCCCCGTGAAGCCATCCCGCGACATCAGCCGGCTCATCGAGATCATGGCGGCTCTGCGTACGCCCGGCAGCGGCTGTCCGTGGGACCTCGAGCAGACCTACGACACCATCGCGCCCTATACGCTCGAGGAAGCCTACGAGGTGGCCGACGCCATCGCGCGCGGCGACCTTGAGCACCTCAGGGAGGAACTCGGCGACCTCCTGCTGCAGGTCGTATTCCACGCGCGCATGGCCGAGGAAGAAGGCCGCTTCGATTTCGGCGGCGTGGTCGAAGCCGTCACCACCAAGATGATCCGCCGCCATCCGCACGTCTTTGCCGACGCCGAGGGCAAGACGAGCGACCACGTCAAAGGCATGTGGGAGAAGATCAAGGCGGAAGAAAAGGCCGAGCGCGGCGAGGCGGCGCCGAGCGGGGCCTTGGCCGGGGTGCCGGCCGCCCTGCCCGCGTTGACGCGTGCCCTCAAGCTGCAGAACAAGGCCGGCCGTGTCGGCTTCGACTGGAACGATCCGCGTGCCGTACTCGCCAAGATCCGCGAGGAAGCCGACGAGATCGAAGCCGAGATCGAGGCCGGCGACACCGCACGCGCCGGCGCCGAGGTGGGCGATCTCCTGTTCGCAGTGGTCAACCTCGCGCGCCACATGGATGCCGATCCGGAGGGCGTGCTGCGCGCCACCAACGCCAAGTTCGAGCGCCGCTTCGCCTCCATCGAGCGCGCGCTGGCCGCGCGCGGCAGGACGCCGGAACAATCGACGCTGGCCGAGATGGACGCGCTCTGGGACGCGGCCAAGGCCGGGGAAAAGGCCGCCGATCAAGCCGGCAAATAGATGCGGACTGAAACCATTTCACGCAGCCAACGTTGCCTCGTCGACAGAGCCTCTCTGGGCTCGACCATCAGTTTGGGAGGCCGTGATGGGCGGCCACGACGGAACGGGCGGAACCGGCCCCGCCTCGCTGCACAAGGTCATGCGGGAGACCATCGGCTTCGGACTGCAGCAGCGCTATCAGCCGGAGAAGGAAATCCCGCACGAACTGCTCGTTCTCATCATGCAGATGAAAGAGAACGACAAGCGCGAGAAGCAGGTGCGCGAGCAGAAAGCTGACGGGAAGCCGCCGGACACCGAGCACTGACGCGGACGGATTGAATGGCGCCGGCAGGCCGATCCGCGTTGACGGACGCGTCTTCAATCTGTGCCGCGCGGCAACGGCCGCCCTCACCTGTTCGATTGTCAAAGAACTGACTGACCCGGTCATTCCGGCGCGCTGAACAAAGCTCCGCCGCCCGTATTCTTTGGTCGGCGCCGGGTGCGCCCTCTTCCGTCAGTCACTTCCGCCGCCTTCGCATAAGAACCGAGGGCGCGCGGGACGCGTTCGGGTCTTCCGGACCCACGGGCCTCGACGCCTCGCAGCATCGAGGCGTGCTGAAGCTGATAAAGCCGCAAGTCCGCCGATCCCTAGCGGCGTCCCGCGCGCGGTGTTTTAGTTTTGCTCCGCATCGCCCCCGGTGGACTTACCTTTCAGGCGACCCTGCCTCTTTTCATTGGCATGCCGCTTATCCACCGCTGTTGGCCCAGGTCGTCGCTGCGGTCTGTGACCGGATGCAACGCGACGCCATCACGGGGCCGGTTGACGCGCGGTCGGCGCGCCGGGACGAAGCGGCTTGGACCGCCGGATAAGGAAAAACCGCGCCGCATCTCCGACGCCCCCGACCCGGCCACCGCTCCCCGCCCCAGCCCGGAGACTGCAGACCCCTCGGTACCGAGGGCGGGATGAAGAGGACTATAAGCACAGGATAATAGTCCGTCAATGGAAGGTGCTGGAAAAATACTCATCCCCGTTTTGGGCATTGACCCGCGCGGGCGCCATCCCCGCTTCCGCCGGGCATGAGGCGCCCAACTCGAGGGCGTGAGGGTCGGGTTGCCCGCCCGTCACGCCCGTCACGCCCTCCACGTGCGTCATGGATAGGCGGCGCTCGGCGCAGCCTCAGCCGAGATTGGGCTCCGTCTTCTTGAAGACGGGGATTTCGTTGATGGCCTCCCACCAGGCCTTCATGCCCGGGACAGACATGATGGCGTCGGAGTCCGGCGTGAGCGACGTATAGAAAATAATCGGCGCGAGGAAATAGTCGGCAAGGCTCGGTTTGTCGCCCGCCAGCCAGCGGCTATCGCCCTTGTTTTGCATGAGCAGTGCGAGCAGCGTCTTACTGGCCGCGAGCGCAGCTTGGCGCTTCTGTTCGTCGGCACCGCCGATGAAGTCGGGAAACAGATGAAAGCCGGCGACCCCAACGAGCGCATCGTAGCCGTAGCTGTTGATCAGGCTGATGGCCTCGTTCATCCGCGCACGGTCCTTTGCCGTCTGCGGGATCAGCGAGGGACCGGAAAGAGTCTCATCCAGATAGCGGCAGATGGCATCGGTTTCACGAATGCGCACGCCATCGATGTCGAGCACCGGGACCTTTCCGAACGGATGGCGCTTCAAATGCTCGGGCTGCCGCGGTTCGCCGGCGAGCACGTTCACCGGGACTTGCTCGTAATCGGCATTCTTATCGGCGAGCAGCATGCGCACCGTGCGCACATAGGTCGAACCGTCGAAGCCGTATAAAACCGGTTTGTCGCTCATGGCAAACTCCTCAAATATACTTGCCACCCCGCCTGGCCGATATTTTAAGCCGGATGAACTCTGAGCCCAATGCACGACTGAAACAACGTCGCGCGTGCGCGCAGAAGGCGCGACCGCGCGACGCAACGGTACTCAGCGACCGACTTCGGAGCCAGTTCGGCGCGTTTCATCGTCACGGGCCGCGCAACAGCCAATCGCTTCGCACGCACCTCAGGATGACGGCTCGCGCACTTAGCGCCCGCCCGACACGTTGAGTAGCGCGCCGGTGATGTAGGACGCCGCGTCCGACAACAGGAACAGGATCGACTCGGCGACCTCGTCCGCCGTGCCGGCGCGGCCGACCGGCACCAGCGGCGCGACGCGTTCGAGCCGGCCCGGCGCGTGGATCTCGGTGTCGATGGGGCCCGGCCGCACGGCGTTGACACGGATGCCTTCCTTCGCCACCTCGCGCGCGAGGCCATTGGTCATCGCGTCGACGCCGCCCTTGGCGGCGGCGTAGCAGATGTATTCGTTGGCGCCGCCGACGACCGACGAGATCGACGACAGCAGCACGATCGAACCGCCCTGCCCGCCATGGGCGGTCGACATACGCCGGACCGCGGCGCGCGAGCACAGAAGCGCGCCCAGCAGATTGACGTCCAGCACCGCGCGGATGTTGTCGGCGGTTGCCGCGTCGAGCCGCGAGCTCTCGCCGACGATGCCGGCGCTGTGGACGAAATGCGTCACCGGCCCGAGCGCCTTGGCGGCCTCGTCAAAAACGCGCTCGATGTCGGCCTCGACCGCCATGTCGCCCTTCAGCGCCACCGCTTTACGCCCGGCGGCCTTGACCGCGGCCACCACGTCGTCGGCGGCCTTGGCATTGCTGATGTAGTTGACGGCGACGTCGTAACCGCGCTGCGCGGCAAGCTTGGCGGTGGCGGCCCCGATTCCGCGGCTGCCGCCGGCGATCAGAAGAACAGGCATGGAAAAACTCCCGGCATGAACAACCGGCAGAGCCAATACCTTTAGCGCCGCGTGCGCAACAGGCCGACGGCAAAGAAATAGAGCGCGATGAGACAGAGCGGCACGGTGATGAAGGGTCCCGGCGTCAGGTTGGCCGCAACCGCGAGAAACGCCAGTACGCCCCACGCGGCAAGAAGCGCGACGTTGAACGGCCGCCAGTGTGTGACGCGGAACGGGTGCAGGAATTTCACAGGCGTGAAACTCAAAACCGCCAGCACAAAGACTCCGGCGGCCGCGGCCCAGGCCGGCGGTTCCAGGAGGTAGAGATAGAACGCCGCCAGATTCCACAGGCCGGGAAAGCCGCGGAAGTAGTTGTCGTCCGTCTTCATGGCGCGGTCGGCGAAATAGAGCGCGCCGGTCATGCACACGACGACGCCGCAGATGAGCGCCAGTGCTTCCGGCAACAGGCCGCTGGCGGCGATCGCGTAGGCCGGCACGAAGACGTAGGTGGTGTAGTCGATGACCAGATCGAGCGTGTCGCCCGACCAGCGCGGCAGCACATTGGCGATGTTGAAGGCGCGCGCCAGCGGGCCGTCGATGGCGTCGACCACGAGCGCGAGGCCGAAGGTGAAGAACATCGCCGCCCAGTGCCCGCCGGTCGCGAATACCATGGCCAGGAAAGCCAGCCCCGCACCGCTGGCGGTGAAGACGTGGATGGTGAAGGCGCGAACGCGCGTGAAGCCATTCGCTGGCTGCCCGTTGTCGGGCATGGTGCTCCCCCTGAAATCCGACGCCGTCCGCGTTATTGCGCGGACAACTCGGAAGGGTAGCACGCGCTACTGGTTGCCCCAATCGAGCTTGACGATCTCGCAGGAACGGCCGGCCAGGTTCCAGTTGCGGCCGAAGCCGCGGAAGCGCGACTTCTCGGACTTCGCCACGATCACGTCGGGCCCGATCCAGTACTCGCTGTTGCGGATGACGACGTTCTGGTCGCGCTCTTTGCCGCGCACCGGGGTGACGGTGCCGCCGCCGTACTTCTCCAGGCTGATGATGCGGGTGTCGCCTTGCGTCTCGTAGGTGATCGGCACCTGGTGCACGCCGAGGAACTGGCCGACCAAGATGGACAGGAGATGCGTGGTGCCGCCGACGCGGCCGGTGAAGATGCGGGTGAGGCCCTTGACCGCCTGGATCGGCGCCTTGTCGTCGACGAACAAGGCCGCGGTCCAGTTGCCGCGCGCCATGATGCCGGGCAGGTCCATCATCAGCCCGACATTGATGCCGGAGAGGTTGATGTCGTCGAAACGGCCCTCGTCGATGCGGATGCCCGCCCAGGTCTGGCAGCGGTCCTCGGTCGGCGGATGCTCGCCGAGCGACAGCACGCACGGACAGAACACCGTGCAGCTGCACGACAATGTCATTTCGCCCTTCAACGTCCACGCTTCAACCACGTTTCGCTCCCTGAATTTGCTTGTTGCTTAGCGTTAAGTCTCTCATGCCGGTATATGCGCGACAAAGGCCGCGCCGATAAAGGCCACCCCGGCGGCGATCATCAGGGCCCCCACGACGTGGCTGAATCGCGTGCCGGTCAGCATCTTCTCGACGGTCATCACGATGCCGAGCGCCGCCATCCAGATGACGTTCATGACGCCGACCGCAAACATCACCGCCATCATGGCCCAGCAGCAGCCAAGGCAGAACAGGCCCTGCTTGATGCCGAGGCGGAACACCCCGCGCGCACTCGTCTCCCAGTTGGCGAAGAAGAACGGGAACGGGCTCTGGCACTGGCGCAGGCAGGCATGCTTGAGGGCGGAGAACTGGTAGACGCCGGCGGCGATGAAGATCGCGCCCGAGAACAGCCCGCTGGCGGAAGCCATGCCGTCGTCGAGCAAGGTCGCCTTGGTGAATACGAATTGCGCCAAGGTCGCCAGCGCCGCGAAACCGAGCCAGACCACGGTGTAGCCGGCGGCGAGCGTGAACGGCGAGACGATCGGCTCGCCCTTCCCCGCCGCGGTGTCGGCGATATCGGCATAGGTGAAAATCATCGGTCCGGCGCTCGGCAGCATCATGGCGAGCACCATCGCCGTCCACATCAGCCCGACCACCATGAAGCCGGTCAGGCCCCAATCCGCGCCCGGCATGGCCAGCGCCGAGAAGCCGAAGGTCGGTTGGCAGGCGGCGGCGAACAGGCGCGGCAGCAGGTCTAGCGCCCCCATCCCCGGCCCCATGGCGCCGGCGGGCCCGCCCATGCCGGAAACCAAGAGCGCCAGCCACAGCCAGCCCAAGCCGGTGATGGCGACGATGCAGATGGCGGCGAGCCACTTCGGCCGCGCCAGCACCGCGCCCAGGCGGGCGGCGGCGTGCGGCAAATGGAGCAGGCTGCGGTCGGTGGTCCCGGTCATCGTGCTACGGCGTTCCAGTCTTGCGCCTCCGGCATAGCGTATCGGCCGGCGGAGGAGTATCGACAACATTGGCGGCGGGCGCCCGGCCCCGGCCCTTTCAGGCCGCCGCGCGGTTCGCTCAAAGAATACGGAAGTGGGATGAACGCCTTGATCTTGGACAAAAAAACTGACGATCTCCAGGCGATCGTGGTGGGGGGCGGCCCGGCCGGCCTGACTGCGGCCATCGCCCTAGCGAGCGGCGGCATCGCCACCGTCGTGGTGGGGCCCCGGCCGGGACAGGCCGACAACCGCACCACGGCACTCCTCGGCGGTTCCGTCACGGCGCTGGAGACCCTCGGCGTCTGGGAAACGTGCGCCGAGCGGGCCGCGCCGCTTAGGGTCATGCGCATCGTCGACGACACCGGCCGGCTGTGGCGCGCGCCCGAGGTCAAATTCGAGGCCGACGAAATAGGGCTGGACGCCTTCGGCTACAACATCGCCAACCGCGACCTGGTGGCGGCGCTGCAAGCGCGTGCCGACGCCCTGCCCGACTTGCGTCCGATCGACGGCGAGGTGGCGGACGTGACGTCCGGGGACGACGCCGTGGCGGTGACGCTCAGAAGCGGCGAGACCTTGCAGGCGCCGCTGGTGATCGGCGCCGACGGCCGCCGCTCGCTCTGCCGCCAGGCCGCCGGCATCGCCCTCGACGAGCGCAGTTACCCGCAAGCGGCGCTCACGGTCACGTTCGCGCACAGCCGGCCGCACCATGACGCCTCGACCGAGTTTCATACGCCCACCGGCCCGTTCACGGTGGTGCCTTTGCCAAGCCAGCGCTCAAGCCTGGTCTGGGTGCTCGATCCGCACGCTGCTGAGGACATCGCGGCGCTCGACGATGCCGAACTGTCCGCCCGTATCGAGCGCGCGTCGCATTCGATCCTCGGCAAGGTGACGGTGGAGCCCGGGCGCGGGCTGTTCCCGCTGCGCGTCGGCGCCGCGCGGCCGTTCGCCAAGGACCGCATCGCGTTGGTGGGCGAAGCCGCCCACGTGATACCGCCGATCGGCGCGCAGGGGCTCAATCTCGGTTTGCGCGACGCCGCCACCATCGGCGAGCTTGCGATTTCGGCGCAGCGCCAAGGCGGTGATATTGGCGCTACCGCTCTGCTCGCGCATTACGATCGAATGCGGCGCGCCGATGTCGGCAGCCGCACCTTTGCGGTCGACCTGGTCAATCGCACCCTGCTCTCCGACCTGCTGCCCGCGCAGGGCGCGCGCGGCTTGGGGCTTTACATGATCGACCGGATTGGGCCCTTGCGGCGCAACGTCATGCGCGAAGGCGTCACGCCGCGCGCCAACGAGCCACGGCTGATGCGGGGCGAAGCGCCTTAGGATCGCGTCGTTAAGCGTTTGGCAACCATATAGGCCCAAGAAAATACGGGGGAAATTTCCCGCCTGCCGGACCCGGCGCATGACCACGACCGATGCCGCCATCGACGATCTGCATGGCCCCAAGCTCCCGCTCGATCTGCTGCCGCAAGGACAGCCCGCCGGCCCCGACTCGAGCGGCACGCTGCGCCCCGCGCGGGTCGCCGCCGGATCGCCGCCGCGCTACGCGGGCCACTACATCAACCTCGACCGTAGCGCCGACCGCCGTGCGCAGATCGACGCCGAGCTCGCAGCCTTCGGTCTTGTGGAAAGCTACCGGCGCTTTGCCGCCGCCGAGGGCAATGCGCTCGGGTTTGCGGCCTCTCGCCTGTCGGCCGGCGAGATCGGTTGTTTTACATCCCATCTCGAGCTGCTGAAGCAGGCGGAGGCCGGCGACAGCCACCTCCACGTGGTCGAGGACGACGCGTTGTTCTCGCGCTTCACCGCGCCGATGATCCGCGCCGCCATCGCGTCGGAGGCGTTCAACCGCTACGACATCGTTTTCACCGACAGCACCGTCACGCCGTCACGCAGCAACTACGAACAGTACCACGCGCTCTACGACGACAGCGTCGAGCGCGACGCCGCCGGCAATGTTGCCCGCGTGCATTCGCAAATCGTCGACTACTACGTCGGCGCCACCACGTCCTATATCGTCAACCGCCGCGCCATCCCGAAGCTCGTAGCACTGTTCACGCACGAGCTCGCGAACGGCGCGCGCGAACCCATCGACCTCTTCATTCGCAGGGTGGCGCGTGAGCGCGTGTTAAAGGTCGGCAGCCTGTTTCCGTTCGTGACCAGTCTGCGGATCGGCGGCGTGCTCAACAACACGATCGGCGGGCCTCGGAGCGCCCTGCTCTCGCGTCTGGCGGTCTGTCTCGGGCGCATTTCCTTCTTCGCCGAATGCGACCACCGGGCCTTGCTCGCCTGCGTGACGCAGCTCTTTCCCGAGGCGGCGCGCCCCCCGGCGCCGGCCTTGCAAGGCGACGCCGCGCACCGGCAGGTCCTCGAGCGCCTCATCGCCTTCTGCGGCTCGGACAAGTTCGTGCAGTATTAGGACCCGCGACGGCGCGCCTGCAAAATCTCTGGACTGCAGGCCTGGCCCGCCGGATCTCGGGGCGGCCGCGGAAGGGAACCGCGCACCGGCTGACGGGTTAATGTCACTCTGGCGGCGACGCCGGATCATCACCGCAGGACTTTTTCATGCGTATTATTGTGATCGTGGCCACCGCGCTTCTGCTCCCGACCGCGGCCCTTGCCGCCACCCACGCTGAGAAGCGCATCGCGCAAGGCTTCATCCATCTCGGAATGAAAACGCGGAAAGCCGCCTGCTACGGCGCCGTGATCGGCAGCCGGCTTCATGGGCAGGACCTGGCGAAGGCGGTACAGATCGTCGACTCGGCCAAGAAGTCCGACGACATCCGGAAGGGCGTGCAGACGTCCGGCCTCTCGATGATCGACGCGTTCTCCTCCGCCCATAATCGCTGCCACTAGGCTCCGATCCACCGAAGTCGAAGCATCCTCCGTTCATTCCCGCGCAAGCGGGAATCCAGTTCTTTGGCCTTGGGTCTCCGCTTTCGCGGGGACGAACGGGGAGCCGCGTTTCACGTTCGACGGATCGGAGGCGCGCCGATGACGTCGAATGAGTCCTCGGCCGCAGCGACCCGCCGTCAACGGCTACCCGACGTCGATTTCAGGGGTGCAGCCTGTTTCTCGGGCGCCGCCTGTTTCTCGGGCGTGGCCTGCGGCGAGCTTCCCTGTTTTGACGAAAGCTTCTTCGCCAGTGCGGCGCCGGGCTCTTTGCCACTGCCGGCTGCCGCCGGGATGACGGGCGGCTGTTGACCGAGATCCAGTTTCGCCGGCGTCGCGCCGCCGACGGTCGTGAGGTCGACCTGCGGCCCCGACAGAATACCGCCGCCCGCCACCTTGGCGCGCAAGCCCTTGTCGACGAGTGCTGCCACGGCCTTGTTCAGGCGATCGCGCACGTCATTGCGGCTGCCGGCAGCGCTCGCGTCGATGTTGAATGCAGTGGCGTCGAGCGTCAGGCGAACGCTGATAGCCGGTCCCTTATCGCTCGCTCCTTTGCCGCTCGCTCCGGTACCGAACCCGACTTTGTAGACGCGCCCCACCTGACGCCCGTCCAGCGTGACGGCAGCGCCCGGGGCAAGGCCCGCTGGCGTCTGCGGCAGCGTCACCGAATACGCAAAACGCAGGCCGCCGGGCATCGCCTCAGCCGCGTCCTTGCCGGGATAAAGCGTGAAGGTCGCGTCGGCTTTAGCCGCCGGCCCATGGAACACATCCGGCGTGTCGAACGCCACCGCGCCCTTCAGCACGCTCGCAAGCGACGGCAGATCGACGCTGATACCGTTGGCCGTCGACACGGATAGCCCGCCGGCGTTCCAGAAGACGCTGCCGCCTGTGACGAGGCCGGCGTATTTCTCCTCGACGAAGATTCGCACCGCCACCCGCCGCTTCGTCTTATCGAGGCGCGTGCCGAGGATGTGGCCGACCTCGATGCCGTGAAACAGGACGGGCCCGCCGCTCGACAGGCCGCTCGCGTCGTTGGCCGTGAGCACGAAACTTCTCCCGTGCGCTTCCGACGTCTCGACCGGCGGCTTATCGCGCCCGGTGAAGCGCTGTGCCGGCTTGCCGTCTACCGGACGGACCTCGACGTGCGGGCCCGAAACGATTCCCATGATGTCGCCCTTCGCGATCTGCGGCTTCGCGATCCAGAACTCCGAGTTGGCGCCGAGGCGCTGGCGCACGCTGCCGTCGATGCTCAGCTTCAGCACGACATGGCCGAGATCGTTCGAGAGGTTGACCGCCTCGACGCTGCCGACCTTCATGCCCTTGTAGCGGACCGCGGCGCCCGAGCCGATGCCTTCCGCCTGGGCGAAGCGCACGCTGATGTCGTTGCCGCCGATCACCCATTCCTTGACGCCGAGCCAGCCGGCGAAGATCAGGGCCGCCACCGGTATGATCCACACCCAGCCGGGCCCGCGCACCCGCCGCGGGCGCGCCTCGGGAATGTTTGCGGCCTTGCGCATTCCGTTGTTCTCACTCATCGGCTTTCTCCGCCGCGTCCCACATCAGTCTTGTGTCGAAGTAGCCGGATGCGAGCATCGTCAACACGACGACGAGCGCGAAGGGGAGCGCGCCCGGCCCGGCATGTACGTCCGCGATACCCGGATAGACCATGAGCGGCGCCGTCATAGCGACGATGAACGGGTCGACGAACGACCAGCGATTGATCTCGTCGATGATGCGGTGAAGCCGCGTTCGCAGGACGAGGCCGCGCATGCGCGGGACCTTTACCCTGAGCATCAGCCAGGCGAGCACCAATAGCTTGCTCGCGGGGATGGCGATGCTCGCGGTGAAGATAACGATGCCGAAATACCAGAAGCCGCGGCTGAAGAGTGCTGTCACGCCGTCGATGATGTTGCGCTCCACGAGGCCGCCCGGCTGCATCGTCTGCGTCATCGGCAGAAAGAGCGCTGCGGGATAGAGTACGAAGCCTGCGAGCGTCAGCGCCGCAACGAAGCGAAGTGGATGCGGATTGCGCCGGCGCAAACGGTGGCGACAGCGCGGACATCGGCTGCCTTCCGCCGCGTCCGGTACCACGAGCCCGCAGGCCGCACAGCCGAAGGCGGGGCCCGGGGGCGGTGCCGTACGGTCGGGCATGATGTTTTGCCAGACCCTGCTTGTGTCGTACGCGGCCCCCGCGACCAGCAGAAGAAGCGCACCCGCCACGAACGCCCAACCCGCCGGCAGGATCTCGATCTGGAGCTGCGCTGCGATCCGGCCGTATGTGACGAGCCCTGCGGCGACATAAACCGGGGCCATCGACCACAGCCGCAGCCCTTCGGCCCAGCGCAGCATCGGCGCCTGCCACGCAGCGCGCCAGCTAAGGCTGAGGCTGCCGAGTACGCCGACCAGCATCGCCGCGCGGCATAAGGGTATCGCCACGACGAAGGCGGCCACGAAGGCCGCCATCAATGGACGTCCGGCGTGCCAGTAGGCGAGCGAGCCGTCGATGACGCGGGTCTCGGTGGTGGCCGCGAGCAGATGCGAGCGCAGCGACGGCATGAGGTTGCCGGCGATCAGCAGCACGAGCGCCGCGGTCGCGCAGGCGAGGCCCGCGGCGGGGCTGCGCCGCGCGGAATGACGAAGAACCGCGCCGCATCGCCGGCACCTCGCCTCGCTGGCGCGCTCAAGAACCGGGAGCCTCTGTATGGTCCCGCAGCCGGAGCAGGCCACGACACCGGTGGAGCCGCCTTCGTCGGTGTCTGTGCGCATCCATGCCGGCGCTATACGATCCGGCCTTGCTGGGGGTCCTAATTTTGCGCCTCGCACGCCCCGGCAACCTCTCCAGTCCGATCATTCCGCCGCGTCCGCTGAAACGACGCACGGGTCTTCCTGGTTGAACATCTCCGGCGCGGAGAAGTTCCATGTCTGTCTGGCCATCGCTGGATGCGCGTCACGTCATCTCTGCGACGCGCCTGCGAGCAGACATGACATCAGCGCGCCGGCATCCGGCATGCTCCGCCGAACGCCGCTGCTAGGTCGTCTTCTTCATCTCGATGCGGATGCCGTGGACGGTCTTGTCCGATCCATTGAAAACCCGGCCAAGCGGTTGCGGCGCCATCTCGGCGACCAGGCAGCCCTTCCCGTTCCACTTCTCCAGCGCTTTCATCACGTCCCGGTTGGGCGGCAGTTGCGTGCCGTCGGGCGCGTAGTCGTGGATCGGCCCCTGCACCTGATCGAAGACGAAGACCGAGGGCCAGCGGTGGTGGTGCAAGGGCTCTTCGTCGCCCGGCTCGAGCGTCACCTCGAGCACGCGCAGATGCTCGTTCTCGAAAATGACCTTGTGATTGGCAGGCGCGGCGACCACGGCGTCCATCGCCGGGTCCCACGTCGAGGGGTCCGAAGCGGCAGCCTCTTCCGGCATGACATCCTCCCTGAAATCGTTATGGCACGGCGAGGAAGATTACCGCCTTTTCCCGCCGAGGAGCATAGCTCTAGCGGAACAAGAGCGGCGGCAGCGAGCCGGATTTCACCAGCCACATCACGGTGGTCAGCGTCACCACCGAGGCGAGCGTCCCGACCATGACCGCGCTCGAGGCCTGCTCGACCCAGACGTCGTATTGCCGCGCGAAGATGAAGACGTTGAGCGCCGGCGGCAACGCGGCCATCAGCACGGCCGTCTCGATCCAATAGCCCTGGAACGGCCCAAACAGCGACAGCAGCAGAAAGACGATGATCGGGTGCAGCACCAGCTTCACGCCCGTGGTGAGCGGGATTTCCCACGGCATCTTCTGCAGGGGCCGCAGCGCCACGGTGACGCCGAGCGTGAACAGCGCGCACGGCGCGGCAGCGTTCTGCAGAAACTGCATCAGCCGGTCGATGCCGAGCGGCAGCTTCAGGTGGATCGCGGCGGCGAGCACGCCGAGCGCGCTGGCGATGATCAGCGGATGGCCGGCGACGCGCTTGACCACCTCCCACGCCACCGCGCCGACGCTCATGGGCTGCTTGCCGCGCAGCGCCATCAGGAACGGCACCATGGTGAAGAGGATGATGTTGTCGAAGCAGAAGATGAGCGCGACCGGCACGGCGGCCTGCTGGCCGAGCGTCGCCAGCGCGAGCCCCGGGCCCATATAGCCGATGTTGCCGTAGCCGCCGGCGAGCCCGGCGATGGTGGACTCGCCGATGTCCCCTTTGCGGATCACCATGCCGATGGCGAACGAGATCGCGAAGGCCCAGAAGGTCGACAGCGTGGTGGCGAAGATGAAATCGACCTGGGCGAGCTGGTCGAGCGGGGTCTGCGCAAGGATACGGTAGAACAACGCCGGCAGCGAGACGTAGACGATGAAGAAGTTCATCCAGCCGAGCGCGGTGTCGGGAATTTGCTTGATCCGGCCGCAGACGAAGCCGATCACGATCAGCCCGAAGAACGGCAGGGCGAGGTTGATAACGTCGATCATTCAAAGGGTTCCGGCGAACGCCTGAAGCGTGAATTGAATGGCCGACGGGCGTGACTTGGCGCGGCCTTTGCATTGCTCTAAACGGCTGGCAGGCCCCTTGAAAAGGCCCAAAACCGCAGAGCGCTCCCGCAAAACACGACAGTTTCGAGTAGTCCCCATGAAACCTCCGCGTCAGTTCTTCCAGCCGCTCGCCATCGGCGCCCCCGCCCCGATGCGGGAATTGCCGGTACGGCTCGAGCGCATGATCCATTTCGTGCCGCCCCACGTGGAGAAGATGCGCGCCAAGGTTCCCGACCTGGTCGCGCAGGTGGACGTGGTGCTTGGCAATCTGGAAGACGCCATTCCGATCGACGCCAAGCAGGCGGCGCGCGACGGCTTCATCGCTATGGCCAAGGCCACCGAGTTCGGTTCGACGGGCCTGTGGACCCGCATCAATGCGCTCAATTCGCCCTGGGCGCTCGACGACATTATCGAGATCGTCGGCGCGGTCGGCGACAAGCTCGACGTCATCATGCTGCCCAAGGTCGACGGGCCCTGGGACATCCACTACCTCGACCAGTTGCTGGCGCAGCTCGAGGCGCGCTACATGGTCAAGAAGCCGATCCTGATTCACGCCATCCTGGAGACGGCGCAGGGGGTCAACAACGTCGAGGCCATCGCCACCGCCTCCCCGCGCATGCACGGCATGAGCCTGGGACCTGCCGACCTCGCCGCCTCGCGCGCCATGAAAACCACCCGCGTCGGCGGCGGCCATCCCGACTACAAGGTGCTGGCCGATCCCGATCCGGCGAAGCCGGACGCCGCACGCGCGGCCTATCAGCAGGATCTCTGGCACTACACCATTGCCAAGATGGTCGACGCCTGCGCCGCCGCCGGCATCAAGGCGTTCTACGGCCCGTTCGGCGACTTCTCCGATCCCGCCGCTTGCGAGGCCCAGTTCCGTAACGCCTTTCTGCTCGGTTGCGTCGGCGCCTGGTCGCTGCACCCTTCGCAGATCGCCATCGCCAAGAAGGTCTATTCGCCCGACCCGGGCGAAGTGGCGTTTGCCAAGAAGATCGTCGACGCCATGCCGGACGGCGCCGGCGCCGTGATGATCGACGGCAAGATGCAGGACGACGCCACCTGGAAGCAGGCCAAGGTGCTCCTCGACTTGGCGAAGATCGTCGCCGCCAAGGACCCCGACATGGCGGCGCGCTACGGGCTGTGACAACGCCCTGTATTTCCGCGCCTTTTTGGGCCCCGTCGGGCACTCTGGCGGCGGCCCACGGAATGCACTAAGGGTCGGTCCATGAGCAAGATGCGTAACGCCAAATTCATGATCGGACAGGTGGTCAAGCACCGCCTGTACCCGTTCCGCGGCGTCGTGTTCGACATCGACCCGGAGTTCAACAACACCGAGGAATGGTGGGAGTCGATCCCTGACGACGCCCGGCCCAGCAAGGACCAGCCGTTCTATCACCTCTATGCCGAGAACGACGAGACCGAGTACATCGCCTACGTCTCCGAGCAGAACCTGCTGCCCGACGAGTCCGGCGAGCCGATCCGTCACCCGGAGGTGGCCGAGGTGTTCGACCGTGACGACCGCGGCGGCTACCGCCGGCGCGACGGTCTGTTGAACTAGAATTTGCTGTCATTCCGGCTTCGGGCTTTCAGCGCCCTTCGGAACGACCGAGCATAAAAAACGCGGGCCCGAAGGCCCGCGTTTTTCTTTTTCGGATCGGCCGGATGGCCGGTGCCGCCGCGCTACTTCTTGGGCGCGGGCGCGGGCGCCGGCTTCTGGGCCTCGAGCCGCTTACGCGCCTCTTCCGCCTTCTTCTGAAGCTCTTCCTGCAGCTTGCGCTGCTGCTTCTCGAACACCTTCGGGTCCGTCGGCGGACCGTCGTAGGCCTTGGCGAATTCCTTCAGCGGCAGCGGCAGGCTGATGGGCTGGCCGCGCATGTTGATCGCCTGCACGGTCAGCATCTTGCCCTTCTTCAGCTCCTTGATCATCTCGTCGCTGACCGGGTAGTCCGACATGCAGCCGACCGGGAAGCAGATCTTGTAGGGCTCGTTCACCGGCGTGCCGTTGTCGATGATGACGCGGGTGCCGTGCTGGAGCTGCATGCCGAGCGGCACCGTTACGCGCAGCATCTTCGGTTCGCCTTCCGGCTCGAACAGCTGCACGATCGCGACCGGCATGCCGTTTTCCAGCCGCCCGTCCTTGGTGACCACGCACACCTTCTTGTCGTTGGCGTTCTTGCCCTTGCCGCACACCTTCATCCAGGGCGAGTACATCAACTGCGGCTGCCCGTTCCCAGCGGCGGCGGCCGGCGGAGCCGCGGGCTTGGCGGCGGGCTTCTTGTTCTGCGCGAGCGCCGGCGGTGCCACCAGCAGGGTCGCCGCTGCCAGCACGGCGGCGGTAGCCGCGGCGGCGCGATGCGCCCGGCGCCAGCTGGGCCGAGCCCAAGCGTTCCGATTGATCATTAGTGTTTCCCTTGTTGTCACCGTCGCCGCGGTCCCCCACGGACCGGACGGTCGCCACTCGTTTTCCTCGGCTCTGTCCGCACCAAATGGGGCGGGAGCGTGACTGGCTATCCGCCGCCTGATAGCCCATCTGCGGCCTGCAATAAAGCCATGAATGTGCCGAAAATACGGGGCGCGGCTGTGCTAGCGTGGAGGCCAAATTAGGAGCGAATCGCATCCGACCCGTTCCCATTTGCCGGCCCGCGTCCCGGCCTGAGCCCCTGATCGATCTCCGTGTCGACCCGGCGTGGATGCCCTCCCGCCGCGCGCTCATGTTCGGCGCGCTGGCGACGGCGGGCGCCCTGGTGCCGGACCTGATGCCTGAGCCAGCGTGTGCAGCTGCGGCGGCGCCCGCGGGTTCGGTGCCGCACGCCATCGCGATGCACGGTGAGCCGGCCTGGGCCCCCGGTTTCAGCCATCCGACCTACGCCAACCCGGATGCGCCCAAGGGCGGTACCTTGGTCCAAGGCGTGCTCGGCACCTTCGACAGCCTCAATCCCTTCATCGTGCAGGGGCTGCCCGCCATCAGCCTGCGCAGCTACGTGATCGAGAGCCTGCTGGCGCGCGGCTACGACGAGCCCTTCACGCTCTATGGCCTGATCTCCGATGGCGTCGAAACCGATGCGGCGCGCAGCCACGTCACCTTTTCCATCAATCCGGCCGCGCGCTTCTCCGACGGCAAGCCGGTGACGCCCGAGGACGTGCTGTTCTCGCTGGCGCTCTTGCGCGACCACGGCCGGCCGCTCTACGGCCTCTATTATTCCAAGGTGAAGAAAGCGGAAGCCCACGGCCGTGAGGTGCACTTCGATCTGAGTGGCGCCGACGACCGCGAATTGCCGCTGATCCTCGGCCTGATGCCGATCGTCGCCAAACACGCCACCGATCCGCAGGCATTCGAAAAGACGAGCTTCACCGCGCCGCTCGGCACCGGTCCCTATACGGTGACGGCGGTGAAGCCGGGAGCGAGCGTCACCTTCACGCGCGATCCGCACTATTGGGGCCGTGATCTGCCGATCAACCGCGGCTCGTGGAATTTCGACACCATTCGCTTCGACTACTACCGCGACGGCAACACGCACATGGAGGCGTTCAAGACCGGCCTCTATGACGTGCGCAAGGAGACCGATCCGAACCGGTGGCAGACGGCCTACGATTTTCCGGCGGTGCGTAAGCACGAGGTGGTCAAGGACACCTTTCCCTATGGGCTGCCGAAGGGCATGCAGGGGTTGGTGTTCAACATGCGCCGGCCGCTCTTCGCCGACGCGCGCGTGCGCGAAGCGCTGGTCACGCTGTTCGACTTCGAGTGGCTCAACCACACCTATTTCTATGATCTCTACCGCCGCACCGAGAGCTATTTCGACGACTGCCCGCTGTCCGCGCACGGCCGTCCGGCCGACGCGCGCGAGCGCGCGCTGCTCAAGCCCTTCCCCGGCGTGGTGCGTCCCGACATCATGGACGGCACCTGGTCGCTGTCCAAGAGCGACGGCTCCGGCCGCGACCGCCACGCCTTGCGGCGCGCTTTCACGTTGTTCGCTGCCGCCGGCTGGCATATCGAAGGCACGGCGCTGACGCATCGGGCCAGCGGCCGGCACTTCGCCTTCGAAATCCTCACCGCCAACCGCGACGAAGAGCGGCTGGCGCTTGCCTATTCACGCATGCTGCGGCGCGCCGGCATCGATGCGCGCGTGCGCACCGTTGACGCCACTCAGTTCGAGCAACGCCGCATCGCCTTCGACTTCGACATGATGAAGTACGAGTGGGAGCAGTCGCTCTCGCCCGGCAACGAGCAGCTTCTGTACTACGGCTCGGCCGCCGCCGATCAGCAAGGCAGCCGCAACTACATGGGTGTCAAGTCGGCGGCGGTCGACGCCCTCATCAAGGCGCTGCTCGCCGCGGTTGCCGAATCGGACTTCGTGGCGGCGGTGCGCGCACTCGACCGCGTGCTGCTGTCGGGCTTTTATGTTGTGCCCCTCTATCATCTCCCCGTGCAATGGGTGGCGCGCTGGACCAAAATCAAGCATCCGATTCGCACCTCGTTGTTCGGCTTCCTGCCGGAAACGTGGTGGCATGGGGACGCTTGAAGCCCGATGATCCTCGAAAGCGACGATGAAGCCGGGCGGCAGGCGGCGCGCCACGGCGCCACCCTCGACAGCCTGTTCCGGCGCGTCGGGGTGCGCCACACGAACGCACTGGCGCTGGTCGATCCGCCCGACCGCTACCGGGTCTCCGACGGGCCGCCGCGTTCGCTCACTTTCGCCGACACCGACCGCGCCATTGCCAGCGTGGCGACGCAGCTGCGCAACCTCGGACTGCCGACCGACAGCCTGGTGGCGATCCAACTCGGCAACACGGTCGAGAGCGTCATCACCCTGCTCGCGGTGCTGCGCGCGGGCATGATCGCGGTGCCGCTGCCGCTGCTGTGGCGCAAGCAGGAGATCGTGGCCGCGCTCGCCCAGATCGGCGCCAAAGCGATCATCACCACCTCGCACGTCGGCGACGTGCGTCTCGCCGACATCGCGGTCGAAGCCGCGGCCGAGCTCTTCACGATCCGCCATGTCTGCGGTTTCGGGCGCAAGCTGCCCGACGGCGTGGTACCGCTCGACCTGCGCGCGGAGGGCAACGTCAGTCATCCGCCGACGCGGACCGGACACCCCGCGGCGCACGTCGCGCTCGTCACCTTCGATGTCACGCCGAACGGGCCGGTCGCGGTCGCGCGCAATCATACGCAGGTGATTGCCGGTGGCCTCACGGTCGCGCTCGAGAGCGGCCACGTGCAGGACGGCGCCATCCTCACCGCGGTGCCGATGAGCTCGTTTGCCGGCATCGCGCTGGGCCTGGTGCCGTGGCTGTTATCCGGCGGCGCGCTGCACCTGCACCACCCGTTCGAGCCGGAAGCCTTCGCCGCGCAACGCAAGGAGATCGGCGCCGGCCTGGTGGTGCTTCCGGGCCCGACCCTGGCCGCGCTCGGGGTGGCCGAACGGCCGGGCGGTGAAACCATCGCCGCGCTCTGGCGCGCGCCCGAGCGGCTAGCGGCGCAGCGTTCCTGGCAGGGCCCGGTGGCTTTGATCGACGTGACGGCATTCGGCGAAAGCGGGCTTGTTGCCGCACGCCGTAAGCCCGGCGCGGGGCCGGCGGCGTTGCCCTATGGCGCGGCAGGCGCCCCGCACGCGGCCGCTAAGGACGGCACGCCGCTGATCGAAGTGCTGCGCACGTCCGACGGCACCGTGGGCCTGCGCGGGGCCATGGTGCCGACCCACGCGTTTCCGCCCGGCGCCGAGCAAGGCTTCGTGCCATTCCTGGCGGCCGATCAGGCCGGCCGGCTCGACACCGGCCTGGCATGCCGCCGGAAGCTCGACACCAACACGCTGACCCTCTCGGCGCCGCCGCCGGGGCTGGTGACGGTCGGCGGCTGCCGCTTCTATCGCAGCGCGTTGGAACAGGTGGTCGCTGACGTCGACGTCGACGCCACTATCGTCGCCCTGCCCGACGCCACGCTCGGCGAGCGGCTGGCTGGCAGCGCCCGCGACGCCGCCACGATCATCGCGGCCCTGCAGGCCGCGGGCGTCAATCCGCTCATCGCCAACGCCTTCAGGCCGCGCGCGGTCGTCTGAAGAAAAGGTCGGGACGTCGTTGACGCGGCGTTAACAGGAGCGCGCTACCGTCGCGTGCCCCTGTCAACGTGTGCTTTGCGTGCGTCCCATGTCGCTTGCTGGTCCCCTCCTCGTCGTCGCCGACATGCCGGCGGCCGACCTAACCGAAGCGCTGGGCACGGCCGGCGCCTTCCCCATCGTCGAAACCAACTGGGCCGATGCCCCGACCGCGTTCGTGTCGGTCAAGCCGGCGGCGGTGATCCTGGCCGAGCCGGGACCGCCCGAGCGCGAGGCCGCGGCGCGCATGCTGGGCTTACAGATCGCGACCGCCGAAGCCCCCGTGGTGCCGGTCCTGGCGCGCGTTGCCGACGGCCATGAACCGCCGATGCCGGTCGCCATCGCCGTCGATGCGGGGGCGCCGCCTGCACGTCTTGCCGCGCGCCTCGCCGCCGCTTTGCGCATGCGCCAACTGCACGCGACCGTATTGCGGCGGATCGAGACGGCGAGCGCCGACGGCGCGTCCGCACCGGCGCTGCCGGCTCACGACGCGCTCGACGATGCGACCGTGCTGATCGTCGGCCGCGGCGCGCTCTATCCGGCGCTCAGCGTCGCCACCGGCGAACGCGTCAACACCGTGGGCGCTTTCAGCCCTGAAACCGCAGCGACCCACCTCGATGTGCGCGACATCGACGGCGTGGTGGTCGGCGACGGCCTTTCGCCGCGCAAGGTGGAAGGCTTCCTGGCGTTGCTCGCCGAGGAGCCGCGCTTACGCGATCTACCGGTGGCGCTGATCGGCGACGCGCCGGCGGACTTCGACGACATCCTGGTCAACCTCGACCGCGTGGCGCCCGATCCGGCGCGCCTGGTGGCGCGGCTGATCCCGGCCGTGCGCCTGCATGCCTTCGAGGGGCGGCTCAAGCGCATGCTCGCCTCGCTCGAGGTCGGCGGCACGGTCGATCCGGCGACCGGCCTTTTGACCCACGACGCCTTCTGGCGCGATCTCAACGCGGCGATGGCGGAAGCCGCCGACCGCAGCCTGCCCCTGGCGCTCGCGCGCTTTTCGTTCGAAGGCGCCTACGAGCAGCGCGCCGGCTTCGACGGCGCCCGCCTGCTGGCGCGGCTGATCCGTAACATCGATTTCGCCACCCGCGACGACGACGGCTCGATCGTGGTGGCGCTGACGCAGACCGACTTGCGCCACGCCCACGTGGTGGTGCGGCGGCTCGCCGGCACGCTGCGCAACTACATGCGCAAGGCGCACGATACGCGCGAGCCCATCACCGCCAATGTGACGCTGGCGAGCCGCAAGGCCGGCGACAGCCTCGACAGCCTGGTGATGCGGGTGATGGGCGCCCAGGTGGTTGCCGCGGAATAGCCGAGCGCCTACGTTTCTCCCGAAGCTGTCATCGACGGGCCGCCCTTACGCGGTGTCCGGCGGCGGCGGAAAATCGGGAGCGCGCTCATGTCCGGCCAAGAGCATCAAGAGCCTTTGCGTATCGACGTCGTCTCCGACGTGGTCTGCCCGTGGTGCTTCATCGGCAAGCGCCGCCTGGAGAAGGCCCTGCAGCTTGCGCCCGACGTTCCGGTGGAGGTGCACTGGCACCCGTATTTTCTCAATGACTGGATCCCGCCCGAGGGCATGGCGCGCAACGATTACCTCACAACCAAATTCGGCTCGCCCGAGCGCTACGCGGAGATCGCACAGCGTGTATCGGCCGCGGCGGCGGAAGAAGGCCTCACCTATGCGGGCGACGTCATCTGCCGCCAGCCCAACACCACCGACGCGCACCGGCTGATCCGCTGGGCCGGCGGCATCGGCAAGGCGCCCGAGATGAAGCAGCGCCTGATGGACCTCTATTTCACCGAGGGCGCGGACCTCAGCAATCCGGCGGTGCTGGTGCAGGCGGCGGCCGACGTCGGGCTCGATCCGGAGGACGTGCGCGCGGCGCTCGCGAGCGACACCGACGTCGAGGCGGTGGCGCGCGAGGTGCAGTCGGCCAAGGATGCCGGCATCGAGGGCGTGCCCTGCTTCATCTTCGGCGGCCGCTACGCGGTCTCGGGCGCGCAGGCGCCCGAGTATCTCGCGCAGATAATCCAAAGCGTCGCGCAGGAAGGCAACGCCGTGCCCGGCGGCAAAGCGGCCGAATAACCCGCACGCGTTCCGCCGGAGGCGCGGTCCCATGAAAATCACCGCCGCGGTGGTGCACCGGCCCTACGCGCCCTTCACCATTGAAACGCTCGACCTCACCGACCCGCGCGACGACGAGCTGTTGGTCGAGGTTGCTGCCTCCGGCATGTGCGCCACCGACCAGCATGGGCGCGACGGCTATTTTCCCACAATGCCGTTTCCCGCCGTGTTCGGTCACGAGGGCGCCGGCATCGTGCGCGCCACGGGCAAGGCGGTGACCCGCTTCAAGCCGGGCGATCACGTGGTGATGTCCAATCCGTTTTGCGGCGAATGCCCCAACTGCCGCACGCAGCGGCAGAGCTATTGTCTGTCGGTGCGCAAGGTGAAGATGGGCGGCACCCGCCTCGACGGCTCGACGCTGCACGCCCAGGACGGCAAACCTGTCTACGGCGCGTTCTTCCAGCAGTCCTCGTTCGGCAACTTCACCATCGCCAACGAGAAGTTTACCGTAAAGGTGCGCGACGACCTGCCGCTCGCATGGCTCGGCCCCCTCGCCTGCGGCGGCCAGACTGGCGCCGGCGCGGTGCTCAACGTGATGAAGCCTGCGCCCGGCGACGCCTTTGTCGTGTTCGGCGTCGGTGCCGTTGGGTTGTCGGGGCTGATGGCCGCCAGGATCGCCGGCTGCGATCCGATCATCGCGGTCGACGTGCACGACCATCGGCTCGCCTTGGCGCGCGACCTCGGCGCCACGCATACAATCAACCACAGCGGCCGCACCGATGTGGTGGTCGCGATCAAGAAGATCACCGGCCATGGCGTGCGCTATTCGCTGGAGACCTCGGCATTGCCCGAGGTGTTGCGCGAAGCGGTGGAGGCGTTGATGCCGGCCGGCACCTGCATCCTGCTCGGGAGCGCGCGCGCCGGCACGGAGGTGTCCCTCGAGATGCCGTTCGTGCAGCCCGGCCGCACGCTGCGCGGCGTGGTGCAAGGCGACAGCGAGCCGCAGACTTTCATCCCCCAGCTCACCGACTACATGGCCGCCGGGCAATTCCCCATCGAGCGCGCGATCACGTTCTACGAGCTCGCCGACATCAACCGCGCGGCGCAAGAGTCGGCGAGCGGCCGGACCATCAAGCCGGTGCTGCGCATGCCGCACTGACGGACTTGTGTTCCCAGCGTTATTTGCACGGCCCCTGGTGTAACGTAACCTTGCCCTTCTTGGGCGGGTACGGCGTGTCGAGCCAGAGGCTTTAGGTCGCCACCGCGGCCTTCCAGTTCGCGGTCGCAGTCATGGCGATGGCGATGTGGCGGCCGGGCATCTTCGGGCTCGCCAGGGTGGCGACGTGGCGCCCCTTCTTCAGGTCGCGGTAGTGGCCCGAGACCGGCAGTTGGACATGCTGCGGCGGATTGACCGCCTGGCTCATGGTGACCTCACCCGACATCGTCTTCTTCGGCGTGACCACCACCAGATTGAGCGGCATGGTGACGGCGCCGGGCATGGTCTTGCTCTGATAACAGACGTGGAAGGCGCCCATCTTGCCCTGCGCCTGGGCGGGCGAGACGCCGATCGCAGCCAGCAAACCGGCGGCAATCACCGCGGCGGAACGGAGCAACGATGCGATACGCATGACTTTTTTCTCCTGTGAGCGATGCGCTATGGCACGACCCGTGCGGCGGGAGGGAAATACCGCAAAGGTTGCATGTTATCATATATGCAATCTATGATCAGGGCGAGCGGCCGCCTATAAACGCCGCATAGATTTTGCGGTCAGAATCACAACCCCATCCTGCCCACGCCGGCGCTGACGCGCCTTACGCCGCCTTGGCGCGCCCGGCGATGCTTGCGAGCTTGCGCAGGATTTCCGCCGTGCCCTTGAGGCGCTGCTCGGGCCGCGGCCAGACTTCCATGAACACCACCTTCTGATCCGGCCTGACGCGCGCGTCGCTGTCGCGGATATAGGCGATGAGCCCTTCCGGATTGGCGAAGGAATTGTCGCGGAAGGCGAGCACGATGCCCTTCGGGCCGGCGTCGACCTTCTCCACGTTGGCACGGCGGCAGAGCGCCTTGATGGCGACGATCTGCAACAGATGCTCCACCTCCTCCGGCAGCTTGCCGAAGCGGTCGACCAATTCTGCCGCAAAGGGTTCGATCTCGCTCTCGTCGTCGATCTCGGCCAGGCGGCGGTAGAGCGCCAGCCGCACCGTGAGGTCGGCGACGTATTCGTCCGGAATCAGCACTGGCGTGCCGACGGTGATCTGCGGCGACCAACGGTCGGCAACCGGCGCGGTGATGCCGGCCTTGAGGCTCATGACCGCTTCTTCCAGCATTTGCTGGTAGAGCTCGAATCCGACTTCCTTGATGTGGCCGGACTGCTCTTCGCCAAGCAAGTTACCGGCGCCGCGGATGTCGAGGTCGTGGCTGGCGATCTGGAATCCGGCACCGAGCGTGTCGAGCGACTGCAGAACTTTGAGCCGCCGTTCGGCCTGCGGGGTGATCTTCTGATTGGCGGGTAACGTCAGCAGCGCATAGGCGCGCAGCTTCGAGCGCCCTACCCGGCCGCGCAGCTGATAGAGCTGCGACAGGCCGAAGCGGTCGGCGCGATGGACGATCAGCGTATTCGCTGTCGGGATATCGAGGCCGGATTCGACGATGGTGGTCGACAAGAGCACGTCGTACTTGCCGTCGTAAAAGGCGGTCATGATGTCGTCGAGCACCGCCGGCGGCATCTGACCGTGCGCGACAATCACGCGCACTTCCGGCACATGGCTTTCGAGAAACTCCTTGGCGCCGGCGAGGTCCTCGATGCGCGGGCAGACGTAGAAGGCCTGGCCCCCGCGGTACTTCTCGCGCAAGAGCGCCTCGCGCACCACGAGCGCGTCGAAGGGCGAGACGAAGGTGCGTACCGCGAGGCGGTCGACCGGCGGCGAGGCGATGATGGAGAGATCGCGTACGCCGGTGAGCGCCAGTTGCAGCGTGCGCGGGATCGGCGTCGCGGTGAGCGTCAAGACGTGAACCTCCGAGCGCAGCTTTTTCAGCTTCTCTTTGTGGGAGACGCCGAAATGCTGCTCCTCGTCGACGACCAGCAGGCCGAGATCCTTGAACTTGATGCCGCGCCCGAGCAGCGCGTGCGTGCCGATGACGATATCGACCTGGCCCTCGGCGAGCCCCTGTTTGGTGGCGGCCAACTGCGTGGTGCTGACCAGGCGCGAGGCCTGCGCCACGTTGACCGGGAAGCCGCGGAAGCGCTCCGAGAAAGTCTTGAAATGCTGGCGCGCCAGCAGCGTGGTCGGCACGATGACCGCCACCTGCTTGCCGGAAAGCGCGGTGACGAACGCCGCGCGCAACGCCACTTCCGTCTTGCCAAAGCCGACGTCGCCGCAGATCAGCCGATCCATGGGACGGCCCTTGGCAAGATCGTCGACGACGCTTTCGATGGCCGTCAACTGGTCGTCGGTCTCTTCATAGGGGAAGCCGGCGCAGAATTCGTCATAGGCGCCGGTCGGTACCGTCAGCTTGGGCGCTTCGTGCAACTGTCGCTCGGCCGCGATCTTGATCAACTCGCCGGCGATCGCCTGGATGCGGCTCTTCATGCGCGCCTTGCGCGCCTGCCAGTTGCCGCCGCCGAGCCGGTCGAGATCGACGTTCAATTCCTCCGCGCCGTAGCGCGACAAGAGCTCGACGTTTTCCACCGGCAGATAGAGTTTGTCGCCGCCGGCGTAATGGATTTCGAGGCAGTCGCGCGGCGCGCCGGCGGCTTCGATCGCCTGCAAGCCGACGAAGCGGCCGATGCCGTGGTCGACGTGCACGACCAGATCGCCGGGCGCGAGGCTTGTCGCCTCAGTGATGAAGTTCTCCGCCTTCTTGGAGGCGCGGCGCGGGCGCACCAGCCGGTCGCCGAGGATGTCCTGCTCGCTGACGACGGCGGCGTCCTCGGTCTCGAAGCCGGATTCGATGCCGAGTACCGCGAGCGCGACGCTGTGCGTCGGCAAGCTCTGCGCCTGCGGCCACGAATTTACCGATGTCAGGTTATGCAGCTTATGGTCGGCGAGCACGTGGCTCATGCGCTCGCGCGCGCCCTCGCTCCACAGCGCGATGGCGACCCGCTTGCCGGAAGCCTGCAGGGACATCACGTGCGCGGCCACCGCCTCGAACACGTTGGCGTTGGGCTCGGCGCGTTCGGCGGCGAAGTTGCGCCCGGCGCGCGCGCCGATCTCGATGACGTTCTTGGTGTCGGGCACATTGAAGGGCGTCAGCCGCGCCATCTTCGAGGCCTTCAGCCGCGCCGCCCATTCGTCCGCCGTGACATAGAGCTTGTCCGGCGGCAGCGGCTTATAGAGCGGCTGCACGCCTTCGGTCAGCGCCTCTTTGCGTGCCTCGTAATAGTCGTTCGTTTGCTTGATACGTTCCTGCGCCGCTTCCTCGTCGAGCGGCTCGAGCGCCAGCACGGTGCCGGGCAGATAGTCGAACAGCGTTTCCATCTGGGTATGGAACAGCGGCAGCCAGTGCTCCATGCCCGGATAGCGGCGGCCCTGGCTCACCGCTTCGTACAGAAGGTCGTCGGGGCCGGCGACGCCGAACTCGGAGACGTAGCCGGTGCGGAAGCGGCGAATGGTCTCGGTGACAAGTTGAAATTCGGCGACCGGCACCAGATCGAGCCCGCGCATGTCGCCTTCGCTGCGTTGGGTTTCGGCATCGAAGGCGCGCAGGGTCTCGAGCGCGTCGCCGAAGAAGTCGAACCGTACCGGCATGTCCATGCCTGGCGGAAAGAGATCGAGGATGCCGCCGCGCACGGCGTATTCGCCGGGCTCCCGCACGGTGGAAGCGCGCAAATAGCCGTTGAGCTCGAGCCAGTCGACAATTCCCTGCATGCCGACCACGTTGCCGGGCGCGACCGAAAGCGCGTGCGTGGCGACGAAGTCGCGCGCCGGTACCCGCTGCAGCGCGGCGTTGACGGTGGTCAGCAGCACCGCGGGCCTGTCGCGGCCGATGACGCGGGTCAATCGCGACAGCGCGGTCATGCGCTGCGCCACCACGCCGGCGTGCGGCGAGACGCGGTCGTAGGGCTGGCAGTCCCAGGCCGGGAACTCCATCACCTGGATGTCGGGGCCGAAGAACGACAGCGCGCGCGAGACCTGCGCCATGCGCTGGCCGTCGCGGCAGACGACGGCGAGCGACACCGCCGGCGCATCCTTGGTCCCGGCAATGGCGCGGGCGAGATCGGCCAGAACCAGCCCTTCGGCGCCGTCGGCGACCTGGGAGAGCGTCAGCGGCTGACCGGACTTGAGCAGATCGGCGGGAGATTTGGCGGGGGATTTCATAAGCGCATTCATGAGGCAGGGTCGGCCAAGTCATCGCTCAAGTGGAACTCGCGCAAACGGCGGAACATCGGCGTGTCGAAATCGGGTTCGGGCGGTTCGGCGCCCAGCACGCAGGCAAGCATCTGCTGGTCGGGCACCGTCATCAGCAGTTCGAGCGCCTCCATGTCGGCATCGGTGAAACCGGCGATATGGGCATCGGCGAAGCGGCCCATGACGATGTCCATCTCCTTGATGCCGCGGTGCCAGGCGCGAAACAGAAGCCGCCGCTGCTTGGCATCCAACCCCTCACTCGACAGTTCGGTCCCCAAAATGCGTCTCCAAATGGCCATTCCAACGCCAAAAACCCGGACGGGGCCGGGTGCGGGTTATATAGAGGCGGCCTGAACGGTTGTCACCGCCGTTCCCAGTGCCGTCGCATCAGCCCTCTCGCCATCCCCGCTCCCACTTCTGTCGTCCTCGCGAAGGCGGGGACCCATACGCCCTGCCCTCGCGATAGTGCACGGCGTATGGGTCCCGGGCCTCGCTGACGCTCGGCCGGGAAGACGAAATGCCCGTGAGGGTGGCCTGGGGATATAGCTGCGTCAGAATCCATTACAGTGCCGGTCATGCGTCCGCCGCTGCTCAATCCGCTGTTCGCCGCCCTCACCAGCCTGCCCGGCATCGGGCCCAAGCTGGAGGCGCTTTATGCGCGCCTCTTGGACCGCGAGCAGCCGCGGGTAGCGGACCTCCTGTTCCACCTGCCCTCAGGCGTGATCGATCGCCGGGCGCGGCCGAAGCTCGCCGAAGTGCAGCCGGGCCAGGTGGTGACCGTCGCGGTCACGGTGGAGGAACACCGGCCGCCGCCGCGTAACCGGCCGCGCGCGCCCTATCGCGTCGTCACCAGCGACGACACCGGCACGCTGACGCTCACCTTCTTCAAGGCGCGCCCTGACTGGCTGGAAAAGACCCTTCCAACGGGGTCCGTACGCTACGTCTCCGGCACCGCCGAGTTCTACGACGGCATGCTGCAGATGGTGCACCCCGACCGCATCGTCGACGAGAAGGGCTTCGCCGACTTGCCGCTGGTCGAGCCGGTCTATCCGCTCACCGAAGGCCTGGGGCTCGGGCACGTGCGGCGCGCCATGGACGCCGCGCTCCAAAAGCTACCGGCGCTGCCGGAATGGCAGGACGAGGCCTGGGTGTCGCGTGAGCGCCTGCCCGCTTTTGCCGATGCCCTGCACCATCTGCACCGGCCGGCGGCGCCGCATGACGTCGCGCCCGAGAGCCTGGCCTGGACGCGGCTCGCCTACGACGAACTGCTCGCGGGCCAGCTCGCGCTGGCGCTGGTGCGCGCGCATATGCGCCGGCAGGCCGGCCGCGGCACCACCAGCGAGGGCAAACTGCGCGCGCGTGTTCTAAAAACCTTGCCCTACGCGCTCACCCATTCGCAGCAGAAGGCGGTCGAGGACATCACCGCCGATCTCGGTCAGCCCCAGCGCATGCTGCGGCTGCTGCAGGGCGACGTCGGTTCCGGCAAGACCGTGGTGGCGCTTTGCGCGGCCGCGACCGTGATCGAGGCCGGCCGCCAGGCCGCTTTGATGGCGCCGACCGAGATCCTCGCCCGCCAGCACCTCAAGACGATTCTGCCGCTCGCCGAAGCCGCCGGCATCCGCGTCGCCGCCTTGACCGGCCGCGAGCGCGGCGGCGAGCGCACCACCATCCTCGACCGGCTGGCGCTCGGCGATATCGACATCTTGGTCGGCACCCACGCGCTTTTCCAGGACGACGTCGCCTTCCACGATCTCGCTTTGGCGATCGTCGACGAGCAGCACCGCTTCGGCGTGCACCAGCGCTTGGCGCTGGCGCAAAAGGGTGAGGCGGTCGACATGCTGGTGCTGACCGCGACGCCAATCCCGCGCACGCTGGTGCTGACCTATTTCGGCGACATGGACATCTCCGAATTGCGCGAGAAGCCGGCCGGGCGCCAGCCCATCGACACCCGCACCATCCCGCTGTCGCGGCTCGAGGAAGTCGAGGACGCCGTCGGCCGGGCCATCGACGGCGGCAGCCGCGCCTACTGGGTTTGCCCCCTGGTGGAGGAGTCCGAGAAGAACGATTTGGCAGCAGCCGAAGAGCGTTACGTCGAATTGCGCAAGCGGTTTGGCAACAAGGTCGACCTCGTGCACGGCCGCATGAAGGGCGCGGAGAAGGACCGCGCCATGGCGCGGTTTGCGTCGGGCGAGACGCAGCTCCTGGTCGCCACCACGGTGATCGAGGTGGGCGTCGACGTGCCGGAGGCGACCGTCATGGTGATCGAGCATGCCGAGCGCTTCGGGCTGGCGCAGATCCATCAGTTGCGCGGGCGCGTTGGCCGCGGCTCGGGCAAGTCGACCTGCCTCCTGCTCTACCGCACGCCGCTCGGCGAGACCGCCAAGGCGCGGCTCGCGATCCTGCGCGACACCGAGGACGGCTTCCGCATCGCCGAGGAAGACCTGCGGCTGCGCGGTGAAGGCGACGTTCTTGGCACGCGCCAGAGCGGCCTGCCCGGCTTCCGCATCGCGCGCGCGGAGACCCACGGCAAATATCTCGGCGCCGCGCGCGACGACGCCGCGCTGACCCTGTCGCGCGATCCGGCGTTGCAGTCGCCGCGCGGCGAGGCGCTACGCCACCTGCTCTATCTGTTCGAGAAGGACGAGGCGATCAGGCTGATACGGGCGGGGTGAACTGCCACAAACAGTGCCTCAGGCAGAGCGCGCTCCCTCTCCGTTCGGTGAGAGGGGGCAAGGGACTCTCGATAGGTGACATTCCCTCACCCGGACCGCGTCGCGGTCCGACCTCGCCCCATGGGAGGGGTGAACCGAACCCGTCGCAGCTTTCGTGGTTTACTCCGCCGCCTCGTTGTTCTTGGCGACCTGCGACGCCCTTGCCGTCGCGGCCATGGCGGCGAGTTTCTTCTGCGGGTCCTCCGGCTGCACCATGCCGCAGGAGATCAGGAGTGCCATGGCGCTTTCCACCGAGATGTCGAGCTCGATGATATCCTTGCGGTCGACAAAGAAGAAAAAACCCGTCGTCGGGTTGGGCGTGCACGGCAGGAACACGGACACGTATTCCTTGGCGTCGCGCGGAATCTTGAGCGCCACTTCGCCGGTCGGCGCCTGCGAGAGGAACACCATCGAATACATGCCGGGAGCGGGAAACTCGACCAGCGCCGCCTTGCGGAAGCTCGAGCCGCTCTTGGAGAACAGCGCCTCGAAGATCTGCTTCATGGTCTTGTAGAGCGGCCGCACGATGGGCATGCGGCTCAACAGCCCCTCGCCCAATTCAACCAGGGTGCGGCCGACCAGGTTGGCGGTGAGGAAGCCGAGCAAGGTCAATGCGACGATGGCGATGACGAGACCGGTGCCGGGGATCGGCCAGGGCAGATAGGTCTCGGGCCGGTAGGCAGGCGGGATCAGCGGCCGCACCGCGCCGTCGACCCAGTTGACGAAGGACCAGATCAGCCAGGCGGTGACCGCCAGGGGGCCGGCCACCACTAGGCCGGTCAGGAACCAGTTGCGCAGACGGCCCATGAGGCCGGTCTGTGGCGCGGCGGTCACGGCCCCGATGTCCTTGGTCAGGTCATCGCCGGGCGTTTGATGGGGCTCGCTCATGCGGGCGATCTTATTCCACCGTGACCGATTTCGCGAGATTGCGGGGTTGGTCGACGTCGGTACCGAGCGCCACGGCCGTGTGGTAGGCGATAAGCTGCACCGGGATGGCGTAGACCATCGGGGTCACGGTCGCGGCCATTTCCGGCAGCGTCAGCGTGCCCATCAGCTCGGTGCCGGCGTTCTGGGCGCCGGTCGGATCGGTCACCAGGATGATCTTGCCGCCGCGGGCGGCCACCTCCTCCATATTGGAGACGGTCTTCTCGAACACGCGGTCGTGCGGGGCGATTACGATCACCGGCATGGACTCGTCGATGAGCGCAATCGGACCGTGCTTGAGCTCGCCGGCGGCGTAGCCCTCGGCGTGGATGTAGGAGATTTCCTTGAGCTTGAGCGCGCCCTCGAGCGCGATCGGGAAGCTGGTGCCGCGGCCAAGATAAAGCACGTCGCGCACCTTGGTGAGTTCGTGCGCGAGCTTCTCGATCTGCGGCTCAATCGCCAGCGCATGCGTCATCAGCCGCGGCGTTTCGACCAGCGCATGCACCAGTTTTTGTTCGTCCGTTTCCGACAGCACGCCGCGCGCGCGGCCGGCGGCAATGGCGAGACAGGCGAGCACGGAAAGCTGGCAGGTGAATGCCTTGGTGGAGGCGACGCCGATTTCCGGCCCGGCCAGCGTCGGCATCACCGCGTCGCTTTCGCGCGCGATCGTCGAGGTCGGCACGTTGACCACCGACAGCGCATAGAGCCCGTGCTCCTTGGCGTAGCGCAGGCTCGCCAACGTGTCGGCGGTCTCGCCCGACTGGGAAATGAAGATGGCGAGATCGCCCGCGGCAAGCGGCGCCTCCCGGTAGCGGAACTCGGAGGCGATATCGATCTCGACCGGCAGCTTGGCGAACCGCTCGAACCAGTATTTCGCCACCAGCCCGGCGTAGTAGGCGGTGCCGCAGGCGGAAATCGACAGCCGCTTGAGGTCGCTCCACTTGAACGGCAGCTCGGTGGGTAGCGCCACCTCTTCGGTGGTCATGTCGATGTAGCGCGCCAGCGTATGGCCGACCACTTCCGGCTGCTCGTGGATTTCCTTGGCCATGAAGTGCTTGAAATTGCCCTTGTCGACCAGCATGGCGGAGGCCGCCGACTTGATGACCGGGCGCTCCACCACCTTGCCGCTGGCATCGCGGATGACCGCGCCTTTGCGCGTCAACACCGCCCAGTCGCCTTCCTCGAGATAGCAGACCGCGTTGGTGAAGGGCGCGAGCGCAATGGCGTCGGAGCCGAGATACATTTCGCCGTCGCCGTAGCCGACCGCGAGCGGCGAGCCCTTGCGGGCGCCGATCATGAGGTCATCCTCGCCGGCGAACAGGAAGGCGAGCGCGAAGGCGCCGCGCAACTCCTTCAGCGTAGCGGCCACGGCCTCGACCGGCGCCTGCCCGCTCTTGAGATGCTCGGTCACCAGATGAGCGACGATCTCGGTGTCGGTGTCGCTGTTGAACGTGACGCCCTTCTTGGCGAGGCGCTCACGCAGCTCGCGGAAATTTTCGATGATGCCATTGTGCACCACCGCCACCCGGTCGGTGAGATGGGGGTGCGCGTTGCCCTCGGTCGGCTTGCCGTGGGTGGCCCAGCGAGTGTGGCCGATGCCGCTCAGACCTTTGAGCGGCGCCGTCTCGAGCTTGACCTCGAGCGCGCGCAGCTTGCCGGGGGCGCGGCGGCTGACGAGCTTGCCCGCCTCCAGGGTCGCCACCCCGGCGGAATCGTAGCCGCGGTATTCGAGGCGTCTGAGGGCGTCGACGAGTTGGCCGGCGACCGGCTCATTCCCCAGAATTCCGACAATTCCGCACATTCGGCTGGCTACTTCCCGTGATTTGACTCAAGATTTAGCCGCGGCGGGCAAGTCCGTGAAATCAAAACGCATTTCGACTTGTATCATGGTTAGTGGCGATTTGCCGCCACGCGCCTAGCTGGGGGTTTTCGCCTTCCCGCTCAAGGCTTTCGCCTGTTTCAAGCGTTTCGCCCAGCCTTCCTTGTTGGTCTGGCGGGCGCGCCCGAGCGCAAGCGCGTCGGGCGGCACATCCTGGGTCACCACCGTGCCGGTGCCGACATAGGCGCCGTCGCCGACCTTGACCGGGGCGACCAGCGCCGAATTGGAGCCGATGAAGGCGCCCTTGCCGATGTCGGTGTGGTGCTTTTTGATGCCGTCGTAGTTGCAGGTGATGGTGCCGGCACCGACATTGGCGCCCGCGCCCACGCGCGCGTCGCCGATATAGGTGAGATGGTTGGCCTTGGCGCCGGCCTCGATGGTGGCCGCCTTCACCTCGACGAAGTTGCCGATGTGAACGTCCGGCCCAAGATCAGCCCCGGGGCGCAGGCGCGCGAACGGGCCGATGCGCGCGCCCTTGCCGACGTGCGCGCCTTCCAGGTGCGAGAACGAGCGGATGACCGCGCCGTCGTCCACCGTGACGCCGGGACCGAACACCACGTTGGGCTCGATGGTGACGTCCTTGCCGAGCTTGGTGTCGGCGGCCAGGAACACGGTCTCCGGCGCGACCAGTGTGACACCCGCCTCCATGGCGGCGGCGCGCAGGCGTCGTTGCAGGACGGCTTCGGCTTCGGCGAGTTGCGCCTTGGTATTGATCCCGCGCACGTCGTCCTCCGATGTTGCGATGGCCTTCGCCGTCAGCCCCATGTCGCGGGCGATCGCGACGGCGTCGGTCAGATAGAATTCGCCCTTGGCGTTGGCATTGCCGATCTTGTCGAGGATGGCGAGCGCGTGACGGCCGGCAAGCGCCATCAGTCCGGCATTGCAGAAGGTGATCGCGCGCTCCGCGGCGCTGGAGTCGCGCTCCTCGCGGATCGCAACGAGCTCGTCGTCATCCGTAATGAGCCGGCCGTAGCCGCTCGGATCGGTGGCTTCGAAGCCGAGCACGGCCACCGCTGCGCCGTTCTCAAGCGTGGCGCGCAAGGCCGCGAGCGTCTCCGCGCGCACCAGCGGCGTGTCGGCGAACATGACGATGATCTGATCGGCGCCGCGTTCGATGGCCTCGCGCGCCATCAGCACCGCGTGCGCGGTGCCGCGCCTTTCGATTTGACGATGGATCGACGCCGCCGGAGCTTCCTTGCGGATCAATGCTTCGACCGCTTCATGATTGGGTCCGATGACGACGGCAAGGTCGTCGCAGCCCGAAGCCTTGGCGGCGCTTAACACATGCGCGACCAAAGGACGCGATCCGATCGCGTGCAGCACCTTGGGCAGGCTCGCGCGCATGCGCGTGCCCTCGCCCGCCGCCAGCACGATCGCCAGGCATTTCCCGTTGCCTTTGTCGCTGTCGTCTTTCGCCATCAGGTTCCCGTTTCAGCGCCGCCATGATTCGGCGCGCACCCATAGCCGACACCGCCCTCCGTTAAAAGCCTCTTCATTTGTTGAGACGGGTGTTGCCGCTTCGCCCGAATCAAGAGGTTTCTGCTATGTTTTCAACAACGTGATTCGTTTGCGTCAGAGGTTATGTCATGGCGTCCAAAGTGCCGCCCAATGACGCTGCGCAACCGAAAACGTTGGCAGCGTTGCATGAGAAGCTGTTGAGGAAGCGCCTCGCGGTCTGGGGCGTCGTCACCGCCACGTCTGTCGTGGTGGCCATCGGCGCGCTGTTGATCGCGCCGGGCAGCCATGGCACGCGCACAGCCGCGTCCGGGGCAGTACCCGAGCTGCCAGTGGCAGCGGCGGTTCCGATGCCGCCGGCCGAGCTCAGGGTGCTCAAGCAGGCCAGTGACGCACTGCAGCAGGCGACCGAGCAGGCAACCCACAGACTAGCCAACGTTGAACGCAACACCGAGGCCACCCGCGCCGCCACCAATCGTCTGGCGGAGCAGGTCAACAAGCTGAGCGCCGACAGCTTCCGCTTCACCGGGCGGCTCGCCAACATCGAACGGCAGATCGACGGCATGACCGGCTCGATCAAGAGCGAGGCGCGCAAGGCCGTCGCCGAAGCCGTCGCCAAGACAATGCCGACAAAGCCCGGTTACAGCACCTTCGGCACTCCGGCGCCGATCATCAGCCCGCCAGCGACGACGGCGCCCAAGCTCTCGCTGTTGGTGCCGGTGTCGCAGACGGGCAAGGGCGACGATCTAACCACCGCGGCGATCAAGACGCCTGACGCCAAAGCCGATCCCAAAAGCGGTTCGGACTCCATGGCCGAGGCGGAACTGAAGGCGGGCGGCCACAAGAGCGCCGAGCCGAAGCCGTCTGCCGGCGACGTCAAGGCCGAGGTCGGCATTCAGTCCAAAAAAGGCGCTATCGCGCGGCCCCGCAAGGAACTCACCTCCGCGGAGAAAGCCCAGATCGTCGCGCGCGAGGCCATGGCCAACAGGGCGATGGCCGAGAAGAGCATGGCGGCGGCCGAGAAGGCCAAGACGGAAAAGTCGCCGACGCGAGTGGCGCGGGCTGAACCGACGCGCCGGCACACCAGCCATTACGACACGTCCGAGCGCACCAGCTTCGGGGTCGATCTGGGCGGCGCCGATTCCCTCACCGTCGCAAAGGCGCAGTGGGCAGCGGTAAAGGCAAACTTCGGTCCTATTCTTGGGCGCCTGCGCCCGATCGCCGTGCGCAACCACCGCGTGATGGTGAGCGGAACCTACCGGCTGATCGCCGCACACCTGCGCTCGTGGGCCGCTGCCAAGAGCGTGTGCGAGAGGCTCGCGCGGGGCGATCTTGCCTGTCAGCCGGTCAAATTCCAGGGCAACAGGATTTTCTGGCAGTAGCGCCGGAGGGCCAAGCGAATGGGCGTTGGCGGCTTGGCAACCGGCCCCGCCGTCCCGCGATTTGCCACAATCGGCGCGCCATTCGAGCGCCATGAAACTGTTCATGCCCAGCGCCCGCGCGACCAATGGACTGCTGATCGTCGGCTTCGGCGCGCTCGGCTATGCGCTTTATCTGCGCTACGTCAGCCTTGAGCAGTCGAGCATCGGGCTTGCCTGCGCCGCCGGCCTGGACTCATGGATGTGCACCAGCCGGCGCGTCGCCGCCTTCCTGTTCCAGAATTCGCTGCTCGGTTTCGGCGCGCTGGCGTTTGCCGCGCTCAATCTGTGGCGGCCGTCGCTGGTCGTGTTCGCGGCGGCCCTCGCCCTCGCCTGTCTCGGCGTCGTGCTCTACAACGCCTACCTGTCGTCGCTGGCGGTCGGGCTGCTGCTCATCAGCTTTGCGCGGGCCGCACGCGGACCAGCGTAAGCGCCAAGCCGACAAAGGCTGCCGCCAGCCACAGCGATTGCCAGTTGGCGAAGCCCTCGTTGAGCGCAATGTAAATTGCCGACAGCACCAGCAGCCCCGCGCTCATCTTTTCGGCGACACCGGCGCGGCCTGCCGGGCGGGCCACGACCACGCTGATGACCAGGAACGGCAGCGCAGCGGCCGTCAGGGCCGCGAACGGAAAGTCCTTATAGCGCGGGTCGAACACCAGCCCGAGGGCGGCCTGCACGGCCAATAGCAACGTCGCGACCGCAATCCAGCCGATGGCACGCTCCAGCCGATCGGCGGGCTCGCGCTTGTCGGGCGAAAGAATGCGCGCCAACGGCGGCAACGGCATGTCGCGCATCAGCGCGGCGCTGAGCAGCACCGGGCTTAGCCCTGCGACCACCGCAAGCGCCAGGTTGCGCAGCCAACCACCGAGATTGAAGCTCTCGATGGGCACGTTGGCGACCGCCCAGCCGATTAGCACGCCGCCGACCGTGGCGTTGATCGCCGCCGCCAGCCACAGCGCCGCCGGCGCTCCCTCCTTGCCGCGCGCGGCCAAGGCAGCCCCGAACACCAGCACGACGAAGGCGATCCCGCCCGCAGCCTGCCAGCGCCAGAGCGGATGGTCGGACACGGCCTCGCCCCAGGCGAATTTCGGCTGCCGGGTGTCGGCGTCGAACAGGCCCCAATAGCCGCCGACGGTGCCTTCGAGTGCCCGCTTCCAGGGTTGGTCAAAAGCCTCGATGACATTGACGTGGAAGTGGTCGCGCGCCGCCAGCGCCAGCACGTCCTGGATCACGCGCGCCTGATTGGCCGGCGACGGCAACGCGCCCTCGCGCATGCGGCCCTGGCTCGGCCAGCCCATTTCGCCGATGAGGATTTCCTTGCCGGGAAACGCCTTCGCCACCTGGGCGCGGATCGCCGCCACATGCGCCGCCGCTTTGTCAGCCGCGACCGGCAGGTCCTCCCAATACGGCAGGATATGGATGGTGATGAAGTCGGCAGCGGCAGCCACTTCCGGATTGCGCAGCCAGAACTCCCAGACGTCGGCGTAGGTAACAGGCTGCTTCACCCGCGCCTTGACGGCACGGATGGTGGCGGCAAGGTCGCGGCCGGACATTTCGCCGCGCAACAACACCTCGTTGCCGACCACAACGGCGCGGATGGTGTCGGGATACTTGGTGGCAAGCGCGACGGCGGTGTCGACCTGCTCGCGGGTCTTTTCCGGCTTCTTAGACAGCCACACCCCCATGAGCACCTTCAGCCCATGCCTGGCGGCGAGCGGCACCACCTGGTCGAGCCCCTGGTCAACCGCGTAGATGCGCACGCAGTTTGTCATTGTAGCGAGGTGGCTCAAATCCTCGTCGATCTGCGCCGCTGGTATCCGCGTGGTGGTATCGAAAGGGGTCTGCCCCGCGCGGTACGGGGCATAAGACACGCAGTAGAGCTTCTCGCCCGGCTTGAGCGGCGCGTGCGGCATGGCAACCGGCTGACCGAGCCAGGCCCAGACGGTCCCGACAACGATCGCCGACAGGGCGAGGCAGGCAACACCGAAGCGCATGAGTGATCCGGTTACGGTTTGTTTATGCCCGCAGGGCCGGTCATCATAGTTAAATACCGAGGCCGGCGGGACCAGGTGCAATCGCGCTGGACAAGGCATGGCCATTGCGGCCAAGTCTTGTTCGAACGCGCCTTGTCTGTACATGATCCCTTCGGTCCGTTTGAGCCCTCATCCCTTCAGCGCGCGCCGCAATCGCGTCCCAATCCGAATGCATGCAGGCACGCGATCCGCAGGCTAGCGATATTTCGATTCAAACCCGAACCAGGAATTTTCAGGTAACGCCCCATGACGTTTGACGGCCGGTTTCGCTTGTCTTTGGCTCTCGGGCTCTTCGCCGCCGCTCTATTGCCAGTCGTGGCGATGGCCCAAAGCGGGCCGGGCAAGGCGGCAACACCGCCCAAGGCTGCGGAGAACGGCAAGGCCGCGGCGGCGGCCGCCGCCCAGAAGCAGATCGAAGAGCTTGCCGAGGCCGCCAAGGTGCTGCCGGGCACCGCCGGCAAGGCCGAGTGCGTCTGGCTCGGACGCCGCATCGTGATCCTGCTGTGGCGCGACGACATCGACACGGCGCTGCGCCACCTGACGGTCTACGACCGCTTCGACTGCCCCGGGGCCCACGTTCGGGCGGCGTTCAGTTGTCTGGTCAAGCAGGGCCCGATCGACCCCAAGGCGCCGGAGACGCTCAACAGCCGGGCCTTCGCCTGCTGGCTGCACCCGGACCAAGCGCCGCAGCCGGCCGCAACGGCCGCGCCCCCCGCTTCCGGCGCCGCGCCGGCCCACTAAAGCCGCAAGGCACCCATACCAAAATATTCATAGCTGCCCCCTCGCCGCCGCCTAGGATTTGCCACGAGCGCCACCTACTTGGTTGCGCACCTAATCGCCGCGCCGGCGGCCGAGCTCAGGGGTCGAGCTCAAGGGACTGCCACCCAAGCCCCATTTGGTTTGAAGTCAAATGCGCACCGTCGCTGCCGTCGTCGCCCTTGTGGCGTGCGTGCAAGCCGGGCTGTGGGCGCTCGCCCAGAATACCTTGAGCGCCCCCGACATGGAAGGCCAGCTGCAGAGCGTCTCATACGCTCCCTTCGACGGCACCTCCAAGAAAGTCGAAAGCGACGAGGTCCGGAGCGACAAAATCCGCGCCGATCTCGCGCGGCTGGCGCCGCTCACACGCGGCATCCGCCTGTACTCGTCGACCGGCGGCGTCGAGCTGGTGCCGGCGATCGCGGCCGACTACGGCCTGCGGGTCGCAGCCGGCGCGTGGATCGACAAGGACAAGGCGCGCAACGAACGCGAAATCAAGTCGGTCATCGACCTCGCCCAACAGAACAGCGACGTGAAGAGCGTGATCGTCGGCAACGAGACGATCTACCGCGCCGACCAAACCGTGCCGGAACTTATCAAAAAGATCCGGCGGGTGAAGCGTGCCGTGCACGTGCCGGTGTCGACCGGCGAAATTTGGAACGTCTGGCTGGAGCACCCGGAACTGGTCTCCGCCGTCGACTTCATCGCCGCGCACATCCTACCTTATTGGGAAGGCTTCTCCGCCAGCCAGGCGGTCGACCAGGCCGCCATCATCTACGACAAGCTGCGCGAGGCCTATCCCGGCAAGCGCATCGTCATCGCCGAGTTCGGCTGGCCGAGCGCTGGCTACAACTTCAAGAACGCTCAGCCCGGCCGCTTCGAGCAGGCTCAGGTGTTGCGCGAATTCATCTCGCGTGCCCGTGCCTACGGCATGGAATATAACGTGGTCGAAGCGATCGACCAGCCGTGGAAGGTGTTCGAAGGCGGCGTGGGTCCGTACTGGGGCCTGTTCACGGCCGCCGGCGCGCCCAAGTTTGCCTGGACCGGGCCGATCGAGGATCCCGACCTCTGGCACAACGCCGCATTCGCGGTGCTGATCGGGCTGCTTTTGTCATTGCCGCTCCTGTTCATGGCCAACATCACCCTCGGCCAGGCCGCGCTTATGGCCGCCGCCGCCAATGTGGTCGGGGCCTGGGCGGCCACCGTGTTCGCCTATTGGAACGGGCACTACTTCGTGCCGGGCGCGGCGTTCGCGCTGGGGCTCGGCGGCGTTCTGCTGATCCCGCTGGTGGCGATTGCGCTCGCGCGTATTGAGGAGATCGCGGCCATCGCTTTCGGGCGCGCGCCCCAGCGCCTGATCGCGCCGTCGCCGACACCCGCGGACGACGGTCATGCACCCAAGGTCTCGATCCACATCCCGGCCTATCGCGAGCCGCCGGAGATGCTGAAGCAGACGCTCGACTCGATCGCCCGCCAGAACTACGCCAACTTCGAGTGCGTAGTGATCATCAACAACACGCCCGATCCGGCGCTGTGGATACCGGTCGAAGAACACTGCCGGGTCCTCGGAGACCGCTTCAAGTTCGTGCGTGCCGACAACCTCGCAGGCTTCAAGGCAGGCGCCTTGCGCCTCGCGATGACCCACACCGCGCCGGACGCGGAGATCATCGGCATCCTCGACGCCGACTATGTGGTCGATTCCGACTGGCTGAAGGACCTGGTGCCGCATTTCCGCGACCCGAGCGTCGGCTTGGTGCAAGCGCCGCAGGATCACCGCGACGACCGGCGCAGCGTCATGCACCACGCCATGAACGGCGAATACGCCGGCTTCTTCGACATCGGCATGGTGCAGCGGAACGAGCGCAACGCCATCATCGTGCACGGCACCATGTGCCTGATCCGACGGACGGCGCTGGACGAGGCCGGCGGGTTTTCGAGCGACACCATCTGCGAGGACACCGATCTGGGTCTGTGTCTGCTGGAGAACGGCTGGCACGCGCACTACACCAACCGGCGCTACGGCCATGGCCTGCTGCCCGACACCTTTGCCGCGTTCAAGAAGCAGCGCGACCGCTGGGCCTATGGCGGCTTCCAGATCGTCAAAAAGCACTGGCGACGCTTCCTGCCGGGCGCGAGCCGGCTGACCTCGGCGCAGAAGCGTGATTTCGCGCTGGGCTGGTTCAACTGGCTGGGCGCGGAAAGCGTCGGCGTCGTGGTCGCCATCCTCAACATCGTCTGGGTGCCGGTCATCGCCTTCCTCGACGTGGCGGTACCGGACCGCATCCTCACTGTGCCGATCGTGGCGAGCTTTGTCGTCTCGCTGGCGCACTTCTTCATGCTCTATCGGCTGCGGGTGAAAGTTGGCGGCGTGCAGCTTTTCGCGGCGGCCGCGACGGCCATGTCGGTGCAATGGACGGTGGCACGCGCGGTCGGCATCGGCCTCGTCAAGGACCACCTGCCCTTCGTGCGCACCGACAAGGGTGGCAACGCCCGGCGCGGCGACTTCGCCGCCACCTGGGAAGCGGTGCTGGCCGCGCTGCTGCTCGCGGGCGCGGCGACCGTCATCGTCACCAACACCAAGGAGGTGCGCGAGATCTATCTCTTCGCCTTCGTGCTGGTGGTGCAGAGCCTGCCGTTCCTGGCGGCGGTGGCGATCGCGCTCATCGAGCGTTCGCGCTTCAACGATTTCGCCACCTGGCGCGCGCTCGAGGCCCGCACGCGGGCTTTGCTGCCGCGCCGCGCGAAGGCCAAGCCCGAGATGGTGGGGTAAGACGTTGCACGCACCTTGGCCATTCATGGTCGGGCGTGTTCCGGCCATGATCGCACTTCTTGCTCGACAGGTCCGAAGACGTGGACGCGTGGGACAAGCCCGCGCTGACGGCGGAAAGCTTCGGCTTTACTGACCCAGCGCCGTCTCGGCGAGCTTCACCCAATACGACGTACCAAACGGGATTGCCTCGTCGTTGAAATTGTACTTGGGGTGATGCAAGCCCGCGCTGTCGCCGTTGCCGACCCAGATGAAGGCGCCCGGCCGCACGTTCAGCATGAAGGAAAAATCCTCCGCGCCCATCATCGCCGGCAGCGCCGTGTCGACGTTCTGCTCGCCCGCCACCTGCTGCGCCACCGAGGCCGCGAAGTCGGTCTGCTGGTCGTGGTTGACCAGCACCGGATAATTGCGCCGGTAGGTGAGCTTGGCTTTGGCACCGAAGGCCGCCGCCGTGCTCTCGACGATCTGATGCAGGCGCTCCTCCACCATCACCCGCACCTCTTCGTCGAGCGTGCGCGCGGTGCCGCGCAGGCGCACGGTCTGCGGAATGACGTTGTCCGCGTCGCCGGCCTGGACGATGGTGATCGACACCACGGCCGACTTCAGCGGATCGACGTTGCGCGAAACCACCGATTGCACGGCGGTGATGATATGCGCGCCGACCAGCACCGGGTCGATGCCGAGATGCGGCCGCGCCGCATGGGCGCCGTGGCCCTCGATGTCGATGGTGATGTAGTCCGCTGCCGCCATGATCGGCCCCGCCTTGATGCCGAAGGCGCCAACCGGCATGCCGGGATAGTTGTGCATGCCGTAGACCTCGTCGATGGCGAAGCGCTCCATCATGCCGTCTTCGACCATCGCCCGGCCGCCGCCGCCGCCCTCCTCCGCCGGCTGGAAGATCACCACCGCGGACCCGGCGAAGTTGCGGGTCTCGGCCAAATAGCGGGCGGCGCCGAGCAGCATGGCGGTGTGGCCGTCGTGGCCACAGGCGTGCATCTTGCCGGGAACCGTCGATTTGTACGGCAGGTCATTGGCCTCGGCGATCGGCAGCGCGTCCATGTCGGCGCGCAGGCCCACCGCCCGGCCAGGCCCCTTGCGACCGCGGATGACCCCCACCACCCCAGTGCGGCCGATGCCGGTCACTACCTCATCGCAGCCGAACTCGCGCAGCTTCTCGGCCACCACGCCGGCGGTACGGCTGACGTCGTAGAGCAGTTCCGGATGCGCATGCAGGTCGCGCCGCCATTCGGTGATGTCGGCGGCGAGATCGGCGATGCGGTTCACAATCGGCATGCTTGAGGCTCCTGTGCGGGCCGCGAGGCGGCGGCCCGGCGGGCCCCGATCCGGGGCCCACGAATTGCGGGGACTTGCGCTTACTGTAGCAAACCGCGCGCCGTCCGCGCGAGGTCAAGGATGAGGCGCGATTGCATAGGTGGCGGACAGCACCGAAACCGGCCCTGAAGGCCACGGGGCGGCGGCGGGCCGGCTATTGACCGGACCTGCCCGCCCCCCTAGACACGGGGCGCAACGGCGCCCTGGGCAGCCGGAAAGGGGCCCCGGCAGCCCAATTCGAGCGAAACGCCCGAATGACGTTCCGGGAGGTTTCGCTTTTCTGGGAACTGCCGCTTAGATCGTGCGTCCGGTGAGAGCGCGTAGCTCAGTCGGTAGAGCAACTGACTTTTAATCAGTAGGTCCTGGGTTCGAGTCCCAGCGCGCTCACCAATATATTTAATACGTTGCGACGGCATTTGCTCACGAAGCAAACCACTCGAATGGCGGACCTTTGCTCCTTCAGGAGAGCAGAATGCGAGGGCCCTTGGCCCCGTAAGGGCGCGCGCCCATATCGCCATCACTGACGGCGGTGCCAACGAAAGAGGCCGCCGATTGAGGCGGCCTCGCATTAGGACACTTCCCCAACGTGGTGGTCGAGGCAACACGGTTGATGGGTAGATCTACCCACCGGAGTGTCTTGATCGTATTAAAGCGAACTCCATGCAATTTGCGCTAGATCAAGAGCAGAGCCTGCCCTCGCTCACATTCATGATCATGATCAAATTTTTGCAAAAATTTGTTCGGCCCCGCGATGGCGGCGCTTGGTTTTGCGGATGGCAGGAGGGCTGCGCCGCGCCCCGAAAATCGGTCGCGCGAACGGAGAACTCCCGAGGCAGCAGGCCGCGGTGCATCCCTTCGCCAGCAGATTTTTCGCGCCGATAGGCGCGTTTTGATTCAATACATCGTATGTCGATTCAATTTCGTCGCCTCGGCTGGCGCCGAAACGAAAGTCCCGTAAGACGGGAGCCGCATCCGCCCCGATTGCTTTTACACCTCGGACCGGCGAAAATGATTGCTTCCGTGACGTAGTTCAATGCAGAAGGCCAATGCGGCCGCGCTGCCATGCAGGGAGGAACGCGTGATGAAAAGTCGGACCGCGCTATTGCTTTGCAGCACCGCCGCGGTGGCAGCGTTCGGCGCCACGGGCTATGCGACCCGCGCCGAAGCAAGCCCGACTGATATCCCCGCGGTCCAATCCTATTCGGACCTGCTCGCACCAATCCCGAACGCCGCGGAGGCTTTGCGGGCGGATAATATTGCAAAGGCGCGGCAACCGCGCGCGCGCCTGCAACTGGCGCAGTATCACCACCATCATCACCACCATCACAACGACGCTGCCGGGGCCATTATTGGCGGCATCATCGGCGGCGCCTTAGGTGGCGCGCTGGCACCGCCCCCGCCCCCTCCGGATTACTACTATCGCCATTGCTATTGGACCTGGGGACGGGCGTATTGGAACGGCTACCGCTGGATCCGCCCGCGTGAGCGGGTTTGCGATTAGGCGCCCGAATAGGGTCGCTTGGCCGGCCCCTCGCCGGGCGTTGATCCCCCCGGCTACGGGGCCAGTGTCATCGCCGTTGGAACAAAGCGAGGGTCATTGCAGCCTGTGAAAAAATGCTGGCCCGTGCGTTTTCCCCGCGCCCGCCGGGTAACGGCGCAGGCTCCTGAATTTAGAGAAGCCGCGCCAGGGTACGAATGTCGCTAACACTGCAGTACCGATGATGCTTTTTTATGCGCTCCGGGATTGCAGAGATTCAAAAATTAGACTTTATTCGCCAAAAGGGCTGTGAATATCGCAGGCTGCCGTCTATGATTCTTCCTCGTCGCGGTGGTAGCGGACTTCTCAACCTGCCCTCCTGTAAACCAATTTTGCGCTCGCGCTCCCGAGGGTCCTCGCGGGTGCATAGTGCTGTGTCCAAATGAAAGGGTGACAATCCACCGCGGGCAGTGCACCACTGCCAAAGCAATAAAAGAACCGAAGCTCTTTCAAGGGGGCGACACAACAAAATCCCGAGGAGGAGTTCTGAAATGCTCAAGGATATCATCAACCGCCCGGTCGGTCGGCGTAGCATCCTCAAAGCCGGTGCCGCGCTTGGCGTGATGCAGGTGGCGAGCCCGTTCGTCGTGAGCGCGCTCGGCGAGACACCGATCAAGATCGGTCTCGACGACACTTTCACCGGCACCTACGCCGAGCTCGGCAAGAACGAGCTGATCGGCTGCCAGTACGCGGTCGAAGAGATCAACAAGAAGGGCGGCATTCTCGGCCGCAAGGTCGAGCTGTTGTCGGAAGACTCGACCAGCGCCAACACCGGCACCGCGGTGCAGAAGGCGCATAAACTGATCGACCGCGACAAGGTCAACTTCATGCTCGGCAACGTGAACTCATCGATGGCGCTGGCCATCGGCGAGGTCACCAGCAAGGCCGGCGTCCTGCACATCGTTACCGGCGGTCACACCGACGCGGTCACCGGCAAGGATTGCCACTGGAACGTCTTCCGCGTCTGCAACACCACCCGCATGGAAACCAACTCGGTCTCCAAGGTGCTGTTCGATAAGTTCGGCAAGAAGTGGTATTTCATCACGCCGGACTACTCCTTCGGCCACACCCTGCAGCAGGGCTTCGAGGCGAGCCTGAAGAAGTTCGGCGGCACAGAGGTGGGCGCGTCGCTGACGCCGCTCGGCACCACCGACTACTCGTCCTACCTGATCAAGGCGCAGGCCGCGAACCCGGACGTCATCATCTTCCTGACGGCCGGCCAGGACGCGGTCAACTCGCTGAAGCAGGCGGTGCAGTTCGGCCTCAACAAGAAGTTCCACATCGCCGGCGCCCAGCAGGAGCTGGAAGTGCTGGAAGGCCTGCCGCCGGAAGCCCGCATCGGCACCTGGGTGTTCGAGTGGTACTGGAACCAGCCGAATGTGCCGCACGTGAAGGAATTCGTGGCGGGCATGCGCAAGAAGACCGGTGGCAAGGTGCCCACCGCCCGTCACTGGTTCGGCTATGCCGCGACCTGGACCTGCGCCCTCATCGCCAACGAGAAGAAGTCGCTCGACGCCAAGGTACTGGCCAAGGGTCTCGAAGGCTTCGAACTGCCTCCGGAAGTCGCGCTGATGCCCGACAAGGTGTTCTACCGCGCCGGCGACCACCAGCTGATGCCGAACCTTTACGTCGGCCACGCGGTGTCGAAGGGCCCGGTTCCCGAAGACCTCTTCCACGTCGACAGCGTGGTGAAGGGTGTGGACGTCGCGCTGCCGGTCTCCGAGAAGGGCTGCCAGCTGCACTATCCGGCCTGACGGCCGGCCATGGCCGGGCGTCCCCTCGGTATGGGGGCGCCCGACCTTCCAGTTCTAGGATACTTGGGACTCAACAAAATCGGCGCGCGGCCGTTTCCGGCCGCGCGCGCGATCAACAAGCGCAACCAACATGATGACGCAACTCATTCTCTACAACGTCTTCAACGGGCTGATCATCGGCGCGTTCTACGGGCTGATGGCGCTCGGGCTGTCGCTCATTCTCAACCTCTCGGGCGTGATCAATTTCGCGCACGGCGGTTTTCTCGCGATCGGCGCTTACCTCGCCTTCATGCTGATTCCGTATGTCGGCTTCTGGGGTGCGCTCATCATCGCGCCGATCCTGACCGCCATCTTTGGCCTCATCATCGAGCGCATTCTGATCCGGCCGCTCTACGGCCGCGATCCACTCTACAGCCTGCTGCTCACCTTCGGCCTCGCCTTCATGTTCGAGGATGGCACCCGCTTCATCTGGGGTCCGCAGACCCTGCCCTTCTCGGTGCCAGCCTGGTTGTCGAGCCCGCTGAGCGGAAGCTATTTCTTTCTCACGGGCTACCGGCTGTTCATGGTCGGCCTGGTCACGCTCACCGTCGTGGTCCTGTTCGTGGTGCTGAGCCGTACTCGGCTGGGCATGCGCATCCGCGCCGGCACGCTCGACCTCGAGACCGTGTCGGTGCTGGGCGTGAACACGCGCTTCCTGCGTAGCGCGAACTTCGGCCTTGGCATCTACATGGCCGGCCTCGCCGGCGTTTTGGCCGCCGGCATGCTCGGCCTGCAGCCGACCATCGGCAGCGAGCTGATCATGCCGAGCTTCGTCGCCATCATCATCGGCGGCCTCGGCAGCCTCCCCGGCACCCTGATCGGCGGCCTGCTGATCGGCGTCGCCTCCGGCGTCACTAGCGTGTTCTTTCCATCCGCCAGCGAGGCGGTGATCTACGTGATGATGGGCTTGGTTCTATTGGTACGCCCGCGCGGGCTGTTCGGCGAAGAAGGACGCCTGCAATGATGAACGACGATCAGCGTCTCAGGAAATACGCCGCCGACGCGGTGATCTGGCTGGCGCTGCTGACCATGCCGTGGTGGATCAACTACGTCGGCGGTTATACGCAGCTCGGCACTCGCGTGGTGGTGATGGCGCTCGCCGCCACGGCGCTGAACTTCCTGCTCGGCTACACCGGCGTCTTATCCTTCGGGCATGCGGCCTATTTCGGCCTCGGCGTCTATGGCACCGGCCTCACCATCAAATATCTGCTGCCCAGTACGCTTGCCGCCATGGGCGTCGGCGTCGTGATCGCGATCGTGGCTGCTGCCGTCATCGGGCTCCTGATCGTGCACCTGCGCGGCATCTACTTCGCCATGGTGACCATCGCCTTCGGTCAGGTGTTCTATTTCATCGCCTATCGATGGAATAATGTCACCGGCGGCGACGACGGCCTGGCAGGCTGGGGGCGGCAGGCGATCGATTTCGGGATCGGCAAGCTCGACATCGCGCACAGCCCCATGACCTTCTACTACTTCTGCTTGTTCTTCTTCGCGGTGGCGGTAGCCGTCCTGGCGGCGCTTCTGCGCTCGCCATTCGGACGCACGCTGCTCGCGATCCGGGAGAACGAGCGGCGGTCGCGCTTCCTCGGCCTGCCAGTCGACCGACACATCTGGCTGTCGTGGGTGATCTCCTGCGGCTTCGTCGGGCTGGCCGGTACGCTCTATGCGTTGCTCAACAACTTCGCCGACCCGCACGACCTGCACTGGTCGCAGTCGGGCGACTTCGTAATCATGGCCGTGTTGGGCGGTATGCGTTCGTTCTGGGGCCCGCTGATCGGCGCCGCCATCTTCGTGGTGCTGCAGGACTACGTGTCGACCATGACCCAGAACTGGATGTCGTTCATCGGTCTGTTCTTCGTGCTCGTCGTGCTGTTCTTCCCGCGCGGCGTGCTCGGCATCGTTCGTCGAAAGGCGGTGTCATGAGCCTCTTGAGAGTCGAAAACGTCACCAAGCGCTTCGGCAACCTGATCGCCGTCAGCAACGTGTCGCTGACGGTCGAGCCCGGCGAGCTGCGCGCGGTCATCGGTCCCAACGGCGCCGGCAAGACCACCTTCTTCAACCTGATCAGCGGCTTCGCCAACCCGACCAGCGGCAAGATCATCTTCGACGGCGAGGACGTGACCAGGGTCGCGCCGGACAAGCGGGTCTGGCGCGGCATGGCGCGCACGTTCCAGATCACGGAGGTGTTCCCGGAACTCAGCATCTTCGAGAACCTGCAGATCGCAGTCGAGGTTGCGTCCGGCTACCGGCTGCGCGTACGGCTCAAGCCCGACGAGAAGGCCGCAGTGCACGCGCGCACCCGCGAATTGCTCGAGATGAGCGGGCTTGCCGCCAAGGCCGGCCGGCTGGTGGGCGAGCTCAGCCACGGCGACCAGCGCGCCACCGAGATCATGATGGCGCTGGCACTCAACCCGCGCCTGTTGCTGCTCGACGAACCGACCGCCGGCATGGGCGACCAGGAGACCTATGACATCACCCAGCTCATCCGAAGGCTGCACCAGGAGCAGAAGCTGGCCATGGTGTTGATCGAACACGACATGCGCGTTGTGCTGCATCTGGCCCAGCGAATCATGGTGCTGGCCGAGGGCGAGATGCTTGCGGAAGGCACGCCCGCCGAGGTCACCGCCAACGAAGCCGTGCAGGCCGCCTACCTCGGAAAGGAAGCGGCATGAGCGACGTGGCCCTCACAGCAGAAAATCTGCACACCTTCTACGGCAAGAGCCACATCCTGCACGGCGTCAGCCTGGAGGTGAAGGCGGGCGAGATTGTCACTCTGCTCGGCCGCAACGGCGCGGGCAAGACCACGACCATGCGCAGCCTCGTAGGCCTCACCCCCGCGCGCGAAGGCAAGGTGACGTTGTTCGGCAAGACCACCACGGACTGGCCGCCCTATCGCATCGCCATGCTCGGATTGGGTTACGTGCCGGAAGGACGCAAGATCTTTCCAAGCCTGACGGTGGAAGAGAACCTCAAGGTGCCTGCAGAACGACCCGGCCCGTGGACCATTCCGCGCATCTACGAGCTGTTCCCGCGGCTCGCCGAGCGCAAGAGCAACAAAGGGCGACAGCTTTCTGGCGGCGAACAGGAGATGCTCGCCATCGCTCGCGCCCTGCTGCTTAATCCGAGCCTGATCCTGCTCGACGAACCGAGCCAGGGCCTGGCGCCGCTGATCGTGCAGGAAGTGTTCCGCGTGATTACCTCGGCGCGCGAAGAAGGCATCTCGGTGCTGCTGGTGGAACAGAACGTGCGCGCTGCGGTGGCGATCGCCGACCGCGCCTACGTGCTGGACGATGGCAAGATCGTCTATTCTGGCAACGCGGCTGAATTCGCCCAGGATGAGGAGCGTGTGCGTTCGCTCGCCGGCGTAAGCAGCGAAAGCTGGGATTAAGGCCGCTCATCCTTTCCGCACTCGGATCACGCATTAACCCGTCTCCTTGAGGGCCCCCCAGAGGCGCTCTTTTGGTCAGGAGCGCCGGTATCTCGATTCGAGTTACAGGTAGTCGCCGCTCTGCCGACTCACGTCAGAGCGGCAATAGAAACCGCGAGCGCCTGCGTGCGCGGTAGCAATGTGTCGAGCCGGCAGAACTCGTCATCGGTGTGGGCCTTGCCACCCACCGGGCCGAGACCGCACAGCGTCGGCACGCCGAGCGCCGCGGTGAAGCCGGAGTCGGCGCAGCCACCGGTGAATTCGCCGCCGACAGCGAAGCCAGCCCGCGAAGCAGCCTTCTCGTATATATCGAAAAGCGCCTTGGAATGCCTTTCCTCAAGCGGGAGGAACGCCGAGACCGGCTCGATCTCGGCGCGTGTGCCCGGCACGTCCTCCGCACGAACGATCTCTTCGATCTTCGGCAGAATCTGCGCGCGCTGTTCGAGCGTCAGGAAACGCAGGTCGAGCTCAGCTTCCGCCCAGGGCGCCACCGTGTTGTGGGTGTTGCCGCCCCTGATCACGCCAACGTTGGTCGTAATGCCGCTGGCGTAGTCGGTGAGCGAGTGCAGGCGCACGATCTTGCGGGCGAGTGCCTCGACAGCGCTGGCGCCGGCGTCGTGATTGACGCCGGAATGCGCGGCGCGGCCAGTGACCTTGATATGGAACGAGCCACCGCCCTTGCGCGCCGTCACCACGTTGCCGCTGACACGTCCCGGCTCGGTGTTGAACACGGCACGAGCACCCTCCGCTGCCTTTTCGATCTCGGCGCGGCCGGTCGGCGAACCGATCTCTTCATCCGCGGTAAATAGTGCTACCACGGGAAACGGCAGGCCCCGGATCGCCTTAATCGCGCGCAGCGCGAAGATGTTGACAACCAAGCCGCCCTTCATATCGGCCACGCCGGGACCGTAGGCGGTATTGCCCTCCCGCGAATAGCAGCGGGTCGCGACCGTCCCCTTGGCGAACACGGTGTCGCGGTGGCCAAGGAGCAAGGCGTGGCTGTTCTGTTGCGTGCCCTGTACTTCAGCGCGGAACACGTCGCCGAATTTTTCCTTGGGAATGCGGCTCACGGCGATGCCGTCCGCCTGTAGCACTTCCGCAATGGCCTCGCCGACCGCGTCGGTACCCGCCTTGTCGAAGCTGTTGGAGTCGATGTTGACCAGGCGCTCAAGCAGCGCCGCCATCTCGTCGGCGCGCGGCGCAAGCCACGCCAGCAATTTGCCGGTCACAGAATCCGTCAAATCGGCGCTCTCGCGGGCTTCCATTTCAACCGTCACCGATTGCGCTCCTTCACTATGCGCGAGCCGTCATCGCCCATATCGTAAAACAAGCCGGCCATGATCTGCAGAGCCTCGCGCGCTACCGGCGCCAATAGATGTTCATCGGGCGCATGCTGCGAGCACGATGGGTAGGAATGCGGAACCCAGATCGTCGGCATGCCGAGGATATCCGCGAACACGTCGTTGGGCAGCGAGCCACCCAGATTCGGCAGCAATGCGGGCTTCTTGCCGGAGGTCTTAGCGATCGAGGCGAGCGCCCAGCCGACCCAAGGATCGGTCGGGTCGAGCCGGGTTGCCTGAAAGGACTCCATGCGCGCGGGCTTCACGGCCACCCGGCGCAGATCGTGAGCGTCGAGATGGGCGCGCACTGCCGGGATGACGTTCTTGGGATCGGTGCCGACCACGAAGCGCAGTTGCATGGTCGCTTTGGCGGTCGGGGGGATGGCGTTCACCGGCGCGTTCGGCGTGCCGCTCTCGAACGCCAGCACCTCCAAGGCATTCCAGCCATAGATCTTCTCTTCCGGTGTCAGGCCCGGCTCGCCCCATGCCGGGTCGATCACCGGATCGTTGGCGCCTTGCGCGAGCTTGATATCGGCGAGCGCCATGCGCACCGGTTCCGGCAGGCTTGCCGGGCGCAAGCCCTCGACCAGGATGCGGCCCTTGGCGTCCACCAGGCTGGCGATGGCATGGGCCAGCAAGGTCCCTGCATTGGCGAGCACCCCACCCCAGTTGCCCGAATGATGCCCCCCTGCGCGCAGATCCACGCTCAACTCGAAGTTGATGGCGCCGCGCGAACCGAGGAATACGGTCGGCCGGTCGGCCGACAAGCGCGGTCCGTCGGAACCGATAAGCAGGTCGGCGGCGAGCGCCTCACGCTCGGCGGCGGCCACCGCCCGCAAGCCCGGCGAACCGCACTCCTCCCCCATCTCCAGCAGAAGCTTGCAGTTGAATCCGAGCTTGCCGCCGCGCGTTGCCATCACCTGCTCGAGCGCGGCGAGATTGATGGTGTGCTGGCCCTTGTTGTCGGCGGTGCCGCGCCCATACCAGCGATCGCCTTCGACGATCACCCGCCAGGGGTCGAGCCCTTCGCGCCAGGCATCCGCATGTCCGAACACCACGTCGCCATGACCATAGGTCAGCACCGTAGGCAGGTCGTCGCCTTCGCGGCGCTCGGCGATCAGGAGAGGACCATAACCAGCGGCCGGATTATCCAACACGCGGCAGGTAAAGCCGAGCCGCTCCACTGCCGGGATGATCTCGTCGCGGAGATAGGCGCGCAACACGTCGAGACGATCGCGGCCTTGGCTCTCCGTGGGAATGGCGACGCGGCGGGTGAGATCGGCGAGAAAGGCACCGCTGTCGAAATAAGCGGCAGCGTGGGCGACGGCGTCTAGACAACTCATGGCGTAGATACGGCCTCTTTGTGCAGGAGATGACAGGTGGCCCAGCCATCCGGCAGTGGATGAAAGTCGGGAGCAGTGGTGCGGCAGATATCGATTGCACTCGGGCAGCGCGGAGCGAATGGGCAACCGACAGTCTCGGCCAAAGGATTCGACAGCATCGCGCCGATCCCGGTTACCGGCAGGCCCAGCGTGGGATCGGGCGTCAGCACCGAATCCAGCAGCGCGCGTGTATAGGGATGGCGCGGCTCGGCAAATAGGCCGGCACGGCTGCGCTGTTCGACGATCTGGCCGAGGTACATCACCGCGACGCGGTCTGCGAGATGCTCGACCACAGCAAGATTGTGGCTGATGAAGAAATAAGTGAGCCCCAACTCACGCTTGAGCTCCAGCAGCAGGTTGAGGATCTGCGCCTGCACCGAGACGTCGAGCGCCGAGGTCGGTTCGTCGCAGATCACCACCTCCGGCCGCATCACCAGGGCGCGCGCGATGCGGTTCCGCGCATCAATGATGGGCACAGTGCTACGAGGAAGACTTCGTATTGGGCAAACGAGCGCAAGATACGCTGTTCGTCGGCTCGCTCGATAAGGGGATGCGTGTCCTGGGCGCATTCGGCCCCGGCAACACGGCCATGGGCCTGACGGACATCGCCGAGCGCACCGGGCTCGAGAAGAGCGCCGCCCAGCGGTTGACCAATACGCTGCACAGAATCGGATTTCTGACCAAAGATCCCGAGACACGACGCTACAGCCCCTCGCTCAAATATCTCGAACTCGCCAACGCCTATTTATGGGCGGATCCACTTGTGCAACTCGCCATGCCCAAGCTCATCTCGCTCGGGCAGACGTTCAACGAGCGCGTGAACCTGGCGCGCCTCGACGGCCATGACATCGTCTACGTCGTGCGCATCCCGACCCAGCTTACGCGATTCGAAGCGATGATCGCCGGCCGGCGACTGTCTGCGCTGACCACATCGAGCGGACGCGCCATGATCGCACGCCTTCCCGAGGCCGAGCGGAGGAAAGCCGTCAAGACATGGCCGATCAACGTCATGACGCCAAAGACGACGCGAGACAGGGCGAAGCTCGCTGCCTCCGTCGAGGAGGCGGCGAGGCTCGGCTACGGGCTGACGCAGAACGAAAACATCCTCAACGAGATCGGCATCGCAGCGCCGATCCTGGCCCAGGACGGCCGGCCCATCGCCGCGGTCCAATGCTCGATGTCCAAGCTGACATGGAGCCTCGGGAGGGTTCGCCGAGAAATCGCGCCGAGCCTCATCGAGGTCGCCAACTCGTTCAACCCGCCGACGGCAGGCTGACTGCCCTCGCCCCAGCGCGACGTCCATCGCACTGCCGATCCGTTCAACACTCGCCGGGCAACGCAACGGAAGCACGATGCGGTCATCCGTTTCGGTAGGTGTAGCTGTAGCCATTCAAGGCCGGCGCGCCGCCGAGATGGGCGTAAAGAACTTTTGATCCTTCAGGGAAATAGCCCTTCTTCACGAGATCGATCATCCCCTGCATCGACTTGCCCTCGTAGACCGGATCGGTGATCATGGCCTCGGTGCGCGCGGCTAAACGAATGGCATCGCTGGTCTCGGTGCTGGGCACGCCATAGGCCGGATAGGCGTAATCTTCGAGGATGACGATCTCGTCCTCGCGCACCTTGCGACCGAGTTCGACCAGTTCCGCGGTGTTGTCGACGATCTCGCGCACCTGCGCGCGCGTCTGTGCTGGCGTCGCCGAAGCGTCAATGCCGATGACGCGGTTGGCGCGGTCGTCGGCGGCAAAGCCAACGATCATGCCGCCCTGCGTCGACCCGGTTACGACGCAGACGATGATGTAATCGAACTTGAGGCCCATCTGCGCTTCCTGCGCACGCACCTCTTCGGCGAAGCCGACGTAGCCGAGCCCGCCGTATTTGTGCACCGACGCGCCGGCGGGAATTCCGTAGGGCTTGCCGCCCGCGTCCTTTACCGATTGGATGGCGTCCTCCCAGCTCTTGCGGATGCCGATGTCAAAACCATCGGCAACGATGCGGCTGTCGGCACCCATCAGACGGGTGAGCAGAATGTTACCGACACGATCGTATACGGCGTCCTCATGCGGCACCCAGCTCTCCTGCACCACCACGCATTTCATGCCGATCTTAGCGGCGGTCGCGGCCACCATGCGGGTATGGTTCGACTGCACTCCGCCGATCGACACCAGCGTGTCGGCATTGGAGGCGATCGCGTCCGGCACGATGTATTCCAGCTTGCGCAGCTTGTTGCCGCCCATGGCCAGGCCGGAATTGCAGTCGTCACGCTTGGCGAAGATCTGCACTTTGCCGCCCAGTGCCTCGGTCATGCGGGGCAGGAACTCGATGGGGGTTACCCCAAAGGTGAGCGGGTAGCGTTCGAACTTATCCAGCCTGAGCATGCGGGTCTCCGAGTGACTTTTGTGCCCGGAGGGTAACGGAAAGGCATCGAAAGGTGCTTTCCAATTTTAGCGTCCATAGTTATCATATTTTCCGAAAAACGTCTCGCACTGTTTAATATGTTCTATCGATTGGCACAATTATGAAAGAACCTCTCACCTCACTTGCTCTCGATCGGATCGACCGGCGCATTCTCCACCGCCTTCAAGCCGACGGCCGAATGAGCAATGCCGAGCTTGCCAAGGCTACCAACACCAGCCCAGCGACCTGCCACCGCCGCACGCAACGGCTGTTTGACGAGGGTTATATCCGCAGCGTCCGTGCGGAAATCGCACCGCGACAGGTGAGCCGTGGCACTTTGGTGATCGTCGGCGTGGTGCTCGACCGCTCGACGCCGGACAGCTTCGCCGCGTTTGAAGCCGCCATCGCCAAATTGCCCTTCGTACTCGACTGCCACCTGGTGGCCGGCGACTTCGACTTCTTCCTCAAGATTCGGGTGCGCGATATCGACGACTTCAACCGGCTGCACGGCGAGCAGTTGATTGCGCTACCCGGCGTGCGACAGACACGCACCTTCTTCGTGATGAAGGAAGTCGTCGACAACCGACCGCTCGACTTTTAGCGGCCCAGCCATGACAAGATGGTGGCGTCACCAAGCGGCCGGTGACCCGCGCGATGGCGACTGTAATCGACCTGATCGAAGAGGAAGTGCGCAAGCTGCGCGGGATCGGCTGATGCCATAGCGCGGATCACCGCTAGCATTGGCACCGCCAGAAGACCACGGCGCTCGCGCTTTCCTCGGGGCGCCGCGACTACTGCCGCGCAATGCCGGCCTTGCCGGCGCGCAGCACGAACTTCTGCACCTTGCCCGTCGCCGTCTTGGGCAGATCGTCGACGAAGCTGATCCACTGCGGCGTCTTGAAATGGGCGATCGAATTGCGCACGTGCTGCTTCAACTCCTCCTCGGTCGTCTTTGCGCCCTGGCGCAGGACGACGAAGGCATGCGGCGACTCGCCCCAGCGATCGTGCGGCATGCCGACCACCGCAACCTCCTGAACCGCGGGATGCCGCAACAGGCAGCCCTCGACCTCCACCGACGAGATGTTCTCGCCACCCGAGATGATGACGTCCTTGAAGCGGTCGCGGATTTCCACATAGCCGTCGGGATGCACCACCGCGGCATCGCCGGAATGGAACCAGCCGTCCCTGATCGCGGCATTCGTTGCCTCAGGATCGTTGTAATAGCCTGTCATGACCACGTTGCCACACACCGTGATCTCGCCGAGGGTCTCGCCGTCGTGCGGTACCTCGTCGCCATTCTCGTCCACCACCCGAAGTTCACCGGAACTGACCAGCTCGACGCCCTGGCGCGCCTTGATCTTGGCGCGGTCGGCGGCCGATAGCAGCTGGTGCTCGGGCAGCGGCTCGCAAAACGTGATGAGCGGCGATGTCTCGGAGAGGCCGTAGACGTGGGTAAGCTCCCAGCCAAGCTCGCGCTCGACCAGCTCGATGGTGGCCGCAGCCGGAGGCGCGCCGGCCGTCATCACACGCACCCCGCGCGGTGCGCCGGCGCGCAATTCTTCCGGCGCGTTGGCGATACCAATAAGCACGGTCGGCGCCGCGCAGAGCATGGTGATGCGTTCGTCCTTGACCAACTGATAGATCTGCTTGGGCTCAACGCGGCGGAGGCAGACGTGCATCATGCCTCGAGCGGTGTTAATCCACGTATAGGTCCAGCCGTTGGCGTGAAACATCGGCAACGTCCACAGATACCGGTCGGCCGGGGTCAGGTGATGATGCACCAGCGTGCCCATCACGTTCATGTAGGCGTTGCGATGGGTGATCATCACGCCCTTGGGCCGCGCCGTGGTTCCGCTCGTGTAGTTGACCGTGAGTAGGTCGTTCTCCCCGATCTCGGGCCGGTCGAAGGCGGGCTCCTGCGCAGCCAGGGCGGTCTCGTAGTCGAGCCAGCCGTCGCGGGCACCCTCCAGCGCCACGAAATGCTCGACCCCTTTGAGCCTGCCGCGGATCCCCTCCAAGGCGTCGATATGATCGCTATGGGCGCAGACAACCTTGGCGCCGCAATGGTTGATGATGTATTCGAAATCGTCGGGCATCAGACGATAGTTAATCGGCACCAGCACCGCCCCGATCTGCGGCACGGCGTAATAAGCCTCGAGATGCGCGTGGGTGTTGGGCGCGATATAGGCAACGCGGTCGCCCTGCTTGACGCCCATCGCCTGCAGCGCCGCCGACCAGCGGTCGCAGCGATCGAAGAATTGCCCGTAGGTCAGCCGCAACGCGCCGTCGACAACGGCTTCGCGCTCTGCGTAGAGCCGGCGCGCGCGCCGGGCGAACTCCATCGGAGTGAGAGGGGTCTGCATGCTTGCGGTCCTTGCGGTCCACGTCCCCCACGGCCGTCCCGGAGAGCACGCGGCGTCCGGCTATACTACCCATGCCGGCCTCCCCGCAAGAACGCAGGCCCGGGGACGCGCGAGCGATCCGCCCGCGGTCGCGCGTCGTTTCAGCTCAGCTCCCGCCGCACCATGGCGGCCCCCTCGCTCATCGCCTTGAGCTTGGCGAAGGCGACGGCGCGCGGCAGATATTTCATGCCGCAATCCGGCGCCGCCACCAGCCGATCGGCCGGCACGTATCAGAGACCGTGGCGCAGCCGCTCGGCGACCTTCTCCGGCGCTTCCACGCTCGGATCGGACAGGTCGAGCACGCCCAGCATGATCTTCTTCGAGGCCAGATCGGCCAGGAAGGCGTAGCGTGCCGGCGGTGGTGTCGCCGGGCACGACCGCGGCGTAGCCGAAGCACAGATGTACGACGGTCGGCACCGTAACGCCTTCGAGCGCGCGGTTGATGGCCTTGACCGCATAACGGCGGGCCACCTCCCGATTGTTACGCACCCACGGCTCCTCGAGCTGGATGACGTCGGCGCCGGCCTTCACCAGATCGTGCACCTCCTCGTTGACCGCCGCCGCCAAGTCCATGGCAAGCACCTCGGAGTCCTTTGGGAAGAGCCACGCGAGGCGTGGGTGGAAAAGGCATTAATGCGCGCGGCGGAACTGCCATGGTCCTTGCTGGTGCTTCACGACGAGCACATCGCGAGGATGATGGGCACGTGGGCGACCTGGTGACACCAGACCCGACATCATTCACGGGGCGTTGATTCAACCATCGAGCCGGGCCGCCACCCGGCCAAAGGACGTTCATTCACCGTTGATCGGCTCGGGCACATCGTCGCCGATACTGGGAGCCGCGATGCTTTCGGTCATAATATTCAGGCAAGCCGGCTTTCCGCTTGCGAGTGCGCGTTCAATCGCACTGGCAAGGTCTGCCGAACGGGTTACGATTTCCCCGTATCCGCCGAGCGCAGCCGCCACGAGATCATAACGCGCGGGACTAAGCTCGCAATGATGCATGCGGTCTCGTCCATAGGTCCGAAGCTGGATCTGGCTCTCCGCATTCCAGCAACTGTCGTTGCCAACCAGCGCGACGAACGGCAATCCGCAGCGGACGGCAGTCTCGAACTCGGCCAGATGAAAGCCGACCGTTCCGTCTCCGAGTACGGCGAAAATCGGAGCCCGTGGCTCGACATAGCGCGCGGCCATGGCCAGCGATAATGAGCTCCCAATTGCCCCGGAAACGCTATTCACCAGCCGACGCTGCACAGGAAGGATGCTTTGGGCCCACTGTGCGTACTCACCGCCGTCACAAACAAGTACAGCGTTCTCATCGCGCGCGAGATAGGGCCGCAGGACGCGAAATACTTCGGCGGGATGAAGTCGGTCGCGGGTCTTGGAGACTATCGAATGCCACTCCTCGGGACGGCCTTCGAGGGCAGCCCGAACCTCATTGAGCCATTCGACATGTCGCCGCTCCGAGCCCGCCGACCGCGCAATAAGTGTATTCGCAGCAGGTTTCGCATCCGCGACGCACCCCATAATCAGCCGATCACCAACCTCTCGCCTTGCGCGGTCGATTAGCGCCGCATCGGGATCGATGGCGATGATGCGCACATCGGCTTGGTAATCCGGACCGGTCCCCCACCGCGTCGTGAAGTCCAGCGCCTTGCCCAACAGAACGACGAGGTCGGCTTTCCGCACCAGATGTCGAAACGCGCCCAGAGTGGCATCGGCGAAGCCACGCGGACTTTCGAGAATAACGGCCGGAGCATGCGTCGCGTCTTCGAGCTTCTTCAGAAGGCTTCGCCCGCTGACATTCGATAGCCAGGGCGGCGCAAAGATGATCGGACGTTTTGCCGCGCTGATCGCATTCAGCACGTCATCGGCGATCTCTGGGGCGATGTTCGCACTATCCCGGCTTGCGTCCTCGTTGGACCACGATATGTGAGCGAGATCGACCCGCTGATCCAGAAGATCGGACGGCAAGCTGACATGGACCGGCCCCGGCCGGCCCTGGCGCGCTATGCGCATGGCCTCAGAGATGTCACGTCCAAGCGTGGCGGCGGATGTGGCAATCCAAGAGGCTTTGGTGACCGGCGCCGCCATTTCGGCCTGCCGCAACTCCTGGAATCCGCCTCGTGCGAGCTCCCAGGTCGCGGCATGGCCTGACAAGAGGACCATCGGAGATTCCGCCGCCGTCGCAGCAAAAAGCGCCCCCAATGTGTTGGCATGCCCCGGCCCGCCCGTCACCATCGCAATACCCGGCTCCCCGGTGAGGCGCCCCCAACCGTCCGCCATATGCACCGCGGCAGCCTCATGCCGCACGTGAACCAGTTCAATCTCGGTCTCTAACACCGCGTCGAACAACGACATGATGTGGTTGCCCGACAAGGTGAACACGCGCTTGCACCCCAGGCGGCCGAGCGTTTGAACGACGATGTCGGCACCCCGCAGCGTGTTAACGTACCCCTTTGCATCATCAGGCTTAGTTGAAGTCACCATTGTCGCACACCGGCATTCCGTTTCACGATTGTGGCCGAACGAGACGCCTATGCTGACGCTGCCAGCAACTTTCGCGCCGCGCCGGGACTGGCGATTGCCCCTCCCATTTTCTCGATGAGCCAGCGGGCCCTCTCGACCAATTCCGCATTGCTCTTGACCAAATCGGTGCGGGAATAACGGATCGTATCCTCCATCCCGATGCGCACATGGCCCCCAAGAAGATACGCCTGCATCAGCATCGGAAACGCGCTCCGGCCAATTCCGAAACCGGTCCACATCGCGCCCCTCGGCAGCATATTTTGCGCATACATCATGGTCGCAGGGGTGGCGTTAAAGCCGTACTTCACGCCGAGCACCAGATTGGCCAGCGCCGGCGCGCGAAATACGCCCTTTGCGAGTAGATCATTGAGAAGATTGATGTCGCCGCTGTCGAACAGCTCGAACTCGGGCCTGACGCCGCAGTCGTAAATCATTTCCGCCATCCTTGTCACATAAGGCGGCGTATTGATCACAACCTCCTGACCGAACGTCATCGTGTTGAGATCGAGCGTGCAGATCTCCGGCCTCAGCGCAAGGATATGCGCCACCCTCCGCTCCACCGTTACGAGATTCGTGCGAGGGCCCGCGATCTTCGGATCGTCATCGCCCGGCTGAAAGCGTCCGCCTGGGCCGGTCGTAATATTCAAGATGACGTCGGAGTTCTTCTTCCTGATAAGGTCCACCAACTCGCGATAATGCTCCAGCTCCATCGAGGGGCGCCCGTCGGGATGGCGCACGTGCAGATGCAGAATGGCAGCCCCCGCCTCGGCCGCATCGAGCGCCGATGCAGCGATCTGCGCCGGCGTTATGGGCAAGTTGGGATTGTCTTGCGGCCGCGTCAGGCTGCCCGTCACGGCGCAGGTGATAATGGTCTCGTTTTGCACAGTCATACCTCAGCACTCCTTCGGCAGGGTTGCGTCCGCAACTCGGCGCGAGCAAGAACTAAGCGTCCCATGTCCCGCAAGCCGTGCGCAGTCGCAAGCCGCAATACGGTATTCTATCGGCGCCTTCGTCCGCGCGACACCCAATCCCTACCGGTTCGGTCCGGCGCGCGATCGGACGTCCGCAAAAGGTGCATCGCTGCCATGGCCGCACTTTCTCGAAATCTGCTCGCCGGCACGCAATAGCGCCTCGACATCGCTGCGCCGAGGCTTCTCGGGAAGAAATTGAATCGATCCCACGACCGCAATCGCGGCGATACAAGCGTCCTTGCTATCGAAGATCGGTGCCGCCATTGCATTGATGCCGAGCATGGACTCTTCCGGCGCCGCGCCATAGCCCCGCTTAACGATGTCCCGCAGCACCTTTTCCAGCCGCTCCGCGGATACAATTGTCTTGGCGGTCACCTTTTCAAACGGCCCGCGAAAAGCTCGCGCCTGAAACGGGCGCGGCGCAAACGCGAGCAGGACTTTGCCCTGGGCGGAATTGTAAAACGGCAAGACGCTTCCAGGTCGAACCCCAATTTCGATCGGCGACGTTCCGGCAAGCGTTATAAGCACCATGGCGCCGCCCGGGGTCATCTCCGACAGCACGACCGTCTGCCCCAGCGCGTCGCGGAGCTCACGCATCGGACCCTCCGCAACCTTCACCAGGTCGGTTTCCGGCGCCAGCCGCGCCAACAGCCGGCTCTTGGGGCCGATGGCATAACGGCTCGTCGCCGGGTTTTGCGCCAGGTAGCCACGCTCCACCAACGTCGTCAGGTGGCGATGCACCGAACCCTTCGTAACCTTCAACCGATCGGCAATCTGCGTCACCCCGAGTTCGTCTTCCGAAAACGCCACCGCTTCCAAAACGTCGATCGCCAGATGAACGGAGCGAACGCCTTCGGCACTTTTCTCGGACATCATGATAACTCGGCTTCAATCCGCTGTTTGCGATCGCAAAATCGGATGCGCGCCGACTAAACACGATATCGGCGGCGCTTCGCTCAGAAAAGCTCCCTTCTGTGACACTACTCACAAAATATGTCGAGCGACAGTTGACTCCGGACCGTCGGCCTCAATAGATTAAATAAAACGGCGTTTCGCTCTCGCGAACGTCATAAAATTGGGCGGATGCGCAGATCCACGACGCCAAGGCGCGTGGCAAGGCAGGTGCAAAAATGACGGTAAACTCAGCGGCTGACCCGGCGACCGAAAAGCGTATCGACGACCTCCTGGTCGGGGCGATCGATCCGCACGTCCATAGCGGCCCTTCGATTGCGAAACGGGCGATGGATCACGTCGAGTTGGCCAAGCAGATGTCGGCTGCCGGCTTCGCGGCGGTCGTTACCAAAGACCACGACTACAGCGGGGTCATGACCGCGGCGTTGATCGCGAACAACTTTCCGGAGTTGAAGACCAAGGTTTACTCGGGCATCGCGCTGAACAACGTCATCGGCGGTTTCAACCCCTACGCCGTCGAACATACCGCGGCGATGGGCGGCAAGGTCGTATGGCTCCCGACGCTGGCAGCCGAGAACCATATGCGCTGGCAAGCACAAGCCGGCCGCACCCACCCGGCCTCCACCGATAAGATCCGCCCCGCAACCATCATTCCCGTGCTCGACGCCAACAAACAGGTGCGCGACGAGGTCAAGGAAGTGCTCGATGTCGTCGCCAAGACCGGCATGGTGCTGGCGAGCGGACATCTTCACATCAGCGAAACCTGGATCGTCTTCGAAGAGGCAAAGCGCCGGGGCGTGCAGCGCATGTGCGTCACGCACCCGGAAGAAATCGTCGACGGCACCTTGAACGATGTAAAGGGCCTGGCTGCCATGGGCGCGTTCATCGAACATTCCCTGTGCATGTTCCTCGACGGCTCCAAGTTTCAGCACCGGCAGGGCCATGAACTCGGCCATTTCATCGAGGCCGCCGGTGTCGATCAGACGGTGCTCGGCTCCGATCTCGGCCAGGTTGGCGCCTTCACGCCGCTCGAGGGCTTCAGGCGCGGCGTCAAGCTGTGCATCGATCTCGGCTACAGCGACGACGATATCCGCAAGATGGTGTCGCTCAATACGGCGCGGATGCTTGGCATCGAGGCGGATCTGCCAACGCGTCAGTGAAGTGGTTGGCTGCGCGGTGCGGCGACGACGCCGTGACCGATGGCGCGAAAATAACGAAGTTTGCAGGGAGAGATACCGATGTACGACGCCAGTGATCCGCGCGCCAAGCTTGCGCCGGCAGCCGCGAAGGGCGCGCCTGCGGGGCCCTTCGGTCAGGCGGAATACCTCCGCTTTTACGAGAAGCCTGCGCAGGAAGAGGGGCCTGCAGGCAAGACCTGGTATGGGCGCGGCCAAAACTTCGTCCTCGCCTATACGGACGGCAAGGCCGGCGGCACCCTCGCCCGCGAGGATCAGCCCGACGAATACGCGGTGCTACTCCCTGAATCTGATGTTGCTGTCGAAATCACCACCAAAGACGGGACCCGGCGCGTCGACGGGCGCCATCTGGCGTTCGTGCCGCCCGGTCCGTCAAGCATCAAGATTCTCTCGCCTGGCCGTATTTATCGCATTTTCACGTCGCGTTCCGCCGATCTCGCGGCAAAATGCGCAAACGCCAGTTCCTATGCGACGGCAAAGCCCTACGTCGCATCCATGCAGGATTGGCCGGCGCCGAAGGATGGCTTCAAGTTGCGCGTCTATAGCCTCGATGTCGCACCTGAACCCGGCCGCTTCGGCCGTATCTGGCGGTGCACCACCATCATGGTGAATTATCTCGACGGCTACCACGGCCCCCGCGATGCCACCAAGCTGTCGCCGCACCATCACGACGATTTCGAGCAGTGTTCGCTCGCGGTGGAAGGCGATTTCAAGCATCACCTGCGCTGGCCATGGACGGTCAACAAGAACAATTGGCGTGCAGATGATCATGAGCGCTGCGGATCGCCTTCGATCGCCGTGATCCCGCCGCCCTCGATCCACACGACCGAAGCCTGCGGAAGTGATTTCAATCAACTCGTCGACATCTTCGTTCCGCCGCGGCTGGATTTCTCGCTGAAGCCCGGCTGGATCCTGAACGCCGACGACTACCCGATGCCCGAGCAGCATTAGAACCGCGCAAAGCAAGGGTCATTGACCATGAATGCGACTTCAACCTTCCGCCAGCGCCTTTTGGCTGGAGACAAGCTCGTCGGCTCGTTTCTCAAGACGCCGACCAGCCACGGCACGGAGATTCTGGCGGGCGTCGGCTACGACTTCGTCGTCATCGACCAGGAGCATGCCCCGTTTGACCGCACCACGACCGATATCGCATTGATGGCGGCTCGCGGCAGCGATCTTCCGGCACTGGTGCGCGTGCCCGGGCCTGACTCCATTCTCTCAGTGCTGGATTGCGGGGCGACCGGCGTATTGGTTCCACACGTCAAGAGCGCCGCCTACGCCCGCGAGATCGCATCCATGTTGCGCTATCGCGGCGGCAGCCGCGGCTTCGCCACCAGCACGCGCGCAGGTGCGTACACTGCGGTCCCGATGTGGAAGCACGTCGGCGCACAAGATGCCCAGGCAACATTCGTCGCCCAGATTGAAGACCCGGTCGCACTCGACGACATCGACGAGATCGCGGCGGTCGATGGCGTCGATTCGCTTTTCATCGGACGCGGCGATCTGACAGCCGCGTTCGGCGACGAGACCAAGGACCCTCCGGCCGTACGCAAAGCAGTCGAACGTATAGCCGAAGCTACACGCAAGGCGAAGAAGCCTATTAGCGTTTATGTCGGTGGCGCGCCGGAAGCCGCTTGGCTGCGATCGCTCGGCGCCACCGTATTCATCCTGTCGTCCGATCAAGGTTTCCTGCGCCAAGCCGCGATCAAGGGGCTCGGCGAGATCCGTGAGGCCGCAGCCGCGCCGGCGGCACCCTGAATTCACGCTTGAACGACTAACGAAACAAACGCTGGGAGGGTAAAATGAAGTACGGAACAGTCGCATTATTGGCCGCGGCTCTGACCGCTGGGTTGGCCGCAAACGCGTCGGCGAACGATATCATTGTCGGCTCATCACTCGGCCTCACCGGCTATGGGTCCATTACTGACGGCCATTGGCGCGACGGCATGTCGCTCGCCATCGACACGATCAACGCCAGGGGCGGCGTTCTTGGCAGGAAGTTGAAGCTGGTCTACGAGGATAACAAGTCGACGCCGCAACAAGCCGTCGTCGTTTATCACAAAATGATGTCTGAGGATAAAGCGGTCGCCTTCGACAGCGGCTGCATCTCCGCCGGCAACTTTGCCGCGGCGAGCTTCGTGACCAAAGCCAAGCTCCCGATGTTTCTGTGCTCGATCCTGCCGCGCCTCCCGAACGAGCAGAAATGGGCGTTCAGCTTCTTGCCGCCGCCTAAATATGAGGTCGACGCGCGTTACGAGTACCTCAAAACGAAGACCAAGATCCGCAAGGTCGGCATTCTCGGGGACCCGAGCCCCTACGGCACGATCATGCGCAACATTGCCATCAAAGAAGCCAAGGCTTACGGCATCGACGTGGTGGCGAATGAATCCTACCAGCAGGATGACGCCGATTTCAGTGTGCAGATCGGCCATATCAATGCGGCGGGCGGCGGCGCGATCATCATGATCGGTCAGGGCAACGCCTTGATTACCACGGCGAAGAACATCAAGCAGCTCGGGCTCAACAAGCTTCTGCTGCTGTCCAGCATCAACGAACGTCCGCTCGTGCTGGCGGCCGGCAAGGTCCTCGGTGATCAATTCTTGTTCCCCGCCCCACTTATTCAGGTGGCGCAGGACGATCCGAGCGTCATCACGAATGCGAACGCCCGCGCTGCCGCAGACGCATTCCTCAAACGGTTGCGCGCCAAGTACGGCAACATCGACCCGGCGCAGACTTCACGTGCCTGGGACTCGATCATGATGATGGCCAAGGCGATGGAGATGGCCAAGACGACCGACGGTACCGCCGTTCGCGACGCCTTGGAGAAGATAGGCCACTATGACGGCGCCGGCGCTTCGTACAACTTCTCGGCCAAGCAGCACGTCGGCATTACGGAAAATCCCTACAAGATGGCCCATATCGTCGACGGCAAAATCGCCTTGCTGAAATGACGTCGGCCGATCGCTCGGTGCCCGCTCTCATCGAGGTCAATGGGCTTACAGCCAGCTACGGTCGCGTCGCCGCGCTGAAGCCCATTGACCTCCACGTCGATGACGGCGAGTTCGTCACCATTCTGGGCCCCAATGGCGCTGGGAAGACAACGCTTCTCCGCGCTATTTCCCGCCTCATCACCAGCACGGGTCAGGTGAGGTTCAAGGGGCAGGATATCACCGCGATGCATACGCATCATTTGGCGAAGCTCGGCATCATCATGGTGCAGGAAGGCCGCGGGCTCTTCGGAGATATGTCGGTTCACGAAAATCTGCTGCTCGGCGCCTATGGCGCCGGCAATCAAAAGGATGAGGTAGAGCGTCGGTTCGATCAGGTCTTCACCCTGTTCCCGCGCCTGCGTGAGCGCTCCGCCCAGGCGGCTTCGTCCATGTCAGGCGGGGAGCAGCAGATGCTGGCAGTCGGCCGCGCCCTGATGGCCGGACCCAAGCTCCTCATGCTTGACGAGCCGTCCCTCGGCCTCGCGCCAAAGATGGCATCGAGCATCCTCGACACGTTGGGTGAGCTCAACCGGAATGGGCTCGGCATTCTGCTCGTCGAGCAAAAGGCGCCCCTCGCGCTCAAATTGGCGCGGCGGGTGTACGTTCTTTCCTCGGGTAGCGTGCGGGCGGAATTGCCGGCGCATGAGATCAAGTCGCATCATGACCTTGCCAAATTCTATTTCCACTAGGCTGGGAAAGTACGGCTACTTGACGGTCGGCGGCGCGTTCCTCATCGCGTTGCTGTTTGCCTACGTCTTCATTCATGGCGGCTATCTGGTCACCGTCATGCAGCTCGCGATGATATACGGCGTTTTTTGCGTCGGCCTCAATTTCTTCATGGGCTATACGGGGCAGGCTTCCTTCGGGCAGAACGCCTTCGCGGCACTTGGCGGCTACGGGACGGCGATCCTCTGCGTCCAATTCGGCTGGGAGCCCATCTTCGCCCTGCTGGCATCAATGGCCATCGCGGGCGTTGCATCCGTCGTTGTCGGCTATCCGACGCTACGCCTGCGCGGCCATTATCTTGCGATGGCGACCTTCGCGCTCGGCCTGATCACATATGACATTTCGGTCCAATGGCAGAGCGTGACCCAAGGCTATATGGGCTACGCCGGCATTCCGCCGCTCGGCATCGGTCCGTTCACTGTCGAGGGCGACCGGTCGAAGCTCGCGCTTTTGATGGTAATCCTCGTCTTCGGTTTATGGGTGTCCGGGCGCCTGCGTAATTCCCGCTTTGGTCGCGCTTTGCGCGGCATTTCGACAAGCGAAGCGGCAGCGGCAGCGTTGGGCATCCGCATCTCGCGTTACAAGCTCGCGGCTTTCGTCATCGCCGCGCTCTATGCATCCGCCTCAGGCTCACTGTTTGCCCATGTCGTCGGCTTCATCAGCCCGGAGGTCTTCGGCGTTCAGATGGTCATCGTCACCTTCACCATGCTCTACGTGGGTGGCATCGGCACGGTCATGGGACCCGCGGTCGGCGCCATCGTCGCTTCGCTGCTGCCGGAGATTGTTCGCAGCACCGGCAGGTTCCAGGACCTTATCTACTCCTTCCTCCTGATCGTACTGCTGATCTATTTGCCGAAGGGTTTGTCCGCGCTGGCCGGGGTCGGCCGCAACCCGTCTGTCGACTCCGGCGCGAGGAGCTGACCGTGGCGCTTCTTTCGGTTCGAAACCTAACCAAGCGCTTTGACGGCTTGATCGCCAACAGCGAGATCAACCTCGATGTAGAGGAAGGCAGCTTGTTCGCTGTCATCGGACCAAACGGCGCTGGCAAGACCACATTCTTCAGCATGGTTTCCGGATTCCTCGCACCGACAGCGGGAACGATCGCCTTCGACGGCCGCGATATAACGGATATCCGCCAGGACAAGATTGCGGCGATGGGGCTGATCCGCACATTCCAGCTTGTCCAGATTTTCCAGAACATGACCGTCGCCGAAAACGTCGAGGTCGGATTTCATCTCAAGACGCGCGGCGGCGTCGGCGCGGCGTTGGTGCGCCCGCCGTGGCAGCGACGGCAAGAAGAGGAAATCCATGCCAAGGCACGCGAGTTGCTCGCCTTCGTCGGCCTCGGCGCGCTGGTGGATATGAACGCGATGCTCCTCCCCTACGGGCAGCAGCGCCTGCTTGAGGTGGCACGGGCGATGGCAGCGCAACCTCGCCTTCTGCTGCTGGACGAACCGGCCGCCGGTCTGAACGCCCACGAGACCGACGCCCTTGCCGAAGTCATCCAGCATATCAACCGTCGCGGCATCACCGTGTTGTTGATCGAGCACGATGTGGGCCTGGTCACGCGCATCGCGCACCGCATCGCGGTGCTCGATTTCGGCTGTAAGATTGCCGAAGGCACCCCCGACGAGATTCAAAAGCACCCCGACGTGATTGCGGCCTACCTCGGGGCGGAGGCCGCAGATGCCTAGCGTCGTCGAACTTGTTCAAAGTCTCGTTACCGGCATCGGCGTGGGCCTCGTCTATGGCCTGGTCGCGATCGGCTTCTCCGTCATTTACAATGCAAGCGGCATCGTCAACTTCGCCCAGGGCGTCTTCGTGATGCTAGGCGGCATGTTCGCTTATAGCTTTCTCGAGCAGATGCATTTGCCATTGGCGCTGGCCGCGGCACTGAGCATTGTGCTGGTTGCCGGCGTCGGCGTCCTGGTGCAGATCTTCGTTATCCGGCCGATGTGGGAGCGCAAGGCGCCCATGTTCGCCATCATCCTGGCAACGCTCGCGGTTCAGCTATTCATCGAACAGGTCATCATCCTAACCTTGGGCGACCGGCCCAGGACCTATTCCGAGTTTACACTTGGCGGACCTCTCAAGATTGGCCCGATCGCGATCGACTATCAGATATTCTGGGTGCTCGGCTGCGGCGCACTGATGGTGTGGTTGCTGACCCTGTTCTTCAACAAAACCCGCGTTGGCCGGGCGCTGCGCGCCTGCTCGCAGAACCGCGAGGCGGCGGCCCTGCTCGGCATTCCGGTCGGCACCATGCTGATGTTGTCGTTCGCGCTAAGCGCGGCCCTGGGTGCGGCGGCCGGCATCCTGATCACACCGACGCAATACACCGCCTACAGCGTCGGCGAGCCTTTCGGCGTCAACGGGTTCATCTCGGCGATCATCGGCGGCTTCGGGAGCGCACCCGCGGCGCTCGCTGGCGGCCTCTTGCTGGGGCTGGTTCAATCCGCAGCCATTGTCGCCTTTGGCGCCGGCTACAAGAACGTCATTGCGTTGACGGTGCTTTTGATCGTCCTCTTATTCTTCCCCAAGGGTCTGTTCGGCGGCCTCGTCAAGAAGCGCTAACCGTCATGCCGCTGCAGAGTGCTGGAATGAATGTCCTGCTTGTCTACGCCCATCCCGAACCGACGTCCTTTACGGCGGCGCTCAAGAATGCCGCCGTCGAGACATTGACGGCGGCCGGTCATAGGGTCGAGGTGTCGGACCTCTACGCCGACCAGTTCAATCCGGTCGCGGGACGGCACGACTTTACATCCGTCAACGACGCGGTGCGCTTCCATTATCAATCGGAGCAGGAGCATGCCTTCAAGACCGGGTCCTTTGCGCCCGACGTTGCGCGGGAACAGCAAAGGATCATACGTGCCAACCTCATGGTCTGGATATTTCCGATCTGGTGGGGTGGCATGCCAGCGATCATGAAGGGCTGGTTCGAACGCGTGCTCGCCTATGGCTTCGCTTATGCCGACGGCTGCCGCTATGACACAGGCTACTTCAAGAGCAAGAAAGGCCTGCTTTGCCTGACAACCGGCGGGACCCGTGAACGCTTTTCTTCCACGGGCGTCTATGGAGAAATGCACCAGGTCTTGTGGCCCAGCCAGCGCTTGATGATTGAATACATGGGCATCGCCCCGCTCGAGCCGTTCGTTGCCTACGCCGCGCCGCGCGTCGATGACGAAGGCCGCGCCGCCTATCTGCGGCAGTGGCGTGCTCGCTTGCTGGACGTCACCGGCACGGTGGCGCCAGCCGAAAGTTGATTTCCGGATTCAGGTCTCCTTCCATGAATGACAGCAAAACAGCCGCCGCGCAATCGACATCCGGCAAAGTCGCCCTTATCACCGGCGGATCGCGCGGTATCGGTGCGGGTATTGCGCGACGCTTTGCATCGGCCGGTTTCCGGGTCGTAATCGCTTATCGCAACGGCACGGCCGCCGCCGAGGCCGTCCTGAAAGATGTCGAAGCCATGGGCGGTGAGGCCATCGCGGTCGCCGGTAACATCGCCGAGCCGGGGGACGCTGCGGCCATGGTCGCGCAGGCCGTTGCGCGATTTGGCCATCTCGACGTGCTGGTAAATTGCGCCGGCGTCGCGGAATACCGGCCATTTGAGAAGTCGGATATGGCACTGTTCCGCGCCACCTTCGACACCAACGTTTACGGCACTATCGCGATGATCCAGGCAGCGTTGCCGCACCTGCCGGCACCAGGTGGCCGTATCATCAATTTCTCGTCGGCCCTGGCGACCCGCCCGATCCCAACCGCGTCGTTCTATGCCGCGTCCAAGGGCGCGATCACCTCGTTGTCGCATGCCTTGGCCAAGGAATTCGGCCCGCGCGGTATTACCGTCAATACCATCGCGCCGGGCGTGATCGAGACGGAGATGACCACAGAAATATTGAAGGAGCGCGGTGCGGGCATTAAGGCTATGACGCCGCTCGGGCGCATCGGCCAGCCCGAAGATGTCTCGGGCGTAGCCTTGTTCCTGGCGTCACCGGATGCCGGCTGGTTAACCGGGCGGACGTTCATTGTCGATGGCGGCGTGAGCTGACGAAAATGTCCGATACCTCGCGACTGAAGGTAAAACTCGGCCGGCTCACGCTCACCAACCCCGTCATCTGCGGCTCTGGCGAACCCGTGATGACCGAAAGCGGCATCCGAGCTGCCCTGGCCACAGGTGTAGCCGGTGTTGTCGCCAAATCTGTCAACGAAAAGGCCGCTGCCGCCGCGCAGCTTGACCATGCCGATTACACCTGGCTCAGCGCCTACGGCACGCCGAGTGAGACGCCCGCGGACCGCCTTGGCGCTCTCTTTTGCCGATCCGGCTTGTCGCAGCGCGACTACAATGACTGGTTCCGCGCCCTTGCGGTCATCGATCGAGATGCGGCGCGCGACGGACAGTTTGTCGCCGGCAGCATCGTTCTCGGTGGCGCGGAGGGCGCGATCACGATTGCGGCCGCTGCGCGCCGAGCGGGCTTACGCGTGTTCGAACTCAATGTCGGCGCCCCGCATGCGGCCGAAGCGCAGCCCGGTGCCATCGGCATGCACACCGATCCCGATGAGCTGCGCGATCTCGTGCGTCGGGTGCGCCACGCTGCGGGTGAAATGGCCCTCTGGGTCAAGCTGACGGGCCTGGCCACCAATATTCCGGCACTCGCCAAAGCGGCGGTCGATGGCGGCGCCGATACCGTTGTCGCCATGGGCCGGTTCCTCGCCATGGTCCCGGATTTGGAGACGTTCGCGCCGGCCCTTGGTAGCTCGGCCGCTTATGGCGGTTCGTGGTCGGTGCCGATCGTTTGCCGTTATCTGGCGCTGACACGACGGCACGTAGGTCCTACGTTCCCGTTGGTCGGCACGAACGGCGTCCGCCGCGGCGATGACGCATTGCGGATGATTCTCGCCGGTGCGTCCGCGGTCGAAGTATTGACCCTTGTCATGATGGAGGGTTTCGGCGCCTTGACGCGGCTGCACCGGCAGCTCCACGAATTCGTCGTGACGCGCGGGACCTCGATCGAGGACATGATCGGCGCGGCAGCCGACAAGCTCGCGAGCTATGGCGACCAACCACGGCAGCCGGGGCGTTGGCGCGATTTTGTGCCGCCGGAGGCGCTTGCTTGACGCATCGAGACCGTTGATCCGTTCCGGGGTTAGCTTAACTGCGAACAGGCCAGGCAATTGCGCTTTCAACGCGCTCACAGCTCGCATCATGCGATCGTGAGGCTTTGGTGGTCCGTCGCCGGAGCCAAAGCGTCGGCTGCGCGCTCGCCTTACGAAATGTGGCTCTCGTGGTTCTGCAGGTACCACTCCGCGATTTCCTCGCGGGTCGCGAACCATACGTCGTCGAACTGGCGCGCGTAGGCGCAGAAGTCGCGCAGCGCGCGAATGCGGAACGGCTGGCCAATGACATGCGGATGCAGGCCGATGTTCATGAAACGGCCACTCTTCTCGCTCTCGCGATAGAGCCAGTCGAACTGCTCCTTGAACACCTTGAAGGCATCGTCGACGGTCAGGCCCTGGCGCATGAAGACGGTGAAGTCGTTCACTTCCGACGTATAGGGGACAGACACCATCGGCTTGCCGGAGCGCGTCTCCACCAGATAAGGCTGGTCGTCGTTCAAAAGATCGGTGATGAAGATAAGGCCTTCCTCGGCGATGATGTCGATGGTGTTGAGCGTCGAGCGCAGCGAGCTCGACAGCCAGCCCTTGGCCGGCTTGCCGCAAACATCGCGATAAATCTTGAGCGTGGCGCGGATGACCTCGCGCTCCTTAGCTTCGTCGAACATAAAGTCCGTGAGCAATTCGCTCTGCACATAGTTGTGCGCCACGATCTCCCAGCCGCGCTCGAGCGCGGCGTCGATGACCGCGCGGCGTTCCAGGCCCATCTTGGCGTTCATGGTGCAGGTCGACGGAATCTTGAACTCGTCGAAGATGTCGAACATGCGCCAGACGCCGACGCGCTGGCCGTATTCGCGCCATGTGAAGTTCGGGTTGTCGTAGACGTTGCCCGGCAGGTCGCCGCCGACGATGCCGGGTCCGCCCGGGTAATACGGTTTGTCGCTGTCCTTGACCGCGTCCCAATACTCGAAATTGGTCGTCAGCATCAGCGCCATGCGCTTGCCGTTCGGCCACCGGAGCGGCTTACGTTGGGGCATTGGCACGAACGGATAACGCATGGACTTACGCTCCTGTTGTCTACTCTCGTGGATCGTTTCGCGAGATCGGCGACCCGCGTCGCATATTATGTGCCGACGCAGGCTTCTGTCGGCCTCGTTCTCAGCGCGGATCGGTCATCCTCACCCCTTGATAGATCCAGGGCCGCACGGCCCGGTCACGCTCCTGGTAGGCGCGGATCTCCGCGTCGCGCATGAGCGTCATGCCGATCTCGTCGTGGCCTTCCAAAAGCGCCGTTCGCCGCTCGGCATCGATCTCGAAGGCAAGCGTTTCGCCTGACGGCATGGTAACCGTCTGGTTCTCGAGATCCGCGGTCAGCAGCGGCGACGGCGCGTCTTCGAGCGCGGCCGAAAGCCGGTCGACCTCAGCCAGCGGCAGACGGATCAGCAAGAGACCGTTCTGGAAAGCGTTGTTGGCGAAGATGTCGCCGAAGCCGGGCGCGATCACGCAGCGGAAGCCGTAGGCGGCCAGCGCCCACACCGCGGACTCGCGCGAGGAGCCACAGCCGAAATTTTTCCCCGTAACGAGGATCTGGGCATCGCGATAGCGGCTCTGGTTCAGCACGAAGCCCGGGTTCTCGCTACCGTCCGGCCGGAAACGATAGGCTTCGAAGGCGAAGGCGCCCAGCTGCTCGCGTTCATAGCCGACCAGCCGCTTCGCGGGAATGATCACGTCGGTGTCGATGTTCGCCATCATGAACGGCGCGGCGATGCCGGTGACGCGGATGAACTTCTGCATGGCCTCACGCCAGTTTTCGGGTGTCGGCGATACAACCTGCAATCGCCGCGGCCGCGGCCATGGCGGGGCTCGCCAAGTGGGTGCGTGCGTCCGGTCCCTGCCGGCCGACGAAGTTGCGGTTGGTCGTCGAAATAGACCGCCGACCCGGCGCGACGATGTCACCGTTGATGCCGACGCACATCGAACATCCGGGCTTGCGCCACTCGAAGCCGGCGCTCAGTAGCACCTTATCGAGCCCTTCCCGCTCGGCGGCGCGCTGCACGGCCTGCGAGCCCGGCACCACCCAGGCACGCACGTTGGGGGCGACCTTTCGGCCGGCTACGATGCGGGCGGCCTCGCGAATATCCGACAGCCGGCCGTTGGTGCACGAGCCGATGAAGACATAATCGACCGGCGTGCCCTCGATCGCCACCCCGGGCTTCAAGCCCATATACGCGAGCGCCGCCTCCATCGTGCCGCGGCGATGCGCGTCGGCTTCGCGAGCGGGATCGGGAACACGGTCGTCGACCGCAATGACGTCCTGCGGGCTCGTGCCCCAGGTGACCTGCGGCGCCAATCCCGCAACATCGATGACGTGCTCGGCCTCGTAGGCCGCGTCGTCGTCGCTCGGCAAGGTGCGCCAGTGCGCCACCGCACGCTCAAACATCGCACCCTGCGGCGCATAGGGACGTCCGGCTAGGTATTCGAAGGTGGTGTCGTCGGGCGCGATCATGCCGATCTTGGCGCCGAGCTCGATCGAAAGGTTGCAGACGGTGAGCCGTTCTTCGACCGTCATTGCACCGACGGCGGCGCCGGTATATTCGACCGCGTGTCCCTGCCCCGCTCCGGCGCCGATCTTACCGATGGTCGCCAGGATGACGTCCTTTGCTGAAACGCCGGCGGGCATGGCGCCATCGAGTGCGATGCGCATGGTCTTCGGCTTGGCCTGCCGCAGAGTCTGGGTCGCCAGCACATGCATGACCTCGGTGGCGCCGATGCCGAACGAGAGCGCGCCCAATCCGCCGTGGGTGCAGGTGTGGCTGTCGGCGCAGACCAGCGTCATGCCGGGTTGGCTCAAGCCCAGTTCCGGGCCGATGACGTGCACGATCCCCTGCTGTTCGCTGTCGAGATCAAAATAGGTGATGCCGAAGGCGTCCAACCCTTGTTTCATGGAGGCTAGGAGCCGCGCGCTGTTGGGCGTGGAGTTCGCCGTCCGGTCCGGGTCGGTGGAGACCACATGGTCGGGCACGCCGAAGGCCAGTTCCGGGTTATGCGCCTTCAGCCCACGCTCGGCGATGCGCTTGACGATTGCCCCGCCTTCGAGGTCGTGCAGCAGATGCCGGTCAATTGCCAACAGCGACACACCGCCGCCCAGCTCGGCGACGACATGCGACGACCACACCTTATCGAACAGTGTCCGGCTCTGCATACGCTCGATACTCCCGGCCTCACAGATTGCGCGACATCTTCATCCGGTAATGAAAGTCCTTCGCCACGTGCCAGTTGTAGGAGGCGATCAGTGTCCCCTTCTCGGTGACGTAGCGGCGGAACGCGCAGGTGCTGATCGTCCCGATCTTGCACTTGAGATGCTTGGCCATCACGGCATCCATAGGCGTGCCATGGATATCCTGATCGACCTCAATGATCTCTTCGTCGGTGCGCTCCGCAAGATGGGCGTAGAACGGACCCACGCAGCGCTTCAATTCCTTCACATAGGCACCCGCACGCGCCGCCACGTAGGAATGGATGTAGCAGAATACGTTGCCGCCTTTTTCGGTGCGGCGCAGACCTTTCAGCAGCCACCAGCGCTCGCCGCGCATGCCGCCGATGTCGGCCGCGATCTTGGCGTCTATCGTCACCTGTTCCGTGGAGAGCAGATCGTAGTGGGTGTCGAGCGCGAACTGGAACAGGTCGTCGAGGGACGAAAGTGAGTGGACGTAGCGGGCCTGTGGGGTCACGGCGACGACGATGCTGCCCGCCCCCTGCCGCCGCTGCACCATGCCCTGCGCCACCAGCCGGCGCAGCGCCTCGCGGACGGTGAATCGGCTGGCATTGAATTCGTCGCAGAGCTCACTTTCGGTCGGCAGGCGCATGTTGATGGGGTATTTGCCCGCCTGCATGCGCCGGCTCAGCACATTGAAAACTTGGACATACCGCGGGGGAGCCGCCATTGCGCCGCACCTTTCCAGTCGAACTCCGATTCGAAGTGTCGTACCGGCATTCTAGCCCACTTCGGGATAGCGGCGCTCGAAATCCCAGACGTCCTGGAAGCCCATCAGTTCGCTGAATTGCGGGAACGGATAGAGCGGAATCGCGTCTGTCGTAGTCCCGTTCGCACGCAGATCCTCGTACGCCTTTTGCAGTGCATGCCCCGCCGACAGGAACCCCAGCGCGGGATAGATGGCGATCGAAAAGCCTAGCTTGGCCAACTGGTCGCCCGGCAGTAACGGCGTCTTGCCGCCATGGACCATGTTGGCGACCAGAGGCTTGTCGACGCGCCGTCCGACCTCGGCGAGTTCCGCCTCGCTTTCAGGCGCTTCCACGAAGACGATATCGGCTCCGGCCTCGCCGTAGGCGATGCCGCGGCGGATCGCCTCCTCTAGGCCCTTGCCGGCGCGGGCGTCGGTACGCGCAATGATGAGGAAATCGCTGCTCGAGCGGCTGTCGGAGGCCACCTTGATTTTGCGCACCATGTCCTCGATCGGCACGACCCGGCGGTTGGGGGTATGGCCGCACTTCTTGGGAAATTCCTGGTCCTCGATCTGGATCGCGGTCACCCCTGCCTTCTCGTAGCCGCGCACCGTGTGGCGCACGTTGAGCAGGCCGCCGTAGCCGGTGTCGGCGTCGGCGATAATCGGGGTCTTTGTCATTGCAGCGATCTGGCCGATCCGGTCGATCATCTGCGTATAGGACGCGAGCCCCGCGTCCGGGAGCCCGAGCGCCGAGGCCACGACCCCGTAGCCCGTGACGTAGAGCGCCTTGAAGCCCATGCGGTCGGCGATAAGCGCGGAAATCAAATCATAAACGCCGGGCGCGGAAATGAAGTTGCCGGCTTTGATCTCTTGCGAAAGCGAAGGGTTGGCCATTGGTGCGTTCTTCCCAAAACGTATGCTTGCGATACTTTGTCCGGACATTTCCACAAAAGCAAGCCCCGCGCGCGGACGCCCGCAGGCGAAAACTTTGTCCGGACAGACTTTCTGTGCCAGGATGCGTGCAACGTTCGAACTGCCGACCCGGAAACGCTTCCGCTCATGGCTGATCCTGGCATCTGCTCGCATCAAGGCTGCGGCCGCAACAGGTCGCCTCGCGAGGCTTTGCCGGCCCGCGCGCCCGATACAATACCCCGCTGCGCGCCGCAACAGTTCGTGCGTTACCGACCGCGCCGCGCGCCGGGGCAGCCGACCCACAGACAAGACCGTTCAACAACCCAAGAAAGGTGTGAGGCATGACAGACGTGCAAGGATGGCGACGGAAATTCGGCGTTCTCGGGCCGTCGACCAACACCATCGTGCAACCCGACTTCGACGACATGCGTCCGCTCGGCGTCACCAACCACTACAGCCGCATCTTCACGCCAAACGCGAACGCCGTCAGCAACGAGAGTTTCCGCGCAGGGGCCGAGGTGATCGCCTCTAACGTGCTGGACGCCGTGCGCAGCGTTATGACCTGCTCGCCCGATTATCTGGTTATGGGTATGTCGGCGGTCACCTTCTTCGACGGCGAAAAAGGTGCAGACCGCTTCACGCGCGAGGTCGAGCAGGAGTCCGGCATCAAGATCAGCATCGGCAGCGACGCCTGCACTGCCGCGCTGCAGGCCTATGGCGGGGTTAAGCGTATCGCGGTCCTCTCGCCCTATTGGCCGGCCATGAACACGGAAGTCGCGCGCTATTTCACCGACAAGGGCTACCAGGTCGTGCGCGACAAGTGCCTGCAGTGCCGCTCCTGGACGCAGATTGCCGAACAGACGACCGACACCTTGCGCGCGGCGCTGCGCGAGCTCGACGGCGACGACGTCGACGCCATCATCCAAGTCGGTACCAACCTCTCAATGGTGCGGCTCGCGGCCGCCGCCGAGATGTGGCTGGGCAAGCCGGTAATCGCGATCAATACCGCCACCTATTGGCACGCGCTGCGCGCCAACGGCATCCAGGACCGCATGGCAGGCTTCGGCCGGCTCTTGGCCGAGTTCTGAGATGGCTGCGCCCGGCGCCCGCTACGGAAGCGCGACCGTCCACCGCGTCGTGGATATCGATCCGTTCGCGCTTCCGCTCGGCTTCCTGTTCCCGGGCGCTACCCTCGCGGCACTCGGACCGGCCTGCGATACGCTGGCCGGCGTGCATATCGACATAGCAAGCGCGTCAGTGCTGCTCGCCGTCCAGAGCCATCTCATCCGTTTCGCCGGCAAGACCATCCTGCTCGATACTTGCGTCGGCGAACACAAGTCGCGGCCCGCACGGCCGGAATGGCACGAGCGCGCCAACACCCGCTACATCGCTAACCTGGCTGCGGCAGGCTGCACGCCCGACGACATCGATATCGTGATGTGCACCCACCTACACGCCGACCATGTCGGCTGGAATACGCGGCGTGAGTCCGGGCGTTGGGTGCCCACGTTTCCCAACGCGCGTTACCTGATTAGCTCGGTCGAACTCGAACATCGCGCAAAGGAAATCGTGGCGCGCCCCGAGGCCAATCACGGTAGCTACCAGGACAGCGTGCTACCGATTATCGAAGGTGGTTTGGCCGCCATGGCCCACGCCGGGCACGAAATCCTCGACGGCGCCACCATTCTCGCCCTCCCCGGCCACGCGCCCGGACAGATCGGTCTCGAGATCGCGGCTGGCAAGGACGAGAACATCGTCTTCTGCGGTGACGCTATCCACAATCCGGCGCAGGTCTTCCGGCCGGAATGGTCGAGCGCCTTCTGTCACGATCCGCAACAGGCGGCCGAAACGCGCCGCGCGCTGCTCGAGCGCGCCGCGGGCCTAAACCTTCGCCTTGTTCCGGCGCATCTGCGCTGCGGCAGCATGCACATCCACGAAAAAAGCGGGACGCTGGTCCCGCGTTTTCCGGACTGACCTCACGCGATTTCAGCGACGTCGCGCAGCGATTGGATCATCGATGTGCGCATGACGTATTCGCGATGCTTCTGCGGATCAGCCGCCGTGCGCCGGAGGTCATCGTAATAGGCCTTCCGCGCCGCCGGATCGCTCGTGTTCAGAATCGCGCGATTGCGCAGCGTCGTCTGCTGCACGACGTCGAGCGCGACCTTGCGCCGCTGCCGGCTGTAGCGCTCCAACGTATCCAGTGGCGCACCGCGAAGCACCGCGGTCAGCTTCTCGGTCAGATTGAAGGCGTCGTGGATACCGCCGTTAAGCCCCATGCCGCCCAGTGGATTATTTACATGGGCGGCATCGCCCGCGATCAGAATGCGTCCGTTGACATAGCTGGACGCAACACGCTCGTGCACGCGATAGGCCGTCCGGTGCGTCACCTCGTAGGGCTCGCTGCGCGCGACCGCGCCCTGCAGCAGGCGCTCTGCGCGCTCCGGCGACGTGACGTCCCTATCCTCAAGCGCGGCGTCCACCGGGAACAGCGCTCGCCATACCCGCTTGGTGCGGATCAGCACGTACCATTCGTTCGGATCCGAAAGATAGCAGATATTGGCGAGGTCCGGCATGGTTTCGCGGAAGTCGTAGGTCGTGGAAATAGTCAGAAACAATTCAGGGATGGTGATGCCATCGAAGAGCGCGCCGGTGGCACCGCGCACCACACTGCCGATACCGTCGGCGCCAATCAGGAACGTTCCGGTGACGACTTCGCTGCCGTCCTCCGGTGTCGTAACGTCGAGCTCAACGCCATCGGCGTTCTGACGTGCGCCCGTGGCCTTGGTACCGAATCGAATGGTCGCGAGCGGATTGGTCTGAAGGCGCGCATAGAGCATTTCGCCCAGACGCCATTGTTCGCATTGCAATCGGTACGGATGGTTCGTGTCCGGCCGCAACCGATCCAATTCGAAAGTTGCGATTACGCCTTCCCGACGGTCGCGAAACTGCCATGTCGGGCAGATCAAGCCCTGCTCGATCATCGACCCAACGACGCCGAAGCGCTCCAACATGTCGAGTGTCGGTGGATGAAAGGTTGAAGCTCGCAAGTCGTGGGGAAGCTCGACACTGGCCTCGATCAGGGTAACGGCAAAGCCTTCGTCCACCAGCAAGTTTGCGGCAACGAGCCCGACAGGGCCCGCACCGACGACGATAACGTGTGGGTTCTGCTGGCTTGACATGGTTTTCCTTGACACGTGGGCCGGGTTAGTCGGACAATGTTGTCCGGACAAAGATGATCTCCTTTGGCGGACAGGGCAAGTGATTTCGTGAGAGTTCAGCGGGCCCGCAACCCATAAAGGCAGAGTGACATCATGCTCGACCTTTTCGTGCCGCCGACCCACCGCGGACCAGGTGCGCCGCATACGCGGCATCCCGGCTTGGTCCGCGACGCGCGTTGCACTCGCACCGCGCGGATACGCACCGGACGCCGCACGGTTCGCATCGCAGTACGGCGGGGCGCATGACGACGGCATCGGGCTTGGCAAGATACCGTTCGTTCGCGCTAAGTCCGCTGGCCTCGTCGGCGGTCGTGATTGTGCTGGTCGCCGCCGCCATCGGGTTGGGCGGCGCGCTGATGGCGCGACAGATCATTTTCGGCCTGATGCTCGGCGCCATCTACATGACGGTCGCGGTCGCGTTCACGCTCACCATCGGCGTGCTCAACTTTCTCAACTTCACCATCCCGACCATGTTCATGCTGACCGGCATGGCGGCATGGGGCCTGATGTCGCGCGGCTACCTCGTCTTCGCCGGCCACTGGGCGTGGCTGCTCGCGCTGCTGTTCGGCGTAGCGGTCGCGGTGTTGGCCTCGCTGCTGGTAGAGCGATTCACGTTCCGTTACTTGAAGATGAAGCACGGCGACGCGACCGAGCACGCCATCCCCCTCGTCTCCTCGCTCGGCTTTCTGCTGGTGTTCGAGAACATCGTGCTGATCGCGCTCGGCTCCGATTCGCAGCGCTTCGCCGTTCCGTTCAATGCCGATGTCCATATCGCGGGCGTCATCGTTGGAATTCCGCAGATTGTCAGCTGCGTCGTGGCCATTGTCGTGGTGGCGGCGCTGAGCTTCGTTCTCACCAGCACCAAAATCGGACGGGCGCTGCGCACGATCGCCGAAAGCCCGGACACGGCCTCGCTGCTCGGCGTCGACGTGGCCCGCGTCGTACCCATCGTCTTTCTGTTGACCGGCCTGCTGGCGGGCATTGCCGGCGCGTTGTTCACCGTCAACTACGGCGACGTCTCGCCGCTCATGGGTGACAACGTCGGCACCAAGGCCATCGCCGCCATGGTGCTGGGCGGCATTGGCTCGATCTGGGGCGCGATCGCCGGCGGCCTTCTCGTCGGCGTCGCCGAGACCTTATCAATTCAATACCTCGGCGGCGACTCCGTCCAGATGACCGTCTGGGGGCTGGTGCTTGTGATCATCATTCTGCGTCCGAGAGGCCTGTTCGGCCGCGCTTCGGTCGGCAAGGGGAAGATGTGATGCCGCGCGTGACGCTGGCCTGCCCGACCAGAGAGGCGAGACGGCGATGAGCGGATATCTTTCCGGCACCCTGGCCATCCTCTGCCTCAACCTAATTTTCGCCTACGGCATTTTCGTCACGGCGGCAGCCGGCCAGATTAACCTTGGCGGCGCCGGCTTCCAGGCGATCGGCGCCTACGCGACCGGGTGGCTGTCGAGCCAGGCCGGTCTGCCGATGTGGGTCACGATTCCCGCTGCGACCCTGGTCAGTGCATTGATCGGCTTCCTCATCTCGTTTCCGGTGCTGCGCACGCGCGGCGTCTATATGGTGCTGGCGACCTTCGCCTTCGGCGAAGTGGTCTCCGGCTATCTGCTGCACTCGGAAGTTTTCGGCGGCGCCATGGGGCTGGTAGTACCGGCGCATATCGACCTGTGGGTGCTGGTCGTCTGCGCCATTGGTGTTACGCTGCTGACGTTCTATCTGATGGCAACGCGCCTGGGGCTCGCCATGCGCTCTGTCAACGACGACGAAGAAGCGACCATCGTGATGGGCGTTAACGTTCGCGCCGTCCAGGTTGCCGCCTTCACCATCGGCGGCGCCTTCACCGGGCTTTCCGGTGCGCTCTACGCCCACAATTACAGTTTCATCGAAGCGCAATACTTCAATTCGATGCTGTCGATCTACGTGCTGCTGTTCGTCCTCATCGGCGGCGCCCAGACGGCATGGGGACCGCTCGCGGGCAGCCTGTTCTTCACCTTGCTGCCCGAACTGTTCCGTGTCGGCGGGTCCTGGCGCTATCTCATGTTCGGCGTGCTGATCGTGGTGATGATGGTGCTTCGGCCTGAAGGCATCGTCACGCGCGCGACGGTGCGCCGGTTCTCGCCCCGCTCATGGCTCAAGCCGCGCACCGCCGGAGGGGCCCAATGACCTCCAGCCCCGCGCTCGCGCTTACCGGCGTCACCAAGCGGTTCGGCGGCCTCGCCGTGTCCGACGATATCCAGTTCGAGGTGCCGCGCGGCGGCCGCACCGCGCTGATCGGACCGAACGGCGCCGGCAAGACCACTCTGTTCAATCTCATATCCGGTGTGCATCCGGTCGATGCCGGCGCCATCGCGCTCGACGGCCGGCCGATCCAGGGGCTCCCGCCGCGGGCACGCGTGCGCGCCGGCCTGTCGCGGTCGTTCCAGAACATCCGGCTAATGCCGCACCTGTCGGTCATCGAAAACGTCATGCTCGGGCAGCACGTGCTGGCGACCGACTTGCGATCCCTGCTGAGCCCGCTCGCTTGGCAGCGCAAGAGCCAATGGCGCAAACGAGCCGAAGAGAGCATGCGCAGCGCTGGGATCGACGTCGACCCCGATGCGGACGTCAACGGCCTGCCCTACGGCATGCGCAAGAAGATCGAGGTCGTGCGCGCGCTCATGAGCCGCCCGCGCCTGCTGATGCTGGACGAACCGGCGGCCGGCCTCAATCCACGCGAGACCGCCGAACTTTCAACCTTCCTCAAATCGGTGGCGTGGGACGGCCTCACCATGCTGGTGGTGGAGCACGACATGTCCTTCGTGCACGACCTGTGCGAGCGTACTGTCGTGCTGAATTTCGGCCGTCTCATATATGACGGACCCACCAATCGCGTGCAGGACGACCTCGACGTCCGGACGGCCTATCTCGGCAATCGCCGCGTCGCCCAGAAGCAGGCCGGCTATGTTGCTTGAGGTCTCCAACCTCGACATCCGCTACGGCCGCAATCACGCGGTCAAAGCTCTCACGCTCAAGGTCGCCGGCAATGAGCTGGTCACGGTGCTCGGCGCCAACGGCGCCGGCAAGTCGTCGCTGTTGCGCGCGATCCAGGGCATGGTGCCGTCGGCGGGCGGCAGCGTCATCTTCGACGGCGAGAATATCACGCGGCTGCCGCCGCCTGAACGCCTGCGGCGCGGTCTCGTGCTGGTGCCCGAAGGGCGCCAGATCGTACACTCTCTGACGGTGCACGAGAATCTGCAGATGGGTGCCTATTGCCGCTCGGACGCCACCATCGCGCGCGATATCGACGCCATCTACGACCGCTTCCCCAATCTCGCGCAGCGCCGGCGCATGCAGGCCTGGGTGCTCTCGGGCGGCGAGCAGCAGATGCTCGCCATCGGACGCGCGCTTTTGGCTCGGCCCAAGCTGATGATGCTCGACGAACCCTCGCTCGGGCTATCGCCGCTGCTTGTTGAGAAGCTCTTCGAGCTCATCGTCAGCCTGCACGCCGAAGGACTCGCCATCCTCCTGGTCGAGCAGAACACCAGCATGGCGCTCGAGGTCGCCTCGCGCGGCCTGGTGATGGAACTCGGTAACGTCGTGCTCGACGGTTCTGCCGAGACGCTAAAGGACGACGACCGGCTGGCTCACGCCTATCTCGGCCAGTCTCATTGATCCGCATTCACAGGGGAGAACGATCATGAAGAATATGAACTTACTGGCGAAGACGCGATGGACGTTAGTGGCGGCGGCGGCGGCTGCCGTAGTCGCGGCGACTCCTGCATCCGCGCAGGATATCGTCATCGGCCTGAACATGGTGAAGTCCGGCTTCATGAAGACGATCGGTGAAGCAACCGAAACCTCGGTCGACATCGCCGTTTCGGAAATCAACGCCAAGGGCGGCATCAACGGCCACCAGATCAAGCTGGTCAAGTTCGACACCGGTAGCGATCCCAAGCAGGCGGCGATCGGCACTCAGAAGCTTGCCGAGGATGACAAGGCGCTCGCCATTATCGGTCCGTTTTCCTCCGGCGAAGCCGCGGTGGCGTTCCCGGTCGGCGAGCGTATCGGCATCGTCGAAATCCCGAACGCGGCGTCGACGCCCGGCCTGACCAAGGGCTATACCTACGCTTGGCGCCTCACGGCCGACGAAGGCACTCAGTTCACCCGCCTGATCAAGACGCTGAAGAAGAAGGGCATCAAGGACTCGCCGGCAGAGATTCTCTACGCCTCAGACGAGCGCGTCTCCAACATTTCCGGCACCAAGTTCTACCCGGCGATCTTCAAGGCCAACAACGTCAAATTCGGGAAGCCGATCGCATTCCAGACGACGAGCTTCGACGTCTCGACTCAGGTCGCGGAAGCGCTCCAGCGCAAGCCCGCGGTTGTCGCGCTGGCAACGACGCCCAGCGGCGCCGGCAAGGTCATCAAGGAGCTGCGCCGGCAAGGCTTCAAAGGCCGCATCATCGGCTCCCAGCTGTTCGCCGACCCCAACCAGCTCGGGCTGTTCGGTAAGGACGCCGACGGCATGATCATCGTCGCCGGCTTCTGGTGGGACCGCAACGACGCTACCCGCGCCTTCACCAAGAAGTACGCCGAGTGGAACGCCAAGCGCGGTCTGACCTCCAAGAAGATCCCGCACCACACCGACGCGCAGGCCTATGACGATGTCTACCTGCTGAAGCAGGCGATGGAGAAGGCCCACGTCACCGGCGATCCCTCGAAGCTCGCCGCCGAGCGCACCGCGATTCGCGACGCCCTCAAGGGCATCCGCTTCTCGGGCATCACCGGCTCGAACACCTGCTTCGATGCCAACCGTGACGCCCATCTCCCCGGCTTCGTCATCGAGATCAAGGACATGCAGTGGAACCTGTTCGAACTCGTGGCCGGCAACTCCGTGCAAGTAACGGGTACGCACACGAAAAAGGTTACGCCATGAGCAAACGGCGAACCTGCATCTTGGGGGGCTGCGGCGGCATCGGCCGCAGCCTCGTCGCCGCCGCGCTGGCGGGAGGCGACGACGTCGCGGTGATGGACCTGAAGGCGGCGCTGAATCGGCATCCGGTACCAGCGCCCGCCCTCGCCATCGAAATCGACGGGTCGGACGAGGGCTCTGTCGATCGGGCGTTCGCGACAATTGCCTCACGTTGGGGCGCGCTCGACGGCTTCGTCAACGCCGCAGGCTTTCTCGTCAAAATGCACGCCATGGCGGAAACGAGCGTCGATGAGTTTGACGTCACCACCAAAGGCAATCTGCGTACGGCCTTCCTGACCTGCAAGGCGGCCATGCGCCTGCTCGAAAGGGGCGAGGCCCCAAGCCTCGTTAACATCGCCTCGGGGCTCGGCGGCTTCATCCGCCCACGCTATGGCAGCTATGCCGCTTCCAAGGCCGGTATGATTGCTCTCACCAAGACGTTTGCGTTCGAACACGCGCCGCGTGTGCGAGCCAATTCGGTCGCGCCCGGCGCCGTCGACACCGCCTTTCTGCGCGGCGGAACCGGGCGCTCCGACGAGGCCGAGCCATCGACGCTCGACATCGATGCCTACGAGGCCATCATTCCGCTACGGCGGATTGCGGTCGCGGAAGATATCGTCGGGCCGGTGATGTTCCTTCTCGGTCCACAGAGCCGCTACATGACTGGACAAACGCTTTGGGTGAACGGCGGCGCCTACATGCCGTGACCGGAACTGCGCGATGCAACTCAAGAACAGCATGCTGGTAGAAAACCCGCATGTCACCCGATCAGGAAACGGTTGACGTGAGTATTCGTCCGTACAAATATCGCACAGGACGATGACAAGCTCATTCATCGCTTTGCGGCGACAGGGTACCTGAGGAAAAGCACCCACGACGTCGTGGCCGGCGCGGTCGGCATTGTCACAGCAGCCTCTGAGGAGAACGCCAGGTGGTGAACGATCTCGAGGCCAACTACCAGGGCGTGTACGAGAACCGCATCGGCTTCGGCAAAAGGCCGGCGCTGATCCTGGTCGATTTCGTTCAGGCCTATTTCGATCCCGGCTGCGATCTTTACGCCGGCGTCGATGATGCGCTTGCCAGCGCTCTGCGCATCCGCGACGCCGCACGCGCGGCCAACGTGCCGGTGATCTACACCAACGTGGTCTACCAGAGGCATGCGCTCAACGGCGGCCGCTTCTATCAGAAGGCCAAACCGCTGCGGAACTTCCTCGCGGGCAGCCCGATGGGCGCCTGGCCCGCCGGGTTGGAAGTCGGCGACGACGAACTCGTGGTCTCGAAACAGTACCCGAGCGCCTTCTTCGGAACCTCGCTCGCCTCGACGCTGACGACGTGGGCCACGGATACCCTAATCATCACCGGGCTGACGACGAGCGGTTGCGTGCGTGCGACCTGCGTCGACGCCTGCTCGCACGGCTTCATTCCGATCGTCGTCCGGGAGGCCTGTGGCGACCGTCATCAGGCGCCGCACGAGGCAAATCTCTTCGACATGAACGCTAAATACGCCGACGTCGTGAGCGAACCCGAAGCGACCGCTTTTCTCGCCGCACTGGCTCCGGGACCCAAGCGGTCTGCGGAAGCATCGTAAGCGCGGCGTCAAATTCTTTCGTCATCGATACAAGAACAGGGAGATGATCGATGAAATTTTTGGGAGCATTAGCCGTCGCGCTTGCGGTCGGTCTCGGGGCTACCGCCGGGCAGGCGCAACAGGTGGTCGGCCTCGCCACCACCAAGGGCGGCGCCACCGCGCAGATCGCAACTGCGCTGGCGAAAGTCATCACCGAGAAATCCGACCTCAACGTGCGGCCGCAGATCCTGGCCAACACGTCGCAGTATATTCCATTGGTCAACAGCGGCCGCATCGAGTTCGGCATCGCCAACCTACCGCAGACCTATTACGCCGTCACCGGCAAGGGGATGTCGCAGGGACATCCGGAGCCCAATCTCCGCCTGGTGGCCAAACTGTTTCCGTTCGCGGCCGGCCTCGTCGCCAGTGACAAGTCTGGCATTCGCACCTACGCCGACCTGAAGGGAAAGCGCGTGCCGCGTTTTCCCGCCAATTCGCTCGGCGACTTTTTCGTCCGGGCCTGCCTCGCCGCCGGCGGCCTAACCTATGACCAGGTGACGTCGGTGCCGATCGCCAACTTCCCGCGCCAGTTCGCGGCCTTCAAGCAGGGCGACATCGACGTTTCGATCGCCGCAGTCGGCTCGCAGGTCGTGCTAGACTTCAAGGCCAGCCTCGGCGGCGTCCACTTTGTCTCCTTCAAGAAGGACAATGCCAAGGCCGTGCAGGCGCTGCTGCCCGGTGCCGTGCTGCGTCACATGCCTGTGGGTCACGGCAACGAGGGCATCTCCGCGGACACGTTGGTCGTGGCCTACGAGTACACCCTGTTCGCCAATAAATCTGTGCCCGACAAGACCGTCGGCAAGGTCGTCAAGGCCTTGATCGCCGGCGCTGCCGAGCTCAAGGCCTCGAGCCCGCTCTGGGAAGAATATTCCCCGAAGAAGCTATACAGCCCTGCGGGCTCCGGCGCAGAAGCCGAACTGAAGTATCACCCCGGCGCCGTGGCGGCCTACAAGGCAGCGGGCCTTTAAGGCAGGGACGCATCTGTGGCTTCCGAACTCGAACGGGACGAAGTGCGGCCGTCCGCCGCCGCAAGGCTCGATACCTTCGCCTCAGGCCTGATTGCCGCGCTTCTACCTTTGCTCTCCATCGCCATCGTCGCCGATCTACCCGAACGCCTTGGCCTGCTGATCTATCCTGAGCAGGTCGCAGGGCTCATCCTGGGCGGCGCGGCGGCGGTGGTCTTTCTGCGCACCAACCCCAACAGCCGGCACGTGACGGCGGCGGTCAATCGCCTGCTCGCGCTCGCCAGCGTCGTCGTCGGCGTCTGGATCTTCATCCGTTTCCCAGTCTTGTCCGAGCACGGTTTCGATCATCCGACCGAATGTCTGCTGATCGGCGTGCTGCTGGTGATCGTCTGCCTTGAGGGCCTGCGCCGCGCGGTCGGTCAGGCCCTGCTCATCATTTTCGCCGTAATGATGCTCTACGCTATGTTCGGCAACTACGTGCCGGGCGTCCTCAAGGGCCGCCCGCAGCCGCTCGGCGATCTGCTGCGCTATCTCGGCACCAACTCGACGGCGACTTTAGGTCAGGCCGTTCAGGTCGCGGCTTTCGTGGTGGTGCCGTTCATCCTGTTTGGCGCGCTGCTAGCCATGGCCGGCGGCGCCGATGTCTTCACGCGCATGGCGACCCGGCTCGCCGGGCGCGGCCACGGCAACACCGCCAAGGTGGCGGTGTTGGCCTCGTGCCTGTTCGGTTCGATTTCCGGCAGCGCCGTCTCCAACGTCATGTCGACCGGCGTCATCACCATTCCGCTGATGAAGCGCTCGGGCCTGCGCTCCGAGGTGGCGGCTGCCATCGAGTCGGTGGCGTCCACCGGCGGCCAATTGATGCCGCCGGTCATGGGCGCGGCCGCGTTCCTGATGGCGCAATATCTGCGCGTGCCCTATTCGGCAATTCTCATCGCGGCGATCGCCCCCGCCCTGCTCTATTATCTTTCAGTCTACGTGCAGATCGACTTCCTGGCGCGCCGGCTGGCGCTTCCGGCTCTCGCCATCGAGGATCTCGGCGGCAAGAGCACCAAGCTCGCCGTGGCCTCGGTCATCATATCCTTCGTGGTGCTGCTAGGCGGCATCTTCCTCCTCAACCTGCAGGCCGAATTCGCGGCGGTCTATGCGTGCGTCGCCTTGATCGTCCTGCTCGCCGTCTTCGCGCGTGGAAGCTCGCGTCTCACCCCGCGCGGCTTGTTGGACGCGCTGCAATCGTGCGGCAGCGGGATCGCCGACGTGGTGCTGGTGACCGCGGTCGCCGGCATGATCATCGGGCTGCTAGGCACCACGGGGCTCGGCTTCGCCTTCTCGTTCGCGCTGCTTGAACTAGGCAAGACCAGCATTCCACTGCTGCTGGTCATCACCGCAGTGGTCGCGGTCGTTCTCGGCATGGGTCTGCCGACGACCGGCGTCTATCTGCTGCTGGCGACCCTGGCGGCGCCGACCCTGGTGCAACTCGGCATCACGCCACTCTCGGCGCACATGTTCGTCTTCTATTATGGCATGCTGTCGATGATCACGCCGCCGGTCGCGATGGCCGCCTTCGCGGCCGCGTCTTTGGCAGGCGCCGGCCAGACCGCAACGGCGTGGCAAGCCTTCCGTTTCGGCTGGATCGCCTATTTCCTGCCGATCCTCTTCATCTACCAGCCCGGCCTGCTGATGATGGGATCGATCTACCAGATCGCCTTGGCCTGCGTTTCCGCCATCGTCGCGGTTCCGCTGGTGACGGCCGGTCTCGTGGGCCATGGACTGTTCCCGATCGCCTGGCGCACCCGCATTGTCTCCATTGTGCTCGGCCTCGCCATCCTGCTGCCCGAACAGGCCTGGACCGGTGCGGCGAAGGCCGACGTCATCGCGCTCGCAGTCGGTATCGTGGTGATTGCGATGCACGTCGCGGCGAACCGACGCCTGATCGCCGCTTCGGCCCGGCAATCGGGCCGGACCGGAACGAGCGAGGCGGCCGGTAACCTGCGGGCCTGAGCGAGCTGCCTTTTACGGCGCGTATTCGGGCCGCTTGGGCGTGAAGACGTCGAGGTTCAGAACCGGCTCGTCCCCGAGAACCTCGCCCCAGTGCCGGACATTGGACGGAATGGCGACAAGGCCGCCCGGGCCGATGTCCATCTGCTTATCGCCGATGAAGAACCGGATACGGCCGGAGATGATGTAGGCGATCTGCTCGTGCGGATGGCTATGCGGCTTCGGCTCGTGCCCGGGCATAAGGCGATGCAGCGCGACCGTCGCGCCCTCGCCCGAGAACGCCTTCTGCTCAACGCCCGGACGGATCGTCTTCCACTCCATTTGGCTCCAGTCGATCGCGTGAATATCCATGATGACGTTCGCTCCTCGCCTTGCTTGGTTTCTATTTGCTCGTTCCAAGAATTCCCGTCGGCCGCGCGAACAGGAACAGTAGCAGGATGGAAAGGGCCGCGATGTCGCGGAAGCCCGCCCCCATGAAAACGATCGCCAACGACTGCGAAACGCCGAGCACGATGCCGCCAATGAAGGCACCCAACGGCCGCCCGAAGCCGCCGACGATGGCAGCGATGAAGCCGCTGATCGCGAATGGCACACCGACGTCGAACGAGGTGTATTGCGTCGGCGTGATCAGGATGCCGGCGATGGCACCGAGCGCGGCGCTGAGCGCAAATGCCAGCGCCAGCATGCGAGACACCTCAATGCCTTGCAGCGCTGCCGCCGTTCGATCGATCGAACAGGCGCGCATCGCCTTGCCGGTCTTGGTGGACGAGAAGAACAGCGACAACAGCACGATGATGATCAGCGAGCAGCCGACGATCCAGAGGAACTGAAAATTGACCGCAAGACCGAAGACCCTGAACGGTGGCAAATTGGTGAAGGCCGGAAGCGTGCGTGGCTGATCGCCGGCGACGATCTGGGTCGCCCGCTCGATGACGATCTGAGCGGCCAAGGTCGCCAGGATCATGACAAACATGGTCGATCCGCGATTCCATAAGGGCCGTACCACGATGCGCTCCAAAATGACGCCGGATACCGCCACCAGCGCGATCGCGAGCAGCGCCGCCAGTGGCAACGGCACGCCGTAATGGGCGGAGGCGGCTTGCGTGATCATGCCGCCCAGCATGACGAAGGCGCCCTGCGCGAAGTTGACGATGCCACTGGCGTTATAGATCACGCAGAAGCCGATGCCGATAAGCCCGTAAATGGCGCCGACGCCGATGCCGCTCAAGATCGACTGGGAGACGAGGTCAAGCACGAGCCGCCTCCGCGCTGCCGAGATAGGCCGCAATGACATCGGGATTGCGCCGCACCTCGTCTGGGCTCCCTTCCGCGATCAAGCGCCCGAAATCCAGGACGGCGATGCGGTCGGCGACATTCATGACCAGGTTCATGTCGTGCTCGATCAGGAGGACCGACGTCCCGCCGGCCGCAATCTCGCGTAGCAGCGCGGCCAGCGTATTGGTCTCCTCGCGGTTCAGGCCGGCCGCCGGTTCGTCGAGCAGCAGCATTTTCGGTTTGGCGCCGAGCGCGCGTGTGATTTCCAGAAGACGTTTCTGCCCATAAGGCAGCACGGCAGCGGCGGTCTGCGCCTGCGCCGCCAAGCCGCAGCGCGCGAGCAGACGCCGCGCCTCGGCCTCCACGGCCGCCTCCTGTTCGCGCATACGGCGGCTTGGCAGGAGCGCTGCCCACAAGCCGCCTTGGGTCTGCAAATGGAGCCCGATCTTGACGTTCTCCAGCGCGGTCAGCTCGCCGAACAACTGCACCAGCTGGAAGGTGCGGATGAGGCCGCGCCGCGCGATCGCCTCTGGCGGCTGGCCGGTGATGTCATGCGCCTCGAACGCGACCCCGCCTTCGCTCGGCTGCATGAAGCCCGAGATGATGTTGAACAGGGTCGTCTTGCCGGCGCCGTTCGGCCCGATGACCGCGTTCACCCCTTGCGCGGGCACCGACAGCGACACGCCGTCGAGCGCCACCAAACCACCGAAGCGGCGCGTCACGCTATCGAGACGGAGCAGGCTCATGCGTTGCTCCGCCGGCGTTTGGCGAACAGGTTAGGCAGAGAAGCCAGCCCGCGCGGCGCGTAGATCAGGATCACGATCAGCGCGACGCCGTAGACCAGGTCCTGGTAGGTTTTGAAGCCGCGCAGGGTCTCCGGCAGCGCCGAGACGATGATGGCGCCGAAGACCGGTCCCGACAGCGTGCCGATGCCGCCGATGTAGAGCATCGTGAAGCTGAGCACGACCATGGGAAGGCCGAACACCTCGGGGCTGACGAACCCGATGGCGTGCACGAACAGCGACCCGGCAACCGCCGCATAGGCCGCGGAGATCATGAAGGAGATGAGCTTGTAGCGCGCGACGTCGATGCCGAGCGCCTGTGCGGCCGGCTCGCTGCCGGCCACCGCGACGAAAGCGCGCCCGAGACGGGAGCGGCGGATTTGCCGCGCCGCCAGCACGGCCACACCGGCGCACACCAGCAGAAAGGCCAACACGCCCCGATCGCTTTCGATCGTATAAGATCCGATGCCGACCGGCGGGATACCCGAAATGCCCATATAGCCTTGCGTCACCGACTGCCATTGCACCGCAACGGCGTAGGCGATGAGGCCGATCGCAAGCGTAGCCATGGCCAGGTAATGCCCGCGCAAGCGCAACACCGGATAGCCGATGATCAGCGCGCAAACGAGCGCGCCCACGAGCCCGAGAGCGGCGGCCGGCAGCGGCTCCCAGCCGTAGGTCGCGGTGAGCACGGCCGAGGTATAGCCGCTGATCGCCGCAAAGGCGCTATGCCCGAAGGACACTTGGCCGGTGAACCCCATGAAGATGTTCAGCCCGGTCACAAAGACGATGTAGATGAGCGCGAACTGAACGACGGACACGAGATAGCCGCCGGCCACGAACACATAGCCGACGAACAGCGCGACCAGCGCCCACAGAGCCAGGCTCGCAAGGTCGCGGGCGCGATCAGCCGAGATAGAAATGAGCGAGTTCATCGTGCGACTTGATGCTGCGCGGATCGATTTCGGCTGCCACTCTGCCAAGCGAGAGCAGATAGACGCGGCGGGCAAGCGTGAGAACCAGCGGTGCCTTCTGTTCGACCAGGATGATCGACAGCCCGTCGCGGTTCAGTTCTCCCAATTTCTCCAGAATGTCCTCGACCACACGCGGCGCGAGCCCGAGCGAGGGCTCGTCGAGCAGCAGGATCTGCGGCCCGGCCATGAGCGCACGGCCGATCGCCAGCATCTGCTGCTCGCCGCCGGACAGCGAGCCCGCGGTCTGGCCGAGCCGTTCCTTCAGCCGCGGGAACATGCTCATCACCCGCGTGTGACGGCGCTCAAATTCGGCCCGGTCGCTGACCAGATAGGCACCGAGCTCGAGGTTCTCGGCGACCGTCATGGGCGCGAAGATACCCCGCCCCTCGGGCACCATCACGAGGCCGAGTGCGGCCGCCGCGGCCGGCCGGCGGCGCGGCACGTCCGCGCCGCGAAACCGAACCGCGCCGCGGGTCGGGATGAGGCCCATGATCGCCTGCATCAGCGTCGACTTGCCGGCGCCGTTCGACCCCAGCACCGCGATCAGTTCACCCTCTTCGACGTGCATATCCACGGCGCTAAGGGCCTCGACGTGGCCGTAGCCCGCCGAGAGCCCTTGCACTTCAAGAATACGCGGGATGGTGCCAGCGCCGCTCACTGCACCACTTTGACTTTGCCGTCGATGATGGTGGCGAGCAGCAGCGGGTTATTGGTGATGCCTTGGTGGTTGGTCGGCGAGAAATGATAGACGCCGGTCGTGCCCTGGAAGTTGTTGAGCGTCTCCAGCGCAGCGCGCACCTTGGCACCGTCGAACGACTTCGACTTCTCCACGGCCGCTTTGATCAGCATGACGGCGTCCCAGCCGCGGCCGGCCCAGTTCGGATCACGGTCGCCGTACTTAGCGCGCCAGGGCTTGAGGAACTTGCCGATCTCGGTCTTGAGCGGGTTGTCCGGCAGCACGTCGTAGACCTGCGAGGGCGACGCGACGAAGAAAAACTTGTCGCCCAGCACCTTGGCCACCGGCCGAAACACCGCGATGTCCTCGAGGCTGGTCAGCATGATCATGTTAAGGCCGAGCTGCTTGATGTTCTTGGCCGCGGTCAGCGTGGTCCCGCCGATGCCGATCTTGATGACGGCACGGGCGCCGGCGGCGTACATCTTCTGGATCTGCACGCTGAGATCGGCGTCTGAGGTCTGATACTGCTCGACATCGACCACCTGCAGGCCGTACTTGCTCGCCTCTTTGACAGCTACGTTCTTCTGCAGCACGGCGTAGGGCGACGGGCCGTGCAGGACGCCGATCTTTTTGATCTGCGTCTTCTTCTGCAGGTACTCAAGCCGAGTCTCGACCTCGAAGCCGGCCGGCGGCAAGGTCGTGAACGCCCATTCGACGTCCTTCTGCTTGCGCGGCAGGATCGAGCACAGGACCATCGGAATCTTGGCGCGCACTACCAGCGGCGCCGCGGCGAAGTTGCCGGCCGAGACGCATCCGCTCGCAAAGACCTGAACGTTATCCGAGCTAATCATCTTGCGGTAGGCGGTGACGGCGTCCTGCGGCTGCGAGTGATTATCCTCGACGAACAGCTTCACCTGACGGCCCATGATGCCGCCCTGTTTGTTCAGCGTGTCGACTGCGACCTGGACGCCGTCGCGCCAGGCGGTGTCGACCGTGGCGGCGTATCCGGTTAAACCGGCCGACATGCCGATCTTGTAGACGTCCTGCGCCTGCGCCGCCGAGAAGCCGGCGGGCGCCAGCGCAGCACCCAGCAGCAACGCTGCAACTGATCTGAATTTGGACATTTCCACTCCCCGTTTTCGGTTTTTCAGTGATCGTTCGGCTTATGTGCCACAGTTCGTCAGTCGAAGATGAACTCCTTCAGATTGGGAACGCCGAGCCCTTCGTAACCCGTCGAATTGAGCTTGAGCGAAATCGCCTTGCTGCAAGCGCGCACCAGCTTGAGCTGCTCCGGGTCGACCGGCTCATGCACGTCATGGGTCGTCCCCACAACCGCAACGGCACCGACGAGCTCATTCTCGAAATTCAGGACTGGCGCGGTGACCGCCGAAATTCCCAGCAGCGTCTCGTCCATGGAAACGTCGTAGAGCTCCCGCCTGATCCGGTCGAGACGCTCGCGCAGCTTCACCGGATCGACCATGGTGTGCGCCGTATAGGCCTGCAGCTTGCGGGACAGCACGCGCTGCTGCAGCGCCGCCGGCCCGAAAGCGAGAGTAACGCGCCCCTGCGCCGACGCGTGCGCCGGAAGGCGATAGCCAAGCCGCACGGAAACGCTCACCGGGTTCGGGCTGTCGACGACAGCGTTGATGATGGCGTCGCCGTTTGCCGGCGTGCTGAGCACGACGGTTTGGCGTGTGAGATCGCGCAGCCGCGCCATGTAGGGCTCGGCGAGCGCACGCAGTTCGAACTGATCGCTGGCGGCCTGCCCGATATGCACGAGCTTCAGGCCGAGCCGATAATACTCGGTCTTGGCGTCCTGCTCGACAAAGCCCAGATGCTTCAGCGTCGAAAGATGGCGATGCATCTTCGCCTTCGGCTCACCGAGTTCCTTGGCGAGCGTGGTCAGGCGGATGGGCTGCCCGGCGGCGGCCAGCGCCTCGATGATCTGGCCGGTCATGGCGACCGACTGAATGAGGTCAGAGCTTCCGCCTCGCGTCTCAACCTCGGCGATTTCGTCAAGTTCCATCATGCGGCCTTTTCAGCGGCCCTACGGCCAAACCATGGTTCGCGGCGGCACAGGCAGTCGCTTTGTCGCTACGCCGGATGTCCATTAGGACCCTGCGTTCCAAGCCTATCGCTTCCTCGCTCGAAATTCCGCGTTTCGAGACTAATTCTTCTTTCCCGAGACACGATAAGAGCCGATGTCAAAACCTGTCAATTCATCGGCGCGAATTGACACGACAGTTCGTTACGGGATAATCACGATACGATATTGCGTATCGCAAAACAATACGAAATATTCTGAGGAAACACGGGGCCGTAATGTCCAACCATGCCTTGGCCGTCGACATCGGCGGAACTTTCACGGATGTCGTGCTGCGTAGCGCGTCCGGCCAAACCTGGGTCGATAAGACGCTGACGACCCCCGAAAGCCTCGACGTAGGCTTTTTCCGCGCCGTCGATTCGGCACTGGCCAAGGCCGGCATCACGCCCGCTGCCGTCACCGACGTCGTGGTGCATGCCACCACGGTGGTCACCAATGCGGTGATCGAGCGCAAAGGCCCTTTGACCGCACTGCTCGTCACCGAAGGCTTCCGCGACACGCTCACCATAAGGGACGAACATCGCTACGAGATGTTTGATCCGCAGATCGAATTTCCCGAACAGCTGGTCTCGCGCGAGATGACATTCGGCCTGCCCGAACGCGTGCTGGCGACCGGCGAGGTGCTGACACCGCTTGACCGGCAAAAGGCCGCCGCCATCGTCGATGAGATCAAAGCCAAGGGCGTGGCGTCGATCGCCGTATCCTTCTTGAACGCCTATCTCAACCCGGCCAACGAACGGGTGATGCGCGACATCATCCAAGAGCGCGCGCCGGGCATGTACGTGTCGATTTCGTCCGACGTGGCACCGCAAATTCGCGAATACCCGCGCACCTCGACCGTGGTGATGAACGCCTACACCGCGCCGATCACCGGACCCTATCTCGACGCGCTGCTTGCCGGCATGAAGAAGCGCGGCTTCCTCAACGCGCCGCTGATCATGCTCAGCAACGGCGGCGTCATCGGCATCGACGTCGCCAAGACGTTTCCGGTGCGGATGGTCGAATCCGGGCCGGCCGCCGGCGCTTTGGCGGCCGCCTATTACGCTGAGGTCCTCAACCTCGACCGCCTGCTCTCCTTCGACATGGGCGGAACAACCGCCAAAGCCTGCATCATCGAAGACCGCCATCCGCTGATTTCCGGCGAGTTCGAGGTCGACCGCATCTACCGCTTCAAATCGGGCAGCGGCCTGCCGATCCTGATCCCCTCGGTCGACATGATCGAAATCGGTGCCGGCGGCGGCAGCATCGCCTCGGTGAGCAATCTCGGCCTGCTCAAGGTCGGGCCGCAGAGCGCGGGCTCGACGCCTGGCCCGGTCTGCTACGGCCGCGGCGGCACGACCCCGACCGTGACCGACGCCGACCTCGTGCTCGGCTATTTGCGCGCCGACAACTTCCTCGGCGGCGACATGAAGCTCGATCTGGAAGGCGCAGAAGCCGCGCTGTCGGCGCTGGCCAACGACTTGGGGACGCCGATGCGCGACGTCGCCGCCGGCATCTACCGGGTTGTTGGCGAGTCCATGACCGCGGCCGCCCGCGCCCACGCCATCGACCGCGGCATCGATTACCGCGGCGTGCCGCTGTTCGCCTTCGGCGGCGCCGGACCGGTGCACGCCTGCTACGTCGCCGACCTCCTGGAGAGCCCGGTGGTCATCTACCCGCCGCTTGCCAGCGTGCTGTCGGCGTTCGGCACGCTGGTGACGCCGTCGCGGCTCGACCTCAGCCAGGGCGCGCTCTCGCGGCTGTCGGTGCTGAACTGGGACGAGATCGACCGCATCATCGACAAGCTCGTGGCGCAAGCAACCGCCGGTCTCGGCAGCGCCGGCTGCAAGCCCGCCGACATCACCTTCCAGTACGGCGCCGACCTGCGCTACTTCGGGCAACAGAACGAAGTCACTGTCTGGTTCGACACCGATCCCCGGCAGAAGCACGACCCTGCCTGGGTGCGCGCCATCTTCGAAGCCAATTACGAGAAGCTTTACAGCCTGCGGCTGCCTGAGGTCGACGTCGAGATCGTGAGCTGGCGGCTGGTCGCGACCGGGCCCCTCGCCTCGCGCGATAACAAGCTCGATCTCGCCGCGGCTCCGGCCAAGCCGCGGGCGACACGAACCGCGCGCTTCGGCGACACCGACACGGAGACCCCGGTGTATGACCGGCCTGATCTCGCAGTCGGGCAGGCCATCGAGGGCCCGGCCATCATCGAAGAGCGCGAAACCACCATCATCATCCTCCCCGGCTGGCGCGCCAAGATCCACCCGACGGGCTGCATCATGGCATCGAAGGAGTGACCCCCATGGACGGCATCGAACTCGAGATCGTCTGGAGCAACTTGATCAGCATCGTCAGCGAGCAGGCCAAGGCGCTGCAGCGCATCGCCTTCAGCCCCATCGTCCGCGAGGCCGGCGACCTCGCCAACGCGCTGTTCGACCGCAAGGGCCGCATGGTGGCGCAGGCCGTGACCGGCACGCCCGGTCACATTAATTCGCTCGCCGCCGCCGGCCAGCATTTCGTCGAGGCGTTCCCTTCGCAAACCCTTCGGGAAGGCGACGTGCTGATCACCAACGACCCCTGGCTCTCCGCCGGTCATTTCTTCGACATCACCGTGATGCTTCCGGTGTTCCACAAGGGCAAACTGATCGGCTTCTTCGGTTCGACCATCCACCATACCGACATCGGCGGCTATGGTGTCGGCGCCGGCGCGCGCGACGTGCACGAGGAAGGCCTTTGGATTCCGATGCTCAAGCTCTACGACGCCGGCGAGCCCAACGAAGTTCTGCATCAAATCATCCGCCACAACGTTCGCACGCCCGACCACGTGTTCGGCGACCTCGCGGCGCAAGTCTCCAGCGCCAGGCTCGCCAGCAAGCGGCTGTCGGCCCTGCTCGATCGCCACGGGTTCAACGACATCGATCTCCTATCGGAGGAGATCATCTCACGCTCGGAAGCCGCCACGCGGGAGTCGATACGTAAGCTCAAGCCGGGCACCTTCTACGGCGAAAGCTCGTTCGACGTGCCCGGCGGCGACGTCATCACGCTGAAGACAGCGGTCACGGTCGACGCCGACGAAGGTACGATCCTGATCGACTTCGCCGGCAGCTCGGGACCTAACCCGCACGGCATCAACGTGGTCATGAACTATACTCACGCCTACAGCACCTTCGCCGTGCGCTCCTGCCTCGATCCCGAACTGCCCAACAACTACGGCAGCCTAGCACCGATCAAGGTCACGGCGCCGGAAGGCTGCATCGTGAACTGCAAGTACCCGGCGCCGGTGAATGCCCGCCACGTCGTCGGCATGTACGTGCCGATGCCGATCCTCAAGGCGCTCTACAACATCATGCCGGAACGCGTGCTGGCGGAAGGCTCGGGCGCCGTCTGGACCATTCAGATCCAGGGCAAGAACGCCAACGGCGCCCCCTTTACGAGCTCCATGTTCAACTACTCCGGAGGCATGGGCGCGCGCGAGCACAAGCCCGGCCCGTCCGCGACCTGCTATCCGACTGGCGTTGCCGCCGTGCCGATCGAGGTGCTGGAGGCGTCGATGCCGATCATGTTCACGCGCAAGGAGATCCGCGACAATTCCGGCGGAGCGGGACGCTCGCGCGGCGGCGATGGCCAGATCATCGAATGGCGCATGCGCACGGACAGCGACTGGCTGCTCAACGCGGTCGCCAGCCGCACCGAACTGCCGCCGCAGGGGCTCGCCGGCGGTGCGCCGGGCGCGGCCGGCCGCTTCCTGATCAACGGCAAGGTGGTCAACGAGGCGCGCAAGATCGTCATGAACCCAGACGACAAGGTGACGTTGGAGACGCCCGGCGGCGGCGGCTATGGGGTGCCCGCGGCCTGAGCCAAACCTAAAGCGATGAAAAATCGCGACGCGGGTCGCGCCTGATGCCGCAACCGTTTCCACCATCGCTTCCGCGAAGGCGAAACGCTGATCGGCACCCTCATCAGGACGCCAACCGCTCGATACGACCGCGTTCATCATTGCCGCTGATCGAGCCTTCATGCGGCGCACCGCCAAACAAGCACTAAGCGAAATCGCGCGCCTGTGTTGACGTCGACGCGGCCGCTGCAGGTCGCCCGCGCAGGATCGCGCATGTTTTTGCACGCGCATCCATATACTTAGCACCGCTTGAGGGGCCGGCCCCTGCCTCCGAGGGCCAAGCGAGCGCGTAGGACGTGCCCCCAAACTCTGCGCGGACCGCAACTGCCCCGCTTCAAGGCAACCATTTGACGGGGACGCGGCAAATAGGAGCCGCCGTCTCGCCGGCCCGGACCAATCAGGCGCATCTTTTCACCACGCTTGAACTCACGCTCGAAATCTAGGCATCATGGACGCTGGGGGCGGCGGCAAGTGACGAGGGGGTGCCTTGGGCACGGTTCTTGCACGCCGAGCGTGTTGGATGTGGCCGTGGCTATTCAGCATGGTGCGCACGGAGGTTTCGGCAGGCGTTTGGGCCTTGCCGGAAATCCGGCACACCAGCGGTCCCCTTATCATATGGGCACCAAGCAAACAAAAGCCCGACGCCGCCGCGCCGAGATGCTGAGCAACAAAATCACCCACGAGAGGGAGCTACGAATGAGAAAATTACCATTGGCGATTGCGACTGCGGCGCTGCTAGCGTCGTCAGTCGCCTTTTCCGGTGCCGCCTCGGCACAGGATATCAAGATCGGCATACTGCTGGGCTTCACCGGCCCGCTCGAGTCCGTCACTCCGATGATGGGCAAGTCGGCCGAGATGGCCATCAAAGAGGTCAATGACTCGCACGCGCTGCTCGGCGGCGCCACTGTCGAAGCCGTGCGCGGCGACGACACCTGCACGGACGCCGCCGCGGCGACCGCCGCGGCAACGCGCCTCGTGACCTCGGACCATGTGGCCGCCATCGTTGGCGGTGACTGCTCGGGTGTCACCGGCGCCGTGCTGCAGGCCGTCGCCCGCCCCAACGGAGTGGTGATGATTTCGCCCTCGGCCACCTCGCCCGCGCTCACGACCGCGCCGGACGACGGGCTGTTCTTCCGCACCGCCCCGTCCGACGCCCGTCAGGGTGAGGTCATGGCCAAGGTCATCATGAAGCGCGGCTACAAGACCGTGGCGCTGACCTACACCAACAACGACTACGGCAAGGGTCTCGCCGAGTCCTTCAAGTCGGCTTTCGAAAAGGCCGGCGGCAAGGTCACCATCTCGGTGCCGCATGAAGACAACAAGGCCGATTACTCGGCCGAAGTCGGCACGCTGGCTTCCGCAGGCGGCAAGCTGCTGGTGGTCGCTGGTTATGTCGACAAGGGCGGCAAGGGCATCATCCAAGGCGCGCTCGACGCCGGTGCCTTCTCCAAGTTCTACCTGCCCGACGGCATGTATGGCGACAGCCTAATCAAGGCGATCGGCAAGCCGCTCAACGGCACCTTCGGCGACGTCCCCGGCATCAAGAGCCAGGGTCATACCAAGTTCCTCGCCATGGCCAAGAAGGCGGGCTTCGACGGCACCTCGTCCTACACCGGCGAGTCTTACGACGCGGCGGCGCTGATCCTGCTGTCGATGGAGGCCGCGAAGTCGTCCAAGTCGGCCGACTTCAAGAAGAAGGTGATGGACGTCGCCAACGGCCCCGGCACCAAGATCTACCCCGGCGACCTGGCCAAGGGTCTGAAGCTGTTGGCCGCCGGCAAGAAGATCAACTACGAGGGCGCCACCGGCGTCCATCTGATCGGCCCCGGCGAAGCCGCCGGCAGCTATCGCATCTACACGATCAAGAACGGCAAGCAGGTCACCGACGGCTACCAGTAGCCAACGCTTGACCTGACATTATCGGACGGCCCGGCACCCCGGGCCGTCCACCTGCCAGCAAGGCCTCCGCCTGCCGCACGCGCGGTACGGAAAAAGAGAGGCTGAAGGGGACAATCAAATGATCGTCGTAGAGAATTTGCATAAGCATTTCGGCGGATTCCGTGCCGTCGACGGGGCCTCGATCGAAATTGCCAAGGGCTCCATCACCGGGCTGATCGGCCCCAACGGCGCCGGCAAGACCACGCTGTTCAACGTCATCGCTGGCCGGCTGGCGCCGAGCTCCGGCCGGGTGATCATGGACGGCGAGGACATCACGGGGCTCACGCCGCACGAACTCTTCCACAAAGGGCTGCTGCGCACCTTCCAGATCGCCCACGAATTCGGCTCCATGACCGTCAGGGAAAACCTGATGGTGGTGCCTGGCGGCCAGAAGGGCGAGACACTGTGGAACACGTGGCTTCGTCGCGGCGAGATCGCCGAAGAAGAACGGGCGCTCGCCAAGAAGGCCGACGAAGTGCTCGAGTTTCTGACCATCTCGCACCTCGCCAACCAGAAAGCGAGTCAGATTTCCGGCGGCCAGAAGAAGCTCTTGGAGCTCGGCCGCACCATGATGGTCGACGCTAAGATCGTCTTCCTTGACGAAGTCGGCGCCGGCGTGAACCGCACGCTGCTCAACACCATCGGCGACGCCATCGTCCGCCTCAACAAGGAGCGCGGCTACACCTTCTGCGTCATCGAGCACGACATGGACTTCATTGCCCGGCTCTGCGATCCGGTGATCGTGATGGCGCAAGGCAAGGTGCTGGCGCAGGGCTCGGCCGCCCACATCATGGAAAACGAGGCCGTGATCGAGGCCTATCTCGGCACCGGCCTGAAGAACAAGGTCAAGGTCGATGCCTGAGGCGCGCGCCGTGGCGGGGCACGCCGGGGTCGACCAGACCGCAACTTCATCGAAACGACGCGGCCATGCCGCGAGAACGACGGCGAGCGGGCGGGCCGCGAGGGGACGCGCCGGCGCGGGCATTCCGCGTGCGGCCGTAAGGGGAGAGACGGCATGGGCGCGCCATTCCTGATCGGAGAAAGCATGACCGGCGGCTACGGCCCGGTCGACATCTTGCACGACTGCACCATCGCCGTAGACCCAGGCCAGATCGCCGTGATCGTGGGCCCCAACGGCGCCGGCAAGTCGACCGCCATGAAGGCGGTCTTCGGCATGCTGAATTTGCGCGGCGGCTGCGTGAAGCTGCAGGGCGAAGACATCACTTCCCTCTCGCCGCAGGACCGCGTGGCCAGGGGCATGGCCTTCGTGCCGCAGACCAACAATATCTTCGTCTCGATGACGGTCGAAGAAAATCTCGAAATGGGGGCCTTTCTGCGCCGTGACGACATCAGCGAGACCATGGAGCAAGTCTACGAACTCTTCCCCATCCTGCGCGACAAGCGCCGTCAGGCCGCCGGTGAATTGTCGGGGGGCCAGCGCCAGCAGGTCGCCGTCGGCCGCGCGCTCATGACGCAGCCCAAAGTGCTCATGCTCGACGAGCCGACAGCCGGCGTCTCGCCCATTGTCATGGACGAGCTGTTCGACCGGATCATCGAGGTGGCGCGCACCGGCATCTCGATCCTGATGGTCGAGCAGAACGCGAGACAGGCGCTCAATATTGCCGATATGGGCTACGTACTGGTCCAGGGGGCCAACCGTTACACCGACACCGGAGAGGCGCTGCTCGCCGACCCGGAAGTCCGCAAAACCTTCCTGGGGGGCTGAGCGCATGGATACTCTCAATGCCCTCGTGGCGCTCTGCAACTACGTCATCATCCCGGCAACCTCCTATGGCTCGCAGCTCGCGCTCGGCGCCCTCGGCGTTACGCTGATCTACGGCATCCTGCGCTTCTCCAACTTCGCCCACGGCGACACCATGGCCTTCGGCACGGCGATCGCCATCCTGTTCACCTGGTGGTTCCAGTCGATGGGGATCAGCTTCGGGCCGCTGCCGACCGCGCTGCTCGCCCTGCCCTTCGCCATCGCCGTCACCGGCGGTCTGCTGCTGCTGACCGACCGCGCCGTCTACCGCTTCTACCGCAAGAAGAAGGCGGCGCCGGTGATCTTGGTGATCGTGTCGATGGGCGTGATGTTCATCATGAATGGTCTGACGCGCTTCATCATCGGCGTGCAGGATCGCAACTTCGATGACGGTCGGCGCTTCGTGATCAACGCGCTGCAATTCCGCGAGAGCACCGGCCTGAGCGAGGGACTGGCACTGCGGACGTCGAGCCTCATCACAGTGCTGACCGCGGTGATCGTGGTGGCGTTTCTTTTCTGGTTTCTCAACCGCACACGCACCGGAAAGTCGATGCGCGCCTTCTCCGACAACGAGGACTTGGCGCTCCTGTCCGGCATCAACCCGGAGCTTGTGGTGACGGTCACTTGGCTGATCGTGGCGGGCCTAGCCACTATCGCGGGCGTGCTCTACGGGCTCGACAAGTCGTTCTCGCCCTTTACCTACTTCCAGCTGCTGCTGCCGATCTTCGCCTCGGCGGTCGTGGGCGGTCTCGGCAATCCGCTGGGCGCGATCGCCGGCGGCTTCATCGTCGCCTTTTCGGAGGTGGTCTTCACCTACGCCTGGCGCAAGGTTCTTGGCTACCTGCTGCCCGTCAGCTTGATGCCGCACGGGCTCGTGCAGCCACTGGGGACCGACTACAAATACGCGGTCTCCTTCGTCATTCTCGTCATCGTGCTTCTGTTCAAGCCAACCGGGCTTTTCAGGGGGAAATCGGTATGACCTCGAAGTATCGTCCCGTTTTTCTTTTCGCGGCTGTAGCCGCGGTCTATCTCCTGGTCGGCTTCTACCAGAGCTGGCCGCTGTGTATCACGATCCTCAACGACGGCTTGATCGTGGCGGTCATGGCGCTCGGCGTGAACATGCAGTGGGGCTACGCCGGGCTGTTCAACATCGGCGTGGCGGGCTTCTTCGGCCTCGGCGGTCTCGGCGTCGTGCTGATCTCCATGCCGATCGACACTGCCACTTGGGCCGCGGGCACCCCCCGCATCCTGCTCGCGTTCGCCGTCGGCGCCGCCGCGATCTACGCAGCCGCTAAGGCGCACCGCAAAATGGCAGACGGCTTAACGCGCCATTTGACCGTGATCGCCGTCCTGATTGTCGGCTTCTTCCTGTTCCGCTTCCTGTCCGACCCGGCGATCGAAGCGGTCGAAGCAGTTACGCCGGCCTCGACCGGCAACATCGGCGGCCTCGGACTGCCGGTGATCCTGTCGTGGCTGGCCGCCGGGGCGCTTGCCGCCGGCGCGGCCTGGGCGGTGGCCAAGACGGCGCTTGGATTGCGTTCGGACTATCTGGCCATCGCCACCCTCGGCATTGGACAGATCATCATCGCCATCCTCATGAACGAGGATTGGCTCGACCGCGGCGTCAAGAACATCATCGGCATCGGCCGATGGCCGGTGCCGCAGGAAGTCGTTCTACAGCAGCGGCCGTGGTTCAATACCTTTGCCCATTCCCTGGGGATGCCGGTGACCACTGCCTCGACAGTATTTGTGGGCGCGTGCTTCGCGGCGGTCTTCATCGTCGTGCTGCTGGTCCTGCTGACGCTCGCCGAGCTGTCGCTGAAGTCGCCTTGGGGCCGCATGATGCGCGCGATCCGCGACAACGAGCACGCAGCCGAAGCCATGGGCAAGGACGTGAAACGCCGCCACCTGCAGGTCTTCGTGCTGGGCTCCGCCGTCATCGGCGTCGCCGGCGCGCTCTACGTCATGCTGCACGGGCTGATGGCGCCGCAGAGCTACAACGATCCGCTGCGCTACACCTTCCTGATCTGGGCTATGGTGATCCTCGGCGGCTCCGGCAATAACTGGGGCTCGGTGATCGGCGCACTCATCATCATGCTGTTGTGGGACGAGGCGGAAAGCGTGGGACCCGCCCTGCTCGGCTTCATCACGGAGCCGCTCGCCGCCGGTGCCTTGAAGCAGCACCTGATCGACTCGGCAGTTCAGATGCGCCTGCCGATCGTCGGCCTCGTGCTCCTGCTGGTGCTGCGCTTCAGCCCGCGCGGGCTCATTCCCGAGAAGTAGCGGTCTTCGCGCGCAGCTACAGCCCGAAGCGCCGGTGCCGTTGTTGAAACGCGCGAACCGCACGCAGAAAGTCAATCTTGCGGAACGCCGGCCAGAAAACGTCGGAGAAATAGAACTCGCTGTTGGCACTTTGCCAGAGCAGGAATCCGGACGAGCGGATCTCACCGCTGGTGCGGATGATCAGGTCGGGGTCGGACACGCCGGCAAGATAAAGATGGGCGCCGATGGAACTCGGCGTGATGCGGGCGATAGCATCCTGCAGCGTGCCGCCACGCGCCGCCTCGTCCTCGAGCAGCGTACGTACGGAATCGACGATCTCCTCGCGCCCGCCATAGGCGATCGCGATGGTCAGCACCATGCCGTCGTAGCCAGCGGTCGCCTCGCGCGCGGCGCGGATCGCGCCCACCGTCCGCTCGGGTAAGAGTTCGGTCCTTCCGATGGTCTGCACTCGCACCCGTTGACTATGAATGCGCGGGTTGTCGACCAGCGACAGGAGCTTGGCCTCCACCGCGGCCATGATGCCGGAGACCTGCTCGGCCGGCCGGCTCAAATTCTCGGTCGAGCACACCCACAACGTCACCGCCGGTATCGCAAGCTCGCCGCACCAATCCAGCACGTCGTCGAGCTTGCGGGCCCCGAGGGCGTAGACCTGCGCCGGATCGGTGAAGCCCCATTGCTGGCCGTAGCGGCGGTTGCCGTCGAGAATGATGCCGACGTGGCGCGGCACCGGCCGGGCGAGCACCCCGGAAATGAGCCTGCCTTCATAGGCCCGGTAGAGCGGCCGGGTCGCGACGCCGAAGACAGCGGTAACGAATTGCCGTACGGCCCGCCACGAGCCGACGCTCGGCCTGGCGACAAGGTCCACGTTGAGAGGCGAAGGCGATTGTTGACGCTGCATCGATGTGCTTTCGCGTTAAGCCCACGCCGCCGTGAGGACTCGCGCCTTCTTTCCTGTATACGGCCAACGGCGACAGCGCGGCAATCGAGCTTGGCGCCGCAGCCTGTCGATAGCGAATGGGTCGGTATAGGCTGCGTGGCCTCCGGTTTTGCAGTGTGCAATGCAGCAGCCGTGGTGCATTGCAAATATCACATTGTCGTACAAATCTGCGCCTTTTGCGGCTCTCTGCCTGCAAATCAGGCGGCATTTCTCACCCAAATTGACAGTTCCCGTAGCCATGCACGTGGAAGCATGCTAATTGGAAAAGTGTCGGCCCGAACGAGCTGACCCAAAAAAAATCGACCGGTTGGACCGTTTGGCCCGCTGAGTTTCGACACTGTGGGGCGACCTGGGAGGAGTTCTAATGAGACCGCTTGCTTTGCTCGCGGGGGCGGCAGCCATTGCTATCGCTGCGCCCGCATTTGCCGCCAACACCATCACCATCGGCTTCACGGATTCGCAGACGGGTAAGCTGCAAGTCGATTCCAAAGGTCAGACCCGCGGCTATGATTTGTGGCGCGACGAGGTGAACGCCAAAGGCGGCATCAAGGTCGGCGGCAAACAATACAAGGTCAAGTTCATCAACTACGACGACCAGTCCGTGGGCGGTCGCGTACAGCAGCTCTACACGCGCCTGATCAACCACGACAAGGCTCAGTTCCTGTTCGGGCCCTATTCGTCGGGCATGACCGCGCCGGCGACCGTCATCAGCGAAGAGTACGGCCGCATCATGCTGATCCCGGGCGGCGCCGAAGAGAAGCCCTTCGAGCAAGGCGACAAGTACCTCTACATGGTCATCACGCCCGCCGGCCATTACCTGTCCGGGGCGATCCAGGCGCTGAAGGAAAAGGACCCGCACGCCAAGGTCGCGATCGTCTATTCCGACGATCCCTTTTCCAAGGCCGTAACCACCGCCGCCATCAAGCAGGCCAAAGAAGCCGGGCTGAATGTGGTAATGAACGCCTCCTATGACCCCTCCACCACGGACTTCGGGCCGATCGTCAACAAGATGATCTCGTCCGGGGCCAACGCCTTCCTCGGCGGCGGACACTACGCCGACGGTGCGACGCTCGCGCGCCAGATGCACGAGCAGAAGGCGAACATGGAGTTCATGTCGATCCTGGTGGCGCCGTCGGACAACAAGTTCGCCGACCTTGGCGCCGGCGCGCTCGGGGTGACCTTCCCGTCACAGTGGGAGCCGCAGGTCAGCTACAAACCGCAATTCGGCCCGACCGTGCCGGAATTCATCAAGGCATTCCAGGCCAAGTTCCACCAGATGCCCGACTACCACGCAGCCTCGGGCTACGCGGCCGGCATGCTCCTGCAGCACGCCATTGAAAAGGCAGGCTCGCTCGACACCAAGAAGGTGGCCGCGGCGCTCAACGCCATGGATGTCACCACCTTCTTCGGCAAGACCAAGTTCGAGACCGGCGCGAAGAACCACGGTCTGCAGGCCGGCCACACCATGGTCCTCGGCCAGTGGCAGAAGGAAAAGGATGGCAAGCTCGGCAAGCAGATCGTCTGGCCGGGCAATGCCGCCTCGGCCAAGCTGCTTTACCCGATCCCGCACTAAGACGGACAGGGACCGGCGGGCATGCTGTCCGCCGGTCCTGACCGCTTGGTCCACTCCAACCGCTCTTGAAAAAGTATGCTCGGTGTCCTCGCATCTGTGATTGACGGGGTTCTGGTGGGCTTTGTCTACGGACTGGCCGCCATGGGCCTGACGCTCATTTGGGGCGTCATGGACGTCATCAACCTCACCCACGGCTCCATGATCGTGGCCGGCATGTTCGCGCTGCTGCTGATCGTGCATGCGCTCGGCGTGTCGGCCTACGTCGCCCTGGTGCCGGTCATGATCGCCGGTTTCGGCGTCGGTATCGCGCTCTACTGGATCGCCATCCATCGCATGGTTGGCCAGGCGCCGCTGATGAGCCTGCTATCGACCTTTGCCGTCAACCTGGTCCTGGTCGGCCTCGGCACGGCGGCGCTCGGCACCGGCTTGTTCAACGTCGACGTCCACGTGCCCGGCATCAGCATGGGCCGCTACACGTTCCCAGGCGCGCATATTGTGGCCGCCATCATGGCCGCAGTGATCGCCTACGGCCTTTATCTGTTCCTTGGCCGCACCCGCACCGGCAAGGCCGTGCGCGCGGTCGCCAACAATCGCGAAGCCGCGGAATTGGTGGGCATCCCGACCACGCGCGTGCTCGCCATCTCGGTCGGCCTCGGTGTCGCGCTCGCCGGCGTGTCGGGCATGCTGATCGGCACCCTGTTTCCCTTTACCGTGCTGTCCGGGGACGCCTACACCCTCAAGAGCTTCGTGGTGACCGTGCTCGGCGGCTTCGGCAATCCGCTCGGCGCGTTGTTCGCCGGCGTCGCCCTCGGGCTGCTCGAGGGCGCCGTAACGCCCTTCGTGCCGGTCAGCTGGACTTTGGTGATTGAGTTCGCGCTGTTCGTGATGGCGCTGATCATCTTCCCCAGCGGGCTGTTCGCGCCGCGACGCGGAGCGCTGTGATGCTGCTGACGCGACTGGCCCGCCGCCCCTTCTTCTGGGTCATCGCCCTCATCTGCGTGGCCTTCGCGGCCGCGCCGGTGATCGGCGACAACGTCGACCTGCGGGAAAGCCTGGTGCTGGATGCGCTCTACATCATCCTCGCCAGCAACCTCAACATCATGCTGGGCTACACCGGCTACATCAACTTCGGCAGCATCGTCTTCTTTGGGCTCGGCGGCTACGTCTGCCTCTGGCTGGTCGGCGGGCTCGGCATGCCGCTCGCGGTCAGCCTACCCGTTGCCGGCATTTGTGTCAGCGCGCTGGCGTTGATCTTCGGGCTCGGGATCCTGAAGCTGCGCGGCCACTTCTTCGCGCTCGCCACCATCGGCATCGTCGAGGGCGTGCAGGCCTTCGTCCAGAACTTCAAGCCCTGGGGCGGCTCGGCTGGCCTTTATCTGTCAGGCAGCGTGCTCAAGCAGATCGGCGGCGCCGCCAACGCCTTGTGGGTGATCTACTTCCTGATGGTCGCGGTGATGGGGCTGTCGCTCTATCTGAGCTACGCGGTCAAGAGCTCCAAGTTCGGCCTCGGGCTGCTCGCAATCGGCCAGAACGAGGACGCCGCCGCGGTCCTCGGCGTGCCGACGCCGCTCTACAAGGCGCTCGCCTACTGCACCTCGGCGTTCCTGCCGGCGGTCGCAGGCGGCCTGTTTTTCTTCAAGAGCGCATTCATCGAGCCGGCATCGGCTTTCGACCTGACGCTGTCGACCGAAGTGATCGTCGTCGTCATGCTAGGCGGCCAGGGCACTGTGTTCGGCGTCGCGCTGGGGGCCTTGCTGTATTCCGAGCTGCGCGGCTATCTGCTCACCACCGCGACCTTCTCGAACTTCCAATTGGTGATCTCGGGCGCGCTGCTCTTGCTCATTGTGCTGTTCTTCCCGGGCGGGCTCATGGGCTGGATCTACAGCCGCTTCCCGCGCATCCAGAAGGTGCTGGAATGACGGCGCTACTGGAACTCAAGGACGTCAGCAAGAGCTTCGGCGGCGTGCATGCGGTGCGCGGCCTCAGCTTCGAATTGCGCGAAGGGGAAATCCTCGGACTGATCGGGCCGAACGGCGCCGGCAAGTCGACGCTGTTCAACCTGATCAACGGGGTGTTCAAGCCCGAGACGGGCAGCATCCTGTTCCAGGGCGCCGACATCACAGGGCAGAAGCCCTACAGAATCGCCCGCCGCGGAATCGCGCGCGCACATCAGATCGTGCAGCCGCTCGGCGCCTTGAACGTGCTCGACAACTGCACCGTCGGCGCCTGCTTCGGCCGCGAGGATCTGCCGCTGGAGCAAGCGCGCGAGACCGCCTACGAAGTGGCACAGACGGTCGGTCTCGGCGACCGTCTGCAAATGCGCGCGAGCGCGCTCACCACCGCCGGCAAGAAGCGGCTGGAGATGGCGCGGGCGCTGTCAGCCAGGCCCAAGCTGCTGCTGCTCGACGAGGTGCTGGCCGGCCTCAATCCGTCCGAAACTGAGCAGATGATCGCCACCATCCGCACGATCCGCGACAGCGGCGTCTCGATCCTGATGATCGAGCACATCATGCGCGCGATCATGAGCCTGTCCGACCGCATCGTCGTGCTCAATCTTGGCAGCAAGTTGGCCGAGGGCACGCCGCAGGGAGTAGCGGAAAACCCGGAGGTTATCACCGCCTATCTCGGGGACGCCAACCTGATGCATACCGGGGAGGCCTCGACGTGAGCGAATTCCTGCTGCAGGTCGAGGGCCTGGAGGCCGGCTACGACGACGTCCAGGTGCTGTGGGGCATCTCCCTCAATGTCAAGCGCGGCACCATAACCACCCTGCTCGGCGCCAATGGCGCCGGCAAGACCACCAGCCTGCGCGCCATCACCGGCAGTCTGCGCCCGCGCCGGGGCCGCGTCACCTTCGAGGGCGAGGACGTTACGAAGCTGTCCGCCCACGCCAAGGTCGCTCGCGGTCTGGTGCTGGTGCCGGAAGGCCGCCAGCTCTTCAGCGCCATGAGCGTGGAGGAAAACCTCGAGATGGGCGCCTTCTCGCAGCGTGCCCGAGCGCATTACAGCGACCAGCTCGACAAGGTCTACACCATGTTCCCGCGTCTGAAGGAACGCCGCCACCAGAAGGCCGGCACCTTCTCGGGCGGCGAGCAGCAGATGCTGGCGATCGCCCGCGGGCTGATGTCGATGCCGGACGTGCTCATCATCGACGAGCTCTCGCTCGGCCTCGCGCCGGTGATCGTGCAGCAGCTCGTCGGCGTCCTCAAAGCGCTGAAGGAAGCAGGCGTCACGGTGATGCTGGTCGAGCAGAACGTGCACCTCGCGCTGGCGATCTGCGACTACGCTTATGTCATCGCCGAGGGACGCCCGTTCCTCGAGGGCCCCTGCAAGGAGCTCGCCAGCAAGCCGGAAATCCGCCAGGCTTATCTCGGGCTGTGATCCGAGCTCTTCGCTTTCCGTAAGAAAAACGCGCGCCACGTGGGCGCGCGTCTTGCGCGGGCTGACGGCTCAGGCCCCGACCGCCATCTTGAGCGGCGGCGCGTCGCTGGCGCCGAAGCGCAGCGCCGGCTGGCCGACGAAATCGTGCGAACCGGTGTGAACGAGCCCGCCTTCCACGTCGAGCCAGACCTTGCCGCCGAGTGCTCGCCACAGGCGGCAGAAGCCGAAATCCTCGCTCAGGTATTCGCGCGTCGCCGGGTCGATGCCGCATTCGAACAGCGCGTGATACTTGCGCTTGGTTTGATCGGGGGTCAGCACGTGATCGGAGGTGTAGGCGCGCTCCGGATAGGCCTCGATCATGCGCTCGAACACGCGCCGCTTGATCATCATGAAGCCGGTCGCGGCGTAGACCCCGGTGGCGAACGGCCCACGCCGCTCGAGCTCCTCGCGGGCGCAGAACTGTCCGACATAGCCGAGCGTCGCCGTCTGCGGCGGCTCGCTGCGGCAGACCTTTTCCGGCGGATTCCAGTTCAAGGCCTTGGCCGGGTACATGCCGCCCACCACGTCCTCGTCGAACGCCAGCATGCGATGCACGAGTTCGGGCTCGAAGGTGATGTCGGCGTCGATGAACATCAGGTGCGTCGCCTCGCGCACGGTCATGAACTGCGCGACCAGAGTGTTGCGCGCGCGCGTGATGAGCGAGTCGCGGCCGAGCAGATTCAAACTGATGGAAAAGTCATGCCGCTCGGCATACTCCATCAGCTTGACGATCGACATCATGTAGCCGGTGGTAACCATGCCGCCGAAGCACGGCGTGGCGACGAAGAGCAATTTCGCGGGTTTTTCGGTGGTCATGATTCCTGCTGCGTTGTCCTGGCATGAGGCGCCCCCAGGCTTTTGGTCGGCGGAGACAACGCAAAGCAAACAAATGACCTCCGTAACACGGGCCCAGAAGAGCCCCCGACTCGTTAAGGGGGCGTAAAATCTGCGTACCGGCGCAGCGAAGCCATCGCTCATATCCGCGGCGCCCCGCGTCGGTCGTCTTGGAAAGACACCTTTCCCGTCATCAACCCTTCATCTGCCGGTCCAACCGGCGCCACGATCCGCCTCTACACATCGCTGCGTGACGTCGGGGGAAAGGAATCGGGGAGAGGGAAAGAGGAGACGGCATCATGCTGCACTGCGACACTCCGAAGCTGGATGCAATGCGCACGTTTGCCAGCCTGGCGCGCTGCCCCTATTGCGGAGACCTGATGATCGCGCCGGTGGCCTCGGAATTCGTGGCGGATGGCGAGATCCGCCACCACTGGGAATGCGAGAGCTGCGGCCGGCCCTCCTCCAGTACCATTCCGCTCTGCGGTGAAGACGCCTGATGGCGTGGCACAGCGGCGCGGGTTCGCCGTTCCGCCGGCTCCGCAACGCGCGTCAGACCGGCGCGAAGCCGTAGAGCCGCGCCGGATTATCGACCAGCAGCTTCTTCTGCAGGGCGGCGTCACCCGTAAACTGCGCCACCAAATCGACCAGGTCCGCCTCGTCGGCCTCATGGGTCGCATTGGGATGCGGGAAATCAGTGCCCCACAGCACCCGGTCGGGTGCCGCCGCCATGATGGCCTGCGCGATCGGGACCGCCTCCGCGTAAGGCGGAAACGAAATGCGCTCGGCGCCGCAGACCTTGATCCAGCATTTTTCGAGCTTGGCGAGTTCGAGCAGCGCCTTGAGCGGCGGCTGATCGAGGCCGTCCTTGGCGGGCACCCGCCCCATGTGGTCGACGATGAAGGGCAGCGGCAAATTCCGCATCATGTCCGAGAGCGGAATGATGCTGGGGGCGTCGAGATGCAGCACGATGTGCCAACCCATCTCCTTGATGCGGTCGGCGGTGCGGTGGAACAGGTCCATGTCCGGCGTGCCACCCAGATGCTTGACGAAGTTGAAGCGCGCCCCGCGCACCCCGCCGTCGTGCAGCGCCTGGAAGTCCTTGTCGCCGAAGCCGGCGTCGACGATGCAGACGCCCCTGATGTGGGCAGGGTCGTCGGCGATGGCGTCGAGCATGGCGCGATTGTCACTGCCGTGGCAGCTCGCCTGCACGATCACCGTGCGCGAGACCCCGAGATGACGGTGCAGCGCCGCCAGCATCTCCTTGGGCGCGTCCTCCGGCGTGTACCGCCTGTTGGGCGCGTACGGGAATTTGTCGCCCGGGCCGAACACGTGGCAGTGGGCGTCGGTCGCCCCCGGCGGCAGCTTGAATGCGGGTTTGCGGCGGTGGCTGAGGAAATCGGGTCGGATGTTCATGAAATGCGTTTAGCCAAGGCGGGAAGCCGAGACAATGGCCGTTCGCGCGGCTCTGTCATTCCGGGGCACGCGCGCAGCGCGTGAGCCCCAAATCTGGGACAGAGTATTCATGTGCCGCCCCCGGATCCCGGGCCCAGCCCTTCGGGGCCGCCCCGGAATGACGGAAGAGCTCACAGCGCCGGTATATCGCCCTGCTCCCAGCCGGCGATCGTCGCCTCCCGGAAAGCCTCGAACGTGCCGGCCGCGATGGCCTCGCGCATGCCCGCCATCAGGGTCTCGTAATAGGCGATGTTGATAGTCGAGAGCAGCACCGCGCCCAGGATCTCGTTGGCCTTTACCAGGTGATGCAGATAGGCCCGCGCATAGGTGCGCGCGGCCGGGTGCGGGCTTTGCTCGTCAAGCGGGCGCGGGTCGGCGGCATGGCGGGCGTTCGACAGGTTAAGCGGCCCAAACCGGGTGAAGGCCATGCCATGGCGGCCGTTGCGGGTTGGCATCACGCAGTCGAACATATCGACGCCGCGCGCGACCGCCTCCAGCATATCGTGCGGGGTGCCGACGCCCATGAGATAGCGCGGGCGCGCCGCCGGCAGCACGGGCGTGGTCTCCTCGACCACCTTGAGCATGACGTCCTGCGGCTCCCCCACCGCCAGCCCGCCGACGGCGTAGCCCTGGAAATCGATGTCTACCAGGGCGCATGCGCTGGCCTGGCGTAACGGAATATTGTCGCCACCCTGCACGATGCCGAACAACGCATAGCCCGCACGGGCGAGCACCTCGAACGCCTTCTTCGATCGCTCGGCCCAACGCAGCGACAGATGCATGGCGCGTTCCATGTCCTCGCGCGTCGCCGGCAGACGCAGGCACTCGTCGAGTTGCATGGAGATGTCGGCTCCGAGCAGCGCCTGGATCTTGATCGAACGCTCGGGCGTGAGCTCATGCATGGCGCCGTCAAGATGGGAGCGGAAAACGACGCCCTTCTCTGAGAGCTTGCGCAAGGACGACAGCGACATCACCTGGAAGCCGCCACTATCGGTCAGAATCGGCAGCGGCCACTGCATGAAGGTGTGCAGGCCGCCGAGCTCGGCGACCCGCTCAGGGCCGGGCCTGAGCATCAGGTGGTAGGTGTTGCCGAGCACGATCTCGGCGCCGGTGCCGCGCACGACTTCCGGCGTCAGCCCCTTCACGGTGCCCTGGGTGCCCACCGGCATGAAGGCCGGCGTCTGCACGGCGCCGTGCGGCGTCACGAATGCGCCGCGCCGGGCCATGCCGTCGGTTTTCAGGAGGGAGAAGGAGAAGGGGTCGGTCATGATTTCGCAGGATGAAGCAAACACGCGTCGCCATAGGAATAGAAGCGATAGCCGTCGGCGATGGCGTGGGCATAGGCCCGCTGCATGGTCTCGAGCCCGGAGAACGCCGACACCAGCATGAACAAAGTCGAGCGCGGCAGATGGAAATTGGTCAGCATCAGGTCGGTGGCGCGGAAGCGGTAGCCCGGCGTGATGAAGATATCGGTCTCATCGGCGAAGGGCTTGAGCAGACCGTTCTCATCCACCGCGCTTTCCAGCGTCCGCATGGCGGTCGAGCCCACGGCCACGAGGCGCCCGCCTTCCGCGCGCACGCCGTTGAGGGCGTCGGCGACCTCCTCGGTCAGGATGGCGAACTCTGAATGCATCTTGTGGCCGCTGGTGTCGTCGGCCTTCACCGGCAGGAAGGTGCCGAGGCCGACATGGAGCGTGACCTTGTGTAGCGCCACGCCGCGCTCTTTCAGCCGCGCCAGCAGGTCGTCGGTGAAATGCAGTCCCGCCGTCGGGGCCGCCACCGAGCCCTCATCGTGGGCGAAAAGCGTCTGGTAGTCGGCCTTGTCCTGGGCGTCGGGGGCCCTTTTGGAGGCAATATAAGGGGGTAGCGGCATGTCCCCACGCTCTGCAATAGCTTGATCGAGCACCGGACCATGAAAGGAAAACGAGAGAGTTACCTCGCCACCTTCATCCTTATGTGAAACCTGAGCATCGAGTTGGCCGAGGAAGCAGACCTTGCCCTCTTCGCCGAACCTCAGGGTGTCCCCCACCTGCACCTTCTTGGCGCCCAGGATGAAGGCCTGCCAGCGCGAGCCGTCGAGCCGCTTGATCAGCGTCGCCTCGATCCTCGGCTCGGTGTCCCCGCGCCCGATCCGCCGGCCCTTCAGCCGCGCCGCGATGACCTTGGAATCGTTGACTACCAGGCAGTCGCCGGGCGCGAGCAGGTCCGGCAGGTCGCGGACGTGCCGGTCCTCCAATACATCTCCGTTTGTGCCCGCGGAAGCGGCGCCGAACGCTGGATAGGGCTCCTGCCCTGCCCCGTGATGACCCGGCCGCACGACCAGAAGCCGCGCGGAATCGCGCGGGCTCGCGGGCCGCAACGCGATGCGGTCCGCCGGCAGGTCGAAATCGAATAGGTCGGTGCGCATTTGATGCTCGTCATTCCAGGGGGCGTGCGCAGCACGCGAACCCGGAATCCAGCGCCGCGCTCCGTGACATTGCCCCTTAGTTCCGGGCGCGCCGCTTCGCAGCTTCCCGGAAAGACAGAATAGAGGCTTACGCGCCCATCGTCGCTTTGATGATCTTGTCGGGGTCCTGCACCGGCTCGCCACGCTTGATCTTGTCGACGTTCTCCATGCCAGAAATCACCTTGCCCCAGGCGGTGTACTGCTTGTCGAGGAAGGTGGCGTCGTCGAAACAGATGAAGAACTGACTGTCGCCCGAATCCGGGTTCTGCGCGCGCGCCATCGACACCGTGCCGCGCACGTGCGGCTCGTTGTTGAACTCGGCCTTCAGCTTCTGCCCCGAACCGCCGGTGCCGGTGCCGTGCGGGCAGCCGGTCTGCGCCATGAAGCCGTCGATGACGCGATGAAAGACGATGCCGTCGTAGAAGCCCTGCTTCACCAGCTCCTTGATACGCGCGACGTGGTTGGGCGCGAGATCGGGACGCATCTCGATCACGACGGGCCCTTGCGTGGTCTCGAGCGTCAGGGTGTCTTCGGGTTTTGCCATTATGCTTTTCCTTTCAATGAATGAACGCGCGCATATCAGCGCACGATGGTCGCCTTCTTGATGTAGTCGAGCCGTTTGAAGCTGGCGTTCAGATAGCGGTTGCCCTCCATCTGAATCTTGCTCTGGTCGGGGCCGTTGCCCTGCGGCGCGCCCTCGCCGTAGCCGGCATAGAGGCTGTCCACCACCTTCATGCCCGAGATCACCTTGGCGAAGGGCGCAAAGCCCATGCGGTCGAGCGAAGCGTTGTCGCCGAAGTTGATGAAGACCTGCGTCGTGCGCGTGTTGGGACCGGCGGTCGCGAAGCTGATGGTGCCGCGCGTATTGCTCATCTTGACCGGATCATCGGCAATGCGTGCCTCTCGCCACTTTGCGGAGAGCGAGGGATCGCCGTTGATGCCGAATTGGGCCATGAAGCCCGAAAGCACGCGGAAGAAGCGTACATTGTCGTAGAAGCCGTTCTTCACGAGGTTATAGAAGCGGTCGGCGCCACGCGGCGCCCAGGCTCGGTGCACCTCGATCACGAAAGTGCCCTTGCTGGTGTCGAACTTGGCCTCGTAGGTCGCCGGCGCCTTCTCGGTCAGCGCGGCTGGGTTCGCGAGTGGCGATTGGGCCAGCGCAGGGCGCGCTGCCGGCAACAAGGCTGTAACCAGCAGCGCCGGGGCGAGCGTCAGGATCGAGCGGCGGTTCATGAGGTCCCTCGGAATGGGTTGGTGTCGAGCGCGCGGCTTAATCTATTGTTTGGCGGTCTTGCCGGCGAACTTCGCCTTCAGGCGCGTCACCACGGAAGCCGGCACGAAAGCGGAAACGTCGCCGCCCATGCCGGCGATCTGGCGCACCAATGTGGCCGTGATCGGGCGCACCACGGGCGACGCCGGTAGGAAAACGGTCTGGATGCCGGGCGCCATAGCCTCGTTCATGCCGGCCATCTGCATCTCGTAGTCGAGGTCGGTGCCGTCGCGTAAGCCCCGGATCAGCAGGGTCGCGCCCTCGCGCCGCGCCGTCTCCACCACCAGGTCGTCGAAGGTGATGCAGGCGAGCTCGCAATTGGCGGCCGCCGCCAGGGGCCCGCAGGTCTCGTCCAGCATGGCGAGACGCTCGGGCGCGGGAAACAGCGGCGCCTTGCCGGGATGCACGCCAATGGCGATCACCAGCCGGTCGGCGAGCCGAGCGGCGTTGCGCACCACGTCGAGATGGCCGTTGGTGACCGGATCGAAGGAGCCGGCATAGAGGGCGGTTCGCGGCATGGCCTGCGGTCTACCCTGCCCGGTTCGGCCCGGCAAGGGCGGTTTCTCGGCCGATCCGGTGGCGCTTTTTTGGCCCCTTCCGGGCGAATGAACTTTTTCCGGGCCAAGTGCGTTGAATGGGCGAACCTTGCAGCCGGCAGCGACGACCAACGGTCAAGGGGCGCGAGAGCGCTCACGCTGCTGAAATCAGGGGATAGTCATGAAACCGCTGAGCGCCATCTTGGCCGCGGCCGTCGCGGCTGCCGTGATCACTGTGCTTACGACGCCGAACGAGAACGTCACCGCCGACCCGATGCCGAAGGCCGAGGCTGCCGCCATGCACGCCTGCGCCAGCCGGCCCTGGCCGTACCTGAACTGCGTTGGCACCAAATTCGGCGACCCGAGCATTCGCCTTGTGGGGGCGCACTTCTTGCCGGGCTATTGATCCGCCCGTCAGTTCCCGAATCCATCGTTCGATGAGCCCGTCATTCCGAGGCGCCCGCGCAAGCGGGCGAAGCCGGGATCCAGAGCAAAAAGCAGAGCGCCGATGTGGGGCGCTGGATTCTGCGCACGCACCCCGGATTGACAGGTTTCGGCTACGTCCGCGCCCGCGTCAGCGACAGCCACAGCCCGCCGCCGATCAGCACCAGGCCCGAAAACCGGCCGAGCAGCTTATTGTACTTCGGCTTCATCAAATAAGCGCGCCCGAGGCTGGCGACGCTCGCCCAGCCTGCGTCGATGAAGCCGGCCAGCACCACTGACACCACGCACATCACCACCAACTGGCGCGTCAGCGGCAGCGCGGGGTCGATGAACTGCGGCAGGAACGCGGTAAAGAAGGCGATGGTCTTGGGGTTGGTGATCGCCACCACGAAGCCGCGCCAGGCAAAGACGTGCCCCGCGACCGGCTTGGTTTGCACCGGCGTGCCGGCGTGGCGCCAGGCTTGGATGCCGAGCCAGATCAGATAGGCGGCGCCCAACCAACGAATGACATCAAAGACTTCGGCCGAAGCCTTCAGGATCCAGCTTAAGCCGAGCGCGATGCAGGCGAGCAGCACGGCGTTGCCGAGCGTGGTGCCGATCACTGTCTGCAGCGCAGCGCGGATGCCGCGGCTGGCGCCGGTCGCGATCACCAGCGTCACGATCGGTCCCGGGATCAGCACTAGGATCAGGGTAATCAGCAGGAAGGCGGAGAACAGATGCCAGTTCATGGGAGCCCCTTGTCATTCCTGGGCGGCCCATAGGGCCGAACCCGGCATCCACACGCCGCAGCGCCGGGGTTATGGATTCCGGGTTCGCTCGCTGCGCTCGCGCCCCGGAATGACTGAAGAACTAATCCTCTTCCTCGCTCAGGTGCTCCACCGACACCACGCGCTCGTCCTCGGCGGTGTCGAGCACGATGACGCCTTGCGTCGAGCGCCCGGCGATACGGATACCGGCGACCGTGGTGCGGATCAGCTTGCCCTGGTCGGTGACCAGCATCACCTGGTCGCCCTCTTCCACCGGGAACGAGCCTGTGAGCGTGCCGGTCTTCTTGGTAACGTTCATGGCCACGATGCCTTTGCCGCCGCGGCCGGTGGTGCGGTACTCGAACGACGAGGTGCGCTTGCCGAAGCCGCGCTCCGACACCGTCAGCACAAGTTGCTCCGCGGTCGACAGCTCCACGTAGCGCTGCTCGCCGAGTTCGATGGCACCAGTCGCCTCGGCCTCCGCGCCCTCCTCGGCGACTTCCGGCGCGCCCGGCTCTTCCTCGCCGAGCCCCCGGCGCACAGCACTCGCGCGCTTGAGATAAGCCGCGCGCTCTTCGGCGGTGACCTCCACATGGCGCAGGATCGACATCGAGATCACCGTGTCGCCCGAACCGAGATTGATGCCGCGCACGCCCATGGACGTGCGGCCGGCGAAGACGCGCACCTCAGGCACCGCGAAGCGGATGCATTGCCCGTTCGCGGTCGTGAGCAGCACGTCGTCCTTCTCGGTGCAGATCTGCACGCTGACGATGCCCTCGCCCTCGGCGATCTTCATGGCGATGATGCCGGAACGGCGCACGTCCACAAAATCGCTGAGCTTGTTGCGCCGCACAGTGCCCTTGGTGGTGGCGAACATGACGTCGAGATCGGCCCACGTCTTTTCGTCCTCGGGCAGCGGCATGATCGAGGTGATGATCTCACCCACCTCCAGCGGCAGGATATTGATCAGCGCCTTGCCACGCGCCTGGGGTGCTGCCTGCGGCAACCGCCAGACCTTCTGCTTGTAGACCTTGCCGCGCGAGGAGAAGAACAGCACCGGCGTATGGGTCGAGGCCACGAACAGCCGCGAGACGAAGTCCTCCTCGCGCACCTGCATGCTGCCGCGGCCCTTGCCGCCGCGCTTCTGCGACCGGTAGGTCGAGAGCGGCACGCGCTTGATGTAGCCGAGGTGCGAGACCGTAACAACCATGTCCTCGCGCTGGATCAGGTCTTCGTCCTCGACCTCCGCTTCCTGCTCGGTAATTTCGGTGCGGCGCGGGGTGGCAAACTGCTCGCGCACGGCGGCGAGCTCTTCCTTGATGATGGATTGGATGCGCGCGCGCGAACGCAGGATGTCGAGATAGTCGGCAATCTGCACCGCGAGCTTGTCGAGCTCGTCCGTGATTTCCTCGCGCCCGAGCGCAGTCAGCCGTTGCAGGCGCAGGTCGAGGATGGCTTTCGCCTGCTCGGCCGACAGCCGCGTGGTGCCCCTCTCGGAGACGGTGTGGCGCGGATCGTCGATCAAGAGCACCACCGGCGCCATGTCCTTGGCCGGCCATTCGCGCGCCATCAGGGCTTCTCGCGCTTCGGCGGCGTCCTTGGAGCCGCGGATCAGCGCGATCATCTCGTCGATATTGGCGACCGCGATGGCGAGGCCCACTAGGATATGGGCGCGGTCGCGCGCTTTGCCGAGCAGATATTTGGTGCGCCGCTGCACCACCTCCTCGCGGAACGCGATGAAGGCGTTCAGCATATCCTTGATGTTCATCACCAGCGGCCGGCCGCCATCGAGCGCTACCATGTTGGCGCCGAACGAGGTCTGAAGCGGGGTGAAGCGGTAGAGCTGGTTGAGCACGACCTCGCGCTCGGCGTCGCGCTTAAGCTCGATGACGACGCGGTAGCCGTCGCGGTCGCTCTCGTCGCGCAGGTCCGCGATGCCGTCGATCTTCTTGTCGCGCACCAGCTCGGCGATGCGCTCGACCATCGTTGCCTTGTTCACCTGATACGGAATCTCGGTGACGATGATCGCCTCGCGCTCCTTGCGAACGGTCTCGAAGGCGACCTTGCCGCGCATGACGATGGAGCCGCGCCCTGTGTGAAAGGCGCTGCGGATGCCGCCACGGCCGAGGATGAGACCGCCGGTCGGGAAGTCCGGGCCCGGCACGATGTTAATAATGTCGTCGATGGTCAGCGCCGGGTCGTCGATCAGCGCGTAGCAGGCGTCGATCAATTCACCCAAATTGTGCGGCGGGATGTTGGTCGCCATGCCGACGGCGATGCCGCCCGCACCATTGACCAGGAGATTGGGAAAGCGCGCCGGCAGCACCACCGGCTCGCGCTCGGCGCCGTCGTAGTTATCCTGGAAATCGACGGTATCCTTGTCGATATCGTCGAGCAGCGCCATCGCCGCTTTTTCGAGCTTGCACTCGGTGTAGCGCATGGCCGCCGGAGGGTCGCCGTCGACCGAGCCGAAATTGCCCTGCCCGTCGATCAGCTCCAGGCGCATGGAGAAGTCCTGCGCCATGCGCACCAGCGCGTCGTAAATCGCCTGGTCGCCGTGCGGATGATATTTACCCATCACGTCGCCGACCACGCGCGAGGACTTCACGTACTTCTTGTCGGGCGTATGGCCCTGCTCGTACATCGAATAGAGGATGCGCCGATGCACCGGCTTCAAGCCGTCGCGCACGTCGGGCAGCGCGCGCGACACAATCACGCTCATGGCGTAATCGAGGTAGCTGCGCTTCATCTCTTCGGTGATCGAGATCGGACGGACGTCGGAAGGATCTCCCGACTGAGGCGTGTCGCTATCGGACAAGGCAAATTCCTGGCGTGGATTTAGACCGGTTTTTCTAGCTGATTCAGCGGCGCTTCGCTACCGCAAAACACACCTGTCATATGGTATTTAGTTTCGTCTTTTCAATGACTTAATGAGCGCCCGCGCAAGCCCTTGGCAGACCACGGCAAAGCAGTGAAAAGGGGGCTATCTGTGTTGACGCTCGCGCGCTCTCGTTCGATGGTTCCAGACCCCGCCGCCTGTGGACCGTTAGGCCCGTCCGCGATGCCCACCGACTTCCTCATTTCCGCGCTGGTCACCCTGGTGGTGGTGGTCGACCCCATCGGCCTGGTGCCGACATTCCTCGGCATCACCACCGGCCTGCCGGCGCCGGCGCGCCGCGCCGTGGCGCTCAGGGCGAGCCTGATCGCGGCGTGCGTGCTCGCCGGCAGCGCGCTCATCGGCGACTGGCTCCTGCGGTCGCTGTCGATCACCCTGCCCGCCTTCCGCATCGCCGGCGGGCTGCTCCTGTTCTCTATCGCCTCGGAGATGGTGTTCGGGGTGCGCACGGTGCGCCAGTCTCAACAGGCGGAGGAAGCGGTCGAGGAGCGGGTACGCAACATCGCCGCCTTCCCGTTGGCGGTGCCGCTGATGGCCGGCCCCGGCGCGATCACCGCCACTATCCTGCTCGCCGGCCGCAGTGCCGGCGATATCGAGCGGCTGGCGCTGCTGCTCGTCGTGATCGCGACGGTGATCGTGCTCTGCCTAGCCGTGTTCATGACCGCGAGCCGGGTCTCGGGCCTCCTGGGCGCGACGGGGAGCGTGGTGCTCTCCCGCCTGCTCGGCGTGCTGCTTGCCGCCCTGGCCGTGCAGTACGTGATCGACGGCGTGCGCGCAGCGCTCGCGGCCTGATTATTTGTTCATCTGGCCGTTCTGGCTGTTCACGCCTCCACGCATCCCCCCGTTTGACTGGTCGCCGCTGGCCACGGTCGGCGCGCTCGGCGTCGTCGGCAGGTTCTGCGCGTGCTGCAGGTGCTTCTTCAGCACCGGGACCGTGTTGTGGGCGAATTTCTTCAGGTTCTGGTCTTGCGCGCCCTTGGCGTAGTTCTGGAACAACTGAATGCTTTGCTTGTGGCCCTTCACCTGCTGGGTCTTGAAGGTCTTGAGGAACTTGGCGCCCGAAGTCGACTTCAGCTGCTTGATCAGCTTCTGGTGCGCCTTGTCGAGCGTGCCCGGCACGCTCGCACCGGGCGCGTCCTTGGCTGCGGTTTTGAGCGCCTGCTGCGCTTCCTGATGATCGCTGACGATCATTTTGGCGTATTCCTGCACCTGGCTGTTGTCCGACTTCTGTTCGGCGAGCTGGCCGGCCTGGATTTCAAACAGATTGGTCTCGCCGGCTTCCTTGATGAAGGTCTTGGTGCTGACGAGTTTCATCCCGGCCGCAGGTTTGGCACCTTGTGCGAACGCCGGCATGACGAGGGCCGCGGTCACCGCAGCGGCGAGTGCGAATTTTTCAAAACACATGGGTGGTTCTCCCTGAAGTTCCAGAAGGCCCAAAGGGTTCGCGTCAGAGGGCATGAGGGTGAATGGGCCCGCGCAGCCGCGCGCAAGCCGCGCAGCCATTGCCGCAACAACGCGGACCGCACGGCGCTGGTTTCAACGCCCACCGCGGCCAGCGAATTGCCGCGCGGCATGCAGCAGTGGCTTCCCTCCTGTGCCGCGAGGTGAAAGAATGTCGCCGGGCGGCCCGCTGCCGGCGGAACCGGCAGGCCGGTCTGGTACGACCGGATCGCAAAGGCCGGCGCATCAGGGCCTGGTGCGCTAGAAGTCGACAAAGGGAGCCCGCCCCTTGCTCAAAGCCACGCAATTCATCGCCATGGTGCTGACGGCGCTGACCTTGGTGCCGCTCGGCGCCCATCTCGCCGAATTGCCCAACAAGATCGATCTGGCGCAGGCGGACTACTTCATCGCCCAGAACGTCTATCGTGGCTGGTCGCTGTTCGGCGTGGTGATGATCGGCGCGGTGCTGGCCAATCTGGTGCTGACCGTGCTGCTGCGCGGCCAAGGCGCGGCATTTGGGCTGGCGCTGGTCAATCTTGCCTGCCTCGCCGGCACGCTGTTAATCTTCTTCGCCTTCACCTACCCGGCCAATCAGGCGACCAACAACTGGACTGTCATCCCCGCCGGCTGGCAGAGCCTGCGCTTCGAATGGGAGTATTCGCACGCCGTCAACGCTGTGATCGCTTTCGGCGGCTTCTGCGCGCTCACCTGGTCGCTGCTGCTCACACCCAAATCGTCGAAATCGTAGAGCGCACCCCTCACGCGGCGACCACCGCAAGCGGCGCGTAATGATAGCCGGTGCGCTTCCCCTCAAACGTCACCGTGTGGGCGTAACGCGATGCTGCCGCTATCGGCAACGCAGCGCCACACCCGTCGCCACCGGTCACAAACGTGTGGAACTCGCCGTTCTCGCCGCATGGATCGACGCTCGCGGGCAATAACGCCACGAAGGCGCGGTCGAAACGCTGGCCGCAGAAGCGGCCGTCGAGATGGCGGTCGTCGGTAGTGACCACGATCGCCTCGAGGCCGTGGGCGAACATATCCTCGACCAGCCCGGCGCGGTCCTGCTGCCAGAGCGGCAGATGGGCTTGAAGCCCTGCCGCCGCGCACACCCGTTCCTCGAAGGCGCGATGGGCCGCAATATCGATGTCGCCGAACACGACCGTTCCGACCTCGCGCGCGGCGAGATCGCGCAAAGCCGCGACCAGGTGCGTTTCGTAGTCCTGCCAGCCCGCGCGCACCATCACCGGTTCGAGCCCCAGCGCGCGCGTCTGCGCCGCCATGACGTCCGGCGGCACCGCGTGCGAGCGCGAGCGTTCGCCGCTCTCGTCGAACACGGTGAGCGCGTAGCGCACCTCGAAGCCTTGGGCGCGGGCGCGCAACAGCGCCAGCCACCCGTCCTTGCCGCCGCTCCAGGAGATCGCCGAGATCGCTGACGTTGCCGCTGTCATGGGCGCGAACCTAGCATGAAACGTGCCGGCCCGAAGCGGCGTCACGCCTCGGCAATCGACCGGATGACCCGCGCCGGATTGCCGGCGACCAGCGTGTTCGGCGGTACGTCCTTGGTGACGACCGAACCGGCGGCAATTACCGCGTTCTCGCCGACGGTCACGCCGCCGATCACGGTTACGCCGGCCGCGATCCAGACGTTGCGCCCGATCACGATGGGCTTGCCGATGGTGACGGCGCGCCGCCGCGACGGTTCGAGTGCGTGGCCGGCGGTGATGAGGCTCACATTCGGGCCGATCATCACGTCGTCGCCGATATCGAGGCCGCCGAGATCATAGAACGTGCAGTTCTGGTTGATGAAGACGTTGCGCCCGACGCGGAGTTCGTCGCCGCCGGCGCTGTAGAACGGCGGGATCAGCAGGACGCTTTCGTCCACCGGCTTGCCGATGAGTTCGCTGAACAGCGCCCGGACCTCCGCCGCATCGTCGAACGTCAGGCGGTTGAGCCGGGCTGTGATCGCCATCGCGCGGCTGACGTTCGCGCGCATGGCCGCCGCCTCCAGCGTCTTGCTGTGAACGATCCTGTCGTTGCGAACGAGCTTGTCGCTGTTCTCATGCGACATGGGCGAAGGTCCTTTAGGGCCCGGCTGCGGGGAAAGCGCGCCGGCATGAAACGAGCCCGATAGAAAAAGGGGTTCAGCCGTCACGACTGAACCCCATTCGAGCCCACGCGCCTTGCGGTGCCACACCGCAAAAGGCGTACGCTGGAGCCAAAACGCTAGAACGGAATCTCGTCGTCGAGATCGCCGCCACGGCCACCGCCCCCGCCGGCCATGGCCGGCTGCCGGCGCGAACCGCCGCCGCTGACGCCCGCCGAACCGAAGTCGTCGCCGGTATCGGCGCCGGCCCCGCCGCCGCCGCGGCCGTCGAGCATGGTGAGTTGCGAATTGAAGCCCTGCAGAACGACCTCGGTCGAGTAACGGTCCTGGCCGTCTTTGTCCTGCCATTTGCGCGTCTGCAGCGCGCCTTCCAGATAAACCTTCGAGCCCTTCTTGAGGTACTGCTCGGCGATCCGGCAAAGGCCTTCGTTGAAGATCACGACGCGATGCCATTCGGTCTTCTCGCGCCGCTCACCCGTGTTCTTGTCGCGCCAGGTTTCCGAGGTGGCGACGCGCAGGTTTGCAATCGGACGCCCGTCCTGTGTGCGGCGAATTTCCGGATCCGCACCGAGATTACCGATGAGGATCACCTTGTTGACGCTACCTGCCATGATGCTCTCCGAACTGGCGATGCCGGTCCGCTCCATTCGGCGCCCGATCCGTCATCGGTCTCGCGACCGCTCACGCATCCCGTGCCTTGCGAACCGTTTCGCCGCTTTTTGAGGTTCCCGCCTGCCGCCGCGAGGCCCCTCGTTTCAAATACGCGCTTCGTGCGCCCACCCTAGTGCGCACCCTGCGAGCGGCAAGCGCGTTCGCCCTTAATCCACAAGGGTTCTCGCAAGGGACGGCCCGTCCCCTCACGACGACGTCACCTTAGCATATGTTCTTGGAATGTTCTAGTTTTTAAGACTCTGTTAACAAATTGATTTTGCAGCATTTTTTATTCCGCTAGTGCGCGCGTACTACTGCCAACTCAGCGGCCGGCCCTAGCTTGGCCCTACTCCCAAGAGTTCCGCGTCCGGGTTGTTTTGCGTCTCTTTCAGCCGAGACAGCAGGAGGCATCCCATGACGCGTCTCATCCTCAGGACATTCATTCTGGTCGTGTGCGCATCCGGCGTAACGGCAGCAGGATCGGTGGCCCGCGCCACCGACCTGCCGCGGGTCAGGCCCATCTACAAGGCTCCGGCGGCAGCGCCCGCCCGCTCTATGCGCCGCCCTACGACTGGAGCGGCTTCTATGTCGGCGGCAAGGGCGGCTACGCCTTCGGCTCCGCCGACGTCGGCGGCGCCTCCACCGACAGCAACGGCTGGATGTTCGGCGCCACGGTCGGCTTCAACCAGCAGACCGGCCAATGGGTCTGGGGTGTCGAAGGCGATTTCGATTACACGCTGATCAAGGGCAATCCCACCAACACATCCGTGGCGCTATGCGCCAGCGGCTGCGAGGTGAAGAGCGTCTTCTTCGGCACCGCGCGCGGCCGCCTCGGGTACGCCATCGACCGCTTCCTGCCCTACGTCACCGGCGGCGGCGCCATCGGCAGCATGAAGATCAGTTCGGCCACCGGCGCGAGCGAGACCAATACGCCGCTCGGATGGACCGTCGGCGCCGGCGTCGAATACGCGCTCGACGACGGTTGGTCGGTGAAGGTGGACAATCTCTACACGCAGTTCACCAGCACCACCTGCTCCGCCGCCACCTGCGGCGTCGACACCGATTACAAGCTCCGGTTCAGCAGCATACGCGGCGGATTCAACTATCGCTTCTGAGCATGATCGCCTGCACTCAGGCGGTCTCCCGCGGCCGGTTGGCGCACGATGCGCCAAGCCGGCCTGGGACGACACCGCGCACCCGCTATTAACACATCGCTAACCACGAGGCCGAACAGTGGGCCCAAGGGAGATTCAGAGCGCAAACGGGAACGCGCCCATGAGATGCACAGCCTTGCTCGCCAGCGCCGCCCAGGTCTTCTGCGCGGTGGCCGTCGCGGTCGATGTCCCGGCACTACCGCGCTATCAGGGCCTCACGCCGGACTATGAGTCGCCGCCCTTCGCGTGGACCGGAATCTATGCCGGCTTCGGCTTCGACTTCGGCTACGGCTTCGGCGCCTCGGACTGGAGCGGCCCCGGCACTGGCGCCAGCCTCGATCCGCAGGGCGCGATCGTCGGCGGTATGATCGGCTACAACTGGCAGATGGGTGCATGGGTCGTTGGCGCGGAAGCGGACGCCGCCGCCACCTGGATCAATGCCAGCACCAGCGCCGGCAGCGGGCTCTGCGCTGGCGGCCTCGGCTGCGCAACCCATAATACCTTTCTCGGCACCGCGCGGGCGCGCATCGGTTACGCCTTCGATCGCATCATGCCTTATGTCACCGGCGGCGGCGCCGTGGACGGTGAAGCTCGAATATCTCTACACCGATCTCGGTACCGCCACCTGCGGCACCGACATCGACGTCAGCTACAAAGCCAACCTAGTACGCGCCGGCCTCAACCATCGCTTTTAGTTGAGGTCTTGCCGGTAAGCGCGCGTTATTTCTTCGCTTTCAGTTTAGCACGATGGGCGTGCACCTGCTGCGGCGTGAGCGTCACCTTGCGTAGCTCCGCGACCATCCTGGCATCGATCGGCTCGAACCCCTTGGGTTTGAGCTTGCCGTTGCCCCAGGCGTCGCGCACGTAGTTCACGGCCGCCGCGATCTGCGCGTCGGACAGATGTCCGAACGGCGGCATGGCGCTAGTGATGGTCTGGCCCTCGGTGGTGATCTTGCCCTCCATGCCGTGCAGTACGACCATGGCTGGGAATGGACGGCTCAGGAACAGGTCGGGATTGCCGGCGAGCGGCGGGAAATTGCCGGCGACGCCCTGCCCGTTGGGCTGATGGCAGCCGCTGCATTGCTCGGCAAACAGCTTGGCGCCGTCGATCTTCACCGGCGCTGCCGCGACGGCGGCAGCCTTCGGCGGCGGGTTCGGCCCCATATAAGTGGCGAGATAATCGAGGATCTTGGCACGGTCGTCCTTGGGGATTTCGAGCCCGTATTGCTTCATGCTGTCGAGCAGGTCGTTCCAGGTGCTGCGCGGCACGCCCTTGGACTCGATCAGGTATTGCAGGTCGTGGCAGGTGCGGCACTTGCCGTAGACCAGGTCGCGGTTCGGCCCGTCCGGCAATTGCAGTTCCTGCGCCGACGCCGTGCCGGCCAATAGGAGGCCGGCCACGGCCCCCGCGATGAGGGTCGCCTTGCGCATCTCAAACTCTCCTGCAGCGATTGCATGGAAAACGGGAGCGCCGGCCGGCACTCCCGTTCCGTATCGTCCGCGTCAGATCTCGATCTCCACGCGGTCGACGCCGTTCCACTCGAACCCACGCGGGTTCCAGCGGGTGAGCCCGTCCATCGGCTGCGTGCGGCCAATCGCGTCGGTCGCCCGGCACATGAGCGTGTTCTTGCCCTTGGCGAGCTTGGCCTTGACCGACCAGTGGTACCAAGCCCACGGGCTCAGCGGCGGTTTGATCTCGGCCTTGTGCCAGCTCTTGCCGCCGTCCGCCGACACCTCGACCTGGGTGATGGTCGCGCGGCCGTCGTTGAAGGCGACACCGGTGATGGTGTGCGTGCCCGCCTTCGGCTTGTCCTCCGGCAGCGGCGAGAAGATCACGCTCTTGACCACGTGGGCGTAGGTCGGCTGGCTGTTGTACCAGGTGAAGTCGTTGGCCCCGAACTTGCCCGGCTCGACCGGATAGTTCGGCATGCGGTAGCCGATCGACTGGTAGACGCTCGGCGACTGCTCGGCCATGAAGAGAAGCTCGGTGACCATCTTCACGTTCATGTTGCCGTAGTAGCCGGGGATGATCAGCCGCACCGGGCCGCCGTTGGTGGCGGGGATCGGTTCGCCGTTCATCTTCAGCGCCAGGATGGCGTGGTCGAGCGCATCGTCGCTCAGGTGATAACTCTTGGCGAAGTCGGAGCCGACCGGCGTCGCCGGCTGGTCCCAGCCTTCGGCCGTAAGCCAGTGGGCGGTCGGCGCCACCTGCATCTTCAGGCTTTCCAGGAATGGTTTGAGCGGCACGCCTTCCCATTCAACACAGCCCATGCCGCCGTTATGCCATTGCCCGCCGCCGACCTTCTGCTTGGCGGCGTAAAAGGCGCGTCCGTTACCGGCGCATTGCAGCACCGACACCCGCTTCTCCTGCGGCTGCTTCTGCAAATCGGCAATGGTGACCGTGCGCGGGCGCTCGACGAGGCCGTCGACGCGGATCGTCCAGTTCTTCACCATCTCGGCCGACGGCGCCGCTGTCGTGGCGTACCAGGACGCGTCGCCCTCATGCGGGAAGTGGAAGCGGTTGAACAGGATCTCCTTGGGCGTGATGGCGTGCTTTCGCAGTTCCGTGAGCGGCGTCTCCATCACGGCGAGCTTGGCGTTATGGATGATGAGGCCATTAGCCTTACCCTTGACGATGGCCGCTGAGTCCGGCCCCGCAGCCAGCGCAACATCGGGCAATCCGCCCGCGCCCAGCGCTACTCCGGCGACGCCCGCCAAGAGACCAAACTGGCGGCGAGTCACACGCATCTTGTCGGATCGGTCGAGCATTTCTCTTCCCTCCAATGCCTCACGATCCGGGGCGGATCGCCCTTATGCGGACCCGCGCGCCCACCATCCATCGATGGCGCGGGCGCGGGCGGGGCAGGTGTTTCTATTTTTTGCTGAAATTCCGTCGCTCAGCGGCGCAATCGTCGTTCGGCGTAGAATGAAATTCAACGTATTTGTTTTTCCGAATGCATCGTTCGAATTTATGCATGGATTATGCGTGGAAATGCTGCGACGCACGGAGGGCGGCGCGCCTGTAATTCCATGACAATTCCGGCCTGAGTGCGGGCCGCGCTACCGCAATGCGGAAAATTTCTTCCGCCCTGGCCGCCGCCCTAGCCCGCCCCGAGCGCCACCGCAACGTTGTAGGTCAATAGCGAGGCGATATAGGCCAGCGCCAGCATGTAGCCGAAGGTAACGGCCATCCACTTCCAGCTGCCGGTCTCGCGCTTGATGACGGCGAGCGTCGAGGCGCACTGCGGCGCGAAGATGTACCAGACCAAGAGCGACAGCGCGGTCGCAAGCGTCCACTGACTGGCAAGCACATGGCCGATCTGCTCGGCGGCTTCCTTTCCGCCGGAGATGGCGTAGACGGTGCCGAGCGCGGCCACCGCGACCTCGCGCGCCGCCATGCCGGGGATGAGCGCCACACTGATCTGCCAGTTGAACCCGAGCGGCGCCAAAAGCGGCTCGATCAGATGACCGAGCATGGCGGCGAAGCTGTACTGGATTGCCGGCGCCGTGGCGGCCGCCGGCGGGCGCGGGAACGAGGCCAGGAACCAGATCACCACCATCATGGAGAAGATCGTAGTGCCGGCGCGTTCCAGGAACATCTTGGCGCGCGTATAGAGGCCGAGCAGCACACTGCGCGGGCGCGGCAGCTTGTAGTCCGGCAATTCCAGCATAAACGGCGGCGTCGGGTCGTCGCGCCAGAAGAAGAACTTGGCGAGGAATGAGACGCCGAGCGCGCTGATGATGCCGGCGGCATAGAGCCCGAACATCACCACGCCTTGCAGGCTGGCGAAACCCCAGACCTCCTTGTTCGGGATGAAGGCGGAGATGATGAGCGTGTAGACCGGGATGCGCGCCGAGCAGGTCATCAGCGGCGCCACCAGGATGGTGGTGAGCCGGTCGCGCGGATTGTCGATGACGCGCGTCGCCATGATGCCGGGGATGGCACAGGCGAAACTCGACAGCAACGGAATGAACGCGCGACCATGCAGCCCAGCGCCGCCCATGATGCGATCCATCAGGAAGGCGGCGCGCGCCATGTAGCCGAGGTCTTCTAGCAGTAGAATGAACAGGAACAGGATCAGGATCTGCGGCAGGAAGACGAGCACGCTGCCAACACCCGAAATGACCCCGTCGGCGAGGAAGCTCTGCACCAGACCCACCGGCAGCCAAGTGTGCACCAGGAGCGCGAGCCCATCGAAACCGGCTGAGATCAGGTTCATCACCGGCTGCGCCCAGGTGAATACCGCCTGGAACATGACGAACAGGATGGCGAGCAGGATGACGAGGCCGGCGGCCGGATGCAGCAGCAAGGCGTCGAGGCGCGTGGTCAGGGTATCGGGCTTTGCCGGCATCTTGACCGCAACACCGATGATACGGTCGGCCTCGCGCTGCGCGGCGCGAAGTTCGCTCGTCGTCGGTGCATTCCAGGTGCTTTCGGTGTCGGCCTCGTGCATGCCGGCGGCCAGTTCGTCGAGGCGCGCGGTCAGCGCATCGGTGCCGCCGCGGCGCACAGCGGCGGCCGTGATCACCGGCACGCCCAATTCCGCCGACAGTTTGTCGAAGTCGATGACGATGCCGCGCCGGTTGGCGATGTCGATCATGTTGAGGACGAGCAGCAGCGGCCGCCCCACCCGCTTCAACTCTAGCACCAGCCGCAGCGCCAGCCGCAGATTGGTGGCGTCGGCGACGCACAGCAGCAGGTCCGGTGTCTGCTCGGCGGCAAAGCGGCCAAGCACAACGTCGCGGGTGACTTCCTCGTCGGGGCTACGCGCGCGCAAGGAATACGTGCCGGGCAGATCGACCAGGGTGACCTTGCGGCCCGAGGGCGTGAGCAGCGCGCCGGTCTTGCGCTCGACGGTGACGCCCGGATAGTTCGCGACCTTCTGCCGGTTGCCCGTCAGCGCGTTGAACAAGGCCGTCTTGCCGCTGTTCGGCGCGCCAATCAGGGCAAAGCGCCGTTCGCCGCCGTCGGCGAGTGCCGTCACGTTCGTGGTTCCGCTCTGGTCAGGTGACGAGGATCGCCATCGCCTCGCGTCGGCGCAGGGCGACGGTGGCATGGTTCACCCGCACCGCGATGGGATCGCGGCCGAACATGCCCTCGTGCAGGATTTCGATGGTGGCCCCCTCGGTGAAGCCGAGTTCGATCAGGCGCCGCTCCAGCTCATCGGCCGGCAGCGCGTGGCTGTGCGGACCGGCTTCGATGGTGTGGACGCGGCCACGGAACCCGCGCGGGGCGTGACCCAGGCAGGACGGCTGCGGCGCCGCGGCACTATCGGATGCGAGGGTCTCGACCAGGACCGTCATGGATCGGCTTTCCGTCAAATCGAGCGCGAACGGTGCAATCCGTTCATCATTTTATTGATTACCACTCTCATGTGCGCCCGCCTTTGCGCCAGGTCAAGAGATAACGTCTTTAACTTCAATATCTTAGAATTATTATAAGGAACGGCTTGGCGGCCTGCGCCAGCTCGGCAACCTTGCTACGCGCGCCTAGGCGCTTGAATTGTCCCCAGCGGCGATGGCCGCCATGCCGGCGCCGCACTGGCGTAAGGCCATCGTTCTCACTACGTTCCAGAGGCTGGTTTCCGCGTCCCTGCGTCCGCTTTCCGGCCCCGAAGGCCGAGGGCAACCGCATGCGTCTCGGATTTGCCGCCCTCACGCCCGAAAAACTGACCCACCGTCATGAACGATCTCTCGGACACATGAACGACCGCTTGGACACATGAACGACCTCTTCGACAAAAGCGCCAAAGCCGCCCGCGACGCCCGCGCCATCACCATCCGCGGCGCCCGCGAGCACAATCTCAAGAACGTCGACGTCACCATCCCGCGCGACCAGTTGGTGGTGTTCACCGGCCTATCCGGTTCCGGCAAGTCGTCGCTCGCCTTCGACACCGTCTACGCCGAGGGCCAGCGCCGCTACGTCGAGAGCCTGTCGGCCTACGCCCGCCAGTTCCTGGAGATGATGCAGAAGCCGGACGTCGATCAGATCGACGGCCTGTCGCCCGCCATCTCCATCGAGCAGAAGACCACCTCCAAGAACCCGCGCTCGACGGTCGGCACCGTCACCGAGATCTACGACTACATGCGCCTGCTGTGGGCGCGGGTCGGCATCCCCTATTCGCCGGCGACCGGCCTCCCCATCGAGAGCCAGACCGTCAGCCAGATGGTCGACCGCGTCCTCGAATTGCCCGAGGGCACGCGCATCTACGTGCTGGCGCCGCTCGTGCGCGGCCGCAAGGGCGAGTACAAGAAGGAACTCGCCGACCTGCTGAAGAAGGGCTACCAGCGGGTCAAGATCGACGGCGCCTTCTACGAGATCCAGGAGGTTAAGCCGCTCGACAAGAAGTTCACCCACGACATCGACGTGGTGGTCGACCGCCTCGTGGTGCGCGGCGACATCGGCACGCGGCTCGCGGACTCCCTCGAACAGTCGCTCAAGCTCGCCGACGGCCTCGCCGTCATCGAGCTCGCCGACACCAAGGCCACCGGCGCCGCCGCCAACCGCGGCCGCAACGCCACCCACGAGCGCCTCATCTTCTCGGAGAAGTTCGCCTGCCCGGTGTCCGGCTTCACCATTTCGGAGATCGAGCCGCGCCTGTTCTCCTTCAACAACCCGTTCGGCGCCTGCCCCGAATGCGGCGGCTTGGGCCTCGAGCAGCACATCGACGCCGAGCTGGTCATCCCCGACAAGGACGCAACGTTGCGCAAGGGCGCCATCGCGCCCTGGGCGAAGTCGTCATCGCCCTACTACACGCAAACCCTGGATGCGCTCGGCAAGCACTACCGCTTCACCCTCGACACCAAGTGGAAGGACCTGCCCAAGAAGACACAGACCGCGATCCTCTACGGCTCCGGCGAGGACGAGATCAAGTTCGTCTATGACGACGGCCTGCGCGGCTACACCACCAAGAAGCCATTCGAGGGCGTCATCACCAACCTGGAGCGCCGCTTCAAGGAAACCGAGAGCGAGTGGGCGCGCGAGGACCTGGCCAAATACTTCACCGACACGCCCTGCTCCGCCTGTCACGGCGCGCGCCTGAAGCCCGAGGCGCTCTGCGTCAAGATCGCCGGCGCCACCATCGCCGACGTCGCCGAGCTCTCCGTGCGCAAGGCCGGCGACTGGATCGGCGCGCTGCCGCAGCAGCTCTCCGCCAAGCAGAACGAGATCGCCGGACGTATCTTAAAAGAAATCCGCGAGCGGCTGCGCTTCCTGGTCGACGTCGGCCTCGACTACCTGACGCTCGCGCGCGCCTCCGGCACGTTGTCGGGCGGCGAGAGCCAGCGCATCCGCCTCGCCTCGCAGATCGGCTCGGGCCTGACGGGCGTGCTCTATGTGCTCGACGAACCGAGCATCGGCCTGCATCAGCGCGACAATGCGCGCCTGTTGGAAACGCTGAAACGCCTGCGCGACCTCGGCAACACCGTCATCGTGGTGGAGCACGACGAGGACGCCATCCGCACCGCCGACCACGTGCTCGACATCGGCCCCGGCGCCGGCATCCACGGTGGCCAGATCATTGCCGAGGGCCAGGTCGACGACCTCATCGCCGCGCCGCGCTCGTGGACCGGCAAGTATCTCTCGGGCGAGCTCAACGTGCCGGTGCCGGAGCGGCGCCAGCCCGACCCACGCCGCCTCATCAAGGTGGTGGGCGCGCGCGGCAATAACCTCAAAAACGTCAGCGCTGAGATCCCGCTCGGCCTGTTCACCGCCGTCACCGGCGTCTCCGGCGGCGGCAAGTCGACGCTGCTCATCGACACGCTCTATGCCGCGGTGGCGCGCAAGCTCAACGGCGCCTCGCTGGCGCCGGCCCCGCACGACCGCATCGAGGGCCTGCAGCACATCGACAAGATCATCGATATCGACCAATCGCCGATCGGCCGCACGCCGCGCTCCAACCCGGCGACCTACACCGGCGCCTTCACGCCGATCCGCGAGTGGTTCGCCGGCCTGCCCGAGGCCAAGGCGCGCGGCTACGCGCCCGGCCGCTTCTCGTTCAACGTCAAGGGCGGCCGCTGCGAGGCCTGCCAAGGCGACGGCGTCATCAAGATCGAGATGCACTTCCTGCCCGACGTCTACGTCACCTGCGACGTCTGCAAGGGCAAGCGCTACAACCGCGAGACCCTCGAGGTGCTGTTCAAGGGCAAGTCGATCGCCGACGTGCTCGACATGACGGTTGAAGAGGCGCTCGAGTTCTTCAAGGCGGTGCCGCGCGTGCGCGACGTGCTGGCGCTCTTGCACCGCGTCGGCCTCGACTACATCCATGTCGGCCAGCAGGCCACCACGCTATCCGGGGGCGAAGCCCAGCGCGTCAAGCTCGCCAAGGAGCTGAGTAAGCGCGCCACCGGCCGCACGCTCTATATCCTCGACGAGCCGACGACCGGCCTGCACTTCCACGACGTCGCCAAGCTCTTGGAGGTGCTGCACGAGCTGGTGGAGACTGGCAACACGGTGGTGGTGATCGAGCACAATCTGGAAGTGATCAAGACCGCCGACTGGATCATCGACTTGGGGCCGGAAGGCGGCGACGGCGGCGGCGAGATCGTCGCGCAAGGCACGCCCGAGGACATCGTCAAGGCGAAGCGGAGCTATACCGGGGAGTTCTTGAAGCCGGTGTTGGGACGGGAGGCGAAGCCGAAGAAGCGGATTCAGGCGGCGGAATAAGGCCGGTGTCATGTCCGCCGTAGCTCGCCAAGCGAGCGAAGGCGGATGGCGCTCGAGGCGCCGGGAAGAAGGAAGAAGAAGGGGATGGAGACGGCGGAGAGAGGCGGGCCCCCGCTTAAACGAAAAGGGACCGCAAGATGCAGCCCCTTTTCTGACCGTCATGATGCTCTGCGCATCACGGCAGCCCCGACTAATTTCCGAAATTTCTGTCATGGGATTCCCACTTCCGCAAGACCGAAAATAATTCTGTATTTTCAGTCGGCGTGTTCATCGCCGGCCTGGCGGGTGCGATTGTAATCGGGCTTCTGCTGGCGTGGTTCGTTTGGTGAGCGCCGTGGCGTGACGCAGCCGCTGCACGCGCACCATGATGCCTGATCTATATCTTGATCTATATCATGGCTTTGCGACCCCGGCCGCGCGATGGGCAACGATCGCCGATCGGGGGGGACGGTTGCCGGTGCCGAAAGCCAGACCAAAGCCGGCCCGCGCGCATCGCGCGGCGTCCTCGCACCAGGCCTCCGCGCCGAACCAGAGGTGGCGCAAGCGCCTGCGCGCGCTCTACGAGGCCAACACACAGGCCGGCCAGCGCTTTCGCTACGGCCTGCTGGTGTTCGACCTCGTCACCATCGTCTTCATTGTCGCGACCTCGTTCGTGCCGCGATCCCCGGTCATTGAGGTGGTGGATGTCCTTTTCGGCATCGCCATCCTCGCCGACTTCATCGCGCGCTTCGTCATCAGCCGCCGGCCCGGCCGTGACCTCCTGCATCCCGCCACCTGGGCCGACGTCGCGGCCATCGTCTCGTTCCTCGGCCCCATCATCGGCGAAGGCGTAGCCTTCCTCCGGATCCTGCGCACGCTCAGGCTGATGCGCACCTACCATCTGCTGGCGCAACTGCGCGCGGATAGCCGCTTCTTCCGCCGCCATGAGGAAGTGATCTTCGCCGTCGCCAATCTGGGCGTCTTCATCTTCGTCACCACCGGCGTGGTCTACGAAACCCAGCATTACAGCAACGCGCAGATTCACAACTGGGCCGACGCGCTCTATTTCACCGTCACGGCGCTCACCACCACCGGCTTCGGCGATATCACCCTGCCCGGAACGCTGGGCCGGCTGATCTCGGTGGCGATCATGATCTTCGGCGTCACGTTGTTCTTCAACCTGGCGCGTGCGCTCATCAGCCCCAGCAAGGTGCGTTACCGCTGCCCGCAATGCGGCCTGCTGCGGCACGATGCCGACGCCGTGCACTGCAAGGCCTGCGGCGCTTTGCTCAACATTCCTGACGAAGGCCGGGATTGACGGGTGGCGCGCCGCCCTCAGCCGCCGGCGAATTCCTTGTCCTTGGCGTCGGCGCGCTGCGCCCCCGGCCGCTCGGTGATGCGCGCCACGTAGGACACGAACGCGGGCCGCTCGGGCACGAGCTTGAACATCATGCCGTAACGCAGGCCCGCCCCGATCACGACATCGGCAGCGGTGAACCGATCGCCCATCAGCCACGGCCCCTTGCCGACTGCCCCGCTCAGGACGTCCAACACCTGGTCAAAGTCGCGCCAGCCCAGCGCCGAAGCGCGCGGCACCTCCTGGCGCGGGAAGGCGCGGTCGGTCATGGCCGGCTCGAATACGCTCGGGCCGAAAAACAGCCACTTGAGATAAACGCCGCGCGCCGGCGAGCCGGCCGGGATATTGAGCTTGGCAGCCGGGAACTCGTCGGCGAGATACGTGCAGATTGCGGCTACCTCGGTGATGACCGCGTCGCCATGTTTCAGCGCCGGCACCTTGCCCAGCGGGTTGATCGCCAGATAGTCCGGCTTCAGGTTGTCGCCGTCCTTGAGGCGCACGAGCTTGACCTCGTAGGGCGCGCCCACCTCCTCCAGCATCCAGAGCGCGATGGACGAGCGCGACGGCGCAGAATGGTAGAGCGTGAGGCTGGGCATGGCTGACCTTCATTGCTGGGTGCTGGCGGGACTCGAAAGCCGACCTACATTAGGACCGTGCAACCCGGATGACAAAAGCGACCATGCCCGACACCGTCCGCGACAACCCCGCCCGCCACCGTTTCGAGCTCGATGCCGATGGCGATATCGCCTTCGCGAGCTACGTCCGCGACGATGGCGTTCTCACCATTAATCACACAGAAGTGCCCGTTCGCTTGCGCGGCCGGGGCCTCGGCGCCCGCTTGGTCAAAGGGGTCCTTGATATTGCTCGCGCGGAAAAGCTGACCGTGGTGCCGCGCTGCTCCTATGTCAGCGCCTTTATTCGGCGCTATCCGGACTATTCCGATGTGCTAGGCTAGCCAGCCGAAAGGCTCGACACACGGAAAAATGCGGCCCGCCACCTAACGCAATCTTTACCCTCCAGTAATACATTCTGGACCTCGACGTTGTATCGGGGGCGTGCCTTGTTTGCGGGCTTGGATTTTCTCGGACACCAGATCAGCCACCTTCTGTTTTCAGGCGGCTCCTATTTCTCACTCACGTCGCTCGTCGCCGCGCTGCTCGTCTCAGTCGCTTGGTTCGTAGTCCAGCGCGCCCGGCGCGGCCGGCGTGTGCGTTGGCGCACCATCATGCGCGCGTTGTTTCCGCGCCGCATCCTGCGCAGCCCTTCCAACAACGCCGACATCGGCTACCTGTTCTTCAACGTGTTCGTCTTCGGCCTGCTGTTCGGTTGGGCGGTGCTGTCCTATCAGTTCATCAGCAATGGCATCATCGCCGGGCTGGTAACGCTATTCGGGCCGGCGACACCCTCCACGCTGCCGGTGTGGGTGTCGCGCGCGGCGATCACGCTCATGCTGTTTTTGGCCTACGAGCTCGGCTACTGGTTCAACCATTGGCTCAGCCACAAGGTGCCGCTGCTGTGGGAATTCCACAAGGTGCACCACACGGCGGAGGTCCTGACGCCGCTGACCAATTTCCGTGTGCATCCGATCTACGGCTGGATCTTCGCCAACATCCTCGCCTTTTCGGCCGCGGTCGCCAACGGCATCGGTCATTACGCGTTCGGCGACACCGCCTATCAGTACGCTATTGCCGACACCAACATCATCCTGGTGCTCTTCATCCACGGCTACGTGCATCTGCAGCATTCGCATATGTGGATCTCGTTCCGCGGCCTGCTCGGGCGTATCCTCATCAGCCCGGCGCACCACCAGATTCATCACTCCGACAACCCCGCGCACTACAACAGCAATTTCGGCAGTTGCCTGGCACTGTGGGACTGGATGTTCGGCACGCTCTACGTGCCGGCCAAGGAGCGCGAGAAGCTGACGTTCGGCGTCGAGGGCCACAAGGACGCCCACACCGTCAAGGGCGAGTTGGTAGCGCCTTTCCTCGACGCCGCCGCGCACTTCAAGATGGCACCGGAACGTCGCGGCCCGCTGCAGCCGGCGCCCGTCACGAAGCAAGAGTGACCTTAGCGCGCGGCAAAGCCGAGCGCCTCGGTTTCGCGCAGCCATTCCTGACGTTTGCCGTCGCTCACCCCCTCGATCATGCCGTGGATGGTCGCGCGCACCGGCTTGATACCGATGAACTGCAGGATATTGCGCCTGAGCAGCTTGAGCGCATGAGCGCCGAAGTACCAGCGGTAGAAGAAACCCGGCATGCCCGTGGTCATGATGATGCGGGCGGACTTGCCCTTGAACATCTTCCAGGCCGCCATGCTGGGATTGTTGCGCAAGGCGAGCACCTCGCGCTGCAGGATACGCTCGATGAAGCCCTTGAGGATCGCCGGCATGTCGCCGCACCAGAGCGGGAAGATCAGCACCACGTGGTCGGCGGCGAGGAAGGCCTCGCGCGCGTCGATAAGATCAGGCTCAAGCGACTGCTCGCCGCGATAACCTTCGCGCAAGACGGGATCGAAGCTCATTTCGCCCAGCATCAACAGGCGCGCTTCGTGGCCGCCCTCCAGCGCACCGCGCAGGTAGGCGCGGCCGAGCGCCGCACAATAGCTGTCGGCCTTGGGATGGCCGACCACGATCCCGATCTTCGCCATGAATGCCTCCGTGCGCCGCGGTTGACGCTAGCGGCGGCGATCCGGTTCCATGTTGATCTGACGCAACCTCCATCCGTGCCTCGGAGCCGCCATGCGCAAGCGCACTGTTACCGTCAATGACAAGATGCAGAAGGGCTATCGCTACGCGCTGACCGCCCCGCCCGGCCGTAATTTCGATCCCGAGTTCAAACCCGATCTGACGCCGGCCGAAATGCTCCAACTCGGAGTATTCTGCGGCAAGTACATGACCGATTGCCGGCGCGAGTTTCCCAAGAGCTGGTTCACGCGTGCCAAGCTCGCGCCCAAGGGCCGCGATTGTTCGCTCAACTTCTTCGGCATTGAGGCGAGCCGGCCGCTGTCGGAATGGAAGCGCAAGGGCTGGATCCACCCGGACGACCCGCGCGGCTGGTTCCAATGGTATTGCCGCTACTACGCCGGCCGCCGCATGTCCGATGAAGACACGCGGCAGATCGGCCGCTGGAAGGCGATCCGCCGCCACGTGCGGCAACTGCAGAAGAACTGTGAGCCCGGCGACCTCTTGTGCCGACGCCGCCAACGCCAGGCGCTGCTGCATTGGGCTTACGACAGCCGCAAGATTTAGAAATCGGCGATCGATCTTTGATCGAGATCAATGCTGCAATGCACATGCGATGTAGTTTTTTCTTAGAAAAACTCTTCGCGCGATCCTATCCGCAAGACACGCAAAGGGCCTCAGCGCGCACAAGACGCGCTCCCATCCCAATAGGAGGGACAGGCCATGAAAAAGATAACCCCCAACGAACTCAGGCACGCCCTCGAATCCAAGCACGGTTGCCGGGCGGGGCTCGCCCATTCCGTATTCGTCAAATTGACACTTGCAAGGTCGACCGTCTGGGAAGGCATGGTCCACGTCTTCGACCTGGCCGGCCACCCCAAGGCCAATCAGGCCTACGCCTGGGCGCATTTGATTGACGGCACCGATCGCTGGCAGCTTTTTTCAATGCTGCATCTGCCGCCCATCACTTCGGCCGCCGAGGCGGTCAGGGCTGCCCTCATGGCGGAGATGGACGCGGTCTGAGAATGCGGGATTAAGCCATCGCGCGACGAGGCAGATCAGACCAATGCCAGATCGTCGGACGGCGTCTCTGCGCATTCGGACAACGCGATGGGGTGTCCGACGAACTGTTCGGCGGCATCGAGGCTGTCGTTGATCACCCGAAAATAGACAACCTTGTCGTCGCGATAGCGCGCGATGTGCGCGACGCGGTGGCATATGGAGCGCCCGGTCAACCGATGCCGGCAGCGAATACGGGCGAACATGGCGCTGCGGTCGCCGTCCACCAGCAGGTCCTCGACCTCGAGGCTATCGAAGCGGATGACCTGCGGGACTATGCGAGCAAACCGGTCGATGACAGCGGCCTTGCCGCGCCACAGGCCGCATACCTGCATGATCTCGGCGGGACCGGCGACATACCATTCGACGGCATCGTCGAGCATCGCGCCGATGCGCGCCGGATCGCGCGAAACATAGGCTTCATAGAATGTCTCGACGACGGCACGTGGCACGGAATAAGGCATGGCTTTGCGCCTCCGCAGAGGCCCGCGCACGAGGCCCCTGACGGACTCATTTACCCACCGTTGTCTTGACGTTCTCTTACAGCGCGGAATCGCCAAATTACGCGCGAAAACGGCAATATCGCCGCGCCATTACGGCGTCGCCCTCAAATGGCGGCCCGATCCAACAGGTCCATCAGCACTTCGGGGCATGTGACGTGTGGGTTGTGGCTGGCGTCGATCTCGTCGCTGCCCCATCCCTCGCGCCGTGCGCGCTCGAGGAAGCGCCGGAAGCGGTCGCCCGGCGTGATGCGCGTGCAGTAGAGGTAATGGCGCGCCAGCGTGAGCGGGCCATTCTGAAGATTGAGCTTCTGCTCGAAGGTCCTCGCCGGCTGCGGCATCCGGCGCGGCGCGCACCAGGCGACGTCTTCCGGCGCCGTATCGGGTGGCATCGGCGTCGGCGGGATGCGCCAGCCGTCATCGGTGCGCGCCTGGCGCTGGGCACGGGCTTCGGCCGGCAGCAGGTCCATCAGGCTGTCGCCGTCCTCGGGCGCGAAGGCGTCGAGGTAGATCAGCTTGGCGATGCGCTCGCGCGCGCGGTCGGCGACGCCGGTCGACACCATACCGCCGTAGGAATGCCCGATCAGGTTGACCCGCGTCAGGTCCTCCATCTGGAGCACCGCGAGGATGTCGGCGATGTGGCTTTCGAGATCGGTGTCGGGGCCGCCGAGATGGGCGCGCTCGCCGACGCCGGTGTAGGTCGGCGTGAACAGCTCGTGGCCGCGCGCGCGCATCAACGGGCGCATCTTTTTCCAGACCCAGCCGGCCGACCAAGCGCCGTGACAGACAACAAATGTGGCCATATTCCCTCGACTTCGTCACTCGGCCGCGACCGTACGGGCCCGCGGCCGCATGCTGCGCCTGTTCCAGCGTGAGCGTACGAAGTCGAGCGCCACCACCGCAAGACCGGCCGCCAGCACTTCCCAGCCAGGCCGGATGCCGGCTTGGATGTCGAACGCCGCGCCGAGCACCACTATGGGCGAAACGTGGAACGCAATGCCGATGCCGATGGCCTCGCCGAAGAAGGTCAGCGCCGAGACCACGATCGTAAGCGCGAGCAGGCTGAGCGTCGAAAGCTGGTGCTTGCCCTGCCACCAGGCGACGAGGCGATAGCAGACAAGCCAGCCGAACAGGCCAGCGGCGAACACCGGCACGGTAATGTCGGCCTTGGTCTGCTGGAAATAGTGGATAAGCGCGAGCAGCGCGACGCCGTAGATGATCTGGTGCAGCCGCCGCCAGCGCAGACCGCCGAGCCGGCGCATCATGCCGTCGGTAGAGGTGACCGCCAGCACTGCCAGGCCGAGCCAGGCAGTAGCGCCGACGATCAGATACCAGCGATGGGTGATCTCATGGACGACCTTGCCGAGATCGAACATCTGATCGTCGACATAGAGCAGTAGGTGGGCGGCGATGTAGCAGAAGCTGCCGACGCCGAGCATGCGCCTAACGTCGACCAGGTTGCCGTAGCGCGCGATCGACCGGAACGGCGTCACCGCCAGGGTGACCCCCAGGAAGACGAGCGCCCAGAAGCCGGCGCGGTGGATGAGCTCGTTGATCGGCCGCGCGCCGTCATAGATCGTGTGCGCGTCGAACAACGCCTTGGCGATTGGGACCAGTAAGAGCACCAAAGTCGCGACGCGCAGATAGGAGAGCCGGTCGCGTTTGTCGCGCCAGAGCTGCCAGGCGCGCCACGACAGAAAAGGGAGCATGAGTTTGGCCGCGCTGCCGCGCGCGCCCGCCTTGCCCTGCCCCGTTTCTAGGCCGCCGTGGCTTTCCATGAGTCTACCGCTGCCAAATACAAGAGGCTCCTAGCATCCTTTGCCGCGTCCAGTGGCTCACATTGCGATCACAAGATCGCGTGTGCGCATGAACAACCCTTAACCCGACGCCGCACCCAACCCCAGGAAGCGCCTCAGACCCGCGGCAGTGGCCGTCCGCCCGCTTCCTTCGAGGGCACTTTCACCCAGGCCTCGCCGTCGAGCACAATCTCGTCGCCGACGCTGCAGGTGCAGGTCAGCCGCGCGCGGCACTTTTCCGGCATCAGTTCCGCGACCGTCACCTTCACCTCGACGGTGTCACCGATGCGAACGGGCGCGCGAAAGTTCAGGGTCTGCGAAATGTAGATGGCGCCCGGACCCGGCAGCCGCGTGCCAAGCACGGCAGAAATCAGGCTCGCGGTGTAGAGCCCGTGGGCGATGCGGGTACCGAACGGCGTCTTGGCGGCGAAATGCTCGGAGAGGTGGATCGGATTGCGGTCGCCAGTGATGGCGGCAAAGCCCACCACGTCGGCGGAATCCACCGGCTTGGTCAGAGTCTCGGTCATGCCCACCGAGAGGTCCTCGAAATAGAGCATCTGTAGCGCAAGCGTCATTATCCAGCCTTTCGATTGCGCCCCTCGGTCAGACGTGTTGACGGGCGTCCGCGCGATTCCGCACGTCGCGGCACAGCCACCATAGGATCATCACCAGCACAAGATTGATCGCGGCAATGCCGGTCAAGACGCCAATAGTGGTATTGGCGCCGAGGCGCTCGATCAGCAGCGCGCCGAGCGAAGGCGCCAGCGCCAGCAGGATCAGCGTCGGGAACGCGAGCTTACCCATGAGTAGCGGAAACCGTTTGGGCCCGAACAGCGCCAGCGGCAGGGTGCCACGACCGACCCAGGAGACCCCAAAGCCGGCCCCATAAAGCAGCACGGTCAGGGCGAGCCACGGAAACTGGATCAGCAGCAGCACGAGGCCGATCAGCATCAGCGCGCAGCAACCAACCATGGTCCAGATCGGGTGATAGCGGCTGCCGAACAGGCGCTCGACCACCCGAGCGACCACTTGCGCGGGCCCGAACAGCGTGCCGAGCCAGACCGCGGAGGCGTAGTCGACGCCGCGCGCCTGCAGGAAGATAAGCAGATGCACGACCACAATCGCCCCGACGCCGGCGGCGAGGGCCAGCATCAGCGCCACCAGGACATAGGTCATCGTTTCGTTGGGGATGCGCGCATCGTCGCCGGGCGCCGCGGCGGCGGCCGCCGGTTGCGGCACGGGCGCGGGCGACGCGTCGACCACGGCCATCTGCAGCGGCAGCGACACCGCGAGATGCAGGCCGGCATAGACCAGGCAGGCTGTGCGCCAGCCGAGATGGTCGATCATGACGGCGCTGAGCGGCCAGCAGACCGTGCTGGCAAAGCCGCCGAACAAGGTGAGATTGGTGATCGGCCCGCGCGCGGCGGCGCCGTACATGCGGCCGAGCGCAGCGAACACCGCGTCATAGAGGCCGGTGCCCATGCCGACCCCGATCACGCCCCAGGCGGCGAGATAGACCGGCAGCACCGGCGCCAGCCCGATGCCGGCAAGCCCGGCAGCGAAGCAGAGCGAACTCAAAAACAGCACCGGCCGTCCACCCTGGCGGCCGATCACCCGTCCTACCTGAGGCGAGATCAGCCCCGCCACCAGCAAGCCGATGGAGGTACCGCCGACCACCCAGCCGAGCGACCAACCCGTGTCCTTGACGATGGCGCCGGAGAACACCGCCGGGAAATAGAACGAGGTGCCCCATCCTAGGATCTGGGCAAGCCCGAGCGCGGTGATGACCACGCGCCGGTCGCGTTGCGGTGCTTCAGCCAGCGCGGTCAAAGCCCGCCCTCCCCGATTCCGGTCGCAAGGCTACACGATCCGCCCTGTCGTGAATGCAGAGCAGTTTCCACGCCGATCACGAAACCTCCCACGGGGCCACCCGTTGACGCTCCGAACCCGCAACAACAGGACATGCAGGAGGTATGTGATGCAGGCCAATGGCAAGAAAGTGCTCATTCTGGCGACCCATGGTTTCGAGCAGAAGGAACTCGAAGTACCGCGCGACAAGCTAAAAGCCGCCGGCGCGACCGTGGACGTGGTGTCGCCGGAGAAAGGCGAAATCAAAGGCTGGGACACGAAGGATTGGGGCCGCCCCGTGAAGGTCGACCGCACGCTCAATTCGGTGAAGGCGGACGACTACGACGCGATCGTGCTCCCCGGGGGGCAGATCAATCCCGATCTACTGCGCGTCAACGACAAGGCGTTGAAGCTGATCAAGGATTTTTACAATCAGAAAAAGGTCGTGGCCGCGGTCTGCCATGCGCCCTGGTTATTGGTCGAGACCGGCATCGCCAAGGGCCGCCGCATGACGTCCTATCATTCGATCAAGACCGACGTCGCCAACGCTGGCGCGAAATGGGAGGATTCGCCGGTCGTCGCCGACCAGGGGATTGTTACCTCGCGAAATCCGGGCGATTTGGACGCATTTTCGACCAAAATCATCGAAGAGCTCAACGAGGGTAAGCACACCCAACGCAGCGCGGCCTGAGCCGCCCCCGCGCCTGCGAACCAGCAAACCATCGATATGCCGCCGGGAGCCCCGCTTCCGGCGGTATTTTTTAAAATTCCGTTGACGGATCATTGCTTTAAGATATGCATTTCTGCATTGCTGCGGCGCACAAATATGCCTTTTCCCGCGTCACAAGAAGCCTATCTTCGCGTCAACAAATTCAACCGGCCGAACGGGCCGGCCGAAATGCTGGAAACTGCTAGAGAGACTAAGAGGAACTGAGATGTTTACGACCTTTGTCCGCCTGTTCCGCGAATGGCGCCGCTACAGCCAGAGCGTGAACGAGCTCAACCGTCTGGGTGACCGTGAGCTCGCCGACATCGGTATCAGCCGCACCGACATCCATCGGGTGGCCTGGGACGCCGCGCACGAGGGCTAAAGCCTTAGGCGCCAAACGACCCTACCGAGACTGATTAAATCCGCCCGCGCTCCATGCGCGGGCGGTTCGCTTTTGAGCGGTTGCCGTCCCCTGCCAAGAAGCCCTATTTGTCCCGCATGACCAAGAGCGTTCATGTCATCGGCGGCGGGCTCGCCGGCTCGGAGGCTTCCTGGCAGCTGGCGCAAGCCGGCGTGCCCGTAACGCTGCACGAAATGCGGCCCGAGCGCGCCACCGCCGCGCATAAGACCGGCGGCTACGCCGAACTCGTCTGCTCCAACTCGTTCCGCTCCGACGACGCCGAGACCAACGCCGTCGGCGTGCTGCACGCCGAAATGCGGCGGCTCGGCTCGCTCATCATGCGCCAGGCGGATAACCACCAGGTGCCGGCCGGCGGCGCGCTCGCGGTCGACCGCGACGGCTTCTCGGCCGCAATCACCCAGGCGCTGGAAGAACACCCCCTCATCACCCTCGAACGCGGCGAAATCGCCGTGCCGCCGGCGGATTGGGACAGCGTCATCATCGCCACCGGGCCCCTCACCTCGCCCGATCTCGCCGCCACGGTCGCCGCGCTTACCGGCGAGGCGCAACTTGCCTTCTTCGATGCCATTGCCCCGATCGTGCATCGCGAGTCGATCGACTTCGGCAAGGCCTGGTTCCAGTCGCGCTACGACAAAGCCGGGCCCGGCGGCTCCGGCGCCGACTACGTCAACTGCCCGCTCGACCGCGAGCAATACGCCGCCTTCGTCGATGCGCTGATCGCGGGCGACAAGACCGAGTTCCACGATTGGGAAAAGGACACGCCCTATTTCGACGGCTGCCTGCCCATCGAGGTGATGGCCGAGCGCGGGCGCGAAACGCTGCGGCACGGGCCGATGAAGCCGTTCGGGCTGACCAATCCGCATCAACCGACGGTCAAGCCCTACGCCGTCGTTCAGCTGCGCCAGGACAACAAGCTCGGCACCTTGTTCAACATGGTCGGCTTCCAGACCAAACTGAAATACGCCGAACAGGCGCGCGTCTTCCGCGCCATTCCCGGGCTCGAGAACGCCGAGTTCGCCCGGCTCGGCGGGCTCCATCGCAACACCTTCCTCAATTCGCCGGTGCTGCTCGACGAGACACTCAGGTTGAAGGCCAAGCCGGCGTGGCGCTTCGCCGGCCAGATCACCGGCTGCGAGGGCTATGTGGAGTCGGCGGCAATCGGTGGCTTGGCCGCGCGCTTTGCCGCCGCCGCGTGGCGCGGCGAGGCGCTCGAGCCGCCGCCGCCGACCACGGCGCACGGCGCCCTGCTGGCGCACATCACCGGCGGCCATGTCGAGACCATCGACAACGGCCCCTCCTCGTTCCAGCCCATGAACGTCAACTTCGGCCTGTTCCCGCCGGTAACCGAACCGCTCACCATTGACCGTCAGGGCGGCAAGCTCAGTCGCGGCAAGGCCAAGGGTCTCGCCCGCAAGCGCGCGCTCGCCCGCCGCGCATTGGCCGATCTGGAGCGCTGGCTCGGCGGCACCTACCAGGCGGATGCGGCGGAGTAACTTCAGAACAGATCAACGGAGCCGCAACGTTCTCCGTTCATTCCCGCGCAAGCGGGAATCCAGAGGCCACGATCACAAAACCCGATTTGCCGCCCTGGGTCCCCGCTTTCGCGGGGACGAACGGTATGAGGTGTGTCCGCGTACGGCATCAAACTTTAGGCTTTGAATATCCGCCTCGGGCTCTTCGCCGCGCGCCACAACAGCCATTGCCGTTTGAAGAGCGACAGCGGTTCAGGCCGAAACGGATCGCCGCGTTCGCTGCGTTGGAGCGCCGCCCCGACGGTCGCGGCCGGCAAGAACGCCGGCAAGGCCGCGGGCGGGATGCCTCGTAGCGCGGCGCGCGCCGCGGCGAGATGCGCGTGCGCATGCCCCCACAGGTCGCGGAGCGCGGCGCGCACGTTGGCACTATCCTCGCGCGCGAACACGGCTTCCGGCACGACACCGTGCCGGCCGAGCAGTTCGAGCGGCACGTAAAGCTGCCGGCGCGCGGCGTGCATGGGCAGGCTCGCGAGCACGCCCGCAACCGCATAGGCAATGCCGGCGTGGCGGCAGATGGTCTGTATATCCGGCGTCAGTCCGCCCAGCATCGCCGCCGCCACCGCAAACACGGCCCCACGCGTGGCCGCCGCGTATTCGTCGAAATCGTTCACGCTCGCCATGGGCTCGTCGTAGAGATCGAAGCCGTGGGCGTCGATCAGCCCCTGCAACGGATCGACGGAAAGCCCGTAACGGGCGAGCGCCGCGCGCACGGCCGCGGCCACCGGATGCGCGGCGGCTTCCGCGTCGCGCTCGCCGGCAAGCGCCTCGCGCCACCATTGCAGCCGGATCTCGCCGGGCATCGGTTCGCGCGCCAGATCGCGCACGCAGGCGATCTCGATGTTGAAAGCGTAGAGCGCCAGCAGCGCGTCGCGGTGCTCGGCGGGCGCGAACAGCGCCGCCAGATAGCGGTCGCGGTCGGCTTCGCGCACCAGGTTGGCGCAGTGCTCGGCGTTGGTGGTCATGGGCAGACCCTACCCGATTTCACGGGCGCGACGCATTGCTAACTCGTCATGGCCGGGCTTGTCCCGGCCATCCATGGCTTTGTGTTCAAAGGCGCAGTCAGCGAGACCTGGATGCCCGGCACATAGGCGTGCAAAGCACGCCATCCTGCAGACGGCTACGGCCGGGCATGACGGTCGAGAGTCACCGCCCTACGCCACTGCGATCAGCCCCGCCCCCACCCGGCGGTTCTCGGCCAGCAGGATGTTGTAGGTGCGCACCGCCGGTCCCGTCGCCATGGGATCGACCGAGAGGCCCGCCGCCCGGAACCGCTGGCGTAAGGCCGCCGGCAACACGAACGGGTCGGCGCCGCCCCCGATGATGAAGAAGTCGAGCTGTTCGGCACGCGCCAGCGCCGGCGCCAGCAGCGCTTCCGTCAGGTCGGCGGATCGCATCACCGGCCAGGCCCAGACACCGTCCGGAAAGCAGAGCAGCGAGCCGCGGTGGGACATGCCGGCAAAACGGAACCCGCCGTTGCCGTAAGCGTCGATGGGCGCAGGGTTCGGCAGATGCGGGGCGTCGGATCCGAGCCCTTCGGCCATCACTCGGGGCTTTTTTCGTCGCGATTGGAGCCGCTGAGCGAATCGCGCCCGGTGCCGACGCCGAGATAGATCAGCACCGGCGCGGCAATGAACACCGAGGTGTAGGTGCCGACCAGCACCACGCCAAACATCATGGTGGCGGTGAAGGAGTGGATCGCCTGCCCGCCGTACAAGAGCAGCGACAACAGCGCCAGCGACACGGTCAAATGGGTGATGACCGAGCGCGACAGCGTCGAGTTCACCGAGATATTCAGGAGCTCGGGCATCGACAGCTTCTTATAGCGGCGCAACATCTCGCGGATACGGTCGTAAATGACGACCGTGTCGTTGAGCGAATAGCCGAGAATCGTCAGCAGCGCCGCGATGCTGGTGAGGTCGAAGTTGATGTGCGTCAGCGACATGAAGCCGATGGTGAGCACCAGATCGTGCACGTTGGCGATCATGGCGCCGAGCGCGAACTGCCATTCGAATCGGAACCACAGATAAATGAGGATCCCGAGGATCGCCGTCATCAGGCCGATGATGCCGTAGGAGAGCAGTTGGGTCGACACGCTCGGGCCCACCACCTCGACGCGGCGGTAGGTCACCTCGGTGCCGAGCGCGGCACGCGCCTTGCCGACCGCCTCCTGCTGCGCCTTGTCGCCGCCCGGCTGCTCCTTGAAGCGGATCAGCACGTCGTTGGGCGCGCCAAATGTCTGCAAGTGCACCTCGCCGAGGCCGAGGCCGTTCAGCGTCGAGCGCATCTTGGCGAGGTCGGCTTGCGGCGCCTTGGTCTGAATCTCGATCAGCGTGCCGCCGGTGAAGTCGATGCCGAAGTTGAGGCCGTGGGTGAAATAGAGCGTGATCGCCAGGATCGACATCAGCGCCGAAATCGGAAAGCTGATGCGCCGGAAGCGCATGAAGTCGAATTTGGTCTCGTCGGGGACGATCCGGAGCAAGCGCATCAGATATCGTCCCTCAGATCGGCACGTGCTTGGGCCGCCACCAGCGCACCCAGAAAGCCACGATCAGGCGGGTCACGGTGAAGGCGGTGAACACGGTGGTGATGATGCCGACGCCGAGCGTCACGGCAAAGCCGCGCACCGGGCCGGTGCCGATGTAGAACAGCACCGCGGCGGCGATAAAGGTCGTGATGTTGGAGTCGAGGATGGTGGCGAGCGCGCGTGAGAAGCCGGCGTCGATCGCGTTGATCGGCGAGCGCCCGGCGCGCACCTCTTCACGGATACGCTCGTAGACCAGCACGTTGGAGTCGACCGCGATGCCGACCGTCAGCACGATGCCCGCGATGCCGGGCAGCGTCAGCGTCGCCTCCAGCATCGACAGCACGCCGAAGATCATGGCGACGTTGACCGCGACCGCGACGTTGGCGAACAGCCCGAACAGGCCGTAGGTCACGAACATGAACAGGATCACCATGGCGCCGCCGACATAGGACGACAGCTTGCCCTGGCGGATCGAGTCGGCGCCGAGGCCGGGGCCGACGGTGCGCTCTTCGACCACGGTGAGCGGCGCCGGCAGCGCGCCAGCCCGCAGCAGGATGGCGAGGTCGTTGGCGCTCTGCACCGTGAAATTGCCGGAAATCTGGCCCGAACCGCCGAGGATCGGCTCGCGGATGACGGGTGCCGAGATCACCTTGTTGTCGAGCACGATGGCGAACGGCTTGCCGACGTTCTGTTGCGTCGTCTCGGCAAACTTGCGCGCGCCCGAGGTGTTGAAGCGGAAGGAGACGATCGGCTCACTCGTGCGCTGGTCGAAACCGGGCTGGGCGTCTGTCAACTCACCGCCGGAGACCATCACCCGCTTCTCGACAACGTAAGGCACCGAGGCTTCCTTGCCGGTGCCGTGCAGGATTTCGTCGCCGGGCGGCAGGTTGCCCGCTTCCGCCTGCTGCGGCGACACCGAAGTGTCGACCAGGCGGAAGTCGAGCTTGGCGGTCTCGCCCAGAAGCTTCTTCAGTCGGGTCGGGTCCTGCAGGCCGGGCACCTGAACCAGGATGCGGTCGTTGCCCTCGCGCGCGATCAGCGGCTCGACGGTGCCGAGCGCGTTGATGCGGCGTTCGATGATCTGAATCGACTGGCCGACCGCCTGGCGCACCCGCTCCAGGATCGCCGGCTCGGTCGGCGTCAGCCGGATGGTGCGGTTGGGCGCCGTGGTGACGTCGAGGCTGGTGTGGCCGGTGGCGCTCAGGACGCCGCCGAGCGGCTGGTTGAGCGCCTGCAGCTTCTGCAGCGCCTCGTCGTAGCGATTCTGCTCGCGGATGGTGACCTGCACGCCCTTGCCGGCGTTGCGAAGGCCGATATAGCCGATGCGGGCATCACGCAGCGTGCGGCGCACGTCGTCGCGCAGGGCGTCGATACGCTCCTTGCGCACCGCCTTGGTGTCGACCTGCAGTAGAATGTAGGAGCCGCCCTGCAAATCGAGGCCGAGCACGATGTGGCGCTGCGCCCATTTCGGCCAGCTATCGACCGTGCTGGCCGGCAGGAAGTTCGGCACGGCGAACAGCATGACGACGAATGCCGTCAGCATGATCGCCGCCGCCTTCCACCGCGTAAAATGAAGCATGATGTCCCGACTAGATGGGCAAGGAAGAACGCCGGCGCGTTAGCCGGCCGCTTCTTCCTTCACCGGCTCACCCTTGGCGCGCACGTCTGTGAGCATTCCCCGCATCTGGCGAATACGCACGTCGTTCGCGATTTCGATTTCGATCTGATCGTCGTCGATCACCTTGGTGACCTTGCCGACCAGCCCGCCGTTGGTCACGACGGTGTCGCCCCGGCGCACGTTCTTGACCATGTCCTGGTGCGACTTCACGCGCTTCTGCTGCGGGCGCAGAATCAGGAAGTACATAATCACGAAGATCAGGGCGAAGGGCAGAAGCGACATGAGCATGCCGCCCTCGCCGCCGCCAAAGGGCGAGGCGCCTTGCGCAAACGCCGGCGTAATGAACATCAAGGGGTTCCTCAGGCTAACGCCGTACTGCGGCTCGGGTGGTCCCGAACCGGCGCCCGGCCGAAATTTGCGCGGACTATACCGGCCACGGCCTCAATTGCAACGCCGCCCCGCTCCCTAAAGCCCGCGATTTAGGGCCTTTTCCGGGCAGCCGCCTTGCCCGGCCCGGTTCGCCCGGCTAAGAGCAGCGCCAGTTCCTGGCAAGCGTGAGGACCCGCGTCTTAAGATGGCCAAGTCGAAGAAAAAGCCGAGCCCGAGGCCCACTAAGCCCAAGGCGGTCGCAAAGCCGAAGGCCCAGCCGGCGCAGCCGGCCGAGCTCGACGGCGCGCTGGTCGCGCGCATCGCCGCGGCGCTCGAGCGCCTGGCGCCCCGGGCCGTGCCGCCGGTCGATTTTGCCGCAGCCGACGCCTTCATCTGGCACCCGGAAGGCCGGCTCGCCCCGGTCCCGCGCGTCAACCGGCTGGCGATGTCGCTCTTGAAGGGCGTCGACCGGGTGCGCGACATGCTGGTCGAAAACACCGAGCGCTTCGCCAAGGGCCTGCCCGCCAATAACGCGCTACTCTGGGGCGCGCGCGGCATGGGCAAATCGTCGCTGGTCAAGGCCTCGCACGCCGCCGTCAACGTCATGCTCGCCGGCCATGGCCAAAGCGGGCCGCTCAAGCTCGTCGAGATCCACCGCGAGGACATCGAAAGCCTGCCCGAGCTGATGGCGATCACGCGCGGCTCCGACTACAAGTTCATCGTGTTTTGCGACGACCTGTCGTTCGATTCGGACGACACCAGCTACAAGTCGCTGAAGGCCGTCCTCGAAGGCGGCATCGAAGGCCGCCCCGACAACGTCATCTTCTACGCCACCTCCAACCGCCGCCACCTGCTCTCGCGCGACATGATCGAGAACGAGCGCTCGACCGGCATCAATCCGGGCGAGGCCGTGGAAGAGAAGGTGTCGCTGTCCGACCGCTTCGGCCTATGGCTCGGCTTCCACCGCTGCAGCCAGGATGAGTACCTCGCCATGGTGAACGGCTACGTCCGCCATTACGCGATTCCGGTCGAGGACGAGCCGCTCAGGCGCGAGGCGCTGGAATGGGCGACCACGCGCGGCTCGCGCTCGGGGCGCGTGGCCTGGCAGTTCGTGCAGGACCTCGCCGGCCGCCTGGGCGTGGCGCTGAAGGACTAGCGGTCAGCGCGCCAGGCGCCGCAGCCACGGGCCGGCGTGGAAGACGCTCATCAGCAGGTACATCAGCGGCATCCCGTGCAGCGGCGACATGGTCTGCATGTCCATGCAAAGCATGTCCGGCTGACCGCCGGAAAAGGCGGTCCATAGCGTCATCAGCGCAAACACCGGCGCTGCGGCTAGGCCGAGCCAGGTCGCCACGCCGGGGGCGGCATCGCCGCCCCCGACGCGGGTCTCGCCACCGTGACACACGACGGGAGACATGGGCGCGTCAGTCATCACCCTATCCTGCCGCACGCGCCGTCGCCGCCTTGGGCGTGTCCGCCTCGTAGCGGTCGCGGTGGCGCACCCAGGCCATGCCGCGGCCCTCCTGCTCGTCGCGTCCCTTGGGCGTGAGGTCGAGCAACTGGTAGGTGCCCATCATCACTTCGACGCCGCGGCCATACGTCGAGTAGGTGTGGAAGACGTCGCCCGCCTCATCCTTGTAGAAGGCGCTGACACCCGGCAACTCCTCGCGCAGATGCGGCGAAGTGCCGTAGTTGTAGCCGATCCGGCCTTTCGCCACGGCTTCCGGCGTGAAGCTGACGCCGAAATCGTAGTTGAAGTCGGTGCCGTTGGAGGACACCCACTTGAACTGCCAGCCCATGCGCCGGCGGAAGCGCTCGATCTCGGCGAGCGGCGCGCGCGAGATGGTCACGAACGTGACGTCACGCTGGGCCAAATGAGCGGTCATGCCGTCGGCGTGGTCCGCCATGTAGGAGCAGCTCTTGCACCCCTCCTCCCAGCCCGGAGCCAGCATGAAGTGCTGCACCAAAAGCTGGCTGCGGCCGTCGAACAGATCCGCAAGCGCTTGCGGACCCTCGGGCCCATCGAAGGTGTAGACCTTTTCGACCCGCACCCACGGCATCTGCCGGCGCAGCCGCGCCACCTCGTCACTACGGCGAGTCAGGTCTTTCTCGGCGGCGAGCAGGTCGAGCCGTGCTTCAACCCATTTGTCGCGCGTTGCGGTCATATGCGTCGTCATCGTTGGTCACTCCTTTTCGTGCCCGGCTTGCCGGGCGTTGTCGCTGGGATAGATTTACGGCCGCCCGCCGGAAGGCCGGGAGTGACAAGTGTGTCGGGATTTCTTCCCGCATAGGGATTGCCATGGACTCGCTGATCACCGCGGCGGCACGGGCGCTGGCGACCGGTGACGCGCTGACGGCGCTGAACTTCATCGCCCTGCGCGAGGACGCGCCGGCGCTGGCATTGCGCGGCATCGCCATGGCGCAACTCGGCGATCTGACGCGAGCCCGATCGTTGCTGCGGCGCGCGGCCGGTGCCTTCGGGCCGCGTGAGGCTGTGGCGCGTGCCCGCTGCGTGGTCGCCGAAGCGGAAATCGCGCTCGTTTCGCGCGATCTCGGCTGGCCGGCCAAGCCGCTCGATACCGCAATCGTGGCGCTCGAACGCCTTGCCGACGAGGCCAACGCCGCGCACGCACGTTACCTCGCGATCCGCTATCTGCTCCTGATCGGCCGCCTCGACCGGGCCGAGCGCCTGGCGGCCAACTTCGATCCCGCGCCGCTCCCGGCCGCCTCGCGCGCCGCCTATGAACTCACCGTCGCCGGCATCGCCATCCGTCGCCTCCACATCAAAGCCGCGCGCGCCGCGCTCGGACGGGCCGAGAAGGCCGCGCGCGCGGCCGGCATTCCGGCGCTAACCGTGGAGGTCGAAAATGCGGCAAAGGTCCTGGAGACGCCGGCCGCTCGCGTTATAGCGCGGGGCGCGGCGCGCCTCGTTCAACTCGACGACGTCGAGGCGTTGCTGGCGTCGAAGGCGCTCGTGGTCGACGCCTGCCGCCATCTTGTCTGCCAAACCGGCAAAGTGATCTCGCTGGAAACGCGACCCGTGCTGTTTGCGCTCGCGCGTGCGCTTGCCGAAGCCTGGCCCGGCGACGTATCGCGGACCGCGCTGCTCGCGCGCGCATTTCGCGCCAAGCATGCCGATGAGTCGCATCGCGCGCGGCTGCGCGTCGAGATCGGCCGCCTGCGTAAGGCGCTGAGCACGATTGCCGGCATCGACGCGACGCCGGACGGCTTTGCGTTAGCACCACGCCGCGCCAGCGAAGTCGCGGTACTGGCGCCGCCGACCGACGAAGCGCACGCGAGCGTGCTCGCCCTGCTGGCGGACGGCGAAGCGTGGTCGAGCTCGGCGCTGGCCCTGGCACTCGGCGTGAGCGCGCGCACGGTGCAGCGCGCGCTCGACGATCTCCTGGCGGAAACCCGAGTGCAGGCCCTGGGCGAAGGCCGCGCGCGCAGATGGATGGCGCCGCCGGTCCCGGGTTTCCCGACAACCTTGTTACTCCCGGCCGCGCTGCCCGGCGGCTAGCGTGACGGCATCAAACGGGCAGCGATGCAGAGGACACCGACATGAAACGAGCCGCAGCAACGATCACGCGCGAATACGGACCCTTTCCGGATGTCACCAATATCGGCGGGGTCAGCTATGACGGCGTCCATATCTGGCTCGCCACCGGCGACACGCTCAATGCCCTCGATCCGGCCAGCGGCGAGACAGTGCGCAAGCTCGATGTCCCCGCGCACGCCGGCACCGCTTTCGACGGCCGGCACTTGTTTCAGATTTCCGGGGATCAGATCCGCAAGATCGATCCGGAAAACGGACGTGTCATCGCCAGCATTCCGGCGCCCGAAGGCGGCGCCTCCGGCATGGCCTGGGCTGAGGGCACGCTCTGGGTCGGCCAGCATCGCAAGCGCAAGATTCACCAGGTCGATCCCGAAACGGGTACGATCCTGCGCACCATCGACTCGAACCGCTTCGTGACCGGGGTGACCTGGGTCGACGGCGAGCTCTGGCACGGCACATGGGAAGACGAGCAAAGCGATCTGCGCCACATCGATCCGCAGAGCGGCGAGGTTCTCGAGCAGATCGACATGCCGGCCGGCTTCGCGGTGTCAGGTCTGGAGTCGAACGGCAGCGATACGTTCTTCTGCGGCGGCGCCAATAGCGGCAAGCTGCGTGCCGTACGGCGGCCGAAAGCGTGACAATCACACACAACGCATCATTCCGGCCGGGCCGCGAAAGCGGCGAGCGCCGGAATCCAAAAGCCTGATCACAGATGACAATGGATTCCGGGTTCGCCCGCTGCGTGGGCGCCCCGGAATGACGTTGAGCCGTTTAACCGCCGAGATATTTGCTCGGGTCGACCGGCTGCGAGCCCTTGCGGATCTCGAAGTGCAGTTGCGGCGACGTAACGTTGCCGGTCTGCCCGGCGCGCGCGATCACTTGACCGCGCCGCACGTGCTCGCCGCGATGCACCAGTAGCTTGCTGGCGTTGGCATAGGCCGTCACGTAGTGGTCGGAATGACGGATCAGCACCAGATTGCCGTACCCTTTGAGCTCGTTGCCCGCGTAGGCCACGACGCCGTCGTCGGCGGCCTTGATCGGCGTGCCTTCCGGCACCGCCAGGTTGATGCCGTCGTTCTGCGCACCGTTGGGCTCGCGGCCGAAGCGAGCGATGATGCGGCCCTTCACCGGCCAGCGGAATTGCGGGATGCCCCCGGCCGGCTCCGCCGTCTTGGTCACGTCCTGCGCCGCGGCCTGCTGCTCCGGCTCGGGCTCCGAACGTGCGACGCGCGCGGTGGCGACCGGTTGGGTCGGCTCAGACTGCGCCGGCTGAATGCGCGGCGCGGACAGCCTGGGTGCCGGCGCCGGACGCGACGGCTCACGGCTCGCGACCTGCGTGTTGGCGACGCGATGGCTGGCGACGCGCTCATGACCGCCGGGGATCGCAACACGGTCGCCGACGTTGAGCTTGGTGAACGGACTGATGTGGTTGTAGTGCGCGAGCGCCGCCAGCGACATGCCATGGCGGCGCGCGATGCCGATCAGCGTGTCGCCACGGCCGACCACATGGACGGAGCGATCGCCGCTGCGCCGCCTTTGCACCTCGGCGGTTTGCATACGCGGCGCCTGCATCTGGGGCGATGCCACGCGCGGGGCGGCCTCGGCCGTACGCGCGCCACCCGAGACCCAGCGCGGGATCACGATGCGCTGCCCGACCGCGATGTCGCGCGGGTTGCTGATGTGGTTGACCTGCATGATGGCGGAGGTCGGAACGTGGTAGGTGCGCCCGAGCGACGCGAGCGTCTGGCCGCGCGTGATCATGACCGCCTGGCCGCCGCTCCAGCTCCAGTGGCCGCTCGACCGTGTCGGCTGAACCGGTTGCGTCGGTTGAGAGATCGAGCCGGTAACGTCGCCACCCCGCGCCGCCGGCTGATAGGCGCCGTAGCCGCGTCCGCCCTCGGCCGCGCCATTGTGGTAGGCCGCGACCGTGGCGGGCGCGCTGGGCGCCGGCAGCGGCTCGCTCTCCACGCGCTGCGACGGCACGGGCCGACGGCTGATCGAGCCGGTCACCTCCGACCTAGGCGGCTGGTAATACTCGCTGCGGGTCGAGCCGAAGCGCGCCGAGTCCGAACACCCGGCGGCGGCGACTGAAATCAGTGCCAAAATGGCGAAGCGCGGCCAGGCACGAGAAGGGAACGCGACATAAAACGACATTGGCTTACTCGTTCGTACGCAACATACGTTCGATTGCGAACTAAACCAGTTACCCGTAAATAACCGTTTAATCCTTTGTGAAACATGGCAATGAATTTCACGTGGCCCCGCGCTAGAGTTCCCGCGCCGGCCCTTGCAACAGCGGCACGAAACGGACAGCAATGCCCTCTTGCCGCGCAAGCCCCGTTTGCGATTTGGTAAGCTTAACGATGTGTTGCACGCCGCCGCGCGGCCCGAGCGGCAGCACCATGACGCCCTCCTCCGCCAGTTGATCGACCAGGAATTGCGGCACGGTCGCGGCCGCCGCGGTCACCATGATGCGGTCGAATGGCGCACGCGCGGGCCAACCGGCGAGCCCATCGCCGACGACCACTTCGACATTATCGTAGCCAAGCGCGGCGAGCCGCGCCTGCGCGCCCGCGGCGAGCGTCCGATAGCGCTCGATCGACACCACCTCGCCGGCCAGCCGCGACAGCACCGCCGCCTGATAGCCGGAGCCGGTGCCGACTTCGAGCACGCGATGCTGCGGCTTCGCGCCGAGCTTCTCGCTCATATACGCAACGACGTAGGGCTGGCTGATGGTCTGCCCGCATGCGATCGGCAGCGCCGTATCGACACATGCACTCGCGACGTCGCCGCTTTCGACGAAGCGATCACGCGGCACCGCATCCATGGCGCGCAGCACCGCGGCATCGGAAATTCCGCGCCCGCGCAACCTGAGCAAAAATTCCATGCGGCCGACGTTGGATTCGTCCGTCGCTCTGAAAATCACCGGCACTATCCTCTTTTCGCCGCTTTTGTAGCATGGAATGCGCCGACTGGTGGAACCGCGTGGACGGGCCGTTAGGCCTGTGCCACGGTAGCGCATTGCCGCCGGCCAGGGGCGATTTAAACGAGGGCACGAATGAACGATACTGCACCGTCGAGACCGCGTGTTTTGGTTGTCGAGGACGAGTATCTCATCCGCATGCTGCTCGAGGATATGCTCGATGAGCTCGGCTACGACATGGCCGCCGGCGTCGGCACCATCTCGGAAGCGAGCGAGGAGGCCTCCAAGGGCGAGTTCAACGCCGCCATCCTCGACGTCAATCTGGACGGCCAGGAGATCTTTCCGGTGGCCGACATTCTCGCCAAACGCGGCCTGCCCTTCGTCTTCGTCACCGGCTATGGCGAGCGCAACCTGCCCGATCCCCACCGCGGCCGGCCCGCGCTGCAGAAGCCGTTCCAGGCAGAGCAGCTGCGCCAGGCCCTCGCCGGGCTGCTGGCGACGGCTTAGAAAAAACCGCGGTCACGCCGGGTTCGCGGCCTAGCGGCCGAACCCGAATAGAGCGGCATCCTCAAAACAATTCCGCCAGCTTCGTCATGAACGGCTCGTCCGTGAGGTCGAGCTTGAGCGGCGTCACCGCGATGCGGTTTTCCGCGATTGCCGCCAGATCGCTGCCGTGCGCCGCGCCGGTCGGGCCGCCGCGCTCGAAGGCGATCCAGTAATAGGGATTGCCGCGCCCGTCGCGGCGCGGGTCGATGCGCAGCAATTCCTGGTCGCGCTTGCCCTGGCAGGTGACGGCGGTGCCGACCACTTCGTCGGGCATGCAGTCGGGGAAATTCACGTTGACTAGCACGTCGCGCGGCATGCCGGTGTCGAGCACGCGGCGGATGAGATCGGGCGCGAACTTGATCGACGTCTCCCAGCACGGACGCGCGCGGTTCAAGAACGAATAGGACTGCGACAGCGCGAACGACGGAATGCCGAGCACGGTGCCTTCCATGGCGCCGGCGACCGTCCCGGAATACGTCACGTCCTCGGCGCAGTTGCGCCCGCGGTTGACGCCGGAGAGGATCAGGTCGGGCAGTTCCTTCATGATGTGGCGCACGCCCATGATGACGCAGTCGGTGGGCGTGCCCTTAACCGCGAAGCGGCGTTCGTCGATTTCGCGCAGGCGCAAGGGATCATTCAGGGAGAGAGAATGCGCGACGCCGGACTGGTCGGTCTCCGGCGCCACCACCCAGATTTCGCCGCCGAGTTCGTGCGCGATCTTTTCGCAGGCCTTGAGGCCGTCGGCGTGGATGCCGTCGTCGTTCGTGATGAGAATGCGCATTACAACTGTTCGACCTTCGAAAGCCCGCCCATGTACGGCTTCAACGCCTCGGGCACGGCGATCGATCCGTCTTCCTGCTGGTAGGTCTCCATCACCGCGACGAGCGCTCGGCCGACGGCGACGCCGGAGCCGTTGAGCGTGTGCACCGGACCCTTGACCTTGCCGTCGGCACCGCGGAAGCGCGCGTTCATGCGCCGCGCCTGGAAGTCGCCGCACACCGAGCACGAGGAAATCTCGCGGTACATGTTCTGGCCCGGCAGCCAGACTTCGATGTCGTAGGTCTTCTGCGAGGCAAAGCCCATGTCGCCGGTGCACAGCGTGACGACGCGGTAATGCAGGTCGAGCTTTTTGAGCACGGCCTCGGCGCAGGCGAGCATACGCTCGTGTTCGTCGCGCGATTGTTCGGACGTGGTGATGGAGACGAGCTCGACCTTGGTGAACTGGTGCTGGCGGATCATGCCGCGGGTGTCCTTGCCGGCGGCGCCCGCTTCGGCGCGGAAGCAGGGCGTGCAGGCGGTCAGCCGCATGGGCAACTGGTCTTCGGCGACGATGGACTCGCGCACGAGGTTCGTGAGCGGCACTTCGGCGGTGGGGATGAGCCATAGCTCTTCGTCAATACTGCTCATCAGTTTCACAAAGCGATCATGAAATTCATCTGTCCCGGGATTAGCTGTTTCTTGGGCCGCAGCAAAAGCGGCAGCCAAGCGCTCGTGCTCCTGTTGTGCCCTCTTTGTTGCAAATTGATCGTCGGCAAATTTTGGCAGTTGCGCCGTGCCAAACATCGCGTCGCTTCGCACCAGGATCGGCGGATTGACCTCCGTATACCCATGCTCATCCGTGTGCGTGTCGAGGAAGAGTTGCCCGAGCGCGCGCTCCATGCGCGCCAGGCCCTTCTGCAACACCACGAAGCGCGCGCCCGACAGCTTCGCCGCCAGTTCGAAATCCATCTGGCCCAGCGCTTCACCCAGCTCGAAATGCTGCTTGGGCGTGAAGGCGTAGGCGCGCTTCTGGCCGTGGGTATGATGCTCGACGTTATCGTGCTCGTCCTTGCCGTCGGGCACCTCGGCAAGCGGCGTATTCGGCATGGTGGCGAGAATGCCACTCGGCCCGTTCAATTCCTCTTCCAGCCGCTTGGCGTCGGCTTCGAGCTGCGAGAGGCTCGCCTTCAAGTCGTTGACCTCGGCCATCAGCGCATTGGCGCGCGCCTCGTCCTTGGCCTTCTTGGCCGCGCCGATTTCCTTCGAGGCCGCGTTGCGGCGCGCCTGCGCCTGCTCGAAGGCCGCGATCGCCGTGCGCCGCGCCTCGTCGAGCCCCAGGATCGTCTGCATCAGTTCCCGGCGGGCGTCGTCGGGCATGCCGCGCCGTTCGAGGCCCTTCTCGAAGTCGCCCGCGTTCTCGCGAATCCACTTGATGTCGTACATTTTCGGGTCGCCGCTCTCGCCGTCTTGCCGCCAGTCCGGCGCGCGGAAGCGCGCGCCGCCGCCCCCTTTTTAAGAGCGTGGGGAGCCTTTAGTCCGATTTGGGCGGTTTGTCAGCCGCTGCGGGCCCGCATCCGTCATGCCCGGCCCCCTGCCGGGCATCCACGTCTTCAAACTGTTGCTGACGGGCAAAGACGTGGATGGCCGGGACGAGCCCGGCCACGACGACGGAGAGGGCAATCCGAGCCGCCAAAAGAGCCGATTACCGACTCGGGCCCGGCTTACTTGCCCGGCAGCATCACGCTGATGAAGGGCTTCAATTCCTCGGGGATGTCGGGCCGGGTCTTGACCAGCTCGGCCAAGGTCTTGTCGCCCTTGGCCTCGGCAATGAGGCGGGCGAAGCTGTCTTCGGAAATGCGGGCGCCGTTGTTGCCGGTGACCTTGCGCAGCACGTTCTTGTTGCCGCGCTGGATCAGCACGTCGCTCACCACGTCGTTGACGCGCTGACGCGCGGCGATCGCCAGCAGGTGGCCCTGTCCCTTGGTCTTGGCGATGCGCACCAGGTCGACGTCCGAGAGCGCCGGCGATTTCTCCAGCACCGGGCCCGCCACCGCCAGGTCGTCGCAGCTCGACAGCCTGACCACCGTGTCGCTCGCCACCGTGTCGGTGTCGGCCAGCCGATGGCTGAGCTCTGCAAGCTCGCGCAACTCCACGCCCTCGCTCAGGCGTTTGATGATCACGTCGAACAGCGAAGCCACTTCGTCGGAATAGGTCGAGGCGCCGGCCAGGAACAGGTCGGTCATCTGGCGCAGCATGGCCAGACGACGCGACCCGGTCACACGCTTGAGCGTGTGGTCGAGTTCGTCCAGCAATGCTTCGGCCTGTTGACTCATCCCGGTCGCCTCTACCCGCTCGGCGCGGGTCTGTCCCAAGTCATAGCCGAAGCTCGGCAAATTAAAGATTAATGCGCTGCGCCAAGGACTTCGGTCCCGCAACCGGCGCAACCCTGGGACGCACGGGTTGCAGGGCGGCCCGCGCGCGCGCGGAGAAATTGCAGGAAAGTCTTGTACTTAGCGCCCCGGCGACCGCGCTCCCCCGGTGGCACCGCACGCCGCCGTTGCAAAGACGAACGGCACATGCGTCGGATAATACCGACGCTATTCGGAGTTCGTGCCCGCCGCACGGGCGGCCGCGGCCGCCTTGCGCTCAACGATGTGCACCGACCAGATCGAGCCCTCGTAGAGCAGAATCAGGGGGCCCGCGAGCGACATCTGGCTGAGCACGTCCGGCGGCGTCAGCACCGCGGCGACCGCAAAGGCGCCGACGATGGCAAACTTGCGCTTGGCCTTGAGCTGGGCCGAGGTGATGATGCCGATGCGGCCGAGCAGCGTCAGGATCACCGGCAGCTGGAAGGCGACGCCGAAGGCCAGCACCAGCGACATCATCAGCGACAGGTACTCGTTGACCTTGGGCATCAGCTCGATGGTGGCACCGCCCGCGCCGCCCAGCTGCTGCATGTGCAGCGAGAAGCGCACCAGCATCGGGAACACGAGGAAATAGACTACCAGCGCGCCGATGCTGAAGAAGATCGGCGTCGCGATCAGGTACGGCACGAAGGCCTTGCGCTCGTGCTTGTAGAGGCCGGGCGCCACGAACATGTAGATCTGCCCGGCCACGATCGGGAACGACAGGAAGGCCGCACCGAACATGGCGAGCTTGATCTGGGTGATGAAGTATTCGAGCAGCGCCGTGTAGATGAACTTGGAGTGCTCGGGTCCCGCCACCCAGACGAACGGCCACATCAGGACGTTGTAGATGTCCTTGGCGAACAGGAAGCACAGGATGAAGGTCACGAAGAACGCCGCCACCGCCTTGATCAGCCGCGAGCGCAGCTCGATCAGGTGATCCATCAAAGGCGCTTTCGAGGCCTCGATTTCGTCGGTGTTGGCGTCGGTGGTCATGCCGTGCCCCCGGCCTGCTTCGGCGGCGGCGTCTCGGAGGCCGGCGCGCTTTCGGCGGCATCGGCCGGCGCGGCTTCGACGGCCACGACAGGAACGGCCGGTGCGCGCTCGAGATCGGTGGCGTCTTCGCCGGCCTTTTCAGCGGTCACGGCGCGCTCGGCGGCCGCCGGTTCGCTCGCGGCGTGCGCCGCATGGCCATCAGCGGGCTTTTCGAGTTCCGGCGTGGTGTCGGTGTGTTCGAGCGTCTCGTGATGGGTCGGCGGCTCGTAGGGCGGCTCGTCCCAGCCGCTCTCGTCGACGGGGCCCTTATCGGCGTCGGCCATGGGGTCGTATTCGGTGAGGCTCTTGAGCTCGCCGGTGAGGTCGTCCGCGTGCTGCTTGAGGTCGGCGACCTCCGCTTCGCGCAACGCTTCCTGAAACTGGCCCTGGAACTCGGAGGCCATGCGCTTGACCCGGCCCATCCACTGCCCGGCGGTGCGCAACACCGTCGGCAGTTCCTTGGGCCCGATCACGATCAGCGCGACCAAGCCGATGAGGACAAGCTCGCCCCAACCGATGTCGAACATAGACAGATCAACTCCGGACCGCGCCCCGCCGCGACGCTCGCCGCAGCGGCCGCGTCGATCCTAGAACGACGCCACGCGCGCCTTACGAGCGCACGCCCTCGGCGCGCTGTTCCGTTTCCGCCTTCGGCGCCCCCTCGCCTTTGGCCTGGTGGTCGATGGTCTTCACCGGCTCACTCTTGGCCGTCTGGCTCGGCTTGTCGTCGTCTTCGGCCATGCCCTTCTTGAAGGCCTTGATGCCGCCGGCGACGTCGCCCATCAGATCGGAAATCTTGCCGCGGCCGAACAGCAGCATGACCACGACGATCAAGATCAGCCAGTGCCAGATACTTAAGGAACCCATCCTAAACCCTCCGGATCGACGGGCTTTTTTATTCACCCGGTCCCGTCCACGATTTGAGCTAGAAACTAGGCTTGACGGTCGGCAAAGACAAGGACTTCCAGGCCCGCGGGCGGGCCCGTAATGTCGCGCCGCCAGCGCGGTTTACCTTAATTCGGCCGTCTTAGCTGTCGCCTTGGCGCGGCTCCTCGCCGCCGCTTCCCTCGGCCTGCGGCGCCTCTTCCGCCTCGGCCGCCGGCGCCAGGCCGAGATCGAGGTCGCCCGGCTCGAGCGGGTCCTCGTCGTCGCGCAGCGTGGTGTCGTCGGAGGGGATCGGCACCGCGAAGCCCGGCGGCATGGCGCCCTCCAGCAGCCCCGCCCCCTTCAGCTCGTCGAGGCCGGGCAGGTCGCCGACGCCCTCGAGCCCGAAATGCGACAGGAAGGTCTCGGTGGTGCCGTAGGTGATCGGGCGCCCCGGCGCCTTGCGCCGCCCGCGCGGGCGGATCCAGGCGGTCTTCAACAGCACGTCGAGGGTGCCGGAGGCGGTCGCCACGCCGCGGATCTCCTCGATCTCGGCGCGCGTCACCGGCTGATGGTAGGCGACGATGGCGAGCGTCTCGATCGCCGCGCGCGACAGCTTGCGGGTTTCGATCGTTTCCTTGGTCAAGAGCCACGACAGGTCGCTGGCCGTGCGGAAGGTCCACTTGCGGCCGATGCGCACGAGGTTCACTCCGCGCGTCGCGTATTCGTCGCGCAGCTGCGCCAGCGCCTGCTTCACGTCGACCCCATCGGGCAGACGCTTGGCGAGCGCCGCCTCGTCGACCGGCTCGCTTGCCGCAAAGAGCAGCGCTTCCAGAAGCCGCAATTCCTCCGGGCGCTCCTGCGGCTCGGCGCCCAGGTGCGATTGCGCGTCGTCGGCCACGACCGGCTCCGTCGGCGGTTCGTTGTCGTTCTGCACAATCTGCAACTGATTGGCCCCACGCGGCATCGGGTCCGTCTCCTCATCCATTGTCTTGAACGTCATACCTACTCGCATTGCCAACCACGCCGACGCGCTTACGCATGAAGATCGGCGAAAACAATTCCTTCTGATGGACTTCGGCGACGCCCTCGCGCACCAGTTCGAGCATGGAGGCAAACGACGACGCGAACACGGTGGTCGCCAGCGACGGCTCCACCACGTAGGCGATCAGATAGTCGTCGAGCCGCGCCCAGTCCGTCGACTGCCCGATCATGCGCTCCAGCGTCTCGCGCGCTTCGGCGAGCGACCAGACCTCGCGCTTCTTGAAGCGCACTTCCGACAGCGTGGTGCGCTGGCGCTGCCCGGCATAGGCGCTGAGCAGGTCGTAGAGCGTCGCGGTCCATTCCGACTGCTTGACCTCCGCGATCGGCTCCGGCGCGCCGCGCGCGAACACGTCGCGATTGAGCTGCGGGCGGCCCATCAGACGGTTGGCTACCTCGCGGAACGCCTCCAGCCGGCGCAGCCGATAAGCGAGCGCCAGCGCCATGTCCTCGGCGCTCGGCCCCTCGGCGGGGGCGGCTTCCGGCAGCAGCAGGCGCGATTTGAGATAGGCGAGCCACGCCGCCATGACGAGGTAGTCGGCGGCGAGCTCGAGCCGCATCTTGCGCGCGGCCTCGATGAAGGTGAGGTATTGGTCGGCGAGCGCCAGGATCGAGATCTTGGCGAGGTCGACCTTCTGCTGGCGCGCGAGCGTGAGCAGCAAGTCGAGAGGTCCTTCGAAGCCCTCCACGTCGACGATCATCGCCGGCTCGGTGGTGCCGCGGTCGGCCTCCAGCGTCGTCTCGAATGTGTCCTCGCTCATCAGCCGATGGTCCGTTGGCCCGGCGCCGCGACGGCGGCCACCATGTCGTTGAATGTCCGGCGCGCCGCCGTAACGTCGAAGTCCTCGCCAGCGTGACGCGCGGCAAGCGCGCGCTCGGCGCGCGCGGCAACCTCGCCCGCCAGTTCCGGCACCGCCCCCGCGACCTCGATCATCTCGGCGAGGTTGCCGTTGCAATGAAGCACGACGTCACAACCGGCCACAACCGCGGCTTCGCTGCGCTGGCGCAGCGTCCCCGACAACGCGCCCATGGAAATGTCGTCGCTCATCAGCAGACCTTGGAACCCGATGAAGCCGCGAATCACTTGTTGCACCATTGTGACCGAAGTTGTCGCCGGTGCACCCGGGTCGATGGCGCTAAACACAACATGTGCGGTCATCCCCAGCGGCAAATCGGCCAGCGGCTTGAAAGCAGCAAAATCGGTCGATTCCAGGGTGGCGCGGTCGGTGTCGACCACGGGCAGCTTGTGGTGGCTGTCGGCAGTGGCGCGGCCGTGGCCCGGCAGGTGCTTCAGCACCGGCAGCACGCCACCGGCCTTTAGGCCTTCGGCGATCTCGCCGGCGATGGCCGCGACCTTGGCGGGCGCCGTGCCATAGGCGCGGTCGCCGATCACTGCGTCGGCCCCTTCGACTGGCACGTCCGCCAGCGGCAAGCAGTCCACGTCGAGGCCGACGGCCTTGAGGTCGGCGGCGATCAGATGGGCCCCCAGGCGCGCCGCGGCGAGCCCCAGGGCAGGTTCCTTGTCGTAGAGGGCGCCATACGCCGCTCCGGGCGGATAATGCGGCCAGTGTGGCGACTGCAGCCGCTGCACGCGCCCGCCTTCCTGATCCACCAGCACGGGCGCCGGCCAACCCACGATGTCGCGGAAAGACTGAACCAGCCCAGTGAGTTGGGCCGGATCGCTGACGTTGCGCTTGAAAACGATCAGACCCCACGGCCGCGCGTCCCGCAGGAACGCGCGTTCAGCGGCGGAAACCGTCGGTCCCGCCAGCCCGACGATGAGTGCCCGGGGCGCCATGGGCGCGGATTAGCCCGCGCCAAGGTCGAGGGCAAGCGCCCCCGCCGTCCCTATCCACCGGAAGGCGTTGAATTTTCGCGGCGCCGGGCGGCGGGGCGGTTCCCGCCCTGCCCGAAACCCGCGGCTAGATCCTCTGCACGAAGCAGGAGCCGCCCGCCGCCTTCAGCCGGCTGCAGAGCTCGCTGGCGCCGGATGAACTGCCGAAGGGACCGATCATGGCGCGGTAGTAGACACCTTTGCTGCCCAGATCGACGCGCTTGACCATCACTTGCTGGCCACCGATGACGCTCGAGAACCGGCTCTTCATCCGGTTGATCGCGGCACGGGCGTCCGCCTCGCTGCGGCGCGAGGAAATCTGCACGGCGTAGCCACCACCCGCAGCCGATGACGAAGCCTCCGGCCCAAGCCGGGTCGGGGCCGACGCCACACGGACCGGCGCGCTGCGCGCCGGTTCAACCGCGTTCGGATTGAGCGAGAGCGGGGCATTGCTCGCCCGCACGCTGGCGACCCGATGGGTCGGCGCCGGCGCGGCATGACGCACAGCGGCGTGGCGCGGCGCAGGTGCCGGCGGCGCGTCGTGATGCGTTTCCTGGTGCGTGGCTTGGCGCGTCGCCTGACGCGTCTCCTGCACCGTCGCCAGCGGCTGCTCGGGCGGCGGCGCCGCCGCAGTCGGCGCAGCGTCTGCCATGGTGGCCTGATCGGCCTGCATGGCCCCTGTCCCCGGCTGGTCGGGGCGAATGGTGATGGTGTGAATCTTGCGCGGGTCCGGCCCGATGACGCCGCTGCCGAGGGCCGGCGTTTCCATCGCCCCGGCGCCTGCGCTCGCCACCGACTGTCCTTGTGTCAGCCCGGCCGCCGCTCCCGATGGCGCCATGGCGCCCGTCGCCCCGTCTTTGTTGAGGTTGACCGGCTGCTCCTCACGCGAAACCAGCTTCTGGTCGCCGCTCGCGACGTTGACGCGGTCGTTGATCAGCTTGGCCGCGCCGTTTTTGTCCTTGTCGGGCACAATCTTCGCCGGCTTGGCATCGGCCTTGATAACCGGCGGCGGCCCGGAGTGGATCGAACCGAACAGCGCGCGATAGCCGAATGCGCCGGCGGTGCCGACCACGGCGAGCGCGAACACAGCCGCGATCGCCAGCACGCCCATGCGCCGGCGCGGCGGTGGAATGTCGTCGTAGTAGTCCTGATAGCCGTGCTCGTCGTCGGCATAGGGCGGCGGACCGGGCTCGAAGCCGGCCTCGTGATAGCCGGCTTGATCCTCGTAGCCGGGCACCGGACCGTCCTGCGTGTGATAGAGGTCGCCGCCCCCCGAAAGTGGCGGACTGCCATAGGGCTGGCTCGAGAAGTCTTCGCCACCATAGGCGGCAGACGCCGCTTCCGCGCCGGCAGGCGCATGCGCCCCGCGCGCCATGGCTTGCGCGGCAAGCGCGCGCAGCATCGGTTCGGGCTGATTGCCGGCCTGCGCCGGCTGGGCGGCCGGCGGCGGCGCACTGTCGCGGCCGAACTCACCGAATGGATCGCTCTGCCCGATCAGGCGCGCCAGCTCGGCGAGCGGATCGTTGGCGGCGGCGGAATTGTTGGCCGAAGGCGTCGCGCGGCCCTGCGGAGTGTTGCTGCGAAACGGTCGCTGAGAATGATCGTCAGCCATAAGATACCCGGTAACTCGTGCTCTTTAAGTTGGGCGCCCGCGCCTACGGGCGTCAAGCGCACACCCGGCGGACGGCTATCGCATCTCTTCCGGCGCTTCGACCCCCAGCAGCCCTAGCCCCGAGGCGAGCACAATCACGATGCCCTGCACCAGAGCCAGTCGCGCCCTGGTCGTTATGGGATCATTCTGGATAATGAAGCGTAAATGAGGCAAATCCTTCCCCCGCGTCCATTGCGCGTGAAATTCGCTTGCCAGCTCATAGAGGTAGAAGGCGATGCGGTGGGGCTCGTGCGCCGCCGCAGCGGCCTCAACGGTGCGCGGATAAAGCGCGATCTTGCGCAGCAGCGAAAGTTCCCCAGGGTCGTCGAGCGCCGACAATGACGCCGCCTTGAGCCATTCGACGCGGGCGCCCGGCTCGGCCGGCAGATCCGGCATGTCGGCGCGTGCGTTGCGGAACACGGACTGCCCGCGGGCGTGCCCGTACTGCACGTAGAACACGGGGTTGTCGCGGGAAGCCTCGATCACCTTGGCGAGGTCGAAATCGAGCGCGGCGTCGTTCTTGCGGTAGAGCATGTCGAAGCGCACGGCGTCGCGTCCGACCTCTTCCACGACCTCACGCAGGGTGACGAACTCACCGGCGCGCTTCGACATTTTCACCGGCTCGCCATTGCGCAACAGGCGAACGAGCTGCACCAGCTTGACGTCGAGACCGACCGTGGCGCCGCTCAGCGCTTTCACTGCTGCCGTCATGCGTTTGACGTAGCCGCCGTGGTCGGCGCCCCAGACGTCGATCAGGTGCTTGAAGCCGCGGTCGAGCTTCGACTTGTGATAGGCGATGTCGGTGGCGAAGTAGGTGTAGCTGCCGTCGGACTTGAGCAGCGGCCGATCGACGTCGTCGCCGAAATCGGTGGAGCGGAACAGCGTCTGCTCGCGGTCTTCCCAGTCTTCGAGGTTGCCGCTCTTCGGCGGCGGCAGGCGGCCTTCGTAGACCAGGCCCTTGTTGCGAAGATCCATGATGGTCTCGGCCACCACGTCCGCTTCACGCTCCGGCGGCGGATGCGGCGAGAACGGATCGTGCTCCTCGCCCTCGATCAACGTGCGCTCAGAGAAGAACACGTTCGGGATCACGTTGAGCCGCATCAGGTCGTTGCGGATGTCGGCCATGATCACGTTGATGGCGCGATCGCGCGCGATCTGGAGCCGCTCGTGCTCCGGCATGGTGGTGAGCTCGGCGCCGTAATCGGCCGCAAGCTCGCCGCCCACTTCCTTCAGGTATTCGCCGGGATAGAGTCCTTCCGGAATTTCGCCGATGGGCTCGCCGAGCGCCTCGCGGTAGCGCAGATAGGCCGAGCGAGCGAGCGCCTCGACCTGGGCGCCGGCGTCGTTGATGTAGTACTCGCGCGTGACATCGTAGCCGACGAAAGCGAGCAGGCTCGCCAGCGCGTCGCCGAACACCGCGCCGCGGCAATGGCCGACATGCATCGGGCCGGTCGGGTTGGCCGAGACGTATTCGACGTTGACCTTTTCGCCCTGCCCGACGTTGCTGCGGCCGTAATCCTTGCCCTGATCGAGTGCGGCCAGCAGCGCACCGCTCCAGACGTCGTTGCGCAAGGTGAGATTGATGAAGCCGGGGCCGGCGACGTCGGCCTTTTCGACACGCGCGTCGCTGCGCAAGCTCGCGGCGATGGTCTCGGCGAAGGCGCGCGGGTTCAGTCCAGCGCCCTTGGCCAGCACCATGGCCGCGTTGGTCGCCATGTCGCCGTGACTTGGGTCACGCGGCGGCTCGACCAGCACGCGCGAGAGATCGGCATCGGGCCCTAGCGCGGCGGCGCAGGCCTCGCGCACCTTCACCAGGATCGCGGCGAACAGATGCGGCTGCGGCGCCGCGGCATGCGAAATGGTCATCGTGGCTTTGGGCGCTGCTTGCGATGCGGCCTGGGACGCCGGTTTCGGCGCGGCCTTGGTGACTGACTTGGAGGCGGCTTTCTTGACGGTCTTCGCGACAGTTTTCTTGATCGGTGTCTTGGTCGTCTTCTTGCCCGCCGTTTTAACGTTCTTCTTGGCTTTGTTGGCGGCGGCTTTGCGCGCGGGCTTGGCTTGGCTCTTGGCCTTGGCCTTGCTCTTGGCCTTGCGCTTGGCCTTGCGCTTGAGCGCGGCCTTCCCAGCGGCCGCCTTGCCGGCCTTTGCCTTCTTGGTCTTCTTGCTGGTCGCCTTGGCTTTGGACTTGACCTTGGTCGCGGCGCTGCGCCGGGACTTGGTCTTGCGCGCGGTCGTGCGCCTTTTGTTGCGAGTTCGATCTAGTCGCGGCTGCCATAATGGCCGTTGCGGGTAATGGATTTCGGCCAGCAAGTCAAAGAAACCCGCGCGGGATGGGTGGAAATTGCACCCCATGCACAAGCGGCCCGCTCCGGGGCGCTCCAGCCGGTCCGGCGGCGTCCGGGCCGCCGCTACAGTCGTAGCTCCGCCATCACCTCGCCGTCTTCGTCGCACCCCACTTCGCGAAACCCGAAGCCTGCATAGAACGCGCGCGCCACGCGGTTGTCGGGCATATAGGAGATCGCAATCCTCCTGACGCCGGGCACGCGCGCGATCTCTTTGATCGCCGCGGCAAGTGCCGCGCCGCCATAGCCTTTGCCCTGGTGGGCGCGATCGATCATGAAGCGATAGATGAGCGCTTTCTTTCCGCCCTTTGAAATATCGTACATCAGGAAGCCCACCACCCGCTTGCCGGCGTAGATCGCCCGCGGGCGCGCGGCGGGATCGAACTTCGATTCGGCGAGCGAGTAGGCATTGCTGGCGACAAGGCCGCGCTGGTCCGGCGCCAGATCGAGATCGGCGACCGCCTCCCAGTTGCGGCGGGTGACGGCCTTGAGCGCGACGCGGCGGGTCATGACGGTCTGGCCGTTAGCGATGCCGGTGACACGCGTCGCGCCGCATCAGCGCGCAACCGGCCGGCGGCGGTGCCTTGCGCTAGATCAATGCATGCCGCACCGCAATCGCAATGGTGTTTTATCCGCATTTTCCGGGGGCTATCTGACATGTTCAAGATCGCGGTTCTTCTCTGGATGATCGGGGGAACGGTGCTGGCAGGCATCGCCATTATGGTGGTGCTCACCGTGCCGACCCTGGCCGTCAAGGATATGCAATATATTCCGGTCGCCGCCATCATCGGCTTCGTAGTCGCGATCCCGATCGCCTACGTGGTCGCCAAGCGCATCAGAGCCCTGACGGCGACCTGAGCCGGCCCGAGCGCTTCACCAGCACGTTTACAAGCATTCGGTGCCGTAACCCGCCGGCACCCGCGTCAAGGCCCCGTTAACCATCGCCGGCTCACTGTTCCCCACCAGATTCCAGGGGGCCTTGAGACGATGGCTGCGACCCAACAGGTGCCCTCCGCGACCACAGCCGTTCCGGCGTCCGCGCCGCTATCCGACATCGGCGAGCGCGCGGGACGGCTCGGCGTCGAAATCGCCGACGTCGCCGGCTTGATCGGCGACCTCACGAACCTCGGCCAGACCCAATCGCGCAGCGCCCAGGGCGCCATCGCCGCCGCGCGCCAGATGGCCGAAATCCACACGTCGCTCTCGGCCACCATGACCAGCGCGCAGGCGTCGGCGCAGACGACGCAGGCAACCCTGAGCCAGAGCGCAGCCGACATGTCGGCGACGCTCAAAGCCGCCATCGGCAAGATCGAAGCGCTGGGCGACGGCGCCATCGCCGTCAAATCGGCCATCGAGAAGGTGGCGGCTACGATCCGCCAGGTGCAGGAAACCAGCGATGCGGTGCGCCGCATCGCCGACGACACCCAACTCCTGGCGCTCAACGCCAGCATCGAAGCCGCGCACGCGGGCCAGGCCGGCGCGGGCTTCGCGATCATCGCCGGCGCGGTGCGCCAGCTCGCCGAGCAGGCGCGCGCGACCACCGAGACCAACCAGGACAATCTCGCCACGCTCTCGCGCACGCTCAGCGAGCTGTCGCAAAAGGCCGAGACCAATACGGCGACCGCCGAGGCGGCCAAGTCGGAATCAAGCCACGCCTACCAGTCCATCGACGCCCTGCACGGCCTGGTCACCGCCGTGCAATCCATGACCGACGAGATCGGCACCATGTCGGCAGAGGTGGAATCGACCAGTAACGCCTTCACGGGTCTGCAGGACGAGCTCTCCGGCCTGGTGCAGTCGGTGCAGGCCGGCAGCGGCAAGCTCGCGCGCGCCAAGACACGCGCGGACTCGATCCTCGAGACCAGCGAGGAGTTTATTCGGTTCATCGCCGACAGCGGCATCGAGACCCCCGACAGCCCCATCATCGCGCTCTGCCAGGAGACCGCGCGGACCGTCGGCGAGTTGTTCGAGCAAGCGCTCGCGCGCGGCGACATCGGCATGGAGGCCTTGTTCGACGAACGCTACACGTCGATCCCGGGCACCAACCCACAGCAGGTGATGACCCGCTTCGTCGCCTTCACCGATAAGATGCTGCCGCCGATCCAGGAGCCGCTGCTGGCCGCCGATCCGCGCATCGCCTTCGGCGCCGCGGTCGACCGCAACGGCTATCTGCCAACCCACAATCGCAAATACTCGCGTCCGCAGAGCGACGACCCGACTTGGAACGGGGCCAACTGCCGCAACCGCCGCATCTTCGACGACCGCACCGGGCTCGCCGCCGGCCGCAGCACGCGCTCGTTCCTGCTGCAGACCTACCGGCGCGACATGGGCGGCGGCAACTTCGTGCTGATGAAGGATGTTTCGGCACCGATTACCGTGCGCGGCCGGCACTGGGGCGGCTTCCGCATCGGCTTCAAGGTCTAGACGCGGCGCGCGCCTATCAGAAGTCGATCAGCTCTTCTTGTCGGCGGCCGGCTTATCGCTCTTGCCGTCGTTATCCGCGATCGCGTCAACCTTCTTGGCCGCGACTTTCTCTGCGGCGACTTTGTTCCCAGCGACCCTGTGGGGGGCGACCGTCGTGGCGGTCTGCACGGGCTCGGGCACCTGGTCGGCAATGGCGTTATAGCCACCGTTGAACATCGGCGGCTGCGGGGGCGTGTTCGCCGACGCCCACAGCAGCCCACCAAGCACAAGCGGCGCCGTGACGGCGAAATAGATTACGTACTGCATGGCAGAGCAACGCACCCGGCACGCGGTTGTTCCGGCAGCGGGCGCTATCGCAACTCTGGCGTGCGCGCGAACCAACGCGCGTGTTCGATGAGGGCGTAGCGGTCGGTCATGCCGGCGATGTAGTCGCCGATGCGGCGCACGCGCGTCGCGTCGTCGACCGCGGCGATGCCGGCACCCCACTCGTCCGGCAGGTCTGCGGGCGCCGCCGCATAATGCCGGAACAGGTCCTCAACAACTCGCTCGGCGTCGCCCATCACGCGCATCACCCAGTCGTGGCGATACATGCGCGGATAGAGGAAACCCTTGATGGCGTTGTCGGCTACGACATAGGCCGGCGAGAACGCGATCACCGGGCCCGCGGCGTTGCGCACGTGGGCGGCCGATCCCGGGGCGAGCGCGCCGAGCCGCCGGCGGCTCTCGGCGGTGACGTCCTCGATCATGCGGGTGATGATCCGGCGCACGCATTCATGCGCCCGGCGCTCGGGGGCAAGGCCGGGATAGCGCGCATCGACCTCGGCGACGATGTCGCCGACTAGCGGCACGCCCGCCATGTCGTCGAGCGTGAACAGGTCGGCGCGCAGTCCATCGTCGATGTCATGGGCGTCGTAGGCAATGTCGTCGGCAATCGCCGCCACCTGGGCCTCGGCGCTGGCGTGCGACCACAGCTCGAGATCGTGCGCGCGCGAATAGGCCACGATCGGCGCCGGCACGCCGGTCTCGGCGTAGCGGCCGACGGCGTTGCCGGCGCGGTCGGTGAGCGGGCCGTTGTGCTTGACCAGACCCTCGAGCGTCTCCCAGCTCAGGTTCAGCCCGTCGAATTCGGCGTAGCGCCGCTCGAGGTCCGTGACGATGCGCAGCGCCTGCGCATTGTGATCGAAGCCGCCGAAACCGGCGAGGCAGCGATCGAGCGCCCGTTCGCCGGCGTGGCCGAAGGGTGAATGGCCGAGGTCGTGCACCAGCGCCAGCGCCTCGGCGAGGTCTTCGTCGAGCCCGAGCGCCCGGGCGAGCGAACGCGCGATCTGCACTACTTCCAGGGTGTGGGTCAGCCGGGTGCGGTAATGGTCGCCCTCGTGATAGACGAACACTTGTGTCTTGTGGGCGAGCCGCCGGAACGCGGCGGAATGGATGATGCGGTCACAATCCCGGCGGAAATCGTTGCGCGAGGGACTTGCGGGTTCCCGATAGCGCCGGCCGCGGCTTTGCCCGGGGTCTGCGGCGTATGGCGCCCGCGCAATCGACGTGGAAATGGCCATTTCTGCCCTGCCCGGCCCGCATTGACCTCGCCTGCTGGCGCACTTAACTAATTCGTCAGCCCCTGCCAACAGCTTGGCGGGTGGAAAACGCGGAATTCAGGCTGATTCGAAGGCTAATCCATGAGCGAGCCGAGCATCACAGTCAGCGACCGGGCCGCTCGCCGCATCGGCGAGATCCTGAAAAGCGAGCCTGACGGCACCATGCTGCGCGTCAGCGTGGAAGGCGGCGGCTGCTCCGGCTTCCAGTACAAGTTCGACATGGAGCGCACCCAGGGCGACGATGACCTGGTGATTGCCCGCGACGGCGCGACCGTGCTGATCGATTCCGTCTCCCAGCAGTACATGGCCGGCTCTGAGATCGATTTCGTCGAGGACCTGATCGGCGCCGCCTTCAAGGTCAAGAACCCGAACGCCACGGCTTCCTGCGGCTGCGGGACCAGCTTCGCGCTGTAGATCTCCCAAAGCGGTTGCCACGATTTCAGCGTCATGCCCGGCCCTGTGCCGGGCATCCACGTCTTATGCGCCATGAAAAGAAGAAAGCCATGGATGGCCGGGACAAGCCCGGCCATGACGGCGCAAAGCGCGTGACCTACTCCGCTGCCACCGCCGCCGGGGCTTCGCTGACTTCCTCAACCTGCGGCTCGATGCGGCGCTTGATCAGCCGGTCGATGCGGTCGAGGTAAACGTAGATCACCGGCGTGATGTAGAGCGTCAAAAGCTGCGACACGCACAGGCCGCCGACCACGGCGACGCCGAGCGGCTGGCGCAGCTCGGCGCCGGCGCCGGTGCCGATGGCGATCGGCAGCGCCCCGAAGATGGCGGCGAAGGTGGTCATCATGATCGGACGGAAGCGCAGGTTCGCCGCCTCGCGGATCGCGGCTTCCGCGCTCAGTCCGACGCGGCGGCGCTCGATGGCGAAGTCGATCATCATGATGGCGTTCTTCTTCACGATGCCGACCAGCATCACGATGCCGATCATGGCGATCACCGACAAGTCCATGCCAAACAGCATCAGCGTCAGGATGGCGCCGATGCCGGCGGACGGCAGGCCGGAGATGATCGTGATCGGGTGGATGAAGCTCTCGTAGAGGATGCCCAGAACCACGTAAGCCGCGAAAATCGCGGCCAGAATCAGGATGCCCTGACCGCGCAAGGAGTCCTGGAACACCTGGGCCGTGCCCTGGAAGCCGGTGGTGATCGAGGCCGGCAGATGCTCCTCGTTCTCCAGCTTGGTGATGGCGTCGACGGCCTGGCCGAGCGAGACGTCGGGCGCGAGGTTGAAAGAGATGGTCACCGCCGGCTGTTGGCCCTGGTGGTTGACTTCGAGCGGCCCCACCGTGCGCACGAACTTGGTGACGGCCGATAGCGGCACCACCGTCCCGCTCGACGTCTTCAGATGGATGTAGTTGAGGTCGCTCGGACCGACCTGGTATTTCGGCTCGGCCTCCAGGATCACCTGGTAGTCATTGGCGGGCGTGTAGATGGTGGCAACCTGGCGCGAACCGAAAGCGTTGTAGAGCTCCTGGCGCACCTGATCGATGGAGACGCCGTAGACCGCCGCCTTCTCGCGGTCGACCTCGATCGTCACCTGCGGATTCTTGATGTAGAGGTCGGTGGTGACGTCGCGCAAGCCCGGCAGCTTGGCGATCTTGTCACGCAGCTCGGGCGCGATCTTGTAGAGCGCGGCGGTGTCGTTGGACTGCAGCGTGTACTGGTACTCGCTCTTGCTGAACTTGCCCCCGAGCCGGATGTTCTGGATCGGCTGGAAGAACACTTGCATGCCGGGCACGACGTTGGCCTTCGCCCGGAGCCGCCCGATGACCGCGCGCAGGTTGCCGCGCTCGCTGCGCGGCTTCAGCGCCACCAGCATGCGGCCCGAATTGCCGAGTGCGTTGGGACCGCCCGCCCCCACCGTCGAGTTGATGTAGTCGACCGCCGGGTCGTGCCGGATGATCTCGGCGACCTTGCTTTGCAGCTTCTCCATGGCGTCGAAGGCGATGTCGGTTTTGCCCTCGGTAATGGCGATCAGGTAGCCCGTGTCCTCGGTCGGGAAGAAGCCCTTGGGCACGATCACGTAGAGCCACACCGTGCCGACCATGGTGGCGATGGTCACCAGCAGCATGATCGACTTGTAGCGCAGCACCCAGTCGAGCGACCATTGGTAGGACCGCCGCCAGCCCTCGAACATGGCCTCGAACCAGCGCAGCAGGAAGAACTCCTTCTCCTCGCCGGTGTGCCCCTTGAGCACGCGCGCGCACAGCATCGGCGTCAGGGTCAGCGACACGAAGCCGGAGGTGATGATCGCCACCGCGATGGTGACCGCGAACTCGCGGAACACGCGGCCGACCATGCCGCCCATCAGCAGCACCGGGATGAACACCGCGATCAGCGAGAAGGTGATTGAGACGATGGTGAAGCCGATTTCGCGCGAGCCTTTGAGCGCCGCCTCGAACGGCCGCATGCCGCCTTCGATGTGGCGCACGATGTTCTCGAGCATGACGATGGCGTCGTCGACCACGAAGCCGACGGATAAAGTCAGCGCCAAAAGCGTCATGTTGTTGATGGAGAATCCGAACGCGTACATGGCCGCGCAGGTGCCGACCAGCGACACCGGCACCGCCAGCGCCGGAATGATGGTGGCGGAAATCTTCCGCAGGAACAGGAAGATGACCATGATGACGAGGCAGACGGCGATGGCCAACGTCTCCTGCACGTTCGAGACCGCGTCGCGGATCGAGATCGAACGGTCGAACAACGGCGCCATCTCGATCGCCGCCGGCACCTGGGCCCGGATCGCCGGCAGCGCGTTGCGCACCTCGTCCACCACCGCGACGGTGTTGGCGTCGGGCTGGCGCTGGATCGCCAGCACGATGGCGCGGGAATCGTTGAACCAGGTGGCGATCTTGTCGTTCTCGACGCTGTCGACCACGTGGGCGATCTGGTCGAGCTTGACCGGCGCCCCATTGCGATAGGCCACCACCACGTTGCGGTAGTCGGCGGCGTGCCGCATGGCGCTGGTGGCGAGCAATGTCACCGTGCGCTGCTTGCCCTCGAGCGAGCCGACCGGCGCCGACGAATTGGCGGCGGCCACCACGCTGCGGATGTCGTTGAGCGAGATGTTGCGCGCGGCCGCCGCGAGCGGATCGACCTGCACGCGCACGGCGAACTTCTGCGCGCCGTAGACCAGCACCTGGGCGATGCCGGGCATCTGCGAGATCTGCGGCGCCAGCACCGTTTCCGCGTAATCGTCGATCTTGGACAGCGGCATCGTGTCCGAGCGCATGCTCAGATACAGCACCGGGAAGTCGCCGGGATTGACCTTGCGGAAGAAGGGCGGCGTCGTCATTTCGGCCGGCAGCCGCCGCTGCGCGGTGGCGAGCGCCGTTTGCACGTCGAGCGAGGCGCCGTCGATGTTGCGATTGAGGTCAAACTGGACCGTGATCTTCGAGGTGCCGAGCGCCGATTCCGAGTCCATCGAGGATATCCCGGCGATGGTCGAGAGCTGGCGCTCGATCGGCGACGCGACCGAGGCCGCCATGGTCTCGGGGCTCGCGCCCGGCAGGGTCGCGGTGATCTGGATGGTTGGAAAGTCGACCGCCGGCAGCGCGGCAACCGGCAGCAGCCGATAGGCGAAGGCGCCGAACACGATCAGCGACGCCGTCATCAGCGTCGTCAACACCGGGCGGCGGATGCAGGTCTCCGAGATGTTCATGGCGCGGGTGCCCGGGTTCAACTACCGGCGCGCCGCGGTTTGCCCGCGCCGCCACCGCCCTCGCGTGCGGAAACCCGACTGCCGTCGCGCAGGCGCAACTGGCCTTCCGTCACCACCGTCTCGCCGGCCTTGACGCCCTCGCCGATCACCGACTCGTTGCCGATCTGGCGCGCCACCTTGACGTGGCGCACCTTTGCTACGCCGTTCTGCACCACGAACACGATGCTGCCGGACTGGCTCACCTCGACGGCGTTGGTGGGAACCACGATGCCCTCTTCGGTGCGCAGCGTCAGATCGACGGAAACCAGCGTGCCCGGCCACAGCCCCTCGTCCTTGTTGGGCATGGTGGCGCGTACGGTCGCCATGCCGGTCGTCGGATCGACCGTGTTCTCGATCATGGAGACTTGGCCGTCTTCAGGCTTGGGCGATCCGGGAACCAACGCCTCAATTTTCGCAGTCTTGGCGGCGAGCGCCTGGCGCAGCGCCGGCAGGTTCTTCTGCGGAACGGTGAAGCTGACGTAGACCGGCGCCATCTGGTTGATGGTCGCCATCGGCGTGGTGTCGGCCTGGCGCACGAAGTTGCCGACCTTGACGTTGGCGGCGCTGATGCGGCCCGAGATCGGCGCCGTCACGTCGCAGAAGCTGCGCTGAACGGTCAGGTTCTGCAGCAGCCCTTCGTCCGACTTGATGGCGGCACGATAGACGTCGGCTTGGGTCTTGGCGTTGTCGAGATTGACGGTGGGGGTCGCCTGCTTGGCCACCAGGCTGGTGTAGCGGTTGACGTCGCGCACGGCGCCGGCGAGCTGCGCCTTGTCGCGCGCCACCGCGCCCTCGGTCTGGGCGATCTGGGCCTCTATCACCCGGCAATCGAGGGTGAAGAGCAGTTCGCCTTTTTCGACGTGGGCGCCGTCTTGGAAGTGCACGGCTGTGATGGTGGTGTCGACGCGGGTCTTGAGCGCAACGCTGGCGATCGGGGTGACGGTGCCGAGGGCGTCGAGGCGCACCGGCACCTGCTTGCGCACGGCCTTGGCGACATCCACCGGCACCGGGCCGCCGGCGCGCCGGGGGGCCTGCGCGGCCGCGCGCCGGGTAGGCCAGAACTCAGCGAGCCATTTTTGAGCGGGAGGGTTGTTATGAACAAATACCGCGCCGCCGGCTGCGACGAGCACGACGACGCCCAAAAGCCAGGTTTTTTTGCTCATAAACCCTGTGTCGACCCGGTCGTCTCGCCCCGGCCCGGGTGCTCCCTCTGCCGTGTTGTGGCGCTGCGCGGTTGCCGCCTGCGGCCTCACGGACGGCCACATTAACACACTAACGACCGACGGTGCATATCCCTGCGGTGGCTGGTAAGGATTGGCCCGAAAAATCGTCCGATTCATCCAGGCAACCCGATGACCCCATGCGAATAGCCACCTGGAACGTCAATTCCATCCGCCAGCGCATCGAGAACCTGCAGACGTGGCTCGCCGAGACCGCGCCCGATGTGGTTTGCCTGCAGGAGATCAAGTGCACCGACGACGCCTTTCCGCGCGAGGCCTTCGAGACGCTCGGCTACAACGTGGCGGTGCACGGCCAGAAGACGTTCAACGGGGTGGCGCTGCTGTCGAAGCTGCCGTTCGACGAGGTCAAATCGGGGCTCGATGGCGGCGACGGCGACGTCCAGGCGCGCTTCCTGGAGGCGCTCATCTCGGTCAAGGGCGGCGTGGTGCGGGTGGTCAGCCTTTATCTGCCCAACGGCAACGGCGGCGAAGAGAAATACGTCTATAAACTCAATTGGATGGAGCGGCTTATTAACTTCGCGCGCGAGCGCCTGGCGCTGGAGGAGCCGCTCATTCTGGCCGGCGACTACAACGTCATTCCCAGCCCCCGCGACGCCAAGCGCCCGCAGGACTGGGTCAACGACGCGCTGTTCCTGCCGGCGACCCGGGAGAAGTTCCGCGCGCTTGCCAATCTCGGCCTCACCGATGCGCTACGGGCGGTGACCGACGCCGGTGGCCTCTATAGCTTCTGGGACTATCAGGCCGGCGCCTGGCAGAAGGACAACGGTATTCGTATCGACCACCTGATGCTGTCGCCGCAGGCTGCCGACAGGCTCGCCGACGCCGGCATCGACCGCCACGTGCGCGCCTGGGAGAAGCCGTCCGACCACGTACCGGTGTGGGTGGATCTGGATATCGAGGTGGCCTGAGGCGCCCTCGCCGGGCGCTGCCAGTGCCGGTCAGTCGCGCCGGTGCTCCATCCAGCGCTTGAGGTAGATGCCGGCGAGCGCGCGGTCGTCCTCGCTCGCGTCCCGCAAGGCGTTGTCGTAGAGCCGGTTGATCCAGGCTTGGTTGGCGGCCGAGGTGTCGCGCGCATTGTCCTTGGCGAGCGCCAGCCACATCAGCCCGCGCGCGGCCTGGTGCGGAACGTGATCGCCGGCAAACAACATGGCGCCGAGCATGGCCTGCGCCTGGCACTGGCCCTTCTGCGCCGAGAGCGCAAACCAGCGTGCCGCCGTGCGCGGATCGTGCGGCGCGCCCTTGCCGTCGAGATAGAGCCGCGCGAGCAGATACTGGGCGTCGGGATCGCGGAAATAGGAGGCCGCGTAGGACAGTATTTGGCGCGCCCGCTCCGGATCGCGCTTGACGTCCGAGTTCGGGATGCCCTGCAAATAGTAGCGTCCGAGCGCCACCAGCGCGTTGGCGACGAAGCGCGCCTGCCGCGTATTGGGGTCGTCGGCGCCGTGCTCGTTGACGACGCTCTCGAAGTACTTGAACGCCTTCAGATCGTTCTGCGCGACGCCGTCGCCTTCGGCATACATGCGACCGAGCTTCCACTGCGCCAGCGGATGCCCGTTCTCGGCGGCGTATTCGAGCGAGACCACCGCCTTGTGGGTGTCGCCTTTCTTGAGCCAGCGCGCCCCGCTGCGGAAAGCCTGCGCCGCTGTGAGATGCTCGGTCGGCGCCGCGCTCGGAATGTCGGCCGGCGGCCGCGGCGCGGACGTATCCGAGTCGGCATGAGGCGGCAGCGACGCCACTTCGGGCGCCTGCGGAATCGCTTGGCTGTCGGTGACACTGCCGTTGAACGCCAGCGCGGGCGCCGCCGCCAGGCACGCCGCCGTCAGCGCTACGTACAGCAGGGACTCAGCTGTCCGCATAGCACTCCTTCTCCCCGGCACCGCCCGGATGGGTCACGGCGCCGTTGACGGCGGAGCCCACCTGCTGGGCGTATTTCCAGAGATAACCCGAGCCGAACTCGCTCTCGCGCGGCTTCCAGCCGGCCTGACGCTTGGCGAGCTCCTCGTCGGAGAGCTTGACGTTCATGGTGCCCTTCTCGGCATCGAGCTCGATGATGTCGCCGTCGCGCAGCAGACCGATCGGTCCGCCCACCGCCGCTTCGGGCCCGACATGGCCGACGCAGAAGCCGCGGGTCGCGCCCGAGAAGCGCCCGTCCGTGATCAGCGCCACCTTTTCGCCCATGCCCTGGCCGTAGAGCGCGGCCGTGGTCGACAGCATCTCGCGCATGCCGGGGCCGCCCTTCGGGCCCTCGTTGCGAATGACGAGAACATCGCCTTCTTTGTAGGTGCGCTTCTTCACCGCCTCGAAGCAGGCTTCCTCGCCCTCGAACACGCGCGCCGGGCCGGAGAACTGCAGCTTCTTCATGCCGGCGATTTTCACGATCGCACCTTCCGGCGCCAGGTTGCCCTTGAGACCGACGACACCGCCGGTCGCCAGGATCGGCTCGTTGGCCGCTCGCACCACGTCCTGGTCCGGATTCCATTTCACGTTAGCCATGTTCTCGGCGATCGTGCGCCCGGTGACGGTCAAGCAATCCCCGTGCAGGAACCCGTGGTCGAGGAGTGTTTTCATGAGGAGCGGCACCCCGCCAGCCTCGAACATATCCTTGGCGACATAACGGCCACCGGGCTTCAAATCTGCGATATATGGTGTCTTTTTGAAGATTTCGGCGACGTCGAACAGCGTGAACTCGATACCGCATTCGTGGGCAATCGCGGGAAGATGCAGCGCAGCATTCGTTGAACCGCCGGTCGCGGCAACAACAGCAGCAGCATTCTCAAGCGCCTTGCGGGTGACGATGTCGCGCGGGCGGATGTTCTTCTCGATCAGGCCCATGATCATCTCGCCGGCGAGCATGCAGAACTTGTCGCGGATTTCGTATGGCGCCGGCGCGCCGGCCGAATAAGGCAACGCAAGGCCGATCGCCTCAGACACGGTCGCCATGGTGTTGGCGGTGAACTGCGCGCCGCAGGCGCCGGCCGACGGGCAGGCGTTCTGCTCGAGGATATCGAGTTCCTCGTCGGTGAATTCGTTGACCGAGTGCTTGCCGACCGCCTCGTACACGTCCTGGATCGTGACCTCCTTGCCCTTGAAGGTGCCGGGCAGGATGGAACCGCCGTAGATGTAGATCGCCGGCACGTTAAGGCGGCACATCGCCATCATCATGCCGGGCTGTGACTTGTCGCAGCCGGCGAGCCCGATCAGCGCGTCATAGGCGTGACCGCGCACGGTGAGTTCGACGGAATCCGCAATCACTTCGCGCGAGGGCAGCGAAGCCCGCATGCCGCCGTGCCCCATGGCGATGCCGTCGGTAACGGTGATGGTGCAGAACTCGCGCGGCGTCGCGCCGCCCGCGGCGACGCCCTTCTTCACCGCCTGCGCCTGGCGCATGAGCGCGATGTTGCAGGGCGCGGCTTCGTTCCAGCAGGTCGCGACGCCGACGAAAGGCGCGTGGATCTGCTCCTTGGTGAGCCCCATGGCGTAATAGAACGCACGGTGCGGGGCGCGCTCGGCACCCTCGGTGGCATGGCGGCTCGGCAGGCGGTTCTTAAGGCTTGTCTTTGCGTCCATAACTTTGCTGGCCCCCCGCCCAACACACACGCTAAAAAGGTGCTTCTGACTGTGGTTTTGGTTCTCTACTCGCCGGAATCCCGGCCAATTCCATTGTCCATCGCGTTGACCGGCGGATGCGCCCGACCGCAAAAGCGGAAATCCGGCAACGGTTTAAACGACCGTTTTCTTACCCCGCCGATGTCGTTGAAGGGTATGGCCAAATAGCGGCGTGGCGGAGCTTGGCGGCCATCCGCGGTTGGATTGCCGAGTGGGTGTGGCAGGCGCGCAACAACTGTGGCTATGTTGCGACGCACACATCTGTCGCCGGCCCCGCTCCGCCGGTTATGGTGCCATGGCCAATCGCCGTTAGACCCAGACCGAGACCATGTCCGCCCGCCTCCGCCGCTCCTTCTTCGCCCGCTCGGTGCACGAGATTGCTCCCGAGCTGATCGGGGCGACGCTGCTGGTCGACGGCGTCGGCGGCGTCATCGTCGAGCTCGAGGCCTATCACCACACCGATCCGGCAGCGCACAGCTACAACGGCCCGACCGAGCGCAATCGGGTCATGTTCGGCCCGCCCGGCTTCGCTTACGTCTACCGCTCCTACGGCATCCACTGGTGCCTGAACTTCGTCTGCGAGCCGGCAGGCTCGGCGAGCGCCGTGCTGATCCGCGCGCTCGCGCCGACGGAGGGCTTGGCCGCCATGCGACGCCGGCGGGGCGTGAGCGAACCGCGCGATCTGTGCTCGGGCCCGGGCAAGCTGGCGCAGGCGCTTGCCATTACTCACAAGCACAACGGCCTGGCGCTCGACCGGACGCCGTTCGAGCTGCGCGCGCGCGAGGGCGCGCCGGAAATCGTCACCGGCCCGCGCATCGGCATATCGAAAGCGGTGGAGCACCCCTGGCGCTACGGGCTCAAAGGTTCGAAGTTCTGGAGCAAGCCGTTCAAGGCGTGATGCGGAAGCCCGCATCAAAGCCGAGTTCATGCTTCGCTTTCTCGCTCGACACCACCGCGTCATCTTCGGCGATGTTGTAGATACCGGGCCTACCCTGCGTGAGCGCCAGCAGGCAGGCTTGCGCGCCGGCGTCCACGTGCACCGCTGGCGGCTTCGGCGGTTCTTCGTACCAGGTGCCGGGGCCGTAGAAATAGCCGTAGCGTAAGACGATCCCCTCCGGCAGGGAGAGGACCGCCTGCTCCAAGGCCACCACGCCTGCAACGGTCCGCGCGCGCGTGCCATCGGCGGCGGCATCGAGCGGATCCGCCTCCACGCGCGCGCCCTCGCCCGGCGCGTAAATGAAGGCGATGCTCTGCGCGACCATGCGGCTTACACCTGCGGCGTTGGCGGCCGCGACCAGATTGCGCGTGCCTTCGACGCGCAGGCGCGCATTGCGCTGCTGGCCTTCGGCATAGCCGGGCGTGCCCGGGCCCGCGGGCAAATCGGTGAGCTGGTGGATGATTGCGTCGGGCTTGGCCTCGGCCACCGCGCGGATGAGCGCCGCGTCGTCGAACACATCGACGACGATGGGCGTAGCGCCGAGCCTGGCGATCGCCTCGGCCTTGTCGGCCGCGCGCGTGCTGCCGACGACCGCGTGGCCGTCGCGAACGAGCAGTGGCGTCAGCCGGCGCCCGATGGCGCCGCCGGCGCCTGCGAGAAATATCCTCATGCGAACCGGACTAAAATCGTTCCGTTGAAACCGCAAGCGCATTGCAGGCGCGCGCTTGCGGTATCAGAACAATTCAACGAGCCATTTCCAATTTGGATAGAACTCTCCGTCAGGCCACCCGCTCCAGAATGTCGGCGGTTTCCTTCGGCTTGGCGATCATCAGTTCGTGACCGCAGTCGATGGTGAAGGTCTTCCAGCCGGGCTGTTCCTTGAGCGCCTCATAGGTCGCCTGCATGCCCGGATTTTCGAAGCGCAAGGTGCGCACGTAAGTCTTCTTCCCGATGCTCTTATAGGCGCCGGTCAGCGTCATTTTCTGGTTGTAGGTGTGACCGGCTGGCCCGTCAGCTTGGCGTCGGCCCAGGCCTCGTCCGCGAGCGGCACGCCCATGGCCTTGGCCGGATAGGACGGCGCGAAACCGGACTTCGGCATCTCGCGCTGGACGATGTCGGCCATGTACTGGCCGTTCTCCGGGATGAAGGCGTCGAGGACGACGATGGAGGCGACTTTGGGCGCGATCGTCTCGGCCGCGCCCGCCAGCACCAGCCCGCCATAGGAGTGGCCGACCAGCACGAAGTCGCTCAAGTCCTCCCAGGCGACGAAATTCACCACGTCGGCGACGTGGGTATCCATGTTGACGGCGTCACTCGCCAGATGCGAGCGGTCGGCGAGGCCGGTCAGCGTCAGGGCGTAGACCTTGTGGCCCCGCGCGATGAGCAGATCCTGGACCCGGCGAAAGCACCAAGCGCCGTGCCAGGCTCCGGGCACGAGCAAAAACGTCTTGGTCGCATTGGGCATGTCATTCTACGCGCTTACGCGCGCGACCCTATAGCGCGAAAAACGCGATGCTTTCATACGGAATGTTCCGTAACGCGCCCGCACGCCACGGTGCATGGTGCAAAGCACGAGCCGCGGGCCGCCCTACCGCGTGCCCTTTGCCTTTTCCGCGACCTTCGCCACGTAAGCTTTATACAACGCTTCATAGCGCGCGCAGTCCTTAGGGTCGTGGGTCTTGTTGCATGTGGCTTGCGCGGCCCGCGTTTGATTGGCGAGGTCCGTGATTTGTTTGTCGATCGTGGCGCGCGGCCCATGGCTGGTCGGCATCTGCGTGCCCGTTGAAGGCCCTGGCGTAACGGCCGGGACGTTGGGCGTCGCCGTGGCAGCCGGGCTGCCGCCCCAGTCGGTCCAGGTGCCGAGCGTCGCCGGCAACTCGTCGTGCAGCGTGGACGTCCTGGCCGTACTCTTCATCAAGCCCTGCCCTTCGTTGACCACGGCCTCGTGCACGACGCCCTTCTTGTCGGCGGCGATCTTCAGGATGCGGTGGTAGACGGTCTGGGTCTGCGTCTGCGAATAGACGTCCGGCACCACCGCGCCTTCGAAAATGGCGACGACGATCCAGCCGACGTCCTTGTTGTAAATCCGCTGAACCTGGCTGATCCTGACGCGCACCTTGCTGTAGTCGTTCGTGATCACCTGCTGCGACACGAAGATCTTGACGAAGTCCTTGATCGCCCGCTCAGCCTGCCAGGGCTGGACGCCGTGACTTTGCGGCTGCGCCTGCGTCGGGGCGCCAAGCCCAAGCGCCGTCACCAGGGCCGCCGCGCCGACGATGTGGCGCCAGCCGATGCGTGAAATTCATGCCATGACCCGTGTTCGCCCCCACGCTCTCTTTCGGCGGCGACCGATCGCTGCATCGCGCACCAAGCCGCGCCGCCCTTTGCGCACGAAGGCTAGGGCGAGGCGTGCAGGACCACAAGTATAAGTGGAATAAAACCGGAGCGCGCCAAATCGTACCACTGGCGCGCCGGCCGAGGGGCTTTCGCGGCGCGCGACCCGCGCGCGCCTCGCGGATGACCAGCCGTTTACGCAGCGCCCTTCAGCCGCTCCATGGCCTCGGTGATCTTGGCCTTGCGGGCGAGCGCTTCCTCGCGCTTCTCCTTCTCGCCCTCGACCACCTCGTCCGGCGCGTTGGCGACGAACTTCTCGTTCGACAGCTTGGCGTCGACGCGCTTGATGTCGGCTTCCGCCTTGGCGAGTTCCTTGTCGAGACGCGCGCGCTCGGCGGCGAGATCGATGACGCCCTTGAGCGGCAGCGCCACCACGTCGCCGCGCACCACGAGTTGCACCGAGCCGGCCGGCGCATTCGCCGCCGACGATATCTCGGAGACGCGGGCGAGCCGCTTGATGAACTCGGCCCAGCACTCGGCGCGCGCCGCCGTCTCGGGCGCAGCGCCCGCCAGCACCAGCGGTATCGCCGCCGTGATGTTCATCTCCGCGCGGATCGAGCGCACCGAGGTGATGAGGTCGACCACCCAGCCGATCTCGGCCTCGGCGGCTTCATCGGCGAGCCCTTGCAGCTGCGGCCAGCCGGCGAGCACCAGCAGGCTCTCGCGCGCAGGGCCGGTTTCCGCCGTCACCCGCCACAGCTCCTCGGTGACGAAGGGCATGAACGGATGCAGGAGCTTGAGGATCTCGTCGAGCGCCCAGGCGGCGGTGGCGCGGGTCTCGTCCTTGGCGGCGCCGTCCGGCCCGGTCAGCAGCGGCTTCGACAACTCCACGTACCAGTCGCAATAGACGTTCCAGACGAAGCGATATGTGGCCGCTGCCGCGTCGTTGAAGCGATAGCCCTCGATCGCATCGGTCACCTCCCCCACCGCCTTGGCGGTCTCGTGCACTATCCAGCGGTTGAGTGTCTCGTTCAGCGACCGCGGATCGAAGCCGGCGACGCGACCGGCACCGTTGAACTCGACGAAGCGCGCCGCGTTCCACAGCTTGGTCGCGAAGTTACGGTTGGTCTCCACGTGCTGCGGCGAGAGCTTGATGTCGTGGCCGAGCGCGGCGCCGCGCGCAAGCGTGAAGCGCAGCGCGTCGGCGCCGTATTCCGCGATGATGTCGAGCGGATCGACCACGTTGCCCTTCGACTTCGACATCTTGGCGCCGGAAGCGTCGCGCACCAGGCGGTGGATGTAGACGTCGTGGAAGGGAACCTGCGGCTTACCTCCTGCGTCCTTCATGAAGTGCAAGCCCATCATCATCATGCGGGCGACCCAGAAGAAGATGATGTCGAAGCCGGTGACCAGTGCCGAGGTAGGGTAATAGCGTTTCAGTTCCGGCGTCTGGTCCGGCCAGCCCAGCGTCGAGAACGGCCACAGCGCCGACGAGAACCAAGTGTCGAGGACGTCCTCGTCGCGTTTCAGCGCTGTCGGCTTACCGTAATGCTTGTCGGCCTGTTCCTGCGCTTCCTGCTCCGTGGTGGCAACGAACACTTCCTCGTCCGGCCCATACCACGCCGGTATCTGGTGCCCCCACCACAATTGCCGCGAGATGCACCAGGGCTGGATGTTTTCCATCCAGTTGAAATATGTGTTCTCCCAGTTCTTCGGGACGAACTTGGTCTTGTCCTCGCGCACGGCCTTGATCGCGGGCTCGGCCAACGTCTTGGCGTCGACGTACCACTGCCAGGTCAGATAGGGCTCGATCACCACGTTGGAGCGGTCGCCGTGCGGCACCATGTTGGTGTGCGGCTCGATCTTCTCGACCAGGTTCAGCCCCTCAAGCCGCGTCACGACTGCCTTGCGCGCTGCGAATCGCTCGAGCCCCTCAAGCGCCAGCGTCTCCTCGAGCTCGCTTGAAGCCGGCACGCCGGCGAGGAAGTCCGCGTTGTCTTTGAGAGCAAGTTTAGCTTCGATGCTGAAGATATTGATCTGCGGCAGGTTATGCCGCTTGCCGACCTCGAAGTCGTTGAAGTCGTGTGCAGGTGTGATCTTCACCGCGCCCGAGCCCTTCTCGGGATCGGAATGCTCGTCGCCGACGATCGGAATCTTGCGCCCCACCAGCGGCAGAACGACGTTCGTGCCGATCAGTTGCTTGTAGCGCTCGTCCTTCGGGTGCACCGCCACCGCCGTGTCGCCCAGCATCGTCTCGGGCCGCGTGGTGGCGACCACGATGAACGTGGACGGATCGTCCGGATTGAAGGTCTTGCCTTGAAGCGGATAGCGCAGGTGCCAGAGGTGGCCCTTGCTCTCCACCTGCACCACTTCAAGGTCGGAGATGGCGGTCAGCAGCTTCGGATCCCAATTGACCAGCCGCTTGTCTTTGTAGATCAGGCCAGCCCGATAAAGCTCCACGAAGACTTTAAGAACCGCCTTGGACAGCCCCTCGTCCATGGTGAAACGCTCTCGCGACCAGTCGCACGAGGCGCCCAGCCGCTTGAGTTGGTTGACGATGGTGCCGCCAAATTCAGCCTTCCAGGCCCACACCCGCTCCAGGAACTTCTCGCGCCCCATGTCGCGGCGGCCCGGTTCCCCGCGCTCCGCGAGTTGCCGCTCGACCACCATCTGGGTGGCAATGCCGGCATGATCGGTTCCCGGCTGCCACAGCACGTCCTTGCCGAGCATGCGCTCGAACCGGCATAGGATGTCCTGCAGCGTGTTGTTGAGCGCATGACCCATATGCAGGGAGCCGGTGACGTTGGGCGGCGGAATGACGATAGAATACGCTTCGGCTTGGGCGCGCTCGGGCCGGCCGGCACGGAAGGCCCCCGCCTCTTCCCAGCTTCGGTAGATGCGGCCCTCGACCTCTGAGGGCTGATAGGTCTTTTCGATCATTTCGCTGTCTTATCTGAGAATTCGGTCGCGCAACGCGCGTTTCGCGCTACAAAGCCCGCCACGACCGCCGGAGTCAACGTGTCCTCGCCCCCCACCTCCCTCACCGCCGAAACCGCCACGCCCGATCGCGCACTCATCCGGGCCATGGTGCTGATGTCGTTCGCCGCCTTCTGCAGCGGCGCCTCCTTGCGCGTCTCCGACCCGCTGCTGCCGCAGGTGGCCGGTAATTTCGGCGCCAGCCTGGGCGAGGCCTCAGCCATCGTCACAGCCTATGCGGTGCCTTACGGCCTGACCCAGATATTCTCAGGCGCCATTGGCGACCGGCTCGGCAAGTGCCGGGCGGTGGCGCTCGCCTGCGGGCTCTCCGGGCTCCTGGTGCTGTTGTGCGCGGCCTCGCAGTCGCTGACCCAGTTGACGCTGGCGCGGCTCGCCTGCGCCCCGGGCGCCGCCATCATCGTGCCGCTAGGCATGGCCTATATCGGCGACGTGGTGCCCTACGCGCGGCGGCAGACCATGCTGGCCCGCTACCTTGCCGGCCAGATGACCGGCATGATCGCCGGCCAGATCGCCGGCGGCATCATCGGCGATCATTTCGGCTGGCGCATGGTGTTCGTGGTGCTCGCCTGCGTGTTCATCGCGGCTGCACTAGCGCTGGCGAGCCAGTTCCGCAGCAATCCCTGGACCAAGCCGATCGAGCATGCCGGCGGCGTGCGCCCGCGCATGATCGCGAGCTACCGAGCGCTCGGCGCCAGTCCGTGGGCGCGATTCCTCGTGCTCGCGGTTTTCATCGAAGGCGCCATCTTCTTCGGCGGCTTCACCTATGTTGCCGCCAATCTGAACGCGCGCTTCGGTCTCAGCTTCTCCACCGTCGGCGTCATCGTCGCCGCCTTCGGCGTCGGCTGCATCCTGTTCGCCACCACCGTGCACCGCACGGCGGCGCTGCTCGGCGAGCGTGGCCTGGTGCTGGGCGGCGGCGTGGTGGTCATGTTCGCCTTCCTGATGCTCGCCGGCGAGCCGGCGTGGGCGCTGGCACCGCTTGCCTGCGCCATGCTCGGCTTCGGCTACTACATGCTGCACAACACGCTGCAGACCAACGCCACGCAGATGCTGCCGCACGCGCGCGGTACCGCCATGGCGGGATTTTCCGCCGCGCTTTATTTCGGTCAGAGCGTGGGGGTAGCGCTGGCCGCGCCCATCGTCGATCGGGCGAGCGCCTCACCCGTGTTCCTGATTGCCGCGGTGCTGTGGCCCTTGCTGGCGATCTGGATCGCCTGGCGCATCGTGCGCCGGCCGGCGGTGTAGGCGCTATCTGATTCCTAAAGGCTGAAGCGGTCTCCGAGCCAACTTGCGCACTTGTCGTGGCAAACATCGGCGTAACCCGATGTCCGCGCGCGGGGACGAACGGGCGAAGCAGATCCAGGTTCAGGGGGTCCGAGTCAGCGCCCGCGCGACACGCGTTCGATCTCGGCGCGCACGATGCGCTCGACCATGCCCGGCAGATTGTCGTCGAGCCACGACTTCAGCATCGGCCGCAGCATTTCCTTCACGAGGTCTTCGAGCGTGCGCGCGTTGTTGCCCAGGATGGTGTGGGCGAGCGAGCTGAACGCGTTGTCGACCGCCAGCGCCGTCGCGTTCGACAGAAGCCGGTCGTTGGCGCTCTCCTGCGGCGCGTCCGCCGAGGGGCGTGCGGCGGCTTCCGAGAACATCACGTCGGATCCCGCATCGATGGTGCGGAAGCCGGGCGGCTGCTGCACCGGCTCCGCAGCCATCTCCTCGGTCAGCACCAGCACGTCGTGCGCCTCCGGCGCGGGTTCCGGTTCCGTCGCAGGCTTAGCGGCCGCCAGGGGCGGTGGCGCAGGTTCGAGGTCCGCCAGCATGGCGTCCACGTCTTGCTGCGTATTGACGGCCGGTTTCGGCGGCGGAGGTGGTGGCGGCGGCGGCGCTGCTGCCTTAGGTGCCGTCGGCTCCGCCGCTTTGGAAGGCTTACCGTCGTCGTCGGCAATAATGCGCCGGATGGAGGCCAGGATCTCCTCCATCGAGGGCTCTTGGGCCTTTGCCGCCTGGCTCATTGGCACACTTTCCCGCGCGCAGTGATGCAATCCGAACGCTGGATTCGTCCTCACCTGCCCGTGCAGGCGCGAATCGTTGCTCGTCTTCCTTTATACGACAGAGGAGCGTCAGTGTGGCAGGCCGAAACGCCATAAGCCGCCAATCACTTGTGGACACTCGGCCCGCGCGCGCCGCCCGCTTGGACGTGCGGCGCGCTCTTCGCTGCCTCAGCGGCCGTCCGGGGTGCGCATGCCGGCCCAGCTATCGCGCACCTGTGTGTAATGCACTTTCGGGTCATAGGTCGCGACCGGCAGCCCCAGCATCCGCGGCGACAAGCGGCCGACCGCCGACAGCAGCGTGTAGGACGCCACCACGCGGTCGCGCTGGGCGCTTACGAGCGCCACGCGCGCATTGACCAAAGCCTGCTGCGCATTGAGCACATCCAAGGTGGTGCGCTGCCCGACACGCGCTTCCTCGCGCACGCCGTTGAGCGCGATCTCCGAGGACTCCACCTGCGACTGGGTCGCCTGAATATTGGCCTTGGCCGCTTCGAGTTGGCCCCACGACTGCACCACACTCTGACGCACCGTGTCGCGCGCGTTGTCGAGATTGAGCCGCTGCTGGCCCAGCGTCTCCTTGGCCTGCCGAATCGCAGAATATTCAGAGCCGCCCTGGTAGATCGGGACGCTGACCGTGCCGAACACAGAGGCGTAGTAGCTTTCCATCGAGGCGAGGCTCGAGTTGCCGAGCCAGTTCTTGGTGTAGCTGCCGGTCACCGACACACTCGGCAGCAGCGCGCCTTCCGCCACCTTTACCGCAAGCTGCGCCACGTCGACGTTATGCTCGGCGGCGGCGACCGACGGGTTCGTGGCGATGCCGACGGCGACCGCGCGGCCGAGCGTGCTGGGCGAAAAGCGGTCGACCGGCGACGCGGCCGACAAGGGGCCCGGCTCGGTGCCGATCACCTTGCGATAGGCGGCGGCCGACGTGGTGTAATTGGATTCGGCGGTCAGCAGTTGCGAGCGGCCGCTCGCGAGGCTCGCTTCCGACTGCGCCACGTCGGTGCGGGTCACCTCGCCGACGTTGAAGCGGTCGCGGGTCTGCCGCAGTTGCTCCTGCAGCACCTCGACGTTGCTCTTCTGCAGCTTCACGATGGCGGTGTCGCGCAGCAGGTTCATGTAGGCGGTGACCGCGTCGAGCAGCACCGACTGTTCGGTGTTGCGCAAGGTCGCGCGCGCCGCCAGAACCTGGCTTTCCGCTTCGCGAGTCCTGTTGGCCGTCTGGAACCCGTTGAACAGATTCTGGGTCGCCGAGATGCTGGTTGAGAACGGCGAATTGTAACCGCTCTGCGTCGCATAGGTCGGCACGCCAGCAGCAACCGACTTTATTGTGGTCGAGATCGACTGTTCGCCGCCGGTCGCCGTAATCGTCACCCTGGGGCGGTAGCCCGAAAGCGCCTGCGGCACGTTTTCATCGGTCACACGCACCGAGGCGCGCTGGGCGTTGAGCGAGGGATTGTTGCGGTAGGCCTTCACCAGCGCGGACTGCAGCGTCTCCGCGCGTGCCGGTCCGCTCGCCGGCGCGACGCAAATAAGAGCGCCAAGAGCCAATGCACCGCCCCAACGGCCTAGCCCAAACGGACCCCGATGACCCTCGACTGCACTGTCCATTCAATGCCCCAACCGACCCCTTCATCCGCCTTATTTCAATTATCGCGGCAAACTCATATAAATACCATAAGCGCCCCGGCGCGAGCTTGGAACCCCTGCCCGGTCTACGTCAAGAGAATGCAGGGAGGCTGCGGATTTTGCGCAACGGTTTGAGGCGAAACGGTATCTGGAGCAGTAGCGTAGCGCTCGCGCGCGCCGGCAAATCCAAAACCGCACCAAAACCATGCGGTTGCGGGCAAGCTTTCGCGCATGAGAACCGATGCGGCCAAGACGCCGATAGCGGGTGCCGCCGACGGGCGTCCGATTCGAGGCGCCGGCAGTCGCGTCAGAACGCGAATTCCAATGGCTTTACGAAGCCCGGCAGCACCGCCGCGGACGCATCGAAGATGTGGCGCGCGCCGGTCTCGTCGCCGGTGCGCCGGAAAATCGTCGCCTTGGCGCCCGGCCCCGCCCCCACCACGCAGACCAGCCGGCCGCCGTCCTTGAGCTGGCCGAACAGCGATTCGGGCACGATTTCGCTGGCGCCTTCCATGACGATGACGTCGTAGGGTGCGGCCCCCGGCCAGCCGGCCGTGAGCGGGCCGGTGACGACGCTGACATGAGCCCTATCGGCGAGATGGGCTTTGGCCGCCGCTGCGAGCTTGGCGTCCTCTTCCAGCGCCACCACCTCGGCCGCCAGATTCGAGAGCACCGCGGCGCCGTAGCCGGTGGTGCAGCCGACGTCGAGCACCCGGTCGGTGTCGGCGATTTCGGCGGCGTGGATGAGCTTGGCGAGCACCATGGGCTTGAGCAGGCGGCGGTTGCCCTCGCCCGCCGGTGCGTCGAGATCGAGATAGGCGATGCCCGCCGCCGTCGCCGGCAGGAAGCGTTCGCGCGGAATGGTCTGCATGGCGCCGAGGATGCGCGGATCGGTGACGTCGGCGGTGCGGACCTGGCCGTCCACCATGTGGCGGCGCGCGGCGGCGAAATCGGTCATCACAAAGCCTCTGCGGAACATTTCGGGCGCGGGATATGCGGGCGTTTCTGCGGCAAGGCAGGGCAAAAGGCAAGCCAAGCGGATGCCTGCAGCACCGCCGTTGTGGAGCGCGCCGCCCTCCTATATAGCCAGGGGCGGAAAAAGCGGCCGGCCCCATCGGGTCTCCCCGGGGGCGGGCCGGTTTTCCGATGGCCACGTGGCGGAGTGGTTACGCAGCGGACTGCAAATCCGTAGACCCCGGTTCGATTCCGGGCGTGGCCTCCACTCTCATTACTGCCCGAAATCGCTCCCGATCGCGCCCCGTCGGTTCACGCCGAAGCGGCGGCAAGATCGCCGCAAAACCCGGGCAATCCGCGCCTTGATCCGTCCCGGCCGGGGCGCCACATCAACCTTCTTGAAAAGGTCCACAGCGGCGGGCCGCCTTCATGCTTTGCAAAGCAATTTAGCTTTGTTATAGGCCGCGTGCCGTCTGCACCGGCAGTGTTCCCCGGTAGCTCAGTGGTAGAGCAACCGGCTGTTAACCGGTTGGTCGCTGGTTCGAATCCGGCCCGGGGAGCCATTTGATTTCAACAGCTTACCGCAACTCCTTCACGCTTCTTCGGAAGCCGTGTGCCCCGCTTGGCACACCGCAGCGGGTCCGATATGCGTTTGGCCGCCTTATCGCGCACAGCGCCTGAGCGGCCGGCCCGACACATTCCGCCAAACCCGTGCCGCCAAGCCCGCGCGCTCTCACCGGATCGGTTTCGTCCATGATCCCCGTCAGCAGCCCGCTCTCCACCGATCTCTACGAACTCAACATGGTCCAGGCCTATCTGGACCGAGGCGAGGACAAGGAGGCCGTGTTCGAGTTCTTCGTGCGGCGGCTGCCGGAGCGGCGCGGCTTCATGCTCGCAGCCGGCCTCGAAGACACGCTCGAATATCTTGAGACATTGCGCTACTCGGAGGAAGAACTCGCCTGGCTCGAAGCCAGCGGCCGCTTCCGCAAGAACCTCATCGACTATCTGAGAGGCTTCCGCTTCACCGGCGACGTGCACGCGATCCCCGAAGGCAGCGCGTGCTTCCCGAGCGAGCCGCTGATCCGCATCACCGCGCCGCTGCCGCAGGCGCAGCTCGTCGAATCGCGCATCATCAACATCCTGCATTTCCAGACGCTGATCGCCTCCAAGGCCGCGCGCATGGTGCTGGCGGCGCCGGGCAAGGCGCTCTCGGACTTCGGGCTGCGCACCGCGCACGGCGCCGAGGCGGGTCTTTACTCCGCGCGTGCGAGCTACATCGCCGGGTTCGCCGGCGCTGCCGACGTGCTGGCCGGCCCGCGCTACGGCATCCCCGTGGTCGGCACCATGGCGCATTCCTTCGTGCAGGTGCACGATAGCGAGATCGGCGCTTTCGAGGATTTCGCGCGGGCGCGGCCCGAGGGTGTGATCCTCTTGATCGACACCTACGACACCGAAGCCGGCGCGCGCAAAGTGGTCGAGGTGGCGCCGCGCCTGAAAGCCGACGGCATTTCCATCCGCGGCGTGCGCATCGACAGCGGCGATCTGATCGACAGCGCCCGGCGCGTGCGCGGCATCCTCGACGCGGGCGGCCTCAAGGACGTGATGATCGTGGTCTCGGGCGGCGTCAACGAGGACGTGCTGCAGACCATGATGGCGCAGAGTGCGCCCATCGACGCCTTCGGCATCGGCGTGAGCCTTGACGTATCGACCGACGTGCCGGCGCTCGACTGTGCCTACAAGCTGCAGGAATACGCCGGCACGCCGCGCCGCAAATTGTCGGCAGGCAAGCAGACCTGGCCCGGCCGCAAGCAGGTCTGGCGCTCGTACGGCGCCGACGGCCGCATGGCCGGCGACGTGCTCTCCATCGAAACCGACAGCCATCCGGGCGAAACGTTGATCGAGCCGGTGATGCGCGCGGGCAAACGCCTCAAGCCCGCGCCAACGCTCGAGGCGATCCGCGCGCGCGCAAGCCGCGACCTCGCGCGCCTGCCGGCGCCGCTCGCCAGGCTCGGACCCGCGGGCTATCCAGTGACGGTCGGCGACGCGCTCAAGGCGCTGGCCGCGCAAGCGGACAAGCTCCACAAGGGCTGAAAGCGCCGCACCGTCTGCACAGCCATCGTTTCTGTCATTCCGGGACGGCCCGCCAGGGCCGGGCCCGGAATCCAGAGCCACACCGAACACCGTTTCCGAGTTGCCCTGGATTCCGGGTTCGCGCACTTCGTGCGCGCCCCGGAATGACTATGGTGGGTTACGCCGCCGTCCGCGCCCTATTCCAGCCGCGCGCCCCCTCGCCGTAGACCTCGTGGCCGTCATCGGTCACCACCACGGTATCCTCGAGCTTGATAAAGCCGCGGCTCGGATGCTTGAGCGTGGTCTCGATCGAAATCACCATGCCCGGTTCGAGCGGCTTGTCGGCGTCGGCGGCGGGATATGGCACCGGGCCCGAATCGGTGAGCCGAGGTCCTTCGTGGCTCACGAGCCCCATGCCGTGGGCGACGAAATCCAGGATGTTGTGGTGCCGCGACTTGGCCACCAGCGGCATCGCGGCGTCGTAGATGCCGCGCCCCATGGCGCCGGGCTTCGTGGCCTTGAAGGCCGCGCGCTGGATGCTTTCGATCTCCGCCAGCAGGTCTTCCAACTCGGCGTCCGGCTCGCCCTGGATCGCCATGCGGCAGACGTCGCCAATATAGCCGTGATAATTGCCGCCGGAATCGAGCGACATGATATCGCCCTCGCCCCACACCTGATCGGACGGCGCGCGGTTGAGGCTGGTGCCGGCGGTGATCAGGCAATATTCGAAATTGAGCCCGCGCAGCACCTCCTGGCGGCGCAGTTCTTCCGTCACCTCGGCCTTGGTCTTGCCCGGGCCCGTCTTAGCGATGACGGCCTGCATCGAGTCGATCACGGCTTCGGAGGCGTATTTGAGCATCTTCAGCTCTTTCGCCGACTTCACGAGCCGCTGGCGCTCCAGCACGTAGAGCGCATCGACCCATTTGGCGTCGGGGAGCGCGGCGCGCAGCACCTCGGCCGCGTCAAACGGCAGGAAGCCGTATTCGGCCGCGATGGTCTTCGGCTTCAAGCCCGCCTTCTTGATGTGGTCGATGGCTTTCTGCATGGCGTCGACCGAACCGTTCGACGTCATGTTGGTTTCCGGCGTCCACAACGGATGCGCCTGGTGCTGGAAGGTCTCCAGGCGATGGCCGATATAGGCCGCCTTCTCCGGTGCGCCCTTGGGATAGACCAGCACCGGCAGATAGCGGGTGACGCCGGTCGCATCCATCACGTCGAAGAAATTGGCGCGGTGGCCGCCGGTCAGGTACTGCGCGTTGTGCTTGGAGGTGGCGAGCAGCACGTCGATGCCGGCTTCATCCATGAGGCGGTCGAGCCGGTGGTGATCGAACGGAATGGCCAGTCCGCCGGCGGTCTTGGCGTTGACGTTCATGGGTTTCGCTCCCTGTGGGCGTGGAATTCATCCCCCGCCGCGTTTGAGGGGAAGCCTAGCGCATCGGGCCGCGAGCGCCAGTCCCAGGGCGCTTCAATTTTCTTGCCGTCATCTTCTTGATGTCATTCCGCGGCACGCGCGGCAGCGCGTGAGCCCGGAATTGAGAACCGCACGCCAAGCGCTGTGCGTTTGCCCTGAATTCCGGGTCCGGCCCTTCGGGCCGTCCCGGAATGACCGAAGGGTAGGCCTCAGGCCGCCGCCTTGCCCCAGAGTTCCCGGCTGGCGATGCGCGCGCCTTCCGCCAAGGCTTCGAGCTTCGCCCACATGATCGAGGGATGGACGCGCCGGTAGAAGGGCCCCTGCGCGAAGCCGCAGTCGGTGCCGCCGATGACGTTTTCGCGCCCGACGATATTGGCAAGCCGCACCAGGCGCTCGGCCACCAGTTCGGGATGCTCCACCACGTTGGTGGCGTGGCTGATGACGCCGGGGATCAGCACCTGGCCGTCGGCGAGCTTGGCGTCCTTCCACACCTTCCATTCGTGCTCGTGGCGCGGATTGGCGCCCTCGATCACGAGCGCGCCGACATTGGCCTTCAGCACCACGTCGACGATGTCCTTGAGCGGCACGTCGCTCGTATGCGGCCCCGGCCACGAGCCCCAGCAGACGTGGTAACGGATGCGACCGCGCGGCAGGCCGGCGAGCGCGTGGTTCATGATCTCGATCTGCTTTTCGAGCCAGCGCTTGTAATCGGCAAAGCTGCCGGGTGGCACCATGCGGTCGTAGGTGACGGCGCTGCGCGCGTCGTCCAGCTGCACCAGGAAGCCGGCGTCGATGATGGTCTTGTATTCGGTGCGCATTGCCTCGGCGATGGCAAGCTGCAGCTCTTCCTCGCTCTTATAGTATTCATTCTTGCGGTCGGGGATCACGCTCGAGGGCGCCGCCACCGGCAGAAACGCATCTTCCACGCCGACAGTCTCGAGCGCGGCCTTGAAGTTGGCGATGTCGCGCAGGAGCTCGTCATTGCCGGTGTAGCTGATGGGCCCGGTGCAGATCGCCTCGGTGACGGTCGAGGGCGCCTCCTTGGCGTCGAGCTCGGCGTAGAACTCGGAAAACTTGCTGCGGTCGGCGCCGCGCTTGAACGGATTGGCCTTGTCGTCGGCGATCGGCCGGCGCTCGAAGCCGGAAAGCCGCGTCAGCGCGTATTGCGCCCACGAGATCGACTTGCCGAACTCGCCGTCGCTGACGACGTCGATGCCGGCCTCGGCCTGGCGCTTGACCACCTCCGCCACCGAGCGCGTGAGACAGGCCTGATAGCCCGCATCGTCATAGGGGTTGCCGCTCTGCTTCGCGCGCAGGAAGTCCTGCAGGTCCGGCGGCCGGATCAGGCTGCCGACGTGGGTGGTGAGAATGCGGTCGGTACTGTGCTTCATGCGGGCGCCTTATCGTTTGCTTTGCATCCCGCTATGCCCGGGCCGATAACGAAAGGCAATGCACCAGGGCCGTCCGCGCGTGGCTTTCACATCGTCAAGATGAGATGGGCAGCACCCCACATCCCGCGGCGGTACTTACGCCCGCGCCACGCCGATGAACTGCTCGAGTTTCGCCGGATCGTCGCGCAGCGTCTGGCTGACGCCGTCATAGATGATGCGTCCGCGGTCCATGACCAGCACGCGCGGCGCGATCTCAAGCGCGAGCCGCGTGTTCTGCTCGACCAGGATCAGCGCCAGCGAGGTCTCCTGGGTGAGCCGCTTCACCGCCCGCGCCAGTTCCTCCACGATCACCGGTGCCAGACCTTCCGACGGCTCGTCCATCAGCAGCACCGTCGGGTTGCCGATGAGCGCGCGCCCAATCGCCAGCATCTGCTGCTCGCCGCCCGAGAGCTGGTTGCCGCCGTTGCCAGCGCGCTCTTCGAGGCGCGGGAACAGCTCAAACACCTTCGCCATGGTCCAGTCGCCCGGCTGCGCCGCCACCGCCAGGTTTTCCCGCACCGTCAGCGACGGGAAAATCTCGCGCTCCTGCGGCACCAGCCCGAGCCCGGCGCCGACGCGCCGGTAGGTGGCGATCTTGGAGATGTCGTTGCAATGCAGCCGCACGCTGCCGCCGTGCAACGTGGTGTGCCCCATCATGGTCAACAGCAGCGTCGACTTGCCGACGCCGTTGCGGCCGACGATCGACAGCGTCTCGCCGGGCGCAAGCGTCAGGTCGATGTCCTCCAGCACCACCGTCTCGCCGTAGCCGGCGAATACCTTGTCGAGGCTGAGCGCGGGCGCCGCCATTACGCCCCTCCCCCCACCGCCTGATGGGCGGCGTGATGGCCTTCCTGGCCGAGATAGACCGCCTTCACGTCCTCGTTGGCCATGATCTCGGCGGGCGAGCCTTGCGTGAACACCGCCCCCTGCACCAGCACGGTGATCTCCTTGGCGAAGCGGAACACGACGTCCATGTCGTGTTCGATGATGAGAATGGCGATGTCGGGATCGAGCGCGTCCACGACGTCGAGGATGAGATGGCTTTCCGACGACGGCACGCCCGCCGCCGGTTCGTCGAGCAGCAGGACACGCGGACGCTGCGCCAGCGCGATGGCGATCTCCACCAGGCGCTGGCGGCCATAGGGCAGCTCACGCACCAGCTTGAGCGCGTCCTCGGCGATCTTCAGCGACTCCAGATGACCGAGCGCCTCGTCGATGACCACGCGCTTGGCGCCGGCCGAACGCCACATGCTGTTGCAGTTGCCGTCGCGCTCGCCGATGGTCATGGCGATGTTTTCCAAGACCGTCAGCCCGCGGAATAGCTGGTTGATCTGGAAAGTGCGCGCGAGCCCGCGCCGCGCCCGCTGCGCCTGGCTCAGCCCGGTGACGTCCTCGCCGTTGAGCAGCACCTTGCCGGCCGACGGCCGGAGCGCGCCGGTGATCAGGTTGATGAGCGTGGTCTTGCCGGCGCCGTTCGGTCCGATCAGCGCGCGCCGGGCGCCGACCTCGAGGGTCAGATTGACGTCGCGCGTCACATGCAGCGCGCCGAAGCTGCGGTCGAGGCCTTGCACGTCGAGCGCGGCGGTCATGACGGCTTCCTCCGCGAGAACAGCTTGTTGGCGTCCTCGACCACGCCGAGCAGGCCGCGCCGCGCGAACAGCACCACCAGCACCAGCATCAGCCCGATGCCGAACTGCCAGAAGGTGGGCGACAGCTTGGAGAAGTAGTCCTCCATGAACATGTAAACCACGGCGCCGATGAAGGCCCCGTAGAGTCGTCCGGTGCCGCCCACGATCAGCATCACCATCACCTTGGCCGAGTTGTCGAAATCGAAAACGGTCAGGGTCACGTAGGCGTTGGTCTGGGTGAACAGCGCGCCGGCGATGCCTGCGATCGCCGCCGAGATGGCGTAGACCGTGACCAGCCGGCGGTGCACCGGCGAGCCGATGGCGTGCATGCGCTGCACGTTCTCGCGGATGCCGGTGAGCGCCTGCCCGAACGGAGAATAGACGATGCGGCGCACGAAATAGAACACGATCGCCAGCACGACCAGCACGTAGATGTAGTTCACGTGGCCGTAGAGGTCATACTGAAAGTGGCCGAGCAGCGGGTCGTACATCAGGCCCGGCAGGCCGTCATAACCGCCGGTGATGTCGGAGCGCAGATTGCCGGATTCCTGCAACATCGCGGCGAACGCGATGGTCAGCATCAGCAGCGTCAGGCCGCGGTAGCGCAGCACGAACCAGCCGACGGCAATGCCGGCGAGACCGGCGACCAGCCCGCCGAGCAGGATGCCGCTGATCGGCTCCTGCCAGCCGAGTTGCAGCGTAATGAGAGCCGCGACATAGGCGCCGATGCCGAAGAAGGCTGCATGACCGAGGGTCACGATTCCGGCGTAGCCGAGGATCAAGTCCAGCGACAGCGCGAACATGACCATGATCAGCACTTGGTTGCCGAAGGCCATGCGATTGGGGAACAGGAAATAGCAGCCGACCGCGATCACCCAGGGCAACGCCTCAGGCCAGGTGAAGTGGTGCCGGCGGATGAGGTAAGCGGCCGCCTGCTCGCGGGCCGTAACGGCGGCGGGATCGAGGGGACGGGTTTCACTCACGGCCGAAGAACCCCGCCGGCTTGATCAACAGCACCGCCACGGTGATGGCGTAGACGAACAGGTTGCCCGCGACCGGAAACGCGTACTTGCCGCCGGTGTCGAGGATGCCGATCACCAACGCGGCGAGCAGCGTGCCTTTGAGGCTGCCAAGCCCGCCGACCGCCACAACGATCAGAAACAGCACGAGGTAGAGCACCGCGAAGCTCGGCGTCAGCCCGAAGAGCTGGATGGCGAGACCGCCGCCGAGCGCGGCGAGCCCCGAGCCGAGCGCGAAGGTGAGCGTGAACAGGCGGTCGACGTTGATGCCGACCGATTCCGCCATGCGCCGGTTGTCGACCGCGGCGCGGATCTTGGCGCCGATATTGGTCTGCTCGAAGGCGTACCACAGAACCGCGATGAGCGCGGCGCCGATCACGATCAGGAAGACGCGGTAACTCGGAAACGTGCGCAAGCCGATGCTGACGTCGCCGGTCAGCCAGTCAGGCAGCGGCACCGATTTCGGGATCGGCCCGTAGAAATAGGTGAAGGTCGAGATCGCCATGAAGGCGAGGCCGATGGTGAGCAGCACCTGCTCGAGATCGGTCGACTTGTAGAGACGGCGGTAGAGATAGCGCTCAAACGGCACGCTGATGGCCCCGACCGCGACCGAGGCGATGATCAGCGATGGCACGAACGGCACGCCGAGGTTGCGCGTGAGCGAGACGACGAGATAGCCGCCGCACATCGCGAAGGCGCCATGCGCGAGGTTGACGAAACCCATCAGCCCCATGGTCACCGACAGGCCCACGGAAGTGATGAACAGGAACATGGCGTAAGCCAGCCCATCGAACAGAACGCTGACGACGATATTCGCTACGTGCGACACGAGCCCCACCCCGATGTCCCAGAGAAACGCCGCCGCGTCTTTATGCGCGGCGGCGCTGGTTACTGTCAAATACGGCTGATCAGAGCCGGCTTACTTGCAACGGCCGATCTTGAGGACCTTGCACTCGTCCTTGACCGCCTTCTCGGTGAACAGCACGCGCTCGCCCAGCTTGCCGTCGGGCTTGCGGTAGACTTCCATGGCGTGCTCGTTCTCGATGATGTCGCGCGTCTTGGGATCGATCATGACGTGGCCGCGCGGACCGTCGGTCGACCAGCCTTCCATCGCCTTCACCACCTGGGCGCCGTTGGACAGGTCACCCTTCATCTTCTTGATGGTGTCGAAGATGGCATGCATGGTGTCCCAACCCGCCGCCGACATGAAGTCCGGATACGAGTTCGGCCCATAGGCCTTGTGCCACTCGGCCTCAAACGCCTTGTTCTGCGGGTTGTCGAGATCGACCGCGTAGTGGCCCATCACGATGGTACCGATGGCGGCGTCACCCATGTCCTGCAGCTTGTTGTCGGGGATCAGGTCCATCGGGCCGATCAGCTTGATGCCGGCCTTGCGCAGGCCGAGCTCGCCGTAGGCCTTCATCAGGCCGACCGCGTGCGCGCCCGACGGAATGAAGCCGTACAGGCAGTCCGGATGGGCGTCCTTCACGCGCTGCATGAAGGGCGTGAAGTCCGGCACCTGCACGGGCGAACCCATCGGCACCGACAGGATCACCTTGCCGCCGGCCTTCTCGAAGCCGGTCTTGAACGCCAGCACCGAGTCCTTGCCGGGCGGGAAGTCGGTATAGGCGACCGCCGCGGTCTTGCAGCCGATCTTGTTGTAGGCATACGCCCCCATCGGGTACGCCGGGTGCCACATGCTGAACGAGAAGCGCACGATGTAGGGCGACAGGTCCGTGATCCACGCCGTGCCGGCGTTGGCGATGATCATCGGCACCTTGGACTGGTTGATCACCGGCGCGAGCGCGATCGCCGACGGCGAGAACACGAAGCCGGTCACGAGCTGCACCTTGTCGTTGGTGATGAGCTCGGTGGTCACACGCTTGGCGATGGCGCCGGTCGGCGGACCTTCGTCGCGCTTGATGATCTGCACCTTGTAAGGCTCGATGTCCTTGCTGTGCAGTTTGACATACAGATCGAACGCCTTGTCGATCTGGTGGCCGAGGTCGGCATTGGGTCCGCTGAACGGCAGCACCACGCCGATCTTGACCGGGGCAGCCTGGGCGGTCGCGCCCACAGTGACGGCCAGGGCCGCGGCCCCGAGCCAGCGCCAGAGTTTCATATTTTCCTCCCGTCAGATGGAATTAGTTTGAAGCCCCACTAAATCGTTGGGCGGGCCTCCGCCCACCGGCATCGACGTCACGTTGGCCCTAATGCGCCCGTGCGGTCAATTGGCAACCGCGCCGCAGGACAATTCAGGGCTGCACGCAGCCGTACCGGGGAGCGGGACCCCAGTTTCGGCGCGTGCAGGCGGTGAATGTGCCGGGACGGCCCACGCCGATCAAATGAATAAAATGGCACCATTGATGCATCTCGTGCACCATTCATGCATCCTGTGCATGCAGGCCCGCTTTGCCCTTCATTTCCTCGATCAGGAAACCGCGTAACGCCGCCGCCGGCGGCGACAGCGGCGTGCCGCGTCGCAACACGAGGCCGTAGGTGCAGACCAACCGCGGCGCCCGCAGTGAAACCGCGCTCACCCCGCGGCCGCGATGCAGCGTGACGTCGACCGCCGGCACGATGGCGTAGCCGAGCCCCGCCTCGACCAGATTGACCGCGGTTTCGACGTGCTGGACCTCGTACTGCCAGTTGAGTTCCAGCCGCGCGGCGCTGAGCGCGTCGTCGATCATCGGCCGGATCGCGGTCTTGGGCCCGACGCGGATGAGCGGCAGGTTGCGAAGCTCGCCCCACCCGAGCGAGCGCTTCTTCGCCAGCACGTGCTTGGCGGGGCACACCAGCACCAGCGGCGCCGCGTAGATCGCCTCGACGTCCAGGTCCCAGCGGTTGGTCGGCAAGACGCTGAGGCCGAACTCCACCTCGCCGGATTGCACCAGTTCGGCGATCGCCGCTGACGGCGTCTCGTAAATGCGCACCTGCACTCCCGGCTGCGCCTTGTGAAACCGGCTGAGCACCGGCGGCAGCGCGCTGGCCGCGAACACCGGCAGGCAGGCGATGTCGAGCCGTTCGCGCCGCTTGGCGCCCTGCTGCTTGAGATCGTCGAACGACTGCTCCAGCTCGACGATCGCCTGCCGCGCCTTGGGAAGGAAATCGATCCCGGCGCGGGTCAGCGTCACCTCGCGCGTCGTGCGCGCAAACAGCTTCAGCCCGAGGTCCTCCTCGAGCTTGCGCATGCGATGGCTGATCGCGGTCTGCGACAGATTGAGGTGCGCGGCCGCGCGCTGGAAGCTGCCGCGCTCGGCGATGCTGAGAAAGGCTTCGAGCCCGAGAAAGTCGATACGCATGACGGCGGCCCCTCCCTCCGGGCCCGGACCGGACCCCCGCGGGGCCTCATGCATCCAATTCATGAATAGCCAAAAAACTCCCATTTGTCGCCAGGACCCGCTTCCGGAACAAAGGCGGCTTGCGTGGCGGCCTCAACGAGGCCAGACCGGCGCCATGGCGCGCGCGCCGCGCCGATCAGGGAAGGAAGCACCATGCAGGCAGAGCCGGTCCACGACATCGCCCACCTCGGCCACGTCGAAATCCTGACCAATAAGCCGGACGAGAGCCTCGACTTCTTCACCCGCATCTACGGCCTCACCGAGAGCGGCCGCGACGGCGACAGCGTCTATCTGCGCGCGTTCGACGACTATGAATTCCATTCGCTGAAGTTGACCGCGGCCAAGACCACCGGCATCCGCCATGCCGGCTATCGCGCCGTCAGCCCGCAGGCGCTGGAGCGGCGCGTCAAGGCGATCGAGGCGCTCGGCGCCGGCATCGGCTGGAACGACGGCGACCTCGGCCACGGCCCCGCCTACCGCTTCCACGATCCCGACGGCCACGAATTCGAGATCTATTACGAGACCCGGCGCTATCAGCCGCCGGCCGATCAGAAACCGGCGCTCAAGAACCAGGCGCAGCGCACGCCCAACCGCGCCATCGCGCCGCGCCGCCTCGACCATTTCAACCTGCTGGCCTCCGACATCGACGCCATCCGCGATTTCCTGCCGAAGGCGCTCGGCAGCCGCGTCACCGAAATGATCAAGCTCGACGACGGCACACTCGGCGGCTGCTGGTTCACCACCAACAACAAGTCCTACGACGTCGCCTACGCGCGTGACCACACCGGCATCCGCGGCCGCTTCCACCACGTCACCTACGCGGTCGACCAGCGCGAGCACATCCTGCAGGCCGCCGACATCTTCCTTGAGAACGGCGTGCACATCGAAACCGGTCCGCACAAGCACGCCATCCAGCAGACCTTCTTTCTCTATGTCTGGGAGCCGGCGGGAAACCGCGTCGAACTGGCGAACGCCGGCGCGCGGTTGATCTTGGCGCCCGACTGGGAGCCGGTGGTGTGGACGCTGGAAGAGCGCAAGAAGGGCCAGGCCTGGGGGCTCAAGACCATCGAGAGCTTCCACACCCACGGCACGCCGCCGGCGGACGGCTCAGACCACGACTAGTCCAAGTGATCTAGACCAAGTGATCTAGACCAAAGCATCTAGATCAAGTCATCGGGTCCAAGTCATTCCCCCTAGCCGCGCCGCCCCTCTCCTTAGGAGCGGCCGAGCCACAAGCGCCATTTGCGCCGCGGCTCCATGCCGTGCCGGACGTTTTGCGCATCGCGTTGCTCCCGGTGCCGGTAGCCGGCGGCAGTGTAGCCGGCGGCAGTCATGAAAGAATTCGCGAAGACGATCAGCATGGCACGCTCCTCTGGCAGCCGTGTTTTCCCTTTCATTAATGGGCATAATTTGCGAATTTGCCACTCAGGAATATCTCCGCCGTGTAAGGAGGGCTTACATGACGTCCTGGCGGTCGCTGCCGCCGTTGGCGGCCCTGCGCGCCTTCGCGGCATTCGTGGACACCGGCTCGGTGAGCCGCGCGGGCGCCGAGCTGAATGTTAGCCACGCCGCCGTCAGCCAGCAACTGCGCGCGCTCGAAACCCATCTCGGCCTGGCGCTGTTCGATCGTAGCGGCCGCGAGCTGGCGCTGACGGCCGAAGGCAGCCTCCTGGCCGAGGCGGCAACCGCCGGCTTCGACGGCATCGCCAAGGTGGTCGAGGTGTTGACCGGCGCGGAGGCCGGACGGCCGCTGCAGATCACCACCACGCCGTCTTTCGCCGCCACTTGGTTGATGCCGCGGCTGGCCGATTTCCGGGCGCATCACCCCGAGATCGACATCGCCATCGATCCGAGCGGCGCCATGCGCACGCTCGGCCCGGGCGGCTACGACGTGGCCTTTCGCTTCGGTGACGGAAACTGGCCGGGGCTCGACGCCCGGCTGCTGGTGCCTTCCGGCGTCGTCGTGGTGGCCGCGCCCTCGCTGATCGGCGAGACGCCCGTGGCGGACATGGCCTCGCTCGCCCGGTTTCCCTGGATGCAGGAGCTCGGCACCAACGAGGCCAGCGCCTTCCTGCAGGCGCGCGGCCTGCCGCGGCGCGCCGGGCTCACCTCCCTGCCCGGCAACATGATGATCGACGCCGCCCGCAACGGACAGGGCATCGCGGTGACGGCGCGCGCCATCGTCGACGCCGATATCGCCGCCGGGCGGCTGTCGCTGATCTTCGAGGACGACGATCTCAACGGCTATTATCTGGTGACGCCGAAAGGCATTCTGCGGCCTGCGGCGCAGGCCTTCGTGCGCTGGGCTCTGCGCCAGGTCGGCCAGAGGCAGGCCGGCGAGACAGAAGTCGGCGAGACGACAGGAGGCGACTGACTCCGGAGACGCCCTAAGGCGGATCGTTCAGGCGGCGGGCCGGGTCAGGGTCGGCTCGCGGGGCTCGGATTCGGGCTCGGACGCCGGCGGCGCCGCTTCCGACTGGCCTTGCAGCACGGAGCTGAGGCTCGCCAATTCGACCCGGTTGCGGCCGCGCTCCTTGGCGAAATAGAGCGCCTGGTCCGCCTGCGCCAGCAGTTCGACGATATCCAGCACCGGCCCGTCGCAATGCACGACGCCGACGCTGACGGTGGCGCAGACCGGACGGCCGTCGACGTCCTGGGCCGCCTTGGCGAAGCTCTCGCGCAGCCGATTGCCGGCCGCCAGTGCCCGCTCCTGACTGGCGTCGCGCAGGATCGCCGCGAACTCTTCGCCGCCGAGCCGCCCGATCAGATCGGTGGCGCGCAGCGAATCGCGCGCCGCATCCGCGAAGATCTCCAGCGTGCGGTCGCCGATAGCATGGCCGAAGCGATCGTTGATCGACTTGAAATGGTCGAGATCGAACAGCAGCACCGCGGTCGGGCGCGGATTGGTGACATGGCGCAGCGCCAGGCCTTTGGCGTCCTGCAGGAACGAACGGCGGTTGGCGATGCCGGTGAGCGGATCGACCATGGCCGCGGTGCGATGGCGCAATTCGGTGCGCTCCTTCGCCATCGCCAGCAGGATGAATGCGATCGAGATCGTGAACAGCAACGCCTCGAACGACAGCACGGTCAGCCACACGCTGCCGTAGACCGTGCGCGTCGGCGCCCATGGCAGGAACGCCACCAGCGGCGTGCGCAGCAGAAACAGTGCACCGTGTGCGAACAGCATGAAGATCGCTGGCCAGCGCGAGACCAGTTGCTCGTCGCGGCCGCGCCAGAACTCGTATGCGGTCAGCCACGTGTAGGACGTGATGATGCCGGCGGCGATCAGCCCGCGCTCGCGCACCGCGTCGTCCAGCACCGGCAGCCGGCAGACCAGGAGCCAGATCACCGCGCCGGTCACCAGATAAATCGGTTCGATCGGCCGGCCGTCGAACACGCGCGCGCCGGTCCAGGTCACCGCGAAGGCGGTGAACAGCAACGCGTTGGCGAGATCGATGCTGATGAGATTGGGTGCGGTGCCGTAGAGCCCGAAGAGCGCCACCGAGCCCGCGCGCATCAGGTGCGCGAATCCCCACCAGGCGACGGCGTGAATTTGGGTGTTCTGCACCCAGGCAAACAGCAGCAGCAGGCCGAGGATCGCCTCCACATAGATCGTCACCATGAAGAGGGTGTTGACGTCCAAATCCATGAGGTAGAAGCCCAATCGTCCCGTCGGCGCGCTTTTTACGGCGATTTCAGGCGGTATCCTTAGGTTCCTGGCCCCAACAACTGGTGAAGATGCCCCGCAGCAGCGCCGGCAATGCAGCTTATGGTTTCGATATCGTTGCGAAAGCGATCGGCAGTTTACCGGTCAAGCCGCCAAGACCCCCGCGGGGTGGCGGTCTTGTGGCCCCCGGACGGGTCCACTAGGTTCGTTCAACCCTTCATCGACGACCTGAAAGTTCCGGCGGACCCTGGCATGCACTTTCGCGACGGCATCATAGACGCCATCGGCAATACCCCCCTGATCGAGCTGACCGCCGCCTCGCGCGCGACCGGCTGCACCATCCTCGGCAAGGCCGAGTTCATGAACCCGGGCGGCTCGGTCAAGGACCGCGCCGGCCGCCAGATGATCATGGAGGCCGAGATCCGCGGCGAGCTCAAGCCCGGCGGCCTGGTGGTGGAATCGACCGCCGGCAACACCGGCATTGGCCTTGCCGTCGTCGCCAACGCGCGCGGCTACCGAACGCTGATCGTGATCCCGGAAACGCAGAGCCAAGAAAAGAAGGACATGCTGCGGCTGTGCGGCGCCGAGCTCGTCGAGGTGCCGGCGCTGCCCTATTCCAACCCCGACAACTACCAACACGTGGGTCGCCGGCTTGCGGACGAACTGAAGAAGACCGAGCCGAACGGCGTCATCTTCGCCGACCAGTGGAACAACCTCGACAACAGCAAGGCCCATTACGTTTCCACCGGCCCTGAGATCTGGGAGCAGACCGGTGGCAAGGTCGACGGCTTCATCTGCGCCGTCGGCACCGGCGGCACGCTCGCGGGCACCTCGCGCTATCTGAAGGAGCAGAACGAGGACATCGTCATCGGCGTCGCCGATCCGCGCGGCGCCGCGATGTACAACCTGTTCGCCCACGGCGAAGCCAAGGCGAGCGAAGGCGGCTCGATCACCGAAGGCATCGGCCTCGGCCGCGTCACCGCCATCGTCGAGCAGATGCGCGTCGACAACGCCTATCTCATTCCGGACGAGGAAGCGCTGCCGGTCGTGTTCGACCTGCTCGCGCACGAGGGCCTCTGCCTCGGCGGCTCCACCGGCGTCAACGTGGCCGGCGCCATCCGGCTCGCCAAGGAGCTCGGCCCCGGCCATACGATCGTCACCATCCTCTGCGATGGCGGCGCACGTTATCAGTCCAAGCTGTTCAACCCGGAATTCCTGCGCAGCAAGAACCTGCCGGTGCCGGCGTGGCTGGAGCGGCAATCGACGATCAAGCCGCCTTTCGTGAAGGGCTGACTCGCCATGGCCACCGACTGCCTGTTCCGCGACGACAGCTATCTGCAATCGTGCACCGCGGAGATCGTCGCCTTGACCGAGAAGGGCATCGTGCTCGACCGCACGGTGTTCTACGCCACCTCCGGCGGCCAGCCCGGCGACACCGGCTGGATCACCACCGCCACGGGCACGTCGATCCCCATCGCCGCGGCGAGCTACACCGACAAGGCCAAGACCGAAATCGTCCACGAGCCGGCCGAGGGCGTCAACATCTCAGCGCTCAAGGTCGGCGACACCGTCACCGCCTCCATCGACTGGGAGAAGCGCTACGCGCGCATGCGCATGCACACCGCGCTGCACCTGTTGTCGGCCGTGCTGCCCTACCCCGTGACCGGCGGCGCCGTCGGCACCGGCGACGGCCGGCTCGACTTCGACATCCCCGAAGGCGGCCTCGACAAGGACACGATCGCCACCAAGCTCAACGAGATGGTCGCGACCGGCGCGCCCGTCACCAGCCGCTGGATCGACGACGCCGAGCTCGAGGCCAATCCGGGCCTCATCAAGACCATGTCGGTGGCCCCGCCCAAGGGCACCGGCAAGGTGCGGCTGATCGAGATCAAGGGCCTCGACCTGCAACCCTGCGGCGGCACCCACGTGCGCTCCACCGCCGAGATCGGCAAGATCCTCGTCACCGGCGTCGAGAAGAAGGGCAAGCAGAACCGCCGCGTGCGGCTGGCGCTGGTCGAGGAGAACGCGGATTAGCCGCGCGCAACGCGCGGGACTGCCGCGCCCCGCCGCGTCGCTGGGCGGCGGGCTCGAGAGACCATCCCATTGCGGCCGTGGAACAATTGCGTGACAGTCCGCATTGACGCCCGAATGAGGTCCATTGCATGAGCGACACGTCCCCCAACAGCCGCTGGCTGAAGACCCCCGCATGGCTCGCCGAGCAACTCGGCAAGCCCAATGTCGTCGTGGTCGACGGCTCGTTCTATCTGCCGGCGCAGAAGCGCGACCCGCGCGCGGAGTATCTCGCCGCGCACATTCCCGGCGCGGTGTTCTTCGACATCGACTCGGTGTGCGATCACTCCAGCGACCTGCCGCACATGCTGGCCGGTCCCACCGAGTTCGGCGAAGCCGCGGGCAAGCTCGGCATTTCGGACAAGGACACCATCGTGGTCTACGACGGCGCCGGTTTGTCGTCGGCGCCGCGCGTGTGGTGGAATTTCCGCATCATGGGCGCCAAGGACGTCTTCATCCTCGACGGCGGCCTGCCGGGCTGGAAAGCCGCGGGCCAGCCGACCGAGGCCGGCGAGGTCAAGCGCGAGCCGCGCACCTTCAACGCCGACATGGACACCGGCGCGGTCGCCATGCATTCCGACGTGCAGATGGCAATCAACGACGGCAGCGCGCAGATCGTCGACGCGCGCCCGCCCGGGCGCTTCGCCGGGCGCGATCCCGAGCCGCGACCGGGCCTGCGCGGCGGCCACATGCCGGGCGCCATCAACGTGCCCGCAAGCGGCTTGGTTGAGAACGGCAAGCTCGCCGATCCCGCGCGCATCAAGGCCGCGTTCGAAAAGGCTGGCGTCGATCTCGACAAGCCCGTCATCACCTCGTGCGGCTCCGGCGTCTCCGCGGTGATCCTTTCGCTCGGCCTAGACGCCATCGGCAAGCCGCTCGGCCGCGTCTACGACGGCTCCTGGACCGAATGGGGCGGCAGGCCGGATACGGAAGTCGAGAAGGAATAGCCTTCACGGTCTCCCTTGCGGGGTAAATCGGCGCGCCGCTCTTCGTCTTTGCTTCTTTGCGCTCAACCCGACTTCTTCTACCCTGCCCTTGCGGGGGGGTCGGCGCGCGTTGAACGCGCCGAGGTGGGGGTCATGCGATGAGCGAAATCCCACGTCGTGTCCGGACGCTCGTCCGGAACGGCATGTGTCGTTGAAGAATATCGGGAATCCCGCAAGGAACCATCGGTCCTGGTTTTGGAGCACGATCGCGACGGCCGGCCCATTCATGTGATGTGGGGCGTCCCGAAAATTGCCCAACGACCGGCCATCCTTGTTACGGCCTATCGGCCCGCGCCGGAACGGTGGTCGAGCGACTTCAAAAGGCGGATCCGATGACGACAACGCGAAGCTCGAAAGAATTTGTTCACGAAGGCAAATACGCCGCGGAAATCCTGGTCGAGTTGATCGATGACGACACCGCTTGGTCGCCATACCTGAAACCTGCGGACGTGAAGAAGCTCGACATCGTCCGCCTCGCCCTGCGCGCAGGCAACCTTGTCGAAGCCGAAAAATACGGCCGCGTGTTCGAACTCACACCGGTGGCGGCGAAGTAACTGTTGCCTTCGCGCTGATTGCGGGGAGCGTCAGCGGATTACCGAAACGTAATTCGCCAACGGCACCGGTGCGGTACCGTGCGCCTGGCGCGAATCCGTCCAACGTTGCGCGCCATCGCGCGCCGCTCGATCCCCTCGGGCGCAGGACGCGCATTCGCTTCAGCACAAGGACGCGCGCCCCATGCCTTTCCTCGCCGCCATCGCCGAAAACTGGCAGAAGGCACTGCCGCCGCTCATCGTCGTCGGCCTTGTCGCCTGGGTGGCCGCGTTCCGGCAGGCGCCGGCGAGCGAGCGCGCGCTGTTTGCGGCACTCCTCGTCGTCTACATGGTGCACCAGATCGAAGAGCACCTGTGGCCGAGCGGCTTCCGCCAATTCACCAACGCCTATGCGTTCAAGAGCGGCGACAGCAATTGGCCGGTCGGCATCGGCGGCGTCGCGCTGGTGAATGTCGGCTTCGTGTGGCTGCCGGTCGCGCTCGCGGTGGCGTGGCCGCACGCGCTGCGCTGGGTGGGCCTCGCCTGGGTCGGCCTGACGCTGATCAACGCGCTGACGCACATCGGCGCGTCGGTGCGCTTCCGGCGCTATAATCCGGGCCTCGTCACCTCGATCGTGCTGTTCCTGCCGTTCACGATCTGGATGCTGGCCCACGAGGCGGCCGCCCGCCTGCTGTCGGGCGGCGAGATCGGCCTGGTGCTGGCGGCCGGCGTGCTCTTGCATGTGCCGGTCGCGGCCCTGTTCGTGGTGCCGTACCGGCGCGGGCGCCGCGCCCCGGCGTAAGCGCATCGCCCGGCGCTTGCACGATCTCGGGTCCTGTGGCGGACTAAGGCGTTGCGCGGCGGCGCGATTTTAGAGTCCGATCAGGAGCCACATCATGCCCTTCAAATGCACCGAGCCCGCGATCCCGACCGTCCAGCAGGACGACGCTGGCGTTCGCATTACGCGCTGGGATTTCGCGCCCGGTGCCGCGACGGGGTGGCACACGCACGGCTGGCCCTATTTCGTGGTGATGCTGACGGACGCGGTGATGAAGATCGAGATCGGCGGCGAGGTCTCCGAGGTGCGGCTTGAGGCCGGGCAATCCTATCAGCGCCCCGCCGGCGTCGAACACGACGTCATGAACGGTGCCGAGCGGCCGATGGCCTTCGTCGAGATCGAGATCAAGAAGCCGGACGCCCTGGTGCAGTTGAAGTCGTAATCGGATCGAGCGCAGCAGGCCCGGGGCGGACAACCCAGCCTTCCGCTTAGCCTAGTGAGGACTTGCATACCGCGCCGAACACGCGGCTGTCGTCTGCCGCGGAGGCGAAAGACAAGAAACATCACGGGCGTCGCCGGGTTTGCTGGATTGCGCGCTCGCGGGCAATGACCGCACGCGCTGCCCCGCCGACCGCGCCGGTCTGCCGATGGAGCAACAGGCCGCTTGGGTAAGCGCAGCATTAGTTGCAACCGATATCCAGCCAGCGAGGTCCATGATAGGCACCCATCTTTGTAATAGGGGGACCGCAGCCCGTAGGGCGAACCAGCGAAGCGCAATCCGCCACTCTTCTGTGACACGGCTGGCAACGCCTTCGGCCAACCCGCCTACGCATCACGCCGCATCCGCCGGCCTCACCCGCTTGGCGATCTCGCGGCCCTTCTCCCGCTCCACCACCGCGATGTCGTACTGGCTTTGCAGGTCGAGCCAGAACTGCGCGCTGTTGCCGAAATTGCGGCCGAGCCGTACCGCCGTATCGGCGGTGATCGAGCGCCGGCCGTTCAAAATGTCGATGATGCGACCGGACGGCACGCCAATGTCAAGCGAGAGCCGGTTGGCCGAGAGGCTACGCGCGGTGAGCTCGCGCTTGAGCAGACGGCCGGGGTGGGAAACGGGTGCCATGTGACGTCCTCTGGTCATACTCTATGGTAGTCGACAATCTCGATTTCGTAGGCATCGCCCTTGCCGAACTCGAAACAAATGCGTCAGCGCTCGTTGACGGTCATCGCCCATTGGTTCTTGCGCGCGCCCTTGAGCTTGTGCAGCCCGACGCTTTTCAACGGGCTAAGGTCGTTGAGCGACTTCGCCACGTTGAGCGCCAGCAGCAGATCAATGGCCGTGTCGAATCGAGACCGCGCAGCGCGTTCGGCTGCTCGCCATCCCAGACCTTGCGCGTCACGGAATTTCGCCATGACCGGATCATGGCATAAACGTACTACGACAAACGGTGAACTACAGGAACCTCACCCCCCTTACTAGGACCTTAATCACATTTTCGTGAGAACTTGTCCCCGCCCCCTCTGGCCGGGCTTAACGTTTGCGCGCCCGATCCCTCTGAGGGGTGCGAACCGGTTGCGCTGTTTCGTGGGGATCGGGCCGGCGCCCGCGGGCGTGGCCTCGCAAGCCATGCCCCCGGGAGGCCCCGGGTAGCCGTCCGACCCTACTACGAGGGTCTGCCTTCAATGCCTGGACGCGGCGCGGACGAAGGGCGGCGAAAGCTGCCCGGATCGGGCTCCGTCTGCGTCCGGAAGCACGGCCCCGGGGACGGAAATCGCCGTGACGGTGCGCCGAGAGGCGCCACGCGGTCCGCGTTAGCCGCGTGCACAGAAGGACTGGTTGCGCTTGTTCGGCGCGCCGTCCCCCTCGCCTTTTCCCGGCGAGGGACATATCGCAAAGCTCGGGCGTTGACGCGCCGCGAGAACAAAGGAGCTCGTCCCCATGCCCCGCGCATCATCCGGAAAACGTCATTCGAAGCGGTCGACGGCTATCGTCACCGGCGCTGCCAACGGCATCGGCCGCGCGGTCGCGCGCCATCTGATGGCGCAGGGCTGGAATGTCGTTGGCGTCGATCTGCCCAAAAGCGGCCTGGCGCGCGCACTGCCGGCGAAGGCGCAGGCCGTCGCGATCGAAGGCGACGTGCGCGACGAAGTGACCGCCCGCCGCGCGGTCGAAGCCGCGCGCGACAGCTTCGGCCGGCTCGACGGGCTGGTGTCGAATGCCGGCATCATGATCCGCAAGCGGCTCTCGCGCCTCACGCTCGAGGAGTGGCAGCGCGTCCTCGACACCAATCTCACCGCCGCCTTCCTGTTCGCGCGCGCCGCCGAGAAACCCTTGCGCAAGGCCAAGGGCGCGATCGTCACCATTGCGTCGACGCGCGCGCATATGTCGGAGCCGGACACCGAGTCCTATTCGGCCACCAAGGGCGGCATCGTGGCGCTCACACACGCGCTCGCCATCAGCCTTGCCCCCGACGTGCGGGTGAACGGCATCAGCCCCGGCTGGATCGACACCGGACGGTTCGGGACTTTGCGCAAGAAGGACCACGCCCAGCACCCCGCCGGCCGCGTCGGCACGCCGCAGGACGTCGCCGAGATGGTCGGCTTCCTGCTCGATGCCAAACGCGCGGGCTTCGTCACCGGCGCCGAGTTCGTCGTCGACGGCGGCATGACCCGCAAGATGATCTACGAAGAATGACCGCCGGGCCGCGTCACAGGATCTGGCTGAGAAACAGTTTGGTGCGGTCGTGCTGCGGATGAGCGAAGAACTCGTCCGGCGTGTTCATCTCGACGATCTGGCCCTCGTCCATGAACACCACACGGTCGGCGACCTCGCGCGCGAAGCCCATTTCGTGGGTGACGCACAGCATGGTCATGCCGTCCTCGGCAAGTCCCACCATGGTCTCCAGCACTTCCTTCACCATCTCGGGATCGAGCGCCGAGGTCGGCTCGTCGAACAGCATGATCTTGGGGTTCATGCACAGCGCGCGCGCGATCGCGACGCGCTGCTGCTGCCCGCCGGAGAGCTGGCCGGGATACTTGCCGGCCTGATCGGGGATCTTCACGCGGGTGAGGTAATGCAGCGCGATCTCCTCCGCCTCCTTCTTCGGCGTCTTGCGCACCCAGATCGGCGCCAGCATGCAGTTCTCCATCACGGTGAGGTGCGGGAACAGGTTGAAGTGCTGGAACACCATGCCGACCTCGCGCCGCACCTCGTCGATCTTCTTCAGGTCGTTGGTCAATTCGACGCCGTCGACGACGATGGTGCCCTGCTGGTGCTCCTCCAGCCGGTTGATGCAGCGGATCATGGTCGACTTGCCGGAGCCGGACGGTCCGCAGATCACGATGCGCTCGCCGCCCATGACTTTGAGATTGATGTCGCGCAGCACGTGAAACTCGCCGTACCATTTGTTCACGGCGTCCAATTCGACCGCCACGTCGGTCTTCAGCGGCGCCGGCTTGAAGCGGTGGCCGTTGCCGTTCGCCTGTCCGTTGGTTTTCACGTCCATGGAGCGGCCCCTATCGCTTGTCGCCGCTGGCGAGGCGGGCTTCGGTCGCGCGTGCGTAGCGCGACATGCCGTAGCAGAACACGAGGTAGAAGATCGCCGCCACCGCGTAGCCGGTGGTCGAGGTCACCGGCGTCGCCCATTTCGGGTCGATGCGCGCCACCTCGATGGTGTGCAGGAAATCGAAGATGCCGATGATCAGCACCAGCGAGGTGTCCTTGAACAGGCCGATATAGGTGTTGACGATGTTCGGGATGGTGATCTTGAGCGCCTGCGGCAGGATGATCAGCCGCATCATCTGCGGGTATTTGAGGCCGACCGCCATGGCGCCTTCGAACTGCCCGCGCGGGATCGCCTGCAGGCCCGCGCGCACCACTTCCGCCATGTACGCCGACTCGAACAGCGCGAGGCCGATCATCGCGCGCAACAGCTTGTCCGGCTCGTACTGCTGCGGCACGAACAGCGGCAACATCACGCTCGCCATGAACAGCATGGTGATGAGCGGCACGCCGCGCACGAACTCGATGAAGATCACCGAGGCGAGCCTGACCGCGGGCATTTTCGAGCGCCGCCCGAGCGCCAGCACGATGCCGATCGGCAGCGAGGCCACGATGCCGACGGCGGCGAGCACGATGGTCACCAGCACGCCGCCCCACAGTACGGTGTCGACCGCCGGCAGGCCGATGGCCGGCCAGCCGGACAGCAGGATGACGGACCCGACCGGTAGCACGACGAAGAAATACAGAAGCCCGATGTCGCGCCGCGGCGCGTTCAGCCATAGCAGCCAGGCAACGCCGACCGCGAGCCCGGCGAAGAACAGGTCCACGCGCCAGCGCTGCGGGATCGGATAGGAGCCGTAGATGAAATACTGCGCGCGCTCGTAGACGAACGGCCAGCAGGCGCCGATGGGCCGGTGCTGCACGATCTCGCGGCAGGCGTCGCGGTCGGTGCCGCTCCAGACCGCGTCGATGAACAGGAAACGCAACAGGTCTGGGATGATCCACGCCAGCAGTAAGACGATAAGGATCGTGAGCGCGATGTTGAACGGCGTCGACAGCAGGTTCTCCCTGAGCCAGCCGAGCGTGCCAGTCATCGAGGCCGGCGGCGGCCGTCCCTCGATTTGCGCCTTGCGCACGAATTTCAGTTCGGTGACGGCGAGATCGCCTTCGGCCATGGTCATGGCGCGGCCCCCTTCACCGTTCCACCAGCGCCATGCGCCGGTTGTAGATGTTCATGGCCAGCGACGTCACCAGGCTGATGAAGAGATACACCGCCATCGTGATCGCGATCACTTCCACCGCCTGGCCGGTCTGGTTCAGCACGGTCCCGGAAAAAACCTGCACCAGGTCGGGATAGCCGATCGCCACCGCGAGCGAGGAGTTCTTGATCAGGTTGAGGTACTGATTGGTGAGCGGCGGGATGATCACCCGCATCGCCTGCGGCACCACGATCAGACGCAGCGTCGGGCCGGGCTTCAGCCCCAGCGAAAAGGCTGCTTCCGTCTGCCCGCGCGACACCGCCAGGATGCCGGCGCGCACCACCTCGGCGATGAAGGCGCCGGTATAGAGCGACAGTCCGAACAGGAGCGCCAGAAATTCCGGCTGCACGCTGACGCCGCCGACGATATTGAAGCGTCCCGGCTTCGGCAGCAGGAATTCAACCGGCCAGCCGAGCACCGCCGCGACAATCGCCGGCAACCCGACGATCAGCGCCAGCGACACCCACAAGACCGGCGCGCGCTCGCCGGTGCGCACCTGGCGTTTGCGCGCCCACACGTAGAAGCCGATCGAAGCCGCGATCCCGATAAGAACGGTGCCGCTCACCCAGTCGAAATCCGGCTGCAGCACCGGCTGCGGGATGATCAGGCCGCGGTTGTTGATGTAGATGCCGCCGGGAAATTTGTAGCTTTCGCGGACGATGGGCAGCGCCTTGAGAACGGCGTTGTACCAGAACAGCAGTTGCAGCAGCAGCGGGATGTTGCGCAGGGTCTCGACGTAGCCGCTGGCCGTGCGCGACACCAGCCAATTGCCGGAGAGCCGCGCGATCCCGACAATAAAGCCAATGACGGTGGCGAAGAAAGTGCCCAGGCCCGCCACCAGCAACGTGTTGAGCAGGCCCACCCAGAAGGCGCGTCCGTAGGTGGAGGCATCCGCCGAATACGGGATCAGCGTCTGGCTGATGTCGAAGCCGGCCGTGGTGTCCCAGAACCCGAAGCCGGAGGCGATGTGGGCGCGGTGCAGATGGTCGATGGCGTTGACGGTCGCGCCGTAGACCACGAGCCCGATGAGAACGCAGAGGATGACCTGATAGGCGATGCTGCGGACGCGCGGGTCGTTATAGAGGGGAACCGGAGCGGGGCCTTTGCCGCTCAATGCTTCCACCGACATTCGGCCCCCTCGCCTCGTTATCGCATGGCGCCCGGACGCACCCTTCCGCTTCCCGCTTTCGGTCCGTCGCCGCGAGGCCCCCGCCCCGCGACGACGGTGTTGTCATGCTCCTTAGCGGATGGGCGGGGCGTACATGATGCCGCCCTTCTCCCACAGCCGGTTGAGGCCACGGTTGATCTTCAGCGGCGAGTCCTTGCCGACGTTGCGGTCGAACGCCTCGCCGTAGTTGCCGACGGCCTTGATGATGTTGACCGCCCAGTCGTTCTTGAGACCGAGCTGCTCGCCCATATTGCCTTCGGTGCCGACGAAGCGCTTGATCGCCGGGTTGGTCGACTTCATCATCGAGTCGACGTTCTTCTGGGTGATGCCGAGCTCCTCGGCATTGACCATGGCGAACAGCACCCACTTGACGATATCGAACCACTGATCGTCGCCGTGACGCACGGCCGGTCCGAGCGGCTCCTTGGAGATGATCTCGGGCAGCACGATGTTGTCGTCCGGATTCTGCAGCCGCAGACGCTCGGCATAGAGGCCGGACGCGTCGGTCGTGTAGGAGTCGCAGCGGCCGGCGTCGTAGGACTTCACCGCCTCGTCCGAGGTGGCGAAGGTCACCGTCTTGAGCTGCATGTTGTGCGCGCGGAAGAAGTCGGCGAGGTTGAGCTCGGTGGTGGTGCCCTGTTGCACGCAGACCGAAGCGCCGTTCAGCTCCAGCGCCGAATTCACCTTCAGCGACTTGTGCACCATGAAGCCCTGGCCGTCATAATAATCGACGCCGGTGAAGTTGAGGCCGAGGGCGGTGTCGCGCGACAGCGTCCAGGTGGTGTTGCGCGAAAGCACGTCGACTTCGCCCGATTGCAGGGCGGTGAAGCGATCCTTCGCGGTCAGCGGCACGAACTTGACCTTGGTGCCGTCGCCGAAGATGGCGGCCGCGATCGCGCGACAGACGTCAACGTCGAGCCCGTGCCAGACACCCTTGGCGTCCGGCATGCCGAAGCCGGCCAACGAGCCGTGGGAGCCACAGTTGAGGACGCCGCGGGCCTGCACGGCCTTGAGCGTCTGCTGAGCCGACGCAGGTTGCGCAAAGACGAAGCCTACGGCGGCAAGCGCGAGAATCGAAAGCAATCGTTTCATAGTGAGACCCCTCCAGCGCGAACGCGGTTACAATGCTCGTTGGGCGGGTCATCAGGCAGGGTCAGGTCGAACATAATCGCCCCCGGGCCAAGGCCCAGCGGTGAAAAGGTCAGGTTATCAGCCTTTGTCCCCCCACGGCCCCCGCGCCGTTTACATCTGAGACCTATCGCATTGGAAGGTCAAGAGGCGGATGCCCGACATAGGGGCTTTCCCAGAGCATGCTTCACGGGTGCGCCGCGTTGCCCAGACCAAAGCATGAGACCGCCGCCCGGCTCAGCTCGGTTTGGCCGTAAGCCCTCGACGCTCGCGCATGACAAAATAAAGATTGCGGAAATAAACGAACACGCCGAAGCCCTGGCCGGCGATGAACACCGGGTCGCGCCGGTAGAGCGCATAGGCGAGCAGCAGAATGCCGCCGCCGATCGACAACAGCCAGAACGACGTCGGCACGACGCTCTTGCCTGCCTTCTCGGAGGCGAGCCACTGCACGACGAAACGCGCGGTGAAGAAAGCCTGCGCCACGAAACCGAGCACCACCCACCAATCGAGATTGGTGACGAACACGTCGTGCAAATAGCCCCCGACGGCGCGGGCGAGTTCGATCAGCATTCAGTCCTCCGAGACCTGCGGCACGCGCTTCTTGCGGCGGATCAGCCACCACACGCCGGCGAGATCGAGAATGCCGACCCACAGCCTGTCCCACATGCCGTAATTCGAGACGCCGTGCGCGCGCGGGCGATCGACGACGTCGACGTATCCGACCTCGTAGCCCTCGCGCCGCACCAGCGCCGGCAGGAAACGATGCAATCCATCGAAATACGGCAGTCTCAAGAACAGATCGCGGCGGAACGCCTTCAACCCACAGCCGGTGTCGCGGGTGCCGTCGCGCAGCACCGCGCCGCGCACCGCGTTGGCGATACGCGACTGCATTTTCTTGAAGCCGGAGGCTTTGCGCCCGACCCGCTGGCCGGCGATCAGCCCCATGCGCGGGCCACCCGCTTCGAGCGCCCCGACCAGCGCCGGCAGGAAGGCCGGGTCGTTCTGGCCGTCGCCGTCGAGGGTCACCACCATCGGCGCGCGCGCGGCGGCAACCCCGCTGCGCACCGCCGCCGACTGGCCGCAGGACTCGGCATGCCGCAGCTGGCGCAGGACCGGGTATTGCGCCTTGAGCCGCGTCAGTTCCGCCGGCGTCCGGTCGTTCGAACCGTCGTCCACATAGACCACCTCGAACGGCCAGCGGCCATCGAGGGCGGCAACGATCTCGCCGAGAAGCGGCGCGATATTGTCCACCTCGTTGCGCACCGGAACGACGACGGAAACCGCCGGTTCGATCGTGGTCATGGGATCACGGGCCCCCTTGATGTGTGCGGGTTTCTAGGGGGCCAGGAGTTCGCGGGCAACTGCCTTGAGGCGGCGCGCCGAGGGGCCGGGATACTGGTGCACGCGCCCGTCCGGAGCGACGGAAAAGCCGAGCCGGCGCAGCGCGAACCAGCGCCGCACCAAGAGCGCCCCCACCGTGCCGACCACGGCGCCGGCCACCACGTCGCTCGGATAGTGCGCGCTTACCACCACCCGGCTCACCAGGATCGCCACCGCATAGACCCACAGCACCGTGCGCCCACGCGGCCAAAGGCTGCCGAGCGCCACCAGGATGGAGAAAACCGTCGTGGTGTGGCCGGACGGCATGCTGGCGAAAGCCGCCGTCGACAACGGATGGAACTCGAACGGATGTGGCCCGTGGTCCACGTACGGGCGGGCGCGGCCGATGAGGCGTTTGACGATGGTGACGAACAGGCCGGGTACGCCAACGGCCAGGAAGACGAAACCGACACGCACCATGAACGCTGCCATCACCGCCTGCGCGATGCGCGTCGTCGCCACCGGCAACGCGGCGAGCGCCAGGAACAGCAGCCCCAACGGCCAGAGCACCCAGCCCGACTTGCCGTAATCGGTGATCTGCTCGTTGAACCAGCGATACCAGTGCGGCAGGTGCGTGGCGGCGCGCGCAATCGGTGCGTCGATCAGGAGCATCATCGCCACAATGGCCGCAACGACGACTGCCGCCGCGATGGCCGTCTGCTGCGGCGACGGCGGCCAAAGGCTGCCCTTGAACCGCTGCGGCCGCAGTACCAGCGCGATGGCGTCGCGGGTGTGGCGCCAGCAGCGGCGCAGCGCCGCCTGCGCCTGGCCTTCTTTCGCGATGCCGTTCGCCGTCGTCATTCAATTCGACCGGAACACGGTCAGCCTTACCGGCCGGCCGATGCTGATGTTGTAGCCGCTGACGCGCTTGCTGAGGGCGTAATGCAGGCCGATGGCATTGGCGCGCTGGATGAAGGTGCGCTCGCTGCGTGGGTCGATCAGCGCGAAGCGGCAGGCGCCGCCATTGAGGAAATCGGCCGCGCCCGTCGCGTTGGTGAATTTGGTGTCGGTGCCGAGCAGGAACACCAGGCTCGGCTCCTGGTAATAGCCGGTAGCGGCAACCTGCGGATTTTCGCAGCCTGTCTCGTGCACCGCCTCCGACAGCAGTTCGCTCGGAAACAGCGTCGGCATTCCGGGAAAGGTGATGGCGTAGACCGTGATGCCGACCAGCACGGACGCCGCCATGGCGCGCAGCAGCGCGCGTTCGGGCCCGTCGACCTCGTAAAGCCGCCAGGCGAACAGGCCGACGATCACCGCTGCGCCGGCGGTCGGCCAGGCCTGCAGGCCGAGGTCGTGGTCGAGCAGCACGTAGCCGACCACGACCGCGATGGCGATCACGACCGGGAACAGGAACCAGCCCACCAGGCCGCGGATGAGCCAGCGCGCCTTGCTCATGCCCTCGCCTTCCAGGATGGCGGCGATCAGGATGGCGATGGCCGGATAAAGCGGCATCACGTAGTGCGGCAGCTTGGTCATCACCGCTTCGAACACGAGCCAAGACGGGATGACCCAGGCGAGCAGGAACTGGGCGCCCGGCTCGCGCCGCGCCTTCCACACCGCGGGCACCGCGAAGCCGGCGAGCAGCGAGGCGGGCCAGAACGTCACGAAGAAAAGAAGAAGATAATAGCCGGGCGGCGCACCATGCGCCTCCTGCCCGCTCGTCACCTTGGCCAGCATGTCGTGGCCGACCGCGTCCTTGAAGAACAGGAAGCCCGAGCGCGCGATGATCGCCAGGAACCAGGGCAGCACCAGAACCAGGAGCCAGACGACGCCGGCAAGCGGACGCGTTGCCTTCAGCCAGCGCGCCGAGCGGTCGAGGATCGACAGCGTGGCCGCGCACAGCACCACGAACATCACGATGAGCGGACCCTTGATCAGGATGCCGCCGGCCATCGCCGTCCACAGGATCGCAGGCCATTGCCAGCCGACCGGCGCCTCCGGGTGACGGCGCTGGCTGAGATAGATGCGCGCCAGCGCGCCCATGGCGGCGACGCAGGTCATGAGCAGCACGGCATCGGTGGTCGCAAGCCGCGCCTCGACCCCGAGCAGGATGGAGCTTGCCATCATCAGCGCGGCGAGAAGCCCGGCGCGGCGCTCGACGAAAGCCAGCGCGGCCCAATAGGTCAGCAGCACAGCCCCGATGGCGCCGATCAACGACGGCAGCCGGTAGAGCCAGATGGTGGCTTTCGCCTCCGGCACGCCGAGCGCCTGGCCGGTCTTCACCGCCGCCACCTGCAGCCAGTAAATGCCGATCGGCTTCTTGTAGCGAACCTCGTCCTGGAACCTGATGTCGACGTACTGCCCGGTCTCGATCATCTGCTTGGAGGCTTGGGCGTAGCGCGCCTCGTCGCGGTCGACCGGCGGCACCTGGAAGAAGCCCGGCAGGAAGGCGATAAGGCAGAACAGCACCAGCAGCAGCGCGGCCCGTCCGTGCGAGCCGGTAGCCCAGTCGAGGCCGGCCGCCAGCCCACGCCGCTGGATCGATGGTGGCCCGGCGTCGCCGGTGGTCGCGCTCATGGTCTTGGTCTGGTTCGCTTAGGTTGGGGGCCGCCCGCCGGCGCGGACCATAGTGCCAAGCAACAAGGCTGTCATGGTGGCTTTTGGGTCGCGTTGGACAGCTTTCTGCGGCCGTGCTGGCTATTGCAGCCGGACCATCACGCTGTCGCTGGCGCCGCGCGCGTCCATGACCGTCAGGCGCACGAATCCAGGCCCGTCCGGGCGGAAAAACACTGTGTGGCGGCCGCGCGGCGCCGGCAACGGCACCCCGTTGACCATGACCGTGAGCGGCGCCCGCCCACCGGCGAGCTTGAGCGCAACCGGCTCGGGGTCGTTACGCGGCCCATCCAGCTCCAGCCGCGCGCCATTGGGCGGGAACATGATGCGCGGGGCCGACGCCACCGTGCCCAGGCTCCGGTCCGGATTGAAGCTGCGAAGCGGGGGCGGCAGTTTCGCTGTCGACGCGAACAGGACCCCCTTGGGTGGCGGCGGCAGCGGCGCGGGCGGAAAACCGGTGCGGGCGAAGGCATCGAACAAAATGGGCGCCGCCACGGCCCGCCCGACCAGCCCCGGCACCGGCGTGCCGTCGGGCCGGCCGACCCAGACCCCGATGGTCAGGCGGCCGTCATAGCCGACCGCCCAGGCATCGCGGTAGCCGTAGGAGGTGCCGGTCTTGTAGGCGATGCGGCCGGGGGCCGCGTTCTGCGGCGGCGGCGCGCCGATGAGGATATTGCCGACATACCAGGCGGCGACCGGGCTCATGAGCCGCTGCGCGCCCGTGGATTTCTCCCCCATCCGTTCGATCAGCGGCCTGACCGTGCCCTGGCGCGCCAGCCCGGTATAAAGCATCACCAAGTCCGACAGCCGGATGCCGACACCGCCGAGCCCCATGGCGAGCCCCGGCGTCTCGTCCGGCGGCAGCACCAGCCGGGCGCCGGCCTGAGACAGCCGCGCGTCGAGGCGGCTGGCGCCGACGCGGTTGAGCACCGCGATTGCCGGCACGTTGAGCGACCATTGCAACGCGCGCCGCACCGTCACCGTGCCCTGGAAGCTGAGGTCGAAATCGTGCGGCTGGTAGTTGCCGAAACGCTGCGGCTTGTCGTCGATCAGCGTCTCGGGATGGATGAGGCCGTCGTCGAACGCCATGCCGTAGATGAACGGCTTCAAGGTCGAGCCGGGCGAGCGCAGCGCGTCGGTCATGTCGACCTGGCCGTCGCGGTCGTCGTCGAAATATCCTGCGGAGCCGACACGCGCCAGCACCTCGCCGTTGGCGTTGTCCACCACCATGATGGCGACCGACATGTGCGCGCCGAGCGCCTGCGCGCGTTCCTGCGCGAGTTGCTGCAGCGATTTTTGCAGTGACCCGTCGATGGTGAGGCGGTCGACCTCGCGCTGCGGGTGCATCGCCACGATCTTGTCAGCGGTGTGCGGCGCCAGCATCGGCAACTCCAGGCGCTTGTGCGGCACCGGTTGTTGCTTGGCATGGGCGATCTCATCCGGCGGCGCCACATGGTCCTCGGCGATGCGGTCGAGCACGACGTTGCGCGCTTCCAGCGCGGCCTTGGGATGGCGGTCGGGGCGGCGATACTCCGGCGACTGCGGCAGCGCGACCAGCAATGCCGCCTGCGCCAACGTCAGGTGCAGCGGCTCCTTGCCGAAATAGGCGAGCGAGGCCGCGCGGATGCCTTCGATATTGCCGCCGTAGGGCGCGAGCGTGAGATAGAGCCCGAGGATCTGCTTCTTGGTCAGCACGCGCTCGAGTTCGAGCGCGCGCACCATCTGGCGCAGCTTGGCCTCGATCGTGCGGTGACGCCGCGGCTCCAGAAGCCGCGCCACCTGCATCGTGAGGGTCGAGCCGCCGGAAACGATGTGCCCGGTGCTGATCCATTGCCAGGCCGCCCGCAGCATGGCGAGCGGATCGACGCCGTCGTGCTCGTAGAAGCGCTTGTCCTCGTAGGCGAACAGTACCTTGAGGAAGCGCGGATCGACCTGCTTCACGGTTGCCGGCAGACGCCAGCGCCCCTCCGGCGTGGTGTAGGCGCGCAGGATCCTGCCGTTGCGGTCGACCACGATATGCGAATAGGCAAGATGACGGCCGAGCGGCACCGGCCCGAGCGCATGGACATACAGCGCGGCGGCAACGACGAATGCCACCATGGCGATTCCCGCCGCGGCAAAGAGGTAACGCAGCCGCCACCAGAGGCTCTGCCTCGCGCTCCTGCCCTCGTCCGCCTCGCTCATTTGGCCGCCGAAACGTCGATCGAGCCGGTGCCGGTGCGCGCGAAGCGCTCGGGCCGGTACATGTCCTCCACGAAAGCCTGCGGCAGCACGTAATGACCGGGCGTCACCGCGCGCACGACGTAGGCCACGGTAAAGACCGGCTTGGAACTCTTGCTGCGGTCGAAGGCCGCGGTGAAGCGGTCATCGCGGAACTCGGTGTGAACCGGGGTGGCGGTGTCGGTGATCCAGGGCAGCGTGCCGGTATCGCCCGACGAGACCAGATGCGGGTTGTCGATCTCGAAGCCCGCCGGCAGGTAGTCGGCAAGAATAACGCGGCCGAACTGCGGCGTCGGCTCGGTCACCTTCAGCACCACGACGAAGCGCTCATTCTGCCTGGCGTGGGCCGGATCGGCCGGCTTACCGTCGAGCGTGAAGTAACTGCGCTCGATCTTGAAGCCGTGATCGGCCGCCGGCTCCGGCGTGGTCGGCGCGCCGGAGACCGACACCACCGCCTGCACCGTGCCCGTGCCGTCGTTCTTTACCGTCACCGGCTGATGACCGAGTGCGGCGGCGCTGAATGAGCGGTAGAGCGCGCCTTCGTGCGCCGTGCCGTTGACGTTGAGCTTGAGATCCTTGAGCTGCTTCTCCAGTGCACGGGCGGCCAGCACCAGCCAGGCGTCTTCCTGGGTAGAGGTGAACGTGAGCTGCGCGCGCGCGGCATCGACCCGCGCCACTGCCTGGTCAATGGTCCGCTGTGGCGCACCGCCTTCGGACGCAAGCGTCACCAGCGCGGCGGCATCGCGCAGGTCGGAGCCGAAGTCCTCGCGGCTGAATGTCGCCAAGGTCGGCTTCGGCGGCAATGCGTTGAGCGCGGCGCGGTAGACCTCGTCGGCGCGGCTCTTGTCGCCGAGCATGCCGAGCGCGGCGCCGATCTGCGCCTTGCCGATGGGCGTTGCAATCGAAGTGAGCTTGACGTCGGCGATGTAGCGCAGGTCGCCGACCGGCGCAGCGCCATTGCGCGCCAAGACGTAAAGCGCATAGGCGAGATCGCGGCCGTCATTCTTGCCGGGGTCCTGCTCGTTGGCGACGAAGTTGCGCAGGCGGTCGAGCGCCAGCGTGAAGGCGGTCGCCGGCACCGTGAAGCCCTTCTCGCGCGCGCGCGTCAGGAAGTCGGTGACGTAGGCGTCGAGCCAGACGTCGTTGCCGCCCACCGACCACAAGCCGAACGATCCGTTGGAATCCTGGCGCGCCAGCAGGCGCTGAATGGCGTCCTTGATGCGGGTGTCGATGTCGCCGTCGATAGCCAGATGCGCACTGCCGGCAAGCTCGTTGATATAGAGCATGGCCATGGCCGTGCTGGTGATCTGCTCGGAGCAGCCGAACGGATAGCGGTCGAGCTTGCCGAGCAGCGTCGCGGCATCGAGCGAGGTCGAGACCGCCACCGACAGCGCGGCGCGCCCGGTACCGGGCACGAAGTCTCCGAACAGCGCGCTATTGAGCGTCAGGCTCTCCCCGGCCGTCAACGTGCGCACGCTGCGCCGGGTGAGGATCTGGGTCGCCGGCCGCACATTGAGCGGATACGAGCGCGCGAGCTTGTAGCCGTTCGGCCCGCTGACCGCGACCGACACCGTGCCTTCGCCTGCATCATGGGCGATGAGCGGCACCGAAACCTGGCCGCGCTGTTTCTCGGCCAACGTCAGGCTCGGCGCCGCATTGCCGTCGACGGCCACCGGACCGCCGCCCGCAACCTTGATCGTGTAGTCGCCGGCGGCGCCCTCGACGTTATCCAGGACCAATTGCAGCACGCCCTTGTCGCCGGTGCGCAGGAAGCGCGGCAGCGTGGCGGTCAGTACCACCGGATCGCGCACGATGACGTCGCCGCTGGTGTGGCCGACCTTGTCCTTGCTCCAACCCACCGTCATCACCCGCACGGTGCCGGCAAAGGCGGGGATCGTGAACTTCACGTGCGCCATGCCGTCGTCGCCGACCTTGACGATGCCGGAATAGAGCGCCAGCGGCGGCTGCACCGGCGGCGAACCGGTCAATGCGGCCGCGCCGATATCGCCGCCATTGCGGATATTGCCGATGACGCCCTGCATGCCGTCGATCAGTTGCCCATAGAGATCTCTGATCTCGGCGGTGAGACGGCGCTGGCCGAGGTAATAAGCGTCTGGCGCCGGCGGTTTGTAATTCGTGAGATTGAGAATGCCGACGTCGACCGCGGCCACCACCACGCGCACGTCGTCGCCCGCCTTGAAACCGGCGACCTGAACCGGCACGTCGAGCACCGACTGCGGGCGTATCTTGTCCGGCAGGTTCATATGCAGAGCGAGCGTGCGTTCAGCGCGGTCGATGCCGAACCATTTCACGCCGATGGCGCGGCCGGGCATGCGCTTCTTCGGCACGTCGAGCGGCCGGCGCAAAGTCGCGACCACATATGCGCCAGTGCCCCAATCCGCATCGACCTTGATCTTCACGTGATCGGTACCCGCCTTGACGCTCTCTTCGTGGCTCGACACCAGCCGATCGGTGAAGACATTGACGGTCAGGCGCCCGGCAGTGCGCGCGGTCACCGCCGCGTCCAGCGTATCGCCGGATTTGTACTGGCTCTTGTCGAGCGCGATCTCCAAGAGGTCCGGCGTATCGGCGCTGGACTCGGCGTAGAAGCCGGCATCGAACGTGTAGGTGGTGATCGGCCCGTTCGGATCGGCGGTCTCGACCTGCAGGCGATAGCGGCCCCACTGCACCGGCAGCGAAATGCGAGCCGGTTTGTCCGCACCGGTATCAACAGTGCCGTTGGCGACGCGCTCGGTGCGCTTGATCGGCTCGTACTCCCACTGCCCGTTCTGCCGGTACCATTGGTACGAGGTCTCGATCTTGAGCAGCTCATATTTCAGGCCCTTCTGCGCCAGCGTCTTGCCGTCGGGCGCGGCCATGACCACGTCGAAATCGGCATTGGCGCCATCTTCGAGCGAACTGCCCTTGAACAGCGGCTTGACGCCGATCATGGCGGCGCTGGGCGTGACCGGCAGGGTGACCGAGCGCTCGACCGCGCGGCCGCCGGTATCGGCCATGCTGATATTGATGGTGGCTTCGAGCGGCCGCGAACTCTGCGGAAGTTTGGCGAGCGGGACCTGGAAGGTCGCCTGCCCTTTGGCATCGGTCTCCGGCAGGTTGTCGAGTTCCTGGCGCACCGCCGTCACCTGATCGTCAGCGAGCCCGAAGGAATAGCCGTCGAAGCCGCGCCGCTCGTCGGCGGCGGCGATGGTCACCGCGCCGGAAAGCTCCAGCGCGGACGCCGGCGCGCCGTAGAGGAAATGTCCATCGACGCTCAACTCGGCGGGCTTGGCCTGCGAGATCACTTCCGCCTTCGTGGCGAGGTCGAACTGGATGCGGTCGGGCACATAGTCTTCCACCATGAAGGTGGTCTGGCCGACCGGTGGCTGCTTAGGATCGGTGTAGGCGGATACGCGCCAGGTGCCGCTCATGGCCGACGCGATGATCGGCACGTTCCAGCTGCGCCCGCCGAGGCCGCCGTCCTGCACCACCGCGCGGCGGTATTCGACGCCGTCGGGGCGCTCCATCACAAGCGTCACCGGAGCGCCCGGCGCGGCGATACCTTGCGCGTTGCGCAAAAGGGTCGTGACGTGCACGGTTTCGCCGGTGCGATAGACGCCGCGCTCGGTGTAGACGAAGGCGTCGAGCCCGGCCGGCACCTGCCGCCCGCCGACGCCGCGGTCGGACAGATCGAAGGCCGCCGATTTCAGGCTCAGGAAGGCGTAATCGCCGTTGAGCGTGGCGACCACCGCCGCCGGCGACTGACCACCCTGCCCGCGCGTCAGGCCGGCGGCGAAATGGACGAAGCCGTTCTTGTCGGTCTTAGCGGTCGCCAGCACCTCATTGTCGCGCGCGACTAGGCGCACCGCGACGTCGGCGCTGGGATCGGCGCTTGCCAGCGAATGAATGAAGACGTCGACGCCGCCGGGCCCGGAATAGGCGGTGAGCCCGAGATCGGACACGATGAACCACTGGGTGGCGCGCTGGTCGTAATCGTTGGCGACCAGTTCCTTCGGGCGCGCGGTCATGGCGTAGACGCCGGGCTTCAGATTGCCGACCGCTTGCCCGACCGGAAAAGCCGTCGTCACCTCGGTGTTAAGCTTCGGCGTGACGGCGAGCTCGCCCCTCCATACCTTCTGCCCGCGCTCGCTCGCCAGCCGCTCGGCTTCGTATTGGCTGATGTTGCGCTGGAAGTTGTAACCCAGCACGGTGTCGATCAGATTGCGGTCGCCGACCCGGTAGATCGCAATCTCCACCGTCTTGGTGTTGACGCTGAGCACCGGGATGCCGCGCTGGCCGGTCTTGGGCAGCACATAGGCCTTGCCGGAGAATCGCACGAAGGGCTGCCGGTCGCGCACGAACACGTTGTATTCGGCCGTGCGCGGCAGGGTTTCGTGCACGGTCGACGGCAGCCCGGCGCGCAGCGTAATAGCGTAGCGCTCGCCGTGCTTGAGGCCCTCGACGCAGAGCTGGCGGTCGCTGGCGGTGATCGCTGGCTTCTCGATGCCGGCGACCGCCACGTAGGGCGAGAAATCGGTGCGCCCGCCGGGCAGGTTCTCGGAGAACTGGAAGCAGGCGCGCGGGCTGGTGGCGTTGGAATCAACCGAATAATTCAGCACACGAAAGCCGTACTCGAGGCGCAGCTTCTCGTAGCGTCCGCGCAAGTCGGCCTGCTCGCGCAACACGAGCGAGAGCCGCATGGTGTCGAGCGCCGCGCGCCACTGGCGGCGGTCGGTGAAGGTCTGGCCGAGCAATGCGAGGCTTGTTGCTTCCGCGTTGGTGCCGCGCGCGCGCTGATAGGCGATGTAGGCGGCGGTGTTGGCGCGCTCGAGCAGGAAATTCCGCTCGTTGTTGTCGCGCGGCTTGATCTGCAAAATCGTGCGCGCGAGCCGCAGCCAGTTGGCGCTGTCGGCAGGCGCGACGGTGACGAGCTGACCCAGCACCACCATGCCTTGACGATAGTCGTGTTTGCGGAAGGCGGCGTCGGCTTCCTTGTTGAGGGCCGCGGCGGTCCTTGTGACCGGGCCGGCATCGTGCTTGATCTGGGCTTCCAGCTTGATCGCTGCGTTGTCGAGATCGGTGCGGTGGAACGCCTTGTCGGCGGCGACGGCCGGAACCGCGACCAGAGCGACGAGCAAGGCCGCAAGGCCCGCGCGCAACAGGCTGAGCATCGACGAAACCTCCCGCTTTCGGCCCCTTCGACCGCAAAGGCCGTGCTTTGAGCGCAATATCATCCGACCACGGCACCGTGTCGAGCGCATGGCGCCGCCGCCATGGCGCCACAAGGTCGCGGCCGTTGGCCCGGCGCCGCTCGCAACGGCGCCGGCAAAAGGCAAAGGCGGCGAGACGCTAATGCCTTCATCTTCAGGCGTTAGGTTAAATGCCTGAAGAGATCCCGCTAACATACTTATTTAACGTGTATTTTATAGACGATGGGCGGTGACCCTTCGGATTCGCGCCCGACGGACCGCCCGATTGCCAGCGGTCCGGCGCCTCGGCCGCACCCCTTCGAATCACCGGCACCCGCCCCCGCGGGGATGCATCGAACCTTCCAATACCGGCGCGAGCCGGGTAAACCGGCTCGCGAGACCCCGTAGCTCAGCCGGATAGAGCATCAGCCTTCTAAGCT
>CAVZAO010000009.1:0-218651 GCA_963773225.1 uncultured Pseudomonadota bacterium
GTGATCAGCAGCCAGCCGAGCTGGCTATAGTCAGCGGGCGTTTGAATGGTGTCGGTCGCGTGGTCCCTAACCTCGCGAGTCACCACGAATATCTGGTTCAGATATTTCGTAAGCAAGCTGCTGGCCGTCAGCGCCATATTTGTGAACGAGGCCATCACCGCGAAGAATGTCGCCTTGAGGTCGACCGGTGCATTGCGCGCGATCCAGGTCAGGAGCGGAATCATCGCGACTTGGCCCAGTGGAGATTCGAGCGTGGTCTCGATGATCGCGATGAAATGCGCGTCGACCACGCCTCCAGTCAGGCGCGCCGTCCAGTTCTGGACACCGTAGTAAAGTCCGATGTTCGGTAGCGCCAGGACACCGGAGGCAAGCGTCAATAGAACAACAATATAGGCGATGGACCGGCTCGCCATCAGCGGTCTTAGCAGCACCATGCCCAGGAGCGTCAGACAAGATGAAATCAGCGAAAGCACGGACAGGAACTGTTGGTCGAAGCGAAGTTGGTCGATCATGAACCACGTTGCCCCTGCGCCTGGAAGGGGAACAGCGCGAAACACGAAAATTATGAGTGCGGTGCCGACGAGCGCCTGCGCCTTGGCGCGTGGCAGTTTCTGGATCAGCTGGTAGATGAGTATCGTGATGATTGCCATCGATCCGCAGAACACGATTTCCTGTGCCAGCGGTACATCGCTAATTCCGATTGCCAGCGTTAGCGCAAGGAACGCGGCACCCCCAACAAACATCCAGTAGTTGGGCTCTGTTGTTTGACCCGGCGAATAGACCAGCCGTTCGGCCTCGCCCGCTGCAACCCCCTGCTCACGGAGTTGCCTCGCGCGTGCGGCAAGCATGAATTGGGACAGGACCACGCCACTGACTGAGACCAAGGGGATGGCGAGCGCCATCAGGTAGATGCGGGCGTAGACGTCGGCCTTCTGGCTTTGCTCCAGGCTCTCCACGCCAGCGAACATCACGATATTGAGCAGCGCGACGAACACAAGTCCGCCGATAAGCGCGATACGGCCGAGCGTCTGCATCGTGGTATGGAGTGCCTTGGTTTCCTCCTCAGCCAGCGGCTTGCCGTCGGAGTGGACTCGCGGTACGGCTTCAACCGTCATGGCATCCGCAACGGTGTCCTGCACCACATAACCTGCTGGCGCCAGAAGGCTGCTCACCACGAACCAAGCTTCCACACTCAGCAACTGACGCATGGCCTCGGTGTGCATGATGAGTGCGTACATGATGCCGAGGCTCGCTGCGATCAGCGCGGCCCCGACATACACCAGGAGTGCCTTCCACCGCCAAACCAGATCAACCAAATGGCCAAGTGGCATTTTCAACGCCCAAGGCAGGCCAGCCCAGAACGTAAGTGCGGCGAGAAACGCCGCCGAAAGCCCGAGGTACTCTTTTACAAAAAACGTGCCAACGATCGCGGTCAACCCGGAAATCCCGGCCGCGAAATAGACCATGAGCGGCGGCAGAAATGACCATCGCAGCTGCCGAAAGACATCAACGAACGTCCGCTTGAACCACTCTTGCGTCAATGTCAGCATGCTTCCGGGACTTCTGGGGAAATACCACGTGCCCGATTGGACACGCCGCAGTCTACTTCGTCCGAACTCTAGCCCGTTGGTGGCTCGGTTCCATCTCTTTGTCGACACGTCCGCAGAGAATTCCGAGCTTGCGAAATATGTTGATGAACGAGGTGTGCACGCTTTCGTGTGCTTAGTATTTCCGCGAGGGTTACCGATGAGCATCGGACTGGTCGCCCTTCTCGACGACATTGCGGCGATCGCGAAGGTGGCGGCAGCCTCCCTTGACGATGTGGCCGGTCAGGCAGCAAAGGCGGGCGTAAAGGCGGCTGGTGTCGTCATTGACGATACAGCAGTCACACCAAGCTACGTGATCGGATTTGCTGCCAAGCGTGAATTGCCGATCATCGGCAAGATCGCGGCTGGATCACTTCGCAACAAGCTCCTAATTCTGCTCCCCGCTGCTTTGGCCTTTAGTTACTTCCTCCCTAGGGCCATCACGCCGCTTCTCATGTTTGGCGGTGCCTACCTCTGCTACGAAGGGGTGGAAAAAGTGCTCGAAGCCATCATGCCACACCGTGCTCACTCGCATGAAGCTCAGCTTGGCACGGTGGCGTTGAATGCGCAGACGGTCGAGGATGAGAAAGTCGCAAGCGCCATCAAGACCGACTTCATCCTCTCGGCAGAGATCATGGCGATCACACTGGCGGCTGTTCCCGTGGGGAGCATATTGATGCAGGCACTCGTGTTGGCACTTGTTGGGATAGGGATCACCGTCGCGGTCTATGGCGTCGTAGCTCTGATCGTGAAAGCCGACGACGTCGGGGTGGCCCTTGCAAAGAACGAACAAGGCTCGACCTTTGCCGTTGTGAGCCGGGCACTGGGGCGCGCCCTCGTTCTCGGTATGCCTGTCTTCCTAATATTTCTCAGCGCCGTCGGCACGGCCGCCATGATCTGGGTTGGGGGCGGTATCGTTTTACATGGCCTGGAGGTATACGGCCCACCTTCAATCGGCTTGGCGGTCGACGCCGCTGTCGAAGCGGCGGCTCATGTGCTTCCATCGGCTGCCGGAGCGCTCGAATGGACAGTCGTAGCGGCCCTATCAGGGGGCATTGGACTGATAGTCGGCGCCGCCTCAATCCCGGTAGTCGAACTTGCCTTTGCGCCCGCTTGGAAACTGTTGAAGAGTATTATCCTGGGCTGCCGGAACAGAGCCCAAGGCTGAATGCCGTTGGATCCCAGATCCTCTCCCTCAGCAATTTGGCGGCCCACAAATTGGGAGACCGTTGGCTGCCAGTTCCTCTCTCTCCGCCAAAAACCGGCCCGGAATCGACCGCAACCCAATCCGGTCCTAAAGCTCCTCGGATTTTCAATATCGGCACTCGCGCGCCGCCTTCCCGGCGGCGGTTACGCGTGCGGCTGCCCGTAATGATTGGCTCAAATATTTCATTTTGAAACATTCGATACATTGCGTATGCTGAAAGCATGGATCAGTCCTCGTTCAGCGCGCAATTGCGGTCCGGCTTCGAAGCATTGTCGCCGCAGCTGCGCGAGGCGGCGCGCTGGGTGATCGACCATCCCGATGATGTCGCGCTGCTGTCGACGCGGGAGCAGGCGCGGCGCGCCGGGGTCACCGCAGCGACCATGACGCGACTGGCGCAACGGCTCGGCATGCCGGGTTACGAAGACGTGCGCCGTCTCTTTGCCGACGCCGTGCGGCGCCGGCCCGACAGCTATCGCGGCCGCGCCGAACAACTACTGGCGCGCCGCGACCGCGAGGGCGATCGCGCCCTAGTGCAGGATATTTTTGCTTCGCTCTCGCACCATCTGCAAAGCCTGGCCGCGCCCGCGACGGTCGCCCGCTTTGCCGCCGCCGCCGATCTGGTCGCGCGCGCGGATCACGTTTTCTGCCTGGGGCTGCGGTCGAGCTTTTCCGTCGCCTTCATGTTTCACTATGTCCGCACGCTGTTCGGCTCGAATTCGGTTCTGGTCGATGGCCCCGGTGCGGTGGGTCCGGATGCCTTGCGTGCGGTCAGCGGCCGCGGCGACGTCATGCTCGCGATCTCGGTGAAGCCCTACGTCCGGCAGACGGTCGACGGTGCCGCATACGCCAAGCAACGCGGCGCCCGCATCGTCGCGGTCACAGACAGCGAATTGTCGCCGCTGGTCGCGCTCGCCGACGTGACGATCCAAGTCCATACGGAAACGCCTTCGTTCTTTCACACCATGACGCCGGCCTTCGCCGCGGTCGAATGCCTAGCGGCCATGGTCGCGGCGCGCCGCGGACCGGAAGCGCTGAGCGCGCTGGCGGCGAGCGAAGCGCAACTGGATTCCGCCAACATCTATATGCGACCGCGCGCGAAGGGCCGACGCCGTAAATGACACACGTGTTGCACAGAACGATTGCGCATCACTACCCGACGGCGGTGTCCGGCGCTGGCGCCTACATCAAGGACTCGGCGGGCAAAGACTACATCGACGCGTCCGGCGGGGCCGCGGTGTCGTGCCTCGGCCATTCGCACCCCGACGTGATCGCCGCCATGCGCGCGCAGCTGGATCGGCTCGAATACGCCCATACGAGCTTTTTCACGACGCAAGCCGCGGAAGAGTTGGCCGACGATCTGATCGCACACGCGCCGCCGGGACTGGGGCACGTCTTCTTTGTGAGCGGAGGCTCGGAGGCTATCGAAGCCACGCTTAAACTGGCGCGGCAGTATTTCGTGGAGCGCGGCGAGCCTCAGCGCCGTCACCTCATTACGCGCCGGCAAAGCTACCATGGCATCACCCTTGGCGCGCTCGCGGTCGGCGGGCGGCTAGGACAGCGCACACCATTCGCGCCGCTGCTCATCGAAACCCATCATGTGGCGCCGGTCTACGAGTATCGCGGGCGTGGTGCCGGCGAGACACCGCAGGCCTATGGTGAACGGCTGGCGCGCGAGCTGGAGGCCAAGATCGATGAGCTTGGCGGCGAAAACGTCATCGCCTTCATCGCCGAAACCGTCGTCGGTGCCACGCTGGGCGCGGTGCCGCCGGTCCCCGGCTATTTCAAGCGCGTGCGGGAGATCTGCGACCGGCACGGCATCTTGCTCATCCTCGACGAAGTGATGTGCGGCATGGGCCGCACCGGCACGCTGCATGCTTGCGAACAGGACGGCGTCAGCCCCGACCTGATGGCGATCGCGAAGGGGCTTGGCGGCGGCTACATGCCGATCGGCGCGATGCTGCTCAACGACAAGATCTTCGCGGCGCTCGAAAGCGGCTCCGGCGCCTTCCAGCACAGCCACACTTACACGGGCCATCCGCTCGCCTGCGCCGCCGCGCTCGCGGTCCAGCGCGTCATCCGGCGCGACGACCTGCTCGCGAACGTCCGCGCCCAGGGCGACAATCTCAGGCGTCGCCTGCAGGAACGCTTCGGCAATCATCCTTACGTCGGCGACGTGCGCGGCCGCGGCCTGTTTCAGGGTCTCGAGCTCGTGGCCGACCGCGGAACGAAAGAACCTTTCGATCCGGCGCGCAAATTGCACTCACGCATCAAGGCGGAGGCGATGGCGCGCGGGCTGATGGTCTATCCCATGGGGGGCACAGTTGACGGCATCCGCGGCGATCACGTGCTGCTGGCGCCGCCCTTCATTATCGACAACGCGATCGTGGATGCGATCGTGGAGCGGCTGGGAGACGCCATCGACGCAGCGACGGGTGCGTGATCGGGCGATACGCCCGACGCGCGCCAAGACTAGAAGTGGCAAAACACAGTGGAGGGTGACATGACGACTCGATCGAGAACTATCGCACTGGCCGCGGTTGCGGCGCTCGCTTTGGCGGGAACCGCGCTACCGGCTTCGGCAGCCCAGCAGTTCATCACCATCGGCACCGGCGGCGTGACCGGGGTCTACTACGCCGTCGGCGGCGCGGTCTGCCGTCTGATGAACAAGACGCGCAAGGACACCGGCATCCGATGCTCGGTCGAATCGACCGGCGGCTCTGTCTTTAACGTCAACGCGATCCGCTCCAGCGAGCTCGATTTCGGCATGGCGCAGTCCGACGTGCAGTTCAACGCTTACGAAGGTGACCGCCAGTTCAAGGGCAAGCCCGACAAGAACCTGCGCGCCGTGTTCTCCGTGCACCCCGAGCCGTTTACGGTACTGGCGCGCAAGGAAGCCGGCGTGACCAAGTTTGCCGACTTCAAGGGCAAGCGCTTCAATGTCGGCAATCCCGGCTCCGGCACGCTGGCGTCCATGGAAGAATTGCTCAAGCAGATGAACTGGACGATGGCCGACTTCTCGCTCGCCGCGCATCTGAAGGCGGACGAGCAGGGCACGGCGCTATGCGACAACAAGATCGACGGCTTCTTCTATGGCGTCGGCCATCCGTCGGCCGCGATCCAGGATCCGACGACGGTTTGCGGCGCCAAGCTGATCTCGCTCACCGGTCCTGCCGTCGACGCGCTGGTCAAGAAGCACCCGTATTACTCATACGCGACCATCCCGGGCGGCATGTACGCCAACAACCCGAACCCGACCAAGACCTACGGCGTGCGCGCTACGCTCGTCACCTCGGCCAAGACGCCGGACAAGGTCGTCTATGACCTCGTCAAGTCGGTGTTCGAAAACTTCGCCGAGTTCAAGAAGCTGCACCCGGCCTTCGCGCATCTCGATCCGAAGCAGATGATCAAGGCCGGCTTGTCGGCGCCGCTGCATCCGGGGGCCGTCAAGTATTATAAAGAGAAAGGCTGGATGTAATCTGCCGAAGGGGGTGGTCGCGGCCACCCCCTTTCTCTATCCTGGCGTTACGCGTGGGGGGCGACGCGATGGGAAATGATGATAGCGCAACGCTTTCGCGTGAAGCGCTCGAGACGATGGTGGCGGAAGCCGATACCGGCGGACGCAAGGTCACTGGTCTCAAGAAGAAATTTCTGTTCGCGGTCGCGCTGTCCTGGGCGCTGTTCCAGCTCTGGTACGTCTCGCCGCTTCCGTATCAGCTCAATTTTGGCGTTATCAATGACGGCCAAGCCCGCATCATCCACCTGTCCTTCGCCTTCCTCCTCGCCTTTACGACGTTCCCCGCGCTGAAATCGTCGCCGCGCGATCGCATTCCGCTCATCGACTGGCTTTTGGCCGCACTTGCCGTCAGCGCTACTCTTTATCTTTTGGTCTTCTACAACGACATCGCCTTGAGGCCGGGGCTTCCGACGACGGCGGATGTCGTCTTCTCGGTCATCGGGGTGGTGCTGCTGCTCGAAGCCGCGCGTCGCGCTGTCGGTCCGGCGCTGGCGGCGATTGCGACGTTGATGCTGATCTACATCTTCGCCGGGCCCTATCTGCCCGGCCTGCTCGGGCATAAAGGCGCCAGTCTCTCGCGCGCCGCCTCGCAAATGTGGCTTACGTCCGAAGGCATCTTCGGTGTCGCGCTCGGGGTCTCGACCAGCGTGGTCTTCCTGTTCGTGCTGTTCGGCAGCCTGCTGGAGCGCGCCGGCGCCGGCAACTATTTCATCCAACTTGCGTTCGCGATGCTCGGCACTTTCCGCGGCGGCCCGGCCAAAGCGGGCGTGGTCGCCTCGGGCCTGACCGGCATGATTTCGGGCTCGTCGATCGCCAACACGGTGACGACCGGGACCTTCACCATCCCGCTGATGAAACGCGTCGGCTTCCCGGCGGTGAAAGCGGGCGCGATCGAGTGCGCCGCCGGCGTCAACGGCCAGCTCATGCCGCCAGTGATGGGCGCAGCGGCGTTCCTGATCGCGGAATACGTCGGGATTACCTACGCCGAGGTGGTCAAACATGCCTTCCTGCCGGCCTGTCTCACCTACGGCGCGCTTTTCTACATCGTCGATATCGAAGCCGCGAAAATGGGTTTGCGTGGATTGCCGCGAGCGTCGGCCGCGCCGATCCATCACGCGCTGATGCGTGCGCTGATGACGATCTGCGGCATCATCATCCTGAGCGGCGTGGTGTACTGGGGCGTGGGCTGGATCAAGATCGTGTTCGGCGACGCGGCGAGCTGGGTTCTTGGCGCCGCGCTGACCGCGATCTATGTCGCGCTCATGCGGTACAAGGCTGCGCACCCCGATCTTCCGCAAGACGACCCGAGCAAAGCGATCGTCAAGGTGCCCGATTTCTTCGCCACCGCGCGCACGGGGCTGCACTATCTGTTGCCGGTGATCGTGCTGATCTGGTGCCTGATGATCGAGGAATTATCGCCGGGCTTGTCCGCATTCTGGGGCACGGCGTTCCTCATCGCCATCATGCTGACGCAGCGCCCGCTGGTGGCGGCCTTCCGGCGTGAGCGCAACCTCGCCAGGCCCATGCGTGACGGCTTCGGCGATCTGCTGGCGGCGTTCGAGGGCGCGTCGCGCAATATGACGTCGGTCGGCATCGCGACCGCGGCGGCCGGCATCATCGTCGGCACCGTGTCGCTGACCGGCATCGGCCTGGTCATGACCGAAATCGTCGAGGCGGTGTCCGGTGGCAACCTGATCATCATGCTGATGATGACGGCGGTGATCTGTCTGGTGCTCGGCATGGGCATGCCGACGACGGCGAGCTACGTAGTCGTCGCCACCCTGATGGCGCCGGTGCTGGTCGAATTGGCGGCGGAGAACGACCTCGCGGTTCCGCTCATCGCCGTGCATATGTTCGTCTTCTACTTCGGCCTGATGGCCGACGTGACGCCACCGGTGGGCCTGGCGGCCTACGCGGCGGCGGCGATATCGGGTGCCGACCCTGTGAAGACGGGTGTGCAGGGCTTCCGCTACGAGGTACGTACCGGCTTGCTGCCGTTCATCTTCATCTTCAACACTGAACTGCTCCTGGTCGACGTCGGCAGCATCGGCCATTTTATCGTGGTCGTGGTGTGCTCGATCATCGCCATGGGTTGCTTTGTGGCGGCGACACAGAATTGGCTCCTCACGCGCAACCGCTGGTACGAATCCGCGCTGCTGCTCGTGATCTGCTTCACGCTGTTCCGTCCGGGGTTCTGGCTCGATCAGATTCAGCCGCCCTACGTGAGCCAGCCTGCGTCACGGATCGTCGAGATCGCCGGAGCCATTCCCCAGGGAGAAACCTTGCGCTTCCGCGTCATGAGCCAGTCCCGCGCCGGCGACGACGTGGAAAAGCTGGTGCGTCTCACCATGCGTACCGGCAAGACCGGGGAGGAACGGCTGCGTGCGGCCGGCCTGACCCTGTCGACCCTCGGCGGAAACGTCATGGTGCAGCGAGTCGTGTTCGGCAGTTCGGCGGCGAAATACGGTCTGGCCGCCGGTGATGCGATCAAATCGGTGGTGGTCCCAGCCGACCGACCGAGCCGCTATTGGTTCGCCTTGCCGGCGCTCCTGCTGCTGGGCGGCGTCATCCTGCTGCAACGGCGGCGACGGCCCGGGGGCGTGCTGGCGCCGCCGCAGATGTCGGTCTGAGTCGTCAGCTTCTGGCGCTGTCGAAGGCGGCGGCGAGCGTCACTAGGCATTCCGCGGCGCGGTTGCGGGCTAGCGCCAGGTCGTCGGTCCCGGCGATCTCGGTCAGGTCCCGGATCGCCACGTCGACCGCTGTGAGCAGGTCGATGCCCGGAGGCGGTTCTGCGAATTCACTGGTTCTGCGCTGGAATACGACGATCTCGCCCACGGTCACACCGAATCAACTGAGGTTCCGGATACGACTAGAAGGGACGCCCGTTAAGAAAACGTCTTAGTTGGGGTGGGCCCCTTGCTTGACGGGGCGGGCCGGCGGGCGAGAATGTCCGATAACCCGCTGCATGGCGGGCCCAAGAAAGCGACAGCGGGGGGATTCATATCGATGAGCGTGCGTAGGCCGGCCTTCAAGACCTCGCCCAGTAATCCGTCGCTCGGCGAGATCCAGACGATCCCGGACCGCAAACCGGACATGCCCTATGCGCCGGCGATCCGCGTCGAGGCGCCGGGCGATCTACTGTTCATCTCGGGCGCGACGCCGTCGCCGCTCTATCATAAGCATCCGCATGATTTCTCCGAGCACAACCATCCGGTGCGGATCGAGGATCAGACGCGGGCCGCGATGGAGAACATCAAGACCATCCTCGACCACGAGGGTCTGACCTGGACCGACGTGGTGAAGGTGACGAAGTATCTGACCGACATGCGCGACATGGACGGCATGGTAACGGTGCTGGCGGAATATTTCGGTGACTGGACGCCGGCATCGACGACCGTGTGCGTCAACCAGCTCTCGACGCCCGGTGCGCGCGTCGAACTCGACATGATCGCGGTGTTCCCGAAGGGTAAGTAGCCGTCATTCCGGGGCGCCCGCGTCAGCGAGCAAGCCCGGAATGACATTCAGGCCGTCTTCCGCCGCTTCGCCACTGCGTGCCGGGTCGCGCGCGCGGGCACGTCGAGGTCGTCGGCGAGTTCCGGCACGGTGGCGATCAACGACGCGAACTTGCGGCCGCCACGCATGGCGAGGCTGCGCGGATCGTCGTCGACCGGGCGGCGCACCTCGTCGCAGCGCGCCAGGCTCTCGATCTGCGGACCGCCGTCGGCAAGCCGCGCCAAGAGCGGCGTCAGGTCTTCGATCCGCTCGGCCACCACGTGGATGACGCCCGCTTCAGATTGCATGCGGCCGCTCACCGCCACATAGCGCGCGCCCAGCACCACGGGGCGGAAGCGCTCGAACACCTTCGGCCAGACGATGGTGTTGGCGATCGCGGTTTCGTCCTCGATGGTCATGAAGATGACGCCCTTGGCGGTGCCCGGGCGCTGGCGCACGGTGATGAGCCCGGAGACGGTGACGCGCGCGCCGTTGCGGGTTTCGCGCAAGCTCTCGTTGCGGACGATGCGCCCGCGTTCGAGATCGGCGCGCAGGAACGAGGCCGGGTGCGCGCGCAGCGACAGCTTGAGGAAACGGTAGTCGTTGACGACTTCCTCGCCGGGCGGCATGGGCGTGAGCGCCACGTCCGGCTCCTGCGCCGTCGCATGGCCGGCGCGGAACAGCGGCAGGTCCTCGTGGTCGCCGGTACGCCCCAACGCCTTCACCGCCCACAGCGCGTCGCGGCGGCTGAGCCCGAGCGAGCCGAAGGCGTCGGCATCGGCCAACCGCTCGATGACGCGGGGACTGAGCCCCGTGCGCAGCCAGAGATCGCGGAGAGAGTTGTAGGGCTTCTCCCGTGCTGGCGGATCCTCCGACCTCGGAAAGGCAGAACGCCCCGCCACGATCGCCTCCGCATCCTCCTGCTTGAGTCCGGTGATCTCGCGCAGGCCGAGACGAAAGGCGCAGCCGGTGCGGATGTCGCCCGCCATCTCCTGGTGCAAAGCATGCAGCGGCGGCGCGGCTTCCGAGCCTGGCTCAAGCGTCGATTCGTAGGCCGAATAATTGACGTCGGGCGGCCGCACCTCGACGCCGTGCTCGCGCGCGTCGCGCACGATCTGCGCCGGCGCATAGAAGCCCATCGGCTGCGCGTTGATGAGCGCGGCGGCAAACGCATCGGGGTAATGGCATTTCAGCCAGGCCGACGCATAGACCAGAAGCGCGAAGCTCGCGGCGTGGCTTTCCGGAAAGCCGTATTCGCCGAAGCCTTCGATCTGCCCGAAGCAGCGTTCGGCGAATTCGCGCTGGTAGCCGTTCGCCAGCATGCCGTTGATCATCTTGTCGCGGAAGCTGCCGATGGTGCCGGTGCGCTTGAAGGTCGCCATGGCGCGGCGCAGCTTGTCGGCCTCCGAGGGCGTGAAGCCGCCGGCGACGATGGCGATCTTCATCGCCTGCTCCTGGAACAGCGGCACGCCCAGGGTCTTGCTGAGCACGGCTTCCAGTTCTTTCGACGGATAGACGACCGGCTCCGAGCCCTGCTTGCGGCGCAGATAAGGATGCACCATGTCGCCCTGGATCGGGCCGGGGCGCACGATCGCGACCTCGATGACGAGATCGTAGAAGGTCTTAGGCTTGAGGCGCGGCAGCATCGACATCTGCGCGCGGCTTTCCACCTGGAACACGCCCAGCGAATCGGCGCGGCTCAGCATGCGATAGACGGCCTTGTCCTCGGCGGGGATGGTTGCGAGGGTGAGTCTCGTTTCTGCGCCCTCTCCCACAAGGGGAGAGGGCTCGAGCGGCGGACGCTGCGTGTGCGGCAATGCCTCCGGATAATGCTGCTCCACCAGATCGAACGCCTTGCGCAGGCAGGTGAGCATTCCCAAGCCCAGCACGTCGACCTTCAAGATGCCGAGAGCATCGAGGTCGTCCTTGTCCCATTCCACGAAGGTGCGGTCGTCCATGGCGGCGTTGCCGATCGGCATCACCTCGTCGAGCCGGCTGCGGGTGATGACGAAGCCGCCGACGTGCTGCGACAGATGGCGCGGAAAGCGCTGGATTTCCGATGCGAGCGCGGCGATCTTGCGCATGCGCGGGCTTTGCGGATCAAGGCCGGCGCGCTGGATGTCGTCCTGGCGCACCGCGCTGCCGCCGCCGCCCCAGATGCTCGAGGTCAGCAGGCCGATTGAGTCCTCGCTCAAGCCGAAAGCCTTGCCGACCTCGCGGAACGCCGAGCGGCCGCGATAGGAGATGACGGTGCCGGCGATGCCGGCGCGCTCGCGGCCGTATTTCTTGTAGATGTATTGAATGACTTCCTCGCGCCGCTCGTGCTCGAAGTCGACGTCGATGTCGGGCGGTTCCTGCCGTTCGGTCGAGATGAAGCGTTCGAACAGCAGGCCGCCGCGCACGGGATCGACCTCGGTGACGCCGAGGCAGTAGCAGACCGTGGAATTGGCGGCCGAGCCGCGGCCCTGGCAGAGGATGCCTTGGCTGCGCGCGTAGCGCACGATGTCGTGCACGGTGAGGAAGTAGGGTGCGTAGTCGCGCTGCGCGATGAGCGCGAATTCATGCGCCAGGCTTTGCCGGATGGCCTCATTGATGCCTTGCGGGTAGCGCCGGGCGGCGCCCTGCCAGGTGAGATGCTCGAGCGCCTCCTGGGGCGAGGCGAAGCCGGACATCTGCTCGTCGGGGTATTCGTATTTCAGTTCGTCGAGCGAAAAAGTGAGCTGTTCGCTCAAGCGCACGGTTTCGTCGATCGCTTCCGGGCAGTCGCGGAACAGCCGCGCCATTTCTTCCGGCGGCTTCAAATGGCGTTCGGCATTGGCGGCGAGCAGGCGGCCGGCGCGGTCGATGGTTCTTTTTTCCCGGATGCAGGTGAGCACGTCGGCGAGCGGCCGGCGGTCGGGATGGTGGATATGCACATCGTTGATGGCGATCAGCGGCACGCCGGCGTCATGCGCTTCCTGGGCGCGGCGCTTGAGGCGGGCGCGGTCGTTACCGCGATAGAGCATGGCGGCGGCAAGCCGCACGCGGCCGGGAGCGGCTTCGCATAATTTCTTCAGGTCATTCCGGGGCGTCGCGAAGCGGCGAACCCGTAATGACGGCGTAGGCGCGGTCGCGCTCGACGCCTCCATCACGATGAGCTCCAGCCCCTCCGCGTGCGCCAGCAGATCGTCGAGATACAAAATGCACTCTCCCTTCTCGGCGCGCAGGTTGCCGAGGGTGAGGAGGCGCGTGAGCCGGCCCCAGGCGGCGCGGTCGCGCGGAAGGCTAAGGATGTCGGGCGTGCCGTCGCTGAACACGAGCCGCGCGCCGGGGTGATAGCGCAACGGCAATTCCGTCTCGCGCTTGGCGACGTGTGCGCGCACCACGCCGGCGACGCTGTTGCGGTCGCATAATCCCATGCCGTCGAGCTTCAGGTGTGCGGCCTGTGCCATCAGCTCTTCCGGGTGCGACGCCCCGCGCAGGAATGAGAAGTTCGAGGTGCAGGCGAATTCGATGTAGCGCATGACTCATACTCTTGCCGCCTTGTCATTCCACATCACGCGAACAGCCCGTGCAGGAACCAGGCCGGCCGCCCTGTGTCGCGGTAAAGGCCGGCGCGGAAGATCCAGAAACGATGACCGCTCATGTCTTCGACGCGAAAGTAATCCCGCGCCAGATTCTCCGGCGCGCCGCCGCCGTCGTCGTGCCACCAGGCGCCCTCGATGCGTTCCGGCCCCTCCGCGGCGGCGACTTCGTGCAGCGCGCGTCGCCAGCGGAAGCGAATAGGCGGACCGTCCGGCACGCTCGCCACCGCCTCGATCGGCTCCGGCCGCGCCAGCAGGCGCAAGGGCCGCGGCGGCGGCTCCGCCGCCGCGCGGTGCCGGCGAAAGGCATCCCAGCCGTGGTCGTCGTCAGCGCGCGCGCTTTGCGCCGGCAGGGCGACGGCGGCGAGCTCGGGCATGTGGCTGTCCTGCGCGATGAGTTGCGTGACGCGGCGCGCGCCCAGCCGCGCACTGACGCGGTCGACGAGAGGGCCGAGATCGGCGTCGTCGTGGCTTTCTTCAAGCGCGATCTGCCGTGACGCATAGGCTTCCGCAACGGTGACGCTGAGCCGCGCGAGATCGAAGCCGAAGCCGGGATCGATGGGATCGGCGAGTGCCGCCAGCCGCTCGACGAACAGCGCGCGCACTTCGCCGGCGTCGCGGATGGGCCGCGAGGTGCCGGCCGCGATGCGATGCACCTTGCCGTCGGTGCGGAACAGCGCGAGCTCGACGCGCCGCAGACCTTCGCCGCGCCGTTCCAGCATGGCGCCGAGCCGGCGCGCCAGCCGCTCGATGACGCCGAGGATGTCCTCTTCGCGCGCGATCGGCTCGGCGAACGGCTGCTCGGCGGAATAGGGCGCGACCGGCAGGAGGGGCGTCAGCGGCTCGCTTTCACGGCCAAGCGCGCGGTCGAGCTGGCGCAACAGCGCGGCGCCGAAGCGCGCGGCGAGCGGCGCGCGCGGCAGGTCGATGATGTCGCCGACGCGCTTGAAGCCGACGCGGCCGAGCGATGCCGCCGTTGCCTCGTCGATGCGCAAGGCCGTCAACGGCAGCGGCAATAGTCGCTCGCGCGTGCAAGCCGACGCGATGAAGCCGCCACGTCCGTAATCTTGCCCGTAACGTGCGATGGCATGCGCCGCCCCGATGGTGTCGGCGACACCGATTTGCGCCATGAAACCGAAGGCGCGCACGCGGCGCGTGAGGTCGTCGATCAGTGCCGCCTCGCCGCCGAACAGATGCGCGCAGCCGGCGATGTCGAGCAGCACGCCGTCGGGCGCATCGAGTGCGATGAGCGGCGTAAAGCGCTGGCACCAGTCGGCGATGTCCTTGAGCAGCCGCGCGTCGGAAGCGGTGTCTTCTTCAAAGACGACCAGCGTCGGGCACATGGCGCGCGCCTGCGCCAGGCTCAAGAAGCGCCGCAAGCCCATAGTCTCGGCTGCGGCATCGAGCGCGACGATCTCTTCGGCGTTGCCGCGCCGGCCAGCGACCGCATGCGGCCGCGGATCAGGCGCCTGAAGCCGCGCGTGGCGGTCGGTCGAAAGCCGCTTCAGCCACAGGCTGACGATCCGCTGCCGCGATGTCGAAACGCTGGCCGTCACTGTTCCACTCCAAGAGCCACGAGCCGGGATTGCCGCGCCGATTGCGCGTGAGCCGCACGACGAAGCGCGGCGGTCCGGGGCCATACCTTCGCTTGTCGTCATGCGCGGAAGACGCCGCGCCGATCACCCAGCGGCTGGCAGCGGAAAGCGGCGCGGGCGATGGGCGGCTGCGCAGAAGGAAGGCGGTGGGGCCGCCGCGTCCGGCGGCGAGCGAAAGCCGGCGGCTGGCGGTCAGCCCGATCTCGCCACCGCGCAACTCGCCGATGACCGCACCGACGCCGCGGCTGCGTAGCGCTTCTTCCATCGCCCACGGCACCTCGCGCGCGTTGGCAACCGCGATGCGGATGAGCTGCTCAGGCGTAAGCCCGAACGCGTCGAGGCCGGGGCCGTAGGGCGCGCCGTTCTCGGCGAGCGCCATGTCTTCGGCGATCCAGACCGTGGCGCGCCGCTTCGAAGCCCAGCCCGCCAGCGGCAGCACGAAACCGGTCGCCGCCGCCATGTCGCTCTCGCTGGCCGCCGCGATTTCATTGAGTGCGGCAAGCGCGACGGCACCCGCAGCCGCATCGCAGCCGCCGAGAGGTCCGTCATCGCTCGGCCGCGCGCGCGGCAGATCCGCCCCTTCGATCGAGGCAAGCCTTCTGCGCAGCGCGGCAAGGGTGCTTGCCGCGTTCTGTGACATCGCTGATTTTGCAACGTGCTAGTTCTCTATTTGTTCTCATTATGCGCCGGCATGGGGCAGAGTCAATGGCCGGAAAAAAGCTGGGTTTTTCGGGCCGCTGGCCTGCCAACCGCGTGGCTGCGCTCGGAGGAGATCCGGCTCTACGCGGCTGCGCGCCATGAGACCGTTCTCCGGGGCCGGGCTCTAATACGTTAGATCGCCGCCGCACGGCGCGCAACACGCGGCGCCATCAGCGCCGTCATGCGTCCCAATTCGGCGCGCGCGTCTATGCGACGGTTAACGCAGCGTCGCCTTCGACTGGGAAAAGCCGATAACGCGAAGTCATATCGATTGTGGGATGTACTTAATTCCATTTTTAGCTTGTGTTTATGTCATGGCTCCTATCCAAGCGCGAGGCATTGCCTCTTAACGCAACCCGATGCTTCTAGCGGCCGCCTGATGGGCCGACGCGCGCCGTGCGCGGCTGCGATCAGACAGTGTGTAACCGACTCCCAGGAAGCGATCCCGCAGCCATGCCGTCACTCGCGATCTATACCGATCACCCGCGCGACATTGCGCGTTTGAACACCGTGCTGGCCGGCGCGTTTCCGGTCGAGGTCTTCGAAGCCGGCCGTATGGCCGAGCGCAGGCCGGGCGGCGCCACACTGCTCGACATCGATTTACGCGACGCCGCGCGTTTGCCGGCGATCAAGGCGTGGCTGGCGCGGCGGCCCAAGGGGAGCAAGGCCATATTCGTGGTCGACGCCAAATCTCATCTCGAGACCGTGCGCGCGCATGGGATCGGCGCCACTCATGTGCTGCCGCGTCCGATCAGCCGGCGCAAGTTGCTCGCGTGCCTCGGGGCGCCGGAAGGCGAGCCGTCGGACACGGCCGCGCCGGCTGGCGACGCCACGCTGTCGAGCGTCAGCCCCTTGGAGGCGTCCGTGGACCAGGCCTTCGGCGCGCTCAACGACGCCTTCGACGCCGTGCGCACCGGGACCAAGCTCGATATGCAAGTGCTGCTGGCGGCGGGCCAGCAGATCGTCACGCAGATCGAACAGACCGGGCTCGACAATTGGATGAACGAAGTGCGCAAGCATCATAGCCAGACCTATCAGCACTGTCTGCTTGTGACCGGTGTGGCGGTCGCCTTCGGCCAGCATCTCCAACTCCCGGAGGAAGACTGCCTGCGTCTGTCGCTCGCCGGCATGCTGCATGACATCGGCAAGGCGCGCATTCCGCTGTCGATCCTGGATAAACCCGGACCTCTGGATTACGCCGAGGCGCTTCGCATGCGCGGCCATCCGGTGCTCGGCGGGGAACTGCTGGGCGACAATCCCGACATTCCGGGCGACGTGCGCGACGCCGTGCTGCATCACCACGAGTTTCTCGACGGCAGCGGCTATCCGCACGGCCTCGCCGGCCGTCAGATATCCGAGATCGTGCGCATCATGACCATCTCCGACATCTTCGGTGCGCTGATCGAGCGGCGTGCCTACAAGGCGCCGATGTCGAACGCCGAAGCTTACGGCATCCTCCAGGGCATGGGACGCAAGCTCGATCAGGACCTGCTGCGGAAATTTGCTTTCGTGGCACAAACCACGCCCGCGGCGGCCGAGCCTGTGCCGGCCTAGCCGGCGCCGCCGCGGGCGCGTGCCAGCGTCACGGACGGCAGCTCGCCGTAAGTCTCGCGGTAGTCCTTGGCGAAGTGCCCGAGGTTTTGGAAGCCGCAGGAAAGGGACACCTTGCTGACCGAGGTGTCGGCGTTCGGCTGTTCCAGCATGGTGCGGGCATGCCGCAGGCGGACCGACTTCAGGAACGCCATCGGGGAATAGCCGCGTGTATTCTTGAAGGTCTCAAAAATGCTGCGCGCGCTGGTTTCGATTTGCGCGCTGAGCTCCTCGATGGTTAAAGGACGGTCCCAATTGGCCTCGATGAAGGCCTCGGCGCGACGGACCTGCCAAGGTGCGACGTCCAGCGACGGCTGATCGAGCAAATGCCGAAAATTGTGCGGCGTGCTGCATAGAAACGCTGCAACCAATGCCTGTTCAAATTGGGCGAGAAACAAGCCGGAAACGTCCGGCTCGCGCGCAATCTCGCTGACGAAAAAGAGAACAAGGCGCCGCAGCCGCGTCATCTGCCCGTCGCGCCAATCGACGTCTGTTGCAAAATCGATCGTTTTGCTCGGCCTGATGCCGAGCAGCGCCGCAAGCTTCTGCTCGAGTGCGGGCCGGTTAATGCTCAGGACGACTTGGGCGTAGTCCTTCCCGAACTTGGCCGTGATGTCGGCGCCGGGCGGTATGATGCAGGAGGATTCATCCGATATGTCCACGCCGGTCTTGCCGATGACGGTTTGGCCACGCCCGTTCAGGCTGATTTGAAGCCGTGCGTGTTCGGCCCCGGGAAAGTCGACCTCGGCGTGGGCTCCATAAAAACAATAGGACAGCGCCGCATTGCCAAATTGCGCGTATTGCGCTTTGGCCCGAAAGCCCTCGGCCCCGTCGGGCACTCTCAACGACCGTGCGCCATAAGTCTGCGACAGCACGCCGCGCATCGATTCGACATCGTCGGTGTCGATAACCGAATAGCGTCTCAACATTCAGTTGTGCCTTGCCGCCATTGTTGAAACGCCCAGCTCGTTTGCGCCGCTCAGCAAGCGCGCCAATCACTCAGAGTCTGCGCTTACCGTGTCTCACTGAGTGAAGGCTGCACTCTAAGGGCAAACCTTTGATTTGCGAATACGATGTTACTTCCACTTCCTGTGATTTGAAGTCAATGCGGCCCGTTCGCGTTAATCATGGACGACATGAGACGATCAAGCTTCAAGCGTCAGCAAACTGCCAGCCTTGCGCAGCCTTGGTCTGCTGTCATCGATCCGGGCAAAGGTCTACGACGCAGCAACTGCGTTATTTTGGCAATATCAAATACGCAGGCTCGCCTCCGCGCCGAAATTGAATCCAAGCTTCCCGACACCTTCCTGTTGTTGTTGTCGGCATGCGGCACAGTCCGCCGGCTTTGCGCTGTCGAGGCGCGCGACGGCGCCGAGGTTGTCGTCCGTTTTATCTCGGGCTGCATCCCGGCACCGCCGATCAACAGTCCCGAGGAGCCTAGCAACGATCGCCCCGAGCCGGGCCAGGTCGCATTTCTCGATTGAGGGCATTGCGTCGAGCCCGCTCCTCCGCCCCTCGCGCCACAAACCGGCGACGACCGATGCCGGCCGCCGTCACGCAGCAGCAAACTTGCAAAGCGAGCCCGAAGATCTCTCATGCCGACGTACTACTTTGGCATTCAGCAAGGCGCCCTTTGCCATCATGACCACGCAGGTCACGATTTCCAAAACGTCGAACTCGCTCTGCGAGCGATGCGCCTTACGATGTTAGAGGTCGGCAAGGAGGCGGGCGCAAGCGACGAATGCTGGGAGATCGTCGCTACATTACGCGATGAATGGGGCGAGCTTTGGCGGGGCAAGCTGTCGCTTGTTCAAGCGCCCACACCGCCGTGCGACGAAGCGTCGTCCTTTGGCATAGCAGCTAAGCAGATTCGACAGGACGAAGGTCAGCCAGGCCTCGGACCGGGCGAACGGCGCATGCTCGAGGCTCCGGCCGTGCGGGAGAAAATACAGACCGATCAGCGGGTTCGATGGGATTCATGCGGCTTCGACAAGCCGCGCCATGCGAAGCGCCTCGAGTAGAGCAATCCTTGGAATCGTCTCAACTTTTAAAAACCGGCAAACGGCGACCCCGTTCGAGTTTGAGATCGGATTAGATTTTCCTTCTCGCCTCGCCCGCTAAAGCACCGGCCACGCAAGACACACCGGAATGGCAAACGCCGCGGCTTCGATCCGCCGGGCTTCAAAGTGGCGAGTACAATGTCTGAGTCAGTGTTCCTCACGCAAGAGACCAGCGGCTTGGCGGGTCATACCCTCAATGCCGCATTCGATAGCGGCGCCGAAGCCGGCACCCAGTACATCAAGTTCGCGCTTGGTGACGAGCAGTACGGCGTCGACATCATGGCGGTGCGTGAGATCAAGGAGTGGTCGAACGTCACGCCATTGCCGGAGCAGCCGGATTACGTGCGCGGCGTGCTCGATCTGCGCGGAACGATGGTGCCGATCGTCGATCTGCGTTGCCGCTTCGGCCAGGGCGTCACTGAAACCACGCCACGGCACATCGTCATCATCGTGCAGGCCGGCGATCAGCTGGTCGGCCTTTTGGGCGACCGCGTTCTCGACATCGTCGGGCTGGACGCGGCCGATATTCAGCCGGTGCCGAAAGTCGCAGCCGACGCGCATGCGAGCTTCCTGTCCGGCCTCGTCAGCATCGACGGCACGATGATCGCGCTTATCGATCTGGAGACTCTCCTTTCGGCCCGAACGAAGTTCTAACAAAAAGCTCCAATTTCGCAATCTCGTCGGTCGAGATGCGCCACACTAGAGGCATGTAAGCACCATGAAGAACCTCAGCATCCGTTCAACGCTTTATACGATTGTGACCCTCGTCATCCTTTCCCTCGTGGGGTTAATGGGGTTCCAGTTCGTAAGTCTATCCAGCAGTTTGCAAAATCAGAAGCGGATCGAACTGCGTCACCTCGGCGAGATGGCGGTCGGCATTGCGTCGCACGAGTACGAAGCCGCGCAGAAGGGTCTCATATCTCCCGAGGTCGCCAAGCAGAACGCAATCCGACGTATCGGGAACTTGCGCTACGGCTCGAACGACTATTTTTGGATCAACGATATGCAGGCCCGCATTGTCATGCACCCCATCAAGCCGCAACTTGATGGCAAGGATGGCACCAATATCAAGGATCCAAATGGCAAACGCATATTCGTCGACGCTGCTGCGACCGTAAAGCGACGGGGTGCTGGCTTCGTCAGTTACGAATGGCCTAAGCCTGGCGCGAGCAAGCCGCAGCCGAAGCTCTCTTATGTCGCCGGGTTCGCTCCCTGGGGCTGGGTCATTGGCACCGGCGTCTATATCGATGATCTCGACCGACAAATCTGGACGGCTTTCGAGGAGGCCTTGGCCGCAGGTGCGCTCATCATCGTCGTCCTCGGCGGCGTTGTCGTCCTGTTCACCCGGCGCATCAGCGGCGCGCTGAAAGGCACGACCGTCGCCATGGGCCAATTGGCGGCAGGCAACTTCGATGTCGTGCTGCCCGGTCTACATCAAAAGGATGAGATCGGCGATATTGCCCGCGCGGTCGAAGACTTCAAATTGAAGGCCGTCGAGAAGGCGAAGCGGGACGCCGAGGAAAAGGCCGCTCAAGAAAAACAGGCCGTCGCCGAACGCGAGGCAGCGATGCGGAAGGCCAGCGTGGAGAAGGAGGAACAGGAATTGCGGGTGGCGGCTGAACGCGAGGCGGCCATGCAGCGGGCGGCGGACGAGTTCCAGGCGGCGGTCGGCAGTATCGTCAGCGCGGCGGTTGCTGGTGATTTCTCACAGCGTGTCGATCTCAAGGGTAAGAGCGGGCTCGTGCTAAACGTCGGCACCGCAATCAACTCCCTATGCGACAACGTCGCCACTGCACTCGACGACATGGTCGGTATGCTGGATGCGCTTGCCGACGGCGATCTGACGCGACGCATCACGGCGGACTATCAGGGCAGCTTTGCACTGCTGAAAGATAACGCTAACAAGACTGCCGAACGTATCGGGGCTACAGTCTCTGAAATCAAGGCAGCCTCGCACGAAGTCACCAACGCGTCCATTGAGATCACGACCAGCACGACCGACTTGTCACAGCGCACCGAAGAGCAGGCGGCGAGCCTGGAAGAGACGTCGGCCGCGCTGGAGCAGATTGCCGGCACGGTGAAGAAGAATGCGGATAACGCGCAGCACGCTAATGAATCTGCGACGAATGCGAGCAAGGTCGCCGATCGCGGCGGTCAGGTTGCCGCCCAGGCGGTCAATGCGATGGCGCGTATCGAAGAGTCGTCACGCAATATTGCCGAGATTATCGTCGTCATCGACGAGATCGCGCGCCAGACCAACCTGCTGGCGCTCAACGCAGCGGTCGAGGCCGCGCGCGCCGGTGACGCCGGACGCGGCTTCGCGGTGGTCGCCTCCGAGGTGCGCAGCCTGGCGCAACGCTCGTCCCAGGCCGCGAAGGACATCAAGGACTTGATCGTCAACTCTGGCGGCCAGGTGAAGGAAGGCGTTGACTTGGTCAATCGGGCCGGGGCGGCACTCGCTGAAATTACCGGCTCGATCCGGCAAGTCGCCGACTTTGTGTCGGACATAGCCTCGGCCAGCGCCGAGCAGGCGACTGGGGTCGCGGAGGTCAACAAGGCGCTCGCTCAGATGGACGAGATGACGCAGCAGAACTCGGCGCTGGTCGAGGAGAATGCCGCCACCGCCAAGATGCTGGAAGATCAAGCCAGGTCCATGGACGAGCGCATCGCCTTCTTCCGCGTCGGCGAGGCGGCAACCGGTCAGGTCGTGAAGCTGCAGCCGGCGGCCCCGAAGGAAAAGCCGGTGGCGGCCGCGCGGCCGGCGGCCTCCGCTGCCGGTGCAGGACGGCGGCCGGCGGCTGCGGCCGGGCGCACCCAAGGTGCCCTGGCAACGGCTTGGGCGGACTTCTAGCCCCACCTCACGCTCAAAAACGCCTGCCAATTGTAACGACGGCGTCGGTCATCCGGTCCTTGCGGGCCGGGTGGCCGGCGCCGTTCGCGCATCTGGCCATTTTCCGGTTTGACCGCCCGCCTGTTTGCGCTAAAGACATATTCGTAAATCCGTATATATAAGGAGTTGGCCACCGCACGCCCCTTGCCCAGGTATGCCCTTGTAAGCGCTTGAGGCACGTCAATGACGGGGGGCGGTTATCCGCGCGAGACGAGAGACCCTGGACCTGGCTGCCTGCGGGAAGGCGGCGGGACGATGAGGATTTGAAATGCGACTTGCTGTCCTTTGCACGGCGCTCTTGGCGCTGACCTCCCCGTTCTTGGCGCAAGGCGCGCGGGCTCAGTCCGCCACCTTCACGGTTCAGCCACATATGGTGGCGGACGAGAAGGCCGTCTTCGCCACGGTCGAGAGCGCCAATACGGTGCCGGCGCGCGCCCGCATCGGTGGCACCGTCGCCTCGCTCTCGGTCAAGGACGGCGACGAGGTCAAGCAAAACCAGGTGGTCGCCATCGTCGGTGACGAGAAGCTGGTGCTGCAGATGAAGTCGCTCGACGCGCAGATCGCCGGCCTCGAGGCCCAGCTCTCGCAGGCCGACACCAACCTCAAGCGCGCCCAGGATCTGTTCGCCAAGGGCACCATTCCGCGCACCAATCTCGATCAGGCGCAGACCGCGTTCAACGTCGCCACCAACGCGCACCGCGCCAAGGTCGCCGAGCGCTCGGTGGTCGAGCAGCAGCTCAGTGAGGGCAAGGTGCTGGCGCCGACGGCCGGCCGCGTGCTCAAGGTGCCGGTCACAACCGGCACGGTCGTGCTGCCGGGCGAGGCGATCGCCTCTATCGCGGAGAAGAATTACGTGCTGCGCCTGCGTGTGCCCGAGCGGCACGCGCTCACCTTGAAAGCCGGCGACACCATCCGTGTCGACAGCGCCGCGCTCGGCGCCGCCGGCGCCAAGTTCGGCACCATCAAGCTGGTCTATCCCGAGATCCAGGACGGCCGTGTGGTCGCCGACGCCAAGGTCCCCGGCCTCGGCGACTATTTCGTCGGCGAGCGCATTCTGGTGTGGGTGTCGGCGGGCAAGCGCGAGAGCGTCGTTGTGCCGGCATCCTTCATCGTCACCCGATTCGGAATCGACTACGCGCGCGTGCGCCAGCAGGACGGTCAGGCGATCAACGTGCCCGTGCAGCGCGGCCGCCTGATGCCGCGCCCGGACATGCCTGATGCGCTTGAAATCCTCTCCGGCCTGCATGCGGGCGACGTTCTGGTGACGCCGTGAAACTGGGACTCTCCGGGCGCCTGACTCAGGGCACCATCCGCTCGCCGCTGACGCCGCTGTTCCTGATGGCGGCGCTTGCCGTCGGCCTGCTCGCGCTGCTCACCATTCCGCGCGAGGAAGAGCCGCAGATCAGCGTGCCGATGGTCGACATCAGCGTGAACGTCGATGGCCTCAAGGGGCCGGATGCGGTCGAACTCGTGACCAAGCCGCTGGAGTCGATCGTCAAGGGCATCAACGGCGTCGAGCACGTCTACAGCCAGACCGTCGACGACCGGGTCATGGTCACCGCGCGCTTCAAGGTCGGCACCAGCGCCGACGAGGCCATCCTGCGCGTTCACGAGAAGATCAAGGCCAACATGAACCGCATTCCGGTCGGCATACCGGAACCGCTGATCGTGGGTCGCGGCATCAACGACGTCGCCGTCGCGGTGCTGACCTTGTCGCCGAAGCCGGAAGCGGCCGCGCGCTATACCGAGAAAGACCTGTTCCAGATCGCGCGCGAACTGCAGTTCGAGCTCGACAAGACCGCGGACATCGGCCTCACCTACATTTCCGGCGGCAACCCGCAGCAGATCCGGGTCGAGCCCGACCCCGAAAAGCTCATGCTCTACGGCGTCACCCTGCAGCAGCTCGTCGGCAAGGTGCGCGAAGCCAACCGCTCATTCCTGGCCGGCCAGGTGCGCGACAACAATACAATGCGCGACGTGGTGGCCGGGCAGACGCTGACCGGCATCCCCGACATCGGCATGCTGCTCCTGACCACGCGCGACGGCCGACCGGTCTACGTGCGCGATGTCGCCAAGGTGGTGATCGGCCCGAGCCCGATGGAGCACCGCGTCTGGTTCGGCAAGCCGGACCAGAAAGGCCAGTGGGAACGGGTGCCGGCGGTCAGCGTGGCCTTTGCCAAGAAGCCGGGCACCAACGCCGTGGTGGTGGCGCAGAACCTGCTCGCGCGGCTGAAGACGGTGGAAGGCCGGCTGGTGCCGAACGACGTCGCCGTCACGGTGACGCGCGACTACGGCCACACCGCCAACGACAAGGCCAATGAGCTCCTGTTCCATCTCGGTCTGGCGACGGTGTCGATCGTCATCCTGATCGCGCTGGCGATCGGCTGGCGCGAGGCGCTGGTGACGGCGGTGGTCATCCCGACCACCATCCTGCTCACGCTCTTTGCCGCCAAAATGATGGGCTACACCATCAACCGGGTCAGCCTGTTCGCGCTCATTTTCTCGATCGGTATCCTGGTGGATGATGCCATCGTGGTGGTGGAGAACATCGCCCGCCACTGGGCAATGCGCGACGGCCGCTCGCGCATGCAGGCGGCGGTCGAGGCCGTGGCGGAAGTCGGCAACCCGACAATCGTCGCCACCCTCACCGTGGTGGCGGCGCTGCTGCCGATGCTCTTCGTGTCCGGCATGATGGGTCCCTACATGGCGCCGATCCCGGCCAACGCCTCGGCCGCCATGCTGTTCTCGTTCTTCGTCGCCATGGTGGTGGCGCCCTGGCTGATGCTCAAGCTGCATCCGGAAGGCCGGCCGGTGCACGAGCACGAGGCCGCGCACGGCGAGGGCTTCCTCGGCAAGCTTTACCGCCGCTTTGCGACGCCCATCCTGAAGACGCGCAAGCGCGCCTGGATTTTCCTCGTCAGCGTTGGCCTCGCCACCGTTGCGGTGTGCGTGCTGTTCTATACCGAGAACGTGACCGTCAAGTTGCTGCCCTTCGACAACAAGTCCGAGTTGTCGGTGGTGATCGACCTGCCTGTGGGTTCGACGCTCGAGGACACAGAGCGCACGTTGTTCGCGCTTGCCGACGTCACGCGCACGGTGCCCGAGGTGCGCTCGATCGAAACCTATGCCGGCACGCCGGCGCCCTTCGACTTCAACGGCCTAGTGCGCCACTACTACGTGCGCAACGCCCCGGAAATGGGCGAGTTGCATGTCATTCTGGCGCCCAAGGCCGACCGCAGCCGCACCAGCCACGAGATCGCGCTCGACCTGCGCACGCGCCTGAAGAAGGTGACCGTGCCGAACGACACCGTGGTGCGCGTGGTCGAGGTGCCGCCCGGCCCGCCGGTGCTGGCGACGCTTCTCGCCGAGGTCTACGGCCCGACGCCGGAAAGCCGGCGTGCGGTGGCGCACGAGGTGGAGAAGATCTTCAAGTCGGTGCCTTACATCGTCGACGTCAGCGATTCCATCCGCCAACGCCCGCCGCGCCTGCACATCTCCATCGACCAGGATCGGCTGGAATTCTTCGGCGTGCAGCAGCAGGACGTCTACGACACCATCCAGTCGCTCTTCGGCGGCACCACCATCGGCTATTCCTACCGCGGTGAGGGCCGCAACCCGATCGAGATCGTCGTCGGCCTGCCCAAGAGCAACCTCTCGTGGAGCGACCTGCTGGCGTCGACGCCGGTGCCGGCGAATTCCGTGCCCGGCAACAAGGGCGTGGTCGAGCTGGGCGAACTGGTGCACGTCACCAAGGAAAAGGGCTCACCCACCATCTTCCGCCGAGACGGCCATTTCACCGACATGGTGATGGGCGAGATGGCCGGCGCCTATGAAGCGCCGATCTACGGCATGCTCGCGGTCGACAAGCTGATCGACCAGCACAATTGGGGAAAGCTGACCAAGCCCACCGTCCTGTTCCACGGTCAACCCGAGGTCGAGGCCAAGCCTTCGGTGCTCTGGGACGGCGAGTGGGAGATCACCTATGTCACCTTCCGCGACATGGGCGCCGCCTTCATGGTCGCTATCATCGGCATCTACATCCTGGTGGTGGCGCAATTTGGCAGTTTCAAATTGCCGCTGGTGATCCTGACGCCGATCCCGCTGACGCTGATCGGCATCGTGCTCGGGCACTGGCTGTTCGGGGCGCCGTTCACCGCCACCTCGATGATCGGGTTCATCGCGCTCGCCGGCATCATCGTGCGCAACTCGATTCTGCTGGTGGATTTCATCCGCCACGGCAGCAATGCGGGCAAGAGCTTGCGCGAGGTGTTGCTGGAGGCTGGTGCCGTGCGCTTCAAGCCGATCCTGCTGACCGCGATTGCGGCGATGATCGGCGCCGCCACCATCCTGGTCGACCCGATTTTCCAGGGGCTGGCGATCTCGCTGCTGTTCGGGCTCGCGTCGTCCACTCTGTTGACGGTGCTGGTGATCCCGGCCATTTATGTGGTGTTGCGGGACGCCGACCGGGTGACGGGCTAGCGCGTTTCCAGGCGAAGCGGTATCCGGTTCGCCGTCCGGAAACGCACTTAGAACAAGGACGGTATTCCGCCCCACCGGTTGAGGTGCCCCTATGGCCGATAATCCCTATCCGCTGCCCGAACGGCTCACGCCCACCCTGCAGCGGGTATTCGACTACTGGGACGATCTCAAGCGCGGCGGCAACGAGATGCCCTTCTCGGACGACGTCAAGCCGTCGGCGCTGCCGGACATGACCGACCGGCTGCTGTTGATCGACGTGTTCGCCGACCCCGAGCGCTTCCGTATCAACAGTCCCGGCGCCGACGTTGGCGAGCGCGCCGCGTTGCGCGGCAAGTTCCTGGGGGAGGCGGCGATGCCGGGTCGGCTCGACTATCTGCTCTCCCAGTGCAGCGCCACGATCGAGTCGCGCGGGCCCACCTTCTACACCCACGCGGGCGCGCCGCCCTATACACGTCTGCTGCTGCCGACTTGGGCTGACGGGCGCATCAGCTTGCTCTTAGGCGCGGTGGAATTGGGCTGAGAGCCTCTCGTATTGCGAGCGATGTCGCGCGTGGGACGTGCGCTTTGCGCGAGCACCGGCTTGACCGATCATGCCTCGACGATCTTGATCTGCGCGCAATTGCTGCAGCGGAAATAGCGCGTCGACCGCTTCTCGTGTTCATAAGGTCTGCGGTCCGACACTTCGATCATGACGATTAGCTTCCCGCCGCAGGAGGGGCAGGTCCCCGGCTGTCTGTCTTCCGATACTTCCATCCCAGAAGAACGCCGGGCACGGCTTTTTCCTGCGGCGTTATCTTCTCGTGCGCTGATGAAATTTTGGGCACGTACCTCGATATCCTTTTTGGAATGGCTCCAAAAATGGAGATGACGCGCCGGTCGCTCAATGCCCGAGCAGATAAACCGCATACGCGCTGAATAGATAGACCACCAATAGCGACAGACTGACCCAGCCGATCGTGCCGCGCAGGCGGGTCTCCGGCTTGAACAGCAGCGCCACGATGAAGATGCCCGTCATGATGACCGCCGCGAAGGCCGAAATCGCGTGCACCGGCGACACCGACGCCAGCAGCGGACCCTTGGAATAGGCGATGTCGTCCACCGCCAGGATTAAAATGTCGAACAGGTTGCTGCCGAGCAGGTTGCCGATCGCCATGTCAACGGCGCCAAGCCGGAGCGCGCTTACGGTCACCACTAGTTCGGGAACCGTGGTCGCGATGCCGATGAACAGGGTACCGACAAAGCTGGTCTTCCAGCCCATGACCGTGGCGATCTCCAGGCCGATGAAGGGCAGCCAGGTGCCGGCGGCGCCGATGACCGCAGCCGCCAGCCCGTAGCGGATGGCCGCCGTCCGCAACGTGATGCGGGTGTCGGGCTCGGCGATCACCGGCTCGCGGTGCTGGCGGCGTTCGTAGACGAAGGCAGCGCGCACGGCGACCAGATAGAGGAAAACAATGATCGGCGTGTAGGCGCTGATATGCAGAACGCGCGTTTCGAAGCCCAGGACGCCCATGCTGGTGCCGTTCTGGCTCAGCAGCACCAACGCGCCGACGAAGCCGATCATGATGACGCCGAAACCGGCGGTCAGGATATGGCCCTGGTCGATGCGCCGATACATCGGTTCGTCGCGGCTCAGCGCGTCCAGCAGGACCAGCGTCACCAGATTGAAGATGCAAGCGCCGATAGCGTCGCCCACCGCGATGTTGGGGGCGTTGGCGACCGTGACGGCGCTGATACCCGTGAACAACTCCGGCAGCGAGGTGGCACTCGCGAGCATGATCAGCCCAATCCAGGAGCGCGACAGGCCGGTCAGCTTGGCGATGGCGTCGCCGTAATAGCTGAGCGCGGGGCCGGCAACGCCGATCAGCGCCACGCAGACCGCGAACTTCAGCCAGGGTAACAGGATCGCTGTCATGCCTTACGACCTCGCGCGCAGCGTGGCAGTCAGGCTGGTAGCCGCCTGGATGACAATCGTCGGCGCCAGACTTAAAGCCAGGATGATAGCCCACATGGCCATGTCCGGCGGGGCAAGATGCAGCACCTGGGTAACCACCGATACATAGGGTGGGATCGCCAGCAGGGCCGCGCACAGCCCCAGCGCCGCCCAGACCCACGGATTGCGCGTCACCTCGTTGGCCAGCACCGCCGACCGCGCTCCGCGCATGCTGAACACGTGCCAGAGCTGTGCGAACGCCAGCGTCAGGAAGGTGACGGTGATCACCTGGCGGCTGTCGAGGCCGAGCGCGAGTTGCGCCAGCGCCATCGCGCCGAAGGTGCCACCGGTCAGCGCCAGGCTCTGCAGCACGATGACGATCCACTGCGGGCGCCCGAGGATCGGCTCCTGCGGATCGCGCGGCGGGCGCTTGAGCACGTCGCACTCGCCTTCGCCCATGGCGAGCGCGAAGGCCGGGAACACGTCGGTAACTAGGTTCAGATAGAGTATCTGCAACGGCATGATCGGCAGCGGCAGGTTGGACAGGATCGCGAGCCCGACCACCAGCACTTCCGAGAGATTGCACGACAGCAGGTAGGCGGCGAAGCGCCGGATATTGCCGAAGATGACGCGGCCTTCGCGGATCGCCTTGACGATGGTGGGGAAGGCGTCGTCGAGCAGGATCATGGCCGCCGCTTCACGCGCTACGTCGGTGCCGCGCAGGCCCATGGCGACGCCGATGTCGGCCTGCTTCAGGGCGGGCGCGTCGTTGACCCCGTCGCCGGTCATGGCGACGATTTCGCCGGCCGCTTGGTAGGCGCGCACCAGTGACAATTTTTCGGCGGGGCTGACGCGGGCGAAGATGCCGGCCTTGAGCAAATCGCCGTTTTTGCCGATCTCGCCGTTGGCGCCGGCTGCCAGTTCGCGGCCTTCGACGACGGTCGCCGCGGTCCCGCCCAAGCCGACGGCTCGGCCGATGCTGCGCGCGGTGACGGCGTGGTCGCCGGTCACCATGACGACGCGAATGCCGGCCGCGTGACAGTCCTTGATCGCTTGCGGCACGTCGGCGCGCGCGGGATCTTCAAGGCCGATGAGCCCGAGGAACGTAAGCTCCTCGTAAGGATCGGCGTCCGCGTCCGGAAGCCGCTTTATGGCGCAGGCCAGCACGCGCAGGCCATGATGCCCGAGATGCTCGATTCGTGCCGCCCATTCGGCGCGCGTCGCGTCATCGAGCTCAACCTCGCCGTCTTCCGACGTGATGCGCGTCGCGGCTTCCAGCACCGCTTCCGGCGCGCCCTTCACCGCATAGAGGAAATGATCGCCGCGGCTGTGCACGGTCGCCATCATTCTGGTGGCCGTATCGAAGGCTTCCTTGCGCACCAGACGATTGTGCGCGAGCAGTGCCGGCCGCGCGCGACCGGCGAGCGCGCCCACCCGCAGCAACGCCAGCTCCATGGGGTCGCCGGCGCCGTCGCTGCCCGCTTCGCCGAGGGCGGCATCATTGCACAGCACGGCAACGTCGATCAGCGTCGCGATCTGCGCATCGTCGCCGAATTGGCCGGCGTCTCCGCCGCCATCGACATCGATCTCGCCAGAGGGCACCCATAAGCGCCGCACCGTCATGCGGTTCTCGGTCAGTGTGCCGGTCTTGTCGGTCAGGATGACGGTGGTGGCGCCGAGGGTTTCCACCGCCGACAGCCGCTCGATGAGCGCATTCTGCCGCGCCATGCGCCACATGCCGCGCGCCAGCGCCAAGGTTGCGACGATCGGCAGGCCCTCGGGGATGGCGGCGACCGCAAGCGCGATCGCGGCCTCGACCATCAGAAAGGCATTCTTGCCTTCGCCCATGCCCGAGGCCGCAATGACGACGGTGATGGCAATGACCGCCCATACGAGCTGCCCGGAAAGCTTTGCGAGCCGCCGTTCCAGCGGCGAGGTCTCCGGCTCGGCTTCCTCCACCAGCCGGGAGATGCGGCCGAGCTCGGTGGCGAGCCCCGTCGCCGTTACGACACCGAGCCCGCTGCCGCGCGTCACCGAGGTGCCTTTGAACAGCATGGAGTGGCGGTCGCCGAGCCGCGCATCGGCCGCCACCGGTTCTTCCGATTTTTCGACTGCCACCGATTCCCCTGTCAGGGTCGATTCGTCGGCGCCGAGATGGGACGCTTCCACCAGCCTGAGATCGGCCGAGACCGAGTCGCCGCCTTCCACCAGGACGATGTCGCCGGGCACCAGTTGCTCGGCCGCTACGATGCGCGCATGGCCGCCACGGCGAACCCGCGCCGATTTGGTGCCGAGCGCGCGCAGCGCTTCGATCGAGCGCGCGGCGCGGATCTCGGTGATGAAGCCGATCAGCGCATTAATCGCCAGCACAATGACGATTGCCGCGCCTTCTTCCATTTCGCCGAAGTAGAATGCGAGCGCCGCGGCGGCGGCGAGCAGATAGACCACAGGACTTTGGAACTGGTGCATCAGCACCGTCAGCGCGCTCACCGGCCGCCGCGCCACGATGGTGTTGGCGCCGAAGCGTTGCCGTCGCCGTGCGGCGTCGTCGTCGTCGAGGCCGGTTGTGGCCGACACGCCAAGGGCGGCCATGGCCGCGTCCGCGTCCAGCGCATGGGGCGCTTGCAGAAGCGCGTCAGGCGTCGTCGGTCCTGTCATTGCATCGTGCCTGGGTCGGTTCGGAATCGAGCCGAGAATAGCGGCTTTAGGGGACAGCAAGCCATTGCGCCACCCTGCCGCTGCCAAAATCTGAACGTTTTGACCTCGCTCAATGGTTTCAACGCTTCAGCGGGGCAATACCAAGCTTCCTCAGATGCGTTAGGACGGGGGCGCGCATCGACCGAACGAGCAGGCCATGACGCAGCAGTCCGAACAACGCGCGGACGATTCCGCCGCCGTCGCGTCCGCAGCGGCGGCGCTCACCGGGCTGACCTCCGAAAAGGCCCGGCAACTTCTGCAGCAATTTGGCGAAAACGCGCTGCAGGAGCAGCGAAAGAATCCGCTCCTGAAATTCTTCGGCTACTTCTGGGGGCCCATTCCCTGGATGATCGAGATTGCGGCGGTGCTCTCGGGCGTGACCCAGCGCTGGGAGGACTTCGGCATCATCGTCGCCATGCTGCTGCTCAATGCCGGCGTCGGCTTCTTCGAGGAGAACAAAGCCGACAACGCCATCGAGGCGCTCAAGCGGCGGCTGGCGCTCTCCGCGCGGGTGTTGCGCGACGGGCAGTGGCAGGACATCGCCGCGCGGCTCCTGGTGCCGGGCGACGTGGTGCTGCTCAAGCTCGGCAACATCGTGCCGGCCGACATGAAGCTCACCGGCGGTGATTTTCTGAGTATCGACCAGTCGGCGCTCACCGGCGAGTCGCTGCCGGTCGACAAGAAGGCCGGCGACGTCGCTTATTCCGGCTCGGTGGTGCGCCAGGGCGACATGCGCGGTGTCGTCACGGCGACAGGCGGCAATACCTATTTCGGTAAGACCGCCAGACTGGTGGAGACCGCCGAGCAGCGCTCGCATTTCCAGCAGGCGGTGCTGCGCATCGGCAATTTCCTCATCCTGGTCACGCTTGCGCTCATCGCGCTCATCTTGATGGTGGCGCTGTTCCGCGGCGATCCGCTGGTAGATACGCTTCTGTTCGCGTTGATCCTGACGGTCGCCGCCATTCCGGTGGCACTGCCGGCGGTGATGTCAGTGACGCTCGCGGTCGGCGCGGCCACGCTGGCGCGCCTGAAGGCGATTGTGTCGCGGCTCGTCTCCATCGAAGAGATGGCGGGCATGGACATTCTGTGCTCGGACAAGACCGGCACGCTCACCAAGAACGAACTGACGCTGGGCGATCCCGTCCTGATCGGCGCCAAGAGCAATGACGAACTGTTGCAGGCGGCCGATCTCACCTGCGAGCGCGACGCGCCCGATCCGATCGATCTCGCCATCCTGCGCGCCATGGGCGATCGCCCGCCGAGCGGCAAGGTGATCCAGTTCGTGCCCTTCGATCCCGTGCGCAAACGCGCCGAGGCGACGGTGCAGGGTGCAGACGGCACCTTCCAGGTCGCCAAGGGCGCGCCGCAGGCCATCACCGACCTCGTGAAGGCCGACGACGCGCTAACGCAGCAGGTGCGCGCGGCGACCGACAAGTTGGCGGCGAGCGGCTACCGCACCCTCGGCGTCGCCCGCGCGGACGGCGGCCGATGGCGCTTCCTCGGTCTCTTGGCGCTGTTCGATCCGCCGCGTGACAATTCCGCCTCGACCATCCGCGAAACCGAAGCCATGGGCCTCGACGTGCGGATGGTCACCGGCGACCACGGCGCAATCGCGCGTGAAATCGCCGCCAAGGTGGGCCTCGGCACCGACGTCGTCTCGGCGCGCGATGTGTTCGCGCAGGACCGGGCCGATGACGCCCGAATCCTCCACGCCGACGGCTTCGCCGAGGTCTTTCCCGAGCACAAGTTCAAGATCGTGCAGACGCTCCAGCACGCCGGCCATATCGTCGGCATGACCGGCGATGGCGTCAACGACGCGCCGGCGCTGAAGCAGGCCGACGTTGGTATTGCGGTGAGCGGAGCGACCGACGCGGCCCGCGCCGCTGCCGATCTGGTGCTGACCGCGCCTGGCCTATCGGTCATCACACGGGCCATCGAGGAAGCACGCCGCATCTTCGAGCGTATGACCGCCTACGCGATCTATCGCATCGCCGAGACCATCCGCGTGCTGCTGTTCATGACGCTCTCCATCGTGATCTTCAATTTCTATCCGGTCACGGCGGTGATGATCGTGCTGCTGGCAATCCTCAACGACGTGCCGATCATGGCGATTGCCTACGACAACGTGAGTGTGGCGCCGCGCCCGGTGCGGTGGGACATGCGCCGAGTGCTGACCATCAGCACGGTGCTGGGCGTGCTCGGCGTTATCGCCTCTTTCTCGCTATTCTGGATCGCCGAGCGGTTCCTCGGCTTGCCGCGCCCGACCATCCAGACGCTTATCTTCCTGAAGCTGCTGGTGGCCGGACATTTCACCATCTATCTCACCCGCAACCCGAGCTGGTTCTGGCGGCGGCCTTGGCCAAGCTGGCAGCTTGTCGTGGCGGGCGAGTCCACCAAGGTGATCGGCACGCTCGCCGCCGTCTACGGCTGGCTGATGCCGCCCATCGGCTGGGGCTACGCCGCGGCGATCTGGGGCTACGCCATCCTATGGTTCGTGGCGAGCGACGTGGTGAAGATGGCGGTCTACCGCATCGAGCGTGAAGGGCCGCCCTGGCACGCGCGCAGCTGGGCGCGGCTCAACGTCAACCTGCACAATCACAATTCCACGCCGCAAGGCCGCGCCGCGCGGCGCGTCGGCGCGTCGAAGGAGCGTTGAGCGATGCTCGTTCCGGATCAGCCCGAGAGAGACGGTTTCAAGCTCGTCACCGTCGAGGATTACGAGCGGCTGATCGGGGCCGAAGCGGTCGAGCGTATCTTGCGCAAGGTCGAGCGCATGCGCGATCTGCACATCGTCAACATCAACTCGACCTATTATGGCGGCGGCGTCGCCGAGCTGTTGTCATCGCTGACGCTTCTGATGAACGCCGCGGGCATCCGGACCGGCTGGCGGGTCATCCAAGGCCGGCCCGATTTTTTCAGTGTCACCAAGAAGATGCACAACGCCTTGCAGGGCGGCGACATCAACCTCACCGAGCTCAAGACGCAGATCTACGAGGAAGTGGCGTTCGAAAACGCCGCGCGCATCCACCTCGACCACGACATCGTCATTGTGCACGACCCGCAGCCCCTGCCGCTGATCCGCCATTTCCCGAAGAAGGCGCCGTGGGTCTGGCAGTGCCACGTCGACCTCAGTCATCCGCATCCGGACATGTGGAACTACCTGGCGCCCCTGGTCGAGCGATATGACGCGGTGGTGATGTCGATGCCCGAATACGCCCAGAGCCTGAGCGCGCCGCAGCGCTTCATCATGCCGGCGATCAATCCGTTCTCCACCACCAACAAGGACCTCGGCGAGACCGAAATCGACGAGCGCCTCGCGCACTACGGCATTCCCACCGACCTGCCGTTGGTGGTGCAGGTGTCGCGCTTCGACAAATGGAAGGATCCGAAAGGCGTGATCGAGGCTTTCCGTATCGCGCGGCGGCAGGTGGACTGCACCCTGGTGCTGGTCGGCAACGTCGCCACCGACGACCCCGAGGGCCAGGAGGTATTCTCCACGGTGTGCAGCAGTGCCGAGGAGCGCATCCGCATCCTGTCGGTGCAGGATACCGCTCTGGTTAACGCGCTCCAGCGCAAGGCGGCGGTGGTGCTGCAGAAATCGCTGCGCGAGGGCTTCGGCCTCACCGTCACGGAAGCGATGTGGAAAGGCGCTACCGTGATCGGCGGCAATGTCGGCGGCATCAAGCACCAGATCGAGGACGGCGTGAACGGCTTTCTGGTCGACAGCGTCGAACAGGCCGCCGCCCGCATCGTGCAGGCGGTGAAGGACGAGGGTCTGCGCGAGCGCATCGGCCGCAAGGCGCGCGAAAGCGTGACGCGGCAATTCCTGATGACGCGGCTGATGGAGGATTGGCTCGACCTCATCGGTTCGTTCGAGGTTCAGTTCCGTCTCAAGGGACGGCGTAAAGGCGATTGATGGGCGACGCGGGGAAGTCAGGAGAAGGTCATGACAAGACATAACGCGCAGGTGCTCTGGTTCGAGACGCTCGGCAGGGGCGACGTCGCCAAGGTCGGCGGCAAGAATTCATCCCTCGGCGAAATGGTCGCCAAGCTGGATGCGCGCGGGGTGAAGGTGCCGCCGGGCTTCGCCACCACGGCGGACGCCTATTGGCGCTATCTCGAGGCCAACGACCTCAAGGCCAAGATCGCCCAGGCGCTCGACCAGCTCGCCACCGGCAAGGCGACGTTGCAGGAAACCGGCGCCGCCGTCCGCAAGATGTTCATCCAGGGCGAATTTCCGCTCGAGACGGCGCAAGCCGTCCGCGAGGCTTACGCGGAACTATGCCGGCGCGCCGGCAAGGCCGACGCCGACGTCGCCGTGCGTTCCAGCGCCACGGCGGAGGACCTGCCGGACGCCAGCTTCGCCGGCCAGCAGGAGACCTATCTGAATATCCGCGGCGACGCCGCGCTGCTCGACGCCTGCCGGCGCTGCTACGCCTCGCTCTTCACCGACCGCGCCATCAGCTACCGGCAAGCCAAAGGCTTCGACCACATGAAGGTGGCGCTCTCGGTCGGCGTTCAGCGCATGGTGCGCTCGGATATCGGCGGCTCCGGCGTCATGTTCTCCCTCGATACCGAGACCGGCTTCGACAAGGTGGTGCTGATCAACGCCGCCTGGGGCCTGGGCGAGAACGTCGTGCAGGGCGCGGTCGACCCGGACGAGTACATCGCCTTCAAGCCGTTGCTGGAACAGGCTTCGCTCAAGCCCATCGTCGAGAAGACGGTGGGCGAGAAGGCCAAGAAGATGATCTACACCAGCGACGGCGATGAGCCGACCAGGAACGTGCCGACCTCCAAGGCCGAACGCGCGGCCTTCGTGCTCGACGACAATGACATCCTGAAGCTCTCGCGCTGGGCGGTGACCATCGAGCAGCACTATGGCCGGCCCATGGACATGGAGTGGGCCAAGGACGGCGAGAGCGGCGAATTGTTCATCGTGCAGGCGCGACCCGAGACCGTGCAGTCGCGCCGCGCCGCGGGCGCTTTACGCACCTACCGCATCAAGTCCAAGGGCAAGAAGCTCGTGTCCGGCTGGAGCATCGGCGACGCCGTGGTGGCCGGCAAGGTCTGCATCATCGACAATCCCAAGCACATCGACCGCTTCGTCGATGGCGCCGTGCTGGTGACGGAAGCGACCGACCCGGACTGGGTGCCAATCATGAAGCGGGCGGCGGCCATCGTTACCGATCATGGCGGGCGCACCTCGCATGCGGCCATCGTCAGCCGCGAACTGGGCCTGCCCGCAGTGGTCGGCACCGGCAACGCCACGCAGGTGCTGCACACCGAGCAGGAAATCACCGTGTCTTGCGCGGAAGGCGACGAGGGTTTCGTCTACGAAGGCACGGCGGAGTTCGAACTCGCAGGAGATCGATTTCACCAAGACGCCGAAGACCCGCACCCACGTGATGCTCAACCTCGCCAACCCGGCGGCGGCCTTCCGCTGGTGGCGCATTCCGGCGGATGGCGTCGGCCTGGCGCGCATGGAATTCGTGGTCAGCAATCACATCAAGGTTCACCCGATGGCGTTGGTGCACTTCGATGCGCTCAAGGACGATGAGGCCAAGGCGCAGATCGCCGCACTCACCGCCGGCTACGACGACAAGGAAGAGTATTTCGTCGACCGCCTGTCGCGGGGCCTGGGGCGCATCGCCTCGGCGTTCTATCCGCACCCGGTGATCGTGCGCATGAGCGACTTCAAGACCAACGAATACGCCGGCCTGATCGGCGGCGCCGAATTCGAGCCGAAGGAAGAGAACCCGATGCTCGGCTTCCGCGGTGCCTCGCGTTACTACTCGCCGCGCTACAAGGAAGGATTCGCGCTCGAATGCCGCGCCATGAGGCGCCTGCGCGACGAGATGGGCTTTGACAATGTCATCATGATGATCCCGTTCTGCCGTTCCACCAAGGAGGCCGACAAGGTGCTCGAGGTCATGGCGGAGAACGGGCTCAAGCGCGGCGACAAGGGCCTCAAGGTCTACGTCATGTGCGAGATCCCCTCGAACGTGATTTTGGCCAAGGAATTCGCTCAGCGCTTCGACGGCTTCTCCATCGGGAGCAACGACCTCACGCAATTGACGCTCGGCGTCGACCGCGATTCGGCCGAGCTCGCCGGGCTGTTCGACGAGCAGGACGACGCGGTGAAGTGGATGATCCACAGCGTCATCGAGGCTGCGCACCAGGCCGGCGCCAAGGTGGGCCTGTGCGGTCAGGCGCCGAGCGACCATCCGGAGTTCGCCGAGTTCCTGGTCGAATGCGGTATCAACTCCATGTCGGTCAGCCCGGACAGCTTCCTGGCGGTGAAGGAGCGCGTGGCGGCATCCGAAGACACCGCGCAGAAAACCAAGAAGCGGGCTTGAGCCGCATGATGCCGAAAAGTGGGAACCGGTTTTCGGATGAGATCATGCGGAAGACAATCGCGTGAGCCAACTACGGCAGGACCGAACCAGCGGCGCTTGGACCCTGATCGCTCCGCGACGGGGGGCGCGTCCGCAGGCCGCCGCACCGGCACGACCGGGCGTGGCGCTGCCCCGCTTCGATCCCACATGCCCGTTCTGTCCCGGCCACGAAGGCGAACTGCCCGCCATCGTCGCCGAGACGAAGGCGGAGGGCGCGCCGGGCTGGTGCTTGCGCGTGGTGCCGAACAAATACCCGGCGGTCACGACGCCGGCGGAAGCCCCGCACGCCATCGAGCACGAGGCGCAGCCCGGCTTCGGGAGCCACGAAGTGATCATTGAAAGCCCGCGCCACGATGCGGAACTCGATACCGTGTCGCCGCAAGAGCGGCTCGCGGTTGTCACCGCGTATCGCGACCGCTGCCAGGTGCTGTTCGCCGCGGCCGGGGTCGAGACCGTGACCTTGTTCCGCAACCACGGGCCCAGCGCCGGCGCCTCGTTGCTGCATCCGCATGCGCAGACGATCGCGCTTGCACTGGTGCCGCCTCGGCTTGCCGCCTTGAGTGAATGGGCCAGGCGCTATCACGCAGAGCATGGCCTCTGCGCCATGTGCGAAGAATTGCAGGTCGAAACCCGGCACCGCGAACACATCGTCGAAGAGACCGACCGCTTCCTCGCGCTAGTCCCTTATGCCGCCGAGCACCCTTACGAGATTTGGATCGTGCCGCTCGACCATCAGGCGTCCTTCATCGACATCGAGGACGCGGCGCTTTCCGAATTCGGCGAGCTGCTGGCGCGGTCCCTGCGCCGGCTCAAGCGGGTATTGAACGATCCGCCCTATAACTTCGTTATCAATTCCGCGCCGAAGCACGAATTCGGCGCTGCGCATTTTCACTGGCGGCTGCGGCTGGTACCGCAGGTCGCCGTTTGGGGCGGCTTCGAGATGGGCGGCGGTCTGCCCATCAATCCCTCGAGCCCGGAAGACGACGCCGCGGCGCTCAGGGCCGCCCGCGCCGAATGATGAGACGGCCATGAAGATCGTGATTTTCGAGACCGAGCCGCGTGAAGCGCCCGATTTCAAGGCACTCCAGGTCGGCCATCGCCTGACGCTGACCGAGGCGCCGCTGCGCACCGACAACGCTGCCGGCTACGCGGACGCCGAGGTACTCTCCACCTTCATCTATTCCAAGCTCGACCGCGCCGTGCTGGAACAGCTGCCGGCGCTCAGGCTGATCGCCACCCGCTCCACCGGCTACGACCACATCGATCTTGCCTGGTGCGCCGAGCACGGCATCACGGTCTGTAACGTGCCGACCTACGGCGAGAACACGGTGGCCGAACATGTGTTCGCGCTGCTGCTCACCATCAGCCACCGCTTGCGCGAGGCCATGGAGCGGGCGCGCTCGGGCCGTTTCTCGCCGCAGGGGCTGGAAGGCTTCGACCTGCAGGGCAAGACCATGGGCGTCGTCGGCACCGGCAATATCGGCCGACACGTCATCCGCATTGCCAAGGGCTTCGCCATGGACGTGGTCGCCTTCGACATGAAGCCGGACGAAGCCGCCGCCAAGGCGCTTGGCTTCCGTTACTTGAGCCTCGCCGACCTGCTCGCCGCTGCCGACATTATTACCCTGCACGTTCCCGCGCTCCCGCAGACCGAGCATCTGTTGAACGCCGAAGCCTTCGCGCGCATGAAATCGGGCGCCGTCGTCATCAATACCGCGCGAGGCGGCGTCATCGACACCCGTGCCCTGATCGAGGCGCTGCTCACCGGCAAGGTCGCCGCCGCCGGCCTCGACGTGCTGCCGGACGAGCCGCTGATCCGCGAGGAGGCCGAACTGATCTCGTCCATCTATGACAGCCAGCAGGACATCCGCGACCTGATCGCCGACCACGTCCTGCTCAACATGTCCAACGTCGTCGTCACCCCGCACAGCGCCTTCAACACCCGCGAGGCGATCCGGCGCATCACCACCACCACGGTCGCGAACATCGCGGCGTTCCTGAAGGGCGCGCCGGTGAACGTGGTGGCCGCGCGCCGGCAACCGGGATAGGTTGCACGCCATGCAGGGTCTGGGTCTCGTCGCCGACATCGGCGCCACCAACACGCGGCTTGCGCTGGTCGAACCGGGCGGGGCAGTCACGCGCGTGCGCGTGTTCGCCACCGACGAAGCGCCCGACATGGGTCATATGGTCGAGAGCTATCTCGAAGCCGAAGATGTCGGGGTTCGCCCCGCCGCCGCGGTGCTGGCGATCGCCGCCCCCGTCACCGGCGACGAGGTCACGCTCACCAATTTCCCCTGGACGTTCTCGATCCATGAGTTGCGTGAGCGCCTCGGCCTGAAAGCGCTGCGCATCATCAACGACTTCGTCGCCAACGCCTACGCCTTGCCGTATCTCGGCGACAACGACCGCACGCAGGTTGGGGCGGGGGCGCCGGTGGCTGAGACGCCGCGCGGCGTGCTCGGGCCCGGCTCCGGGCTCGGCGTCAGCGCGCTGGTGTCGGCGGAGGGCGGTCATGCTGTGCCGATCCGCGGCGAGGGCGGCCACGTCACCATGGCGGCGGCCGACGCGCACGAGGCGGAGGTGCTCGATCTTCTGCGCCGGCGCTTCGACCATGTCTCGGCCGAGCGTGTTTTGTCCGGTCCCGGCATCCTCAATCTCTACAATGCGCTCTGCGAAGTCGCCGGCGAGCCGCAGGAACAGTTCACGCCGGCGCAGATCACCGACGCCAAGACAGGCGAGGAGCATCCGCGCGCGCGCGAGGCGACCGAGATGTTCTGTGCCATGCTCGGCACCGTCGCCGGCGATCTCGCGCTCACGCTCGGCGCGCGCGGCGGCATCTATATCGCCGGCGGCATCGTGCCGCGGCTGGGCGCGCGCTTTTCCGCCTCGCCGTTCCGCGAGCGCTTCGAGGCCAAAGGCCGCTTTCGCGATTATCTCGCCGCGGTGCCGACCTACGTCATCACCCGCCCGTTCCCGGCCCTGCTGGGAACCGCCAAGCTGCTTGAAACGTTATGATCGCGCTGGGTAAGCCGTTACGGTTCACATTTGCGGAGACCGATCATGATGAAGGCACTGGTGCCGTTCATGCTGGGGCTGGCCATCGCCTACGGCTTTCGGCGCTGCGTTCGCCGCCGTCCCTGAACCTCGTCACGCGCGGCGTTCTGATGCCCGGGCTTTCCCAAGGCCCGGGCATTCGCGCGTTTGATGCAGGTCATTGTCATCGTCGCGCGAACACGATGCGTTAAGGCCGAATTTCAAGGGACTTAACGCTTCATGTCGATCCGCAATCTCGACCACATGTTCCGCCCGCGCTCCATCGCGGTGATCGGTGCATCCGATAAGCCGCATTCGGTCGGCGACGCATTGATGACCAACCTGCTGGGCGGAGGGTTCACGGGCCCGATAGCGCCGGTGAACCCGCGCGCCGAGGCAATCCATGGGCGCGAGGCATACAAAGACATCGCCAGCCTGCCGTTCCCGCCCGATCTCGCCGTCATCGCCACGCCGCCCGACACCGTGCCGGCGCTGGTGGAGGAGCTCGCCGCGCGCGGCACCCGCGCCGCGGTCATCCTTACCGCCGGCTTCGGCGAAGTGAGCAGCGGCAAGGCGCGCGCCAAGGAAATGCTCGCCGCCGCGCGCCCGCACCTGCTGCGCATCGTCGGGCCGAACTGTCTCGGCATTGCCATGCCCCGCTTGGGCGTCAACGCCACCTTCGCGCCGGCCAAGCTCCTCCCCGGCAACATCGCCTTCCTCACGCAGTCCGGCGCCATGGCGACCACGGTGCTGGACTGGGCATTGCCGCGCGGCATCGGCTTTTCCGGCATCGTCTCCATGGGTGATATGAGCGACGTCGATTTCGGCGACCTCATCGACTGGTACGCGCTCGACGACGACACTCACGCCATCCTGATCTACGCGGAAGCCGTGACGCAGGCGCGAAAGTTCATGTCGGCCGCGCGTCGTGCGGCCCGCATCAAGCCGGTGATCGTGGTCAAGGGCGGCCGCGCCGCGGAAGGCGCGAAAGCCGCCACCTCGCACACCGGCGCCCTTGCGGGCGCCGATGTCGTCTACGAGGCCGCCTTCCGCCGCGCCGGCATGCTACGGGTGACCGAGGTCGAGGAACTGTTCGACGCCGCTGCCACGCTCTCGCGCATGTCCCGCGTCGCAGGCGGCCGCCTTGCCATCGTTACCAATGGCGGCGGCGCCGGCGTGCTCGCCACCGACCGGCTGATCGAGGAAGGCGGCCATCTCGCCGCGCTCGCGCCCGTGACCCTGGATCGGCTCAACAAAGTGCTGCCGCCGACCTGGAGCCACGCCAACCCGGTCGACATCATCGGCGATGCCGACGCCGCGCGATACGGCCACGCGCTCGATGTCCTGATGGGCGACCCGGGCGTCGACGCGCTCTTGGTGGCCTACTGTCCGACCGCCGTTGCGTCTTCGGAAGACGCCGCGCAGGGCGTCATCGACTCTGTCGCGCGGCAGGCGGATGCGACCCGCAAGAACGTGTTCGCCTGCTGGATGGGCGATGAGAATGTGCGCGAAGGCCGCGCCCGGCTCAGCGAAGCGAAAATCCCGGACCTGGAAACGCCCGAGCGCGCGGTGCGCGCCTTCATGTATCTGGTGCGGGCGCGCCAGAGCCAGGAATTGCTGCTGGAAACTCCGGAGGCGGTGGCGGAAAGCCCGGCCTCGCACGTCAAGCGCGCCGGCGAGGTCGTGGCCCAGGCGCTCGCCGACGGCCGCGAATGGCTCGATCCCGCCGAGGTCTCCGCCTTCCTCACCTGCTACGACATTCCTTGCGCCCGCACCGAGGCGGTGGCGACGCCGGCGGAGGCGGCCAGGGTAGCCGGCGAGATCAACGCACCGGTGGCGCTCAAGATCCGCTCGCGCGACGTGATCCACAAATCCGACGTCGGCGGCGTCGCGCTCAACCTCACAGGCGCGCAAGCGGTCGAAGCCGCCGCCCATGCCATGAACGACAAAGTTGCCAAGGCGATGCCGCAGGCGAGCCTCGAAGGCTTCATCGTGCAGGAGATGATCCACCGCGCGAGCGCCTACGAGCTGATCGCAGGCGTCACCACCGACGCCACCTTCGGCCCCGTCATCCTGTTCGGCCACGGCGGCACCGCGGTGGAAGTGCTGCGCGACAAGTCGCTGGAATTGCCGCCGCTCAATACCGCGCTGGCACGCGCGCAGATCGAACGCACGCGCATCGCCAAGCTGCTGCACGGTTACCGCGACCGCCCGGCTGCCGATATCGACGGCGTGGTCAACGTGCTCGTGCAGTTGAGCCGCATCGTCGCCGACCAGCCACAGGTCACCGAACTCGACATCAACCCGCTGCTCTGTGACGCGCGTGGCGTCATCGCCGTCGACGGCCGCGTGCGCGTCAAGGCGGCGGATGGCGCGGCCGAAGGGCGGCTCGCCATTCGCCCTTATCCCAAGCGCTTTGAGACCAGCGCAACCGCGCGCGACGGCAAGGCTTACGCGGTGCGCCCGATCCGCCCCGAGGACGAACTGCGTCTGCGCGCCTTTGCCGATAAGGTCGATAACGACGATCTTTGGCATCCGTTCTTCGCGCCGCTAAAGGCGCGCCAGCACGAGACCGCGGCGCGCCTCAGCCAGATAGACTACGACCGCGAGATGACCTTGGTCGCCTGGGACGGCAACGCCGTGGTCGGGCTGGCGCGCTCTGTGTCCGATCCCGATTTCGACACAGCCGAATGCGCCGTCCTCATCCGCGCCGACCGCCGCGAGCAGGGGCTGGCGTTGGCGCTGATCGACGCGCTCGCCAAAGCCGTTGCCGGCCTCGGCATCCGCCGCGCCGCGCTGGTGTTCCCTGAAAGCCGCGCGCGCATGGTGAACCTCGCGCGCGAACTCGGCTTCGCCATGACTCCGGCTGCGAACGACGGGATGCAGGTGCGCGCCGTCAAACAATTGCAGTCGAATTGACGGCCAGCGATTTTTCCTCTGTCATTCCGGGCTCGCGACCTAGCGGTCGCGCCCCGGAATGACGGGCTAAAGAGGCGCATGGCTGTCAGTCCAACCCATATCGTCCTCGTCGGCGGCGGCCACGCCCACGTCCACGTGCTGGCCGCATTCGGGCGATGGCGCGATCCGGCTGTGCGCGTGACCTTGATCGCGCGCGACCTGATGACGCCCTATTCCGGCATGCTGCCGGGCGTGATCGCCGGGCTCTATACGCGCGATGAGGCGCACATCGATCTCGCAAAGCTCGCCGCCGCCACCGGCACGCGCCTGGTGCATGCCGCGGCGAGCGGCATCGACCGCGCGGCCAAGCAGGTCATTTGCGATGGCCACCCGCCGGTGCCTTACGATCTTCTCTCGCTCGACGTCGGCAGCACGCCGTCGCTCGATGTCATATCCGGCGCGCGCGAGCATGGCATTGCGGTCAAACCGATCGGCGACTTCCTCGAAAAATTCGACGCGCTGCTGGCGCACTGCGCCAAGCCCGACGGGCCGCGCCGTATCGCCGTCATTGGCGGCGGTGCCGGCGGCGTCGAATTGCTGTTGTCGGTACGCACGCGCCTGCGCGCCGAGGCCCGGCGCGACGGCCGCGATCCGGAGGCGTTCGCGTTCCAGCTCATTACGGCCGGCGACATCCTGCCGACGCACAACACCCGCGTGCGCGACGCCTTCCGACGCGTATTCGCCGAATGCGGGATCGCACTGCTCGAGAACCAGCAAGTCGCAGCGCTCAGCGCCGGCGCCATCGATCTCGCGGACGGCCGCTCGCTGGCCGCCGACGCCGTCTTCCTGGTGACGCAGGCCGCGGCGCCGGCTTGGTTCGCCGCCACCGGCCTGCAACGCGACGACAGCGGCTTCATCGCCGTCGGTCCCACGCTCCAGTCGCCCAATGATCCCGCCGTGTTCGCCGCCGGCGATTGCGCGGCCTTGATCGAGACGCCGCGCGAGAAGGCCGGCGTCTACGCTGTGCGCGAAGGTCCGCCGCTCGCAGCAAACCTGCGCCGCTTGGCGCATGGCGAAAGCCCGCGCGCCTTCCGTCCACAGGCAGTGCATCTCGCGCTCATCTCGACCGGCGAGCGCTATGCGATTGCCTCGCGCGGCGCCTTCAAGTTCGAAGGCGCCTGGCTCTGGACCCTCAAGGACTGGATCGACCGCAAGTGGATGCGGCAATACCAGCACCTCGGTGCCGCGAATACCGTGCCACGCGCGCGCTAGCGGCGCCCCAAATCTCGGCCCGACCGGCACAGTCGCGCTATTCTTCCAACAAATGTATGCTATTGGCACAATCAATTTGGCCCCTAAGGGTACCGCCCCTTAGGGTGGCCGCCCCACGTTTCCCGACGCAACTCAGCCGAGACGCGAATGTCCGAAGCAGCCATAGAGCCCTGGTATGAGATCGTCCGGGCGTCGCTCAAAGCCAACGACGTCAAGCTCGCCGTCTACGTACCCGACAAGGTGATGACGCCGCTGATCAAGGCGCTGGAGGCCGATCCCTTCTTCACCGTGTTCGCCGCCACCCGCGAGGAGGAAGCGCTCGGCATCGTCAGCGGCGCATGGATGGGTGGCATGCGCGGCACCGTCCTGATGCAGACGAGCGGTTTCGCCACGTTGCCCAATGCGCTCGCCTCGCTGGTGATGCCTTATCAGATTCCGGCGATCATGTTCGTGTCCGAGCGCGGCACACTCGGCGAGTTCAACCTCGGCCAGGCGCTCGTCTGCCACACAATGCGGCCGGTGCTCGCCTCGCTCGGCATCGAGAACCACACCGTCACCCGACACGACGAGCTCGCCTTCATCGTCGACCGCTCGATCAAGCAGGCGGTGGCGACGCAAGCCCCCGTCACCTTCATCCTGTCGCCGCTTCTGACCGGCGGCAAAGTCTTCAAGGCGTAACGGGGGCCGTCATGACCAACACCACCGCCCATAACGCCAAGGTGATGAACCGCTTCGACCTGACCAAACGCCTGGTCGGCAAGCTCGAACGTGAGGAAGCCGTCATCGGCGGCATCGGCAACAGCAATTTCGATCTTTGGATGGCCGGCCAGCGCCCGCAGAATTTCTACATGCTCGGCAGCATGGGGCTCACGATTCCGATCGCGCTCGGCACCGCGATCGCGCAGCCTGAGCGCCACGTGGTGGCGCTAGAAGGCGACGGCTCGCTGCTGATGATGCTCGGCTGCCTCGCTACCGTGGCGGCGCAGGCGCCGAAGAACCTCACCATGGTGGTGTGGGACAACGGCATGTACCAGATCACCGGCAGCCAGCCGACGGCGAGCGCCGCGCACGCGGATCTGGTCGGCATCGCGCGCGCCTCGGGCATCGAGAAGAGCGCCTGGGCCGCTGACGAAGCCGATTTCGAGCGCCTGTTCACGGCTGCGCTTGCCGAAGGCGGGCCGACGTTGATCGCAGCGCGTATCGACGGCAAGCCCGGCACCGGCGCCACCGACCGTGACCCGGTGGCGATCCGCGCCCGTTTCATGGCGGGGATGGGCGTGAAGAAGTGATCGCATTACCCGCGCGCAGCGCGGCCTCATAGAGCCCCGCGCCTTTCACTCGTCATTCCGGAATGCTCGCGCAGCGAGCGAACCAGGCATGACCGCAAGACGCCAAAGAATCAGGCGGCGGCGTCTGAGCTCACTCCCCGCTGCCCTCCAGAATGCCGGCGATCATCGCCATGCGCACTAGATCGGAGAGGCTGTTGGCTGCCATCTTGGTCATCAGGTTGGCGCGATAGATCTCGACCGTGCGCGGGCTGATGCCGAGGTCGAAGGCGATGGTCTTGTTGGGCTTGCCGGCCACCAGCCCCTCCAGCACCTCGCGTTCACGCTTCGACAGCGCGTTGAGCTTGTCGTTGATGCCGGACACTTCGGCCTTGCGCCGGGCGGCGTCGGCGTCGCGGCTCAGCGCCGCGCGCACGGATTCGATCAGCAGATCGTCGTCGAACGGCTTTTCCAGGAAGTCGACGGCGCCGAGCTTCATGGCCTCCACGGCGAGCGGCACATCGCCGTGCCCGGTGATGACGATCACCGGCAGATCGGGCTTCTCGTCGTGCACCTTGCGCAGCACGTCGATGCCGGTGATCTCCGGCATGCGCACATCGGTCACCACGCAGCCGTGGTCGATATACGGCAGCGCCTCGAAGAACGCCTTGCCCGATTCGAAGCCGCGCACGCTGATGCCGGCGGTCTTCATCGAGAATTCGATCGATTGGCGGACGGCGTCGTCGTCGTCGATGACATAGATCATCGGCTCAGGCTGCATCGTCGACATCCCCCTCGTTGACCGCGGTCAGCGTGAAATTGAAAATCGTGCCGCCGGCCGGGTTGGGCTCGGCCCAGATGCGGCCGCCGTGCGCTTCGATGATGGTGCGCGAGATCGACAGCCCCACGCCCATGCCGTGGCGCTTGCTGGTGATGAAGGGCTGGAACAACTGCTCGGCGATTTCCGGCGAGATGCCGCCGCCGGTGTCGGTCACGCTCACCTTCACCAGGCTTTCGTCGGCCGGCACGATGGCGATCATGAGGTCGCGCCTGTCCGACTCCTCCATCGCGTCCATGGCGTTGCGGATCAGGTTGAGCAGCACCTGCTGCACCTGCACCCGGTCGGCCAGCACCAGGTCGACGGACGGATCGAACTTGAAGCTGACGCGAATGCCGCGGTCCTTGACCCCGACCAGCGCCAGGGCGCTCGCTTCCTCCACCAGCTTGGCGATGCTTTCGACCCGCCGCTCGCTCTCGCCGCGCGCCACGAAGTCGCGCAGGCGGCGGATGATCTGGCCCGCGCGCATGGCCTGGTCGGCCGCCTTGTCCATGGCCTCGCGCAGCATGGTGGTCTTCTCGTCGGGGGCGTCGCTCAGGAGCCGGCGCGAGCCTTTCAGATAGTTCGAGATCGCCGACAGCGGCTGGTTGAGTTCGTGCGCCAAGGTCGAGGCCATCTCGCCCATGGCGGTCAGCCGCGAGATGTGCACGAGCTCGGACTGCAATTCTTGCAGGCGCGCTTCCGTCTTCTGCCGCTCGGTCAGGTCGCGGATGAAGCCTGTGAAGTAGCGGCGGTCGGCCGAGCTCATCTCGCCGACGGCGAGTTCCATCGGAAAGGTGGAGCCGTCCTTGTGCAGGCCGACCACCACGCGGCCGATGCCGATAATCCGGCGCTCGCCGGTTTTGCGGTAGCGATCGAGATAGGCGTCGTGGTTGTCGCGGTAGGGCGACGGCATCAGCATCTTGACGTTCTGCCCGATCGCTTCCTTGGCCTCGTAGCCGAACAGCCGCTCGGCGGCCGTGCTGAAGTACTGCATGATGCCGCGCTCGTCGATCACGACCATGCCTTCGGGCACGGTGTCGAGGATCGACTGCAAGTGCGCTTCGCGCGCCAGCGCATCGCGGGTCATGACGGAGGCGCGCCGGCGTCCGCGCCGCAGGAGCTCGCCGCCCCAGGCCACACCGATGCCGATGGCGGCGAAAACCACCATGTTGAACATCCCGGTGGCGGGCAGGGCCGAGTCGCTCAGCTCGAACAGCGAAACGATTGCCAGCATGCTGAGCGCGGTGGCCAGCAGGCCGGGGCCGATGCCGCCGATGCCGGCCGCGATCAGCACGGCCGGCACGAAGTAGATAAACAGGCTATCGTCGTGGAGCACCGGCACCAGAAGCGCCCGCACGGCGAAAATCAGCAGCACGGCGACCGGGGCGGCCGCGTAGCGGAGCGGGCGGTGGCGGTCGCCTTCTACAAAATCAGACGCTATTTCAATGGCTTGTGACATGGGTGCGGCGGTTGATGACGGGTCGGCCCGGGCCTGACGGCAACTCCGGAAAAACCCCTATGGAGATTATCTGAATTTTGGGTTCCGGTTCTAGGGCGTATCCCGACAGCATCGAAATTCGGGAGAACGCCATGTCGACGCAGTCCATCACGCTCCGCAGCGCCACCCAGCAGACCGCCCAGCAGGTTCCCGCCAGCCCGAGGCAGCTTGGCGGTTCGGTCGAGTTGATGGGCGCGGCGATGCCGTTCTCGCGCAACGCCGAGATCTATGGCGAGAACGAGCCGGCCGAGTACCTCTACAAGGTGATCAGCGGCGCGGTGCGCACCTACAAGGTGCTGAGCGACGGGCGCCGGCAGATCGGCGGTTTCTACCTGCCGGGCGACGTGTTCGGCCTGGAATGCGGCGAGGAGCACACCTTCTCGGCCGAAGCCATCACCGAGTGCAAGGTCCTGGTGATCAAGCGCGCCAGCTTGGTGTCGCTGGCGGCCCGCGACGGCGAGGTCGCCCGTCAGCTCTGGACCATGACCGCGGGCGAGCTGCAGCGCGCGCAGGACCACATCATGCTGCTGATCAAGACCGCGCAGGAGCGCGTTGCCGGCTTTCTGCTGGAGATGGCCGGCCGCGGCGCCGACCGCGGCGAGATCGAGCTGCCCATGTCGCGCCAGGACATCGCCGACTATCTGGGGCTCACCATCGAGACCGTGTCGCGCACGCTGACTCAGCTCGAGAAGGCGCACGCCATCGCGGTGCCGACCTCGCGCCGCATCGTGCTGCGCAACCGCGCCGCGCTCGACCGCATGAATGGATGATTTCAGGTACTGAAGCCGAATTCGTTCCTCCCTGACATCGTTCGGCTAGACTTGCCCCGGCATTTCCCAATGCCGGGGTTTCTTTGTGCGATCAAGCGCTTGACCTGAGTCAATTCGCGTTGCGCGCGGCCGTGGTTTCGTAGCGCCCGCAAATGCCAAGGAGGCCTTCCCATGAACGCCCGCGACGTGATGACCCGCAACGTGATCTCGATTGCGCCCGACGCCACCGTGCTGCAGGCGGCGCGCAAGATGCTGGAGCACCACATCAGCGGCCTGCCGGTCGTCGACAACGGCAAGCTCGTCGGCATCGTATCGGAAGGCGATTTCCTCCGCCGCCGCGAAACCCAGACGCAGCGCCGGCGCTCGCGCTGGCTCGAGTTTCTCATGGGGCCCGGCCGCATGGCCGAGGAATACACCCACAGCCATGGCAGCAAGGTCGCCGAGGTGATGAGCACGGCGGTGCAGACCGTCAGCGAGGACACCTCGCTTGAGGACATCGTGCGCCTGATGGAGAACCACCACATCAAGCGCGTGCCGGTGATGCAGGGCGCCGCCATCGTCGGCATCGTCACGCGCGCCAACCTGATGCACGCCATGGTCGGGCTCGCCCGCGAGGCGCAGCCGGTCAAGGCCGGCGACGCCGCCATCCGCGAGCAGATGCTGGCCGTCATGCAGGCGCAGACCTGGGCCCCCACCGCCATGGTCGACGTGCAGGTGCACGACGGCGTGGTGGAACTGTGGGGCACCATCCTCGACGAGCGCCAGCGCGACGCGCTCAAAGTGGCCGCCGAGAATCTCGCCGGCGTCAAGGCGGTGAAGGACCACCTGGCCTGGATCGAGCCGATCTCCGGCACCATCGTCGAGCCCCGCAACGGCGCGCCGGCGCACTGAGCCCCCGCCGCGCCTCACGCTGGCTTGACCTAGCTCAAGGACGATCTCCGCCGCCCTCGTATGGAATCCGGGCTGCTGCCGAAGAAGGGCGGCACCAGTCAGGCAATGGAGAGCGTCCCATGAATCTCAAGTCTCTCATTCCGGCCGGGCGTCAGCGCGACATGACGCAGACCGACCACCCGTTCTTTTCCCTGCAACGCGAGATCGACCGCCTGTTCGAGGATTTCTCGCGCGGGTTCCCGGCCATGGGCAACGGCGGCCTGTCGAAGATGACGCCGACCATGGACGTGGCCGAGACCGACAAGGAGATCGAGCTGACCGCAGAGCTGCCGGGCCTGGAGCAAAAGGACGTGCAGATCAACTTGGCGGACAACGTCCTTACCATCAAAGGCGAAAAGAATGCCGAGAAGGAACAGAAGGACAAGAACTACCGGCTGGTCGAGCGCAGCTACGGCTCATTCGAGCGTTCGCTCGCGCTGCCGGACGGGGTCGATGCCGACGCGATCAAGGCCAGCATCGACAAGGGCGTGCTGAAGGTGGTCATCCCAAAGCCCGCGCCCGCGCAGGTCAAGAAAGTCGAAGTCAAGGCTGCCTGATCGTTAGAGGGGCCGCTTATGCGGTGCGCGTTCCGCGGCCCGAGAGGGCGCGGGGCGCGTGCGCGCGCGACTTTGGCAGCTCTCGTCCGATCTTGCCGAAGGCGGGGTGCGGGTTCGCCGCGGGAACGCCCCGGTCGGAAGCGGCGCCGAGGCCAACGCGCACCAACCGCGGCGAAATATTGGCGGGGAACCCTATCCCTTTGACCTGCATCAAGGGAGTCGCAGGGCCGCCAGATAAACAAACCGTAATATTCGGGCCAGGTTCAGTCCCATTCCTTTCGGCCAGCCAAAAAACGGATCAGCAGCATGGCGAACCCAACCGTCGCTTCTCAAAAAACCATGACTTTAGGCGAAGGCGGGCTTGCGCTCTTCTTCGTCGGTCTGGCCATTCTCTCCATTGTCGTCGCCGCCAAGGCCTTTACGGCGGCCTACGCCTTCCACGCCTACCTGTTCTGCGCGGCGAGCGTGGCGGCGGTGTTTGCCATCATCAACAACTATTACAGCCGGCCGGCCGAGGCGCCGCCGCTCGAGATCGACGGCAAGCCGAACTACAACATGGGGCCCGTGAAATTCGCCACGGTGGCCGGCATGTTCTGGGGCATTGCCGCCTTCACGGTCGGCGTCTTCATCGCCTTCGAGCTCGCGTTCCCGCACCTCAATCTCGACCTCTATATGAACTTCGGGCGCCTGCGCCCGCTGCACACCTCGGCGGCGATCTTCGCCTTCGGCGGCAACGTGCTTATCGCGACCTCGTTCTACGTCGTGCAGCGCACCTCGCGCGCGCGGCTCGCCGGCAACCTGGCGCCCTGGTTCGTGGTGCTCGGCTACAATTTCTTCATCGTCATCGCCGGCACCGGCTACGTCCTGGGCATCACCCAGTCGAAGGAATACGCCGAGCCGGAATGGTACGCCGACCTGTGGCTGACCATCGTCTGGGTGGTCTATTTCCTGGTCTATCTCGGCACCATCATGCGGCGTAAGGAGCCGCACATCTACGTGGCGAACTGGTTCTACCTCGCCTTCATCATCACCATCGCGGTGCTGCACATCGGCAACAACGCGGCGATCCCGGTGTCGATCTTCTCGTCCAAGTCCTACATCGTGTGGTCGGGCGTGCAGGACGCCATGGTGCAGTGGTGGTACGGCCACAACGCGGTCGGCTTTTTCCTGACCGCCGGCTTCCTCGCCATCATGTACTACTTCATCCCCAAGCGGGCCGACCGGCCGGTCTATTCCTACCGGCTGTCGATCATCCACTTCTGGGCGCTGATCTTCATCTACATCTGGGCCGGCCCGCACCATCTGCACTACACCGCGCTGCCGGACTGGGCGCAGACGTTGGGCATGACCTTCTCGATCATGCTGTGGATGCCCTCCTGGGGCGGCATGATCAACGGCCTGATGACGCTCTCCGGCGCCTGGGACAAGCTGCGCACCGATCCGGTCCTGCGCATGATGGTGGTGTCGGTCGCCTTCTACGGCATGTCGACCTTCGAGGGTCCGATGATGTCGGTGAAGATCGTCAACTCGCTGTCGCACTACACTAACTGGACCATCGGTCACGTGCATTCCGGCGCGCTCGGCTGGGTCGCCTACATCTCCTTCGGTGCCATCTACTGCCTGGTGCCGTGGCTGTGGAATCGGCGGCTGTACTCGCTCAAGCTCGTCAACTGGCACTTCTGGATCTCGACCATCGGCATCGTGCTCTACATCACCTCGATGTGGGTGGCGGGCATCCTGCAGGGTCTGATGTGGCGCGCCTACACTTCGCTCGGCTTCCTCGAATACTCCTTCGTCGAGTCGGTCGAGGCGATGCATCCCTTCTACGTCATCCGGGCCCTGGGCGGTGTGCTGTTCCTGATCGGCGCAATCATCATGGCCTATAACCTCTGGATGACCGTCAACGCGGCGGAATCCGCCGAGCCGGCCGAAGTTGCGCTGGCGCCCGCGGAATAAGGCGGAGAAAAAGAAAATGTCACTTTGGCAAAAACACGCGATCCTCGAGAAGAACTCGATCCTCTTGGTGATCGGCATCCTGATCGTCGTCGCCATCGGCGGTCTGGTCGAGGTGGTGCCGCTGTTCTACCTCAAGAACACGATCGAAAAGGTCGACGGCGTGCGGCCCTATACGCCGCTCGAGCTCGCGGGCCGCAACATCTACGTGCGCGAAGGCTGCTACCTCTGTCACTCGCAGATGATCCGTCCTCTGCGTGACGAGGTGGAGCGCTACGGCCACTACTCGCTGGCGGCCGAAAGCATGTACGACCACCCGTTCCAGTGGGGCTCGGAGCGCACCGGTCCCGATCTCGCCCGCGTCGGCGGCAAGTACTCCGACGCTTGGCAGCGCGACCACCTCCGCGACCCGCGCTCGGTGGTGCCGGGATCGATCATGCCGTACTACGCCAGGCTTCTGGACACCGATCTCGATTACAAACACATCGCCGACGACCTGAAAACGCTGTCCGACGAGGGCGTGCCCTACACCAAGAAGGACATCGAGGACGCGGTCGCGGATGTCCGTACGCAAGCGACCGACAACGCGCCGGGGGCCGCGGATCTGCTCAAGCGCTATCCGAAGGCCAACGTGCGTGACTTCGACGGCAACCCCAATCGTGTCACCGAGGCCGATGCCCTGATCGCCTATCTGCAGATGCTCGGCACCGAGGTGAACTTCAAGCTTTACAGCGACAAAGCCAACATCCGGTGACTCCGATGGACCCGACCTACAAAGCCGTTGCCGAATTCGCGCAGACTTGGGGCATGATTTATTTCACCGTCATCTTTGCGGTGGTGCTGGCCTACGCCCTATGGCCTTCGCGCAAGGCTCAGAAGCGTTTCGATGACGCGGCGAGCATTCCGTTTAAGGAGGACTGACCGGTGGCTGAAGAACACAAAGAAGTCGACAAGCTGACCGGGACCGCAACCACCGGCCATGAGTGGGACGGCATCCGCGAGCTCAATACCCCTCTGCCGCGCTGGTGGTTGTGGCTGTTCTACATCTGCATCATCTGGGCGGTGGGCTACTGGATCCTCTATCCGGCCTGGCCGATGATCCACGGCGCCACCCAGGGCGTGCTCGGCTGGCACGCGCGCGCGGCGGTGGAGACCGACCTGAAGGAACTGCACGCCGAGCGCGCGCCCATGATGGCCAAGATCAATGCCGCGTCGCTCGAGCAGATCGCGACCACGCCTGAGCTCCTGGACTTCGCGCGCGCCGAGGGCCGCGTCGCCTTCGCCGACAACTGCGCGCCCTGTCACGGCGCCGGCGGCGGCGGCGGCAAGGGCTATCCCAACCTCAACGACGACGACTGGCTGTGGGGCGGCAAGCTCGCGCAGATCGAGCAGACTATCACCCACGGCGCGCGTTCCGGCGACGACAAGGGGCACCAGGGCAATATGCCGGCCTTCGGCCGCGACAACATCCTGAAGCCCGATCAGATCTCAACGGTGGCGGACTACGTGCGCTCACTGTCCGGCTTGAGCGTCGAAAAAGGCGCCAACCTCGCCGAGGGCAAGAAGATCTTCGAGGCCAACTGCTCCGTCTGTCACGGCGCCGACGGAAAGGGCAATCAGCAGGTCGGCTCGGCCAACCTGACCGACAAGATCTGGCTCTACGGCTCCGACAAGGAGACCATCGTGCAGACGATTACCAATGGCCGCGGCGGCGTCATGCCGGCGTGGGGCGGGCGTCTGCCCCCGGCCACCATCAAGGCGCTGACGGTCTATGTCTGGACCTTCGGTGGCGGCACCAAGTAACGACTCAAAGTAACGGCTGAACGGAGTAACAATAAGATGACGGCCGCCACGACGACTTCGCCCGAACATTCGGTAACGAACGTGTCCGAACTCGCGCGTCTCGTCGAGGCGGCCGAAGTCCACAGCGCTCCGCCGCCGCCGGAGCCGCCGGACGACGACATCCCGCTCTATGCGCCGCGCCGCAAGATTTACCCGCAGAGCACCCACGGCCTGTTTCGCCAGATCAAATGGGCGGTGCTGGTCATCACGCTCGGCATCTACTACCTGCTGCCGTTCGTGCGCTGGGACCGCGGTCCCTACGCGCCGCACCAGGCGGTGCTGATCGACTTCCCGACCCGGCGCTTCTACTTCTTCTTCATCGAGATTTGGCCGCAGGAGGTCTACTACCTCACCGGCTTGCTGATCATCGCGGCCCTGGTGCTGTTCCTGATGAACGCCGTCGCCGGCCGCATCTGGTGCGGCTATCTGTGTCCGCAGACGGTATGGACCGACCTCTTCCTCGCCATCGAGCGTTTCGTCGAAGGCGACCGACGCGAGCACATGCAGCGTGACCGCAAGCGCTGGTCGGCTGGGACCTGGGCGCGCAAGGGCGTCAAGCATATCCTCTGGCTCATGGTGGCCTGGTGGACCGGCGGCGCCTGGGTTCTCTATTTCTCCGATGCGCCGACCTTGGTGAAGGAGCTCGCCACCGGCCAGGCGCCGCTCATGGCCTATGCCTTCATCGGCATCCTCACCTTCACGACCTACGCACTGGCCGGGCACATGCGCGAGCAGGTCTGTCTTTATATGTGCCCGTGGCCGCGCATCCAGGCTGCACTCACCGACGAATACGCGCTCAACGTCACCTACCGCTACGACCGCGGCGAGCCGCGCTGCTCGGTGAAGAAGGCCGAGCAACTGCGGTCCGAAGGCAAGCCTGCCGGCGACTGCGTCGAATGCCTGCAATGCGTGCACGTGTGCCCGACCGGCGTCGACATCCGCGATGGCGCCAATCTCGGCTGCATCCAGTGCGGGCTGTGCATCGACGCCTGCGACAATGTCATGGTCAAGCTCGGCCGTCACACCGGGCTGATCGGCTACGACACCGACATGAATATCAAGCGGCGGCTGGCGGGCGAGGAGCCCGTCGTCAAGCTGTTCCGCATGCGCACGCTGCTCTACGCCGCCATCATCGCGCTCGTCGGTGCGGTCATGATCTATACGCTCGCCACCCGCGGCGACCAGGGCATCGACGTCATCCACGACCGCAACCCGCTCTACGTGCGGCTGTCGGACGGCGCCATCCGCAATGGCTACACCATCCGCATCGTCAACAAGGACCTTGCCACCCGCGAGTTCATCGTCGCCCTCGACGGCCTGCCGGGCGCGCTCGTCGATTTCGTGGCGGCGCAGCGTGCTGACGGTCGCCAGGTGGTCGACGTCGGTCCCGACCGAACCCGCGAGCTGCGCGTAACCGTCACCGACTACGCCAAGGCGCAGCCGGCGGCGTCGACGCCCGTCACCTTCAAGCTGATCGACGTGTATACCGGTCGAGTCACGGCAGTGCGCGACCACTTCTTCGCCCCCGAGCCCCCGAGGTGAACCATGGCGCTTTCCCCCGAGCGCAAGCCGCGTGAATTGACCGGCCGAGGCGTGCTGATTTGGCTGATCGGCTTCTTCGGCCTCATCTTCGTGGTCAACGGCTTCATGGCCGACGCCGCGATCTCGACCTTCGCCGGCGTCGACACGCCGAGTTCCTACCAGGCTGGGCAGAACTTCGAGCACGAGGTGGCGCTAGCCCGGGCACAGGACGCGTTGCACTGGAAGGTGGACGGCAAGCTCAACCTCGACCGCGTCGGCGAGGCGGTGCTCGACATGACGGTGCATGACGCCGAGGGCAAGCCGGTGAGCGGGCTGCGCGCCGATGCGCGGCTTTGGCATCCGGCCGACTCCCGACGCGACCACGTCATCCCGCTGACGCAGACCGGTCCCGGTGCCTTCCATGGCGAGGCACGCGCGCATTCCGGCAAGTGGGAGCTGATCGTCGACTTCTACCGCGGCAACCAGCGCATGTTCCGCTCGCACAGCCAGATCGTACTGAAATAAGGACTGCCGTTATAATGCTGCGCGCCAGCCTTGGGCGTTCGTCCCCGCGCAAGCGGGGACCCAGTCTTTTCTGGATTTCCGCTTGCGCGGGAATGAACGGAGGTTGAGGCTTGCGCCAAGAGTAGCGGCAAGAGTTGCGCCATGACCGAACCCGCCCTCGATCTGTCCCTCTACGCCAAGCCCTGCGGCGACAACACGCTCGGCATGGACCTGGCGGTTGAAGGCGTGCACTGCGGCGGCTGCATCGCGCGCATCGAGCATGCGGTGAAGGAACTGCCCGGCGTCACCGAGGCGCGGCTCAACTTCACCAACCGCCGCCTGCACGTCGCCTGGGCCGACGACCGCATCAAGCCGGCCGAAATCCTCGAGACGCTGGAGCGCATCGGCTACCACGGCTATCCCTTCGTGCCGCAGCGCGCCGAGGAGGAGGAGGCCGCCGAAGCGCGCCGCCTCACGCGCTATCTGGCGGTCGCGGGCTTCGCCGCCATGAACATCATGCTGCTGTCGGTCTCGATCTGGGCAGGCAGCGATATGACGCCTTCGACTCGCGACTTCTTCCATTGGGCCTCGGCGCTGATCGCGTTGCCGGCGGCGGCCTATGCCGGCCAGCCGTTCTTCGTCAGCGCCTTCAAGGCGCTGCGCGCACGCTCCCTCAACATGGACGTGCCGATCACGGTCGGCGTCACGCTGGCGCTCGCCATGTCGCTGGTCGAGACCGCGCGCCACGCCGGCGACGCTTATTTCGACTCTGCGATGATGCTGCTGTTCTTTCTGCTGTTGGGGCGCACGCTCGATCACGCCATGCGCCGCAAGACGCGCGCCGTCGCCGGCAACCTGGCGGCGCTGAAGGCCGACACCGCGCGGCGCTTCGTGGGTGACGCACTCGTGAGCGTGCCGGTGGCGGCGCTGCGCGTCGACGACCGCGTCCTGGTCAGGCCCGGCGAGCGCGTGCCGGCCGACGGCACCGTGGTGAGCGGCGCGTCCGAAATCGACGAAAGCCTGATCACCGGCGAGACCCTGCGTCGGCAGGTCAACGCCAACGCCAAGGTCTATGCCGGCAGCCTGAACTATTCCGGCGCGCTCACCCTGCGCGTCACCGCCGCCGGTCAGGATTCGCTCATCGACGAGATCGAGCGGCTGCTGGAAAAGGCGGCGAGCGCCAAGTCGCGCACGCGCCGGCTCGCCGACCGCGCCGCGCGCGTCTATGCGCCCATGGTGCATCTCACCGCCGCGCTCACCGGCATCGGCTGGTGGCTCGCCGGCGCTTCGCTGCATGACGCGGTGGTGACCGCCATCGCCGTCTTGATCATCACCTGCCCCTGCGCGCTGTCGCTGGCGATCCCCGCCGTGCAGGTCGTCGCATCCGGCGCGCTGTTCCGCGCCAACGTCATCCTCAACGCCGGCGACGCCATCGAGCGGCTGGCGGAAGCCGACACCATTATTTTCGACAAGACCGGCACGCTGACGCTGCCGGAGCCGCGCGTCACCAATGCAGCCGAGGTCGACCCCGCGCTGTTACAGGCGGCGGCGCGCTTGGCGCTCTCGAGCCGGCATCCGTTGGCGATGGCGCTTGCCCGCGAGGCTGAAAGCGCGACGCCGTTCGACGGCGCGGTGGAAGAGCCGGGGCAGGGCGTGCGCGCGCTCGTCGACGGCGTGGAAGCGCGGCTGGGCAGCGCCGCCTTCTGCGGCTTGCCGCCGGTCGCGTTCATCCGGCCCGACACCTCGCTCATCATGTTTAGCCACGGCGAGCGGTCCGCCGCCTTCGCGGTCAGCCAGCAGTTGCGGCCCGACGCCGTCGCGGTGGTCCGGGCCTTGTTCGCGCGCGGCTACGATCTGCGCATCCTCTCGGGCGATCGCAGCGAAGCGGTGACGCCGGTGGCCCGTACGCTCGGTATTTCGCGCTGGCAGGGTGCGCTGACGCCGGCCGAGAAGATCGTCTATATCGAGGCGCTCAAGGCGGAAGGCCGCAAGGTGCTGATGGTCGGCGACGGCCTCAATGACGCGCCATCCCTGGCTGCGGCGCACGTTTCGCTGTCGCCGATCGCGGCCGCCGACCTTACGCAGGCGCAGGCCGACGCCGTGTTCCTCGGCGAGCGGCTGGCGCCGGTCCTGGAAGCGCTGAAGGTGGCGCGCCGCGCCCGCGCGCTGATGACGCAGAATCTCGCCGTGGCGGCGGTTTATAATGCGGTCGCGGTGCCGGTGGCGATTGCCGGTCTGGTGACGCCGCTACTGGCGGCGGTGGCCATGTCCTGCTCGTCCATGGTGGTGACGTTGAATTCCCTGCGAGCCAGAGGGGGCGGCAAGGAAGCGTAAGCATGAACGTGCTCGTCTATCTCATCCCGATGGCAGTGGGCCTGGGGCTGATCGGCCTTCTCGGCTTCATGTGGTCGCTCAAGAGCGGCCAGTACAACGACATGGACGGTGCCGCTTTGCGCGTCCTGTCCGACGACGACCTGCCGCCCGAGCGACGCGAGGCGTCGGAAGCCCAGTAAATTGGGCGGGTAGGCAAAGGCGCGTCAGCGCCGTGCCCGCGCGGCGATGGTCTTGCAAACGCGGGGGCATCGCTGCGCGATGCCCACCCGACAGGCAAGACCGACGCTACGCTTCCAGCGTGACGGTGTCGAAATCCGCCGGCAGGATGATCTCCAGCAGCTCGCAGTCGTCGGAGTAGCCGCGCACCGTGTGCTTGATCTTCGGCGGCTGGATCCAGCACGAGCCGGCGCGGAAGGTCTGCACGCCTTCGCCCTCGAATTCGCTCTGGAACCAGCCTTTCAGCACGTAGACCATCTGGAATTCCACGTCGTGGAAGTGCGGGATGTCGACCTCGCCGGTCTCGAACGGCTTGGTCATGCGGATGACGTGGGCCTGGGCCAGGCCGCCGGTCGCCGCCGCGATGCCGAGATCGCGATAGGCGGAATAGGCGCGCAACCCCGTGTCGAAGTCCTCCTCGCGGTGATGGCTGACGGTGAACCGCTGCGGCGGCCGCTTCGGCGCGGCGGCCTTCTTGGTCGCTTTCTTGGCCGTCCTTTTCGCCGGCTTCTTGGCGGCGGACTTCTTCTGCGCCGGCTTCTTGGTCTTTGCCTTCGATTTGGTCTTTGACTTGGCTTTGCGGCTTGCCTGGACTTTCTTGCGTGTCTTGGCCATGGATGCCTCCCTTGGATCACCCGATTGGATCATGATGGCTGACAGCAGTGAAGAGGGTCGTTCGGCCCAAGACATCCGAATCTTCGTCGACGCCGACGCCTGCCCGGTGAAGCCTGAGGTCTACCGGGTGGCCGAGCGCTACGGCCTTAAGGTGTTCGTGGTCGCCAACGCCTTCATGAACGTGCCGCGCTCGGACCTGATCGAGCGGGTGATCGTGCCGGAAGGGCCGGATGTCGCCGACGACTGGATTGCCGAGCGCGCGGGCGCCAGCGACATCGTCGTCACCGCCGATATTCCGCTGGCCTCGCGCTGCGTGCGCAATGGCGCGAGCGTCATCGGCCCGACCGGCAAGGCCTTCGACGACGATTCCATCGGCATGGCGCTGGCGACTCGCAACCTGATGTCGGACTTGCGCTCCGCCGGCGCCACCACCCGCGGCCCCAAGCCGCTCAGCCGCCAGGACCTGTCGCGCTTTCTGTCGGCGCTCGACCTGGCGGTGACGCGGCTCAAACGGCAATCGTAGGCGGCGCGCAGGCGCTCACGGCGCTTTCGGTCCCGCCGTCTTGTACCAGTCGGCGATCTGGCTGCCGGTCCAGAACAGGACGTCCTTCTTGCCGCGGATGTGCTCGAAGATGCGGCGGAAATACTTGGCCCGGTGCGGCGCGCCCATGATGTAGGGGTGCGCGGAAATCGCCATCACTCGCGCCGAGTCCTTCGAGTCGGCGTAGATCTGCTCGAACTGGTCCATGGCGCGCTCGTAGAACTCCGACGCCTTGTGATGCTGGATCAGCATCATGGCGACGTCGTTGCATTCTTGCGTATAGGGAATGCTGAGCAGCGGCTTCCCGCGCGTCTTCAACCACACCGGCTGGTCGTCGAGCACCCAGTCGCCGACGTAGTCGTAGCCTTCCTCGGCCAGGATATCGACGGTCTCCCAGCTCTCGGTCAGCCCCGGCCCGACCCAGCCGCGCGGGCGCGTGCCGGTGACCTTCTGCAGCACCTCGGCGCTCTTCTTGATATCCGCGCGCTCGTTCTCGACCTTCTGCATGTTGCGCTGGGTGAAACCGTGGCCGAGGAATTCCCAGCCACGCTCGACGCAGGCCTGCATCAATTCGGGGAAGGCCTGCGCCGCGGTGGCGTTGATGTTCATGACGCCGGGAACCTTGAACTCGTCGTAGACCGACAGCAGGCGCCAGAATCCGACCCGGTTGCCGTATTCGTGCCAGCACCAGTTCGGGATGTCGGGCATGGGCGCGCCGCCCGCCGGCGGGGTCAGTACCGTGCGCGGCATGGCCTGGGTCGGGTCCCATTCCTCGACATTCGTGATGGTCCACACCACCATGCGCGCGCCGTCCGGCAATTTCAGCGGCTCGCGGTTGACGATCGGCGAATAGGCAATGCGGTCGGTCGGCAGCATGCCGACGGGCGGCTTGGGGAAGTCCATCGCGCGAGCCTTCTCTTATTTGTTGAGAGTGGATTGATACCACTCGAGGATCTGCTCGCCGTTCCAGTGCAGCACACCGGCGTGGCGGTTGACGTGGGCGTAGATGGCCTCGAGGTATTTGATGCGGTGCGGCTGACCGCTGATGTAGGGGTGGATGGCGAGCGCGCAGAACTTGGGCCGCTGCTCGCTCTCGGCATAGAGCCGGTCGAACTGGTCGATGGTGCGCTTCAGGAGATAATCGCTCTCGTGATGCTGGATCAGCATCATCGGGATGTCGTTGAGTTCGATGGTGTAGGGCAGCGTCACCAGCGGGCCGTTGGCGGTGCGAATGGTGGTCGGCTCGTCGTCGTAGACCCAGTCGCCGATGTATCTGATGCCGGCGGCGGTCAGGAGGTCCGGCGTCTCCAGCGTCTGCGTCAGACCCGGCCCGAGCCAGCCGACCGGCGGCTTGCCGGCGAACTTGGTGAGGATATCCATGGTGCGCTTGATCATGCCGGCTTGGTCCGGCTCTTTGTGGATCGGCCCCTGCTCGTAGGCGTGGCCCATGAATTCCCAGCCGTCGGTACGGGCCTGTTCGGCCACGCGCGGATAATCCTCGCAGATGCGTGCATTGGCGGCGAGCGTCGGCTTGATGCCGAGCTTGCGGAACAGCTCGTGGAAGCGCCAGCAGCCGACGCGCATGCCGTACTCGTGGAACGCCCAATGCACCACGTCCGGCATCAGCGGTACGCCGGTGGGCGCCGGCAGCAATTGCCGCGCCATCGGTTTGGCGATGTCCCAGACTTCGTAGTTGACGATGGTCCAGAAGACGATGCGGGCGTCACCGGGCAGCTTGAGCGGTGGCCTGTCGACGATGGCCGAATAGTCGCAGCGCTCGCGTGGGATCATGGGGTTGGACATGGGACACATTCCTTACGAAGTCATTCCGGGTTCGCGGCTTGCAGCCGCGCCCCGGAATGACGGGAAGTGTCTCACGCCCCCGCGGCGACGCGCAAGCCGACGAGGCGATCGAGTGTGGCGGTGTCGTGTTGCAAGTCGGCGGCGGCGGCACGGTGCGCCACTGCGCCGCGTTCCAGCACAATTGCTTGTTGTGAAAGTTCAAGCGCGATATCGGTGTGCTGCTCGACCACGACGAAGGCAAGGCCGCGCTCCGCCAGCATGGCTTTTATCGCGGCGGTCAATTCGTCGACGATCACCGGTGCCAGGCCCTCGAAAGGCTCGTCGAGCAGGATGAGCGACGGATTGGTCATCAGCGCGCGGGCGGTTGCCAGCATCTGCTGTTCACCCCCTGAAAGCTGGTTGCCCATGTTACGGCTGCGCTCGGCAAGCCGCGGGAACAGCTTGAAGACGGCGGGAAGATCCCAGCCCTCACCGCGCGCAGCGACCGTGAGGTTTTCCTCCACTGAAAGCGACGGAAAAATTTCGCGCTCCTGCGCCACCCAGGCGATGCCGGCATGGGCGCGCGCGTGCGGCGGCAGCTTGGAGATGTCCTTGCCGCGCCACATCACGCTGCCCGCGCGCATCTGGGTATAGCCCATGACCGTCATCAACAGCGTCGACTTGCCGACGCCGTTACGGCCGAGCAGCGCCAGGCTGCCGTTCTCCGGCACTTGAAGCGAGACGTTGTGCAGCACCACCGCGTTGCCGTAGCCGGCGGTCACGCCTTTGAGTTCGAGAAGCGGCTCAGCCATGGTGACGCTTGCCCAGATAGACCTCGCGCACGCCCGGATCGGCGGCGATCTCCGCCGGCGTGCCTTCGGTGTAGATGGCGCCGCTCACCAGCACGATAATGTGGCTGGCGAAACGGAACACCACGTGCATGTCGTGCTCAATGAACAGGAGCGTGAGCTGGTCCGAGAGGCCTGCGACCACCTCGAAGATTTCGCCGCTTTCCTCGTGCGGTACGCCCGCGGCCGGTTCGTCGAGCAGCAGCACCTTGGGCTTAGTGGCGAGCGCAAGCGCGATTTCCAGCAGGCGCTGGCGGCCATAAGGCAGTTCGCGCGTCGGCTGGTAGCAGGCCTCACCCAGCTTAAGCTTGGCGAGGATGTCGTAGGCTTCCTCGATCGACTCGCGGTAGTCGCCGATATTGCGCCAGAACTGGTTGGAGACGCCGCGCCGCTCGGCGACCGCCAGCGTTACCGCTTCGAGCGCGTTCAATCCCGGAAACAGTGTGTTGATCTGGAAGGTGCGCGCGAGGCCCTTGCGCACGCGGTCCTGCGGCTCGAGCGCGGTGATGTCCTCGCTCCCGAGCATGATCGTGCCGGCGTCGGGCTGCAGCATGCCGGTGATCAGGTTGATGAGCGTGGTCTTGCCGGCGCCGTTCGGGCCGATCAGCGCGTAGCGGCCGCCCACGGGCAGGTCGAGCGCCACGTCACGCGTAACGCCGAGGGAGCCGAAGCTCTTGGCGAGGCCGCTGGTCTTCAGCGCGGAGGCGCTCATGACTTCCTCCAGCGCGCCTGCACCCAGTTCGTCAGCGCCGAGAGGCCGCCGAGAATGCCGTTGGGCACGAACATCACCACCACGATCAGCAGGATGCCGATCCAGAAATACCAGTATTGCGGGGCGATGCCGGAGAACTGGTCGTGCGCGATCATGTAAACGATAGCGCCGATGATGCCGCCGTAGAGGCGGCCGGCGCCGCCCAGCACCACCATCACCAGCACGTCGGCCGAGCGCTGGAATCCGAGCGCGTCGAGCGCCACCGTCTGTGTGGTCTGCGCCAGGAGCGCCCCCGCGAGCCCGGCAATCGCCGCCGACAGCGTGTAGACGGTGCGGATGTGCTTGCGGCTCGGGGCGCCGATCGCCGGCATACGGAGCGCGTTCTCGCGGATGCCGCGCAGCGCCAGTCCGAACGGCGAATTGATCAGCCGGCGCGCGCCCAGGAACACGATGAACAGGATGGCCAGCGAATAGGCGTAAGCGGTGTAACCCCACAGATCGAACTGGAAATGGCCGAACAGCGGCCAGATGTTGATGCCTTGCAGGCCGTCGCTGCCGCCGGTCAGCCAGCCGGCGCTGTTGGCCGCCTGCTCCAGCAGCAGTCCGAGACCGAGCGTGATCATGATCAGCGTGAGATGACGGAAGCGCGCGATGATGAAGCTCGTGGCATAGCCGAGCAGGGTGGATATCGCGGTGGCGAAGATGAGCCCGGTGAAGGGTTCCCCCCACACCGCCTTGGAGAAGATGCCGGCGGCGTAGGCGGCGGTGCCGAAGAACGCGGCGTGGCCGAGCGAGACGATGCCGGCATAGCCGAGGATGAGGTCGAGCGAGAGCGCGAACAGCGCGGTGATCGCGATCTGGCTCGCAAGCTGCAGATAGTCCGGGAAGAAGTAGAACGGCAGCAGCGTGGCGAGCCAGAACACGGTCTCGGCCCAGTGCCAGCGCGTCTTCGATTTGAGATAGCGGACCGGCTCGGTTCCGGCGTCGGTGATCGAGGCCATCCGCTAGCGCCTCCCGAACAGGCCGCTCGGCCGCCACATCAGGATGGCGAGCATCACCAGGTAGATCAGGAAGGCGCCGAGCTGCGGTACGTAGTACTTGCCGGCGATGTCGCTGATGCCGATCAGGATGGCGGAGGCGAGCGAGCCGCCGATGGAGCCGAGCCCGCCGACCGCGACCACGATCAGGACGTAGATCAGGTAGGTGAAGGAGAAGTTCGGATCGAGCCCGACGATCTCGATCGCCAGCGCGCCACCAAGACCGGCGAGGCCGCTGCCCACCGCAAAGGTGATGGCGAAGGTACGCTCGACGTTGATACCGAGCCCGCTCGCCATGCGCTGGTTGTCCACGGCGGCGCGCACCTGGGCGCCGAAGCGCGTGAATTCAAGCCCACCGACCAGCGCCAGCGTGATCGCGACACCGACGATGATGAGGAAGAGGCGGTAGGGCGCGATGTCGAGCCCGAGCACATTGTACGAGCCGAGCAGGATCGCCGGCGTGCGGATCGGTTGTTGCGTGGTGCCGAAAAACCAAGCCGCCGCCGCCACCGAGACGAAGGCGATGCCAATCGTCAGCAGCACCTGATCGAGATCGCTCTTGCCGTAGAAGCGGCGGTAGAACACGCGCTCGAAGCCGACACTCAACAGCGCGGGCACCAGAAAGGCGAGCGGCAGCGTCCAGAAGAACGACCAGCCGAAATGGTTGACCAGCAGCACGGTGGTATAGCCGCCGACCATCGCGAAGGCGCAGTGGGCGAGGTTGACGAAATTCATCAGCCCGAGCGTCACCGATAGCCCCACCGACAGCAGAAACAGCAGCATGCCGTAGGCGAGGCCGTCGAACAGGACACCGAAAACGGGCGGCAACATGGGTGGCCCTCAGGCGGGAAGCGTAAGCCAGGGGCCTTGGGGCAAGGCGCGGGCGGGCGGTCTCGGACTCGGCATGGACGTACTTCCCCCCAAGGATATCGCAAGGAAATCGCCTTGACTCGGCGTGTTCTCGCGACAATGCCCGAGCTTGGCGGCAAAGAAAAGCGCTCCGGGCCCGTCGCTACGGCGGCATTTTGGCCTGTGGGCATGACCCCAAAAAATTGGGGCGGCGCGCGGGCCGCCCCATGCCGTTCGGTGCGACCGCGGGATCGCCGGCTACTTCATCTCGCCGGCGTGGACCGGATCGTGCACGTTCGAGACCTTGTCGATCACCTCGTTGACGTGCTTGCCGCCCTTGTTCTCGACCTTGCTGATGTAGATGGTCTCGACCACATCGCGGGTCTTGGGGTCGATCATCATCGGCCCGCGCGGGCTCTGCCACTTCATGCCCTTGGCCGCCGCGATCAGCTTGCCGGCGGCGGTGTCGCCGTGGGTCTTCTTGATCGCCGCGTAGATCAGGTGCATGCCGTCGTACCCGCCGACCGCGCCGAAGTTCGGATTCTCGCCGCCGGAAAGCTTGCGGTAGGCGGCGACGAACTTCTCGTTCATGGGCGTCTTGCGGTTGTAGTTGTAGTTGCCGGCGGTGATGATGCCGACGGAGTCCTTGCCCATGGACTGGATCGCCGAATCGTCGGCGAGCTCCTGGGTGCCCAGCACCTTGATCTGCTTGGCGCTCATGCCGCGCTCGGCCAGCGCCTTGCCGAACGACGCCGGCTGCGAGCCGCCCGGGATGAACACGAAGATCGACTTCGGATTCAGGTTCTTGGCGCGCAGCACATAGGCGGAAAAGTCAGGATTGCCGACCGCCATGCGTACCGAACCGAGGATCTTGCCGCCCGCGGACGTGAAGCCGTGGATGAAGCCCTTCTCGGAGTCGTGTCCCGGCGCGTAGTCCGAGGTCATGGTGTAGTCGTTCTTGATGCCGTTCTTGGCGGCCCACTTGCCGAGCGTGACCGTGATCATCGGCAGCGTGAACGACGTGCGGGTGCAATACGGCGACTTGTCGGTGATGATCGACGTCGCCGCGTTCATGACGACGGTGAATTTCTTGGCTTCCTTCGACACGCCGCAGCCGGCGATCGCGTTCGGCGTCAAGAGCCAGCCGGCCAGGATGTCGACGTGGTCGCGTACCACCAGTTCCTGCGCCAGCCGTTTGGCGGTGGGCGGATTGATCCCGCCGACGTCCTTGCGGATGATCTCGATCTTCTTGCCGGCGACCTTGTCGCCGTGCTGCTGCATGTAGATCTTGATGCCGTTATCCATCTGTTTGCTCAGCTCGGCGAACTGTCCGGAATAGGGCATCACGAGGCCGATCTTGATGGTGCCCGCCGCCTGGCCGGCGCCCGGCAGAAGGCCGGCCGCAATCAGGACGGCGGATGCGGTGATAATTCGATTCATGCGTATCCTCCCTTCACGCGTGGGTCGTTAATCGTTGGTCTTAAAACCAATTCGCCCGCCGCAAGGATGCCTGAGCGTGCCGGGGATGGAAAGCAGCGATGTGCCGCGGAAGGCCTCGTCAGAGGCCGCTTTTCCGGATTCGCTGGACTCTTTCCCCGAGACGACCGCCGCCCGCTTCGCCGCCGGCGAAGACCGGGGTTTCCACTTTGTGCATTGTGGAACCGCTGCCGAATGCGCTAGCTGCGCAGCGGAAAGGACATGCCGTTGCACGAATCCGCCGGACTTCTCGTGGCCATCGCGGCCGCTTTCGCATTCGCCGGGTTCGTCAAAGGCGTCATCGGCCTCGGCCTGCCGACCGTGAGCATCGGCTTGCTCGGCTTGTGGATGACGCCGGCGGAGGGGGCGGCGATCGTTTTGCTGCCGGCCATCGTCACCAACATCTGGCAGTGCACGCACGGCGGCGGGTTCGGCGTTTTGCTGCGGCGCATGGCGCCGCTGCTGGTTGGGATCGCGGTGGGCAGCTTCCTCGGCGTGGTGTATCTGCCGAGCGCCAATAGCGGCGAGGCGACGACATTGCTCGGCGCGCTGCTCGCCGTCTATGCCGCGCTCGGCCTGTCACGGGTGCACTTTTCGGTGCCACGCCATCTGGAACCTTGGCTCAGCCCCTTCATGGGCCTCGCCAACGGCGCGCTCACGGTCGCGACCGGCGTCTTCGCCATTCCCAACGTGCCCTACATCCACTCGCTCGACTTCGACCGCGACAAGCTCGTGCAGGTGTTGGGCCTTTCCTTCATCACGTCGACCATCACCATGGCCGCCGCCCTCGGCCATGCCGGCACCCTGCGTGCCGACCTGTTGCTGCCCTCGGCAATCGCGCTCGTGGCGGCGCTCGCGGGCATGCCGCTCGGCCGCATCGTGCGCGGCAAGGTGGAGCCCAAGACCTTCCGCCTCTGCTTCTTTATCGGCCTCCTGTTGCTCGGCCTGCACCTGGCGCTGCACGGCCTGCTGTAGCCGGAACGGGGCCTTCCCGATCCACAGCGGCCTTTCGGGAATCCGGGGGCTTTACCGGAATTCATATGCGTGCAAATAATTATGCGCTGAGTGGAGTGTGCGATGCCGTATGTCAGCGCCCCGGATGGGATTCGGCTCTATTATGAAGAGGCCGGCAGCGGCTCGGCCGTCGTTTTCGTGCACGAGTACGCCGGCGACTGGCGCACCTGGGAGCCGCAGATGCGGCATTTTTCCCGCGCCCACCGCTGCGTCACCTTCAGCCAGCGCGGCTATCTGCCGTCCGATGTTCCGGCTGAACCCAGCCGATACAGCCAGGACAGCCAGCGCGACGACGTCATCGCCATCCTCGACGGGCTCGGCATCGCCAAGGCTCATATCGTCGGCCATTCCATGGGGGCGGCGACCGCCATGCACGTCGGTATCCGCTATCCGGAGCGCTGCCTGTCGGTGACAGCCGCCGGCTGCGGCTATGGCTCGAGCCCCGACCCGGCGGTGGTCGAGGCCATGCGCCTGGCCTCGCTCGAAACCGCCAAGATGTTCGAGACCGAGGATTTCGCCGCCGCCGCCGCCAAATACGCCGACGGCGCTACCCGCCAGACCCACAAGAACAAGGACCCGCGCGGCTTTGCCGAATTCGCGCGCATGCTGGCGGAGCATTCGCCGCTCGGCCACGCCATGACGATGCGCAACGTGCAGGCCAAGCGCCCCACGCTGTGGGAGATGGAAACGGACCTGAAGAAATTTTCGGTGCCGCTCCTGGTGCTGGTCGGCGACGAGGACGACTGGTGCGTCGACGGCAGCATCTACCTCCGGCGCACGGTACCGACCGCCGGGCTCGTGGTGATCCCACGCTCCGGCCACACCATCACCAGCGAGGAACCGGCGGCCTTCAACGCCGCGCTCGCCGATTTGATCGCCGCCGCGGAAGCGGGCCGTTGGCTCGCGCACAAGCCGCCCGGCACGTCGCCATAACCCCCAAGGGAGTATCGCAATGGAACTCAAACTGAAGGGCAAGACCGCGCTGGTGACCGGCGGCAGCGAAGGCATCGGCAAGGGCATCGCCCTGCATCTCGCGCGCGAAGGCGTCGACGTCGCCATCTGCGCGCGCCGGGCGGGGCCGCTCGAGGAGACCGCAAACGCCATCGCCAAGGAGACGGGCCGCAAGATCGTCGCCATCACCGCCGATCTGCGCAAGGACGAAGACGCCAAGAATTTCATCGAGGAGGGCCACAAGGCGCTCGGCCGCATCGACATCCTGGTCAACAACGCCGGCTCGGCCGCCGGCGGCGTCATCGAGCATCTCACCGAAGACGACTGGGAAAAGGGCCTGCAGCTCAAGTTCATGGGTTACGTGCGCTGCCTGCGCTACGCGCTGCCGATCATGCGCGCGCAGAAGGGCGGCCGCGTGGTCAACCTCATCGGCAACGACGGCGTGAAGCCGTCCTACTGGGAGATCTGCCCGGGCGCCGCAAACGCCGCCGGCCAGAACCTGACGCTCTCGCTCGCCGGCCAATACGGCAAGGAGGGCATCAGCTTCGTCGCGATCAACCCCGGTCCGGTGCGCACCGAGCGCTGGGCCGGCCTGGTCGACGCCATGGCGCGCGACATGAAGATCCCGCGCGAGGAGGCCGATAAGCTGGCGCCGGCCTCGATCCCCATGGGCCGCATCGCCGAAGTCGACGAAGTTGCGGCGCTGGTGGTCATGTTGGCGTCGCCTTTGATGGAGATGGTCAACGGCACCATGATCGAGATCGACGGCGGCCAGGACAAGCCGCTGATGGACCGCTTCCGCGACCGGCCGCGCGGGTGAGCATGCGGAGGCCAGCGATGCATTTTTGCGCGGCTGGTCTGCTCACCGCCCAAATTGGGGCCTGTTCGTTTGCGCGCCTACAACTTCGGGCGCCGCGAAGGCCGGAACCTTGTTAACTGTCGCCGCGCGAACCGGGCGAGCGCGGCTCGTCACGTCAAGGAGCCAGGACATGAGACTGAAGCATCGTTTGAGTTATCTCGCATTGGCCGGCATCGTCGCCGCCGGCATCGGCGGCCCGGCCGCCGCACAGCAGGCGATCAAGATCGGCGAATTGAACGCCTACAAGGCCTTCCCCGCCTTCCTGGAGCCGTACAAGGACGGCATGGCGCTGGCGCTCGACGAGATCAATTCGAAGGGTGGTGTCCTCGGCAAAAAGCTCGAGGTGATCAGCCGCGACGACGGCGCCAACCCGGGCGAGGCGGTGCGCGTCGCCGACGAGTTGGTGGCGCGCGAGGGCGTCACAATCCTGGCCGGCGGCTTCCTCTCCAATACCGGGCTGGCGATCGCCAACTACGCCGGCAAGAAGCACATCTTCTTCCTGGCGGGCGAGCCGCTCACCGACAAGATCGTCTGGCAGGACGGCAACAAGTATACCTTCCGCCTGCGGCCCTCGACCTACATGCAGACGGCGATGCTGGTGAAGGAAGCGCTTGCCGCGCACAAGAAGCGCTGGGCGCTGGTCTATCCGAACTACGAATACGGCCAGGGCGCGGCGGCGACCTTCAAGGAACTGATGAAGAAGGGGCAGCCCGAGGTCCAGTTCGTCACCGAGCAGGCGACGCCGCTCGGCAAGGTCGACGCCGGCGCGGTGGCGCAGGCGATCGACGACGCCAAGCCCGACGGCATCTTCAACGTGCTGTTCGGCGGCGATCTCGCCAAGTTCGTGCGCGAGGGCGAGACCCGCGGCATCTTCAAGAACCGGACCGTGGTCAGCCTCTTGACCGGCGAGCCGGAATATCTCGATCCGCTCAAGGCGGAGGCGCCGGCCGGCTGGATCGTCACTGGCTATCCCTACAACAAGATCAAGACGCCGGAATACTTCGCCTTCCTCAACGCCTACGAGACCAAATTCAAGACCTATCCGCGCATGGGCTCGGTGGTCGGCTACACCTTGATCAAGTCGATTGCCGCCGGCATCGAAGCGGCGAAGTCGACCGAGCCGGACAAGTTGGTCGCCGCGTTCAAGGGTCTGCACGTGGCGAGCCCATTCGGCGCGATTCAATACCGTGGCATCGACCACCAGTCGACCATGGGCGCTTACGTCGGCACGATCGCGCTCGAAAAGGGCAAGGGCACCATGACCGACTTCAAATATGTCGACGGCGCCTCGGTGATGCCGCCGGACGACGTGGTCAAGAAGCTGCGCCCGGCGAGCGCGGATTGATGGTAGCCACAACCTCGCTTCCCCTCCCCACTTGCGGGGGAGGGTGGCGAGTGCGGAGCGATAGCGAGCACGAGCCGGGAGAGGGGTCAGTGTCGGCAAGGAGCCCAAACCCCTCTCCCGCTTCGCTCACTTCGTTCGCTCAGCACCCTCTCCCCCAAGGGGAGAGGGGAACAGTGCTCGCGGCGTTGCATCAATGACCCCCGACGCACTTCTCTTCCAAGCCCTCAACGGCCTCTCGTCGGCCTCCGGCTTGTTCCTGCTCGCCGCCGGCCTGTCGCTGATCTTCGGCGTTACCCGCATCGTCAACCTAGCGCACGGGTCCCTCTACATGCTGGGGCTCTACATCGCCTATACGTTGGCGGCGCACATCGGCGGCGCGCTCGGCTACTGGGGCGGCATGGTGCTGACCGCGCTCGCGGTCGGGCTCATCGGAGCGGCGATCGAGGTCGTGCTGCTGCGGCGCATCTATCGCGCGCCCGAGCTGTTCCAGCTGCTCGCGACCTTCGCGCTGGTGCTCATCATCAGCGATGCCGTGTTGTACCTGTGGGGTCCGCAGGATCTGCTCGGGCCGCGCGCGCCGGGGCTGACCGGCGCGGTCGTAATCCTCGGCCGTCACATGCCGACTTACGACCTCTTTCTGGTGTTCGTCGGGCCGGCGGTGCTGCTCGCCTTGCACTTTGCGCTGGCCAGGAGCCGTTTCGGGCGGCTGGTGCGCGCCGCGACGCAGGACCGCGAGATGGTCGGCGCGCTCGGCGTCAACCAAGCCATGCTGTTCACCGCCGTGTTCGCGCTCGGTGCCGCGCTCGCGGGGCTCGGCGGCGCCCTCCAACTCGCGCGTGAGCCGGCCAATCTCGGGATCGATCTCACTGCCATCAGCGACGCTTTCGTGGTCGTGGTGGTCGGCGGCATGGGCTCGATCTCGGGCGCCTACCTCGCGGCCGTGTTGATCGCGGAAGTCAAAGCCTTGTGCATCGGCATCGGGCTCGTGCACATCGCCGGCGTCGCGGTCAATTTCTCCAAGCTCACCTTGGTCGCCGAGTTCCTGGTGATGGCCGGGGTGCTGATCGTGCGGCCCTACGGTCTGCTCGGCCGTGCACAGGCGGCGGTGCGCGCGGTCGCGGAGCCTGAAGACCCGATCCGCCCGGCAACGCCAGCGCTGAAGGGTTTCGCCGTGCTCGTGCTCGCGGTGCTGATCGCGCTGCCGTGGCTGGCGAGCGGTTCGCCCTATACGCTGGTACTCGGCGTCGACATCCTGATCGCGGTGCTGTTCGCGACCTCGCTGCATTTCATCATGGGGCCGGGCGGCATGCATTCGTTCGGCCACGCCGCCTATTTCGGCCTCGGCGCCTATGGCGCGGCGCTTCTGGTGCAGTGGCTGGCGCTGCCCATGGGGCTGGCGTTGGTGGCGGGGGTCGTCGTCGCCGCGCTTGGCGCGCTGCTGTTCGGCTGGTTCGCGGTGCGGTTGGAGGGCGTCTACCTCGCCATGATCACGCTCGCCTTCGCGCAGATCGTCTGGGCGTTGGTCTACCAATGGGAGGCCGTCACCGGCGGCTCCAACGGCGTCATCGGCATCTGGCCGCCGGCGCCGTTCGACACCCGAGGCGGCTATTTCATGCTGGCGCTGGCGCTCACCGTCGCTGGCGTGCTGCTGTTGCGCCGGCTGCTGTTTGCGCCCTTCGGCTACGCCATGCGCGCGGGCCGCGACAATCCGTTGCGCGCGGAAGCCATCGGCATCGACGTCAAGCGCGTGCACTGGCTCGGCTTTGCGGTCGCTGGCGCGGTGTGCGGCGTTGCCGGCGGATTGTTCGCCTTCGCCAAGGGCTCGATCTCGCCGGAGGTGATCCACATCAACCACTCCATCGACGGCCTGGTGATGGTGCTGCTCGGCGGCGTCGAGACCCTGACCGGGCCTATCGTGGGCGCCGCCGTCTTCACCACGCTGCAGGACATGGTGATGCGCGACAGCCAGTACTGGCGCGCGATGCTCGGCGGCATCATCCTGGCGCTGGTGCTGCTATTCCCAGACGGCCTCGTCGGCGGTTTCGCGCGCCTGCTCCGCAGGCTGGGCCTCAACAAAGCGGATCTGGCGTCATGAGCGTGCTCGCTGTCCGCTCGCTTGCCAAGGCCTTCGGCGGCGTGCGCGCCGTCAACGGCGTCAGCTTCGAGATCGCGCGCGGCGAGTTCCTCGCTTTGATCGGCCCCAACGGCGCCGGCAAGTCCACCTGCTTCAACATGATCAACGGCCAGCTCAAGCCTGACGCCGGCGCCATCGTGTTCGAGGGCGACGATATCGCCGGGCTCGCCCCGCGCGCGATCTGGCGGCGCGGGGTGGGGCGCACCTTCCAGGTTGCCGCCACCTTCCACTCGATGACGGTGGCCGAGAACGTGCAGATGGCGCTGATTTCGCACGCGAACGAAACTTATGGCCTGTGGAAGCCGGCAGCCGTACGCCATCGCGCCCAGGCTCTCGACCTGCTCGACCGCGTCGGCATGGCCGAGGCCGCCGATCGGCCCAGCCGCGCGCTCGCCTACGGCGACGTCAAGCGTGTGGAACTCGCCATCGCGCTCGCCAACGAGCCGCGCCTGCTGCTCATGGACGAGCCTACCGCCGGCATGGCTCCGGGCGAGCGCAACGACATGATCGCGCTGGTGAAGAAGCTGGTGGTCGAGCGCGGCATCTCGGTGCTGTTCACCGAGCATTCCATGGACGTGGTGTTCGCCTATGCCGACCGCATCATCGTGCTGGCGCGCGGCGAACTGATCGCCGACGGCGACGCGGCGACCATTCGCGACAATGCGAAAGTCAGAGAAGTCTATTTCGGCACCGGCAAAACTTTTGCGGCCGGGGGCGCGCCATGAGCGAACCCATGCTCGCGGTCGACAGCTTGAGCGCGTGGTACGGCGCCGCGCGCATTCTCTATGACTTGAGCTTCACGGTCGGGCGCGGCGAGGTGGTGGCGCTGATGGGCCGCAACGGCGCCGGCAAATCCACCACCATGATGGCGGTGATGGGCCTGATCGCTGAGCGCCGCGGCCGGGTCGCCTTCAACGGCGCCGACATTTCGCGCCTGCCGCCTTACGCCATCGCGCGCCGCGGGCTCGGCTTCACGCCCGAGGACCGCCGCATCTTCGCCGACCTCACCGTGATGGAAAACCTCGACGTCGGTCGCCAGCCGCCGCGCCGCTTCGCCGACGGCACGCCCGCGCCGGCCTGGAGCGAGGACAAGCTGTTCGCGCTGTTTCCGAACCTCGCCGAGATGCCGAACCGTCCGGGCGGCCGCATGAGCGGCGGCGAGCAGCAGATGCTCACCGTCGCGCGCACGCTCATGGGCAATCCGCTCATGGTGCTGCTCGACGAGCCCTCGGAGGGCGTGGCGCCGCTCATCGTCGAGCAGATGGCCAACACCATCGTCGAACTCAAGCAGGAGGGGCTGTCGATCCTGCTCTCCGAGCAGAACATCCACTTTGCCCGGCTGGTGGCGGACCGCGCCTACGTGCTGGAGAAGGGCGAAATCCGCTGGCACGGCGCGATGGCGACGCTGATGGACAATCAGGACGTGCAACGCGCGTTTCTGACTGTATAACTTGTCGGCCTGGACGGGCTGGCGGCACGGCGCGCGCGAGGGGGCTTTCGCTCGGTCGCGATTGCCGTCATGAATCAAGACCTTGGGGATAGGAAGCCCGATGCCGCGGGACAAGTTGAAAGCGATGGCGACGCCGGCGGCCGCCGCCGAGCCCGCGCGGGCCGAGCGCGGCAAATACGTGCTCGACGACCAGGTCGGCTTCCTGATGCGCGTCGCCATGCAGCGCCACACCGCAATCTTCATGTCGCGCATGGGTGAGGGGCTGACGCAGACCCAGTTCGCGGCGCTCGCCAAACTGCACGAAGTCGGCCCCTGCTCGCAGAACCACCTCGGCCGGCTGATCTATCTCGACGCCGCCACCATCAAGGGTGTGGTCGACCGCCTGCGCGCGCGCGGCTTCGTAACCGCCTTGCCCGATCCCAACGACCGCCGCCGCCGCGCGGTGGCGCTGACCGAGCGGGGCCGCAACGTGACCGAAGAGGCCAAGAAGACCGCCGCCGAGATCACCGCCGCGACGCTCGCCCCGCTCACCGCCGAGGAGCGAGCGCTGGTGCTGAAATTTCTCAAAAAGCTCGGCTGATTGTCGGCGTTGCTATTGGCCGCTCGGCCACCAGGCGGTCTGGTCGGCGAGATCCGGCCAGCCGATCGGGCGCGCCGCCGCCAGAGCGGCCTCATCGGCGGGACGTGACGCATCCCAATCGGCGGCGGTGATGCGCGTGCCCGTGAATCCGTCGGAAGCGTTCGACATCAGCCAGACCGCGGGCGGGCCCATGATGGCGGGGCGCAGCATCTGTTCGCGCGGCCAGCCGGCCCCGTCGCCGACGAAGGGCGTGTCGGTCGGGCCGCCGGGAATGAGCACGTTGACGGTGATGCCTTTGTCTTTGAGCTCGTCCGCCCACACCGCCGACATCAACTCCAGCGCCGACTTGGTGGCGCCGTAGGGCAGCACGCGCAGCATGGTGCGGAAGCTCGTGGTGTTGTTGACGATGCGGCCCCAGCCGGCCTGGCGCATATGCGGCAGCGACGCTTGCGCCAGCAGCATCGGCGCGCGCACGTTGATCGCGAAGAAGCGGTCCCAGACGTCGGCGGAAAGCTCCGCGAGGCCGGGATGGTGCTTCTCGGCGTCCGGCCTGAGCGAGCTCACGCCGATGCCGGCGTTGTTGATGAGGCCTTCAAGACGACCGAAGTGTGCAACGGTCTTGGACACCGCCTCGGCGCATTGCGCGGGATCGGCGAGTTCGGCGCGAACGGCAAGGAAGCGCGCCCGGTGCGGCGCGGCCTTGTCGGCGAGCTTGTCGAGCGCGGCTTGATCGCGGTCGAGCGCGGCCACGGCGTGGCCGGCTTCCAGCAGGCCCATGGTCATCACGGTACCAAGGCCGCCGGCCGCGCCGGTCAGCAGGACGACGCGGCTTTGATTATTCCCGGGCATTGAGGCTCCTCCCGGACCGACTGTAACAGGTCTCAGCGTACGGCGCCCACGATCGCCTTCAGCCGCTGCGGCGAGACCGGCAACTGCATCACCGCGCCGGGCCTTTGCAGCGCGTCGTCGATGGCCGAAGCGATGCAGGCGCCGACCGGGTTGGTGCCGCCTTCGCCGGCGCCTTTGAGGCCGAGCGCATTGAGCGGGCTCGGCGCATCCTCGGTGATGAGCACGGAGACCGGCGGCACCTCGCGCGCGGTCGGCATCAGATAGTCGGCGAAGGTGACCGACAGCGGCTCGCCGCCCTCGTCGTAGAGAAACTCCTCGTAGAGTGCGCCGCCGATCCCCTGCGCCAGGCCGCCGGCGATCTGGCCTTCCACCAGCGCAGGATTGACCGCGCGCCCGATGTCGTAGGCGATGGCATACCGTTCGATGGTGACGCCGCCGGTTTCGTCATCGACGCGCACGACGGCGACGTGGGCGCCGTACGGGTAGACCATGTGCGTCGATTCGAACGTGTCTTCGGCTTTCAGGCCGTCGGGGAGCGCTCGCGCCAGTTCGCCGAGCGGCATGGACGGGCCGGGGCCCTCAATGACGCCATCGACGAGGTTGAGCTTGGCGGCGTCGGTCTGCATGAGCCGGGCCGCTTCGCGCAGCGCGGTCTCGCGCAGCTTCTTCGCGGCCATGCGCGTGGCTTCGCCGCACATCACCGTGACGCGCGAGGCGAAGGCGCCCATGCCGCGCGCGATGCGGTCGGTCTGGCCATGGACGACGCGCACCTGCGCATAGTCGACGCCCAACGTCTCCGCGCAGATCTGTGCCATCGCGGTCTCGATGCCCTGGCCGACGGAGGCGTTGCCGGTGACGACCTCGACCGTGCCGTCGGGCTTGGCCTCGATATGGACCTCGTCGAACGGCCCGAGCCCGCTTTTTTCCACGAATAGCGCCAGGCCGGCGCCGACTCTTTCGCCTTGAGCGCGGCGCGCCTTCAATTGCGCTTGCAGATCGTCCCACCTCGCGGCCTGCAAAGCCTTGTCGAGCAGCAGCGCGTAATCGCCGCTGTCATAGACGATGTGCGTGCCGAGCGTATCGAGCCCGAGCGCATAGGGCATGGCGCTCTTGGGCAGAAGGTTGCGGCGGCGGATCTCGACCCGATCGACGCCGACATGCGCGGCGATGGCGTCCATGAGCCGCTCGCGCACGAAGGTCGATTCGTAGCGGCCGGGCGCGCGATAGGTGCCGCAGGGCGTCTTGTTGGTGAGGCGAATGTGGCCGGTGGCGCGATAGGCCGGCACGCGATAGGGCCCCGGCAGCATGGCGGCGGCGAGGTCGGGCACGGTGGCCGCGTGCGTGCGCATATAGGCGCCGTTGTCGTGGAAATATTCGTCGTCGATGGCGAGGATGCAGCCGTCGCTATCGATCGCGGCCTTGATGCGATGTTGCTGCTGGCGCGAATGGTTGGCGGCGATCAGGTGCTCGCGCCTGTCTTCGACCCATTTGATCGGCCGCTTGAAGGCGAGGGCGGCGGCGCACACCAGCACGTCCTCCGGATAGATCTCGCCACGGATGCCGAAGCCGCCGCCGACGTGGCCTTCATAAAGCTGCACCGTTTCCGGCTTGCGTCCGAACATCTTGGCGAGGGTATCGCGGTTCCAGTGCGGCACTTTGGCGGCGCCGTGCATTTCCAGCACGTCGCGGGCCGCGTCGTAGCGGGCGATCGCGCCGCGCGTTTCCAAGGGCACGCCGGAATGGCGGCCGACCGAGAGGTCGAGTGCGACCACGGTGTAAGCCTTGGCGAAGGCCTCATCGACGTCGCCATAGCCTTTGCGGATCACGTCCGGTTCGGTGCTCAGGTCGCCCTCGAATGCGCCGGGCGCGTCGGTGGCGTTCATGATCGGCGGCAGCGGTTCGATCTCGAGTTCGACCAGATCGGCTGCGTCTTCGGCGATGTATTGATCGTCGGCGAACACGACCGCGACCGGCTCGCCCACATAGCGCACGAATTCGTTCGCCAGCGCGTGCTGACGATAGGGCTCGAGCGACTTCAATCCGGTGAGGCGGAAGCCGATGGGCGGAATGTGGGCGACGTCGGCATAAGTCCACACCGCGTGCACGCCGGGCAGCGCCAGGGCTGCGGTGGCGTTGATCGCGTTCAGGCGCCCGTGCGCCGCCGGCGAACGCACCACGCGCATGGTCCATTGGCCGGGAAAGTTGACGTCGGCGGCAAATCGGCCTTGCCCGGTCAAGAGCGGGCGGTCTTCCAGGCGCGGGACGGAGCGGCCGATGAATTTGGCCGGCCCGCTCATTTTGTGCGCATCTCCGCGGCTGCCGCGCGCACGGCCTTGATGATGTTCTGATAGCCGGTGCAGCGGCAGAGGTTGGAGGAGAGTACGTCGAGCAGATCCGCGTCGCTGATATCGGGCTCGCGCTCCAACACGCCGACCGCCAGCATCAGGAAGCCGGGCGTGCAGAAGCCGCATTGCAGGCCGTGGTGGTTCATGAAAGCCTGCTGCATCGGGTGGAGGTTGTCGCCGTCGGCGAGGCCCTCGACGGTGCGGATCGCCTTGCCGTCGGCCTGGGCCGCGAACATCAGGCAGGAGCGCACCGGCTCTCCGTCGACCAGCACGGTGCATGCGCCGCAGACGCCGTGTTCGCAGCCGATATGGGTGCCGGTCTGGCCGCAGTCCTCGCGGATGGCGTCGGCGAGCGTGCGGCGTGGCTCGACGGCGATGGCGTAATCGCGGCCGTTAATGCGAAGGGTGATGGCGATTTTTTCAGTCATGCGGCACTTTCCTTCGCGCGTTCCTTAGCGCGCAGCGCCTTGCGAATGCGCTGGGGCGTCGCCGGCATCTCGTCGATCTCGACGTCGAACGGTGAAAGCGCGTCGTTGATGGCGTTCATCACCGCCGCCGGGGCGCCGATGGCGCCGCCTTCGCCCAGGCCCTTGGCCTTGGTGACCGACTGCGTGCTCGGCGTCTCCAGATGATGCAGCTCGATGGGCGGGATTTCGTGCGCCGTCGGTGGCAGGTAGTCGGCGAGCGTGGAGGTCAGGATATTGCCGGACTCGTCGTAGACTATTTCTTCCAGGATGGCGTTTGCGATCCCTTGCGCGATGCCGCCGTGAACTTGGCCGTCGGCGATCATGGGATTGATGATGCGGCCGCAGTCCTCCGCCGCCAGGAATTTCTCGACCGTTACCTTGCCCGTCTCGGCGTCGACCTCGACGATAGCGACATGGCAGGCGTTGGAAAAGGTGCCGGACGGATCATAGGTGGCGCTCTCGGTCAGGCCCGGCTCGAGTTCGCCGTTGAAGCGGTGCGCCTGCGTATAGATCTCGCGCGCCATCTTCGCGATGCTGATGGAGCGGTCGGTGCCGGTCACCTTCGCTTCGCCGTCGGCGAGCACGATGTCGTCGGGCGCGGCCTCCAGCATGTGGCTGGCGATCTTGATCAGCTTGGCGCGCACTTTGCGTGCCGCCAGGAGCGAGGCGCCGCCGGCGATCACCAGCGAGCGGCTGGCGAAAGTGCCCCACCCGTAGGGCGACGTGTCGGTGTCGCCATGCACGACCCTGATGATGTCGGGGGTGACGCCGATCTCATCGGCGATGATCTGGGCGAGCGTGGTGCGCAGACCCTGGCCGTGCGGCGAGGCGCCGATGCGGGCTTCGACGAAGCCTGAAGGATCGACCGTGACGATGGCCTGTTCCCAGCCGACGGTGATCTCCATGCCGCGTGCGGCGAAGGCGGGCGAGCCGTAGCCGGTGCGCTCGGAAAACGTGGTGAAGCCGATGCCGAGATAGCGCCCCTTCGCGCGCGCCTCGTGCTGGCGCGCGCGGAAGGCGGCGAGGTCGATGTGCTCGAGCGCCAGCGCCAGCGTCTCCTGATAGCTCGCCTCGTCGAACACAAGGCCCGTGGGTGAGGTGTGCGGGAAGGTTTGGATGAGATTGCGTCGGCGGATTTCCGCGGGTTCGATCTTGAAGGCGGCCGCTGCCTTGTCCATGGCGCGCTCGAGCGCGAACGTGATCACCGGCCGCGACACGCCGCGATAGGGCGCCATGGTGCAGGTGTTGGTGAGGACGCCGCGCGCGCGGCATTCGTAGGCGGCGAAATTATACGGGCCCGGCAGCTCGGCCATGGCCATCAGCGGCTCGACGCCGCAGGTGGTCGGGAAGCAGGAATAGGCGCCGACGTTGGCCGCGATGTCGGCCTTGAGCGCGATCAGCCTGGCCTCCTTGTCGAAGGCGGCTTGAAGGCTGACGTGCTGGTCGCGCGAATGAAAGCTGGCGATCAGATTTTCGCGCCGGTCCTCGGTCCAGGCGACGCTGCTTTTCAGCTTGCGCGCCAGCCACACCAGCACCACGAATTCGGCGGCGAGCGACATTTTCTGCCCGAAGCCGCCGCCGACGTCGGGCGCGATCACGCGCAGATCGGACTCCGGGATGCCGAGCACGTCGCAGATAGCGGTGCGCATCAGGTGCGGCATCTGCGTGGTGCAGGTGAGCGTGACGCGGCCGCTTGCCGCGTCGAAGGCCGCGTGCGCCGCGCGCGGCTCCAGGGGCGTGGCGTTCTGCCGGTTGGAGCGCCCCTCGACGGCAACGACCTTGTGTGCGCCGGCCCACACCGTATCGAAACCATCGGTCTTGATCAGGCCGTCGACGATGACGTTGCCGGGCGCCTGGGGGTGTACCTGCGGCGCGTCCGGTTGAAGCGCGGCGCGGGAGTCGATGACCGGCGCGGTCTCGTCGATGACGAGCTCGACCTCGTCGGCGATGTCTTCGGCCTCTTCCTCGCTGGCCGCCACCACGGCGGCGACCGGCTCGCCGACGAAGCGCACGTGGCCGTCGGCCAGGATCGGCTGCGGGACGGGCTTGTAATTGAACTTGTGCAGCATCGGCAGGATCGGCTTCACGGCCGCGAGGTCGGCGGCAGTGATGACGGTCGCGCCTTCGGGCGCTTCAATCTTGCCGATGGTGCCGGCCGCGGCCGGGCTGCGCACGAACCGCACCCAATGCTGTGCAGGCAAATCGGCGGTGAAGCGCCCGCGGCCGGTGACCAAGGCGGAATCTTCCAGCCGCCGGATCGAGCGCCCGACCCAGGTCATCCCGGCGCCTTTGGTCTCGCGCGCGCTCATTGAGCCGCCTCCAGCGCGCGCCGCACCACCGCACGCACCAGGTCTCGGCGGTAGTCGGCCTTAGTCTGGTGATCCTCCATCGGATCGACCGCATTGGCGGCAGCCTCCGCCGCGGCGCTGAACACGCTGTCGCTCGGCCCTGCGCCGTCGAGCGCGGCCTCGGCTTCTGCGATGCGGCGCGGGAACGGTTCGGCGCCGCCGACGCCGATGCGAACATCCGTCATCTTCCCGGTGTCGTGCCGGTAGACCGCGAGCGCCGCGCTCATGGCGAAGTCGCCGGCGCGGCGGTTGAACTCGTTGAAGCCGAAGCGGGTGTCGGGCGCGAGCAGCGGCAGCCGCACGTGGGTGAGCAGTTCATCTTCCGCCAGCGCGGTCGACATGATGCCGTCGAAATAGTCGCGCGCCGCGATCGTGCGCGTGCCCCGCACGCTCTCGGCCACGATGGTGGCGCCGAGCGTCGCCGCCACCAGGCACCACTCGGACGACGGGTCGGCGTGCGCCAGGCTGCCGCAGAAGGTGCCGCGGGTGCGGATCGGATAATGTGCGATGTTGCGCGCCACCGCGGTCAGCAGCAGCCCCAGCGGATTGTCGGTGACGGGCTGGTGGAACGCGGCGTGCCGCACGCCGGCGCCGATCACCAGCTCATCGCCGTCGGTTTCGATGCGGCTAAGTTCCGCGATCTCGTTGATGTCGACCAGATGCGCGGGCTTCGCCAGCCGGAACGCCATGATCGGCACCAGGCTCTGGCCGCCGGCCAGCACGCGGCCGTCCTCCGGCGCGACCTTGGCCAGCGTGGCGACCGCCTCGGCAACCGTTCGGGGCACGTGACGGGTGAACGGCGCGGGTTTCATCGTGCATTTCCTGGCGCGAGATCGTGTCCGAAAGCCGGCTCCCATCCCCGATCCGTTCGGGGACAGGCTTCTTCGGGATCCCGCGCGGCCAACCCTCAAAATTCACTTGTATGCTAACGATCTCGGTTCGCTTGAGTCAACGCGGAGACCCGTGGCCCGCTTCCCGGCCGGGCGCCGGTCCGGGGCCGCGGTGCGCCGCTGCCGTGCAACACTTTGCCGCCGCCGCTTGCCTTGCATCGCGCGGCGCGGGCCGGCTGACATGGGCGCGATCCGAATCAAGCCCCGGAGACCCCGCCGTATGATGCTCATGCACGCGATCGCCCGTCGCCGCTTTCCGCTCTTTCTCGTCGTCCTCGCCTGTCTCGCTTTCCCCGCCAAGAGCTTTGCCCGCCCGGTGACCGTCGCGGTAATCGGCGATTCGATCGCCACCGAACTCGGCCGCGGCATGCAGTCGCTGTTTGCGCACAGCCCGCACGTGCGGGTTATCAAGCGCACCAAGTTTTCGACCGGCCTCGTGCGCACCGACTATTTCAACTGGGACCGTGTGGCGGCGCGGTTCCTTGCCCGCCACCCGGTGGACCGCATCGTCGTGGTGATGGGCGGCAACGACCGCCAGAGCTTCTTCGCCGGTCATCGCAGGCTCGAGCGCTTCTCGCCCGCATGGCGCCGCCATTATGCGCGGCGGGTCGCGCGCTTCATGCGCATCCTGGAGCGCGCGCATGCCAAGGTCTATTGGGTCGGCCTGCCGCAGGTGGCCTCGCGCGAGATGACCCACGACTACCGCATCCTGAATTCGATTTACCGCCAAGAGGCCAAGCGCCACGGCTTCACCTACGTGAGCGTCTGGCACGAATTCGCCAATTCGAACGGCGCCTACACGTCCTACGCCCGCGTCGGCGGCCGCCGCGAGCGGCTGCGCAAAGAGGACGGCATGCATTTCACCGACGTCGGCAGCCGGGCGCTCGCCCGCTACGTCGCGCACGTGATGCGGCTGCGGTGAGGGATATGGCCGTTCGTCCCCGCCCAGGCGGGGGCGGGAATGAGCGGGAAAGGCTTCAGTGTCAGTGAGCCAGACCTAAGATCCCTCGACCGGCTCGCCTTCTTGCTGCCGCGGCTTGCGCGTGGCGGCGGGCATATCCGGCTGCGCCGCAACGTTCGGCACCGGCGACGGCGGCCGCCGCTTCTTTCCGTTCGGGATCGTTTCCGGCCCCAGCACGCCGAAGGAGAAATAGAGCTTGATCAGCGCGTCGGCGTCCATGTTGGGCACGGGGATGACGGCGGATTCCGGCACCAGCACGAGCCCGCCCCAGGCCGGCAGCGGCGACGTCGGCAGGTAGACCAGCAGCCGCGGCTCGCCCTTCACCTCGTAGGACTGTGAGGAAGCCAGGAAGGCAGGCACGTCGACGCCGTTCTCGTCGCCGCCGAGGCGACACATCACGACCGGCAGGCCGCTGAGGTCGGCGTTGCTACCGGCGAACAGCCGTACCACCTGCGACACGGGCCGGTAGACGGCGCGGAATACCGGCACCTTGGCAAGCATGTCGTCGAGCACGTGCTGGAGCGTGCGCTGGGCGCGGGTGCGCACCGCCAGACCGAGCAGCCACAGCACGAACAGCATCAGGATGGCGCCGATCAGGAACGTCAACCATTCGCGCTGCTGGCCGACCAGCGCCGCGCCGCCGAACGTCAGCAAGTCGCCGAACCAGGTACCGGGCCCGAAGGCGGCCACCACCCAGTTGATGCCCCAGCCGATGATGAGGACCGTCAGCACGAAGGGCAGGATGACCAGCGAGCCGGCCACCAGGTTGCCGAAGATGCTTGTCCGCCAAAGCCGTCGCCAGAAACCGTGCATTGCAGGAGCCATAGCTGTGCGCCGTCACCGTCAGTGCAGCTCCCCCGGGCTGGGGCGCCACTCCACTAACGCGTTACCGGCCATTTTGGCGCAAGTAGGACCCCAAGTCTTGCTTATGATTGCGGCAGCGGGACGCGGCCACTGGCTACCACCCGATGCGGCGGATGTGGTCGAAGGCGTCCTGCACCGCAGGCTGCACGCGGGCGGGGCCGAGTTCCAGCATCAGGGCGTGCCACTGGTCGGCGCCGCGCACGAGCACGTCGGTGACGGCATTGCCCGGTAGATCGCGGGTGAAGTGCCGGATGCCCTCTGACTCGAACAGCGCGAATACGGCGAAGGCGATCAGCATAGCGATCGCCGCGCCGCGCACGTTGCTCATGCTCTCGGCGTCGCTCGGCGCCTTTGCGCGGCCGATGCGGCGGATCGGCTCCAGGCTGCGCGAGATCCAGTGCCGCGCGCGGCTGGTATAGGGTGGAAAGAAGACGTCGTCGGTCATCGGGTGATGGGGTCCCTAAAAGCGGAAATAGATGAAGGGGGCCACGCCCTGCGGGCCGATCATCTCGATCAGTAGCAGACCGAAGCCGAAGAGCAGGCCGAGCGAGATCGGCGACCAGGTCTTGGTCTTCTCCGCCAGCTTCTCGATTTCATTGCCGGGCAGGAATTGCACCGCCACCGCGCCGGCCGTGAGTACGAGCAGGAACGGGGTGAGGTAGTGCGGCCCGCCCTGGAAGGTGAACATCTTGGCGAAGTAGCGGTAGGCGACGTCGAAGGTGGGGCTGCGGAAAAAAGCCGCGGCCAGCGTGAAAAGATGGAACGTGATCAGCCAGCCCATGAACGTGGCGAAGCGCGACGCGCCCGGCGACGACGGCACCTCGCCGACCGCGGCGGCGCCGAGCGTGCTCAGCCGCGGCTGGCGCGATTGCTTGAAAGAATGCCAGCGCGACTTGATGAAGCGCTCGGTGCAGAGGCCGACGCCGTGGATCGCGCCCCAGATCACGAAGGTCCAGTTGGCCCCGTGCCACAGCCCACCCAGCAGCATGGTGAGGAAGATGTTGCGATACATGCGCGCGCCGTGGTCGCGCTTGTCGCCGCGCAGCGCGCGGTAGAGGTAGTCGCGCAGCCACGTGGACAGCGAGATGTGCCAGCGGTTCCACAGTTGCGCCAGCGAGGTGGCGCCGAGCGGGCGATCGAAATTCTTGCGGAAGCGGAAGCCGAGCAGGGCGGCGGTGCCGATGGCGATATCGCTGTAGGCTGAGAAGTCGCAGTAGACCTGCACCGCGTAGGCGTAGTGCGCCGCCAGCAGATCGACGCTGGAAGCCTGCGACGGCTCGGCGAACACCGGATCGACCAGGCCCGACGCGATGTAATGCGCCAGCACGATCTTCTTGAACATGCCGTTGAGGATCAGCAGGAAGCCGAAGGTCACGGCGGTGCGGTTGAGCTTCGGCGTCTTGTTGAGCTGCGGCAGGAAGTGCGAGGCGCGCACGATCGGGCCCGCCACCAGCTGCGGGAGGAAGGAGATGTAGAGGAACAGGTCGAGCGGCGAGCGAACCGGCTTGATGTGCCCGCGGTCGACGTCGATCACGTAGGAGATGCCCTGGAACGTGAAGAAGGAGATGCCGACCGGCAGGATGATCTCCAGAAACGGCATGTCGCGGTGCAGCCCGAGCGCCAACGTGACGTCGGTCAGGCTGTTCATGAAGAAGTTGTAGTACTTGAAGACGCCGAGGATGCCGAGGTCGAACGCCACCGCGGCGATCACGATGCGCTTGCGAAGCACTTCGTCCTTGGTCGAAGACAGCCAGAGTCCTGCGAGATAGTTGATCGCCGAGGAGCCCGCGAGCAGCCCGGTGAAGCGCCAGTCCCACCAGCCGTAGAAGACATAGCTGGCGCCGAGCAGGAGCGCCTTGCGCGGCTCCGCGTGCGCGCGCAATGCCCACGCCGCGAGGAAAGTCGCAAAGAAAAAGATGGCGAACTGGGGCGTCGGAAAAAGCATGCCGTCTTTCGCGGGTTCGTCGGGTCGAAAATCAGCGCAGGCCGGCCGCGCGCGCGACGTCACGGGCGAGCACAAGGCGGCCGGCCTCGGTGAAATGCTGGCCGTCCTGCATGCGCAGGCGGCGCTTGACGCCGTTCAGGGTGTCGCCGAACGAGGTGTAGTGCCCGTCGGCGTCGAGAAAATTCTTCCAGATATCGATGGTGTGGAGGTCGTGCTTCTTGGCTTCGTAACGGTCGATGGCGTTGATGGTGCGGAAGGCCGCGCTGAGCCGCGTCGAGCGCACCGGCGGCAGGCTGACCCAGTAGACCTTCGCGTTGGTATGCTTGCTGCTGAAATTGTCCATGAAGCGCGACACCAGCCGCGCGTACTCGGCGCGCCAGGCCTTGGTGTCGGGATCGTAGCGCTTGCCGTGGCGGCGGATCGTCTGGTGGTCGTTGCCGCCCAGCATGATGAAGATGGCGTCGGGCTTGTGGCGGCGCAGGAAGTCGCGCGCCACCTTGTTCCAGTCGTAATAATCGGTGCGCACCAGCCCGGTGGCGAACTTGGTCTTGCGGATGACGCGGATGTGGTGGTCCTTGGCGAACAGGTCCTCCATGCCGCGGCCGAGATCGTGCGCGACCGAATCCCCCATCACCGCCACCGTGACGGGGCCCTGGCGCGCGGCGAGTGTGGTGGTCTGAGCTTGCGCCGGCGCGGCCAGAGCGGCGGCGGCCAGCATCAAGAGGATTATCGCCGCGCGGCGCAACAACGCGGCCCCGAGGTGTGTCAGCGACATGAACATGCCGATACGCCTCCCTTCAGTCTCAGGTGTGTGGGACGAAGCGCTCCCCCCAAAGCGAGCGCAGGGTAACGATGAAGATTTTCGCGATAAACTTAATGCCGTCGCCCGATCGTACTATGATTAATCACCAGCTATGCCGGATTCGTGGGCGTTTTTGCGATTTGAATCGCGGCTGCGACATTACGTCCGAGGTTGAGTTCCCTGCATCGCGCCGGCACAGTTTTTCTGGAGCGTTCTCGGGAACAAGCGAGCCCACGCGCGGTTGGTATTCTCGGCTTGTGTCGTGAGTGATTCAGGGAGCCGTCGTTGCGGATTCCCTGCCGTTATCCGGCATCGATCAGTGCGTTACCATTTCGCAGGACGCTTTCCGCCTGCGTCACGATGTCGGCGACAATATCGGCGGCGGACCGCCTGGCCTTGATGAGGCCGATGGCCTCGCCTGCTACGACGGGAAGAATATCGAAGTCGGCGCGCTGGCGCGCATCGTCGTAGACGGCCTTCAATGCGCCGAACCGATCGCGCGCTTCCTGCTCACGATGCGCCCATTCGTCGGTCACGCGGTTACGCATCATGCGGAAAGAGTATTCCTCCGGCCAGGGTGCGCCCCGCAGCGGATCGATGGCGGCGGTGCGTATGGTGGCGTCGCCGGTCGCGGCGGTGGCGCGGGCAACCGCGGCCGGCGGCGTCAGAGCTTCCTCGGCCGCCCAGAACCGCGTCCCCACCAGGACACCGTCGGCGCCGAGCAGCAGGCTGGCGGCGAGACCGCGACCGTCGGCGATGCCGCCCGCCGCGAGCAGCAGCACGTCGGGTGCCCGCCTGGCCAACAAGTCGGCGACCTCGGGGACGAACGGGAGGGTGCCGCGGCGGCCGCCATGCCCGCCGGCCTCGCCACCTGGGGCGACGATTGCCATGGCGCCGGCGTTGAGCGCCTCTTCGACATGGCGCAGCGTCTGAGCCTGACAGATGACGGGAATGCCGGCATCGTTGGCCTTGTGCGCAAAGGTCGCGGGGTTGCCGAACGAGAGAAACAGACACGCCGGGCGGCGCGCGATAGCCCAGTCGATTATTTCAGGGTTCTTCTCCGCAGCCCAGGTGATGAAGCCGACACCGATCGGTGTGTTTCCCGCCGCACGATACTCCTCGTCGAGATCGGGCTCGTTGCCGAGCGCGCCGGCGTAACCTCCGCCGAGAAGCCCGAGGCCGCCGGCGGCGGTCACCGCTGCGGCCAGCCGGCCACCGGCGATCAGCGCCATCGGCGCGCTCAGGATAGGATGCTTGATAGTGAAGCGTCGCGTCAGGCGGGTCGTTATCATGGCGTCCGCTCCGGTTTGAATGGCTACCGCCCGAGAAACGCATCGAGGATGGCGATCTCGTCCTTGTCGCCGTCGGCGTCGGCGGCGATACGCTCATAGAGCCGCGCTGCGGCGCTCAGCATCGCGCTTTCGGGATGATCCTTGCCGACGAAATCTGAAATCTCGTCAAGCTCGGCGACCCAGCGATAGGCCTTGCCATACATCGCAGGCACGTTGCGCGAGAGATAGCCGAGGAGGTCCGGGCGGCTCTCGGCGAGTTCGGCCTTCAGCGCCTCCGCCGAGCCGCCGCGCGCGGCGGCCAGCAGCATGGCGGCGCCGAGCGCGGTGAAGCCCTTGGTGATGCCGGCATACGACATCTTCAGCGCCGACGCCGCGGTGAGCGGGCCTTCCAGCACGCGCACGATCAGCCCTTGGTCGTTGAGCACCGAGAGCTGCGCGGCGGCGGGGCCGGACACGTAAAGCTTGGTGTTGCGCGAGCCCGGCTTCGGCGGCGGGCCGATGATAGCGCCATCGACGAAGGCCGCGCCGGTTTGCGCGATGGTGTCAGCGATCGCTCTGGCGGTAGCGGGGCTTACGGCGTTGCAGTCCACGTAGACCGGCTTGCGGCCGGCCGCCTTGATAAAGGGCGCGAATTGCTGGGCGAGAGCGAGCGCTTGGCCGGGCGGCACGATGGAGAGGACGATATCGGCTTCCATCAGGTGTGGCGCGGCGACGTCGCGCATGCGGGCGGCTTGAGCGCGCGCCCGGCTCGCGTCGCTGCGGCCCGCAAGCGACGTCAGCACGGTCACGCCGTTTTCGCTCAGGCGCTGCGCGATGCCGGCGCCCATGGCGCCGGGAGCGACAACGGCGACGGTCAGGCTCATGCACGCTTCTCCCGTCAGGATCCCGTGACGCCGCCGTCGAGATTGAGGCTCTGGCCGGTGACAAAGGCGGCGGCATCGGAAGCGAGGAACAGCGCCGCGCCCACCAGGTCAGCTGGGGTTTCGGGGCGCATGATGCACTGCATGGCGATGATCCTCTGCTTCTGCTCGGGGGTCACCGTCTTGCGCTCGATCTCGGTGAAGGTCGCGCCCGGCAGGATGGCGTTGACGGTGATGCCGTCGGGCCCGAGCTCGCGCGCCATCGACAGGCTCATGCTCGCCAACGCGCCCTTGGTGGCGATGTAATGCAGGTAGTTCGGCCGCCCGAGCCGCACCGCGCCGGAGGCGATGTTGATGATGCGGCCCCATTTTGCCTTGCGCATCATCGGCAGCACCGCCCGCGCGCACAGGAACGGGCCGGTGAGGTTGACGCGCAGCACGCGCTCCCATTCCTCCAGCGGGATCTGATCGAACGGCTTCATCTCCAGCGTCGAGAAAATGCCGGCGTTGTTGATGAGGACGTCGATGCGGCCCCATTCGCCGCCGACCACCTCGATCATCTCGTCGATGGAGTTCGGATCGGCGACGTCGGTGGTGACCGCCAGGGCCTGGCCGCCAGCCTGCAGGATCTCGGCGGCGACATGACCGGCGCGTTCCTCGTTCAGTTCGGCGATCACCACGCGCGCACCGGCCTGCGCGAAGGCCTTGGCGAAGGCGCGGCCGATGCCCTGGCCGGCGCCGGTGATGATGACGACGCGGTCCTTCAGGGACGGGAAGACGATATTGTCGGTGCTCATGAGGATTTGCTTGGCTTCTTGTTCGGTTGTTGTCAGTTGCTCGGCAGCGCTTCCAACGCGGTGCGGGCGTCGCGCGGCGTCCACCAGGGCTTTACGCCCAGATCGTCCGCGATCAGCCCGGCGCTGATGTAGCCGGCGCCGCCGGAAATCGCCCCGCCCGGATGCCCGGCCGAACCGGCGTTATAGAGGTTCGGGATCGGCGAGCGATAGCCGAAATGATTGTACATCACCTGCTCGGCATTGAACGCGCCCATGAAGATGTCGCCGCCGCGCATGTTGACCATCTCCTGCACGTATTCGCGCCCGGTATAGGCGTAGCGGCCGAGGATGTTCTTGGACGTCATGTTCGGGCAGTAGCGCGCGAAGGTTTCCACGATGCGGTCGGAGAACTCATCTTTCCAGTTCTCGTAGTTCTTGCCGCCAATGTCGGGATTGAGCGGCATCACATGCCAGCAATAGGTGGTGTGCTTGCCGGGCGGCGCCTGGGTCGGATCGAGCAGGCTCAACGGGCCGGAACCGAATTGCACGATCTTCGGCACCCGACCGGCCTGCACGTCCTGGTGCGCGGCGTTCAGGTCCTCCATGGTCTCGGCGCCGATCGACCATTTCAGCGAACGGTTGATGTTGGGATCGAACTTCGCCGCCGCGAATTGCGGGCTTTCGTTCAGCGCCAGATGCAGCCCGAACAGGCTCCAGGCGGTGTACTGGAAGCCGTCGAGCTTTTTCAGGAAATCAGCCGGCAATTGCTCGCGCCCGACCAGGTTCTCGAAGGTCTGGTGCACGTCGATGCAGGAGGCGACGAACTGGCGCGCGCGCACGGTGCTGCCATCCGCCAATTCGATGCCGGTGGCCTTGCCGTTCTCGATGACGATGCGCTCGATGTTGACCTGCGGCTCATAAGTTCCGCCGGCGGCGATGAAGGTCTCCATCAGCCCGCGCGCCAGGTTGAACGAGCCGCCCTGGCAGAGCTGGTAGCCGCTCTCGAGATCGAAGGCGCGGATTACCGAGCCCATGGGCGAGGTCTTGGAGAGGGTGTCGGTCAGCCACGTTCCGAACAGCGAGACCTTGAACAGGAACAGCAGGCGCACGTGTTCATTTTCGAACAGTTCGCGCACGACCTCGAGCGGCTGGCGGTTGGCGACCTCGAGGAACTCGCGGCCGAGCGCGTTGCGCTTGAGCAAGGCCTCGCGCTCTGCCTGAGGTAGCGGCGCGGCGTAGCGTTCGGGCAGGAACACATCGCGGGTGATCGCCTCCGCCTTCTTATTCCATTCACGGAATGTCTGCGCGTCCTTTTGCGAGAAGCGCGCGATGTTGGCGACCGACTCCTCCAGGTCGCGGCCGAGCACCAGCGCCGAGCCGTCATGGTGTGCCTGGCCGAACTCGTAACGAGGCGTGATGTAGGTGACCTTTTCATCGAGCCCTAAGTCCTTGAACCAGGGCGCTTCCGATATGTGGAAGTGATTGATCGAGTGCAGGTTGTGGTAGAACCCGGGCAGCGTCACTTCGCGCGTGCACAAACCGCCGCCGTAGGTCAGCCGCCGTTCCACCAGCAGGATGTCGAGGCCGGCGCGGGCCAGATAGCTGGCCAGGATGAGGCCGTGATGACCGGCGCCGATGACGATGCCGTCGTAGGACTTTTGCAGGGCTTTGGACAAGGAAGCGTTTCTCCCCTTCGCGCACGTTGAAACGGTGGCGCGGCTTAGAGTGCAGAGCGCCGGCCGCCCAGGTCAATGACGGTTGCCATGGCGCACCGCAGCGTGGGCCGAACTATAATTCGATCACCGTTGGCGTTTCGCCTGCGCTCATGCGACTTTCTCGCGGGTGGACCTTTACCTGCCGATGCCGGTAACATATCCGGCAGTTCAATTGACGGGCCATTGCAGCCCGGGGGGAGGTACCATGCGTAAGACTTTGGCGTTCGCAGCCGGCGCGGCTGCGTTGGTGCTCGCGGCTGGGCCGGCGGCGGCCCAGGACAAGCAGCCTGTGAAGATCGGCTTTGTCTCGACCTTCTCGGGTCCCACCGCCGTCATCGGCAATGACATGCGCAACGCATTCAATCTCGCGCTCGACCACATGGGCCACAAGATGGGTGGCCGGCAGGTGCAGGTCATCTACGAGGACGACGGGCTGAAGCCGGCGCAGGGACGGCAAAAGACCGAAAAGCTGATTCAGTCCGACCACGTCGACTTCCTGGCCGGTTACATCTGGTCGAACGTGCTGCTTGCGTCGCTGAAGCCCGCCGTCGACTCCAAGACCTTCATCATCAGCGCCAATGCCGGTCCGCACCAGATCGCCGGCGAATTGTGCTCGCCTTATTTCTTCTCGACCTCCTGGCAGAACGACCAGGTGCCCCAGGCCATGGGCCGCTACATGAACCAGAAGGGCGTGAAAAGCGTGTTCCTGATCGGGCCGAACTACGCAGCCGGCAAGGACATGCTGGCGGGCGTGGCGGCGACCTTCAAGGGCAAGATCGTCGGCAAGGAGCTGACCACCTGGCCGACGCAGCTCGACTTCTCCGCCGAGCTCGCCAAGGCCAAGGCCGCCAAGCCGGATGCCATCTTCGTGTTCTATCCCGGCAAGGCGGGCGTGCAGTTCCTGTCGCAGTACGCGCAGGCCGGCTTGAAGGGCAAGATTCCGCTCTACCAGACGTTCTCGATCGACGAACTGTCGCTGCCGCTGCAGAAGGGTCTGGCGCTCGGCGTGCCCAGCTCCATCGAATGGGTCAACGATCTGCCCAACGCGGCCAACAAGAAGTTCGTTGCCGACTTCAAGAAGAAGTACAAGAGCAGCCCGTCGTTCTATGCCGCGCAGGCCTATGACGCCGCCAACCTGATCGCCTCGGCGGTAAACGACCTGCACGGCAATCTGAGCGACAAGAAAGCCGTGGAAGCCGCGATGAAGAAGGCCGACTATCACTCGGTGCGTGGCAAGTACACCTACGGCAACAACCACTTCCCGATCGAAAACTTCTACCTGCAGACCGTGGTGAAGAAGGGCAACGACTACGTGTTGAAGACCGTCGCCACCATCGTCAAGAACAACCAGGACATGTACCACGACAAGTGCCCGATGAAGTGATCGTCGGCGGCGCGATACGGGGCGGCAGGAGCGGGGACGTTTCTGCCGCCTCGACTTTTGGGCTACCCTTCTGCTTCCGGCGCGCGGCGGAGTCTCTTGCCCGTCCGCGAACAATGCCCCAGGACTTGCACGGCTCTTGCATGACTAACGCCCCATGACCCTGTTCATCGAGCAATGCCTCAACGGCCTGCAGTTCGGCCTGCTGCTGTTCCTGCTGGCGGCCGGGCTGACGCTCGTCTTCGGCATCATGGACCTGGTGAACCTGGCGCACGGCTCGCTCTACATGCTGGGCGCCTATTTCGCCGCCACCTTCGCCGCCTGGACCGGGAGCTTCGTGCTCGCCGTCATACTCGGCGTTGCCGCGACGCTCGTGCTCGGCATGGCGCTCGAGGTCGTGGTCATGAGACGGCTCTACGGCCGCGACCATCTCGACCATGTGCTCGGCACCTTCGGTCTGATCCTGTTCTTCAACGAGGCGGTGCGGCTGATCTGGGGGCCGGCGGGCCTGAGCCTGCCGCTGCCGGCGTGGCTGCTGATGCCGGTCGAGGTGCTGCCCGGTATTTCGTACTCGGCCTATAAGCTGTCGCTGATCGCGGTGACGGTGGCGGTCGCCGCCTTTCTCTATTTCCTCGTCATGCGCACCCGCATCGGCATGCTGATCCGCGCCGGCGCCTCGAACCGCGAGATGGTCGGCGCGCTCGGGGTCAACATCAAACTGCTCTACACGCTGGTGTTCGGGCTCGGCGCCGCGCTGGCGGGGCTTGCCGGGCTGATGCAGGCGCCGATCCTCACGGTGCAGATCGGCATGGGCGAGAACATCCTCATCCTCGCCTTCGTCGTCACGGTCATCGGCGGCATCGGCTCGATCCGCGGCTCCTTGGTAGCGGCGCTATTGGTCGGGTTCATCGATACGCTCGGGCGCGCCTATCTGCCTGACATGCTGGCGCGGGTCCTGAGCCATAACGCCGCCGCCACAGCAGGCCCGGCGCTGTCGTCCATGCTCATCTATCTGCTGATGGCGCTGGTGCTGATCGTGAAGCCGGAAGGCCTGTTCTCGGCGGGCGGCCGATGACGAGCCAGTTCTCCCTCCGCAACGGCGCGGTAGTGTTGCTGCTCGTGTGGCTGGCGCTTCTGCCGGTCTATGCCGGACTCACCAACGACCAGTTCACCCTGACGTTGTTCACGCGCATCGTGATCATGGCGCTCGCCGCCGTGAGCCTCAACCTGATCCTCGGCTACGGCGGCATGATGAGCTTTGGCCACGCCGCCTATCTCGGCATCGGCGGCTATGCCATCGGCATGCTGGCGCACGAGGGCATTTATAACGGCTTCATCCAATGGCCGGTGGCGCTGGGCGCGAGCGCGCTGTTCGCGCTCGTGATCGGCGCCCTGTCGCTGCGCACGCGCGGCGTCTACTTCATCATGATCACCTTGGCGTTCGCGCAGATGGCCTATTACGTCATCGGCGGCATCGACCGCTACGGCGGCGACGACGGGCTGACCATCTACAAGGACAGCCAGTTCGGCGGCCTCGTCCACCTCGATAACCACGTGGTGTTCTACTACGTCTGCCTGGCGCTGCTGTTTGCCGGCGTCTTCGTGGTCTGGCGGCTGGTCAATTCCCGCTTCGGCCTGGTGATCCAGGGCGCGCGCTCCAACGAGGCGCGCATGCGCGCCATCGGCTTTCCGACTTACCGGTACAAGCTCGTTTGCTTCGTCATCGCCGGCACCATGGCCGGGCTGTCGGGGGTGCTGCTCGCCAACAACGCCGATTTCGTCAGCCCGTCCATGATGTACTGGACGCGCTCGGGCGATCTCATCGTCATGGTGGTGCTGGGCGGCATGGCCTCGCCGTTCGGAGCCGTGTTCGGCGCGGTGGCGTTTCTGGTGCTGGAAGAGGCGCTCTCGGGCATCACCGAATACTGGCAGATCATTATGGGGCCGCTCCTGCTGCTGGTCGTGCTGTTCGCGCGCGGCGGTATCGACGGGCTGCTGGTGCAGCTCGGTGCGCGCTGGCAGCGGGGCAGCGACAAGCCAGAGCTGGCGAAGAGGGTGCGCGCATGAGCGAGCCCAATAGCGAAGCGATGCTGCACATCGATCATCTTGCCAAACGCTTCGGCGGCATCGTCGCCACCGACGACGTGCAGATGAGCATCGCGCCCGGCGAACTGCACGCGGTGATCGGGCCCAACGGCGCCGGCAAGACCACGCTGATCGCGCAGTTGTCCGGGCAGCTGACGCCGGATTCCGGCCGCATCCGCTTCGCCGGCACCGACATCACCCGGCTGCCGGTCTACAAGCGCAGCGCGCTCGGGCTTGCGCGCTCGTTCCAGATCACCTCGCTGTTTCTCGACCACGGCGTGCTCGACAACGTGGCGCTGGCGGTGCAGGCGCACGCCGGCCATTCCTTCCGCTTTTGGCAGAACGCCCGCCGCGCGACGGACTTGCGCGAACCGGCCATGGCCGCGCTCGAGCGCGTCGGGCTCGCCAGCCATGCCGGCCGGCGCGCCGCCGACCTCAGCCACGGCGAGCACCGGCTGCTCGAGCTCGCCATGGCGCTCGCCAGCCGGCCGCGCATGCTGCTGCTCGACGAGCCGATGGCGGGGCTCGGCCCTGACGAATCCGCGCGTATGGTGACCACGTTGCAGGCGCTGAAGCGCGACTACACCATCCTCTTGGTCGAGCACGACATGGAGGCGGTGTTCGCGCTCGCCGACCGCATCACCGTGCTGGTCTATGGCCGCGTGATCGCATCCGGTCCGCCCGACGTCATCCGCGCCGACGATGCCGTGCGCGAAGCCTATCTCGGCAAGGACGAGCAGGAGGCCGGCTATGCCTGAGCCCATGCTCGAGGTCGCGGCCATCGAGACGTCCTATGGCTTGAGCCAGGTGCTGTTCGGCATGTCGCTTACGATCGCGCCCGGCGAGATGGTGACGCTCATGGGCCGCAACGGCATGGGCAAGACCACCACCGTGCGCTCGATCATGGGGCTGACGCCGGCGCGCGCGGGCGCCATCCGTTTCGCCGGCGAGGATATCCGCGGGCTTCCCGCTTACAAGGTCGCCAAGCTCGGCATCGGCCTGGTGCCGGAAGGGCGGCAGATCTTCCCGAACCTGACCGTGCGCGAGAATCTCGTCGCCACCTCGGTCGGGCGCGACGGCGGCGCCTGGTCGCTCGAAGCCGTGCACGATCTCTTTCCGCGGCTCGCCGAGCGCGCCGGCAGCATGGGCAATCAACTCTCGGGCGGCGAACAGCAGATGCTGGCGATCGGCCGGGCGCTCATGACCAATCCGCGGCTGCTCATCCTCGATGAAGCGACCGAAGGCCTGGCGCCGCTGATTCGCGCCGAGATCTGGCGTTGCCTGGCGCGTCTCAAGACCACGGGCCTGTCGATCCTGGTGATCGACAAGAATGTCGGCGCGCTCATGCGCGTCGCCGACCGGCATTTCCTCATCGAGCGCGGCAAGGTGGTGTGGAGCGGCACCTCGCCGGAGCTGGCCGCGGCCAAGGACGTGCAGCACCGGTATTTGGGCGTCTAGCCTATTCCGCCGGCTCCGCCACCGGGCCGGGCCGCCGCTTGATGAAAGTCGGCATGGCGCCGCCGAGCCTGCGATGCAGGCCGTCGAGCAAGAGATAAATCACCGGCGTCGTATAGAGCGTCAGCACCTGCGACACCAAGAGGCCGCCGACGATGGTGATGCCGAGCGGCCGCCGCAGCTCGGCACCGGGACCGGTGGCGATGATCAGTGGCAGCGCGCCGAGCGCGGCGGCAAGCGTGGTCATCAGGATCGGCCGGAAACGCTCGAGGCACGCTTCGTGGATCGCTTGCGCCGGCGGCAAGCCGCGCCGGCGTTCGGCGTCGAGCGCGAAGTCAACCAGCATGATGCCGTTCTTCTTGACGATGCCGATCAACAGGATGATCCCGATGAAGGCAATCACCGTGATCTGCTGACCCGACACCATCAGCGCCAGGAGCGCGCCCAGTCCGGCTGACGGCAAGGTAGAGATGATGGTGAGCGGATGCACCAGGCTCTCGTATAAGACGCCGAGCACGATATAGACCGCGATCAGCGCCGCCAGGATCAGGAGCGGCTGCGCACCCATGCTCTGCTTGAACGCCAGTACGTCGCCGGCGAAATCGGTGCGGATGGAATCGGGCAGATGCATCCCGGCTACCGCCTGCTCGATGGCGGTGGTCGCCGGCCCGAGCTCGACGCCCGGCTTCAGGTTGTAGGTGATGGTGGTCGACGGGAACTGGCCCTGGTGGTTGACGACCAGCGGCGAGATGGTGCGCGTCACGTGCGCGACCGTCGACAGCGGCACCTGGCGGCCGTTGCTGCCGCTCACATAGATGTGGCTGATGTCGGTCGGGTCGCGCTGGTACTTGCGGTCGACCTCGAGGATGACGTGATACTGGTTGCGCGTGCCGTAGATGGTCGAGACCTGGCGCTGCGAAAAGGCGTCGTTGAGCGCGCTGTCGATATCCTGGATGCGCACGCCGAGGCGTGAGGCCGCCTTACGGTCGATGTCGACGGTCGCCTGCAGGCCGCCCTGCTCGCGGTCGGTGGTGACGTCGGTCAGGCCGGGCACCGTCTTCAGCCGCGCCACCACCTTGGGCACCCATTCCTGCAAGGCGTCGATGTCCGCGCTCCAGAGCGTGAACTGATACTGCGAGTCGCTGGAGCGGCCGCCGCGGTGCAGCGCCTGCGCCGGGACCATGAACACGCTCAGCCCCGGGATATGGGCGAGCTTGCCGCGCAGCCGCGCCACCACGCGCTGGGTGCTGACCTTGCGCTCGGCGAGCGGCTTCAGCGAGATGAACATGCGGCCGTGGTTGACCGAGGCGTTGAAGCCCGACGAGCCGACCGAGGAGCCGAGCCCCGAGACCGCCGGATCGGCCAGGATGATCTTCATCGCCTTGAGCTGCAGCTTCTTCATGGCGGCGAAGGAGATGTCGGTCGAGGCCTTGGTGCCGCCGAAGATCAGGCCCGAGTTGTCCTGCGGCATGTAGCCCTTCGGCACCTTGATGAAGAGGCCGATGGTGAGCGCGATGGTCGCGATGAAGACGACCAGCGTCAGCAGGCGGAAGTTCAGCACGGACGTAAGCGTGCGGTCGTAGAAGCTGACCATGCGGCGCATGAAACCTTCGACCAGCCGGTCGAGCCAGGTGGCGTCCGGACTCGGGCGCTCGCGCACGAAATAGCCGCAGATCATCGGCGTCACCGACAGCGACACCATGGTGGAGACGATGATGGCGAAGGCGAGCGTCACCGAGAATTCGCGGAACAGGCGGCCCACGATCCCGCCCATGAACAGGAGCGGGATGAAGGCGGCGAGCAGCGACACGCTGATCGACACCACCGTGAACCCGATCTGGCGCGCGCCGGTCAGCGTGGCGCGCAGGGGCGAATAGCCCTTCTCCAGGTTGCGGAACACGTTCTCGATCATGACGATGGCGTCGTCGACCACGAAGCCGATGCACACCGCGAGCGCCATCAGCGACAGGTTGTCGATGGAGAAACCGGCGAGCCACATGGCCGCGAAGGTGCCGGTGAGCGCCAGCGGCACCGTGATGCCGGCGGCGAGCGTCGCCGCCATGCGGCGCAGGAAAAGCGCCACCACCAGCATCACCAGTATGATGGAAGCGAGCAGCGTGAGCTGCATGTCGTTGACGCTGGCGTGAATGGTGCCGGTGAGGTCGGCGAGCACCGAGATGTCGACGCCCGCCGGCACCCACTTCTTGATATCGGGCAGCACCTTATAGATGCGGTCGACGGTGTTGATGACGTTGGCGTCGGCCTGCTTGGTGATGATCAGCAGCACCGAGGGCTGCATGTTGTACCAGCCGGCCGAACGGCTGTTGCGCACGCTCGGCTTGATGCTGGCGATGCTGGACAGGCGGATGACCGTGCCGTTGGCGGTCTTCACCACTACGGGATCGTACTGGTTCGCGTCCTTGAGCTGGTTGTTGAGGCCGATGGTGGTGGCGCGCTGCGGCCCGTCGAAGGAGCCGACCGGGCCGACCGCATTGGAATTGGCGATCGCGGTGCGAACCTGCTCCAGCGACACGCCCATGGCGGCGAGCCGGGTGGGGTCGACGCGCACGCGAATCGCCGGCTGTTCGGAGCCGGCGACGGTGACGTCGGCAACGCCGTCGACCTGGGATAGCCGCTGCGCGATCACGCTGTCGGCGGCGTCGTAGAGCGCGCTGCCCTGCAGCGTCTTCGACGTCAGCGCCAGGATCAGGATCGGGCGCGCGGACGGGTTCACCTTGCGGAAGGTGGGCAAGCTCGGCAAGTCGCTCGGCAGGTCGCTGAGCGAAGCGTTGATCGCGGCCTGCACGTCCTGGGCCGCGCCCTCGACACTGCGAGAGAGGTCGAACTGCGCGATGATCTGGCTGTGGCCGAGCGAATTGATCGAGGTCAGCTCGCTGATGCCGGCGATGGTGCCGAGCTGGCGCTCGAGCGGCGCCGCCACCGTCGCCGCCATGATATCGGGCGCGGCGCCGGGCTGGTTGGCGGAGATGAAGATGGTGGGGAACTCGATGCTCGGCAGGCTCGCCACCGGCAACTGCGTGTAGGCGACGATGCCGACCAGGAATAACCCGATCGCGAGCAACGTGGTGCCGATCGGCCGCCGGATGAAGATGCGCGAGAAGTTCATGCCGCGCCCCGCAGCGCTGACACCCTCCCCCCGCGCAGCGGCGGGGAGGGTCGCCCGCCGAGGCCTTGGCGAAGGCGGGCGGGGTGGGGGGCTCTTTCAATACCTGCCTGGCGTACCGCGATGCGAGACTGCTGCCCTCCACTCGGTCCCAACCATTCGCTGCGCGAACGGGGGGAGCGGAGCGCGGGCGCAGCTTGCAAAGTCACCCCCGCCCCCAATCCCTCCCCGCAAGGGGGAGGGGAGCATTCAGTGCGCGTTGCACCGCTACATGCTCCGTTCGCCTCCGCGAAAGCGGGGACCCAGAGCGGCAGATGGTCGCCCTTGAAACCTTGCTTCTGGATTTCCCCTTGCGAGGGAATGACCGGTGTCTGTGGCACGGCCCTCACTCCGCCGGATGCGCCCTGAGGCGCCGCTCACGCGGGGACAGGCGCGCGCGCAGGCGCTCCATGTAGAGGTAGATCACTGGGGTGGTGTAGAGCGTCAGCAACTGGCTGAGCAGCAGGCCGCCGATGATGGTGATGCCGAGCGGGTTGCGCAGTTCCGCGCCGGTGCCGGCTTCGAGCGCTAGCGGCAGGGCGCCGAACAACGCGGCCAAGGTGGTCATCATGATCGGCCGGAAGCGCAGCAGTGCCGCCTGCACGATCAACTCCCGGGGACTCAGGCCCTGCTTGCGCTCGGCGTCGAGCGCGAAGTCGATCATCAGAATCGCGTTCTTCTTCACGATGCCCATCAGCAGGATGATGCCGATGAGCGAGATCACCGACAGATCGTAGCCGAAGGCGAGCAGCGCCAGAAGCGCGCCGACGCCAGCCGACGGCAGCGTGGAAAGAATGGTGAGCGGGTGGATGAAGCTCTCGTACAACACGCCCAGCACGATGTAGATGGCGATGGCCGCGGCGAGGATCAGCCACGGCTCGCCTGCGAGCGACTTGGCGAATTCGGCGGCATCGCCGAAATAGCTGCCCGACACCGAAGACGGCATGCCGATCTGCTGCTCCGCCTCGCTGATGGCTGTGACCGCGTCCGAGAGGGCGTAACCGGGCGCCAGATCGAAGCTGACGGTGATCGAGGGGAACTGTTCCTCGTGCGCGATGGCGAGCGGCGCAGTCGAGCGCACGAAGCGCGCGAAGGCCGCGAGTGGGATCTGGTTGGAGCCGGTCACCGAATTGGGCGTGGCCGTGGTGTTGGTATTGGTGGTGCCGCTCGCGGTGTTGCCGACGGTCGCGGCGGTGCCGGTCGAGGTGCGCGAGCCGGTGACGTAGATCTGCGACAGTGAAGCGGGATCGCGCTGGTAGCGCGGCTCGGCTTCGAGGATGACGCGGTACTGGTTGGCCTGGCCGTAGATGGTCGAGATCTGGCGCTGAGCGAAGGCGTCATTGAGCGTGTCGGTCACGCTCTGCATGGAGACGCCGAGGCGGCCCGCCTTCTCGCGGTCGACGTCGACCGTCACGCGCGGCCCGTTCTCCTGCGCTTCGGAGGCGACCTCGCGCAGCGCCGGCGACTGGCGCAGCGCCGCCGTCAGCTTCTCCGCCCATTCCACCACTTCCTTCCGGCTGGTGCTGGCGAGGGTGTATTGGTACTGCGATTGGCTGACGCGGGTTGAAATCTGAATGTCCTGCGCGGCCTGGAAATAGACCTTTACGCCCGGGATGCCGGCAACGTCGTCCTTCAACCGCGCCATGATGGCGCCGACCAGGTCGTTACGCTGGTCGCGGGGCTTCAACGTGATGGTCATGCGACCGGTGTTGGGCGTGGCATTGAGCGGGCTGACGCCGATCACCGACACCACACCGCGCACGTCAGGGTCCTTGCGGATCGCGTTCTCGACCAGATGTTGGCGGCGCTGCATCTCCGCGAAGGACACCGAGGGCCCGGCTTCGGTGGTGGCGGTAATCAGGCCGGTGTCCTGCAGCGGCAGGAAGCCCTTCGGCATCACCACGTAGAGCGCGATGGTGGCGGCGAGCGTCAGCAGCGTCACCATCAGCGTGCCGAAGCTGTGGCGCAGCACCCATAGGAGGCTGTCGTGATAGAAATCGATCACGCGGTCCATCGTCGCCGCGAAAGCGCGCGCCAGGCCGCCGCGGTTGCGCTCGCTGGCGCGATCGTTGTGCCCGGCGCGCAGCAGGCGTCCGCACATCATCGGCGTCAGGGTCAGGGAGACGATGGCCGACACGACGACGGCGATGGTCAGCGTTAGCGCGAATTCGCGGAACATGCGGCCGACCAGTCCCGTCATGAACAGGAGCGGGATGAACACCGCGATCAGCGACAGCGTCAACGAAATGACCGTGAAGCCGATCTCGCCGGCGCCCTTCAGCGCCGCCGTGAGCGGCTTCTCGCCGTTCTCCATGTGACGGACGATGTTCTCGATCATGACGATGGCGTCGTCGACCACGAAGCCGGTGCCGATGGTGAGCGCCATGAGCGAGAGGTTGTCGAGCGAGAACCCGCAGAACCACATCACCCCGAAGGTGGCGATCAGCGACAACGGCAGTGCTACGCCGGCGATGATGGTGGCGCGCACCGTGCGCAGGAAAATCAGCACCACCAGCACCACCAGCGCGACGCTGATGAGCAGCGTGAACTGCACGTCGCGCACCGAGGCGCGGATGGTTTCGGTGCGGTCGTTGACGACGGTCAGACGGGCACCGGCCGGCATCGCCTTCTGCAGGCGCGGGAGTTCCTGCTTGAGGCGCGTGACCGTATCGATGACGTTGGCGCCGGGCTGGCGCTGCACGTCGATGACGACCGCGGGCTTGCCCTGGTACCAGGCGCCGACCTTGCTGTTCTCCAGGCCGTCGACGACCTTGGCGACGTCGGACACGCGCACCGGCGCGCCGTTGCGGTAGGCGACGATCACCGACTTGTAGGTGTCGGCGTCGGTCACCTGGTCGTTGGCGGCGATGGTGTAGGCCTGGTGGGTGCCGTCGAGCGAGCCCTTGGCGCCGGCGACATTGGCGCTGACGATGGCCGTGCGCAGGTCCTCGAGCCCGATGCCGTAGGCGGCGAGCCGACCGAGGTCGGCCTGGATGCGGATCGCCGGGCGGATGCCGCCCTGGACCGAGACATGGCCGACGCCGGAAATCTCCGACAGCCGTGGCGACATGATGGTGTCGGCGAGGTCGCTCAAGCTCCGCATGTCGAGTGTGTCGGAGGTGAGCGCCAGCGTCACGATCGGCGTGTCGGCCGGGTTCACTTTCGAATAGAGCGGGGGGTAGGGCAGGTTGCGCGGCAGTTGCGAGGCGGCCGCGCTGATCGCCGACTGCACGTCCTGCGACGCGGCGTCGATGTTACGGTCGAGATTGAATTGCAGGGTGATCTGGCTGACCCCGAACGAGCTCGACGAGGTCATGGTCTCGAGCGCCGGAATCTGCCCGAACTGGCGCTCGAGCGGCGCGGTCACCAGCGAAGCAACCGTGCTCGGGTTGGCGCCGGGCAACTGCGTCGTCACCTGAATGGTGGGGAAGTCGACCTGCGGCAGCGCCGACACCGGCAGCCAGAAATAGCCGAGCAGGCCGGCCAGCATCACCGCGACGCCGAGCAGCGAGGTCGCGATCGGCCGGTGGATGAAGGGCGAGGAGACGCTCATTGCGCGGGGCGGTGCCTTTCGCCGCCCCCGCGACGCCCCTTTCGCTCAGCCGCTGCGGCCGCGCCGACCGTCGGCGCCCGGCTGGTGCCGGGCGTTGCCGCGTTCGGTTTTGCCCCTTGCGGCTTTGCCCCTTGCGGCTTCGCGCCCGCGCCGCTGTCGACCTTCACCGTCTTGCCGTCGGTCAACTGCACGAAGCCGGTGGTCACCACGCGCGCCGGCGGTTCGACGCCGCTGGCGATCACCGCCTGGTGCTCGTCCTGCTTCTCCACTTTGACCAGGTGCAGCTTGGCCTTGTTGTCGCTGCCGACCACATAGACGAAGGCGCCGTTCGGCCCGCGCTGCACGGCGGCGGTGGGAACGACCACAACGTTCTTCAGGGTGTCTATCAGCAGCCGCACATTGACGAACTGGCCGGGCCAGAGCTGCAGGTTCGGATTGGGGAACTCGGCCTTCAGCTTCACGGTGCCAGTCGAGGAATCGACCGTGTTGTCGATCACGGTCAGCTTCCCGTGCGCGATGACCCCGCCGTTCGATGGCCGCTCCGCATCGACCGGCAGCGGCCCTTTGGCGAAGGCGGCGTTGACGCGGTCGAGGTCCTGCTGCGGCAGGTTGAACAGTACCGCGATCGGTTTGATCTGGCTGATGGTGACGATCGCCGACGACGAATCGGAGGCGCGCACGTAGTTGCCTTCGTCGACGTTGCGCAGGCCCGTGCGGCCGGAGATCGGCGCAGTGATGGTGGTGTAACCGAGCGTCGCCTGCGCGTTCTCGATCGAGGCCTGGTCGGCCTGGACCAGCGCGGTGTACTGCGCCACCAGCGCCTTCTGGGTGTCGGCCTGCTGCTTGTTGATGGCGTTAGCGGCGGCGAGCTTCTCGTAGCGCGTGAGGTCGTTCTTGGCGTTGGCGAGTTGGGCTTCGTCCTGCGCTTTCTTGGCCTTGGCCTGGTCGAGCGCGGCCTGGTAGAGGGTCGGATCGATGCGCGCCAGCACCTGGCCTTTCGTGACGTCCTGGCCTTCCTTGAAGGTGACTGCGATCAGCTTGCCGTCGACCTGCGGCCGCACGGTCACGGTATTGAGCGGCTGCACGGTGCCGACGGTGTCGAGATAGACCGGCACGTCGGCGCGCTTCACGGGCGCGGCCAGCACCGGCACCGGACCGCCGGCGCCGCCGCCGTGGCGGAAGCGCGCGCGCGCCGACTGCTGCTGTTGCTGCTGGTGGCCGGGCGCATAGACGTAGTAGAGCGCGCCGCCCACCGCGCCGAGCACCACGAGCCAGACGAGCGCCCGGCGCAGACGGCGGCCGGCGGGCTTTTTCCGCGTCTTGGTCAGCTCTTCCTTCGGCAATTTACCGTGCATGTTCGGGTTCCACGGGCTTTGGCAGCCACCCACCCCCCAACGCCTGGTACAGACTGACAATGGCCTGAAGATGCGCGAGCCGTGCCTGCACCAGGGTGTCCTGCGCGCTATATAGTGTCTGTTGCGTCTGAAGCACGGTCACCAGGTCGATTGTGCCCTGCTGGAAACGCTGTTCGGAAATGTCGAAGGCGCGCCGCGAGCTCGCCACCACGTCGCGCTGCAGGCGCTCGCGCAGCGCCGTCTCGCGCACGTCGTTGAGCGCGGTCTCGACGTCCGAAAACCCGGAAATCACGGCCTTGCGGTAGTCCTGCAAGAGTTCGTCCTGCTTGCCCTTCTGCAGGTCGAGATTGCCGGTCAGCTTGCCGGCCTCGAAGATCGGTTGGGTGACGCCGGCGGCAACCGAGTAGAGCATCGATTCCGGCCTCAGCAGGCTCTTGAGCACCGCGCTTTGGAAGCCGCCTTCGCCGGTGAGCGTGATCGAGGGCAGGAACTGAGCGCGCGCGTTCTCGACGTTGGCGTCGGCGGCCGCGAGCTTGGCCTCGGCCTCGCGGATATCGGGACGCTGCGCCAACAGCTCCGAGGGCAGGCCCGGCGTCACCCGCGGCACGCGCACGCTGTTCAGGCTGCCGCCGCGGATGCGCGCGCGCTCCGGCGAGCGCGCCATCAGCACGGCGAGGGCGTTGCGGTTCTGCTCGAGCGTCTGCCGCAGTGCCGGAATGCCGGCGCGGATGCCGTTGACCACGCTTTCCTGCTGCGCCACCTCGAGATCGGAGGCGGTCCCGGCGTTGAGGCGCTGCTTGATCAGGTTGAGCACGCGGTTGGAGCTCTTCAGGTTGTCTTGCGCGACCCGCAGCCGGTCCTGCGAGGCCAGCACCGCGAAATAGGCGTTGGCAGCGGTCACGACGGTCGAAAGCGCCACCACTTCCTTGTCGAAGCGGGTCGCCACCGCGGTTTCCTCGGCAGCGCGCAGCGCCGAGCGGTTCTTGCCCCAGAAGTCGATCTCGTAGCTGGCGGTGAGCGTGCCGATCAGGCTGTCGTGCTCGGAGCCGCCGAACGACGCGCCGCTGCTGGTGCTCTGCGAAGACCGCGAATGCGTGCCGCTGCCGTTGAAATCGATCGTCGGCAACAGCGACGCGCCGGTGATGCGCGCTTGCGCGTCGGCCTGCACGATGCGGGCGACGGCGGCAGCGATATCGAGGTTGGCGTCGCGCGCGCGCTCGACCACGCTGGTCAATTCGCGCGAATGGAACGAACGCCACCAGTCGAGCTTGGGCAGCGCGGCCTGCGCCGCCTTCGGGTTGTGCGCGCCAAAGCGGTAAGCGGCCGGGATGTCGAGCCCGGGCTCCGGCGGCGCTCCGGTGAGAAAGCAGCCGCTGAGCGGGAGCGTCAGGACCAGACCTTGCAGCATGACCATCACCGGGCGCGCGTAAGGGGCTCTCGTTACCCTGAGCATCTCCTTCAATTGACGCATACCGGCGGCTTTCAATGACTGTGACGACTTAGACGACGACGATTAAAAGGCGGACGTAACGATACTCAGTTCGGCCTGTGTCGCGGTTTGTGCCCTTCCGGCCAATCGGCGAGCGCCTCGCGGCCGGCCGGCGACATCTTGGCGGCGGCGTCGGCGAAAACCCCCTGAATTATCTCGTCGAAGGTCTGGCGCGCCGCGCGCGCCTTGGCCATGGCCGCGCGCATGGCGTCTTCCTGGAACGGATGCTGCCGCAGGGTGGCGCGGATGTCGTCGCGGTCCTTGTGGAAGTCGGCCTGCGCCTTGGCGATAGCCGCGTGGTGCGCGTCCATGGCGTCGCGCACGATCTTGCCGTCGGCGGACGGCAGCGTCGCGGCCAGGCGGTTCACGCGTTCGAACACGTTGTGATGCCAGTGCCGCGGGGGCGGCGGGCCGCGAACCGCCATCGCCACCGCGATGCCGATGAAGAAGAGGTTGAGCGCCAGCGAGCCGAGCAGCAGCCAGCGCACGCCGCGGCGCGGCGCGCCGGAACCGGCCTCGGCCATCGGCTCGCTCATGGCTGCACTCCGGGGAACGGCTCGGCGTCGAACACGGTGGTCGAGAGGTCGCTGCTGGTGACGGTCGTGGTCGAGCGGGCGTCGAACTGGCGGTCGATGCCGGTGAGGCCGATGGCGAAGCCGAGCACCGCGCAGCCGGCGAGCGCGGCCATACGCGGCCAGGCCGGGGCGAACTGCCAATCGAGCAGCAGAGTGGGCAGCCGCCAGAACGGCCGCTTCTGCGGCGGCAGCGGACCGCTCAGCCGTGCGGTCAGGCGGGCGAGCGCGGCATCGTCTGGCGCGGCCGCGGCGCCATAGCCGCCCAGCGCGGCGTCGAGCCGGCGCGCCTTCTCGAATACGCGGCGCGCCTCTCGGTCGCCAGCGATCAGGCCTTCGACCTGGGCACGCTCGTGCGCCGGCCAGCGCGCCGGGTTGGCGCCGTGGCGGTCGAGAAAGGTCTGCAGCAACTCGGCATTCATGACGCTAGTCCTCGTCAATCAGGTTTCCCAATGCGCGGCGCAGGTTCTGCTTGCCGCGTATCAGCAAGGTTTCCACCGCCGAAACGGTGGTATCGAGTACTTCGGCCACCTGCGCATTGCTCATCCCTTCATTGTAGGTGAGCACGATTGCCGTGCGCTGGCGCGCCGGCAATTGCGCGATGGCCCCGGCCAAGTGCCGTTCGCGCTCATCGGCTTCCGAACGCTCGGTGGCGCTTGGCGTCGGATCGACGATCTCGCCTGCCGCCTCCAAGTCCACCCAGCGTGCCTTGCGTTTGCGGTCCAGGCACAAGTTGACCACGATGCGCGTGAGCCAGGTGCGGAACGCCGCGAGCGGCTGCCAGCGCGGGGCATGAGTCCAGACCCGCAGCATGGCTTCCTGCACCACGTCCTCCGCATCGGCCGCGTTGCCGAGGATGCGGCGGGCAAGCCCGAGCATCGCCGGGAGATGGCGTCCACTGAGCTGGCGGTAGGCCCATTGGTCGCCCTTTGCGACCCGGGCCATGAGCGCTTCGTCGCTGTCATCCATTGGGTTGCGGCGGTCGCCATCGGAAAAGCCAGTCCATTATAGCCCCGGTCTTGACCATTGAACGTCTCGGGCTGGCGAATCCTGTGCCGGCGCAGGAGCTGAATTCGGGCCCGGCGCCGCCCCGGAAGGCAATCCTAACATATTGACCTGGCGCTACTTTTCAATCGGCCCCTGGCCGGGCTCGATGCGCATTCGCGCCACCGGCGGCCGTGGCCGGGGGCGGGAAGGGTTCCCGCCGCCCTATCGGGTCTGTCCCACGTCGGCGAGCGCGAAGCCGGCGATACGCTTGTAGTTCTCGCTGAGCGCCCTGAGTTCGTCCTGGGTAATGTATTTGTCGAGGTCGTCGAACGGCTTGTCGCCCACGAGTTCCTCTACCTTGATGTTGATGAAGTCCGGCGGGTGCTCGCGATTGGTGCGCACCACGCGGGCCGCCGGGCCGCTGCGGGCGGCCTCGTAGGCCTTGAGCGCCTCGCGGGGATCGGTGCTGGAGCGCAGGAAATCGGCCAGCGTGCGGGCGTCGATCGCCGCCTGGGCGGCGCCGTTGGATCCGCGCGGATACATCGGGTGCGCTGCGTCTCCGGCCAAAGTGATGCGCCCGAAGGTCCATTGGTCGATCGGATCCTTGTCGACCATCGGGTATTCCAAGATCTGATCGGCGTCTCGGATCATCTGCGCCACGTCCAGCCAGTCGAAGCGCCAGTTCTCGTAGATCGGGAAGAAGTCGGCGAGGTCGCCGGGCTTGTTCCAGTCGTTGGCCTCGGTGGTGTCGCGCTTGATCTCGGCCATCCAGTTGATGAGCTGGTTTCCCTCGCCGTCGATATCGTCGACGATCGGGTAGATCACGATCTTGCCGGTCAGGATCGAGCCGACCCGCATGTAGGTGCGCCCGCCCAGGATCGGCTTGTGGCGCGTCACGCCGCGCCAGGTGTTTATGCCCGAAAACACCACGCGGTCGTCGGGATAGAACTGCCGGCGGAGCGCCGAATTGACGCCGTCACAAGCCACCACCACGTCGGCATTGATGTTTTCGAGCACTTCGCCCGTGGACGTGCGCTTGAAATGTAGCGTGGCGCCGCGCTCGTCCTGCTCGGCGCCGGTGCACTCGTGATCTGTGCGGATGGCGTCGGGCCCGAGCGCCGCCTTCGCCATCTCGTACAGGATCAGGTGCAGCTTGCCGCGGTGGATGCCGACTTCCGGGAACTGGTAGCCGGCGAACTTGCCGCGCGGCTCCTTGTAGATGAGTTGGCCGAAACGGTTGAAGAAGCAGCTTTCGCGGTTCTCAATGCCGGCGGCGAGCAGCTTGTCGCCAATCCCGAGTGCGCTGAATTCGCGCATGGCATGGGGCAGCACGGTGATGCCGACGCCCAATTCCTTGATCTCGCTCGCACGCTCATAGACGGCGCATTCGATGCCGCGCTGCTTGAGATTGAGCGCGAGTGAGAGCCCGCAAATGCCGCCGCCGACGATGGCTACTTTCATGCTTGGTCCATCCGTAAAAACGCAGGACCGGAATGGACGAAATCGGTCCTCTCCTGTCAACATGGCCCCCGGAACCTGCCGCAAAGGCGCCTAAACCCCGGGAGTGAAGTGAATGACCATGGATCAGAGCCGTTACGAGCGCGGCATGGCGATGCGCCGGAAGGTGCTGGGCGACGAATATGTCGACGCCGCCGTTGCCAACACCGATGACTTCAACCGCGATTTCCAGGCGCTGGTCACCGAATATGCCTGGGGCGCGGTATGGGGCGACGACCGGCTCAAGCCCCGCGAGCGCAGCATCCTCAATCTCGGCATGATTGCCGCCCTCGGTCGTATGCACGAATTCGAGCTGCATTTCCGCGGTGCCATGCGCAACGGGCTGACCAGGGAGGAGCTCTCCGCAATTCTCCGGCAGGTTGCGGTCTATTGCGGATTTCCGGTCGCCATCGATTGCCACCGGGTCGCCAAAAAGGTGCTCGCGGAAGAGGCAGGCAGCGAAACATAGCTGTCGAAATTGTGAGTTGCGTCAAGCGCTTCCCCGTGGGGCGCGATGGAACTATCGCCAGCGGCGGTCATTGAAACGGGGGGCTGACAAGGCCCCACTGGAAATGATCATCCATGGCATTACGGGAACACCAAGAGCAGCCTCTCGAGGCCGAGCACCCGAGCCGTACGCCTGAAGAAGAGGCGCCCGGCCTCGTGCCGCACGACGAGCAGCAGGACGCCGGCGCTCAGCACAGCGGCGACAGTGGGGACGGCGACGGCGGCGGTGGCGGCCGTTCGCGTTTCGGCGCCGTCCGGCGGCACCCGATCATCGCGGCGGTCGGTGCACTTGCTGCTGTTTCTGCTGTTGCTTACGGCGTTCACTATTATTTGCACGCCCGCGACTTCGCCTCCACCACCGACGCCTACATCGCGACCCACGTCGTCTCGATCAGCCCGCAAGTCGCCGGCACCGCCATCGCCGTCCCGGTCACCGACAACGAGGAGGTGACGGCCGGAAAAAAATTGGTGCAGATCGACCAGCGGAACTACCAGGCGGCGCTGCAGCAGGCGAAGGCGCAGCAGGAGCAGGCGCTGGCGAACGTGCAGAACCTGCAGGCGCAGATCGCGGCGCAGCAGGCGAAGATCCAGCAGGTGCAGCAGCAACAGCAGCAGCAGCAGGCGGCGCTCGAATATGCGCGCCAGCAGAACCAGCGCTACCAGACCCTGCAGCAACGCGGCGCCGGCACCCAGCAGCAGGCGCAGCAGGCGGCCTCTAACCTGGCCCAGCAGCAGGCCGCCTATGCCGGTGCCAAGGCCAGCGTAACGGCGGCGCAGAAGCAACTTGCCGTGCTGAAGACGCAGGTGCGCAGCGCGCATGCCCAGGTCGATGCCGCGGCGGCGGCCGTCAACCAGGCCGAGATCAACCTGTCACGCACCGGCGTCGACGCGCCGGAAAACGGCCATATCGCCAACCTCTCCGTCGCCAAGGGCGACTACGTTCAGCCGGGGCAGGCGCTGATGGCGCTGGTCCCGGATAATGTCTGGGTCACCGCCAACTTCAAGGAGACCGCGATCGGCAGCCTGCACGTTGGCCAGCCGGTGACGATCACCGTCGACGCCTATCCCGGCAAGACCTTCCACGGCCACGTGCAGAGCATCCAGGCCGGCAGCGGCACGGCGTTCAGCCTGCTGCCGCCGGAGAACGCCACCGGCAACTTCGTCAAGGTGGTGCAGCGCGTGCCCGTGAAGATCGTGTTCGACAAAAAGCCGGACGTCTATCTCGGCCCCGGCATGTCGGTGGTCCCGTCGGTGAAAGTGCAATGAGCGACGCCCACACGGCCGGCCGCGGCTCGCAAAGCCGCTCGGCGGCCGGCGACCATAACCCGTGGCTGATCGCGGTGGTGGTGTCGATCGCGACCTTCATGCTGGTGCTCGACACCTCGATCGCCAGCGTCGCGCTCCTGAACATCGCCGGCGATCTCGCCGCCGACTACGACCAGGCGACCTGGATCATCACCAGCTACCTGGTGGCCAACGCCATCATCATCCCCGTCAGCGGCTGGCTCGCCGGCGTCATCGGCCGCAAACGCTTCTATATGATGTGCGTCGCCGGTTTCACGGCGAGCTCGCTTCTATGCGGGCTGGCCTGGAACCTGCAATCGCTGATCTTCTTTCGCATCCTGCAGGGCCTGAGCGGCGGCGGCATGGCACCAAGCGAGCAGTCGATCCTCGCCGACACCTTCCCGCCCGAGAAGCGCTCGCAAGCCTTCGCTCTCTACGGCATCGCCGTCATCATCGCGCCGACGATCGGACCGACGCTGGGCGGCTGGCTGACCGACCATTTCTCCTGGCACTGGATCTTTTTCATCAACGTGCCGTTCGGGATCATGTCGGTCCTGCTGGTGCAATGGCTGCTGGTCGAGCCGCCGGCGCTCGAGGAGGAGCGGCGGCAGCGATTGGCCAAGGGCGTGAAAATCGACTGGATCGGCTTTGCGCTGGTGGCGCTGTGGCTCGGCTGCCAGGAGATCGTGCTCGACAAGGGCCAGCAGGACGACTGGTTCGCTTCGACTCTCATCCTCAGCTTCACCATCGTGGCGGTGCTGTCCTTCGTGGCGTTCATCCCCTGGGAATTGTCGCGCAAGGATCCGATCGTCGACGTGCGGCTGGTGTTCACGCGTCAGTTCGGCACCGCCTTCGCCGTCATGGTGGCGGTCGGCGCCATTTTGTTTGGCACCACGCAGATCCTGCCGCAGATGACGCAAGAAGCCTATGGCTACACCGCCTATCTGTCCGGCTTGGTGATGATGCCAGGCGGCTTGTCCATGCTGATTATGATGCCGCTGGCCGGCCAGGTGGCAAACTACATCCAGGCCAAGTACCTGATAGCGGCCGGCATGTTCATCATCGCGCTCGCCATGTGGCACATGACCGGCCTCGACGGGAATATCTCCTTCGGCTGGCTGTCCTGGGCGCGCGTCTACCAAATGGTCGGGCTGCCGTTCCTGTTCATCCCGATCAACAACGCCGCCTACGCCGGGTTGCCGCCCGAGAAGACCAACCAGGCCTCGGCCCAGATCAACATGGCGCGCAATCTGGGCGGCAGCTTCGGCATCTCCATTTCAAATACGGAACTAGCGCGGCGCAGCCAATTTCACCACGCCCGGCTGGTCGATCACGTGTACGCATCGTCACACACGTACCAAAATACCACTAATCAAGCGATGCACTACTTCACCGCCCACGGCGCCTCGCCGGTGCAGGCCAAGGGCATGACCATGGCGTGGCTGGGCCAGACGATTGCCCATCAGGCGACGCTGCTGGCCTATATCGATGTGTTCTGGATTGCGGGCGTGTTTGCCCTCTTCCTGGTGCCGCTGATCCTGATCTTCCTGAGACCGGTGAAAAACTTAGATACGCCGCCGCCTGTGCACTGATTGGCTACGTTTTCGGTCTAATAGCGGTCTTGAATGCGCCGTGATCGCAGGGCAAACGCTTGCCTGCGGCTCTTTCTTGGCCTGACCCCGAAAAGCGGCTACGAGTGAACGATGATCCGATTCTCCGGTGCTTTCTTGCTGATTCTGGCGGCCGTGCTTCCGGCGGCCGCTCAGTCCTCGCAGTCCGGCAATCCGCTGCCGCCCCGCGCATGGTTCTTCGGCGGGCAGGAACCGGCTCCGCCGCCGCCGGCCTTTGCAAAGCCGCCGCAGGTGAGCGCACCCGCTACCCAGGCCGAATCGGGTGCGGTGCGTCCGCCGGCCCCGGTCGGCGCCGATCAGGCATCCGCCTCCAGCCAGAGCGTGATGACGTTGCCGCCGGAGGATCAGCCGGAGACCGGCACGCCGCAGGAATTGCCGGCGAACCTCAAGCGCCAGGTCGTCGACTTCATGACCAAGGAGCCGGCCGGCAGCATCATCGTCGATACCGGCCATACCTATCTTTATCTCATCCTCGGTCGCGGCAAGGCGATGCGCTACGGCATCGGTGTTGGCCGCGAGGGCTTCACCTGGTCGGGCGTCGAGCGCATTTCGCGTATGAAGGAATGGCCGGATTGGTTCCCGCCCAAAGAGATGATCGAGCGACAGCCCTATCTGCCGCGCATGATGGCCGGCGGCAAAGGCAATCCGCTCGGCGCGCGCGCGCTCTATCTTGGCCACACGCTTTATCGCATCCACGGCACCAACCAGCCGTCGACTATCGGCCAGTTCGTGTCGTCGGGCTGCATCCGGCTGCTCAACGAGGACATCGAAGATCTCTATAGCCGCGTGCAGGTCGGCACCCGCGTGATCGTGCTGCCCGCGCCCAAGCCGGCGGTGTCGGCGGCGCCTGTGCCGAGCGGCACTGTCGCGCAAGGCGGCGCACCGGCCTCGAGCGGAGGCGCGCAGTTGACGCCGGTGACCGCGACCTATTCGTCCTCGCGGCTGCCGCCCGCGCACTGACCGGCTGGGCGGCGGTTCACCTGAATCGTCATTCCGGAAGGGCGGGGGTGATTATTCCGCCGCCGCGCTTTTGCCGATGGCAGCGTTGACGCGCGGCATCACTTCCTCCGCCATCAGTTGCATCGAGCGTCTGGCGAGTTTCGGATCGACCCAGTCCATGCCGGCATAGACCAGTTCGCCGAAATCGCCGGTCTCCTCGCGCATGGCCAGGATCTGGTCGACGATCTTGTCGACGGTGCCCGCGAACACGCAGTTATCCATGACGAAGTCGAGCGTGACTTCCTCGTCGGGCTGCTCGCGGTGGCTCTTGAACACATAGAGCCGGTTGCCGCGTTTCATCTTGCTGAACATCTGGCTGAAGTAGTGCAGGTAGGGGCTGTTGGCATCCTCGCGGCCGTAACGCCGCGCGGTCTTGTCGTCGTCGGCGACAAAGATGGTGCGCGCCACGCGCCAGTCGGCGACCCTGGCCTTTTCGCCCACCTCGGCCTTGCCCTTGGCGTAGTTCTGCCAATGCGACTTGAGATGCCTAGCGAGCAGGAAGTTGGCCGACAGCGGATGGAAGTCGCGCTTGCCCATTAGCACCACGCCCGGCGAGAACGGCGCCACCACGGTCCCGACGATCTCCGGTCGCGGCTTTTGGAACGGCTTCGGCATATAGCCGACGCCGAGATCGAGCGCCGCCGTGCGCTTGAGCGACACCTTGAAGCGGTTGTCGGCGAAGTCGATGTCGTAGGGCGTGTCGCGCTCCCAGATCGCCAGGATCACGTCGATCGCTTCGGCGAAGATTTTGTTGCGGTCCTCGTCGAGGATGCCGAGCGCTTCGGCGTCGGAGGTGAGCGCGCCGGCGGATACGCCGAAAATGAAACGCCCCTGCGCCAGGTGATCGAACATCGCCGCGTTGGCCGCCACCACCACCGGATGGACCTGCGACAGATTGCTGGTGCCGGAGGCGAGCTTGATCTGTTTGGTGGAGTGGATGAGGGTGGCGAGGAACAGCGTGCTGTTGGTGACGGTCTCGCAGGCGTCGGTCAGGTGCTCGCCGATGAAAGCATCGTGGAAGCCGAGTTCGTCGGCCAGAATGATCGCTTCGCGATCCTCGCGCAGGGTCTGCGACCAATCGCGCCCCATCGGGTGCACCGGCATCGTGAAGTAACCCAACCGCATTCAAGTCTCCGCGTCGCTATGGCCGGCCTTTTTCGCCCACAAAGTAACCGAGCCCGCGCGGGCTTGCAGCAAAACTTCGGGTGCGCCGATAAGATTTTTGTTACAGGCGCGCGTGATTTTCATGCGTTGACAAGGCCGGGTTTGAATGGGCGAAAAGGGTGGATGAAGATCCGGCCGAGTTTGATAGATTGAACGCCGCCCGCACCGGATTTCGCCACGTTCAATCCGCGCCGTCCCTTCCCAGATGGGAAGCGGGCAAGACGAGACAAGAGCGCCCGCCTTCGATGCAGGACTTTCCCGACGCCCTTCCGATCGATGCCGCGCTCGGCGGATTGACCGCCGCACTCGCGGCGCATCCTGCCGCCGTGCTGGTGGCCCCGCCGGGCGCCGGCAAGACCACGCGCGTGCCGTTGGTGCTCATCGACGAGCCCTGGGCGAAGGACAAGAAGATCCTGGTGCTGGAGCCGCGCAGGCTCGCCGCCCGCGCCGCCGCCGCCCGCATGGCGTCGACCTTGGGCGAACAGGTCGGCGAACGGATCGGCCTGCGCGTGCGCTTCGGCTCGAAGGTGTCGAAGCGCACCCGCATCGAGGTGGTGACCGAGGGCATCTTCACGCGGCTGGTGCTCGACGATCCGTCGTTGGAGGGCATCGCCGCCGTACTGTTCGATGAATTCCACGAGCGCTCGTTGGACGCCGATCTCGGTCTCGCCCTTGCCCGGGATGTGCAAGGCGGCTTGCGCGAGGATCTGAAATTGCTCGTGATGTCGGCGACGCTCGACGGCGCGCGCGTGGCCGCGCTGCTCGATGATGTGCCGGTCGTCGCAAGCGAAGGCCGCAGCTATCCGGTCGAAACCCGTTATCTCGGCCGCGACGCGCGCGCCCGCATCGAGCCGCAGGTGGCCGACGCGGTTCAGCGGAGCTTGCGCGCCGACACCGGCTCGCTGCTCGTGTTCCTGCCGGGCGCCGGCGAAATCCGCCGCACCGAGACGCTCTTGAAGGAACGCGTCGGCGATGCTGACACCGACATCGTTGCGCTCTATGGCGCGCTCGATGCCCGCGAGCAGGACCGCGCCATCGCGCCCTCGCCAAAGGGGCGGCGCAAGGTGGTGCTGGCGACCTCGATCGCGGAAACCTCGCTCACCATCGAGGGCGTGCGCGTGGTCATCGACAGCGGCCTGTCGCGCGTACCGCGCTATGAGCCGGACGTTGGGCTGACGCGATTGGAGACCGTGCGTGTGTCGCGCGCCGCCGCCGACCAGCGTCGCGGCCGCGCCGGCCGCACCGAGCCGGGCGTCTGCTATCGGCTGTGGGACGAGCCGCAGACCGGTTCGTTGGAGGCCTATACGCGGCCGGAAATCCTCTCGGCGGACCTGTCGTCCTTCGTGCTCGATCTGGCGCAATGGGGCGTGAGCGATCCTGCCACGTTGCCGTTCCTCGATCCCCCGCCACGCGCCGCGCTCGACGAGGCGCGAATGCTGCTCACCGAACTCGGTGCCATCGACACGGACGGCCGCATCACCGATGAGGGCCGCAGGCTGCGCGAACTGCCGCTGCCGCCGCGGCTGGCGCGCATGGTGGTCGATGCCGGGCGTGAGGGTGCGGGGCTGACGGCCGCAGAGATTGCCGCCGTCATCTCCGAGCGCGGCCTTGGTGGCAACGATGTCGATCTTGGGCACCGTCTCGACCAATTCCGCCGCGACCGCTCTGCGCGCGCGTCCGATGCCAGGGCGATGGCGAAGCGCTGGGCCGATATGGCGGGCGCCAAACGGGGCGGGGTGGAATTGCCGCCCGGCGCCGTCCTCGCGCTCGCTTATCCCGACCGCATCGCCAAAGGCCGCGGCGGTGGAAGTGGCGCCTTCCTGCTCGCCAATGGCCGTGGCGGTAATGTCGATCCAGCATCGGCGCTGGCGCGCGAGCCGTTTCTCGCCGTGGCCGAATTGACCGGCGCGGCTGCGGCAAGCCGTATCGTGCTCGCCGCCACCATCACGTTGGAAGAAATCGAAGCCCGCTTTGCGGACCAGATCGAAGATCGGGATGCGGTTACGTTCGACAGTGGCTCGGCGTCGCTGCGCGCGCGCCGCACGCGCCGGCTCGGTGCTTTAATACTGGCGGAACAGATCAAGCCGGTTACGCCGGATGCCGACACCGCGCACACACTGGCGCAAGGCATCGTCAGTCTCGGTCTCGATCGCCTGCCGTGGAGCAAGGCAGCGTTGCGTTTCCGTGAGCGCGTCGGCTTCCTGCGCAAAGCCGAAGGCGACGAATGGCCGGACCTCTCCGGCCATGGTCTGGCGCAGAGCGCGGCCGAGTGGCTCGAGCCGTTGCTGATGGACAAGACCGCGTTGAGCCAGCTCGCGGCCGGTGACCTCTCCGACGCGGTGATGAACCTGGTGCCCTGGAACATGCGCCGCCGGCTCGACGACGAGGCGCCAACCCATTTCACCGCGCCGACCGGCTCAGGCGTCCCGATCGAATATGAAGCGGAGCAGGGGCCGACGATCTCGATCCGCGTGCAGGAATTGTTCGGGCTCGCGCAACACCCCGCCATCGCCGGCGGGCGCGTGCCGCTCGTCATCGAGCTTTTGTCGCCGGCGCACCGACCGGTGCAGGTGACGCGCGATCTGCCCGGCTTCTGGCGCGGCAGCTACGCCGCCGTGCGCACCGAGATGCGCGGGCGCTACCCCAAGCATCCTTGGCCCGACGATCCGCTGAGCGCGCCCGCCACCCGCCGCGCCAAGCGCCGCGGCGAATGATGCCGCGTGGGCTATCATTCAAATTGTCGGCAATCCTCTAACGCTCCGCTCACCAACCGTGAAGCGCGTCCGCATCCCGTTAAGGCTGCGTTCGCCGTAGCCCTGCGAGGCTGCGCGCATGCGAGACATCGTGCTCATTGCCGTGGCGGTGATGGTGGTCGGGGGCTATGTCGCCCGCGTCGCCGATCAGAAAACCGCCGCGCCTCAGGCGCCGCGCGCCGCCGCCGTGCAGCCGGCCGAAGCGGGGCCTGCGCCCGAGACGAGCAGCTACGGCCGCAGCCTCACCCTCGACGCCAACCGGCAGGGGCATTTCCGCGCCGAGGCGCGGGTCAACGGCAGCAGCATGGGCTTCATGGTCGACACCGGCGCCTCGCTGGTGGTCCTGCGAGCCTCGGCCGCGGCCGAGGCCGGCATCCACCCAATACCGGCCGACTACACCGCCACCGTCTCCACCGCCAACGGCCAGATCAAGGCCGCGCCGGCCAAGCTCGAGCGCATCGAGATCGGCAATATCACCGTCTTCGATGTGCCGGCGCTGGTGCTGCCCGACAGGGCGCTTGACCAGAACCTGCTCGGCGTCTCCTTCCTCTCGCGCCTGAAACGCTACGCCGTCGCCAACGGCCACATGGTGCTGGAGCAATAGCCGTTAAGCCTGCCATGCCGTCGTCACGAACGGCCGCTAGGGACCGCTTTCCGCGGTTCGGGCGTTAGGCTATGCAAAGCCCAGCCCGGCCCTTTTCCATTTCCGAGGACCTGATGTTTCCCAAGCCGAAATCCGACCTGAAGCCCAATACTTACGCCTATGAATCCTCGCCGCTGGTGAAGCCCACCGGCTTCCGCGAATACGACGCGCGCTGGCTTTTGGAAAAAGAAGTCAACCTCATGGGCGTGCAGGCGCTCGGCATGGGGCTCGGTACCCTGATCCGCGAGATGGGTGTGAAGCCGGAGATCGTCACCGGCCACGACTTCCGCAGCTATTCGGCCTCGGTGAAGGTGGCGCTCACCTCCGGCCTGATGGCGGCCGGCTGCAAGGTCTACGACATCGGCTTGGCGATCACGCCCATGGCCTATTTCGCCCAGTTCGCCCTCGATGTGCCCTGCGTCGCCATGGTCACGGCCTCGCACAACGACAACGGCTGGACTGGGGTGAAGATGGGCGCCAACCGCCCGCTCACCTTCGGGCCCGATGAGATGACGCGGCTCAAGGAGATCGTGCTCAACGCCGAGTTCAAGCTCGCCGGCGGCGGTTCGTTCGAGTTCGTCGAGAACTTCCCCGAGCGCTACATCGCCGACGTCACCAACCGCCCCAAGATCAAGCGCAAGCTCAAGGTGGTGGCGGCCTGCGGCAACGGCACCGCCGGCGCCTTTGCCCCGCGCGTGCTGGAAGCGATCGGCTGCGAGGTGATCCCGCTTGACTGCGAACTCGACCACAGCTTCCCGCGCTACAATCCCAACACCGAAGACATGAAGATGCTGCACGCCATGGCCGAGGCGGTGCTCGCCAACAAGGCCGACGTGGGGCTGGGCTTCGATGGTGACGGTGACCGTTGCGGCGTGGTCGACAACGAAGGCGAGGAGATTTTCGCCGACAAGGTCGGCGTCATGCTGGCGCGTTACCTCTCCAAAGAACACAAGGGCGCGACCTTCGTGGTCGACGTCAAGTCGACCGGCCTGTTCCATACCGATCCGGTGCTGATCGAGCAGGGCGCCAAGACCGACTACTGGAAGACCGGCCACTCCTACATCAAACGCCGCGTCAACGAACTGAACGCGCTTGCCGGCTTCGAGAAGTCCGGTCACTTTTTCTTCAACAAGCCGATCGGCCGCGGCTACGACGACGGCATGATCTATGCGCTTGCGGTCTGCGACATGCTCGACCGCGCGCCCGACAAGAGCATGGCTGACCTGCGGCGCGCGCTGCCTATGACCTGGGGTTCGCCCACCATGGCGCCGCATTGCGACGACGAGAAGAAATATGGCGTGGTCGACGCCGTTACCAAGCACTTCGAGGACGCCAAGAAGAAGGGCGACAAGGTCGCCGGACAGGCGATCCGCGATCTGGTCACCGTCAACGGTGTGCGTGTCACCGTCGCGGACGGCACCTGGGGCCTGGTGCGCGCCTCGTCGAACAAGCCGGAGCTGGTGGTCGTGGTTGAAAGCCCGGTTTCGGAGGCGCGCATGCGTGAAATGTTCGCCGCCGTCGACGGCGTGCTGCGCACGCATCCGGAAGTCGGCGAGTACAATCAGAAGATTTGAGAACTCAGACCGCGCCTCAAACTCCGTTCGTTCCCGCGCAAGCGGCAACCCAACTCTTGTATGAATGAAGCACTGGGTCCCCGCTTGCGCGGGGACGCACGGGAGGGTCACTTCCCCCGCTTCGCCATCCGCTTCCGCTTAGCCGGCCGCTTGCCGGCATGGCCGCGCAGCACCTCCATCAGGGCTTCGATCTTGGGCGAGCGGCCGCCCTTGCGCCAGATCAGCACGGTCGGCGCTCGATTGAGGCCGGCCGGCAGCGGATGGACGCTCAAGTATTTCGCGTTTGGGAAGGTGCCGAGCAGGATCAGCGGCATCACCGCGATGCCCATGTTGGCGGCGACGCAGCCAAGCATCGCGTGCCACGAGGTGATCTCGACGATGCGCGCCGGGGCGAGGCCGGCGCGGGCGAACCACTGCTGCATGCGCAGGCGGTAGGCACAGCCGCTCTCGAAGGCGAGCACAGTCTGCGTCTCGACGTCGCGCGGCGAGCGAATGGGCGCATGGCCGCCGGCGGCCACCACGCCCAGCTTCTCGTCGTAAATCGTCGCCTTCTCGAACGCCTCGCCATCGACCGGTTCGGCGACCAAAGCGGCGTCGAGGCTGCCGTCCTGCACCGCGGCGCAGAGCTCCGGAATGGAACCCGAGCGCAGGTCGAGCGCAACCTCGCGGTAACGATGAGTGAACTCGCTCAGCGGCGCCGGCAGGCGGATGGCGGCGGTGCTTTCCATGGCGCCGAGCTTGAGCGGCCCGCGCGGCGCGCCGTCGTGGAGGGCGTCGCGCGCCTCCTGCGCCAGGTCGAGCAGCCGGTCGGCGTAGTCGAGCAGCACCTTGCCGTTCGGCGACAGGTGCAGCTTCTTGCCTTCCCTGATGAACAAGTCGACGCCGAGGTCTTGCTCGAGCTGGCGCACCCGCGTGGTCACGTTGGACTGCACGCGATTGAGCCGCGCGGCGGCGCGGGTGATGCCGCCTTCCTCGACTACCGAGCGAAAGATACGCAGGTCGGTGAGGTCCATGCCGCCTCTAATGGGGTCGCGATGATGCTTCTCAAAACGAGAATATTGTTATCTTAATTATTCATTTTACGTGATAAGGCAAGATTACTAGATGAGCGGTCAACGACACGTTTCGAGCATAGGAGAATGACAATGCTCACGATGATGACCGCGTCCGCCGGGCAACTGCGCCGGATCGCCGGGGTGCTGGTGGAACTGCGCCGGGTCTCGCGCCTGCGGCAGGCGGCGGTGGCTTCGCTGTCCGGCCTCGACGATTGGATCCTGCAGGATATCGGCGCCAGCCGCTTCAGCCGGAGCCGCCGCGGCCGCCGCCTCTAGAACATCCAGTAGCGGCCGGTGCCGCCGATGAACACCACGATCAGCCCGAGCGGCAGATTGATGGCGATGATGCGGCGGATGGTGTTGAGTTGCGCGCCGGCGGTGGCCCAGTCCTGCGCGTCCACGGCGCGCTTGAACTTGAGCCACGGCCCGTGGAATAGCCAGGCGTAGAGCAGGATCATCACCCAGCCGAGCCCCTGCATGTAGTTCACGTAAGGCGGTGCGTTCTTGAAGCCGCCGAAATAGGTGAGCAGCATCCAGTAGCCGGTGATGAGCAGCAGCACCACCGACGCCCATACCCACGGAAAGAACTTCTGGAAGAACCGCCGCCACAAAGCCAGCCGCTGCGGCGCGTCGAGCGCCCCGGCGGCGGGCCTCAGGCACATATAGGCGGCGAACATGCCGCCGACCCAGACGACGGCGCTCAGGACGTGAAGAGTGAGGGCGACGGTGATCGTGATCATGGAAAACCCGCGGCGTCAGCAATGAATGAGCGCGCACAGTAGCACGGCTCTCGCCGGAACGATAATTCGGACCGCACCAACGCCTGCGCGCTTCCGCCCTTGCCGGCAGTCTGCAAGACTGCCGGCATGCGCATCGCGATCCTCGGCGCCGGTCCCGCCGGCCTTTATCTCGCCTATCTGATCAAGCGCCGCGACCCGGCCGCGGACCTCACCGTTATCGAGCAGAACCCGGCCAACGCCACGTTCGGCTTCGGCGTAGTGTTCTCCGACCGCGCGCTCGAGTTCCTGCGCGAGGACGACGGCGAGACCTACGCCGCGATCGTCCCGCACATGGAATCCTGGCAGGACATGACGCTGAACCTGCGCGGCGAGCGCGTGGTGATCGACGGCATCGGCTTTGCCGCCATCGGCCGTCTGCCCCTGCTGCAATTGTTGCAGGCGCGTGCCGCCTCGGTCGGCGTCGCGCCGGTCTACGGCCGCACCGTGACGGACCTCGACGCGCTCGACGAATTCGATGTCGTGGTCGGCGCCGATGGCGTCAATTCGCTGGTGCGCCGCACGCACGCGGCGGCGCTCGGCGCGAGGGTCGGGGCGCTCGACAACCGCTTCGCCTGGTTCGGGGCCGAGATGCCCTTCGAGACGCTGACGCAGACCTTCATCGAGACCGAGCACGGCGCGCTGAATGCGCACCACTACCGCTACACGCCGGAGCGCAGCACCTTCATCGTCGAGATGAACGCCGGTACGTTCGCGACGATGGGCTTGGCCGCCATGAGCGAAGCGCAATCCGCCGACGTCTGCGCGCGCCTGTTCGCCGAGACCCTGCAAGGCCGGCCGCTCATCTGCAACAATTCGATCTGGCGGCGGTTCCCCCTGGTGCACAACGAACGCTGGTCGCACGGCAAATGCGTGCTGCTCGGCGATGCGCTGTACACGGCGCATTTCTCCATCGGCTCCGGCACCCGGCTCGCCATGGAGGACGCCATTGCACTCGACCGGGCATTGGCGGGGGAGCGCGATGTGGCCGCGGCCTTTGCCGCCTATGAGGCCGCCCGCCGGCCGGTGCTGGAAAAGCTGGTCGCCGGCGCCAACGGCAGCGCTGATTGGTACGAGCATTTCGCCGACCATATGAAGCTCGCACCGGCCGAATTTGCCATGAGCTACATCACCCGTTCCGGCCGGGTGGACCGCGACCGGCTGGCAAAATCATCTCCGCGTTTCGCTGAGCGATACGAACGCGAGATGTCTGCCGCCGGGTGACGCGAACTTGCGCGGTAAACAACTTTTAAAAGCTTCCCGGGTATTACAGGAATACCAAGTGGAAACCTTGCCGTGGCTCAGCTCGCCGTCCCAATCTGGCTTCTCTACACCGCAGCCGGTCTCATTGTGTCCGCGACCGGCTTCGCGATCTGGTGGCGCCGGCGCCCCGCGGTTCGCAGCCACGATGGCGCCCTGCTGGCGACCGTCCTTAACAACATGACCCAGGGCGTCGTCGTGTTCGACGACAAAGAGCGCGTGCTGCTCTGCAACGAGCGCTACGCCAGTATGTACGGCCTCTCGCCCGCCGCCGTGAAACCCGGCAACACGCTGCGCGACCTGATCGCGAACCGCATCGAGACCGGCAGCCTCAATCTGGACCCGGAAGAGTACCGCGCGGAAATCATCGAGCTGTTCCGCCTGGGGCAGGCCGTGAGCCGGGTCATGGAAACACAGGACGGACGCGTGGTGGCCGTCGTCAACCGGGCGATCGAAGGCGGAAGCCTGTTGATCTGCACCCACGACGACATCACCGATCGCATCCAGGCCGAGCGCCAGGGCGCTGCCCTGATGGAGCAGGAGCGGCGCCGGGTCGCGGTCGAAGCGGAGATCGAGGCGTTCCGCGATGGTGCCGCGGCGCTGCTGGCGACCGTGAGCGAGAGCACGGCGGCGATGAAGGCGATCGCGCTCGCGCTCACCAACACCTCGAGCGAAACGTCGGAACGCGCCGCCGGCGCCGTGCGCAGTTCGAACGCCGCCGCCGCGAGCATGACCGCCGCGGCCAGCGCCGCCGAGGAACTGATCGCCTCGATCGGCGAAATCAGCCGCCAGACCACCGAGGCCGCCGATCTGGTGACGCGCGCCGTGGCCGAGGCGCAGGCGACCAATGACCAGATCGGCGCCTTGAATGCGACGGTCGACGAGATCGGCGACGTCGTCCATCTCATCCGCAATATCGCCGGCCAGACCAACCTGCTCGCGCTCAATGCGACGATCGAGGCCGCGCGCGCGGGCGATGCCGGTCGCGGCTTCGCCGTGGTCGCGCAGGAGGTGAAATCGCTTGCGGTGCAGACGGCGGCCGCCACCGAGAAGATCGCCAGCCAGATCGCGGCGGTGCAGGATTCTACCCGCTTCTCGGTCGAGGCCATCCAGCGCAACACCGACCACATGCTGGAGATCGACGGCTACACCACGGCGGTGGCTGGCGCGCTCGCGCAGCAGAGCAGCGCAACCGGCGAGATTTCGCAGAACGTGGCGAGCGCCGCCGGCGGCGCGGACGGCATGTTGAGCGTGCTCGACGAGGTGACGGGCGCGGTCGGCGAAACCGGCAACGCGGCCGCCAAGGTGCTCGAGGCTGCCGAGGCGGTCGAGACCGCCGCCGCCGGGCTGCATCAGCGCATCAAGGAATTTCTCGGCCGCGTCGCGGCGTGAGGCGGCGCGCCGGCCCGGCAGGCGGAATGCCGATATGCGCTAGATCAAAACCCCGGATCGATTAAGGGGGTAGGTGTTCAGGCAAATATCGTCCAGCCGCCAGAAAGGGCCCGGCCTTGAGCACGCACCACTATCACGCCGTCGTTTGGATCGATCATCGCGAAGCGCGGGTCTTCCATTTCAATCCGAGCGATGTCGACAAGCTGGTCCTGCATCCGGATCACCCGACCAAGCATCTTCATCACAAGGCCGGTACGATGGGCAGCGGCAAGGCAGGCGCCGATCAGGAGTTTCTGCACGCGGTCGCGCAATCGGTCGCCGATGCCGGGGCGGTTCTGCTGGTGGGGCCGGGCAACGCCAAGAACGATCTGCTCAAGCATATCGAGCATCACGACCCGAACCTGAAGAAGATCATCGCGGGCGTGGAAACCCTCGACCATCCGAGCGACGCGCAACTGGTCGCGTATGCCAGGCAGTATCTGACGGCAGCTGACCGGATGCGCTCCTGAGCGGCGCTAGCCGTTGACGCCGCTGGGGCGCAGCGCCGGCAGGCCGATGCCGGTAGCCTCGAAGCCGCCATCGACGGCGAGCGTCTGCCCGGTGATGTAGCTTGCCCGCTCGCTGCACAGGAAAAAGATCGCTTCCGCCAGCTCCGTCTCCAGGCCGTAGCGGTTGAGCGGGATGGCATCGTGATAAGCGGCGCGAATCTCCGGCGTGTGGACGGCCTTGGCCATCGCGGTATCGACCGGCCCGGGCGCCACCGCGTTGACGCGGATGCCGAGCGCGCCGAACTCGATCGCCTGCTGTTGCGTCAGGTGCGCGAGCCCGGCCTTGCTGGTGCCGTAGGCGGTACGCAGCGTCGAGGCGCGCAGACCCGAAATCGAGGTGATGTTGACGATCGCACCCCCGCCGGTCTCGCGCATCAGCGGAGCGGCCGCTTGCGCGCACAGGAACGGCCCGGTGAGATTGACCGCCAGCACGCGCGCCCAGTCTTCCGGCGTGACCTCGAGGATCGGCTTGAAGATGGCGATGCCGGCATTGTTGACCATTGCGTCGAGCCGGCCGAAGCGTTCCATGATGGTGGCCATGCCGCGCTTGACGCCGTCATTGTCGGCGACGTCACAGGTGATCGAAAGTGTCATGTCCGGCTGCGCCAGTGCGGCATAGGTGCGCGCCAGATTGTCGCCGTCGATGTCGAGCAGTGCGACCCGCCAGCCGTCGGCCAGGAAGCGCTTGGCGGTGGCAAGTCCAATGCCGCGCGCGGCGCCGGTCACCAGCGCGACCTTCTGCGATTGTCCGTTCATCGTCCCTCCCTGTGCGCTCTTTTCGGCGAGCCGTCGGCGCGGATACCGTTGCAGCCGAACCTAGCGGGGAAGACGGCCGATGCCTAGGCGTCCGGCCTGCGGCGCCGCGACCGGGCTACGCCTGCGGCGCGCGGACGGTCGCTCACTCCGCCGCGTGCAGGCGGGTTTTCGCCAGGAAGGCGCGCAGCCGCGGATGCTGCGATTCGACGAACACGTGTTTCGGTGTGCCGCTTTCGACGATGGCGCCCTTGTCCATGACGATCACGCGGTCGGCCACGTCGCGGGCGAATTCCATCTCGTGCGTGACGATGATCATGGTCATGCCGTCCTTCGCCAATTCGCGAATGACGGCCAGCACCTCGCCCACCATCTCGGGGTCTAATGCGCTCGTTGGCTCGTCGAACAGCATCACGGTGGGGTGCATGGCCAACGCGCGCGCGATCGCCACGCGCTGCTGCTGGCCACCCGAGAGCTGGACGGGGTAGGCGTGCTCGCGGCCGCTGAGTCCGACGCGGTCGAGCAGCGCCCGCGCCGTCGCCAACGCTTCCTCGCGTGCGACGCCGCGCACGTGGATGGGCGCCTCGATGACGTTCTCGAGGGCGGTCATGTGGGCAAACAGGTTGAAGCGCTGGAACACCATGCCGATGTCGCGGCGCTGGTGAGCGATGTTACGCGGCCGGTCGGGGACCATTCGGCCATTGCGCTCGCGATAGCCGATGAACTGTCCGTTTACCCGGATCACCCCACGCTGGATCGTTTCCAGGTGATTGAGGCACCGGACAAACGTCGTCTTGCCCGAGCCCGACGGCCCGATCACGACGACCGTCTCGCCGCGTTTCACGGAGAGATAGACACCGTCGAGCACCTTGCTGGCGCCGAACCACTTGTGCACGTTGATCGCCTCGACCAGGACTTCGGGGTCGGCCGGCGGGATGACGGTGTCGGGCGACAGGGCCTCGTCAATCGGGTTCATCAGCGTGTCGCCGCATTCATGAGGTTGCGGAACGCGAACCGACGCGGTCTGGGGGCCACCGCGCCGGCGCCGTCGCTCGACGGCGCCGCAAATCGAACCTCGATCCGGTGTTGCACGAACGCCCACAGCGTGGTGAGCGTGAGGAAGTAGAGGCCAACCACGGTATAGAGCTCGAAGGTGCGAAAGGTCGCCGAGTTGATCGTCTCGGTGGCGAGCAGAAGCTCCGGCACGCCGATGATGCTGACCAGCGTGCTGTTCTTCAGCATGATGTTGAACTGGTTGCCGAGCGGCGGGATGATCAGCCGCGCCGCCTGCGGCAGGATGATGCGGCGCATGAGCTGCGCCCGGGTCATGCCGAGCGAACTGGCCGCCTCGCTCTGGCCGTGATCCACCGACGCGATGCCGGCCCGTATGATCTCGGCCATGTAGGCGCCTTCGTTGAGGCTCAACGCGAGGATGCCGGCCTGCACATTACCCGCGATCACGAAGAGGCTGAGGTCGATATCGTGGAAGCGCACGATGTTGGCGGCCGCTAAGCCTGTGTAGATGAAGACGATCTGCACCAGGAGCGGCGTGCCGCGCATGACCCAAATATAGAACTGAGCGGCCAAGCGCAGCGGATAAAGGCTGGAGATGCGCCCCAGCGCGGCCGCCAGTCCCAGCGCGGTGCCGATGACTTGCGACACCACGCTGAGGACCACGGTCAGTACGAGCCCGTTCACAAAGAGCGAATTGGGCTCGAACAGATGATGCCAGAAGAACGGCCAGTCGAAGGACATTGAAGACTACTGATCCTTCGGGAGTTCGTCTTGCGTGATATCCCACTTAACCAGGATCTTGTGGTAGCTGCCGTCCTTGCGCATGTCGTTGAAGGCCGACTGCATCGCCTTCTGGAGCTGCACCTCGTCCTTGCGCAGGCCGATGCCGGTCAGGATCTTGTAGTAGGGCTTGCCGCCGGTGACGAATACCTTCGGCTCCTTGTGCGCGTAGTAGGCCGCCGCTTCGAAGGCGAGCCCGTAAGCCACGACTTGATCGGACGCCAGCTGCTGCAGCGCCGCCGTGTTCTGCGGGAACATGACCATGTCGATCGGCTTCTTGCCTGCGGCCTTGAGCTTGGCGCTCTCGTCGTTGAGCAGATTGGTCGCCGTCGTGCCGGTGACCGCCGCCACCTTCTTGCCGGACAGGTCTTCGAGCGAGTTGATTCCCTTGGTGCCCTTTTTCAGCAGAAGGACTTCATGCGAATACATGTAAGGGATGAAGTTGATCACCTTTTCGCGCGGCGGCTTGATGAAGAGCTGCGAGATGATGGCGTTGCAGTGACCCGCGAGAAGCGCCGGAATGAGGCCCGCGAACGGCATATTGACGTACTCGGCCTTGACGCCGAGCCGCTTGGCGATGCCGTTCGCCAGGTCGATGTCCGAGCCGATCGGCGTCGCCTTGTCGTTCATGAACTCGACCGGCGGCAGGTCGATGAAGCTGCAGAAGGTGATTTTGCCGGCCTTGGCGACGTCGGGCGGCAGCATGGAGGAGGGCTTGGCCTGGGCGGCGGTGATTGCGCACGGCACGGCGAGCGCGGCTAGGAGAAGCGTCAAGGTGCGGCTGATGCGACGGGCATCGCGCCGGGGTCGTCCGCGCGCGGCGGACGGATTGTTGCTGTTCTTCATCGACTCACTTTCGGGACGGTTAGAACTGCGCAAGCCGCCGAGAGAACCGCGGCGGCTCGGTCGTCTGCGCTTTCACGCGACCGTCGCAATGTGAGCAAAAGCCATGCCAACGAAACATTGGCCGCTTTCGCCGGATTTTCATTACCGGGCTGTTAGGTTCGCTCAAAATACAGGCGAGCGGCCAAATTACAGGCAATCGTTGGAGTTCAAACTATCGACCAAAGTTTAGCAACCGCGCCATTGCGCGGTGGCTCGCGGCGGTTGCGCGAAAGTCATGCGCCGGCCGCCACACGAGCATGCCGCATCGGGCGCGCGGTTCGGCGGCCCGCCTTCCACTCAATCCTTCGCTTCCTTGAAGGTCTCGCGGAAGGGATGCGACGGGTAGACCCCGAGGATGCGCAGCTCCTTGGAGAAGAACGCCAGCTCCTCAAGCGCGAATACCAGCGAGCGGTCGTCGGGGTGGCCTTCGACGTCGGCGTAGAACTGGGTGGCGAAGAAGTTGCCGCCGACCATGTAGCTTTCCAGCTTGGTCATGTTGACGCCGTTGGTGGCGAAGCCGCCCATCGCCTTGTAGAGCGCGGCCGGCACGTTGCGCACGCGGAACACGAAGGTGGTGATGACCTTGCCGTTGCCGGGTGCAGCCCATTTCTTCTCCTTCGACAGCACGATGAAGCGCGTGGTCGAATGGCTTTCGTCCTCGACGTTCTCCTTCAGGATGTCGAGGCCGTAGATCTCCGCCGCCAGCCGCGAGGCGATGGCCGCGCGGCTGACGTCGTTCGCCTCGGCGACTTCGCGCGCCGAGCCGGCTGTATCGGCTGCAACAATGGGCTTCAGCTTCATGGCGCGGATGATGCCGCGGCACTGGCCAAGCGCCATCACGTGGCTTTCAACGCTCTTGATGGTCTCGAGGCTGGCGCCCTTGGGGGCCATCAGCTGATTGCGGATCGGCAAGAACCACTCGGCGATGATGTGAAGCCCTGAATCCGGCATCAGGTGGTGGATGTCGGCGACGCGGCCCGCGACCGAATTCTCGATCGGGATCATGCCGAGATCGACCTCGCCGGCGGACAATGCCGTGAAGCAGTCCTCGAAGGTCGGGCACGGCACCGGCTCGTAGTCGGGATAGGCCTCGCGGCAGGCGAGGTGCGAATTCGCCCCCGGTTCGCCCTGGAAGATGATCTTTTTCCGGCTCATGACCCGTCCGATGTTTTGTCATTCCGGGCTCGCGGGCTAGGGCCCGCGCCCCGGTGTGACGATCAGGCAGACCTCGCTCGCCAAGTCAACCGGCCAGCAGGCGTCGCGCCTTCTCCAACTCCTCGGGCGTGTCGACGCCGAGCGGCACGGTCTGCACCAGCGCGACGTCGATGCGCATGCCGGCGTCGAGCGCGCGCAGCTGCTCGAGCCGCTCGCGCTTCTCGTTTTCGGACGGCGGCAGCTTGACGAAGCGCGTGAGCGCCGCGCGCCGGTAGGCGTAAAGCCCAATGTGGTGGTAGTGCGGCCCGGGCCCGGTGGCATCGGCGCGAGTGAAGGTCGTGGCCTTGAGCCGCCCGTGCGCGACCGGCGTGCCGATCACTTTGACGGCGTTCGGGTTGGTCAGGCTGGCGGGGTCGGTGATTTCCGCGGCGAGCGTCGCGATGTCGACGGCGGGGTCGGCGAGGGGGGCAAGCGCGGCGCGGATCTCGGCCGGGTCGAGGGCCGGCTCGTCACCCTGCACATTGAGCACGATCTCGACCTGATGTTCTGGGTCGAGCGCCTCCAACGCCTCGTAGATGCGGTCGGAACCCGAGGCATGGTCGGCGCGGGTCATGATCGCCCGGCCGCCGGCCTTTTCCACAGCGGTCGCCACCGCCTCTGAATCGGTCGCCACCGCCGCCTCGCCGACGCGGGCGGCCTCGGCGCGCCGCAGCACATGCACGATCATGGGCAGGCCGCCGATATCGGCCAGCGGCTTGCCGGGCAGGCGGGTCGAGGCCATGCGGGCCGGGATCAGAATCAGTGTTTTGGGCATGGGGGACGTGGCGCCGGCGGGCCGGCCGGATGTGACGATTTACGCCCTTTATTGTGGCGCTTATACGGGTTGCCAGGGCCCAGGCAAAACGGTATCTGTCCGGCGCCGCCGGAGCCCCGGCGTGGACGTCTATTTCACGCATCCGCCTCGCGCCCCCCTCGGGAGCCTGCCCTCGATGAACTCGTTCGAACTCAATAAGATTCTCGGCGCCATTCTCGGCACCTGCTTGATCCTGCTGGCCATCCATCTCGGCGCCCAGGCCCTGTTCGCGACCGAGACGCCGGCCAAGCCCGGCTACGAGATCGTAGTGGCCAAGACCGGGGCCAAGGCGGCGCCCAAGAAGGCGGAAACCCCGCTGCCGGTGCTGCTGGCCCATGCCAGCGTCGACAAGGGCAAGCAGATCGCCAAGCAGTGCGAGGCCTGCCACTCTCTCGGCAAGGGCGAGCCCAACAAGATCGGCCCCAACCTCTACAACGTCGTTGACTCGCCGGTTGCAGAGGGCCGCGGTGGCTACAATTTCTCGGCCGCGCTGAAGAAGGTCGGCGGCAAGTGGACCTACCAGAAGCTGTTCAAATGGATCGAGGATCCGCGCGCCTACGCCCCCGGCACGCTGATGACCTTCGCCGGCATCAAGAGCCCCGAGCAGCGCGCCGACGTGATCGCCTATCTGCGCACGCTGTCGGATAGCCCGCAGCCGCTGCCGAAGGTGGAAGCGCAGCCCAAGCAGGCCGCAGCTCCCGCCGCCGCGCCGGAGAAGAAGGCAGCTGCCGCCCCGGCTGAAAAGACCGTGCCGCAGCTTTTCGCCAGCGCTTCGGTCGACAAGGGCAAGCAGATCGCCCGCCAGTGCGAGGCCTGCCACACCCTGCAGAAGGGCGAGCCCAATCGGGTCGGCCCCAACCTCTACAACGTCGTCGACGCGCCGATCGCTGAGGGCCGCAATGGCTACAGCTTCTCCGCCGCGCTCAAGAAGAAGAGCGGCAAATGGACCTACGACCAGCTGTTTGCCTGGCTGAAGGATCCGCGCGCCTTCGCCCCGGGTACCATGATGACCTTTGCCGGCATCCAGAATCCCCAGCAGCGCATGGACGTGATCGCCTACCTGCGCACGCTCTCGGACAATCCGGCGCCGCCGCCGAAGTGAGGCGGGCCGCACAACGCGGATAAATCGACGGCCGGGCCTCGCGCCCGGCCGTTTTCGTTTGTGCGGCTCGGGCGTTTTCCGCCCCGGCGCCCCTCCACCCGCCGGCTGCTCCGCGCCTCTTTGCGGGGGGGGGGGAGCACGGGCGCGGCGGCAGGTCGCTGGCGGCGGGCCGGAAAACGGACATAATCGCGGGCGATCGCGTTATGCTTCGGGGCGTATTTTGGAGCACCTGTTGATGAAATTGAGCCGCCGAACCCTGATCCGCGCCACTGCCGCGACGCTCGCCGCCCCCGCCTTCGAGGCACTGGCAGCGCCGCCATTTGCGCGCGCAGCCTCCCCGGCGCCTGCGGCACCAGCAGCGCCGGACACGCCGGGCGGCGCCTGGAAGCACGGTCTGTCGCTCTTCGGCGAGCCGAAATACCACGCCGGCTTCCAGCATTTCGACTACGTCAACCCGCAGGCACCGATCGGCGGCCTGGTGCGCCAGAGCGCCTTCGGCACCTTCGACAACTTCAACCAGGTGATATCCGGCATCAAAGGCACGCTCGCGAGCGGCCTGGAACTGGTGACCGAGAGCCTGACCACGCCGGCGCTCGACGAGATTTCCACCGACTACTGCCTGCTGGCGGAATCGGTCACCTATCCGGAAGACCGCACCTCGGTGACCTATCGCCTGCGCGCCATTGCCCGTTGGCACGACGGCAAGCCGGTGACGCCGGAGGACGTGGTCTGGTCGTTCGAGACCTTCACCAAGAACGCTCCGCAATACGCCGCCTATTATCGCCACGTGAAGAAGGCCGAGAAGAGCGGCGAGCGCGACGTCACCTTTCATTTCGACGGCCCCGGCAACCGCGAGTTGCCGCAGATCGTCGGCCAGTTACCGATCCTGCCCAAGCACTGGTGGGAGGGCACCGACAAGAACGGCAAGAAGCGCGACGTGACGCAGACGTCGCTCGAACCGCCGCTTGGCTCCGGTCCCTACAAGATGAAGGAGTTCTCGGCCGGCCGCACCGTCGTCTACGAGCGCGTCGGCGACTATTGGGGCAAGGACCTCAACGTCATGGTCGGCACCAACAACTTCAAGACCATTCGTTACGAGTACTACCGCGATTCCACCGTCGCGCTGCAGGCCTTCAAGGCCGACCAGACCGACTGGCGCACCGAGTCGAGCGCCAAGAACTGGGCCACGGCGTACGACTTCCCGGCCGTGCGCGCGAAGCAGGTGGTGGTGGAGAAATTCCCCGTCCGCAATGTCGGTATGATGCAGGCTTTCGCCTTCAACATCCGCCGCGACAAGTTCAAGAGCCCGCACCTGCGCCGCGCGTTCAACTTCGCGTTCAATTTCCAGGAAATGAACCGGCAGCTGTTCTACGGTCAGTATCAGCGCATCGATAGCTATTTCAGCGGCACCGAGCTGGCCTCGTCCGGCGTGCCGGCGGGCCAGGAGCTCGATCTGCTCAAGGACGTGCAGAAAGAGCTGCTCGGCAAGCTGAGCAAGGATCAGGTCGACGGCTACATGCCGCCGGAGCTGTTCAAGCAGCCCTATACCAATCCGGTGGACAGTTCGCCCATCAAGGTGCGCGAGAACCTGCGCCACGGGCTCAAGCTGCTGCACGAGGCGGGCTACACGGTCGAGAACACCAAGATGGTCAACGCCAAGACCAAAGAGCCGCTGACCGTCGAGCTCTTGACCTATGACCCGACGCTCGAGCGTGTGATGCTGTTTTACAAGCCGTCGCTGGAGCGGCTCGGCATCGGCGTTTCGGTGCGCACGGTCGACAGCGCACAATACGAGAACCGGCTGCGACAGTGGGACTTCGACATCATCATCGCGTCCTGGGGCAAGTCGCTGTCGCCTGGCAATGAGCAGCGCAGCTATTGGAGCTCGGCCGCCGCCGATATCCCCGGCTCGCGCAACCTGGTCGGCATAAAGAACCCGGCGGTCGACCAGCTCATCAATCGCGTCATCTACGCCAAGGACCGCGCCGGGCTGGTGGCGGCGACGCATGCGCTCGACCGCGTGCTTTTGTGGAATTTCTACGTGGTGCCGCAATGGAACTATCCGTTCCAGCGCACCGCGCGCTGGGACCGCTTCGCGCATCCGGCCAGCATGCCGAAATACGGCGCGGCGGCCTTTCCCTCCATCTGGTGGTGGGACAAGGCCAAGGCCGCCAAGCTGCCGCAGAAGTCGTGATGGCGAGGCGGCGCAAAGACACGGTCGCTTCGGGACGCGCCGAAGGCGCGAACCCCAAATCCATGACCTTCCCTGCGCCATCTGAATTCCGGATTCACGGGCTCACGCCTGCGCCCCGCAATGACGACTCCAACGAAAGCGGGAGCCTGCTGTCGCGCCGCAGCGTCTTCGTCCTCGCGGCGGGCGCTGTTGCGGCCGGCGCTGCGCGGATAAACGCGGCTGTCGCCCAAACGTTTCCCGCCGGCGAGCGCCACGGCATGTCGGCGTTCGGCGACCTCAAGCTGCCGGCCGACTTCAAGCATTTCCCGTACGTCAATCCGGACGCGCCCAAGGGCGGCAAGTTCTCGCAGATCGGGCCCAACGCCCAGTTCAACCAGAACTTCCTCACCTTCAACTCTCTCAACGGCTACATCCTCAAAGGCGACGCCGCGCAGGGCATCGAGCTAACTTTCGCCAGCCTGATGGTGCGCTCGGGCGACGAGCCCGACGCCATGTATGGGTTGGCCGCGCGCGCCGTGAGCATCACCGATGGCGGGCTCACCTACACCTTCATGCTGCGGCCGGGAATCACCTTCCACGACGGTACGCCGCTCACCGCCCATGACGTCGCCTTCTCGCTCAAACTGCTGAAGGACAAGGGGCATCCCATCATCACGTTGTCGCTGCGCGACATGAAGGAGGCGCAGGCTGCCGACGACCACACGGTGGTGGTCACGTTCGCGCCCAAGCGCGCGCGCGACGTGCCGCTGTTCGTCGCCGGGCTGCCGATCTTCGCGCGCGCGTATTACGGCAAGCATAAATTCGACGAGTCGAGCCTCGATATCCCGCTCGGCAGCGGGCCCTATAAGGTCGGCAATTTCAGTGCCGGCCGCTATATCGAATACGAGCGGGTCAAGGACTGGTGGGGCGCGGACCTGCCGGTGTCGCGCGGGCAGAGCAATTTCGACATCGTGCGCTACGAATACTACCGCGACCGCGAAGTCGGGTTCGAAGGCTTCACCGCCGGCAGCTATCTGTTCCGCGAGGAGTTCACCGCGCGCACCTGGGCGACGCGCTACAATTTTCCGGCGCTCGAGGACGGCCGCGTCAAACGCCGCTCCATTCCCGACGACACCATCTCGGGTGCGCAAGGCTGGTTCATCAATACGCGGCGCCGCCAGTTCAAGGACCGGCGCCTGCGCGAGGCGCTGATCGACGCCTTCGACTTCGAGTGGACCAACAAGAACATCATGTACGGCGCCTACAAGCGCACGCAGTCGCTGTTCGAGAATTCGCCGATGAAGGCCGAGGGCAAGCCGACCCCGGCCGAACTGAAGCTGCTGGAGCCGTTCCGCGGCAAGGAGCCGGACGAAATCTTCAGCGAGCCGTACGTTCCGCCGGTCACCGACGGCTCCGGCCACGACCGGCGCTGGCTGCGGCGCGGCGCCATGTTGCTCGACCAGGCTAACATCCACCTCAAGGACGGCAAGCGGGTGCTGCCGGACGGCACGCCCATCACCATCGAGTTCCTGATCGACGAGCCCAGCTTCAAGCCGCACCATCTGCCCTACATCCAGAACCTCGCCATCCTCGGCATCGACGCCACCTTACGCATCGTCGACCCGGCGCAGTACAACGCGCGCCTCAACGACTTCGATTTCGACATCACCGTCGCGCGCATGAGCTTTTCGTCGACGCCGGGCGATTCCCTGCGCAGCTACCTCTCGTCGCAGGCGGCGGAGACCAAGGGCTCGCAGAATCTCGCCGGTATTGCCGATCCCGCCATGGACACGCTCATCAATGATGCCATTGCCGCCACAACCCGCGACGAACTGACCGCCGCCTGCCGCGCCATCGACCGCGTGTTCCGCGCCGGCCGCTACTGGATCTCGCAGTGGTACGGCTCCACGCACCGCATCGCTTATTGGGACGAGTTCGGCTTCCCGCCGCGGCAGCCGCACTATTCCCGGGGCATTCCGGCGACCTGGTGGTACGATCCCGCCAAGGCGGCCGCGCTGAAGCAGAAGGGGTGAATGCCCGGAAAGGACGCCCGCGGCCTTGCTCGCGGCGCCCCGGTCTTTATGTTGCCGATATGTCATAGGACGAGACAAAAGCCGCCGCCCCCGAGACCGCCCACGCCCAGACCGAAGCGCTCATGACCGCCTATATCATCCGCCGTATCCTGCTGATGATCCCCACCATGTTCGGCATCATGCTGGTCGCCTTCGTGGTGGTGCAGTTTGCGCCGGGTGGCCCGGTGGAGCAGGTGATCGCCAAGCTTTCCGGCTCCGGCAACGGCGCAATGTCGCGGGTGTCCGGCTCACCCGGCGGCGATTTCGCGCCCGGCGCGCTGCAGGGTGGCGCGCAGATGGATCAGGCGTCGTCGCAATACCGCGGCGCGCAGGGGCTCGATCCGGAATTCATCAAGAAGCTGCGGAAGCAGTTCGGCTTCGACAAGCCGGCCTATGAGCGCTTCGGCCTCATGCTGTGGAACTACATCCGCTTCGATTTCGGCAAGAGCTATTTCCAGGACGTCAGCGTCCTGAAGCTGATTGAGGAACGGTTGCCGGTGTCGATGTCGCTCGGCATCTGGATGACGCTGCTCACTTACCTGATCTCGATCCCGCTCGGCATCCGCAAGGCGGTGGAGGACGGCTCGCATTTCGATGTGTGGACCTCGACCGTGATCGTGATCGGTTACGCCATCCCCGGCTTCCTGTTCGCCATCCTGCTGATCGTGCTGTTCGCCGGCGGCTCGTTCTTCGACATCTTTCCGCTGCGCGGGCTGGTGTCGGAGAATTTCTGGACGCTGCCGTGGTACGCCAAGATCGGCGACTACTTCTGGCACCTGACGCTGCCGATCGTGTCGATGGCGATCTCGGCCTTTGCCACCATGACGCTGCTCACCAAGAATTCGTTTCTGGACGAAATCCGCAAGCAGTACGTGCTCACCGCGCGCGCCAAGGGCTGCACCCGTAACCAGGTGCTCTACGGCCACGTGTTCCGCAACGCCATGCTGATCGTGGTGGCGGGCTTTCCCGGCGCGTTCGTGTCGGCCTTCTTCACCGGTTCGCTCTTGATCGAGACCATCTTCTCACTCAATGGTCTCGGCCTGCTCAGTTTCGAGAGTGTGCTCAATCGCGACTACCCGGTGGTGTTCGCGACGCTCTACATTTTCTCGTTGATCGGCGTGGTGGTGAACCTGGTTTCCGACCTCACCTATACGTGGATCGATCCGCGTATCGATTTCGAGACGCGGGAGGTGTGATGGACGACACTCCCGGCATCAAGTCGCCCGACACCACCGCGGTCGGCACCGTAGAGCTGGCGGTGCCGCCGGAGCGGCGCTGGATTTCCGCATCGCCGCTCAACAAGCGGCGCTGGAAGAACTTCAAGGCCAACCGGCGCGGCTACTGGTCGTTGTGGATCTTCCTGGTGCTGTTCGTCGTCTCGCTGTTCGCCGAGTTCATCGCCAACGACAAGCCCATCTTCATCGACGTCAACGGCCACTGGTATTTCCCGGCGGTGGTGACCTACGCCGACACGGCCTACGCCAAGAAGCCGGACCCGATGCTCTTCGGCACAGCGGCGGACTACAAAGACCCCTATCTGATGGGGCTGATCAAGAAGGAAGGCGGCTTCGTGATCTGGCCGCCGATCCCATTTTCCTACAACACCCAGGTGTCGAAGCCGCCGTCGCCGTTCCCGTCCAAACCGACCTGGCTGCTCACCAAGAAGGATTGCGAGTTCGCCGCCACCCATGGCTTCGCCAAGTGCGGTCATCTGGAATACAACTGGCTCGGCACCGACGACGGCGGCCGCGACGTGCTGGCCCGCCTCATCTACGGCTTCCGCATTTCGGTGCTGTTTGGCCTGTGCCTGACCATCGTCTCGTCGATCATCGGCGTCGCGGCCGGCGCGGTGCAGGGCTATTTCGGCGGCTGGACCGACCTCCTGTTCCAGCGCTTCATCGAGATATGGACCTCGATCCCCTCGCTCTATCTGCTGCTGATCATCTCGTCGGTGCTGGTGCCGGGCTTCTTCGTGCTGCTGGGCATTCTGCTGCTGTTCTCGTGGGTGTCGCTGGTGGGGCTGGTGCGCGCGGAATTTCTGCGCGGCCGCAATTTCGAATACATCCAGGCGGCCCGCGCGCTCGGCGTCGCCAACGTCAAGATCATCTTCCGCCACCTCTTGCCGAACGCCATGGTGGCAACGATGACGTTCCTGCCGTTTATTCTGTCGTCATCGGTGATGACGCTGACCGCGCTGGACTTTCTGGGCTTTGGTCTGCCCCCCGGCTCGCCCTCGCTCGGTGAACTTCTGAACGAGGGCAAAGCCAATGTGCAGGCGCCCTGGCTCGGCCTCACCGGCTTCTTCGCGCTGGCCATCATGCTGTCGCTGCTGATCTTCATCGGCGAGGCCGTGCGCGACGCGTTCGACCCGCGCAAGACGTTCAGGTAACGCAGCATGACCGACCCCCTTCTCTCCATCACCGATCTCTCGGTCGCCTTTGGTCAGGGTGAGCGCCAGGTGCTGGCGGTCGACCGCGTATCGTTCGACATCGGCAAGGGCGAGACCTTGGCGCTGGTCGGCGAGAGCGGCTCCGGCAAGTCGGTGACGGCGCTATCGGTGATGAAGCTGCTACCCTATCCGCCGGCACATCACCCTTCGGGCTCCATCCGCTTCAAGGGGCAGGAGCTGCTGCCCATGTCGGAGAACCAGATCCGCAAGATCCGCGGCAACGACATCACTATTGTTTTCCAGGAGCCGATGACCTCGCTCAACCCGCTGCACACCATCGAAAAGCAGCTCAGCGAGATCCTGGCCATCCATCGCGGCATCGGCGGCGCCAAGGCGCGTGCGCGCATCGTCGAGCTGCTGGGGCAGGTTGGCATTCCCGATCCCGAGACGCGGCTCGGCAGCTATCCGCATCAGCTCTCCGGCGGACAGCGCCAGCGCGTCATGATCGCCATGGCGCTCGCAAACGAGCCCGACCTACTGATCGCCGACGAGCCCACCACCGCACTCGACGTCACGGTGCAGGCGCAGATCCTGCAGCTCTTGAAGGACACCCAGAAGCGGCTGGGCATGTCGATGCTGTTCATCACCCACGATCTCGGCATCGTGCGCAAGCTGGCGGATCGCGTGTGCGTGATGAATTCAGGCAAAATCGTCGAGCACGGGCCGGTCGAACGCGTTTTCACGGCGCCCGAGCACCCCTATACGCGCGCGTTGCTCGCCGCCGAGCCCAAGCCCGACCCGGCGCCGCCGCGCCCGCAGGCGCCGGTGGTGATGCAGACCGACGACCTCAAGGTCTGGTTCCCGATCAAGCGCGGGCTGATGCGCAAAGTGGTGGGCCATATCAAGGCGGTGGATGGCATCAGCGTCGAGGTACGCAAGGGCGAGACGCTGGGTGTGGTCGGTGAATCCGGCTCCGGCAAGACTACGCTCGGGCTCGCCATCCTGCGGCTTATTTCTTCGGACGGGCCCGTGGTGTTCATGGGCAATCCTATCCAGGGCCTCAAGTTCAAGGAGATGCGGCCTTATCGCCGCAACATGCAGATCGTATTCCAGGACCCTTACGGCTCGCTCAGCCCGCGCATGTCGGTCTCCGATATCGTCGAGGAAGGCCTCTGGGTGCACCATCCGCACCTCGCGCCCGACGAGCGAGAGCAGCGCGTGGTGGCCGCGCTCGGCGACGTCGGGCTCGACCCCGACACCCGCCACCGCTATCCGCACGAGTTCTCCGGCGGCCAGCGCCAGCGCATCGCACTCGCCCGCGCGCTGGTGCTGGAGCCGACCTTCATCGTGCTCGACGAGCCGACCAGCGCGCTCGATATGCTGATCCAGGCGCAGATGGTTGACCTGCTGCGCGACCTCCAGAAGAAGCGCGATCTTACCTACATGTTTATCTCGCACGACCTGCGTGTGGTGGCGGCGCTGGCGAGCCGGCTGGTGGTTCTGCGGCACGGCAAGATCGTGGAGACCGGTGCCGCGGCCGACATCTTCAAGAGACCGAAGAGCGACTACACCCGCGCTCTGTTTGCGGCCGCCTTCAACCTCGAGACCGCGCCTGAAGGCGTGGTGGCGCAGTAGCGTATGGGTGAGAAGTCAAAGCTTGCCGATCTGCCCGCCGACGTGAGCGTGACGCCGCCCGAGCGGCTGGCTGAGGCCTATCGCGCCTACGAGCGCTATCACGTGACGCTTGCCGGCGCCGACGGCCGTCCCGTCGAGCAACAGCGTGACGTTTTGCGCGGCGGGCGGGTTGTCGCCGTGGTGCCGGTCGACGTGGCGCGGGATGAGATCGTGCTCCTCCGCCAGTTCCGCCTGCCGGCCCATCTCGGCAACGGCCGCGGCGATTTAGTCGAGATCGTCGCCGGACGGGTCGAACCGGGTGAAGCGCCGCTTGCGGCCGCACACCGGGAATGTGCGGAAGAGATTGGTATCACACCCACCAAACTGGTGGAGATCTTCACCTATTTCCCGACGCCGGGGATCACCGATGAGGAAATCATCGTCTTCCTGGGCGCTGTCGACGCAGGACAGGTCAAGAAAGGCGCCACCGCCACCGTCGAAAGCGAGCAACTCTATCTGATGCCAATCTCCATCGATGCCGCGCTCGCCGCGCTCGACGGCGGCGCCATGCATAACGGCCCGTTACTGATCGCCCTGCAATGGCTCGCGCTTAACCGCGAGCGCGTCGCTGCATTGCTGCTATGACCAATGCAGGGGAGCGCCTGGTTCACGTATTCTTGATTCGCTAACTTTTCCGCGTCATGAAATTGGTTCATCGTTGAGTTCGTGACCGGTTGCCCTCGATCCGCAATGCCCCGCTTATCGCGCATCATCGCCTGCATTGTTGTCATCGTTCTGTCGCACGCCGCGGCATACGGCGAGGATGCCTGGTATCCGATCAAGGCCGACGACGGCACCATCATTGCCAACCACCGCGTGCCTGTCGAACTGGAGAGCAGGATCGCGATGCTGCCGGGCGTGGTCGTGCTCGGAAATCCGCGTGGCGAGGTGACGCTCAACGAGTTTTATGACCTCAATTGCCCGTTTTGCCGGGCCGCCGAACCCGAGGTCGAGAAGCTGCTGAAGACCGTGAAGGAATTGCGGCTGGTGCTGGTGCCCTTTCCGGTCCTCGGCATTCCCTCGATCGCAGCCGGCAAAGTCGAGCTTGCCGCCCTGCAGGCGTCGACACCAAAGCAGTTCCAGGAATTCCATCGCAGGACCATGTTGACCCGCGGTATCATGGACGGTAAGCGCGCCTTCGCGATCGCCCAGGCCATCGGCCTCGACGACAAGAAGGTGGCCGACGCGGCCAACGGCAACCGCGTCACCGAGATCATGATCTCCCATGTGCGGCTCGGAAATGCGCTCGGCATCGAGGCCACGCCCGGCTTCGTCATCAAGGGCGTTGCGATCAACGGCTATCCGGGCCCGAAGGCGCTCGCGCGCATCGTCGATTCGGTCGAGCGCTGCGACAAGGTCGTGTGCGACGAAAAGGCGAAACCGAGGCCTGCGGGTCCCTGACGCCTTCAGCAGGCGATGTCGAGCCGTCTGACGCTCGTTACCTCGCTGCCCGTCGCCTTGATGCGCGCGACAGCCTCCGCCACCGGCTCGACCGCCACGGCCATATGATGCGCGTTGGCATGGATCAGCGTGTCGCCGTCGCGCGCGATGGCGACGTGACCCTTCCAGAACAGAAGGTCGCCGCGCCGCAGGTCGGAAAAAGCGAGGCGGCTGCCGAGCGCCTGCTCCTGCAGGTCGCTGTCGCGCGGGCAGTGTCGGCCGGCGGTGGTGAGCGCCACCTGCACCAGCCCCGAGCAGTCGAGCCCGAGCGACGTCTTGCCGCCCCACAGATACGGCGTACCGAGAAATCGCTCGGCCACCGCCACGAAGTCCGGTTCGGTGTCGTCGAACGTCGCGAGATGCATGGACGGTACGTAGAGGCCGGATGCCGTGACCGCGAAGCGTTCGTCCGCCTTTACGACCGCGACACGCGCGCCCAGCGGCAGGCCGAGCAGCGGCGGCAGCTTGATGTCGGGGCCGGGGAACGCGAGCGTGCGTAGCGCCGAAACTTTGTGGGTCGCCGCCGGCCCGGGTCCGCTCAACGCATTGGCCGACAGCCAACCGACATAGCCGTCGCTTTCGAGTTGCCCCCAGGCCCAGCCTTCTTCGGTTTCCTCGTACACGGTGACGCGCTCGCCCATCAGCGCCTGCGTGTCGAGGGCGGCGTCAGGTGTCGGCGCACGGCGCACGTCCACGGTCGGCTCGACCACCTCACAGAGCCAACCCTCGACGAAGCGTTCGGCCTCCACCTCGCCGCGCAGGTGTGCGGCCGCGAGGTCGGGACGATAGGGATAGAGGCGCGGGTCGAGCGTGCTCATCGCTCAGGCGTAACGGGCTTTGAGCACAGCAAAGAGCGCGCGCGCGGTCATCAGCTCGCCGCCCTCCGGCCGCGCCGGCTTGGACGATGCATTCCAGGCGAAGATGTCGAAATGCAGCCACGACTTTGCTTCGACGAATCGGCGCAGGAACAGCGCGGCGGTGATGGCGCCGCCCTGGCCGCCGCCAACGTTGTTGAAGTCGGCGACCTTGGAGTCGAGCATGCTGTCGTAGGGCCGCCACAGCGGCATGCGCCAAAGCGGGTCAAACTCGGCGCTGCCGGCGGCCATCAGTTCGCCGGCAAGCCGGTCATCGTCGGTGAAAAAGGGCGATAGCTCCGGTCCCATGGCGGTGCGCGCGGCGCCCGTCAGCGTGGCGAAGTCGGCGATCAGCGCCGGCTTCTCCTCATCCGCCAGCGCCAGCGCGTCGGCCAGCACCAGCCGACCTTCAGCGTCGGTGTTACCGATCTCGACGCTCAGGCCCTTGCGCGACACGTAGACGTCGCGCGGGCGGAAACTGACGCCGGAGATCGAGTTCTCTACCGCCGGGATCAGCACGCGCAGCCGCAGCTTCAGGCCGGCGCCCATGATCATGTGCGCCAGCCCCAGCGCGGTCGCCGCACCGCCCATGTCTTTTTTCATGTTGAGCATGCCGCTCGACGGCTTGATGTCGAGGCCGCCGGTATCGAAGCAGACGCCCTTGCCGACGAGGGTCACCTTCGGAGCATTGGCATCGCCCCAGGTGATGTCGATCAGCCGGGGCGCGCGTTTCGAGCCCTTGCCGACTGCATGAATGAGCGGAAAGTCCTTTTCGATCGCGGCTCCGCTGACGACGGCGATCCCGGCGCCGTGCTGCGCGGCGAGCTTGCGCGCGGCCTCTTCGAGCTCCGCCGGCCCCATATCGTTCGACGGCGTGTTGATGAGGTCGCGGCAGACCGCGGCAGCCTCGGCCGCGCGGCTCAGCGCTTCGCCGTCGACGCCGTCGGGCACCATCAATTTGACGTCGCGGCCGCTGCCTTTGCGGTAGCGGGTGAACTGATAGGTGGCGAGCGCGAAGGCGAGCGCGGCCTGGCGCGTGTCATGCGGCGCGTTGGCGAAGCGGTAGGTGCCGGCGGGCAGCAAATTGACCAGGGCGCCCGGCCGGAACAGGTCGCGCGCCGGATCGTCCGCGGCTTCCAGGCCGAACAGCACGCCGGCGAGATTGCCTTCGGCGTCCGGGACCATGAGGTGCTTACCCGCCTTCGGCTCGAAGCCGGCAGCAGCCATGAAAGTGCGCTCGCGCGCGTCGAGGATCTTGGTGGCTTCGTCGAAATTGGCAGCCGTGACGAACAGGATGGGGACGGATTTGGCCGCCCCGGAGGGCACGAAAGCAGGGTGCATGATCATTCCGCAGCGTGGGGGAGGGTGTCTTTCGGGCGATAGCCGTCGCGGGTCTGCGGCAGCTTCCAGCCCAGCATCTTGCCCGCGACCAACGTACGCAACACCTGCGCGGTGCCGCCGCCAATGGTGAACATGCGGACGTCGCGCGCCATGCGCTCCAAGGGAAGCTCACGCGAATACCCGCGCGCGCCGAAGACCTGCAGTGCGTCGTTGACGATTTTGATAGCGCTTTCGGCCGCGACGATCTTGGCCTGCGCCGCCAGCATGGGATCGGGAAAGGCGCTCCCGTCCGGTCCCTTCGAACGCGCGGCCTGGTAGAGCATCAGCCGCGAGGCGGTGAGCTGGGTCTGCATGTCGGCGAGCATCCATTGCAGGCCCTGGAATTCGGCGATCGGGCGGCCGAACTGCTCGCGTTGCTTGGCCCAGGCGAGCGCGTGATCGAGCGCGCCGGCGGCGATGCCCATCGCCACCGTGCCGGCGCCGACGCGCTGGCTGTTGTAGGCGTTCATGAGGTCGGCGAATCCGCGCTTGAACCCCGAGGGTGGCATGAGAACCATGTCAGACGTCACCTCGAGATTCTCGAAGGTGAGTTCGCCTTCCGGCATGCCGCGCAGACCCATGGTCTGCTCCCGCTTGGTGACGCGCAAACCTTGCGGCGTGCCTTGCGCGGGATCGCGCACGCTGAGGAAGCCGCCGATGCCGAGGTTCTCGCCGTTCTCGCCGAATACGCGCGCGAAGATCAGATGCAGCTTTGAGACGCCGCCGCCGGTGATCCAGTGCTTCCGGCCGTTGAGGACGTAGGTGTTGTTTCGCTTGTCGGCGCGCGTGCTCATCGCGGTGGCGTCGGAGCCGGCGTCCGGCTCGGTGATGCAGATGGCGGGCTTGTCGCCGGCGAGCACCAGTTTCGCCGCCAGTTCCTTCTGCGCCGGCGTGCCGTAGGCCATGACGGTCGAAATCGCGCCCATGTTAGTTTCGACCACGATGCGCGCCGTGACCGTGCAGGCCTTGGCCATCTCCTCGATCACCAGCACGGCGTCGAGGAACGAGCGGCCCTGGCCGCCCAGGGCTTGCGGGATGGTCATGCCGCAGAAGCCAGCCTCGGCCAGCGCCTTGACGATGTCCCAGGGGTATTCGCCGTCACGATCGACAGCGGCCGCACGCGGGCGCACCACGCGGTCCGCGAAGTCGCGGGCGCGGGCCTGAAGCTTCAATTCATCGGGAGAGAGGCCGAGATCCATGGGGCAATACTATCCGTCGTGATTGCGCGGTGCGAGCGGTCTTGCGTGGTCGGGTCGCGTGCTTGCCGCGGGGTTTTCGCATCTTGGCGGTGGCAGACCCATGGTTGGAGCCCGCCCGGTTAACCGCCTGTTAAGGTTAACCTTTTATTGCCGTGGAGTAAGCCTTTCGAACGCCAGCCGTCGGGGTCCCATGCGTCCTGAACGCCTTTCCGCTTCCCGCTCTTTCACCTTGGCCGCGCTGGCCGTCGCCCTCGCGCTGTCGGTCGCCGGCTGCGAGACCACCAGCGGCGACATTACCGGCTCTATCGGTTCCATCGGGGCCCCGCAGGCACCCCATACCGACGCCCAATGGCGCGAATACGCCAAGACCTGGGGCGCGCGCTACCATGCCAACCCGGGCGACGCCAAGGCGGCCATGGCCTACGCCGACGGCTTGAGCGCGACCGATCAGCGTGCCCAGGCGGTGGCTGTGCTGCGCCAGGCCGCGCTACGTAATCCCAACGACCGGCCGGTGCTCGGCGCCTATGGCCGGGCGCTTGCCGCCGCTGGCGACTACCAGGAGGCGTTCGACGCGCTCAGCCGCGCCCACACTCCCGACAATCCGGACTGGCGCATCCTCAACGCCCAGGGTGCGGTGCTCGACCAAATGGGCCGCCACAAGGAAGCCCAGCGCTACTACGCTTCGGCCCTCAACATGGTGCCCAACGAACCGTCGGTCTTGTCCAATCTCGGGCTCTCCTACGCGCTGGAAAAGCGTCTCAACCTGGCCGAGAAAACGTTGCGCAAGGCGGTGGCGCAGCCCAATGCCCGGCCCAAGGTGCGTCAGAATCTGGCGCTGATCGTTGGCCTGGAGGGCCGCTTCGCCGAAGCCGAGCAGATCGCCCGCGCGGATCTGCCTGCCGATCAGGCCGAGGCCAACGTCGCCTACCTGCGCCAGATGCTGGAGCAACAGAAGCAGTTCTCGCGACGCGGCCGCCCCCGCGGCCCGCGGCACTCCATGGCTTCACACGACAATTCCTGACCGCGGACTTGAAGGCTTTGCGGGGCTAGGCGGAACGCCTCAGTTCATCACGCCCATGACCTTGATCGCGGCGGGCCCCAGAATCACGATGAACAGCACCGGCAGGAAGAACAGGATCATCGGCACCGTCAGCTTTGGCGGCAGCGCCGCCGCCCGCTTTTCCGCTTCCGACATGCGCATGTCGCGATTTTCCTGCGCCATTGTGCGCAGCATGGTGGCCAGCGGCGTGCCGTAGCGCTCTGCCTGCTGCAGCGCCATACACACCGACTTCACGCCTTCGAGGTCCGTGCGCTTGGCGAGGTTCTCATAGGCTTGGCGCCGGTCGGGCAGGTACGACAGTTCCGCCATGGTCAGCGTCAGTTCTTCGGCCAGCGCGACCGACTGCGAGCCGATCTCCTCGCTCACCTTCTTGAACGCGGCCTCGATCGACATGCCGGATTCCACGCAGATCAGCAGCAGGTCGAGGGTGTCTGGAAAGGCGCGTTTGATCGAGAGTTGCCGCTTCTGGATCTTGCTCTTAAGCATCATCAGAGGCAGGTGCATGCCGATATAGGCGGCTGCGATGCAGATGCCGATTTTCGTCGTCAGCGGCTTATTCATATGCAGCACAACGAAAACGTAGAAGGCCGCGAACAACATGGCGGCCACCGGCGTCACCATGCGCACGAACAGGAAGGTGACGTAGGGCGCCTGCCCGCGATAACCCGCCTGCACCAGCTTGAGCCGCGCCTCCTCCTGGCCGAACCATTTGTTCAGGTTGAAGCGGTCGACCACGTCTTGGACGTATTGCTTGGGCGACTGGCGCAGACTGACCCGCTGCTGCTCCTTGGCCATGCGTTCGCGCTCGCGCTGGCGGATCTTCTCGCGCTCGACCGCGACCGCTTTCATGCGCTTGTCGAGCGGGTCGGCGAAGACGAAGGGCATGGCGAGCGTCAGCACGGTCGCGGCCGCGGCGACCGCGGCCAGCACCATCATCAGCGTCTGTGGGTTGATCGCGCTTTCCAATAGGTCGAGCATGGCGGCCGTTCTAGAAGTCAAAATTGATCATTTTCTTCATCACCATCACGCCCATGAACATCCAGAACGCGGACCCCGCCAGCATCAGGTGGCCGAGCGACGTGGTGAAAAGGAGCGACATGTATTTCGGGCTGGTGATGTAAACGAGCGTCATGACCGCGATCGGCAGCGAGCCGATGATGCCGGCGGAGGCCTTCGCCTCCTGTGACATGGCGCGGATCTTGGCTTTCATTTTCTTGCGGTCGCGCAGAACGCGCGACAGGTTGCCCAGCGCTTCGGCGAGATTGCCGCCCGCTTTCTGCTGGATCGATATGACGATGCCGAAGAAATTGGCCTCGGGCAGCGGCATGTGCTCATAGAGCTTGAGACAGGCCTCGCCGAGTGGCATGCCGATGGCCTGGGTTTCGACAATCCCGCGGAATTCGCTCTTCAGCGGCTCAGGCGCCTCGATGGCGACCATCTTGATGCAGTCGAGCAGGGGCAGGCCGGCCTTGACGCCGCGCACGATGATGTCGACCGCGTCAGGGAAATTGTCGAGGAACTTGGTCTCGCGCCGCTTCTTGAAATACGACAACATCCAGAACGGCAGGCCGAAGGCGCCGGCAAAGCCCAGGCCAAGGGCGCCAAGCAAGCCGGCTCCGAATGCGAAGCCTGCCATGAATAGCCCGGCGCCGATGGCCGCCGACACCAGCATGAATTTCTGCTTCGACCAGCGCAGGCCGGCTTGCGCCAGCCGGACCGATAGCGGCGGCCGGCCCTTGCCTTTCTTGTGCCGCTCCTCGAATTCCTTGAGCGTATTCTCGACTTGGTCGCGGCGGGAGCGTTGGGGGGCTCGGGTGGCGCGCTGGACCGGCGCCGCCTTGGCGACGGTGGCCATGCGCTGCTCGGCCTTTCGTTCGCCCGAGAGGATTGGATAAAGGAATACCCACGCCACGCCGCCGATCGCGATCGTCACGAAGAAGAACAAAGCGATCGACTGCATCGGCATGGCGTCACACCTTCATGGACTCGTTCGCGGCCTCCGAGGCGTCGAGCGCGGCCGCCAGGCGGTGTTCCTCGCCGTAGTAGCGGGCGCGGTCCCAGAACCGCGGCCGGCCGATGCCGGTTGAGCGGTGGTGGCCGATGATGTTGCCTTGCGCGTCTTCACCGGTCATTTCGTAGACGAACAGGTCCTGGGTCACGATGACGTCGCCTTCCATCCCCATCACCTCGGTGACGTGGGTGATCTTGCGGCTGCCGTCGCGCAGGCGCGCGGCCTGCACCACGACGTCGACCGAGGCCACGATCATCTCGCGGATGGTGCGGGAGGGCAGCGCGAAGCCGCCCATGGTGATCATCGATTCCAGACGCGAAAGCGCCTCGCGCGGGTTGTTGGCATGCAGCGTGCCCATCGAGCCGTCGTGACCGGTGTTCATGGCCTGCAACAGGTCAAAGGCCTCCGGTCCGCGCACCTCGCCGACGATGATGCGTTCAGGACGCATACGCAGACAGTTGCGCACCAGGTCGCGCATGGTGACCTGGCCTTCGCCTTCCAGGTTCGGCGGCCGGGTTTCCAGACGCACCACGTGCGGCTGCTGGAGCTGCAGTTCGGCTGCGTCCTCGCAGGTGATGATGCGCTCGTCCATCTCGATGAATTGCGTCAGACAGTTGAGCAGGGTGGTTTTGCCGGAGCCGGTGCCGCCGGAAACCAGTGTGTTGACGCGGCTGCGGCCGACGATCTGCAGGATCTCGGCGCCCTGCGGCGTGATGGTGCCGAATTTGACGAGCTGAGCGAGCGTCAGCTTGTCCTTCTTGAACTTACGAATGGTGAGCGCTGGTCCGTCGATCGCCAGCGGCGGGGCGATGACGTTGACGCGAGAGCCGTCGGGCAAGCGGGCGTCGCAGATCGGCGAGGATTCGTCGACGCGGCGTCCGACCTGACTGACGATGCGTTGGCAGATGTTGAGGAGCTGCTGGTTGTCGCGGAAGCGGATGCCGGTGCGTTGGATCTTGCCGAGCACTTCGATATAGACGGTGCCCGAGCCGTTCACCATGATGTCGGCGATGTCGTCGCGCGCAAGCAGCGGCTCGAGCGGCCCGAAGCCGAGCACGTCGTTGCAGATGTCGTCGAGCAGCTCTTCCTGCTCCGAGATCGACATCACGATGTTCTTGATCGCGATGATCTCGTTGACGATGTCGCGGATTTCTTCGCGTGCGGAATCCGCGTCGAGGCGCGCGAGCTGGGCGAGATCGATGGCCTCGATCAGCGCGCCGAAGATGATTCCCTTGACCTCGTAATAGGCGTCGGAACGGCGCGAATCGACCGCCGTTGGCACGGCCTGCGTGGAGGCGGGGGTGCGGGTCGGCTTCGGCGCCGACACCAGCGGCGCGCCCAGGCCCTCGGAGGGAAACGGCGTGCGGCCGCTCTCGCCCGCGCCGGCCTCGGCGGGGTGCGCTGACGCTGCGGCCGGCGCAGGCGCGCTTTCCGTTGCCGCAGGCGCCGGCGCTGCCGGCTGCAGCGGTGGCGACGGCGTGCGGTTTTCGCTAACTCCGTGACGCTTTCCGAACACTAGGAACTCCGGGCCTTCGAAGGATCATCAACCTCTCAGCTTGGCGAGCAGTGGGCTGAAAATTCCGCCGCGTTGGCGCTTGGCTTCGGCGCGGCCGGTGAGGTTCTGCGCGAGCTGGCGGAACATCTCCGCCGTCTTATGGTTGGCCGATACTTCGGCGATCATCTGGCCGTTGTTCGCCGCGGTGCCGAAAATCTGGGGCTCGAACGGGATCACGGCCAGCGGCTGATCTTCCAGCGCCTTGGCGAAATCGGCTGCGGAAATTTCCGGCCGCTTCGGCACGCCCACCTGGTTGAGGCAGTAGTGGGGGCGATGGTCGTTAGGCCGCGCCGTGCGCAGGAGATCGACCAGGTTCTTGGCGTTGCGCAGATTGGCGAGATCGGGTGCCGCCACCACCAGGATATCGTCGGCGGCGACCAGAAGCCGCTTGGTCCAACCCGACCAGATATGCGGCACGTCGAGCACGACGCAGGGGATGGAGGTGCGTAGCGCGTCGATGGTGGAGTCGAAGGCCTCCGCGCTGAAGTCGTAGGCGCGCTCCAGGGTCGCCGGCGCCGCCAGCAGGCTCAGATGCTCGGTGCATTTCGACAGCAGCCTGTCCACGTAGGCGGTGTCGACGCGGTCGGGTGAAAACACCGCGTCGGCGACGCCCTGCGGCGGATCCTGGTTGAAGTCGAGGCCGGCGGTACCGAAGGCAAGGTCGAGATCGGTGACCACCGCGTCGAGCGAGAGGTCGCGGGCGATCGAGAAAGCGACGTTGTGGGCCACCGTCGAGGCGCCGACGCCGCCCTTGGCGCCGATCACCGCCAGGATGCGGCCGACCGGCTTGGCGTCGGGCGCGACGAACAGGCCGCACACGGCGCGCACCACGTCGAGCGTGGCGACCGGTGCGATCAGGTATTCGCTGACACCGCGCCGGGTCAATTCGCGATAGAGCGTAACGTCGTTGATGCGGCCGATCACCACAACGCGCGTGCCGCTGTCGCACACCTCGGCGAGCTGATCGAGCGCGTCGATGATCTCGTCGGCGCGCTGGTCGGCCTCGATGATGATGACGTTGGGCGTGGGCGCGGTGCGGTAGGCTTCGATGGCCGCGGGCGCGCCGCCCATCTGGATCTTCACGTGCGCCTTGACGAGGCGGCGGTCCTCGCCGGCGGCCTGCACGGCGGCCGCGGTTTCGACCGTCGTGCAGAAGGCCTGCACCGATACGCGTGGCGCCGGCGCGATATGCTCGTCGGATGCCGCCTCCTGGGCCGGCACCATGGGCACGTCGTCTTCGGCGACGGTAGTGATTTGCGAGGCGTGTTTAATCATTTTCCGAGATCGCTGATTTTGGCTTTTTCGTAATCGCTGTACTGGCCCGACGGGTCGCTGCCGATGGCGTACTTGCCGATCGCCACGCTGCGACGTTCTTCGTACGCGGGCGTGGTGCCGCGCGGCTGCACCAGGTCGGCGGGGTTCGCGACCATGGCGGCTATGTTGTGCTGCATGGAGCAGCCGAAGTTCCAGTAAGGGTGGTTTTCCTGGTAGTCTTTGCCGCCGCCGGGGCCGATGTCCTTGGGCCAAAGGCCGCAGGGTCCGGCCGAGGCCACCAGCTTGGAGTAGTTCAGCTTGATGCTGGCGAGCGCATTGTTTTCCGCCCGATAGTGCCGGACGTAGACCGCGTTGCGCGGGATGCGGGAGGCCGCAAAGATCGAATAGATCTGATGCAGCGTATCCGCCGCGGAGCGCGCCATCCTGCGGTTCGAGGGCACGTCGACGACGATGCCGCCGGTGCCTTCGTGGCGCCAGCCTTGCGCGAAGGATAGCACGTCGGCGCGCTGGCCGGGGTTGAGCCCGCCGCGATATTCGCCGAGAAAGACCTCAACCGAGTGCCGCCCTTGGTGGAGGGTGATCGGGTGGCGCTGGCGAATGTCGAAAGGATAGTTGTCGACCGTGTCGGTGTGCTGGAAGCAACCCGCCAGCACCACGGCGAGCCCGCCGAGAGTCGCGAGCCGCAGCGCGACGCTGCCGCGGCGTCCGACGATCGTGCCTTGTGATGCTGTCATCGATCGTCTCCGCTCAATCAAGGATGAAGCCGTACTTGCCGTGGTAGGCATGCTCGTTGTGCGGCGGGGTCTTCGGCTCGCGGCCGTAGATCCTGTTGAGGTGGCCCATGAACACGCTGGAGGGGTCGCTCGGGTCCTCGAAGCCGTCATCGGGACGCGCGAGCTTGTTCTCGGCCACGGCGCGCACGACGTAAGGCGTCACCAGGATCATCAGCTCGGTTTTGTGATTGATGTAGTCGCGGCTGCGGAACAGCGCGCCCAGGATCGGCAACTGCATGAGGCCCGGCAGACCGTTGAGTGTCTGCTTGGTCTGGTCCTGGATCATGCCGGCCATCGCCAGAGAACCGCCGGAAGGAATCTCCACCGTGGTTTCCGCCCGCCGGGTGCGGATCGACGGCACCGTCAGCTGGGTGGTCGAGCCGGGGACCGACAGGGTCATGGCGTTTTCTTCCGACAGGTCGGAGACCTCGGTCAGCACCTTGAGGCTGATACGGCCTTCCGTCAGCACCACCGGGGTGAACTTCAAACTGACGCCGAACTTCTTGAAGTCGATCTCCGGTTGGCAGACCGGCGGCGACTTGGTCGTGTCGCAGGAAAGCCCTTTCGGGATCGGGAATTCGCCGCCAGCCACGAAGGTGGCCGACTCGCCGGAGACCGCGGTCAGCGTGGGCTGGGCCAGCGTGCGGATCACGCCAGCGCGTTCCATGGCGCGCAGGGTGGCGGTCACGTTCTTGAACGAGCCGGTTGCCGACGTGTCCGCCAATTCCTGGCCGGTGGCGGAGAACGGGTTCTGCGTGTTGAAGTTCACCACCGAGGAGCCGTAACTCAGCGAACCGTTGAGATCGATGCCGAGTTGCTTGACCACGTCGCGCTGCACTTCGGCGACCGTGACCTTGATCATGACCTGGTCGCCGCCCTCGACGGTGATGGCGTTGGTGACGCCGCCGCTCTTGCCCATCAGCCGCTTGGCGATATCGTAGGCCTGCTGCGCCTCTTGTGCGCTGGGCGCAGTACCGGACAGGACGAGCCCCTCCTCACCCATGCCCTCGACCTGGATGTGCGCGTCCGGCAGCACCCGTCGCAGCGTCGCACGCAAGCCGTTGAGGTCGCGGGTGACGGCGATGTCGAAGCCGGCGATCTGGTGTCCCTTGGCGTCGAAGAAGTAGATGTTGGTCTGCCCGACCTTGTTGCCGATGATGTAGGCCCGGCGCGAGGAGCGCACCACCGCGTTGGCGATGTCAGGACTGGCGACCAGGACGTCCTTGATGTCGCTCGGCAGGTCGATAACGACCGATTTGTGGATGCCGAGGGGAATGAAGCGGGAGACGGCGTCACTGGCCGCCACCCGGATCACCGGCGTGTTGGCTTCGACGTCGGCGGCGGCCGCGGGGGCCTGTGGCGCTAGCGCAGCGGCGAAGATCAAGGCCGCCAGCGAGGCCGTGCGGATCTGCGAGCGTATCGGCATGTCCCCTTAGTCCCCTCGATCGATCAGTGTGCCGTCAAGGTCGTGGTAACGCCGAAGCGCACGACGTTGACCGCTTCATGTTCGTTTTGCGAGTCGCTCTCGACCTTCGGCGCCTTCTTGCCGACGTCGGCGATGCTGCGCAGCGCCAGCGATAGCGTCCCGACCTGGCGCGCCAGTTCGACAGACTCGACCTGCTTGGGCGTGAGCTCGAGCGTCGCGGTCTTGCCGATGACGACCTTCTCGCCGCCCTTCTCGGTCACCTGTTGCCCGATGGCGAGCACGCGCACATCGCTGAGGATAGTGCGGCTGGTATAGGTTTCGCTGCCGCTCGCGCGCTCGGCCTGGCGGTCGCGGCTGGTGAGCACCACGTCGACGTGGTCGTTGGGCAGGATAAAGCCGCTGGCGCCGGTTTCCGGCGAAACCCCGATGGAAATCGCGCGCATCCCGGATGGCAGGATGGCGGCCATGTAGCCGGAACCCTTGCCTTCCACCAGCTTCTGCCGGCGGATCGGCTCGCCGGCGACGAAGGGCGCGCGCACGATCGCGCCGGATAGGCCTTCCATAGCGTTGGGATGCTGCTTGCGGCGGATGAAATTGCCGGTGTTCGCCTTGGCCGGCCAAGGCTGCCAGGACATGTCCGCCGGCGTGATTTTCTGGCCGACGGGGATGTCCACCTTCGCCACCAGAACGTCCACTGTATCGGCCTGGGCGACGGGCGCGGGCTTCGGCGCCGTCTGCTTGCCCGACCGGCCCGCCAGCAGCGCGGCGAAGCCACCGGCTCCGATCGCGACGGTCAACACGACAATACGCGCGGCTTTCATACGCTCGACTCTCTACCAGCGGCCGACACGACCGCAGTTACGACATGGCGGCCGAAGCGGCCGCATGCAGCGCATTTGACCAGCCAAACGTCAAAGCATGGTTAAGGAGCGGTGACCAAATCGAGTTAATATTAGGTTGCACGCGTGGCTGCACATCAACGCGTTTGATCGCGTCGAACGCGCTAACGATTTGGAAAGCAACGCGGCGAGGTCAGCGCAGCCGTTAGAAGCCGGCCGCGGTCATCCACGGTGTCGTGGGATAGACGATGAGCGCGGCGGCAGCGAGCGCAATGCCGTACGGCACGCCGGCGCCGGCGTCGTGGAGGCGTTCGATCCATTTTTGGCGCGCCAGCACCTGAGGCAGATCCAGCCGCCGAAACTGCAGCAGCAGCAGCGTCAGCGCGCCGCCGAACAGCGACGCCCAGATCAGGTAATCGAGTAGATGGCCGAAGCCGAACCACAGCGCGGTGGCGGCCACCAGCTTGGCATCGCCGCCGCCGATCCAGCCACGCGCGAAGAAGATGAAGGCGACCACCAGTACCAGCGCCGCCGCGGCCAGATGCATGCCGAGAACGGGAAGCGTCATGCCGCTGATCAGCGCCAGCAGGAAGAAGCCGGCCGTCAACGCCAGCGAGAGCCGGTTCGAGATGGTCATTGTGAACAGATCGCTGGAGGCGGCGAACGCCATCAGCGCCGGAAACAGCAATAACCTGATTTCGTCGGTCACCGGCATCGTTCCTCCGCGGCTAAGGCCGGCACGTTAGCCCGCGCAAGCTTGCCGGTCGGTTAGCGCGATCGAAAAATTTGTGGGGTCTTGAAAAGAATAAGGCCCCGGCCGGGTGGCCGGAGCCCTATGAAATCCGTCACGAGCCAGTCTTATTTCAACTGGGTCGAGATGCTGCTGAACGCGGTGTTCAGCTTGCTGCCGATGCCGTTGACGACGGCGATAATGGCAACCGAGATGCCGGCCGCGATCAGGCCATATTCGATGGCGGTCGCCCCGGAGTCGTCCTTCACAAAACGCGCGACGAGGTTCTTCATTGGTAGCTCCATTTGATCCACACGTGGCTGTCTGAGCTGGCGCAGGCGACTGCCTCTTGAGGTGCGCAGCTCACCGGGCCATGCGCAGGACGGTACCGCCAAGGTCTTGCGTGCGGGTTAATATGATCAGCGAATTTTCAGGTATTCGCAGCCATGTCCAACGTAGTTAACAAGTCATTCCAGTAAGAAAATCACGGTTAATGAAATATTTATTCTGCTTAAGCAAAGTAATATTACTAGATCAGGATCCAATATACATGGTCCGACCTTCTCCGATCGGGTAAATTCGACACGGTCCGGAGGTTAATTTTACTTTGGCTATGCCCGCCAACACATGCCCGTGCACGCGCCCTCGGTCGTGCCAATGCGTGGTGCGGGCCCCAGCGCTGCTTGCGGCGCTGATTCAACACATCCTTTTCACGTCATTTTAACGGGGGCGGGCCGATAGAAATTTCGTCTTTTGTCGCGTAAGGACCCCTCAGATGCTCCTCGAGCTCTATTCCGTCCTCGATGTCGCCGGCCATACCCTACTCAAACTGGTTCCGGTCACCCTCGCATTGGGCCTCGTCTTCGCCCTGCTCGAACAGTGGAGCGCCTGCAATCCCGGCCGCCCCTGGTGGAGCAAGCGCGAGATCGTCACCGACGTAGTCTACTGGTTCATGATCCCGCTGATGGCGCGCTTCGTGCGTATCGGCCTTTTGGTGATCGGCGCGGCGCTCTTCTACAACATCCATGGCGAGCAGCAGCTTCTCGCCTTTTACGATCACGGCTTCGGCCCGCTGTCGAAGCTGCCGCTATGGGCGCAGGCGGTGACCTTCGTGGTCGTGTCGGACTTCCTGCTTTACTGGATCCACCGCGTCTTCCATGGCGTGAAGCTGTGGAAGTACCACGCGGTGCATCATTCCTCGACCGAGGTGAGCTGGATTTCGGCCGCGCGCTTCCATCCCGTCAATGTCTTCCTCGGCAGCGTCCTGACTGACGTCGCACTGCTGCTCGCGGGCATTTCGCCCAACGTGATGCTGTGGGTGGGGCCCTTCAACATCGCAACGTCAGCCATGGTGCACGCCAACCTCGACTGGACCTTCGGGCCATTGAAGTACTGGTTTGCGAGCCCGGTGTTCCATCGCTGGCATCACACCTCCCTCGACCGCGGCGGCAACAGCAACTTCGCCGGGACCTTCCCGATCTTCGACTGGCTGTTCGGCACCTTCTATATGCCGGAAGGCGAGTTGCCCGATAACTACGGCATCGACGAGCCGGAATTCCCGACCGGTTTCGGCGGCCAACTGCTCTATCCTCTGCGGCACTGAGCGCGCTTGCACGGGCGCGGGTTTGCGAACGAGGGTTAATGGCTCTTTGCACTTCGTTCACGAATTTGCAGTCAACTTGACCCGTGCCTCGGCGCTGCCCGCGGGTACGATTGTTCGCGTAGCGTAAGCGTATTGGAGCGTAAGATGTCGGCCCTGTTCGGGCGCCGGAGCCGGCGCTTGGATCCCGGGCGCCGCGGACGGCGCTGGGTTCCCTTCTCCACCGTGTTGCTGGTCGCCGCCATTGTCGGGCCGGTCGCCGCGCATGCCGACAACCTCACCGTTGCGATCAACTCGGCGCGCCTGTTGCGGCTGCCCGGGCAGGTCGCCACCGTCGTCATCGGCAATCCGATGATCGCCGACGCCAGCCTGCAGCGCGGCGGCGTGCTGGTGATCACCGGCAAGGGTTACGGCACCACCAACCTGCTGGCGCTCGACCGCGACGGCCGCGTTGTCCTCGACAAGACCGTGCGCGTGCAGGGGCCGCGTCACAAAGACCTGGTCGTGGTCTATCGCGGCATGAACCGCGAATCCTATAGCTGTGCGCCGGAATGCGAGCCGCGTATCACGCTCGGCGATTCTGACGCGTACTTCAAGTCCGCCATGGGCCAGTCGGCCGCGCGCGACAGCGGCGCCCAGGCAGGCGGCGCGCAGGGTAGCGCCCCCAAGCCGTCGCCACGCTGATGCGGCGGTCGCCCGGCGTGGTTAGCCGGTGGTTAACCCGACGACCCGGACTTTCCGCAACGGCGGAAACAATTCGACAAGCCGCATCTGTTATCGATGAGTGACGGCGCGTTCCGCGCCGCCTCGAACGAGTTGTCTGCCCATGACCCAAGTCGCGCGAACCAGGATTGCAGCCGGACTGCGCTGGATGCTGCCGGCGGGTCTGCTGCGCCGCTTCGTCCGCGGGCAGGAAGGCGCGACGGCGATCGAATTTGCCTTTGTCGCGCTGCCGTTCCTGGCGCTCACCTTCGCCATTTTGGAAACCGCGCTGGTGTTCTTCGCCGGCCAGACGCTGGAAGCGGCAGCCGCCGAGTCCGGTCGGCTGATCATGACCGGCCAGGCGCAGACGGGCAGCTTCGACCCGGCCGCCTTCAAGCAACAGGTTTGCGCCCATATCGCCGGGCTGTTCGACTGCGCTAACAACGTCTACGTCGACGTGCGGACCTATTCGAGCTTCTCGTCGAGCGCGACCGCGGTCAACACCTCGCCGATACAGAACGGCAAGTTCGACAGTTCGAACGTGCAATACAACCCGGGCGGCCCGGGCGACATCGTGGTGGTCACGCTCTATTACGAGTGGCCGATCTACGTGACGCTGCTCGGCAACAATCTCCAGGACCTCAACGGCAGCAAGCGCCTGCTGGTCGCAACCTCCGTCTTCAAGAACGAGCCGTACCAATGAGCCTGCGTGCGATCAACGCGAAGACGTTGTGGCTGCCGCGCCTGCTGCGGAATTTCGTGGGCGACCGGCGCGGCGTGTCGGCGGTCGAATTCGCTATCCTGGCGCCGGTGATGGTCGCGCTCTATCTCGGCATGGTGGAGGTTTCCGACGGCATCGGCGCCGATCGCAAGGTCAGCCTCATCGCCTCGACGCTTGCCAACCTGACCGCGCAGTACACGACGATCAGCAACAGCGACATGAGCAATATCCTCGATGCCTCGTCGGCGATCATCACGCCTTATTCGGCTTCCAACCTGTCGATGACGGTGACGTGCCTGAACATCGATGCCAATAAGAACGTCACGGTGAAATGGAGCGTCGCGCGCAACGCTGCGGCGCTGAGCGGCGCCGTCTCGATACCCGCAGACCTGCAAGTGCCCGGCACACAGCTGATCCTGGCGCAGACCACCTACGCCTACACGCCGACTATCGGCTACACCATCACCGGCACGCTCAACATGTCGGACCGCATGTACATGGCGCCGCGCATCTCCGCGCCGAGCTACGGCAACACCGCCTGCGCGTCGTAATTCACGCCTGCGCCGGGATCGGCAGCGCCGTCGTCGACTTGATGCGTTCCATGGCGAAGCGCGAGGTGACGTTCTTCAGCGGCACGGCGGCAATCAGCTTCTTGTAGAACGTGTCGTAGCCGGCGATGTCCGGCACAACCACACGCAACATGTAATCGACGTCGCCGGCCATGCGGTAGAACTCCATCACCTCCGGCATGGCGCCGATGGTCTCGGCAAATTGCCGCAGCCAATCCTCGGAATGGTCGCCGGTTTCCACCGAAACGAACACAGTGATGCCGAGCCCAATTTTGTCGGGGTCGACCAGCGCCACGCGGCGGGTGATGACCCCGTCGGCTTCCAGGCGTTGGATCCGCTTCCAGCACGGCGTCGACGACAGTCCGACGCGGCTGCCGATCTCGGCCACCGAGAGCGAGGAATCGTTCTGCACTTCGGTGAGGATCTTGCGGTCGATGGCATCCATTTCCTGATTTCCTCGGAATTCAGTAAATAATTCTATATGTCAGACAACCAATAGAATATTATTTCTAATCGGTGTCTCCATAAATCAATATAGAGAACATTATTCCAAATCAAGCCCCTGCCGAACGCAGGCCCCGAGGCTTGCTGCCGTGCGCTGCGCCGTCGCCCGTCAGGAAATTCTCGCGCGCAGGAAGGCCTCCACGGCGGCCCGGTGCGGCGCCCCGGCGGCCCCGCCGAATTGGGTGCACTTGAGCGCGGCGGCGGCGCTGCCGAAGCGCAGGGCTTCAACAACGTCACCGGTCTCGACCAGCCGTACGGTGAAGCCGGCGTGGAAGATGTCGCCGGCGCCGAGGGTATCGATCGCGGTGATGGGAAACGCCGGCATGTGCCGTACCGTGTCGCCGTCGCGCCAGATGACGCCGGCGGGCCCGTCGGTGACAGCCAGGAAGCCGTCGAAGCCGCGGCCCAGCGCCAGCAGCGCGGCGCCGAGATCTTCGATGCCTGTGATGGTCCGCAGCGCTTCGGCAGCGACGACCACGTAGTCGCAAAATGGCATGGTGGGATCTGGAGCTGCTTCGCCGTAGTCGATGTCGAGCACGCGGGGAATGCCGCGCGCCGTCGCGGCTCGTGCGATCGGGATGATGAAATCGGGGTAGCGGTTGTCGAGCAACACCGCGTCGACCCCCGACACGGCGCTCGCGGCGTCGGGCGGGGCGATACCGCGCAGGCCGTGGCCGCGCCGGGTGGAAATCAGTTTCTCGCCGCTTTCGTCGATCATGATCAACGACGCCGAGCAGATGCCGCCCGGCACGCGCACCGCGCCGCTGCAATCGACGCCCTCGCGTTCCAGCACGGCGATGGCGCGGTTGGCGATGTCATCGTCGGTGTCGCCAATGGGGCCGGCAAACCGCGCGTTGCCGCCGAGCCGCGCGACCGCCAGCGCCGCATTGCCCGACTGGCCGCCGATGGTGCTGACGAAATCGGAGGCCTGCTTCTTGGTGCCCGGCTCGGGAAACCGGTCGACTTGCATAATGAAATCCTGCACCGCGCCGCCGGCGCAGAGCACCGTCGCCGCGTCGCCGCGCTCAGTCAAAGACAACCTCGCCATCCACCCATGCGCGCAGGATGTGATACGCGATCGCCGACGGCGGCGGCGCGGTCAGCCCGTCGCCGTGGTTTCGCATCAGCATGGCCGCCACCTCGTCGCGACGGAACCAGCGCGCGTCCTCCAACTCGCTGCGATCAACGACGACGTCGTCGCTTGTCGCCTCGGCGAAGCACCCGATCATCAGCGACATCGGAAACGGCCAGGGCTGCGAGCGGAAGTAGCTGACGCGTCCGGTGGCGATGCCGGCTTCTTCCCAGGTCTCACGCCGCACGGCGTCCTCGACCGACTCGCCCGGCTCGACGAAGCCCGCCAGGCAGGACCACATGCCGGGCGCGAAGCGGTATGAGCGCCCAAGAAGGCAGCGCTCGCTCTTGGCATCGACGGTGAGCATGATCACCACCGGGTCGGTGCGCGGGAAATGCATGGTCTTGCAGTTTGGGCAGTCTCGCCGCCAGCCGGCCTGCACCGCCTGCGTTTGCGCCCCGCAATTGGCGCAGAAGCGATGGCGCGCGTGCCAGTGCAGCACCGCCTTGGCTTCCGCGATGGGGGGCAGATGTAATGGATCGCACAAGCCTCTGACGGCGACTGAGCGCAGGTCGGTGACGGTGAAGCCGGGTTTCTCCTTGAGCGCTTCCGCCGCCGCTGCCGGCAAGCCGATGCCGAAACGCGCGGCGCCATCCTCGAGCCCCAGGAACACGGTTTCGGTGGCGGGGCCGAGCGCGCGCGCTTCGTCCAAGGCGAAGGTCGGCTCGTTGAGCGGGCTGCCCGCCCTCATCACGATCCAGTCGATGCCGATGACGTAGGCGCGCGCGCGGGGATCGGCGGCGAGCGCGGCCAGCCCGGCTTCGTCGGTGCGCCGGTCGGCGGCACGGTCGATGCGGCTGTCGACGTAGCCGAGTTGCGGTTTGGGGCCGAGGTCGTGGCGGGGCGACATGCGGCAATCAAATTCGCACGGACGCGGAATCGGCGCAATGCATCACAATTCCGTCATGGGGATGGCGATTGCGGCGCCTATCGGCGCGTTGCCAGCGCCTGGTCCACCGCCGCCAGCACCTGCGCCGGCGGCAGTTCGTCGAGGCAGGCACTGTGGCTGTCGACACGACGTTCGCAGCCCTCGAAGGTGCAGGGCACGCAGGGCAGGGGCGTCTGCACCAGGAACACGTTGCCGCGGTTCTGGACGGTGCCGCTCGCGGCCCAGGGCGTGCTCGCGCCGCCGACCGGAAAGGGCGCCCACACCCGCGGATCCATCGGGCCGAACAGCGCCACTGTCGGGCAGCCCGCGGCGGCGGCCAGATGCGTCACCGAGGTGTCGGGCCCGATATAGACGCGCGCGCGCTTCAAGAGCCAAACCGTTTCGGGCCAGCGCGCCTGTCGCACCGGCGTTACGCCCTCCCATACGTCAGCGAGATAGCGCTGCTCTTCCGCATCCGGCCCGCCGATGGCGACGGGTTCAATGCCGCGCTCTTTCAGCCCGGCGGCGAGCGCGCGCCAGCCTTCGCGCGTCCATTCCTTGTAGCGGTACATGGGCGCGGCGTGGATGACGGCGAAGTTCTCGCCGGGCGCGAATGCCGGTGGTCGTTCCGCCGGACTCACCAGTTCCGGCACTCGCGCGACGCCGACGAGATCGGCGAGCCGCAGCATCTGTTCCACCCGGTGCAGCCCCTCTTCCGTCGCCGTATTGCGGCCAAGCAGAAATCGCTTCACGGCGCTGCTCACCGCTGGTCCCTCGGGGTCGGTGAGGCCGGCGCGCGCGCGCCCAGCTAAGCTTGCATAGAAAGTCGGCCGGTCGCCGCTCTGGGTGGAGATCGCGAGGTCGTAGCGCTTCCACAGCCGCGCGATCAGCTTCGCGGTCGCGCCGAAACCGGGCCGCGCCGGTATGGCGATAACGTTGTCGATATCCGGATTGCCGGCGAGGATGCCGGCGGTGCTCTCGAATGCCAGCACGTCGAGCGTGGCGTCGGGCCAGGCGCGGCGCAGGCTGCGGATCAAGGGCGTGGTCAGCAACAGGTCGCCGATGCGGCGCAGGCTGACCACCAGCAGGCGCGGCCGCGCCGGCAGCGTCAGCGGTGCGCCCCCGGTCGTTTTCTCGTGCATGCTCGGCCTTGCCACGCGTTCGACGCTTCCGTGCCGCTTAACCGGCGAAAAGCATTCGAGTTTCCCGGCGCTGCTAGCAGAATTTGCGGGCTGTCGCCATTGTGGTGCCGGGCGTGTGCTTGATCCCCCGGCGGCACCCCGATAAGCAACCCCGGCCACCCGCAACCGAAAGGACCCGAATGAGCACCGCACCGACAGTCGAAGTGTCCTGGGGCGAACTCGTCGACAAGCTCACGATCCTGGAAATCAAGGAACGGCGGCTGAGCGCGCCCGCGGCGGTTGCAAACGTGCGCCGGGAGCTGGCCGCGCTCAACAAGGTGCTGGCCGGCCTGCGGCGCCCGGAAGGTTTTACCGCGCTCAAAGACGGCCTGGTGGCGGTCAACGAGGCCTTGTGGGAGATTGAGGACAAGATCCGCGCCAAGGAGGCGGCCTCGGCGTTCGACCAGGACTTCATCGCGCTCGCGCGCTCGGTCTATTTCAGCAACGACAAGCGCGCGGCCCTGAAGCGCGAGATCAACCTGCTGCTGAAGTCCGACCTCATCGAAGAAAAGCAGTACACGGCATACCAGCCGTAAGCGCGCCGCCAAGCGCGGGTTGGACGAATCAGAGGTCCGTCACGCCAAGCGTCTTGCGCAACGTCGCGAGCAACGTCTCGCGGTCCTCCGTGTCATAGGCGCGCGGCGGCGCCACGCCCCACACCGGCTTCGGCCAGGCGGCATCGCCCTCGGTGCGCGCGATCACGTGCACGTGCAATTGCGCGACCATGTTGCCGAGCGTCGCGATGTTGAGCTTGTCGCAGGGAACGGCCGCCTTGAGCGCCGCAGCGGCCGCGCGGATCTCGGCGAGCAGCTGCGCCTGCTCGCTTTCGGCGAGGTCGGTCAGCTCGCTCAGCCCGGCGCGCCGCGGCACCAGAAGCAGCCAGGGATAGTTGGCGTCCTTCGCCAGCCGCACTCGCGAAAGCGCCAGGTCTCCGACCGGAAAGGTGTCGGCGGCGAGCTGTGGGTGCAGGGTCCAGGCCGAATCTGTCATCGCCGCGATCATGGAATGAGGCCGAGCCGCGAGGCAACCACCCTTACCCCCACCGCCGCGGCCTGCGGGGCGCGCGATAGCGGTGGTGCCGACTTCAAGGCGGGCCGGTCCACACGCGGCCGGGCCAAACTTGCTTTCCGCCGCCATCCGCCCGATATAGGGGCCCGGGAGGTTGGCGGTGGACGAGCCACTCGCCAACCGGGTCAGATCCGGAAGGAAGCAGCCCTAACGAGCACGGATCGGGTCGCTCGTCAGCCTCCCACCCATTTTCCACCAGGTCTTTGGGCGAAAGGCCCCCGGCGGCGCGCCGGCGGGTGGCCTCTCCGGCTCAGGCTTGCGAGGATAGTCGTAATGAGCGAGCCCGCGAACCCGGCCGGCCCTGGTTCCGCCCCGGCCGACGCGCCGGCTGGCGGCTACCGCGTGCTCGCCCGCAAGTACCGGCCCGCCTCCTTCGACGACCTCATCGGCCAGGGCGCCATGGTGCGCACGATCTCGAACGCGTTCGAGACCGGCCGCATTCCACAGGCCTGGATCCTCACGGGCGTGCGCGGGGTCGGCAAGACCACCACCGCCCGCATTCTCGCCCGCGCGCTCAATTACGAACTGCCCGACGGCTCGGTCACCGAGCCGACCATCAAGATGCCGGTGATGGGCGTGCACTGCCAGGCCATCATCGACAGCCGCCACATCGACGTCTTGGAGATGGACGCCGCCTCCCACAACGGCGTCGACGACATCCGCCAGATCAACGACGCGGTGCGTTATGCCCCGGTGTCGGCGCGCTACAAGATCTACATCCTCGACGAAGTGCACATGCTCAGCACGGCGGCGTTCAACGCGTTGTTGAAGACGCTGGAAGAGCCGCCGCCGCACGCAAAGTTCATCTTCGCCACCACCGAAATCCGCAAGGTTCCGGTGACGGTGTTGTCGCGCTGCCAGCGTTTCGATCTGCGCCGTGTCGATGCGTCGGTGCTGGTGGCGCATCTGCAGGGCATTGCCGACAAGGAAAAGATCGAGATCGAGCCCGCGGCATTGGCGCTGATCGCGCGCGCCGCGGAAGGCTCGGTGCGCGATTCATTGTCACTGCTCGATCAGGCCATCGCCCACGCTGCCGGTCCTGTGCGGGCCGAGGACGTGCGGCAGATGCTCGGCCTCGCCGACCGGGTGCGCGTGGTCGACCTGTTCGAAGCCGTGATGCGCGGCGATGCCGCCGCCGCGCTCGACGAATTGCGCGCGCAATACGACATCGGCGCCGATCCGGCGGTGGTGCTCAACGATCTGGCCGAGTTCACCCATTTCGTTACCCGCGTGAAGGTGGTGCCGGCGGTGGCCGACGACGTGTCGCTATCGGAAGCCGAGCGCTCCCGCGGGCGCGATTTCGCGTCGAAGCTTTCCATGCGGGTGCTGTCGCGTACCTGGCAGATGCTTCTGAAGGGCATCAGCGAGGTACAGGTCTCCGGACGCCCGGTGGCGGCGGCGGAAATGGTCTTGGTGCGGCTCGCTTACGCGGCCGACCTGCCGACACCCGACGAAGTGATCCGTTCTTTAAGTGATGGCGGCAACGTTTCGGTTTCTGCGCCGCAAGGGCATGGCAACGGCGGCAGCGTTCAGGCGTCGGCACAAGCCGCATCGCCGCGCTACGACGCGCCGCGCGGGTCACCCCGTGCTTCCGCGGCGGTGTCGCCGCGGCTGTCGGCCGATCCGGTCGCCGATCAGACGCCGACGCGCGCGCTCAACACCTTCGTCGACGTGGTGGCGCTCGCCGCCGAGAAACGTGATATCGGCATCAAGCTCGCGCTCGAGCGCGACGTGCGGCTGGTGCGCTGCGAGGACGGCCAACTCGAGATCGCGCTCGAAGCCAGCGCCGCCAAGGGTTTGGTACACGAGCTGCAGCGCAAGCTTAACGAATGGACCGGCCGCCGCTGGATCGTCGTGGTGTCGAAAGAGCAGGGCGAGCCCACCTTGCGCGCCCAGGCCGAGGCCCGCGACGACGAAGTGAAGCGCGGCGTGCAGTCCGACCCGCTGGTGCAGGCGGTGCTCAGCCGCTTCCCCGGCGCGACCATCGTCGGCGTCACGCAACCCGCGCCGCCGGAAGCGGAGGACGTGATCGCGCCGCCGCCCGAGGAAGACGAAGAGGATTAGTGCGTGATTCCGAAAGGCATGTCCTCGACTGCGATCGGGGATGGCGGCCGGTTTTCGGACAAGATCACGCGCAGAAAGGAAAAGGCATGCCCGACTTCATGGGCCTGATGAAACAGGCCGCCGAATTTCAGTCCAAGATGCAGGAGATGCAAGCCGAGCTCGACAAGGTCGAGGTCGAGGGCACCGCCGGCGGCGGCATGGTCAGCGTGCGTCTCACCGCCAAGGGCGACTTGAAGGGCATCAAGGTCGAAGACTCGCTGCTGCAGCCGTCGGAGAAGGAAATCCTCGAGGACCTCATGGTCGCCGCGCACGCCGACGCTCGCCGCAAGGCGGAAGAAGTGATGCAGGAACGCATGAAGGCGCTCACCGGCGGGCTCAAGCTGCCGCCCGGCATGCCCAATCCGTTCGGGTGATCTTGCACCAACATGGCCACCGCCGTCGCAGGACCTGAAATCGAGCGCCTGATCCAGCTGCTGGCGCGCCTGCCGGGGCTTGGGCCGCGCTCGGCGCGCCGCGCCGCGCTGCATCTCATCAAGAAGCGTGAGGCGCTGATGGCGCCGCTCACCGCCGCGCTCGAGACCGCGATGGAAAAGATCGAGGTCTGCAAGGTGTGCGGCAACATCGATACCCAGAACCCTTGCACGGTTTGCACCGACGTCCGGCGCGATTCTTCCATCATCGTGGTGGTCGCCGACGTCGCCGACCTGTGGGCGCTGGAGCGCGCGCACGCGGTCAACGGGCGCTACCACGTGCTTGGCGGCACGTTGTCGCCGCTCGACGGCGTCGGCCCGCAGGATTTGACCATCGACGCGCTCGTCACCCGTTGCCACGAACCGGACGTGAAGGAGGTCATCCTGGCCTTGAACGCCACGGTCGACGGCCAGACCACCGCGCACTACATCACGGAGCTGTTGCAGGGCGCCGACGTCAAGGTGACGCGGCTTGCCCACGGCGTACCGGTCGGCGGCGAACTCGATTATCTCGATGAAGGCACTCTCGCCGCGGCGATCAAACAACGGACGTTGTTCTAGCCTGCAGCGAGTTCATTGCGCCGCGTAAATCCGCTCGCGGAATTCGCTGGGCGACAGCCCCGTTGCGTTGGAAAAGATGCGGCTGAAATAGGCCGGATCGTCAAAGCCGAGCGCATAGGCGATCGTGGAAATCGGCAGGTTGGTGTAGACGAGATTGCGCCGGGCCTCGCGCACGATGCGGTCGCGGATCATGTGCGTGGCGGGGCAGCCGAAGGCCTCCCGCGACAACCGGCTGAGATGAGTCGGTGTAATCTTGAGCGCCGCCGCGTAGCGTGACACCGGCCAGTGCTCGATGAAATGGGCATCGAGCAAGGCTTCGAACTTCCCGAGGAGATCGGAATCGCCGCCGCCGCCGGATGGTGACTTCACATCCGCCAAGGCCCGTGCCACGAGCCCGAGCAGCAGAGCCGACAAGGCCTTGAGCACGTGCGCGCGGGCGAACTGTCGCGCGCCGTATTCGACGAAGATCTCCTTCATCAACCGGTGCATCGGCGGCGTGCCGCGGAAAATGGCGGCTTCCGCCAGGACGCGGCCAAGGCCTTCCTGCGGTGTCAGCACCTCGTCGAGGATTTCGGTGGCGAGCGTGACCACCCAGCCTTGGGTCCCGCGCTTGAAGGTGAAGCTGTGCACCTGGCCGGCCGGAATGTTGAGGACGTCTCCGGGCCGCAGCCGATGCTCTCGCCCTTCCAGGGTCGCCTGGCCGCCGCCGCGCGCGATCAGAAGAACCTGATGCAGGCGGCCGTGGCGGTGCGGCGCGAATTCCCAGTCGTGTAGCACCGAGCGCGCGGCGATCGTTTCGCAGTGCACGACGTCCGGCAGGTCGCGCACCTCGCCGAAGAGGTTATAGGACTGGATGGCGGGCTTGAGGGGAGTGCGCGGCATGTTCGATTTGTACAAGACAAAGTGCAGTCGATCCATTCTCCCGACGGCGCCGTCGCATAAATTTGCGCCTCGGAAAATCATAATTTTTCGAGGAGGCGCGCATGAAAACCCAGGTCTGCATCATCGGCGGCGGCCCGTCGGGCCTGTTGCTGTCGCAACTGCTGCACCTCAAGGGCATCGATACAATTCTACTCGAGAAATACAGCCGCGAATACGTGCTCGGGCGCATCCGCGCCGGTGTGCTGGAGCACGGGTTCGCCGACCTCATGCGGGAGGCGCAGTGCGGCGAGCGCATGGACCGCGAAGGCGAGATTCACGAGGGCATCTTCATCTCACACGACAAGGGCATGGACCGCATCGACCTGCATCAATATTCCGGTGGCAGCTCGGTGATCGTTTACGGGCAGACCGAACTGACCCGCGACCTCTATGAGGCGCGCGAGCGCATGAAGGGCAAGGTCATCCACAACGTCGAGGATGTGAAGCTGCACGACCTGACTTCGGACGCCCCGCACGTGACCTACCGCGAGGGTGACCAGATCATCCGCATCGATTGCGACTACGTCGTCGGCGCCGACGGCTTTCACGGGGTCAGCCGCAAGTCGATCCCGAAAGACGTCCTGCGCGAGTACGAGCGCGTCTATCCGTTCGGCTGGCTGGGCGTGCTATCGCGCACCAAGCCGGTGTCGCCGGAGCTGATCTATGCCCGGCACGAGCGCGGCTTTGCCCTGTGCTCGCTGCGCTCGCAGGTGCTCAGCCGCTACTACATCCAGGTGCCGCTCGAGGATACCGTCGAGGACTGGTCGGACGAGGCCTTCTGGGCGGAGCTCAAGCGCCGGCTGCCGGCGGACGTCGCCGCGCGGCTGATCACCGGCCCGTCCATTGAAAAGAGCATCGCGCCGCTGCGCAGCTTCGTGGCCGAGCCGATGCGCTACGGCCGGCTGTTCCTGGCCGGCGACTCGGCGCACATCGTGCCGCCGACCGGCGCGCGCGGCCTCAATAGTGCGGCCTCCGACATCTATTACCTCTACCACGCCATGGTCGACCACTATGAGAAGAAGGATGACCGCGGGCTCGACGGCTATTCGGACAAGGCGCTGGCGCGGGTCTGGAAGGCGCAGCGCTTCTCGTGGTGGATGACCATGCTGCTGCATCGCTTTCCGGGGCACATCCCGTACGACCAGAAACTGCAGGACACCGAGCTTGCTTATCTGCTGTCGTCCGAGCGGGCAAAGCAGTCGCTGGCGGAAAACTATGTGGGGCTGCCGTTCTAGGCCTCGCCACGCCGGGGCGCGGCCATAGGCCGCGAACCCGGAACGGCTCTCACTTTGTCTTCGGCTTGAGCCGCTTGAAGTGCCCTTGCGCCTGCAGCCAAGCGAGCAGCATCAGCCCCGGAATGGCTGAGAGCGCGCAGAGCGCGAAGAACCAGACCCATCCGGTTGCTTCCGCGACGAAGCCTGCACCCGACGACAGATACGTGCGTCCGATCGCTGCGAACGCCGTCAGCAGCGCGTATTGCGTGGCCGTGTGCAGCGGATTGCGGCAGAGCGCCGAGAGGTAGGCGACGAAGATCACCGTGCCGATGGCGCTGGTGAAATTCTCCACCGTGATCGCGAAGCTGAGCCAGGCAATGTCGTGCCCGACCACGGCTTGCCAGGAGAAGGCCAGGTTGGCGGCGGCCTGCAAGAGCCCTCCGATCCACAGGCAGGCGGCGAGCGGCAACGTTCGCGCGACGTAGCCGCCGGCGAAGCCGCCGAGAAGCGTCGCGACGAAGCCGAGGCCCTTGATGATGGTGGCGTATTCGTCGCGCGTGAAGCCGAGCTTGACCGCGAACGGCCCGGTCATGACGCCGGCAAGCGCGTCGGTCAGCTTGAACAGTACGACGAAGGCGAGAACGACGAGCGCGATGTGCATGCCGTCGCGCAGGAAGAAGTCGGTGAAGGCGCCGGCGATGGTGTGGCTGAGCCGTTTGAGCGCGGGTTCCTGATGCTGCACGGCATCGGCGCGGTCTGATTTCTCCGGTTCGGTGGCGAACAAGGTGGTCAGCACACCGACGATTACCAGGGCGGCCATCACCACGTAGCTGCCGGTCCAGCCGTCCTGCCGGCTGAAACCGAAATGCTGGAAGGCCGTGACGAGGAACAGCGCGCCGGCGCTCGAGACCAGCATGGCGACCCGGTAGGCGGCGACGTAGGACGCCGCACCCGCGGCCTGTTCGTTCTCCGGCAGGCTCTCGACGCGGAAGGCGTCGATGACGATGTCCTGGGTTGCAGAAGCGGCGGCGACGATCACAGCACCGAGCGCCACCATGGCCGGCGCGGCGACAGGATTGTTGGCGCCGAGCAGGACGATGGCCGCAATCAGCATCAACTGCGTCAGCATCAGCCAGCCGCGGCGCCGGCCGAGCCAGCGGCCGAGCAGGGGCACGTCGAAGGCATCGACGATAGGCGCCCAAAGGAATTTGATGGTGTAGGGCGTGCCGACCATGGCGAACAGGCCGATGGTCTTCAGGTCGACGCCGACTTCGGCCATCCAGAACAGCAGCGTCGAACCGGAAAGCGCCAGCGGCAGGCCGGAGGAGAAGCCGAGAAAGAAGATGACCAGCACGCGCGGCTTGAAATAGACCGCCAGTGCCTCGCGGCGGCTTTGACGCGCGGATTCGGTCTCGGCTTTATCCGGCGCGGTCATGCAACGATCCTGTCATTCCGGGACGCCAGCGCAGCGAGCGAACCTGGATTCCAGAGGGATACGAACGCGCTCTTGGATTTCGCCCCTGGGTTCCAGGCTTTGTGCGGCCACGGAATGACTCAGCGATGCTCACCCCGCCGCCCCGAGCTTACCGATCGGCGCCTGGATCACCTCTGCGCTGCCGCCATCACCGTCGAGCTCCACGTCCTTGATCTTCTCGCCGCGGCCCATGATCTTGTCGGCCGAAATCTTGATTTGCTCGATATCCTTGCTGGTCTGGCCGAAGTGTTTGTCGAGATTTTCCACCCGGTCGCGCAGGCGCACGACGTCGGCGACGAGATGACCGACCTCGGCCTGGATCTTGTCGGCCGCCTCACGCATGCGCGCATCTTTCCTGATCTGCTGGATCACCTGTATCGCCAGCATCAGCAGCGAGGGCGACACGATGATGACCTTGGCGCGATAGGCCTTTTGGAACAGGTCGTCGAAGCCGTCGTAGAGATCGGCATAAATCGATTCCGATGGCACGAACATCAGTGCCATGTCCTGGGTCTCGCCCGGAATCAGGTACTTGCCGGCAATGTCGCTGACGTGCTTGCCGATGTCGGTGCGCACCCGCGCCGCCGCGGTCTTCTTCTCGTCGTCGGTCTGCGCCTCGCGATAGGCCGTCACCGCTTCCAGCGGGAACTTGGCGTCGACGACGAGTGCCGGGCTGTTGGGCAGATAGATGCAGCAGTCCGGCCGCGACTTGTTCGACAGCGTCGCCTGGAACTCGTAGCAATCCTTGGGCAGCCCGTCCTGGATGATGATCTCCATGCGGCTCTGCCCGAAGGCGCCGCGGCTTTGTTTGCTGCCCAGCACCTGCTGCAGGGTGGTCACCTGCGTCGCCAATTCGCCGATGTTCTTCTGCGCGCTGTCGATCACGGCAAGGCGCGCGTGCAACTGCTGCAGGTGCTCGGTGGTGTGCTTGGTCGAGGTCTTCATCGACTCGCCGAGGTTCTGCGTTACCGCATCGAGGCGTTGGTTGACGTGCTGCTGCAACTGCGTCTGCGCGCTCGCCAGCATCTGGCCCATGGTCTGCACGGTGGCGCTGAGCTCGGCGATGCGCTGCTCGGCGGCCGGGTCCGTGTGCGGCGGCTTCGGCTTGAGCAGCAGCACGATGATGACAGCGACACCGGCGGCGATCGCCAGCGCGAGAATGAGGAGGGCGGTTTCCGGCATGATCTGACGCTTCTAGCCTGATTCGGGCGGGGCGAACGAAGAGCGAACGGTAGGGCGGCCGCCGGGCGGGCTCAAGGGCAATGTCTCTGGGTTATCGTTCCGGGACGTCCGCTCCTGCGGATGGGCGCGGAATCCAGGACGACACGGCTGGCCTTTGATTGTGGCTCTGGATTCCGGGGGCGCGCAGTTCGTGCGCGTCCTGGAATGACGCGATAACCAGTTCCATTGACCCCCGCCGCGCGACCCCTTACATCGCCATCCATGGCCATTCGCGACATTCTCATCCTCCCGGACCCGAAGCTCAGGCTGACGTCCGAGCCGGTGGCGGCAATCGACGCCGACGTGCGCGCGCTCGTCGACGACATGTTCGAGACCATGTACGAGGCGCCCGGCATCGGGCTCGCCGCCATCCAGATCGGCATTGCGCGGCGCATCGTCACCATGGACCTCGCCAAGAAGGACGAGCCCAAGGCGCCGCAGGTATTTATCAACCCTGAGGTGACCTGGTCATCCGAGGACCTCGCCGTTTACGAGGAGGGCTGCCTGTCGATCCCCGAATACTACGAGGAGGTCGAGCGCCCGGCATCGGTGAAGGTCAAGTACATGGACCTTGACGGCAAGACCCACGAGATCGAGGCCGACGGCCTGCTCGCCACCTGCCTGCAGCATGAGATCGATCATACCAACGGCGTGCTCTTCATCGACCACATTTCCAAGCTCAAGCGCGACCGGGTGATGAAGAAGTTTCAGAAGGCTCTCAAGCGCGGCGAGACCACCCGCGCCGCCTACAAGGAAGACACCCCCGAGCACCGGATCGGGTAGGCGCCCGCCCGCGCGAACATCTCGGGGCCTCTGCCATGCCGCTTCGCCTTATATTCATGGGCACGCCGGATTTCGCGGTGCCGACGTTGATCGAGCTTGCCGCGCGCGGGCACGAGATCGTTGGCGTCTATACCCGCGCGGCCAAGCCCGCCGGCCGCCGCGGCCTCGAGTTGGTGCCGACGCCGGCCGAGCGCGAGGCGCGTGCGCTTGGCTTGCCGGTGTTCACACCTAAAACCCTGAAGACTGACGAGGCCCAGGCCGAATTCCGCGCCCTCAATGCAGACGCGGCGGTGGTCGTCGCCTATGGCCTGATCCTGCCCAAAGCCGTTCTGGAAGCACCCGCGCTCGGCTGCTTCAACGTGCACGCCTCGTTGCTGCCGCGCTGGCGCGGCGCCGCGCCCATCAACCGGGCGGTGATGGCGGGCGATGCCGAATCCGGCGTCACCATCATGCGCATGGACGAGGGCCTCGACACCGGCGCCATGGCCATGATCGAGCGCTTGGCCATTATGCCCGACATGACCGCAGGTGAATTGCACGACAGACTGGCGCCGCTCGGCGCCGACCTGATGGCGCGCGCGCTTGGCGCGCTTGAGCGCGGCACACTGGCGCTGACGCCGCAGCCGGACGCAGGCGTGAGCTACGCTGAAAAGATTTCCAAAAACGAGACCCGCATCGATTGGTCCAAGCCCGGGCACGAGGTGCACAACCACATCCGCGGGCTGTCGCCGTTTCCTGGCGCCTGGTTCGAGTTTGACGGCGTGCGCATCAAGGTGCTGCGGTCGACGCGAGGCGAGGGATCAGGTGCGCCGGGCACCGTGCTCGACGATCATCTCACCATCGCTTGCGGCGACGGTGCCGTGCGGCTCACGCTGGTTCAGCGCGCCGGCGGAAAGCCGATGGCGGCGGACGAGTTCTTGCGCGGGACGAAGGTGGAGAAGGGAACGCGGGTCGGCTAGCGGTGCGTATCCCGGGGCGGCACATTCCGAGCCGTCATTTGACGGCTCAAGCGACAGCGACCAGGCCCTCAATCCAGGGGCGGCGCCCTCGCGCCTGTCTCCGAGTTTCCTCGTTTGCGCACTTCGTGCACGCACGCCGGAATAACAGCTCGGAACTCACGCCGCGTGGAAACCCGCCCAGTGGTGCCGCCGCGCCTCGACGAATTCGGCGAGGTCGGCATCTGTGACCTTCACCAAGTCGCTGTGGCCGAAGCCTTTCGAATAATCCAGCACCGACACGATCTCCGGCGTCAGCCGCATGGTCGGCACCGCGCTCGGGTCGGGGCGCGGCATCACCTTGTACTCCGGATAGCGCGCAATCAGGATGTCATAGGCGTGGTCGCGCTCGCCCGGATCGGTGACCTCTTCGACCCACGCCGCAATCGAGAGGCCCTTGATCTGCAGCGGCTGCGGCACGTCCTTGGCGATTGCCAGCGACACGCGCGGGTCACGCGCGATATTGGCGAACTTCTGGCTGTCGCGGGCGATGCCGCAATAGATGATGAGGCCGTCGTTGGCATAGCCGACGATCGTCGCCTGCGGCCAGCCATCGTCGCGATTGGTCGCGACGGTCATTATCCGATGCCGGTCGAGCAGATCGACGATCTGCCGTTTGAATTCCTGCTTCATGGCCCTCACCGTTGCGATCCTTCTTTTCGTATAGAGGATCGAATGAGCGGGGCGTTTGAGGTGGATCAAGGGCACGCGCGCGGCTCCGACGGCAATCGAGCCGGAGCCGCGTGACCGGCGTGCTGCGCCGTCATGACTGGCGCATCAGCGGTTACCACCGCCGCCGCCACCGCCGCCGCCGTTGTAGTCCTGGTCGAGCCTGTTGGGGCGGCCACGCAGCGAGAGAGCGCGTCCCGAATGGTCGCAGCGGTCCCACCAACCGGCGCCGTTCGTGCCGGTGTAGACCCAGCAATAAGAGCCCTGCTGGATCGGGCCGCCGGCGTCGTGGCCGTGCGGGGCGGATTGGGCGTGGGCGGCTGCGGTGGCTGCAACGGCCAGAGCAACGCTGACAATCGCAAGTGCCTTCATGACGTCTCTCCTGTTTGGGCCAATCGCGGGATGCGGTTCGCCGTCTCTTTCGACCTGTTAGTGGTCCCTCGCGCCGCGCAGGTTCATGGGCCCGTGGCAGCGCCCGGCCGCAGGCCTAAGCGCCTTCGGTCCAGTGACTTTTCCGCCAATTGTGTTTACTGGGGCGTGCTTTTGCCCCGGGGCCATCACGGATCGTGCGACATGCCGCGCTACAAGCTGACGATCGAGTATGACGGTGCGCCTTTTGCCGGCTGGCAGATCCAGGCTGCCGAGACGACCGTGCAGGGCGTGCTCACTGCTGCCGTGGCGGCGTTTGCGGGCGCGCGCACGCTCGTCCAGGGCGCCGGGCGCACAGACGCCGGCGTGCACGCGCGCGGTCAGGTGGCGCATATCGATCTTGCCAAGGATTGGGACACCGATACGGTGAGGGACGCGCTCAATGCGCACCTACGTCCTCATCCCGTTGCCGTGCTAACGGCCGAGCGCGTTTCCGACGCCTTCAACGCTCGCACCTCGGCGGTGAAACGCCATTACCTCTATCGCATCGTCAACCGCCGTCCCGATCTCGCGCTCGATGCCGGCCGCGCCTGGCGCGTGCCGCGCCCGCTCGACGTGGCGGCGATGCACGAAGCGGCGCAGCGCCTCGTCGGCAAGCACGACTTCACCACCTTCCGCGCCGCCGAGTGCCAGGCCAAGTCGCCGGTGAAAACGCTCGACCAGCTCGACGTCATCCGCGATGGCGACGACGTGCACGTGATCGCGTCGGCGCGCTCGTTTCTTCATCACCAGGTCCGCTCAATGGTGGGCACGCTGGCGCTGGTGGGCGACGCCAAATGGAGCGCCCACGATCTTGCCCACGCGCTTGCCGCCCGCGACCGCACCGCTTGCGGTCCCGTCGCGCCGCCGGACGGACTCTATTTGATGCGCGTCGACTATTGAGGCGCGATGCGTTCGTCATCTTGCGTCTGATTATTTTGCATATAGAATTTGTACGTTTCCCGCTGAATCGTTTTTCGCGTTTCGTGCTTGTTTGTGACTGCTGCAATCAAAACGAGCGCCGTTGCAGCCTTTGAGTGGCGAAGTCCTGCCGGGCCGACAGTAGCTTGTGGCGCGACCGGCGCATGAGAATCCAGCAATGAAGACGGGCGACATCTTGCCGAGGTCCTCCTCCGAAGGGCCGCAGCTCGAACGCTATCCCTCCGTGCTCACACGCTCGACGGAAGAGGCGCGGTCTCGCTTGCGAAGTCTGCATGGGCTGGAATCCCTCGAAGTGACTGGGTCTCAGTCCGAATTTTTCGTCCGCACAAATCACAAGCCCGTCATGGAGATTTCGCTCACCTATTGGGCGTTAGGCGGATCCGGAACGTTGCGGTTTCCGCCTTCGACACTTGCACGGCAATTGTTCGGCTATGCCGGCAGCGCGGTCATGCAGGCCGGCGCCGCGAATCCTTATCTTCCCGTCGATCACGCCATGCCGACGCCGATCGGCGAACCCACGACGTTCCGCTACGCGGAACAAGTCCGGCTGCTCGTTCTTCGAATCGAGAGAGCTTCGCTGAACAAGCGGCTGACGGCGTTGCTCGGCTCCGAACCCGCCGTGCCCATCGAATTGAGATGGGAGCAGCCGATGGGCGAGGATCGAACACGACTGCGCGAGTTGGTCTTCTATTTCGCACGAGAAATCGGGCAGCTGGAGCAGTGCAATGTGCTTTGCCCGGTGATTGCGGAGCTCGAGCAGACGATCGTTACGACATTTTTATACGCGAACCACAGCAATTATTCCGCTCTGCTACGCGACAACCCCAAAGACGCCGCGCCCTGGCAGGTGCGTGCGGTCGAGGACTACATCGCGAGCCACTGGAATCAACCCATGGATATGCTCCACCTCGTGAAAATCACCGGGGCGAGCGCACGCAGCATTTATCAGGCCTTCGCACGCATGCGCGGCTATTCGCCCAAGGCGTTTCTCAAACAGATGCGGCTCAAACAGGCGCGGACCCGGCTTCAGGCGAGCGACTTCAACGATTCGGTGACGGCCATCGCGCTGTCATGCGGCTTCAATAATCTCGGCCACTTCGCCCGCGACTACCGCGCTTTCTTCGGCGAACTTCCGTCCGAGACGTTGGTGAAGCAGCGCCAACTGCACGCGCGACGCCGCAAGACCTGAGCTTCTGCGCGGGCGTGTGCACGTTTTGAGTATCACGCGCACGGCTTGGACAAACCGCGGATCAACTTCCTTCCTCTAAATCCGTACCATCTTACGGCGCATGCAGCCTGTCGTAGGGCGCACGTGTCGAAGGGCCGCGGCATTGTGTCGCGATCAGGTTTCGATTCAGACGTCCCACGCCTCCGAGGCAATCATGGATTTAGCGGTCCCCGTCACCTCAAGCGAAGGCCAAGCCGGCCCACCCAATCCGCGGCTCGCTGGCCTCACCACCGACGGGTTCGCCGCGGGGCAGATGGAAATCATCAATTTCGCCATCGGCGACGACCAGTACGGGGTCGACATCATGTCGGTGCGCGAGATCCGTGAATGGTCGAACGTCACGCATCTGCCGCGCCAGCAGGACTATGTGCGCGGCGTGCTCAATCTGCGCGGCGTGGTCGTGCCCGTCATCGACCTCAGGTGCCGGTTCGGCCAGGGGCTGACGGCGTGTACCGCGACCCACATCATCATCATCGTCCATCTGGAAGGCCGCCAGATCGGCCTCCTGGCCGACCAGGTGCTCGACATCGTCTCGTTCAATCAAAACGAAATGCAGCCCGTGCCTACGGTCGCGCGCTCGAATCGTGCGCGCTTCCTGGCCGGGCTGGTCTCGGTCGAGGACACGATGATCGCGCTGGTGGATCTGCCGCATCTGCTGTCAGAAGACGCCGATCATGGCGGTCCGCCGATCGTTTTGCTCGACGCCTAGACGCCGGCCATGCGCCCCTCGCCGTCGTCCTCCATCCCGCCACTCATCTGACCGCGTCCCGTCGCAAACGGAGCCGCGGCCGGTCACCCTGTCAACGCCACAATCGCTTCGGCCTTAGGAGATCACCATGGTTAGCTTTCCTAAAATGCGCACGTTGAGTGCAACCCGCGGTCATGATGTGGCCAAGCTCAAAGCGGGAATGGCCGACAAGGTGTCGTCGGCGCTCATGATGATAGACCGTGACTTCATCGTCACTTACGTCAACGAGCCCACGCGCGAGCTGCTGAAGAGGAACGAGGCGGCATTCCGCTCGGTATGGCCGAGCTTCGACGCGGACAAGATTGTCGGCACCTGCATCGATACCTTTCACAAGAACCCGGCGCACCAGCGAAAGCTGCTGGCCGATCCGTCCCGATTGCCGATCCGGACGGAAATCACCATCGGCGATCTCAAGATCGCCCTGCTCGTCAACGGTGCCTTCGACTCGCGCAACAACCTGCTCGGCAACATCCTGGAATGGCGCGACGTCACAACGGAGCGGCTGAATGCCGGGATGATCGAGGCCCTCAACAAGGCGCAGGCGGTCATCGAGTTCTCGCTGGACGGCAAGGTCCAGGACGCCAATGAGAATTTCCTGAAAACGCTCGGCTACACGCTCGACGAGATCAAGGGCCAGCATCATTCGATGTTCGTCGACCCTGCCTTCCGCGTGAGCCCGGAGTACAAGGCGTTCTGGGACAAGCTCCGCCGCGGCGAGTATGACGCCGGCCAGTACAAGCGCATCGGGAAGGGTGGCAAGGAGGTCTGGATCCAGGCCAGCTACAATCCGATCCTTGGCGCCGACGGCAAGGCTTTCAAGGTCGTTAAATACGCCACGGACATCACCGAGGATAAGCTGCGCAACGCCGATTACGAGGGGCAGATCGCAGCCATCGGCAAGGCGCAGGCGGTGATCGAGTTCTCCCTCGACGGCAAGATTCTGAACGCCAACGAGAACTTCCTCAAGACGCTCGGGTATTCGCTGGGCGAGATCAAAGGCCAGCATCACTCGATGTTCGTCGAGCCCGCCTATCGCCAGAGCGCCGAATACCGCATCTTCTGGGAAAAGCTCGGCCGCGGGGAATACGACGCCGGCCAGTACAAGCGTGTCGCTAAAAACGGCAAGGAAGTCTGGATTCAGGCGAGCTACAACCCGATCATGGATGCGAGCGGCAAGGCGTTCAAGGTCGTCAAATACGCGACCGACGTCACGGCCCAGGTGCACGCCAACCAGGCATTGCAACAGGCGGTGCAGCAGACGCAAGCGGTGGTCCAGGCGGCTGAGGCCAACGATCTGACCCAGCGCATTCCGATGGATGGCAAGTCGGGCGAGATCGCGGCCTTGTGCAACGGGGTCAACGGCCTGATCGAGACCATGTCGGCCGTGATCAAGAAGATCAAATCGGCGGCGCACGAAGTCTCCAATGCATCCGACGAGATTTCGACCAGCACCACCGATCTGTCGCAGCGCACCGAGGAGCAGGCGGCCAGCCTGGAAGAGACCTCCGCGTCGATGGAGGAGATGGCGGCGACCGTGAAGCGCAATGCCGACAACGCGCAGGCCGCCAACCAGTCGGCCGGCGAAACCCGCGAGGTCGCCGACCGCGGCGGCCAGGTGGTCGCCAAGGCTGTGGCGGCCATGGCGCGTATCGAGGAATCTTCGGGCAAGATCTCAGACATCATCGGCGTGATCGACGAAATCGCGCGCCAGACCAACCTTCTGGCCCTGAACGCCGCGGTGGAAGCCGCGCGCGCGGGCGATGCCGGCCGCGGCTTTGCGGTGGTGGCGTCCGAAGTGCGCAGCTTGGCGCAACGCTCGTCGCAGGCGGCCAAGGATATCAAGGACCTGATCACCAGCTCCAACGGCCAGGTGAAGGACGGTGTCGACCTCGTCAATCGCGCGGGATCGGCGCTGACCGAAATCGTCGACTCGATCAAGAAAGTCGCCGCCCTCGTTTCCGACATCGCGACGGCCAGCACCGAGCAGTCGACCGGCATCGATCAGATCAACAAGGCGCTTACCCAGATGGACGAGGTGACGCAGCAGAACTCGGCGCTGGTCGAGGAAAATGCCGCCACCGCCAAGACGCTGGAGCAGCAGTCGGCGACCATGACCGCGGAAGTCAACGCATTCATGATCGACGACGACGACGTGACCCTGGTGCCGGCAGCGCCGGCAAAGACCGCGGCGCGCCCTGCGTCGCGGCCGGCCGTTCGCGCCGCCAAGCCCGCGATGTCCCGCCGCCGCGGCACCGTCGGCGAGATGCAGGGCGCGCTGGCGGTTGCCTATCAGGACCCGGAATGGAAGGACTTCTGAACTTCGCCGTGTGGCGGCGGCGCTCGCCGCCGCCAACACCGGACGGCGCCGGGTCCGACTGGGCTTGACCGCTAGTTACCGCCTTTTGGCGCCTCCTTGGCTTTACGCCGATCGAGCCGCTCGACGAGGTCGGCCATTTGGGGCGGCAACTCCTCCTCCGGGGCTTCCTTATAGGAGCGCTCGACTTCCTCGCTCAGCAAATGGCGCAGCAGCCGCCAATAGGCCCGCCTTTCCAATTCTTGCGATGTCTGCGGCCTGAAAGGCACGGCAGTCTTCCTTCGGCAGTAGTGCCGCGTTTCTTATTGGCGATAAGTGACGTGGATACTTTCGGCCCGGCGTAACAGGTCGAGGGCGCGCCACGGTCGCTGGATGAAGTCGGCGCCCTCGGGCAAGCCGCGCAGTTGGGCCACCGGATCGGTCGATGTGACGATCACGTGCACGGCGGGATATTCGGCACGCAGTGAACGCGCCAAGTCCATGCCATCACGCCGGCCGTCGAAACTCAGGCCGATGAACACCATGGCGATGTTGCCATGCCGTTCCGTGATGGCGGCCTGCGCCTCTTTGGCATCGGTGCATTCGATCACGTTCAGGTCCGACTCTTCGAAGAGCATGGCGACGAGAGTCCGCTCGTCCTCATCGCGATCTACGACAAGCACGGCCGGTGGGTTGAATGGCTTGGATTGACCCATCGTCCACCTCTCTGAGTCCAGCGCGCGTATCATATTGACACCAAATGGCACGTCAACGTTGCGTGGCCGGATTGGTTGCTGCCTGGCCCGATCAAGGAGCCGAGCAAGGAACTTTCATTGGGCGCAACTATCGGCTTCGCTTGCCATCGCCGCCGGCGAGGCGGACTTATTCAGCCGCAGCCACCCGCAGCACGCGCCATTGCGCGAGCAGGGCGCGCAGCGCCGCCGGCTTCAGCGGCTTGTGCAGTACCTGGATGTTCTGCGCGCGCGCCTGTTCGCGCACCGCCGGCGAGCGGTCAGCGGTGATCAAGATTGCCGGCAGGTTGCCGCATACCTGTCGCAGCGCTGCGATCGCGTCGATGCCGTTGCCGCGGTCGAGGTGGTAGTCGACCAGGAGCCCGTTCGGGACTGCCGGACCCGCCGCCACCGTCGCCAGCGCCGCGCTGAGATTGGGCGCGGTGATGACGTCGCAGCCCCAGCCGCGCAGCAGCGTCTCCATACCGTCGAGCACCGCCGGCTCGTTGTCGATGCAAAGCGCCGTGGTGCCGGCGAGTTGACCGGGGTCGGCGGGGGCGTTCTGACGCGCCGGCAGCGCCACCGGCGCCGCCCGTGACAGCGGCACACTCACCGCGAAGTGCGAACCGCGCCCGGGTGTGGAGTCGAGCGCGACCGTGGCGCCCAAGACGCGCGCCACCCGTTCGACGATCGACAGCCCCAGCCCGAGCCCGCGCGCGATGCGCGCGCCCTGGTCGAGCCGATGAAACTCGACGAAGATGTCGCGCTGCTTTCCCGCCGGAATGCCGAGCCCGGTGTCGTAGACGTCGATGCGCAACGTGTCGCCGCGCCGCCGGCAGCCGACCAGCACGCGCCCCTGGGGCGTGTACTTGATGGCGTTGGAGACGAGGTTCTGGATCAGGCGGCGCAGCAGCCGGCGATCGGAGCGCACCACGGCTGCGCACGGCATGAAGGTCAGCTTGAGCCGCTTGCTGACCGCCAGCGGCGTGAACTCCACCGCGATCTGGCGCATCAGGTCGTCGATATGGAAGCTGGTGAGGTCCGGTCGCAGCACGCCGGTGTCGAGGCGCGAGATGTCGAGCAGCGCGCCGAAGATCTCCTCCACGGCTTCCAGCGAGGCGTCGATGTTGTCGATCAGCGGCCGGTCGTCGGCGCCGCGCTGGCGCTCGATCAGGCTGGTGACGTAGAGCCGCGCCGCGTTAAGAGGCTGCAGGATGTCGTGGCTGGCGGCGGCCAGGAACTTGGTCTTGGAGATATTGGCGGCGTCGGCCTCGCCCTTGGCGCGGGCGAGCGCCTCGTTCAGCCGGGTGAGCTCCTCGGTGCGCTCCTGCACGCGCCGCTCGAGCGTTTCGTTGGCGCGCTCGAGCGCTTCGGCGGCTTCCACGCTGGCCGAGATGTCGGTGAAGGTGGTGACGATGCCGCCGTCGGGCATGCGGTTCGCACGGACCTCGATGGCGACGCCCGGCTCCGAGAAGCGCTCGCGGAACGGCTCGTTGCCGGACAGGTAGCGTGCGAGCTGCTGGCTCACGAACTCGTCGAGCCGGTCGGGCGGCACCTCGCTGCGCCGGGCGTTGAAGCGCAGCATGTCGGAGAGCGCGATGCCGACGCGGATCAGGCTAGGCGGCAGGTCGAGGATGTCGCCGAACTGCCGGTTCCAGCAGATGAGCTGCTGATCCTTGTCGAAGACGGCGATGCCCTGGCGCACGTGGTCGAGCGCGGTCTGCAGGATTTCGCGGTTGTACTGGATGGCAGCGTTGGCGTCGTCGAGCAGCTTGAGCGCGGACTTGGTCGAAAGCGTGCGCTTGCGCAGCAACAGCGACAGCACCAGGCGCGAAGAGGCGGCGCCAATGGCCGACGCGAGGATGTGCTCGGCGTAGCGCATGAGCCGGAAATCGGCTTCGTCGCCGGGCTCCAGGCTGATGCGGTTGGCCGCCGCGAAGCTCTCGAGCGCGGCGCGGGTGCGCGCCTCGCCGAGATAGCGCGCCACCGTCCGCGTCAGTTCCTGAACCGTCACCGACGAGCGCCACAGCCGGAAGGTCGGCGCCATCGGCGTCAGATCGGAGGGCACGAACAGGTTGGCCTGCAAGCGTTCGATCGGTGAGGGCGCGCGCCTGAGCGAGAAGCCGACATAGGCCAGGATGTTGACCGCGAGGCTCCACACCACGCCGTGCACCAGCGGCGCCATGTCGAGCCCGAACAGGTGCTGGGGCCGCAGGAAGGCGATGCCCCAGGGGCCGTTGCGCAGAAGGTGCTCGCCGATGAAGCCGATGTCGGCGAAGCTCGGCAGCAGCAGGGTATAGCCCCACACCAGGATGCCGGCGCTCATGCCGGCGATGGCGCCGCTCGCGGTGCCGCGCCGCCAGAACAGGCCGCCGAAGAAGGCCGGCGCAAGTTGCGCGATCGCCGCGAACGACAACAGGCCGATGGCGGCGAGCTGGGTTTCGCCCGCGGAGCGGTAGTACATGTAGGCGAGCGCGACGATGGCGAAGATCGCCAGCCGGCGCACGATCAGCAGCAGCGATCCCACGTTCTCGCGGCCGCTGATCAGCGCTTCGCGCCTTTGCAGCACGAGCGGCATGACGATGTCGTTCGACACCATGATCGACAGCGCCACCGATTCCACGATCACCATGGCGGTCGCCGCCGACAGTCCGCCGACGAAGGCGGCGATGGTGAGGATGCTGGAGCCGGCCTGCAGCGGCAGCGCCAGTACGTACATGTCGCTGTCGAGCGTGCCGGGCGGGAATGTCAGCAGGCCGGCGAGCGCGATCGGCACCACGAACAAGTTGATGAGCACGAGGTAGAGCGGGAACAGCCAGGCCGCGCGCCGGATCTCGCTTTCGGCGTGGTTCTCGACCACCGCCACGTGGAACTGGCGCGGCAGCATGACGATGGCGACGAACGACAGCAGCGTGGTGGCGAGGAAGGTGTCGAGCGGCGGCGCCGTGCTGAAGATCGCCGCCGTCGGCGGATGCGCCTGCGCCATTTCCATGAGCGCGCCGGGGCCGCCGAACATCCAGAACGTCACGAAGAAGCCGACCGCCAGGAATGCGACGAGCTTGACGATCAACTCGGTGGCGATCGCCAGCATCAGCCCATCCTGGTGCTCAGTGGCGTCGATGTGGCGGGTGCCGAACAGGACCGCGAACGCCGCCATCGCCGCCGCCGCAAACAGCGCGATGTCGCCGAACACCGGCTGCGGCGCGTTGGCGTTGGTATGGGCCTGCGCCAGGATGGTTTCCAGCGACGCCGAGACGGCCTTGAGCTGCAGTGCGATGTAGGGAACCGTGCCTATGATGGCGATGAGTGCCACCGTCGCCGCCACCGCCTGGTGCTTGCCGTAGCGCGCGGCGATGAAGTCGGCGATCGAGGTGATGTTCTGCGCCTTGGCGAGGCGCACGATGCGCACGATCAGCGGCGAGAACAGGCCGATCATCAGCATCGGCCCGATGTAGATGGTCAGGAACTCGTAGCCGGTGCGCGAGGCCGAGCCGACCGAGCCGAAGAACGTCCACGACGTGCAGTAGATCGCCAGCGACAGCGGGTAGATCAGAAGCCGCGTGCGGCCTTCACCGCCGAAACGGCGGAGCCGGTCCCCGTAGCTCGCCACCAGGAACAGAAGCCCGATGTAAACGAGGGCCACCGCGATGACGACCCAGCCGTGCAGCATTCAGCGCTCCGCCCACGGGCCCCCGCGCCCGCTTTCCAAGGCTTTCACAGGCGCTTACGTGACCACAGAATCGTGGGGGGGTCCATGGCGGGGTGGCGTTCAGCGCCGCATCGCGCGTGCTGCAAAAAATGTGGGCAAGCCTTACCCGGATAACGACCAACTACCCAATGTTACCGCACAAAGCTTTGATTGAAATGATCAATTTAACCCTGCGCCAGGAACTCGGGCAGCATTCTGGAGGCGTCAGTAGAGTTGCGTGCATCGAGGGAACGACGGCTATGACGACCACAACCCCGATCCGAAACGTGCTTATCATCGAGGACGACCCGGCCATGCGAGAGGCGCTGGCGGTCGTCTTCACCCTGGCCAGCTACCGCGTCAGCCTGTTCCCGGACGCGGAATCCTTCCTCGCCGCGGTGCCGATGAAGGTGCCGGCGGCGCTGCTCATCGACGTTCATTTGCCGCGGATGTCCGGCCTCGACCTGCTCTTGCGCCTCCATGCCGGTCACTACGAGGCGCCCATCGTGATGATTTCGGGCGACGCCGACGTCGCTCACGCGGTCGACGCGGTCAAGCACGGCGCCTTCGATTACATGGTCAAGCCGCTCGACGGCCGCCGGCTGGTGGCATGCGTCGGCAACGCCATCGCTCGCTTTGAGCAGCGCGCGTCGGAGCCGGCCTTCCCCGGCCAGACTGCGCTGACCCCGCGCGAGCGCGAGGTGCTCGACTACATCGCCGGCGGCGCCTCCAACAAGGAAGTCGGCCGCAGGCTCGGCATCAGCCCGCGTACGGTCGAGGTGCACCGCGCCCGCATCATGCGTAAGACCGGCGCGCGCAATGCCGCCGACCTGGTGCGCATCGTCATGCACGGCGCCGACGGCGACACCGACGGTCACGCGCCGCCGCACATGGTGGCGTGAGTACGCATTAACGTGCGTGGGTGCTGACGCGGCTCACCGGTAGCGGCACGTTCACCGTCGGCAGTCCCGCCGTCATCGGCGGGCGCTCGCGCGCCAGCGCCGCGAAGGCATCGGCAAGCCCGTAGCCGAACAGATGGTCGCGGCCCTTCGGCCCGAGATCGTGCGCGGTTTCTTCCATCAGGCGGCGCACGCCGGCGGGCTTCAGCTGGCCGTCGCGCTCGATCAAGAGCGCCGCGATGCCGCTCACCTCCGCCGCCGAATAGGACGTGCCCGACGAGACCGCCACGCCGCCGCCCGGCGCCGCCACCAGAATTTCCTTGCCCGGTGCCGCAAGCGCGATCTGCCTGCCGCGGTTCGACTGCTGCAGCAGATGGTCGTCGGCGTCGGTCGCCGACACCGCGATCACTTGCGCGTAAGCGGCGGGATAAAGCGGCGGGGATTTCGGTCCGGCATTGCCGGCGGCTGCGATCAGCACGATGCCGCGATGATCGACGGCCTCGAGCGCTCGGCTGAGCGCCGGATCGGGTGGGCCAGCGAAGCTCATATTGACGATGCGCGCGTGCTGCTGCACCGCCCAGTCGAGGCCCTTGAGGATGTTGAAGGTGCTGCCTTGCGCCCCTTGCTTGTCGGGATCGAAGGCGCGCACCGCCAGAATTTCCGCGCCCGGGGCCGCGCCCATGAGCTTGCCGTGGCCGGCGATCAGCGCGGCGACGGCGGTGCCGTGCGGGTCCGCCTTGCGCGGGCCCTTGAGCGTATCGAAATGCTCGACGATCGCGCCGGCGAGTTCCGGGTTGGCGAGATCGACCGCGGAGTCGATCACCGCTACCCGCACGCCCTTGCCGGTGGCGAGCGCATGCGCCTGCGGCAGATTGAGCTTGGCGAGCGCGTATTGCGCGCTGCCGCTGTCGGAAGCGGCCGCGCTCTGCTGCATCTTGTAGAGATAGTTCGGCTGCGCGCTCGCCACCAGGCGGTCGCGTTCGAGCGCGCGGATGACGGAGCGCACCGAGCGCCGGTCGGGAATCCGCCAGCGGAAGAAGGTGATGCCGGTGAGCGTGAAGCGGTGCGACTCGATGCGTTGCAGTCGGAAGCGGCGTTGCAGCGCCGCGATCTGGCGCGCGCTCGCGCGGTTCGAGACTTCGATCACCACCTCGTCGGGCACGAGCCGCGTTTCGCCTGCCGGCGGCACGCCGTTCGGACCCCGCCGCGCGGCGCGCTGCGGCTGACGGTGATGGCGCCGGGTGCGGTGCACATGGTCGACCGGCTCGTCAACGCTGCCATCGTCGATGAACTGACCGTCCTCCGGCGGCGGCGGGTCCCGCGGCAGCGCTTGGATGATGTTGCCGATGGCAATCCCGACGCCGATGGCGGTGCCGGCGTCGAAGCCGCCGCCGCGGTGATAGCCGCCGCCCCGATCGGGAGGGCCGCGCTCGGGGCCGCCGGCCGTCGGCATCGGGCGCTCAGAAGTTGGGCCGCCGCGCTGGTAATATTTCTGCGCCGACGCGTACGGCGCCGCGAGGGCCAAACCGGCGACGCCGGCGATCAACAGCAGGGCCTTGCGGTGCACGGTCATGGGCTATTCCTCCCGTGTCGCTTACGGCGCTACTTCGTCGCCGCGATGAAGTCGATGACCTTGTCCGTTTGCAGCGTCTTGATCAGCTTGTCGCGTTCGGCCTGCGGCACCGAGGCGTCCGCGATGCGGACCCGGTAGATCCCGCCCGCCATCGGGCCGGCGACGATGCTGAGCTTGTGGCTCGACAGGAAGCGCGTGATGTCGGCGGCGCTTGCCGTGGGCGCGAAGCGGACGAGCGCGTAGGCGCCGGGCGCTTGCGCCGTCGCAGGCGCCGAGGCGGTCTGGTAGCCGCCCGCCACGGGCTGCTTCAGCACCACACTCGTAAGCAGGCCGGCCTGCAGCAGGATCGCGACCGCGGCCACCGCCGCCGACAGCGCCAGCGTGCGCGGACTCAGGGCCGCCAGGAACTCGGAGACGCGCGCGCCGAGCGTGATGCTGCGCGTCGCGCGCTTGGGCTCGGCGTCGATCTGGCGCATGAGCTTATCGAAGGCACGCGCCGACGGCGCACCCAAAGTCTCGTTGAGATGGATGGTCTCGCCGAGCTCCTCGCGCACCAGGTCGTAGCGGCGCGCGAGTTCGGGATCGCGTTGCAGGGCTTCTTCGACGCGCGCCGCGTCACGACGCGAGAGCGTGCCCGCGGCGTGCCACGGCAGCAGCTCTTCGATCTCGTCGGGCGCCTGGTTTTCGCTCGTGTTCATGGCCAGCCTCGATCTATTCCTTGCTCCTTCAGGAGCTCCGACAGTTTCTTGCGCGCGTAGAACATGCGCGTCTTCACGGTTGCCGCCGGGATTCCGACGATGTTCGCCACCTCGTCCACGGATTTCTCGTGGTAGTAGACGAGATCGATCACTTCACGGTGCTCGGCGCTGAGCGCGTTCAGGCATTCCCGCAAGCGCGCGCCCTTGTCCTTCTTGGCGAGCGACACCTCGGGATCGTCCGCATCGTCTTCGATCCCGGCCGCCGTCTCGTCGTCCAGTTCGTCCTCGCTGCGCTTCCTGAGCGCCGACAGCGCCTTGAAGCGGGCGATACTCAGCATCCAGGTGGTGACCGCGGAGCGGCCCTCGAATTTGCCGGCACTGCGCCAGATCTCGAGGAACACCTCGCTGATCAAATCCTCCGCCGCCGTCTCGTTGCGCATCAGCCGCAGAATGAAGCGGTAGACCCGCACGTGATGACGCGCGTACAGCACCTGCATGGCGAGCCGGTCGCCACCCGCAATTCTTGCGATCAGAACCTCGTCTGAAGCCGTTTGCATCGCGGGACCGACCGGTTCACTACGATCATGGGACGTTGGCCGCGGCGCCTAGGTTCAATGCATTTCGAGAAAAATTCGCGGGAATCCCCCGCGGCCGCCGCCGCTTGCAGTCTAGGTTGCCCCCAATGGGCACCCCGGGCAAGCGGCGCTGCGGTTCTGCGGCTTTTGATGGTTCCCATGGGCTTAGCGGGGGCTGCGGCGCGCGGGTCACGCAAGAAGATATGCGGCCTTTGAACCAGGTCCGGGCCCGCCGCGACGCATGAGGGCCCCGGACGTGACAGGCACGTCCACCTAGCCCCAGGAGACACCCGTGACCCGCAACACCCTACGCAAATTGGTTCTCGCCCTCGGTGCGTCCGCCGCCATCGGCGCCGCCGCGCTCTCACCCACCTCCGCCTCCGCCCATGGCTGGCATCATGGCTGGCACCACGGTTGGCATCACTGGCACGGCGGTTTTGGCATCGGCTACGTCACGCCGGCCTATTACGGCGGCTGCTACATCGTGCGCCGCGTGGTGTGGACGCCCTACGGCAAGCGCATCCGCCGCGTCGAAGTCTGCGATTGACCCTCCCGTCCATGCCGTTCCGGACGGCCCCGGCGCCGCCCCCCAGCGCGCCGGGGTTGGTCTTTTGGGCGAGCGCCGCGCTCGTGAGGCCAAACGGTAGAGGTTTGGCCCCGATCCTGCCCCATTTGCGGCCATTTGGACCGTTTACCGCCGTTCCGTGGCACCCTCGCGCGGCCTCGGGAGTTCTGCTAGGTCAGCCCACGCGCTCCCGGTCGGAGGCGCGCGGTTTCGAGGAGGAAGCCCTCGCGCCGACCCGGAGGACGAATGCTCAATCGGCTGCGCGCGGTGGCGCGATTTTTCCAGGACACCATCGGCTGGAACCGGATCGGCGTGGCGCTCAGCCTCGCCATCATCGGCGTCGCCATCGTGGTGCTCTACCACATGCTGCGCGACATCAACGTCGGCGAGGTGGTGGGCGCACTCAAGGCGACCCGGCCGCACCAGATCGCCTTCGCCGCCCTGTTCGTCACCGGCGCCTATTTCACGCTCACCTTCTATGACTGGTTTGCGCTGCGCACCATCGGCCGCAACGAAATCCCCTACCGCATCGCCGCACTCTCCGGCTTCACCAGCTATGCTGTCGGCCACAACATCGGCGCCACCGTCTTCACCGGCGGCGCGGTGCGCTACCGCATCTATTCGCACTACGGGCTCGACGCCATCGAGGTGGCCAAGATCTGCTTCGTCGCGGGCCTCACGTTCTGGCTCGGTAACGCCACGGTCCTCGGCATCAGCGTCTCGATCGACCCGCACGCGGCCGGGCCCATTACGCGGTTGCCCGACATGGTCAACCGCGGCATCGCGCTCGTCATCCTGACGGTGCTCTTGTCCTATATCGGCTGGGTATGGAGCGCCGCGCGGCGCCTCGGCAAGGGCGGCTGGACCGTGCGGCTGCCGAACGGTCCTTCCACGCTGGTGCAGATCGTCATCGGCCTGTTCGATCTCGGCTTCTGCACCATGGCCATGTGGATGCTGCTGCCGAACGAGCCCAATATCGGCTTCGTCACGCTCATGGTGGTGTTCGTATCGGCGACGCTGCTCGGCTTCGCCAGCCACGCGCCGGGCGGCCTCGGCGTCTTCGACGCCGCCATGCTGGTGGCGCTCTGGCAGTTCAACCGCGAGGATCTGCTCGCCGGGCTGCTCCTGTTCCGGCTGCTCTATTACCTCTGCCCGTTCGTGGTCGCGCTCGTCATTCTCGGCATCCGCGAGGTCTTGCTCGGCACGCGACGCGGCGCGCCCTTGCCGGAAACGCCGCCGACGCGGATAGTCAGCGTCACCCAGCCGATCCGCACCGCGATCGAGCGTGAGAAGACCGACGCCAAGTGAGCGCCGAGTGACCATGGCGAGCGACAGCAACGCGAGCGACATGCCGCTGCGCGCCGGCTTCATGAGCCGTGTGCGTGCGGCGTGGCGCGTGCTGCGCGGGGCCGGTCCGGCGAGCGGAGCGGGCGGTGCCGTCGTTGCTCGCGGCGCCGCCGGACATCCCGCGGCGCGCCTGATCGAATCCCTCATCGCCGGATTGCCGGGCCCGGCCATCGTGCTCGACCGCGACGGCCGCGTCATCGCCTTCAACGAGGGCGCGCTAGGGCTCGCGCCCGCCATGCGGCGCGGCGATCCCGCGCTCATCAGCCTGCGCATGCCGGAGCTGGTCAACGCCATCCGCCGCGCCAGCCGTCGGCGCGAGCCGCAGCGGGTGGAATTCTTCGAGCGCGTGCCGCGCGACCGCTGGTACGAGGCATTCGTGCGGCCGGTGCGGCTGGCGGCCGGCGAGGGCGTGCCGTCCGACCTCTTGCTGATGACCTTCAACGACCTGACGCCGCTGCGCCGGGTCGAGGAGATGCGCGCCGATTTTATCGCCAACGCCAGCCACGAGCTGCGCACCCCGCTCGCCTCGTTGCTCGGCTTCATCGAGACCCTGCAGGGCCGCGCCAAGGACGACAAGCCCGCGCGCGAGAAGTTCCTGGCCATCATGCAGACGCAAGCCACCCGCATGGCGCGTCTGATCGACGACCTCTTGTCGCTCTCGCGCATCGAGCTCAACGCGCATCTGCAGCCTTCGACGCCGGTCGATCTCGCCTCCATCGTGCGGCAGGTGGTGGACGGCCTGCACATGCTGGCGCGCGACCGCGAGGTGGAGATCAAGGTCTCGTTGCCGGCCGAGCCGCTCGTCGTGCTGGGCGAGCGCGACGAGTTGATCCGCGCGCTCGAAAACCTGGTCGAGAACGCGCTCAAATACGGCGCCGCGGGCAAGCGCGTCGACGTCACGCTCGCAGCCGGGCAGACCCGCGCCGGCCTCAGCGAGGCGCGGCTGACCGTGCGCGACTTCGGGCCCGGCATTCCGCCCGAGCATCTGCCGCGCCTGACCGAGCGTTTCTACCGGGTCGACGTCGCCGACAGCCGCCAGCAGGGCGGTACTGGGCTGGGGCTGGCGCTGGTCAAGCACATCCTCAATCGCCATGGCGGCCGGCTGACCATCGACAGCACCCCGGGCGAGGGCGCGAGCTTCTGCATGCACGTGCCCCTGTCCACCGCCCAGGCCGCCTCTGAGACAGATATGGCTGAAAAATCAGACACTTAGTCTGTCATGCGACTGTCATCTAAGCTTTATAAAAGGGTGACACGCGGCGCCTAAGGCTGCCCGCGGGCTTCGGAATAATCCTGAATTGACGCGCCAAAAGCCTCCATCCGAAGCTTCTTGACGGAGAGCGTCTCAGAGCAACAGCGGTCGCCCAGCCAAAGGGCAAAAGGCGGATGTGGGGGGCGAACACCCGCACGCGCCATTGGCCGCTAACACCATGGAGAGACCCTGTGAAACATTGGACCGCATGGGCTGCTGCCGGCCTCGTCGCCGCTGCCGCCGCCATCGCGCCCGCGCATGCCGAGAACATCTCCGGCGCCGGCGCCACCTTCCCCTATCCCGTCTACGCCAAGTGGGCGGACGCCTATAAGAAAGAGACCGGCGTCGGCCTGAACTACCAGTCGATCGGCTCCGGCGGCGGCATCAAGCAGATCCACGCCAAGACCGTGACGTTCGGTGCGTCCGACGCGCCGCGCCCCGGCAAGGAGCTCGACAAGTATCAGCTCGTACAGTTCCCGATGGTGATGGGCGGCATCGTGCCGGTCGTCAACGTCCCGGGCATCAAGCCGGGTGAGCTCGTGATCGACGGCCCGACGCTGGCCAAGATCTTCATGGGCGAGATCAAGAAGTGGAACGACGCCGCGCTGAAGACGCTGAACCCGAACGCGAAGCTGCCCGACGCGGCGATCGCGGTCGTGCATCGTTCGGACGGGTCGGGCACCACCTTCAACTTCACCTACTACCTGTCGGACGTGTCCGCCGACTGGAAGTCGAAGGTCGGTAACTCCACCTCGGTCGAGTGGCCGGTCGGCATCGGCGCCAAGGGCAACGAAGGCGTCGCCAACAACGTCGGCAACACCAAGAACTCGATCGGTTACGTCGAGTATGCCTACGCGCTGCAGAACAAGCTGACCTACACCAAGATGAAGAACAAGGAAGGCACCGTGGTCTCCCCGACCTCCGCCGCCTTCCAGGCTGCCGCCGCGGGCGCCGACTGGAAGTCCCAGCCCGGCTTCGGCGTCATCCTCGCCAACCAGCCCGGCGCCAAGTCGTGGCCGATGACCACCGCTACCTGGATCCTGATGTACAAGAAGCCGAAGGATCCGAAGGCGTCGGCCGAGGCGCTCAAGTTCTTCGCCTGGTGCTACAAGAACGGCGGCAAGATGGCCGAGGCCCTCGACTACGTGCCGATGCCCCAGAAGGTCGTCAGCGAAGTCGAGGCGACCTGGAAGGCCGAGATCAAGGACGACAGCGGCAAGCCCGTCTACAGCGGCATGTAATCGCTGCGATGCAAACCCCCGGGGGCGCCGAAGAGGCGCCCCCGGCCTTGTCCACTGCCGCTCACAGGGCGGCTTGTCACGAAGGCCTTTGGCCGCTTGAAATGGCCCTCCCGGATCCGAATCCGCGCCGCAGGGAGAGCCTCAATGCCCACTTCACCGGAGGCGAACCCGTGGTCGATGTCGCGTTGCAAAGTGGGACCTTGCCGGTGACCCAGCCACTAGATCGGGCCAAGGCCCTCCAGCGCCTGCGGCTGGCCGACGTAATCTTCCGCTCGCTGACCCGGCTCGCCGCCATCACTGTGCTCGTCATCCTTGGCGGCATCATTATCTCGCTGATTCACGGCGCCTGGCCGGCGCTGCACAAATTCGGCTTCCACTTCCTGGTCACCGAGAGCTGGAATCCGGTCACCAACAAGTTCGGCGCCATCGCGCCCATCTACGGCACCATCGTCACCTCGATCATCGCCATGGTGATCGCGGTCCCGGTCGGCCTGTTCATCTCGCTCTTTCTCACCGAGCTCTGCCCGATGTGGCTGCGCCGGCCGATCGGCATCGCCATCGAGCTGCTCGCCGGCATCCCTTCGATCATCTACGGCATCTGGGGCCTGTTCGTTTTCGCGCCGTTCCTGCAGAGCACGCTGCAGCCGTTCCTGATCGACACCCTCGGCAACGTGCCGCTGATCGGCGACCTGTTCGCCGGCCCGCCCTACGGCATCGGCGTGCTCACCGCCGGCCTCATCCTCGCCGTCATGGTGCTGCCGTTCATCACTTCGATTTCGCGCGACGTGTTCGATGCGGTGCCGCCGGTCTTGAAGGAGGCCGCTTACGGCGTCGGCTGCACCACCTGGGAGGTGGTGCGCTACGTGGTGCTGCCCTACACGCGCGTCGGCGTCATCGGCGGCGTCATGCTCGGGCTCGGCCGCGCCCTCGGCGAGACCATGGCGGTCACCTTCGTGATCGGCAACGCCCACCGCATCGCCACCTCGATCCTGGCGCCGGGCACCACCATCTCGGCGACCATCGCCAACGAATTCACCGAGGCCGTCGGCGACCTCTACACCTCGTCGCTGATCGCGCTCGGTCTCATCCTGTTCGTCATCACCTTCCTGGTGCTGGCCGCGGCGCGGCTGATGCTGATGCGCATCAACGCCAAGATCGGAGGCTGACGCCATGGCCATCGTGACCGCCGCCAACTCGTCGCTCTACGCCGCGCGCCGCCGCCGCAATCACATCGCCGTCGCTCTCGCGATCGGCGCCACCGTCTTCGGCCTGCTGTGGCTGGTGTTCATCCTGGCCGAGCTCTTGTGGAAGGGCTTCAGCGGGCTCAACCTCTCCGTCTTCACGGAAATGACGCCGCCGCCAGGCTCCGCCGGCGGCCTGCTCAACCCGATCGCCGGCAGCCTGATCATGACCGTGATCGCGGTCGCGGTCGGCACGCCGCTCGGCATCCTCGCCGGCACCTACATGGCCGAGTACGGCCGCTACGATAAGCTCACCATGGTGGTGCGCTTCATCAACGACATCCTGCTGAGCGCGCCCTCCATCGTCATCGGCCTCTTCATCTATGAGGTGATGGTCGCGCAGATGGGCCATTTCTCCGGTTGGGCCGGCGCCATTTCGCTCGCCGTGATCGTGGTGCCGGTGGTGGTGCGTACCACCGAGGACATGCTGACGTTGGTGCCCGACACTCTGCGCGAGGCGGCGGCTTCGATCGGCCTGCCGCGCTCGATGATGATCCAGAAAGTCGCCTACCGCGCCGCCCGCGCCGGCATGGTGACTGGCGTGCTGCTCGCGGTCGCGCGCATTTCCGGCGAGACCGCGCCGCTCCTGTTCACGGCGCTCAACAACCAGTTCTGGAGCCTGGACATGAACCAACCCATGTCCAGTCTGCCGATCGTCATCTTCCAGTTTGCGCTCAGCCCGTACAAGGACTGGCAGCAGCTCGCCTGGACCGGGGCGCTGATCATCACGCTCGCGGTGCTCGCGCTCAGCATCACGGCCCGTCTCCTCTCCGCACAGAGAAAGTCGTCATGAGTATGACCGCTATCCCCACGCCGACGCCGACCGTCAGCCAGTCCCCGTCCAGCAGCGAGGGTCTGGTCGAGAAGGTTTCCGTGCGCAATCTCGATTTCTTCTACGGCGACAACCGCGCGCTCAAGGACATCAACGTCTCGCTTTACGAGAACAAGGTCACGGCCTTCATCGGTCCGTCCGGCTGCGGCAAGTCCACGCTCCTGCGCATCCTCAACCGCATGTACGACCTCTATCCGAACCAGCGCGCGGCCGGCAACGTCACCCTCGACAACGAGGACATCCTGGCCTCGAACCAGGATCTCAACCTGCTGCGCGCCAAGGTCGGCATGGTGTTCCAGAAGCCGACACCGTTCCCGATGTCGATCTACGAGAACATCGCCTTCGGCATCCGGCTCTACGAGAAGCTGCCGAAGCCCGAGCTCGACGACCGCGTGCAGCGCTGCCTGCAGCGCGCCGCGCTCTGGGAAGAGGTCAAGGACAAGCTCAACGCCAACGGCCTGTCGCTGTCGGGCGGCCAGCAGCAGCGCCTGTGCATCGCGCGCACCGTGGCGGTGCGGCCCGAGGTCATCCTGTTCGACGAGCCGTGCTCTGCGCTCGACCCGATCTCGACCGCCAAGATTGAGGAACTGATCGACGAGCTCAAGGAAGACTACACGATCGCCATCGTCACCCATAACATGCAGCAGGCCGCGCGCGTGTCCGACTACACCGCGTTCATGTATCTCGGCGAACTGGTCGAATTCGGCGAGACCACGCGCATCTTCACCAGTCCGAACGACCGGCGCACGCAGGATTACATCACCGGCCGCTTCGGCTGATCCGGGCGCGCCCCATCAGCGGGGCCGCAATGGTGGCGGACGGATGCAAGGAACCCCATATGACCGACCCGGATGACCGAGGAACAAAGGCCATGAGCGAACATACGATCAAGGCTTTCGACACCGACCTGCAGGATCTGTCCCGCATGGTCGCGGAAATGGGCGGTCTGGCGGAAAAGCAGATCGCCGAGGCGACGGACGCGCTCGCCAAGCGCGACACCACGCTCGCCCAGCGCGTTGCCAGCGCGGATATCGAAATCGACAATCTCCAGCGCGAGATCGAGGAAATGTCGGTGCTCACCATCGCGCGCCGCCAGCCGATGGCGGTCGACCTGCGCGAGGTTGTGGGCGCGCTGCGGCTCGCCAACGACCTGGAGCGCGTCGGCGATCTGGCAAAGAACATCGCCAAACGCGTCATCGCCCTCAACGGCGAATTCCCGCCGCCCAAGCTGATCCGCGGGGTCGAGCACATGACCGACCTGGTGCTCGAGCAGCTCAAGGCGGTGCTCGACGCCTACGCGCGGCGCGACCTCACCGCCGCGCTGGCGGTCTGGCGCGGGGACGAGGAGATCGACGCGGTCTGCAATTCGGTGCTGCGCGAACTGCTCACCTACATGATGGAAGACCCGCGCAACATCACCTTCTGCATCCATCTCCTGTTCTGCGCCAAGAACATCGAGCGCATGGGCGATCACGCCACCAACATCGCGGAGACGGTGCACTACATCATCGAAGGCCGGCCGATCGCCGACCAGCGACCGAAGGGCGACACCACCAATATCGCTGCGGTGAGGACGGCGGCGGATAGATAGGAACGGCCACAACGATGAGTCCACGCATTCTGATCGTGGAGGACGAGGAGCCGCTCACCATGCTGCTCCGCTACAACCTCGAAGCCGAAGGCTACGAAGTGGACTCGGCCGCCCGCGGCGACGAGGCCGACACGAAGCTGAAGGAAGCGACGCCCGATCTGGTCGTGCTTGACTGGATGCTGCCGGGCCTGTCCGGCATCGAGCTCTGCCGACGCCTGCGCGCGCGGCCGGAAACGCGCGGCCTGCCGATCATCATGCTCACCGCCCGCGGCGAGGAGAGCGAGAAGGTGCGCGGGCTCTCGACCGGCGCCGACGACTACATCGTCAAGCCGTTCTCGGTGCCGGAATTGCTGGCGCGCGTGCGCGCGCTTCTGCGCCGCGCCAACCCGGAGCGCGTGGCCAACGTGCTTGCGATCGGCGACATCGAGCTTGACCGTGAGAAGAAGCGCGTCTCGCGCAGCGGCCGTGCGGTCGATCTCGGGCCGACCGAGTACCGCCTGCTCGAGTTCCTCATGGAACGGCCCGGCCGCGTGTTCTCGCGCGAGCAGTTGCTCGACGGCGTCTGGGGCTCGGACATCTACATCGACGAGCGCACCGTCGACGTCCATGTCGGCCGCCTGCGCAAGGCCATCAACCGCGGCCAGCAGGCGGATCCGATCCGCACCGTGCGCGGCGCCGGCTACGCGCTCGACGACCGCTTCGGCCGGGTGGCGTAAGGGCCGTCCACGCTGGCCGATCACGATATTTCTGTTTCGTGCGCCGCTGCCGGGCGATGGGCGGGGCCTGGCGCGCGTCCCGAGTCCATGTTTGCATCACAACCAAAAGCTGCCAGAATGCGTCGTGGCTGCTTTGGTTCTGGGGCGAGACCGAAATGGCGCGCGACGCGCTTCGCGAGTGGCGGGAACGCTACGCGGAAAACGGCACTCAACTGGGCTTTAAGCCCGAGGCGGGCGCGCGGTTTTCATCGGCTGTTCGCTCGATCTGCAATGCGCCTCGTGTCGTGCACGCCACAATGTCTCCGGGGCTGCTGTACCGCGACCGGCGCATGATCGCCGACGGCGACGACAATCTGAGTCTCGTGGTGTCGCTGGGGTCGGAACTCACCGTCTGGCACCGATCACGCGAAATTCGTCTTGGGCGGGGTGAGGCCACGGTCATGCAGGCCGATGCGCCCGGAAGTTCGGGCACCCGGCGGCAGTTCGAAGTTCTCGAGATCAGCATTTCGCAGCGCGAGTGGGGTGAGCGCGGTCCACGCGCCGCCGACGTGCTCATGAGGCCGATCAGCCGCAATTCGGACAGCCTCAGGCTTCTGCTCGGGTATGTGAGGCTGGTGGCTAAGATCGGTCTTTCCTCTTCCTTGGAAACGAATGCCGCCGTTCACCGCCACCTGGCCGATTTGACCGTGCTGGCCGCGACAGCTCCGTCTCTTGGCGAGAGTGGAATTGACTGCGTCGTCGCCGCGCGGCGCGCTTCTGTCCTTGAGTATGTCGCAGCCCACTTCGAAGACCCGGATCTCAGTGGAGCGAGCCTCGCGCGGAGTCTGGGTATTTCGCATCGCTACCTGCAGCGGCTGTTGCAGGAAACCGGAAAATCATTCACCGAGCACGTCAACGATTTGCGCCTGCAGCGCGCCTTCTCCCTGCTCGGCGCCGGCGGCGATCGGCGCGTCTCTGATATTGCATTCGAGGTCGGGTTTTCCGACCTCGCCCATTTCTACAGGCTGTTCAAATCGCGCTTCGGCGACACCCCCAAAGGGGTTCTCGGCAGCATGAAGGCGCCGCGACCGAGTTGAATCGGTTACGGCGCGGCAATGGCATTTCGCGCACCCCACATCTTCGCGGCAGTACGCTGGAGTCCAAGAACGCGGACGGCCGGGACCGGTAAATTTCGCCTTAGTGGCTCGGAATGGTGGAGTGTGAAATGGGGACGACGTGTCGCCGCGCTATCGGTCGAGGAATGGTCCGTAGCTTTAACGCGGGAACGGCGTTTTGTGCGCTGGTGGGCGGGGCAATCCTCAGCCTGGGCTCCGTGTTTTCAGCGAACGCAACGACATACACGATCCCTCTCTCGTATTCCTACAACTCATACAGTTCGCCAACTGACGCCAACCATCCCGATTTTTACGCCCATTCGTTGACGTTCACCCTGCCGGCTAGCTACACCAACGCCTCGCTGAATATCACCGCTATGCAGTTTGACGATCGCGGTGTCGTCCAGTTGAACGGCGTGACAGCAACCAGCTCGGGAATTACGAACGGCCTTGGGCTGGGCGGGCAGATGATTTTCACCGCCGGCGGGACACCTGTTCCGTTCACATTTCAATATGGGTTTGTTGAAGCCACCACATTCGCGCCGATAACCACCGGCTTTCAAACTGGTCTCAATACGATTGACTTGATCGTGAACGATACGAGCGGTGGCCTCAATTTCCGCGAAGGTTTACTGTCGGGCGGCTATTTTTGGTATACGATACGATGCTTCGATCAGTCTGGGTGCCCTTTCACCGAGGTCAGAAACGGCGTTACCTACTATCGAGGCTTCGAAAACCCGCATACATCTGCGGTTTTTGTCGCGACCGTCACGTATGACCTTGTGAGCGAAACACCCCTGCCGGCAGCGCTGCCGTTGTTTGCAACCGGGCTCGGCGGGCTCGCTTATCTCGCGCGGCGCAGACGGCGGAACAGCGCGCCGGTAATGTAGCCGCCCGATGGGTGCTGGAAAAAGTCGCCACAAGGGCTTTTCTGCGTCGCCAGTAATGGCAAGCGCGCGGCGCGCAAGAAAACTTATCCCCGCTCGCTCTGGCGCCCTTATCATCCTCGGCGTCCGGCTCAACTGAGGGGCGTCGTCGCGAGACGTCACGATGATGGAGCCGCCCTGGCGGGGCCGATATCGGGGTAACCCGGAATCGGCGATGCGGCGCCCGCGGGTGGGATTCGTAACCCCATCCCCGGGAGGCCCTGGGTAGCCGTCCGACCCCACTACGAGGGTCTGCCTTGAATGGCTGGACGCGGCGCGGACGAAGGGCGGCGAAAGCGGCCCGGATCGGGGGCCCGGCTCGGGCTCCGTCTGCGTCCGGAAGCACGGCCCCGGGGACAGAAAAGCGCGTGTGGCGCGCCGAGAGGCGCCACGCCTTCGATCAGAAGGCGTGACATTAAGACTGGCTGCGCCGATCGGCGCGCCATCCCCTCTCATGTTCGAGAGGGGGACGAGAGAAGGGGACTACGGGCGAACCCGGCGCCCGCCAAAGAATACGGGCGGCGGAGCTGTATCTAACCGCCATCCCGGAATGACGGGGGCTGTTTGAGATTTGAATCGCGATGGCACGCGTGCGCGGCACGCTCACTTTCCTCTTTCCATAAACGGCGAGAGTGAAGAGAAGCATCCAAAAACAAAACGGCCGGGCACGAAGCCCGGCCATCTGCACCCACCCGAATAAATCTGGTTCAGCCGCGGAACTGCCGCTTCTCGCGCCGGCGTTCCGATGCCGGCTGGTAGGCGACGCGCGAATGATACGCGCAGTAGGGCAGGTCGTTGGCAGTTTCGCCGCCGCAGAAGAAGAAGTCGCCGCCGCCGGGATCGCCGATCGGCCAGCGGCAGGTATGCTCGTTGAGTTGCAACAGCGTCTTGCGCTGCTCCTGCGGAATCTCCAGCAGCTCTGGCTCCGGCTCCACATCGTAGTCGTAGGCGAGCGCCGTGTTGCCACGCACCGCCGGGCGCGACACCCGCAACATGTGGCCGTTGGAGCGCGGCTTGCGCGGGCGCGGGGTCGACGACGAGGGGCTCTTGGCCCGGCCCGACAGGCCCAGCCGATGCACCTTGCCGATGACGGCGTTGCGCGTGATGCCGCCGAGCTCGGCGGCGATCTGGCTTGCGGACAGCCCGTCCGCCCAGAGCTTTTTCAGGAGTTCGACCCGTTCGTCGGTCCAGCCCATTGGGGTTTTCTCCTCGACCTTCAGTGCCTTAGGCGGAATCCGCCTACCTCCGCCGGGCACCCCCCAGGGCCCCCGCCGCTTGACGCAACAGGCATGAACTAGAAAACGTCAGTCGCACGACATGTCGTACTGACTTGACTGGAAACCTACAATATGGGGTGAGTCGCGTGCAAGAGTCCGCAAGCCCCCAATTGCAGCTACCAACAAGTTTTCCTTTAGAATCGGCGGTTGCGGCAATTTTGAGTCCAGGGCCCGTGTTCCGGCTTCGGTTGACCGGGAATGGCTGCGGTCATAAACTGTCTAAAGTGCCGCCCCGGGAGGCGGCACATTTTATTTCGGCAGATCGACCGGACTATTTCGGCAACGCGACCGGACGTTTTCGGCCCTTCGCCCGATGGAAGAGACAGACCGTGAGCTCGCACCTTTTGCCGACCTATGCGCGCGTGGACCTCGCTTTCGAGCGAGGTGAGGGCGTTTGGCTCTACACGGCTAAGGGCGAGCGCTATCTCGATTTTACCTCCGGCGTCGCCGTCAATGCGCTCGGCCATTGCCATCCGCATCTGGTCGAGGCGCTGACCGAGCAGGCTAAGAAGGTCTGGCACGTCTCCAACCTCTACCGCATCCCGGACGGCGAGCGGCTGGCCGACCGGCTGTGCGCGGCGAGCTTTGCCGACTTCGTCTTCTTCCAGAATTCCGGCGCGGAGGCGCTGGAATGCTGCATCAAGATGGCGCGCAAGTATCAGTCGGCGTCGGGCAAGCCGGAGCGCTTCCGCATCATCACCTTCGAAGGCGCCTTCCACGGCCGCACGCTCACCACCATCGCGGCCACTGGCAACAAGAAATATCTCGAAGGCTTCGGCCCGGCGGTCGAGGGCTTCGACCAGGTTCCGTTCGGCGATCTCGACGCCGTCAAGAAGGCGATCACGCCCGAGACCGCCGCCATCCTGATCGAGCCGATCATGGGCGAGGGCGGCGTGCGCGTGGTGCCGTCGGCGTTCCTGCGGTCCTTGCGCGATCTCTGCGACAAGAACGGCCTCATGCTGGTGTTCGACGAGGTGCAGACCGGCGTTGGCCGCACCGGCGAGATCTTCGCCTACGAGCGCACCGGCGTGGCGCCTGACATCATGGCGCTCGCCAAGGCGCTCGGCGGCGGCTTCCCGGTCGGGGCGTGTCTGGCCACCGCGGAAGCGGCCAAGGGCATGACTGCCGGCACCCACGGTTCGACCTTCGGCGGCAATCCGCTCGCCATGGCGGTCAGCAACGCTGTGCTCGACGTGGTGCTGGAGCCCGAATTCATCGAGCACGTCCGGAAAATGTCGCTGCTGCTCAAGCAGCGGCTTGCCGAGATCAAGGATCGTTACGCCTCGGTCCTGGCGGAAGTGCGCGGCGAGGGCCTGCTCATGGGCCTGCGCATGATCCCGCCGGCCGGCACCATGGTCGACGCGTTGCGCGACGAGAAGATGATCACGGTGGCCGCCGGCGACAACGTCGTGCGTCTGCTGCCGCCGCTCATCATCAACGAGGCCGAGATCGGCGAGGCGGTGGACCGCATCGAGCGCGCCTGCGCGCGGCTGGCGGAGGTTGCCAAGCCGGCGAAGGAGGCCGCGTCATGAGCGCGAACGGCGTGCGGCATTTCCTCGACCTCACCGACATCCCGAAGCAGACGCTCAGCCATCTGATCGATTCCAGCCGCGCCATGAAGGAAGCGCGCGCGCGCGGTCAGAACGCCAAGCCGCTTGCCGACAAGACGCTGGCGATGATCTTCGACAAGCCGTCGACCCGCACCCGCGTCTCGTTCGACGTCGGCATGCGCCAGCTCGGCGGCGAGGCCATCATGCTCACGGCGCAGGAGATGCAGCTCGGCCGCGGCGAGACGCTCGCCGACACCGCGCGCGTGCTCTCGCGCTTCGTCGACGCCATCATGATCCGCACCCTCGACCACGAGTCGATCACCGAGATAGCGCGCTACGCCACGGTGCCGGTGATCAACGGGCTGACGCGGCGTTCGCACCCCTGCCAGGTGCTGGCCGACGTCATGACCTTCGAGGAGAAGAAGGGCTCGATCCGCGGCCGCACCGTGGCCTGGACCGGCGACGCCAACAACGTGCTCGCATCCTGGATGCACGCCGCCGAGCGCTTCGAGTTCCAGCTCAGGGTGGCGACGCCGGCCGAGCTGAAGCCCAAGAAATGGCTTTTGGACTGGGTCAAGGCGTCCGGCGCCGCCGTCGACATCGGCGAGGACCCGGAGGTCGCGGTCAACGGCGCCGACTGCGTGGTCACCGATACCTGGGTGTCCATGGGCGACCGCGACGGCAAGCACCGCCATAACGTGCTCAAGCGCTATCAGGTCAACGCTGCGCTGATGGCCAAAGCCAAGCCCGACGCAATCTTCATGCACTGCCTGCCGGCCCACCGCGGCGAGGAGGTCACCGACGAGGTGATCGACGGCCCGCAGTCGGTGGTGTTCGACGAGGCCGAAAACCGTCTGCACGCCCAGAAGGGCCTTTTGGCCTGGTGCCTGCACGCGGACGTTTAATACTGTCATTCCGGGACGGCGCGTGAGCGCCGGGCCCGGAATCCAGAGCCGCGCACGCATACTTGGCTCTGGATTCCGGGCTCGCTTGCTATCGCTCGCGCCCCGGAATGCCGAACGCCAAGCCCTCGCATCTTCGCGTTTTCGCTCTACATAGGGACCATGAGCAATCCCCACATGAGCCATCCTGAGACCGCCATCCCGACCCGTGCGCCCTCGGCGACGCCCAACGACGACAGCGTGCTGCCGTTCGAGGTCGCCAAGCTCGACCTGCGCGGCCGCGTGGTGCGGCTCGGGGCCACGATCGACCAGATCCTGGAAGGGCACGCTTATCCGCCGCCGGTCGCCAAGCTGGTGGGCGAAGCCGTGGTGCTGACCGTCATGCTCGGTTCCGCGCTCAAGATCGACGGCCGCTTCATCCTGCAGACCCAGACCGATGGCCCGGTGCGCATGATCGTGGTGGATTTCACCGCGCCCGACAAAGTGCGCGCCTGCGCCCGCTTCGACAAGAATGCGGTCGATCAAGCGATTGCCGCCGGCAAGAGCGACGGGCCGAGCCTGCTCGGCACCGGACATCTCGCCATGACCATCGACCAGGGTCCCGACATGAGCCGCTACCAGGGCCTGGTGGCGCTGGAGGGCGGCTCGCTGGAAGACGCCGCCCACGAGTATTTCCATCGCTCCGAACAGATCCCGACCCAGGTGCGCCTGGCGGTCGCCGAGGAATTGCGCCAGGCCGAGGGCGGCGCCCGCCACGGCTGGCGCGCCGGCGGCATCATGCTGCAATTCCTGCCCAAGGCCCCGGAGCGCGCGCGCCAGCCCGACCTCCACCCGGGGGATGCGCCGGAAGGCATGGAACTGCCGGACGTGCAGGAAGACGAGGCGTGGGTCGAAGGCCGCGCGCTGGTGTCGACGGTCGAGGATCTCGAATTGATCGATCCCGGCCTGTCGAGCGAGCGGCTGGTCTATCGCCTGTTCCATGAGCCGGGCGTGCGCGTGTTCGAGCACGGTGAGGTCAAGGCCGAATGCTCGTGCTCGCGCGAGGCGGTCGAGGCCATGCTCAAGAGCTTCTCGCAGGACGACCGCGACCACATGGTGGAGGACGGCCGCATCCTGGTGACCTGCGAATTCTGCAGCGCCAACTACGAGTTCGCTCCCGCCGACGTCGGCGCCAATCCGGGCTGAGGCGCGCCGTCATGCGCGCGGCGCTGATCGTTCTCGGTCTGCTGCCCGCGCCGTCGCTCGCCTTCGCGCAAAGCTGTCCGGCGCCGCTGGCCTCGGCACACCGGCTGCTACTGGTCGTGCCCAATGCGATGCACGGCACCACCGGTTCCGCGCAGCGCTTCAGCCGCGCTTCGCCGCGCGCACCCTGGCGCCCGGCAGGCGGGGCGTTCACGGCGCTGCTCAGTTACCGCGGCGTCGCCTGGGCGCACGCTTTCCGCCGCTACGCCGCCAAGGGCGAGCCAATCAAGGTCGATGGCGACCTGTGCGCGCCGGCGGGCGTGTTCCGCGTCGGCCGCAGCTTCGGCTTCGCGTCTTCGCGCCGCGCCGGCTATCTGCGGCTCACGCGAGGCGTCACCTGCGTCGACGATCCGCGTTCGCCTGCCTATAACACCATCACCACCCGCGCCCGGGTCGGCGGGCGCGTGCACGGCGAGAACATGTGGCGCGTCAAGCAGTACGCCCAAGGCCTGGTGGTCGATTACCCGACGGACCGCCGTGCCCGTGCCGGTTCCTGCATCTTTATTCACCTCTGGCTGAAGGGCGCGCGCGGCACCCATGGCTGCGTCGCGCTGCCGCCGCCGCAGGTGGCTGCCATGCAAAATTTTGCGCAGGGTGGCGCGGTGCTGGCCGTTCTACCGAAGCAGGCGCTTCCTCGCTTTAAAGGCTGTTTGCCGGCCGCGCCTAATTGATCGTCCGTTCGGCGTAGGACGAGTCCAGCGAAAACGCCGGGATTTCGATATCGAAATGCTCGCCTTCACCCGTGATCATCCCGTAGCTGCCGGCCATGAAGCCGGACGGCGTCGGCAGCGGCACACCGCTGGTATACTCGAACAACTCGCCAGGCTTGAGCACCGGTTCCTCGCCCACGACACCCGGACCCTTGACCTCCTGCAGGCGGCCGAGCGCGTCGGTGATGCGCCAGTGCCGAGTCTTCAACTGCACCGTCTCCCGGCCCAGGTTGGTGATGTCGATCGTATAGGCCCAGAAGAAATAGCCGTTCGTGGGAGACGAGCGCTCCTGCACGAAGCGGGGTGTCACCGTCACCTCGATCTTGCGGGTTACCGCCCGGTACATCGAAAAGCCCTAATCTGATCCGAATCCGTCATCGCGTGTTTGACCGATTTATCACGAAACACTGCAGGAAAGAAAAGCGGTTCATGGCCCCGGTTTCGACGGCTCCGGTTTCGACCGAACGCGATTTGCGGCTGGACCTGTTCCGGGGGCTCGCCCTCTGGCTGATTTTCCTCGACCACATTCCGTCCAACGCGGTGAGCTGGATCACGATCCGCAACTACGGCTTTTCTGACGCCACGGAGATCTTCGTTTTCATTTCCGGCTACACCGCCGCTTTCGTCTACGGTCGCGCCATGCGCGAACACGGCTTTCTCGTCGCGGGCGCCCGCGTGCTCAAGCGCGCCTGGCAGATCTACGTCGCTCACGTCTTCCTGTTTACGATCTATCTCGCGGAAATAGCCTACGTCGCGCATTCGTTCGACAATCCGCTCTACACCGAAGAGATGGGCGTGCTCAACTTCCTGAGTCACCCCGACGTCACGATCGTGCAAGCCCTGCTGTTGAAGTTCAAGCCGGTGAACATGGACGTGCTGCCGCTCTACATCGTGCTGCTGATTCTGTTCGCGCCGGTGCTGTGGCTATTGTTGCGCCGGCCGGCGGCGGCGCTCGGGATTTCCGCTGCGCTCTACGCTTTCACCTTGCATTTCGAATGGAACATCCCGGCCTGGCCGAAGGGCGTGTGGGTGTTCAATCCGTTCGCCTGGCAACTGCTGTTCGTATTCGGCGCCTGGTGCGCACTCGGCGGCGCCGCGAAGCTGAAGCGCTGGCTCAACTCGCCGATCGTGTTCGGCCTCGCCGTCGCCTATCTGGTGTTCGCGTTCAGTATCGTGATGACCTGGTATTTCCCCTGGCTCGGCGCCTACGTGCCGAAGTTCGTCAGCGATGCCATCTACCCGATCAGCAAGACCAATCTCGACATCCTGCGCCTGCTGCATTTTCTCTCGCTGGCGGTGGTGACGCTGTGGTTCGTGCCGCGCGGCTGGCCGGTGCTGAATTGGCGCGCGTTCTGGCCGGCGATCGTCTGCGGGCAGCATTCGCTGGAGACCTTCTGCCTGGGCGTGTTCTTGGCCTTTGCGGGCCATTTCGTGTTCACCGAGGTCTCCGACGGCCTGTTGATGCAGGTGGCCGTCAGCGCCGCCGGGATCGCCATTATGGTGGCGGTGGCCGCACTGGTGTCGTGGTATAAGCAGATCGAGCGGCGCAAGCCGCGGCCACCGGCCGCGCTGCCGGCCGCTGCTGGGGGCGCATAGATGAAGCGGCTGCTGTTGCTGCCGGGGTTGTTGTTGGGGCTGGCGGGACCCGCCCTTGCCGCCCCCCCGGCCGGGTGCATGGTCGCCAGAGATCTGCTCGACCGTAGTTTCCCCTTGTCGCACGTGGCCAGGGCCATCGCCGCCAAAAAGCTGAACGTCCTGGTTGTGGGGGCGGGCTCCTCGATCCTGCCGGCAACCGCCGACGGCAAGATGGCGTATCCGGCCCGTTTGCAGGCTGCGCTGACGCAGGCCCTTCCCGGCGTGACGGTTACGGTTGCGACTGATGTGAAATCGCGCCGTCCGGCGACGGTCATGCTCCGTTCAATGCCGAAAGCGTTGACTGCGGCCAAGCCGCAACTCGTGATCTGGCAGACCGGTACGGTCGACGCCATGCTGGCAGTCGATCCGGACGCCTTCGGCGACACGCTGGAAGCCGGCATTGCGCTGGCCCGCAAGGCCGGGGCTGACGTCATCCTGATCAACGCCCAGTACAGCCCGCGCACGGAATCGATGATCGCGCTATCGACCTATGCTGAAGAAATGCGCTGGGTGGCCGTCCAACATGCCGTTCCGCTGTTCAACCGCTTCGCGATTATGAAATCGTGGTCCGACGCCGGCACCTTCGACCTGATGGCTTCGCGGAATAAGCTTGACACCGCCCAGCGTGTTCATGATTGCATAGGCAGGCTCTTGGCCGATCTCGTGGTCGGGGTGGCCAAGCCGCAGCGGGGCGTCGACTGACGAGACCCGCGCGCAAAACGGTAAGGACGGGGGCGTCCACTTGAAAACGCACGGAATTGCGGGCCGCGTGGTGAAAGCCGGTGCGGTTCTGCTTGCGGGACTGTCATGGCCTGCGGTTGCGGGCGCGCAGCAAAAGCCCGTTTGCGACACGCCGCCGGGGCTGATGCGCCTGGCGCACCGTCTGCCGCGGGTTGCCCGCAAGCTCGCCGACCACCAGCCGGTTGTGATCGTCGCCATCGGCTCCTCTTCGACCGCCGGCGCGGGCGCGAGCTCGAAAGCGGCGAATTACCCGAGCCGGTTGGCCCTCGAGCTGAAGCGGCGCTTCCCGCTTGAGACGATCACCGTGATCAACCGCGGCATCAATGGCGAAGTGATCGACGATATGCTCAAGCGCTTCGATCAAGCCGTGAGCGCCGTCAACCCCGATCTGGTGCTGTGGCAACTCGGCACCAACGCCGTGCTGCGCCATCGCGACATCGATCCCGATGCCGCGGCGATGCGGCAGGGCCTTGCCCGGCTGCGCGCGACCGGCGCCGACGTGGTGCTGATCGACCCGCAGTTCGCGCCCAAGGTGATCGCCAAGCCGGCCGCCGAGCACATGGTCGCGCTCATATCCGCGACTGCCAAACGGCAGGACACCGACCTGTTCCGCCGCTACGCGCTGATGAAACACTGGCGCGAGCAAGACAACCTGGCGTTCGAAAGCTTCGTCTCGCGCGACGGGCTGCACATGAACGACTGGAGCTACGCCTGCATGGCGAAAGGCTTGAGCTCGGCCATCGCCGAAGCGGCGACGCGGCCGGTAGCCTCGGCCGCGGTACTGAACTTCAGTCCGGAATAGCCGCGCTCAAAGCGCGCGTCACACCGCGTCGAGCGCCGTGAGCACGTCCTCGACCACGTCGTCGGGATGCTCGAGGCCGCAGGACAGCCGCACCAGCCCGTCGCCGATGCCGAGTTCGGCGCGCTGCTCCGGCGTCAGCCTTTGATGCGTGGTGGTGGTCGGATGCGTGATCAGGCTCTTGGCGTCGCCGAGATTGTTGGTGATGCCGATGAGCTTCAGGCCGTTGAGGAAACGGAACGCACCTTCCTTGCCGCCCTTGATCTCGAACGACACCAGCGTCGAGCCCGCCTTCATCTGCTTGCGCACGATGTCGGCTTGCGGATGGTTCGGGTGTCCCGGGTAGATCAGCCGCGTGAGCTTCTTGTGGCCCTCGAGCGCGACCGAAATGGCCGCCGCGGTTTCCGTCTGCCGCTGCACGCGCACCGACAAGGTTTCCAGGCCTTTCAGCAGAACCCAGGCGTTGAACGGCGACAGCGACGGGCCGGTCTGCCGGATCAGCTGATGCACGTTGTCCTGGATGAACTTCTCCGAGCCGAGAATGACGCCGCCGAGCACGCGGCCCTGGCCGTCGATGTGCTTGGTCGCCGAGTAGACGACGCAGTCGGCGCCGAGCGACAGTGGGCTCTGGTAGAGCGCGGTCGCGAACACGTTGTCGACCGTCAGCGTGGCGTCGGCGTTGTGTGCGATGTCGGCAACGGCGGCGATGTCGTAGACCTCGAGCGTCGGGTTGGTGGGCGTCTCCATGAAGAACACCTTGGTGTTTTTGCGCACCGCGTTCTTCCACTCGTCGAGGTTCGTCCCGTTGACCAGCGTGGAGGTGACGCCGAAACGGCCGAGCCAGTCCTCGATGACCCAGCGGCACGAACCGAACAACGCCTTGGCGGCGACGATGTGATCGCCCGCCTTCACCTGGCCCATCAGCGCGGTGGTGACCGCGGCCATGCCGGTGGCGGTGGCGCGCGCGGCCTCGGCGCCTTCGAGCGAGGCCATGCGCTGCTCGAACATGGCGATGGTGGGGTTGGAATAGCGCGAATAGACGTAGCCCGGCGTCTTGCCGGAAAAGCGCGACTCGCATTCCTCCGCGCTCGGATAGATGTAGCCCTGCGTGAGGAACAGCCCTTCGGACATCTCGCCGAATTGCGAGCGCTGGATGCCGGCATGCACCAGACGGGTTTCGGGGCGGTAGCTCTTGGGGCCGGATTTCGGCCCGGACTCGGACGCGGACATCGTGGTCTCCTTCCACCCGGCGGCGGGCCCGAAGCCTGCGCCGGCAACAAAAAACCGGCCGGAGAGAAAGCTCTCGGCCGGGCTCACGCGTCCCCGGCCTTTTAGCGACTTGTTTAACGTGGCTGCAAGCCGGCCGGCTCAAATTGACCACGGGATAAAGTGTTCCTAGCGGACCCAGCGCCTTCCCGTCAAGCCGCCTGTCGGGTTAGATCGGGCCTCCAGCTTGAACGGGGTTTCGTGGCACTTTCCTTCGCCATCGAGGACAAGGGCATCCTGCCCGACACTATGATCCGGCAGCTTGCCGCGGATGGCGGCATCCTGACGGCGAGCGCCTTCGTGCCCGATCAGGTGCAGCCGGCGAGCCTCGACCTGCGCCTCGGCGACGTCGCCTATCGCGTGCGCGCGAGCTTCCTGCCGGGCACGACCACGGTGGCGCGGCGCATCGACGAACTGAAGCTGCACGAGTTTCCGCTCAGCGATGGCGCGGTGCTGGAGACCGGTTGCGTCTACATCGTGCCATTGCAGGAAAGCATGGCGCTGCCCGACGACATCGCGGCTTCCGCCAACCCGAAGAGCTCGACCGGCCGGCTCGACGTGTTCACGCGCGTCATTGCCGACGAGACCCGCGGTTTCGACCGTGTCGAGGCCGGTTATCACGGTCCGCTCTATGCGGAAATTTCGCCGCGCACCTTTCCGGTGCTGGTGCGCGAGGGCTCGCGGTTGTCGCAGATCCGCTTCCGCCGCGGCCATGCCTCGCTCGACGCCGACGCGTTGCGCGAATTGCATGCGCGCGAGCGGTTGGTCGACAGCGACGACGCGGATGTGAGCGAGGGCGTGGCGGTGAGCGTCGATCTCTCGGGCCAGCTCGGCGGCGCCGAGCGGCCGGGCATCGTCGGCTATCGCGCCAAGCGCCACACCGGCCTGATCGACGTGGATCGGCGCGGCGGCTATGGCGTCCTCGATTTCTGGGAGCCGATCGCCGCGCGCCCCGACCGCAGCCTCATCCTTGATCCCAACGAGTTCTATATCCTCGCATCGAAAGAGGCGGTGCAGGTGCCGCCCGACTACGCCGCCGAGATGGTGCCGTTCGATCCGCTAGTGGGCGAATTCCGTGTGCACTATGCCGGCTTCTTCGATCCCGGTTTTGGCTACGCCGGCGCCGGCGGCAGCGGATCGCGCGCGGTGCTGGAAGTGCGCTCGCGCGAGGTGCCGTTCATCCTCGAGCACGGCCAGATCGTCGGCCGGCTGGTCTACGAGAAGATGATGGCGCGGCCGGAGACCCTTTACGGTCAGGGCATCGGCTCAAACTACCAGGCGCAGAGCCTGAAGCTCTCCAAGCATTTCAAGGGCTAGCGATTCGTCGTCTTCGGTGTGGTTCCCGAGGGCCAGACGGTCGTTTTTTCGCGTGAGGCGCGCTCGCTCGCGCCGCTTGCGGGTGGGCGGCCCCATTAGCTATATAGCTCGACGGCTGCGGGCGTAGTTCAATGGTAGAACGGCAGCTTCCCAAGCTGCATACGAGGGTTCGATTCCCTTCGCCCGCTCCAGCCTAAAAAGCGAGCAAAATCAGAGAGTTGGCGCGTCTCCGCAGCTGCTTGATCGCCCTAAGCAAATCGACTGTGCAACGCTTCTACAACGCTCCCGCTGCCCTCGCGGAGGCCCACGTGCTTCAGCATGAGTCGGCCGACTTGGTGCTCTCGCAGCTGGGTATCAAGCGCCTGGACCTTCTCCTGTCTTGTACTCTCCGCATCCCGATCCCGACGGCCGGGTGTGAAGCTTCCAATTGACCGGCTTCGCGCAAATGCCGTGACCAAAAGCGGACCGGTTGGAAGCCTCTAGGAGTGTCCGCTTTCAAGGGGCGAAGCAGGCCTGGCATGAACTTGGGGGAGCGTCCGGCTTTGACCAATTCTGTTGATTTAGTCGGCAAGTAGATTGAGTAGATCGAGGCAGCCTTTTCGGCGCAGCCTCAACGTTGGTTATGACGTGCCGTCAAGCTGGCTTGAGGGTTGGTAGCGGGATTAGCTTCGCCAGTTTCCTGAGGTTCTGGGCGGTGGCTGCGAGCAGGAACTCATCATGAGCGCCGGTCGGGCCTCTCAAGCGCAGCCGATCGATCTTCAGAATACGTTTCAGGTGGGCGAACAGCATCTCGACCTTCTTACGCAGCCGCCGAGGCGTTGACCCTTCTTGCGACCTGGCGACCCGGCGAGCCATGTTGCGCGCCCCTTCATGGATCGAGCGCGGCACTTTGCGTGCAGGGGTGTTTGGGCAGCTCTGGACTTGAGCGCACATCCCGCGCATTCGCGTTGAAGCGCAGTGTAGAGCATTGTCGTCCCGTCGTTGACAAGCGTTCCGGTCGTGCGCAGCGCCGTGCCGCCGGGACAGCGGTAGACGTCGTGTTGGTGGTCGTAGGTGAAGTCGTCACGTGAGAAGGTACCGTACTTGCGGGTCGATTTATCGAACACCGCTATATGGGGCTCGATACCCTGGTTATAGACCAGTCAGCCGAGTATCTCGGCCGAACCATAGGCGCTGTCGCCCATAAGCCGTGCGGGATAAGCCGTCAAACCTCGATAACGGCGCTTCTGACGACAAAGGGGCTTTTTAGGCGCTGTCAAACCAATTGGTGTCCGATCCGCCCGGAGGCCATGCTGACCTGCGGTACGCGGGGCTTAGAAGTTTCCCTTGCGCTACTTTCGCTGCGAGAAACGCGGTCAAATTAGTATTATTGAAAATTAGGCCGTTACCGCTGGCGGTGCAGCACATGTTTCTGTGTCTTTGTCCTAATTTAACGGCAGGTGGGCCCTAATTTACGGGAAGCAAAGGGCGCGGAGCTGCAATATATGAACATGGTCGAATATGAATGGGAATGGATTGCCGGGGCGGCCATTTGCGGTGCCGTCGTCGCCTTGCTTTTGAATGGTTGGGTTAAGTAGCCATAGCCCTGGCGGGTCGCCTCATGTGTGGATGGCCCCCGACATGCAAGAACTTTCTACGTGAACGGCAGAGGTCGCTTGCAGTCATGTGTCCGGCCTTTCGGTGCGGTCGCACATGACCGCTGGCCTTGATGGGTTCCGAGGGTCGAGGCCTTATCAGTTGGTCGGGATTTGAATCCCTCTGAGGCGGCCAGGCTTCTCTCGATCCGTCGGGTCGACCGACTATGCCATCACGCTTTTTTGCTCTCGCAAGCTTGCGGTCGCGCCGTGGGTCAGTGTCATACCACCACTGCGGCGCGCTTGTAAGTCTCCTGTCTGCTCATAGCGGCCCAAGCCACGCGTGCCGTCTTGTTTGCTAAAGCAACGGCCACGACGAGCCGCGGCTTGCGGCCACGCAGCGATATTAGCCAGGGATCGGCCTTGGCAATTTTTGAGCAAAGCAGCACCGTATGGGCACCGTTGACGAGAAGTCGGCGGAGATAGCCATCCCCTCGCTTGCTAATCCCACCGAGGCGCGCCTTGCCGCCGGTGGAATTCTGCCGTGGCACCAGCCCAAGCCAAGCAGCAAACTCCCGGCCACTGCGGAACACGTTCGGATCTGAGATTGTTGCTGCAATTGCGGTTGCGATAATCGGACCAATCCCCGGGATCGTGGCCAGTCGCTGGCTGACCGGGTTGTTCTTATGCCAGGCCACAATCCGCCTCTCAAGTGTAACGATCCGCGTCTGAAGTTCGCTGATCTGTCCGGTAATCAGCTTTAGCGCCTCGCGAGCCATCTGCGGTATGCGCTCGTCGCTATCGTCCATCACGATCGCAATCAGGCCAGCCACCTTATGTAGGCCCTGGGTCTCTACAAGACCGAACTCAGCCATATGCCCGCGCAGCGCGTTGACCAGCATAGTCCGCTGGCGGATCAGCAGATCGCGAACCCGGTGCATGAGTAGCGCCTACTGCTGCTCGATCGTCTTTGCCGGCACAAAGCGCATCGACGGACGCCTGACCGCGTCACAGATCGCCGCGGCATCAGCCGCGTCGTTCTAATTGCGCTTGACGTAAGCTTTAACGTATTGCGGGGGCATGAGCCGCACCTGATGGCCCAGCCTGCTCAATTCGCGGGACCAGTGATGTGCCGTTGCGCAGGCTTCCATGCCGATTAGACACGGCGGTAAGCCGGCAAAAAACGAAATGACTTGGTTACGTCGCAGCCGTTTGTTGAAGACCGCTGCACCTGTCTCATCGACGCCGTGGACTTGAAAAATGTTCTTGGCCAGGTCCAGCCCAATTGTAGTAATTTCACCCATGGATGGCTCCCGTTGCTGGTGATCTTCGACGACCACCATTTTGGCACTTCGATGCCGTCAGGGGGCCATCCACCCCATCAGTTGGTTGCCTCTTTCAGTTCGAGACGATTGTCTCGCTCCGACGGCGTTTGGCGGCGCGTGCTCTTTCCAATCAGGCCGCGCATCGCTCCCAAATGGCCACGCTGCTGACAGCGCATGCGTGAGCCGAAGGTGGCATTGGATAATCCATAGGGCAGGCGGACACCGACCTGCCTCGACCCCTAGTGGCCTGATTTCACTCATACAAATATTACTGCTTTGTAATGCCGCGTAGGGAGAGTAGGCTGCCACCTTACTACGATGAGGTGCGGCCATGCGCAGCTTAATCCATCGTGAAAACATAAAGCACTTTCAGTCACTTCTTGAGGCGACGGTAGATGAAAACAAGCGTCGGATAATTCTGAAATTACTGGCTGAGGAAGAAGGCAAAGAGGCTAATGCCCTACCTTCCCACGCCGCCCCAAACAAGAGCGTTTCTCATCTCGATCTAGAATACTACCGAAAACGATTGGCCACCGAGACTAGCGCCGTAACCCAGGGGATTCTCAGGCGCCTGATTGCCGACGAATAAGCGAGGTTGGCTTCGGCGGAGGGGCCGACGGGTGTGTTTCGGCGTGCAAAATTGGCTCTGACGCATTTTCGATCGAATTAAGAGCGCTGCGGAGTTGTTCGAACGCACGGCCGAAGAGCATCATCTCTCACGCGCCGACGGACTATTGCGGTGATTGGCCCATTCTATGGGCTGCCGAGCCCATCCATGAATTATCTGGCGAAATTCGGGCTTCCCAATGCGCCGTCAGTTCGGACCGTGCGCCGTCAAGATCCTGCGCATAACCCCGGCTTTCGACGTCGCCGAATGGGCGGCCGATGATAATCCATAACCACGGCCGGTCCGAGAAAGTGATTTGGCTGCGGAGGATACGACCAATGAGTAGGTCGTCATCAAACACGTCAAATTCCTGGTCGGACCACTCGCCGGTCGTGGACGTGTTCATCGTGCGCCTGAGGCCTAGCATAATGTCAATGTGGTGATCCGGCCGCGCATTAGCAAGATGTTATCGGAGGCGCCGCCGATATTTCGCAGACGCGACCTGACAGCGATTTCTGGCCTTAGGCGGAAATGATGGGTCGCAAGGCAAATTCAGTCCATTGATCTTCAAATCGGTCGTGTTCGAGGCCATTTTGCGGACATCGTGCGAGCCCGACCATTAGGAAAGCGCAAATAACGCTGGCCTTCTCTGCCACGAACATCCTCACTGCATAAATTAGCCGAAGTGGCCTTTGCGAAAGTCGGTTTTGTATCATTATTCGCGTTGAAGCGCAGGCCGATTGCGAGTCGGCGACTTATTACGCCTGTGAACAGTGCTGCCAAGCTTTGATTAGGAAGAGCTAGGTCCCGACATGGGCTCTTCTGCGTGCGAGATCGTTGGGCTCAACATTCAGCATTTGCTGGCTCTACTAAAGACGGAATTGGACCCGGTGAAGCGGGAAATGATCGAGAGGCAGCTCGCGGAGCCGCAGAGTATGTTGGGGGCATGGGTCACGAAAGGTTGCAGCTAAGCCTCTCGATCTGACCTTGTCGTAGCTCTTATCGGACGCAGATCCTTTTCGCATCCAGGTGCGGACAACGGAGACGTGCCATGAATCGACTTATTCTGATTTCAAAAATTAACATCGCACATTAGGGGCGGCGGCGGGCTGCGGAGCGCGACGAGAACAAGCGGGAAATAATCAGGCAGTTGCTCGGCGAAGAAGAATTCAGATTAGCGATACTAAATGATATGCAAGCAGACGAAGATTTAGCTCAGCTTTTGTGCCTGGTCGCGCTTTGGTCAGTCGAGATTTTCGACCAGGCGCAACCGGAAGAAAGTCGCGCCAAGAACGAAGTCAAATTTGCAGCAATACTGGCGCTAATGCCTTTCGGCATCGGCTTAATAGACGGCGCTGGCCAATGTATCATCACTAACGCCGCAATGCGGCGTTTTGTACCCGAGCAGATTCCTTCACGCGATCTGCGTCATATCCGGCAATGGAGCGCCCTTGATGCCGAGGGCCGTCCATTGGATCGGAGGCGTTGGCCTGGTGCGCGCGCATTGCGCGGCGATATGGTGTGCCCTGGTGTTGTATTCGTCTATACCCCCGAAGAAGGTCAACAAGTCCGGGTTCGTGTTGCGCCGTACCAGTCCGATATGGTGGTCGGATTGCGGGAGCAGTAGCGGCAGTACATGATGTTGAACGCTTGGTTAGCAACGAGGTTCGACAACATATTGACGAGCTGCTCATTGGGCTCGGGGGAAAACCGAAGACCTTGAATGATCGACCCAGGGACGACTGAGAATAGAGCACATTCTAGCTCGCTTGCCACTCTCGCCAGTGTGTTGGATTAAACCCGATCAATATCTCTTTTGTTTCGGCGCACATCCAACTGCCGAGGATGCGGCGGCAGGGGAATACGATGGCATGCGTGCCGTTGTAATTGATAACTGCGAGTTCGATATCGCGGTCGAAGGGCGCGACAGAAACGCGCTGCCACTCTCCGTCACGCTCTTGAGGGGTATAAAGAGGCCGTGACTGCTGCATGGTGCGATGCTGTTCGCAGGACACAGTGTCGAGGTTAAAACGCAAACTTCATTACAACGGGGGGGCGCCTGTGGGCAATATTCAGCCGACTGTAAATTATTGCATTATCATAAACTCAATGCAGCCGGAAGCAATAGGAACAACCCATGATTGTTTCCCGCAACGAATTGCTACAATGGACATTGGCGATTTGTCAGAGTGACCCACTGCCTCTGTTAAGAGGGCAATGGGAACACTTGACGGTCAAATAACGCCAGGAGCAGCTTTGTCGTCGATCCCGAGGCGCTTTTGCGCATCTGCGGGCATATCCGGTACGCGCAATAGGCGGCCCATGAATGTGATCCAAGGCGTCTCGGCAGCTGGTTGAAGTTGAGCGAAGTTCCAAAACTGTCGCTCACTCATTTCGATTTCTGTTATCTTGTTATCAAGCACCCAATTGCAGAGCGTGCTTAACCTGGATTGTTCGGCATCGATGAAAAACTTTTCAGGTAAGCACTTTCGCATGGATGAATTTCTTAGCCTCTAGGTGCAGGTACGTTATGGAATTTAAACTGTTCGTCGTTCGATTGGATAAAGCAACCAAAGACATGGCACGCCATATCTTAAGAAGTTGTTCGACCCGTTAGGGAGTAGGATCGGGTCGAGGCGGGGGATGCGTTGGTTCGGCTCGTGCGGCCGGAAAAAAGTCAGGCACCGCCGTGAGACCATCCATCGTAACCGTGTGCGAGTTACGACCTATCCTCTTGTGTCGATGCGTTCGCGGTCCCCGTTCGAGGGGTGTTTGCCGTCATTTTGCCGATGCAGAAATCGGGCAATATGGCCGCGCAATGCAGCCGTCTTCAATACATCGCCGAGCGAGCCGGCAGTATCGAACAGCTCGCGCTGTAACTTAGTCGGAATTGCATTCCATTGCATGACCACCGCCGCCCCGAGGCAGCGCAAAACATGCTCTTCGATCTCGGCCGCCGTCCTGCGATCAACCGGCTTTTCGTTGGCGTCGTGCTGCAGAACGATGTCCTGCGAATGAATGATCTTATCGAAGTTGAGCGCCAGCCAGTCTTCGTTTTCCGCCAGGCGGGTGAAGCTCTCCCTGAGCCGGTTGAGGTCGCTGGCCTCCTTTGGGTTATCCGCATGTTTTAGCAATTCAGCGTATTCCGCCGCCTTTACCCGAAACTCTTCTGCCTTGAACATGGGATTCTCCTCCGTGCAGGCGATCGAGTTGAGCCTCAGATCGATGGACGCTAATCAATTCTCCTCTCGCCGCCAAACTTGACATGGCGACGACCTAGCCGGATTGCAGCAGCCTCCCCAGGCTCGATCTTTATTTATTTTCCAAAGGCCATTGCGCGCCCCTGTGGTTGGCACTTTTCGTCGCCATATAGAGGGAAGCTGTTTGAATGATGCACATTCAAATGATGTTTCATCACTTTTTTGGAGATACGCTCATGAACACCGCAAACCAGAATGTAGGCCCGGCAAAGGTCGAAAGCACGGCCGAAAGCAAGCAGATCCTGCTCAAGGACATCGGCGCCAAGTGGAGCAAGCTCTCCGAGCAGGAGCTCGGCGCCCTTAAGAACCGGGACGACCTCGTCGACCAAGTGGTGTCCAAGTACAGCCTCGACAAGGCTCAAGCGCAAAAGGATGTCGACGCCGTGATGAAGGGTCGTCACATCTGACCTTGATTCATGCGACGAGGCTGCCCTTCGGCAGCCTCGTCAGTTGCCGTAGCCTGCGTTTTGCTGCGGCCAATCACGTCAAGGAGGCCCATCATGGCCAAATGGTTTGTGCCGCCGGTTGTCGTGCCGGCCGGGTTGCTTGCTCTGATCTTGCTGGTGGCAATCTTTCGGCATTCCTTCAGCAATTGAACGAATTCGCCCAAGTGACAATTCCCAGCTGGAATGGGTGCCATTTGGGGTGGGTCCAATGACCACGCGAACAAGGCGCAAGACCGTGACGTTCAAAATGCCATTTTCGCTCGAAGGGGCTGGCCTCAATCTTCCCGCCGGTTCCTACGAGGTCATTACCGATGAAGAGCTTGTCGAGGGGCTTTCGTTTCCAGTCTACCGCCGCATCGCGACGATGATGCTGGTGCCCGGCCATCTTGCTCGGTCAGTTGAGATGGTAACCATTGAGCCACTCGCGCTCGCCGCGGCGTTGGAGCGCGATGCATCGGTGGAGGAAACTTGACGCGGGCGCGGGGCCAAAGGCGCAATGATTTGAACACCGCGATTTGCTACCGTCGCCTCCTGAAAACACAAAGGCCGGCGTCATGACGATCAATTTTCCAAATTGCAGCCGCAGCTACGATGCGACGCGGGGTGTCGTCCGCTTTTGGGGGTACGACCGCTCGATGGAGAGCGCCTTCTTTCTGATGGAGGAGGCGCTGCAAAAGCTGCAGCCGGATTTGCAATTTGAAGAAGACGATGTCTTGCGGGCGTTCGACTGCAACCGCGACCGCATCTACGCCGCCGCCGCCAAGGTCTATGCGCGCGGCCGTCGCGGCTCTTACGACATCAACGTGGCTGACATCTAATGTCGGACAGGCCACTGACGAAACCACAAAGGAACGAGCGATGGCTGAAGAAGAAAGGAGGCTAGTCCCGATACGCGCGGATGCGATACCGACCGATGGTTATATCTTGACAGTCGATGGCAAGATGAAGCGGCGCTACGAAACCGAGAAGGATGCCGCCACCGAGGCCGCAAAATTGAAGCAGCAATTTCCGGTGAGTCAGGTTTCGGTGTATGACGCCGCGGCGAGAACCTACACCGCCGTCGACACGAAGGAACAGTGACTGCCGCGAATGCGCGACGATTTCGATATCGGCCTGATATTGCGCGAATTGACTAAACGGCGAGATCTGAGCGCTCTGACGGCCCGGCCGCCAGTTGAGAAATACGGCGCAACCGCCTAGCGGAGGGCCGAGTGCCCGGTAGCTCATTCGCAATGGGTGCAATTCAGGCTCCTGCCTTCACTACGATTCCGCAATTGCAGCGTCGAGAGCCTTGGCCAGACCTTTCGCCTTGGACAGAGCAGCCCTCCGCTTCTCATCGTTGGAGCGGTTGTCCTGCGCATCTCCCAGCGCCACCGACACCATGCATCTGATCGTGTCATTGCCTTGCGTCATGACGACCGAGAACTGGTCGGTGTGACCGCTTCGCGTGACTTCAACGGCTTCCATAGAGACTCCTGTTTCCAATCAAGAAAATGCAAGCTGAATTGCACGCTCATGCTGAATGAGCGGTGTAGCAGCACGCGGCGCGGCGAAGAGAGGTGGCGCCAGCAAGCCGGCGACAACAGGCGTGATGAACCGTCTGCCCATGACACGCTAACTCCATTTTTGCCCCTGATGGCGCATATTAAGTTGCGAGAACGAGATTTTTGCCAATATTGGCCCTGCGGTAGTGCATTGGGCGCATGGCGGACGGTCGCCGCGCTAATCGGCCGCGCTTGCCGCATCGACATTGTGGCAGAAAGAGCGCACTCTGCCATCCAGCGGATCGCCAACGCAAGGCGGCCAGGCCCTCAGACCCAACTGAACGACCGGAGCCCAACCGGGTTTCCGTTGCCCTCGCTCCGGCGCCTCGTGCCGGACGAAAGGATATTTCGTGCAACTTCCTCGCATTCTGCAAGGCGATTCACCGGCGCATCTGGCGCAGGGAGCTATTGCCGGCGCCATCCTCGCGATTGTGATCGGCTTCAATTGGGGCGGCTGGACGCTCGGGAGCACCGCGCAGAAGATGGCGGAAGACAGCGCCAACCACGCGGTAGTGGCGGCGCTGGCGCCGATCTGCGTGCAGAAATTCAATCAGGCGGCCGAAGCGCCGGCCAAGCTGGTGGCGCTGAAGAAGGTCGACTCCTGGGAGCAGGATACCTTCATCGTCAAAGGCGGCTGGGCGACGTTCCCCGGCAACGAAAAGCCCAACCGCAACGTGGCCGAGGCCTGCGCGCACATGCTGAGTGGCGCCAAATAGCGAAATATAGCCTCTAGTCGCGCGCTCGCACCGGCTCTACAAAGCGATCCACCAAGCGCCTTTCGCCCGCCTTGTCGAAGCGTATGGTGAGCCTGACTAGCCGTCGACGGTGGTAACGTTGCCATTATCGAATTCCTGGTCAAACACGCGGTCGCCCCATGCCGAGGCGGCTGTCGTCGCCGGTGGATTTGCCGACCAGTGCGCCTTCGATCGTCAGCGGGCGGCGTTTCGCCATCGAGCGCGGCCAGAGGTCGGCTGGCGGCGGTCCGTGAGCGGTGACGTAAAGCCAGACTCGGCGCCGTCGTAGACGAATTCCGGCTCGCCCAAATACCGCGTCTGCGCCATGCGCGGCGTCAACATCAATTCAGCAGCGGCAATTTTCGACGCGGCCGCCAGCGCGCGGATGGTGTCTCCGGGACTGCACTCGTGCCGCGTTGCCAAGTCTCGCCAATACCAAATGAGCGCCTATCGATGTAAAGGACAAGTGATGAATGGCCGGTACT
>CAVZAO010000010.1:0-148374 GCA_963773225.1 uncultured Pseudomonadota bacterium
AACGTCCGGCGGAGGTCATGAGGGGTCGCTTTCTGATCAAAGCGGGCCGAATCGAAGATTTTGCTTATGGACTTTTTTAAGTCGGCGCTTCCGGTCCCGCGGCGGTTAGGAAAGACCCATTCATCCGAATGGCGGGGCCAGGCTCTGAGCATTTCAATTGCGGCGCTACCTACCGGGCGTATACGATGGGATTTCGATGCTCGGAGCCGGATGCATGATCCGCTCCAATCAATTTCAGACCACTTTAATCCGCAGGCTTCTTCGCGACGCATTCCAGTTAGCGCAATCAAATGGACCGCAGCAGAGGCTGCCGGCGTCGCGGTCGCCTTTTTCGCGGCAGCCTCGCCCAATGCCGCAAGCTCGGCGGGGCTTAGCGTCCGTTCCTTTGCAACGGCCTGCGTAGTCTCGATGCCGTGCGCCGGGTTCGGGCCCGGGACGAGCATCCGCTTCTCCGCCCGTCCATAGATGCCGCCAAGAAGGCCGACGACCCGCGCGGCTGCAACAGCGCCGCCCGTAACCTTAGCCTTGCCGCGCGGTTTGCCCTTGAATACGCCAGCCGTGCTGCCTCGCGAAATAGCGTCAGCCATGCGCTGCACATCTGCCCGGGTCACGTCTCGGGCGCGCAGATTGCCAATGAGGGGCTTGATATGTCGGGCTATTCGGCCCTCATCGATCTTGAGGGTAGCGGCACCCTTCGGGCGCCGGAACCGGGTCATGACGAGGTTGGCCTTAGCTGCTTCAAGATACTGGTCGCACATCTCGGCGACGGTGATCGCGTTCCGCAGCTCGACCTTCTCGCGCTGCGGGTCGCGCCCTTCGGCCGCGGCGCGGACGATCTCCTGCGCCCGCTGCCGCGCCTGCTCGACCGTGTAAGGGCCGTACAGGCCGATCTTCACCCGGCGGGTGGCTCGGCCGACCCGGACCTGACAGACGAACACGCGCTTGCCGGACGGATACACACGGATGCCGAATCCCGGCGTGCTAGTGCACCAGATGAAGAACTCGGAGGTGGCGGGCTCGACCGCGTCAACGACGCGCTTGGTCAGGTTCGGCATGGCGGCTCCGGCAAAAACTGGAAGCAAATCGGAAGCAGTTGAGGGAAATCACGGTCGGCTCTTGGTAGCCTCAGGTTACTAAAAAGTCCAGAAAGTCTCTTTGTTTTCAGTGCTTAAAGTAGATCAGGGGAAACGGCCGTCAAACGTCAGAAACCCCGCTCCCCCACCTTGACATGGTAGGGGTCACAGGTTCGATCCCTGTCGCGCCCACCATCTTTCCCGACCGCCTTCAGAGGCAGTAACCGACAGCGCGCTTTTGCTTTTTGGGTCTGGGATGGCGAAGCCTCCCCAGGACAACCCTTTAGCACGTTGCCCACATGAGCTGCTCGCCGCCGAAGAGCGGGTAGACGTCGCCGACCGTGGCAACGCCCACGCTTTCGCAAATTACGTTGGGGCGCTTCTCGAGCGTGATGCGCGCCTCATTCGGCGGCAGCCCGTAGAAGGTGGGGCCGTTGATGGAGGCGAACGTCTCGAAGTGCTGAAGCGCGTTCTCTTCCTCGAAAACGGTGAGATAGGCGGCGAGCGCTGCCGGCGCGCCGAACACGCCGGCGCAGCCGCAGGCGGCTTCCTTGAGATGCCGCAGGTGCGGGGCCGAATCCGTGCCGAGAAAGAAGCCGGGCTCGCCGCTGGTGGCGGCTTGGCGTAGCGCCACCCGATGCTCTTCCCGCTTCAGCACCGGCAGGCAATACATGTGCGGCCGCAAGCCCCCGGTGAACAATGCGTTGCGATTGAACAAAAGGTGCTGCGGGGTCAGCGTGGCGCCAAGCCGGGGCTGATGCTCGCGCACGATCGCGACGCCGTGGCGGGTGGTGACGTGCTCGAGCACGATCTTCAGCGTCGGCAGCCGCGCGATCAACGGCAGCAGGATCCGGTCGATGAACGCCTGCTCGCGATCGAATACGTCGATGTCCGGCAGCGGCAATTCGCCGTGGACGAGGAGCGGCATGCCGGCCTCGGCCATCGCGCCCAGAACGGGCTCGATCCGGGCGACGTCGCTGACGCCGGCAGCGGAATTCGTCGTAGCATGAGCAGGATAAAGCTTGGCCGCCGTGAAGACACCGTCGCGGAAGCCGCCGATCAGGTCGGTTGCATCAGTCTCATCGGTCAGGTAGCAGGTCATCATCGGCGTGAAGCCGTTGCCGGCGACGGCCGCCAGAATCCGCTCGCGGTAGGCGGACGCCATGCGCGCGGTCGTGACCGGCGGCACCAGGTTCGGCATGACAATGGCGCGGCCGAACTGGGCGGCAGTGAAGGGGGCCACCGCCGCGAGGATGTCGCCGTCGCGGAAATGGACGTGCCAGTCGTCCGGCTTGCGGATGGTCAGGGTCGTCATGCCGGCTCTCCCGCCCAATTCCTTGGTTACACGGAGTTGGCGGCGGCTAGTCCTTGCGTCAGTTCCATCGCGGCGAGTTCGTTCAGAAACGCGAGACGCTCCTCCGTCGGCATGGCGTCGAACCGGGCGCAACGCTCGGCGATCGCGACCAGCCGCGTGTGGGCCTCGTCGGTGACGTCGAGGGTGAGCGGGCTGTCCTCGTAGGAGTCCACGAAGCGCCACACCAGCATCGCGAGCAAATAATAGAGCGCATATTGCTGCTTATGCCGCGCGCCAAGCTCCAGCACCTTCTGATGGAAGGTCTTATACGTCCGCAGGCCTTTGTGCTGAGTCTTCAACCACTGAGCTAGTTCTTCCACTGAGGCGCTCCTGCTTTCCGTAGGCTGGGCCGAAAAAGAAACGATCAGTATAGCCGTCAGCATTGCTTAAAAAAAGAGAAATATCGCCGGGTCGCTCCATTTCTCGGCCAAATTGACCGGATTGCGTTCGTCTCAAAAAATAGATACTCTACCTTTTTGTTGGTGCCGGGGACTGATCGTGGCGCAGGTATCGGAACTTCTCGTGGCGGCGCAGGCGTTTGCGGAGCATCTGCCACAGCGCGACGAAAGCAGGGTTGCCGATACGCAAGCGCAGGTCGTCTCGATCCGGCCGGTTAACAGCGACTATGTCCATCTCTTGCTGCGGGCTGACGGTCCGGCGCTCGATGCGGTGGCCGGTCAGTTCTTCAACGTAGCCTGCCCGGCGACCGGTCCTTACGCGCCTTACCTGCGCCGGCCCATGAGCGTGTTCCGTGTCGCTCGGGCGGAGAACACGGTCGAATTCCTGTTCAAGGTGACGGGGGCGGGGACGCGCGGGCTCGCCAGCCTCCGTCCCGGTGATACGGTTTCGATCTTCGGCCCCCTCGGCAATGGCTTCACGCTCGAGCCGACATGGCGGCACATCGTGGTCGTCGGGCGCGGCGTCGGGCTCGCCACGTTGGCGCCGCTTGCCGAACTCGCCGCCGAACGCGGCGTGGGCGTGACCGCTATCCTGAGTGCCCGCTCGCCTGCGCTTGTCATGTCGGTCGAGCGCTTCGCCGCTGCCGGCGCACGCGTGGAGGCCGTAACCGATGAAGACGGCAGCAGCGATCTGCAAAATGTCGAGCGCCTTCTCCTGAAGCACATCGAGCGGAACCAGGCTGACGCATTCTTCACCTGCGGATCCAACCGGCTCATGCTGCTGCTCAAGCGCTTGGCCACCCAACATCGGATCGCCGGACAAGTCGCGCTCGAGCAGCAAATGGCATGTGGCCTCGGCATGTGCTTCTGCTGCGTGCGAAGCTTCGAGAGCGCGGAGGGAATCGAGCAGCGGCGGGTTTGCCATGACGGCCCCGTGTTCAAGCTCTCCGAGGCGCTGTCATGGTAGATCTCGGCGTCAACATCGGCTCGCTCGCGCTCAGGAATCCGGTGATGCCGGCCTCGGGCACCTTCTCCGAAGGGCTCGCGCGCGTGTTCTCGTTCGACCAACTGGGCGCCCTGGTGACCAAGACGATCACTGCCGAACTGCGCGGCGGCAATCCGACGCCGCGTGTGGCCGAGGCCGGACGCGGCATGCTGAATTCCATCGGCATTCCCAGCAAGGGCATTGCCCATTTTATCGAGAGCCTGCTGCCGCTTTACCGGGCGTTCTCCGCGCCCCTGGTGGTCAGCGTTTCGGCGCCGACCAGCGAGCATTTCGCCGAGGCGGTGAGCGCGCTGAGCGTGCCGGGCATCGCCGCCATCGAGGCGAACATCTCGTGTCCCAATCTCGAGGAAGACGGCAAGGCCTTCGCCATGCGGCCGAAGTCGACAGCGGCGGTGGTCGCGCGGTTGCGCCAGGCGACGACGTTGCCGTTGTGGGTCAAGCTTACCCCCAACACCGGCGATGTCGGCAGCGTGGCGCGGGCCACCGAGGACAGTGGCGCCGACGCACTTGTGGTCGCCAACACCATCCTTGCCATGTCGATCGACGTCGAAACCTTCAAGCCGACGCTCGGCAATATCATGGGCGGCTATTCCGGCCCCGCCATCAAGCCGATCGTGGTCCGTATGGTTTATCAGTGCGCCAAGGCGGCCCGTATTCCGATCATCGGCTGCGGTGGCATTGCGACCGCGGAAGATGCCGTCGAGTACATGCTGGCGGGCGCAACGGCCGTGCAGGTCGGCACCGCGACCTTCGTGAACCCGAATGCAATGGTTGATGTCGTGCGGGGCCTGGAGTCGTTCTGCGCACGCAAGGGCATCGCGCGGGTGAGCGAGCTCGTCGGCGGCGTCCGTGATCGCGACATGCAAGTCGATCAGCTGGAAGCGGTGCCATGAACGCGCCGCCCGCCAGCTTGGAAACCTTGTCCGCCGCCGACCTGCGCGCGCTCGCGGAATCCCTGTTCGGCGAAATGCGGTCGCTGTCGCGTGACGATCCCGGCATCACGCGGGAATGCTACGCCGCCGGAGAGAACGCGGCGTTGCAGCTTCTGCGCACCACGGCGGAAGCGCATGGACTCGTCTGCAGTACCGATCGCGCAGCCAATCTCATCGTCTCTTTTCCCGGCGACGATTTCAGCAAGCCGGCGCTTGTCCTCGGGTCGCACGCGGATTCGGTGCCGCATGGCGGCAACTTTGATGGCGGCGCCGGCCTGATTGCTGGACTGCTGTGCATGATCCGCCTGCGCGCCGATGCCGGGCGGCTTGCGACCCCGGTGCGGCTGCTGGCGTTGCGGGGCGAGGAGAGCGCCTATTACGGGCGCGCCAATATCGGCGCGCGTGCGCTGTTCGGCCTGCTAACGCGCAACGATCTCGCCGCCTTGCGGCAGGGAAGCGGACGTCCGCTCGGCGAGGCGCTGGAGGCGGCCGGCGCCGATCTTGCGGCTATCGAGGCGGGCGAACGGCTCATCGCCGACGGCTTCGCAGCCGCCTACCTTGAATTACACATCGAGCAGGGCCCGGTCATGGTCGCGCGCGACCTGCCAACGGCGGTCGTGACGGGCATTCGCGGCAATCTGCGTCACCGGCGTGTGGTCTGCCGCGGCGAAGCCGGACACTCCGGCACCATCCCGCGCTGGCTCCGGCGGGACGCCGTCTTCGCCGTGTCGGATCTCTTGATGCGGCTCGACGAACACTGGGACCGCTTGCTCCAGCGCGGCATCGATCTGGTGATCACCTCCGGTGTTTGCGGCACCGATCCCGAGAAGCACGCCATCAGCCGCATTCCGGGCGAAGTCTATTTCAGCTTCGAGGTGCGCAGCCAGAGCTTCGACACGTTGGAAAACTTCTACGAGCTGTTCCGTTCGGAATGCCGCGCGGTCTCCGATCTGCGCCACGTCACTTTCGAATTCGACGAGAGGGTCTATACCGAGCCGGCGCGCATGGACGAGGCCATGATCAATCGTCTGCGCAAGCTGTCGGAGCAGCTTGGCATCGCCAGCGAGCTCATTCCAAGCGGCGCCGGCCACGACGCCGCGGTCTTCGCCAATGCGGGCGTCCCCTCAGGCATGATCTTCGTGCGCAACCGCAACGGCTCCCACAATCCGGACGAGGACATGCAGATCGATGACTTCCTCGAGGGTCTCGAGCTCATGTGCGCCTTTGCCCGTGGCGGGTGGTAGATTTAACAGGCCCGGCGCGCCTGCGACGTCGCCCGGTCCCGGTGCGGCAAGCCGGGTCCACAAGCGGTCAGGACAAAATCCCCAACGACGGAGCGCTGGCGTCCAGCAAGGCGTGGAGAAGCGGCGGTTCGCGGTTGACTGGCGGGGGGCGTGAGGCCATATACGTTCGATCGCTGGACAACATCAGTTTATCTCTGCGGGGCGGATCGGCCTGGCAGCGATCTGGCGCGCAGGGGTTGCTCTTCTGGCTCCATAAGGAGAACGCATGGCCACCTTTTCTTCCGCGCCGGCTGACAAGAAAGCCATTGCCCGGCAAACCGCGAAAATGATGCTTGAGATCAAGGCGATCCACTTCAACGCGGATGCGCCTTTTTTCTTCACGTCCGGGTGGGCGAGCCCCGTCTACGTGGACTGCCGCAAAATCATTTCATACCCGCGCCTGCGCTCCGGCCTGATGGATTTCGCCTCCTCGGTGATCCTGTCGGAAATCGGCTACGAGTTCGATCGACAACATTGCGGGCGGCGAGACCGCCGGCATTCCCTTCGCGGCGTGGATTGCCGACAAGCTGATGCTGCCGATGCAGTACATCCGCAAGAAAGCGAAGGGTTTCGGCCGCAACGCGCAGATCGAGGGTGATCTGCCAGAAGGCGCGCGCACGCTGCTGGTGGAGGATCTGGCGACCGACGGCCGCAGCAAGGTCAACTTTTGCAACGCCTTGCGCACCGCCGGCGCCGTCGTCGAGCACTGCTTTGTGCTGTTCTATTACGACATCTTCCCGGAGAGCAAAGGCCACCTGCGCGACTTGAACGTCCAACTGCATCATCTCACGACGTGGTGGGATGTGCTGGAGACGGCGGAAGAGAGCGGCCATTTCGACATGGGCGTCCTGAAGGAGGTCCGCAGCTTCCTCAATGAGCCGGCCAAATGGTCGGCGGCGCACGGCGGCATCGCCGACATCGACGCCGCGCCGAAGCCGCCGGAGCCGCAGCCGCTGCTGCGCACCGGGTCGGACGGCTGATCCAAGGGGCCAGCGATCGGTGAAAGGACGGCGCGGGTGCGGATCGCGCCCGCGCACGCCGGGCTGACGTCAGACTGGCGTGCGCTTGAGCAGGTCTTCCAGCATCTGCGCGCCGCGCTCGCCCTTCGAAGCTCTTTCCCATTGTTCCATGATGATGTCCTTGAACATCCGCACCGCCTCGGGGGCGGAGGTGACCATGGCGACGCCTGACGAAACGTTCGGATGCGCGCCGAGGCGATAGGGGCTCATGGTGACGAAGGTCTCGTCGCTCTTCTCGAAGACCTGAAACGTCTGCTCCACCGCGAAATCCTCGACCACGCCGACCTGCGTGCCGATAGGCTGCCGCCGCAGTAAGTTCACGAGGCGCTCGACTTCGCGGCGCGCAAGCACGCGACGCTGCTTGGCGACGGTGGCATCGAGGTCATAGCGCCCGATCAGTCCGGCGCGCAGGAAGTGCTCGACCGTGCGTGTGGTGACGATGCTGACCACCGGCGGGCGGCGCTTTTCGGCTGTCTGCCGCCGCTCGCCGAGGACGCCGAGAACGCGGTCTACGTAATCCGCAAACTTGGTGTGGTCGGGGCTAGAGGCCTCAATCGATTCCAGCAGCATGGTCCTCAAGTGCCCGATGTATTCGTCGGACAACAGAAGGAATGAGATCGGGGTGAAGTTGCCGAGGATCTGCAGCGCGCCTTCCTCCAGCTGCCGCATGCGCTCGAAGAAGGCGACGGCGTTGCGGTAGTACTCGACCCCGACGCCCAGCAGGGACGGCATCGACACGTCGAGCAGTTCGGCCACTTTCTCGAGCGTTTCGATCTTGACCAGCTCGCCCTTCTCGAGCCGGTAGAGCGCTGCCCGCGAGACGCCGATCCGTTCGGCCATGTCCGCCGCGGTGAAGCCTTTCCCGAGGCGGTAGGCGCGCAGCCGCTGTCCGATTTCCCCCCATGCCGACGACATGTGCAATCCGTGGTGCCAGTGTCCAATTTTTTGTGCACGCGCTTTGGTCGTGTCTCAGTGTATCCGCCAAATTCTCTACCGACAACGAAAATGGATGTTAAATCAGCAGCCTGAAGTCCGACGCCGCGGACTTGCGCGCGCGGCTGCGCAGGGGGCGGGCCCCGGAAGGCCGCCCGCTTCTTGGGCATTTGTCCCAAAGATTTAGCCACCGTATCAATAATGCGACGTATCCGCGTTTGCGGATCAATGCGGATGCGTGACCGGGCGGTTGGGCGCCTGCCGTCGCGGCGTCCTAACGCTCAGCCCTAAATGACGTTCAGGCCCATTTTTTGGTGCCTTTTGCTCCGCCTTTTGCCGATATCGGGACCCGGCTATTTGCCTGCTCAAGACTGCGCTTGAGTTGACACGTCTTGGCAGACCCGCCAATATAAAAATTGAGACATGATATAGCCGCTTTTCGGGAGGGTGTTATGGCGTCGAGACGCGATGTTTTGAAGCTTGCGGGCGCGGGCATGGTGGCGGCGGCGACGCCGTCGCTCGTTCACGCTAAGGCGAAGTACGTGGCGAAGGTGGGCCATCTGGAAGCGCCGACCCAGCCGCGCAACCAGGGTCTGATCAAGGTCGCCAAGCTCGTCAGCGAGCGCACCAAAGGCGACGTTGAGTTCAAGCTCTATCCTGCCGGGCAACTCGGCAATGCGCGTCAGATGATCGAGGGTACTCAATTCGGGTCGCTCGAATGCACGGTCGAGCCGGCGGCTTTCCTTGGGGGCTTCGATCCGGTGGTGTCGGTCTTCGACATCCCGTTCCTGCTGCCGGAGCAGCGCGCCAAGGCGGACCTTCTCTGCGGCGGCAAGTTCGGCGATTACATTCTGAGCAGCTTCTCGAGCCGCGGCTTCGTCGCGGTGGCCCTGTGGCAGAACGGTCAGAAGTGCATGACGTCGAACCGGCCGCTGCCGGATCTGTCCGCCTTCAAGGGTCAGAAATTCCGCGTCATGGATTCCAAGATTCTGATCGAACAGTTCGCCTCCGTCGACGCCAGCGCCATCGCTTTGCCCTTCGGGCAGCTCTACACTGCGCTGCAGACCGGCGTAGTCGACGGCGAGGAAAACCCGCTCGACACCATCACCACCATGAAGTTCTACGAGGTCCAGAAGTATCTGGTGGTCTCGAAGCATGGCGCGATGGAAGACGTCGTCCTGTTCAATCCGACCTGGTGGAAATCGCTTCCGGCGACTTATCAAAAGATCATCACCGACGCCTTCATCGAGGTGCGGCCGGAAGTCGAGAAGATGAAGGCCGCCGCCGAGAAGGCCGCGCTCGAGAAGATCAAGGCCTCCGGCAAGGTGCACGTGCGCGAATTGACGGACGAGGAGCGCAAGAAGTGGCGCGCCGCCATGGAGCCGAAGGCGGAAGCCGCTTACATCCAGCGCGCCGGCGCCGAGGGCAAGAAGGCCCTTGAGATCTATCATGCCGAGTTGAAGCATCTTAACATTCAAATGTAATATGGCGCGGCGCGGGCTGGGGCTCTGACCTCTGCCCGCGCCGTTTGCCGTCGGGGGCGCTTGCGAGCTTGAGGGGTGCGCCGTGTTCGAGCGGCTCGTTGCGGGACTTCGCGTTGTCGAGCGCGCCTTCATCGCGGTCGTCATGATCGCGATGTCGGTCATGTTCTTCATCAATGTCGTCGTGCGAGAGATCAGCCCGCGTCTGGCCGTGGATCTCGACTGGGTCGAGCAGGCGACACTGTTCGCGCTGGCTTGGCTCGTCTTTGTCGGCCTCGGGCTCGCGCTCGAGCAGCGCCGGCACATTGCCATGACCGCCCTGAACCAGAAATTGCCGGCGTCTGCACGCCGGCTGCTCTACAAGCTGATCAACCTGACTGGCCTCGCATTCTCTCTTTTTATCACGAAGATCAGCTTCGATCTTGCGCTATTCATCCTGCACACGGGGCAGGTCAGTCCGACGCTCAACGTCTCGATGGCCTTCCTCTACAGTGCAGTCCCGGTCGGGTTCGCGCTACTCGCGTTCCGTTATCTGCTCGAACTGTTCGATATTCAGGACCGGACCAGGATCACCGAGACCGTCGAATATTGACGTCTGACGGACGAACCGAAAGCGTGGAGAGATCGATTGTCCGTCATCGCCGTTTGCATTCTGGCCGCGATCCTGTTGCTGCTTGGGTTCGAGATGTTCCTGGTGATGGGCATCCCGACCCTCGTCATTTGGCTCCTGTTCTTTCCGCAAATGCCGGCGCTCGCTATCGCCCAGAAACTGCTGGGTGGCGTGAACGTATCGACTTTGCTTGCCATCCCCTTCTTTATTTTCGCCGCCGAAATCATGGCGCGCGGGACCATCGCCAAGCGGCTCACCGATCTGGTCAAGACAAATCTCGGCCATTTCCGCGGCGGCATGGGCTACACGACGGTAGCTTCCTGCATGGCGTTTGGCGCCGTCTGCGGATCGGCGCCGGCGACCGTCGCCGCGCTCGGCGGCCTGCTGCATCCTGAACTGGTGAAGACCGGCTATTCGGAAAGGTTTTCGCTTGGCTTGATCGCGGCCAGTGCCGAATGCGCGCTGCTCATTCCGCCCAGCATTACACTGATCATTTACGGCTGGCTGACCGGCACGTCGATCGCCGATCTGTTTGCCGCCGGCATGGTCGTCGGTCTGGTGCTCGGGTTCGCCTTCATGGTTCAGGTGAAAATTGCGACCTGGCGCACGGGGGCGAGCGCGTCGCCAAGGGCCAGTTGGCGCGAGCGCCTGCATGCGTTTCGCGATGGCGCCGTGGCGCTCGGGCTACCCATCCTCATCCTGGGAAGTATCTACGGCGGAGCCGCGACCGCCACCGAAGCGGCTGCAGTCGCCGTCATTTACGCCATCGTGGTGGAAGTCATCATCTACCGCTCGTTCGGCTTCAAGGTCCTGATGCAGGCGGCCGAGAGCTCGTCGATAACCGTCGTGGTCATCTTCGTCATGCTGGCCATGGGGTCGCTCCTTTCCTATTTCATCGCCCTGGGGCAGCTTCCCGTTTATCTGACCAATCTTCTCGCGGCTTGGCACGTCAACTGGGTCATGTTTCTGTTGATCGTGAACGTCGTGCTTTTTGTCGCCGGCATGTTCATCGATCCCAACTCGATCCTGCTCGTTCTGGTGCCGACGCTCTTCCCTGTCGCAGTCAGTCTCGGCATCGACCCTGTTCACTTCGGGCTCATCGTGTGCCTAAACATCTGCATCGGCATGATCACCCCGCCATTCGGGCTGGACCTTTTCGTGGCGTCGTCGACCCTGCAGCGCCCGGTCGAACTATTGATGGCGGGCATCTGGCCATTCATTCTGACCAACGTGGTGACGCTGATGCTCATCACCTACGTGCCGCAGATTTCAACGACCATCGTCCGCTTGCTGCACTGACCTTGGATCGCGGCGCGCGGCGCTGTCGCGGCTCGAGGTCGCGCGCGCCTATTCCATTCCGAGCAAGTGGTAGATGCGGCGGCTGTGTTCGCCGAAGAGCTCGCTGGTCTTGATGTCGAGGGTGCGGGGCTCGGGGAGTTCAATCTGAAAATTGTCGGCCATGCGGGCCGGTCCGGCGGTGAATACGACGACGCGGGTACCCAGGAAGACCGCCTCGGAAATGCCGTGCGTCACGAACAAGATCGTCTTGCCGCTTTTCTTCCAGATATTGAGCAACTCGATGTTCATCTTTTCGCGGGTGAGCGCATCGAGCGCGCCGAATGGCTCGTCCATCAGAATAAGCTTGGGGTCGTGGACGAGGGCGCGGGCGATCGCCGCGCGCTGCTGCATGCCGCCGGAAAGCTCGTAGGGGTATTTGTCCTCGGAACCGCTGAGCCCGACCATGGCCAGCAGCTCGCGCGCGCGTTCGCGGCTTTCTTTGACCGGCAGGCCCAGGATTTCGGCAGGCAGCATGACGTTGTCGAGCACGCGCCGCCACTTCAAGAGCAATGCCTGCTGGAAAACCATGCCGATGTCGCGCGATGGATTGAAAGGATGGGTGTCCGAGCCAATACGCACCTCGCCGGAATCCTGCTGTTGCAGGCCGGCAAGGATCTTCAGCAACGTGGTCTTGCCGCAACCCGAGGGGCCGACCAGCGACACCAGTTCGCCCGGCGCCACGTCGAACGTCGCATCCGAGATCGCCAGAAATTCCTGGTTCTGTTTACGGTAGACCTTGCGCAGGCCGTTGACGCGAATGAAGGGTTCCACTACGGCGTTCCTCACTTGACCCGGGCGTCGCGCACGATCATGAGCCGCTCGAGGCCGAGCACCAACCCATAGAGAATGACACCGAGAAGCGTGATCAGGATCACCGCCATGAACATCGCGGCCGTGTCGAGAGTGACCTGCACCTGCAGCATCAGATAGCCGAGTCCGCTCGACGAGCCCAAAAACTCGCCGACGATGGCGCCGGCCACCGCCAGGATCGCGCCGACCTTCATTCCGGAGAAGATATAGGGCAGTGCGCTCGGCAGCTGGATCTTGACGAATGTCTGCCATTTCGAGCTGCGCAGCGAGCGCACGAGTTCCAGCAGTTCCGGCTCGACTTCATGCAGTCCGCGCGCGGTATTGAGCAGGATCGGGAAGAAGCTGATCGAGAACGCGATGATCATGTTCGGCACGATGCCGTACGAAAACCACACGATGAACAAGGGGCCTAAAGCGACCTTGGGAATCATGTTGAGGCTGACCAGAAGCGGCATGACCGCTTCCTCCGCCGTGCTCGACCAGGAAAACACGATGGCGAACGTCACGCCGACGACGACCGCGAGGAAGTATCCGCCGAAGATCTCGCTCGCGGTAATGAGCGTGTTATGGATCCAGCCGTAGTTTGCGCCGCCGAGGGTGGCAATCGTCTGCGCCGGCGTCGGCATGATGAAGGCGGGCACATGCCCATAGACGACGAATACGTACCAAAGCGCGATCACTGCTACGTGCGCCAGGATTGCCAGCCCGTAGCGCCGGACCGTGTCGGAGAACATCAGCCGTTGCAACCCTGTTCCAGATCTTTTGGTTGTCATGACAGCCAGCGCTCCCGGTTCGCCGCGACAAAGGCATCATCGCCAAGCTCGGGATAAAGCGTCATCACGCGCTCGATGGCGGCGGCCTGGCCAGGGCTGAGCCCTTCATTCGGGTCCAGACACCAGACGCCTTCGAACAGACCCTGGCGACGCAGCACCTCATGGCAGCCGGCGATGCAGCCGGCGAAGTCGTGTGCGACGTCGAAGAACGCCGCATTGCAGTCGGTGACGTCGGCGGCGGTCGCGAGCAGACGGTCATCGATGGCATGCGCCGCGACCGCCTTCTTGATCCGCGCGAACAGATCCACGGCCCCTTTGGTCCATACGCTCCAATGACCGAGCAGGCCGCCCGGGATGCGAACCTCGACCTCGGCTCCATCGCGGCGCGACACGAAGGGCGTGATGAGGTCGAGCACGATGCTGTCGTCATTGCCGGTGTAAAGCGTGACGCGCCTTTCTGCGCGCGCCTCTACCACGCCGCGGATCACGTCCAGGGTGCGATAGCGATTGAAGGGCGCGATCTTAATGCCGATAACCTGCTCGATCTCGGCAAAACGCCGCCAGAAATTGGACGATAGCGCGAGGCCGCCGACAGCGGGCTGCAGATAGAAGCCGACGAGCGGCATGACCGCGGCGACGGCGCGGCAATGATCGATGAGCTCATCTTCGCCTGCGCCCTTCATGGCGGCGAGGCTAAGAAGGCCGGCGTGATAACCGAGCCCGGCGGCGATCTCTGCCTCGCGCCGCGCCTGCTCGGTACGGCCCGCGAGGCCGGCGACCATCACCAGTGGGCGGGGCGCCCAACTGCGCGCGGTGTCGACGGCGAGGCGCAACACCGGCTCATAGAGACCGACATCCCGGATCGCGAACTGAGTCGAATGAACGCCGACCGCGAGGCCTCCGACGCCGGCATCGATATAATAGCGGCTGAGCGCCCGCTGGCGCCGGACATCGAGCTGACGACGGGCGTCGAGCGCCAGCAGTTGCGCCGGGATCACCGTGCCGCCCCGGAATTCGGCGAGCACGTCCTCCGGCCAATCGGTCCAGCTCAAGCTCATTCCCGTCGTCTCCTTCACGCGCGAAGCGCGATCACCCTTTCGTTACGCCGTCCGTGCCCACTGTCGTCCGCACCTGCGCTCACCGGTTTACGGCCTCAAGTAGCCAAGAACAACCTTGGTCGCGTGTTCGATGTGCTGCTTCCGCGCCGCGGCCGAATTGAAGTCCCGGCCGAAGATGGTCGACAGTGTATGAACGTTGGAAAAGTAAAAGAAGCCGAGCGCCGCGATCGTAATATAGAGTTCGGCGGGATCGACGCCTTTGCGGAACACGCCGGCGCGGCGTCCGCGCGCGAGCAGATCGGTGATGACGTCGAGCAATGTCGTGTGCATTTGGCGCACATGCTTCGACCGCCGCAGAAAGCGCGCACGGTTCATGTTCTCGCCAAGCAGCAACCGGATAAACTCGGGGTGCGCATAGTTATAGCTGATAGTGAATTCGATCAGCCGGCGCATACCTTCGATCGGCGACAGGTGGAGGACGTCGAGCTTCTGCTCCTCGGCGCGGATCTGCTGATACGCCTGTTCGAGAACGGCGAGCCAGAGTGCCTCCTTGTTCCCGAAGTAATGATAGAGCATGCGCTTGTTGATCGAGGCGCGGTGCGCGATCTCTTCGACGCGGGCGCCCGCGAGGCCCTTGGCCGCGAACTCGGCCGTTGCCGCCTGCAGAATCCGGCGGCGCGTTGCCACAGGTTGACGAGGCCGGCTTGACTTCAAGGCTCCCCTCCGAAGCGCGAGTTGACAAGCTTAATCGCGCTCTTTATCGTCCGATGTAACCGAACCGTTACTAGAAACCGGCTCGCTGCGCAATGGGCGATGTGATGCTGGGCATGTATCATTCGAGCTTCCTGGGAGGCGCCATCATGAAACTGCGATTGTCTGTCGCTGCTGCCGCCGTTGCCTCGTTCGCATTCGCCAACGTTGCGCAAGCGAACCAGAGCGCGTCGTTCATCCTGAACTGGGTCGCCGGCGGCGACCACGCGCCTTACTACTACGCCCAGAAAATGGGTTGGTACAAGAAGGCCGGCATCGATCTCACCATTCTGCAAGGCAAGGGATCGGCCGTCGCGGCGCAAGCGGCGGGGGTTGGTGCGCATACCTTTGGTCTGGCTGACATGGCGACCGTGCTGGTCGCGATCGGCAAGGGTGCCGACGAAGTCGCCGTCATGAATGTCTACGCGAACTATCCGGGCGGCTTCTACTGGCTCAAGAGCTCGGGTATCAAGTCGGTCAAGGATCTCGCCGGCAAGAAGATTGGCAACCCGCCTGGCGACGCGGCGCGTGCGCTATGGCCGGCACTTGCGAAGGCGAATGGCGTGGATCCCAAGTCGGTCACCTGGGTGAACGTCAGCCCCGGTGCGAAGCTCGCCGCGCTCAAGGCGCATTCGGTCGATGCCGTGACCGAGTTCTACAATACCCATGACGTTTACAAGCACGCGCTCGGCAGCGACATGGGCTACCTGGCGTGGAAAAATGCCGGCGTTAATCCGTACGGGAACTCGATCGTCGTCAACGGCAAGTTCCTGAAGGCGCACCGCGCGACGGTTGCGGCCTTCGTCAAGGTGACGCAAAAAGCCTTCGCGGCTTGTGTCGCCGACGCCAAGCCGTGCATCCAGGCGTTGGTCGATGCGAACTCCGGGCTGAAATTCGATGTGCAGATGGCCAATTGGCGCCTAGTTGAGCAGTTGATGAGCGACAAGACGTCGCAAACCGACGGGCTCGGCTGGTTCTCGCCCGAGCGCATGAAGAAGACCTACGAGCTGGTGAAGAACTACGTCGGGCTCGCCAAGCCGTTTGACGTGACCAAGTACTACACCAATGCGTTCCTCGATAAGTCGATCAAGATGAAGGACGTGCCGTTCGACTGATCCGATTGGTCAGCCCAGTTCGGGACCGGCGATCGCGAACAGTCGCGTGCAATCATCGAAACTTTGGGAGCGGCCGTAGACCATCCGGGTCAACGGCCGTTCTGCTTTGAAGCCGAGCGAGCCAAGCCAGGCGCCAAGCGCCATATGGCGGTCGGGAAGGTCGATGGCGAGCGGAGCGGGGATTTCGGCAAAGGCCTGCGCCAGCAGGGCGGCGGCAATGCGCTCATCCATTGCCGCCAGCGGCCCCAGTTGGCTGAAATTGCGGCCGTCGCGCCCGAACAGGTAGCCGACAATACGGCCGCGGTCTTCTGCGACCCAGGCGGCGGCTGGCAGTCGCTCGGCCAGGCGCCGCAGTAGCGCGCTGCGATCCGCGCCGAACACCGCCTTGTCGAAGTTCGTGATCGCCGGCCAGTCGCGCGGCTCTGTGCGGCGGATCGTCGCCGCAACCGGCTCAAGCTCGGCACGACCGTCTCGCACCGTGGCACCGGCCAGACGCTGCATCGTCCAACAATCGTGAAAACCCAATCCGACGTAAACGGTGCGTCCGGCCGGGGTCGCATCAAGCAGCGGCACGAGATCGAGCGACACCAATTCGTCGATGCAGTAGCGCAGCAGCCAGCGCGCGAGGCCCTGACGGCGCTCGGACGCCGTCACGAGCACCATGCTGATCCAGGCGAAGTTGTCGCCATAGGGCAACATGGCGGCCGTAGCTACCAGCGTTCCGTCGCCGCGTGCGAGACCGACGACGCGCCCGGACTCCAAGAAGATGCGCCAGTCCGCCGCAAGCTGATTCCAGCCGGCTTCCTGCGACAGCGCCTGCGCCGCCCCCAAATCCGCTTCGCGGAGGTCGTGCGCGACGATGCCGGGCGGCAATGGCCGGTCAGAAGCTGCCATCACGGCTGTCAAAGTGCGTTTCTTTGCCGAGGCTGCGCATGCCGCGACTGACCCAATCGGCAACCCAGTCGATCATGCGGGCGAGCGGCACGCTCGGATACCCGAACAGTCGATGCGCTTCTGACGCGTCGACCAGCCATCCCATCTGCGCTTCCGTGCTCACGAAGCGCGGCGTCTTGCCGAAGCGCCGTCCGAACGCTTCCGCGAGGGCCCGCGTGCTAACGATTTCTGGGCCGCTGACGTTGAGCGGCTGCGCGGGGGTGGTGCAGTGCCCGAGCGCACGCAGCACCATGCTGTTGGCGTCGCCCTGCCAGATGACGTTGGTGTGCCCCGCGGTCAGGTCGATCTCCCGCCCGGCCAGCACCTTCTGCGCCACGTCGTGCAGCACGCCGTAGCGCATGTCGATGGCGTAGTTGAGCCGGATTAAGCGGCCCGGCGTGCCGAATTCGCGTGAGAAATACTCGAACATCCGCTCGCGCCCGACACATGAACTGGCGTAGGTGCCGCGCGGCTCAGGCGGCAAGGCCTCCGTGGCGCCGCCATGCAGAATTTCGACGAACGGGTAGACGTTGCCAGTCGAGAACGCGACGATGCGCGAATCCTTGTAGGCCTCGGCCACCATTGCCGGGACCATGACGTTCATGGCCCAGGTCAAATCTTCGCGTCCGCTGGTGCCGAACTTGCGTCCGGCCATGAAGATGACGTTCGGCGCCTTCGGCAGGCGTGCGATCGACTCCCTGTCGAGCAGATCGGCGGCAATGCATTCAATGCCCCAGGCTTCGAGCTTCTCGCGCAGGCCGGGCTCGCTGAAGCGAGCGACGCCGTAGATGCTTCGCTCCGGGGCGGCACGGCGCGCGAGCCGCGCCAATGTCGGACCCATCTTGCCGCCGATACCGAGGATCATAAGATCGCCCGGGAGATCCGCCAGCGCTGCGATCAGCGCCGGCGAGGGCGCCGTCATGAAATCTTCGAGTTGGTCTTCGTCGGCGAAGCGCTCGGGCCAGGGGTTGGTCGGGGCGAGGGGCGTGTTTGAAGGCATGGGGCCTGCTGTTTGGGTCCTGTTGCAATCTGCCGGTAAGCCAGTGGTGCCCGCCGAGGCGGCCGTTGCGCGCGCTGCCACGAGTAACCGGCTGGATACTTCGGACGGCGATCCTAGCGCACGGGCATCGGCACATCAAGAAGGCGGCCCCTGGCGCTGCCGCCATCCGTCACCCGAGCCTGAGGTTTGACTCGTTCGACGAAGTAACTGTATGGTTATATCAAAGAGGGAGGCCGCCCGCCTGCCGTGTTGGTAGCCGGGGACGGTTGCAAACAAAGACGGAAGCGCGCCCATCCATGAATGCCACCAACGCCCAAGCCCGTATCCTGACTACCACGGTTGGCTCCTATCCGGTGCCTGACTGGCTGGCGGCCCTGCCGTCGGAGCAAGCGATCATAGACGCGACGCGCGTCGTCATCGACACCCAAGAGCAGGCCGGCATCGACCTTGTCTGCGACGGCGAGCTCTATCGCTTCGACGTCAATCATCCCGAGACCAACGGCATGATCGAATACTTCGTGCGGCCGCTCGCCGGCGTCCGACGCGACGTCGGGCTCGCCGAATGGCTCGCCTTTAAGCAGACACCCGGTATGGAGTTCCGCGCCAAGCCGCCCGGTGTCGTCGAAGCGCCAATTGGACCCGGCGCCCTCGATCTGCCGTCCGCCTGCGCCCGCGCTAGGCGGCTCGCGAACCGCCCATTCAAATTCACGCTCACCGGACCGCATATGCTGGCGAAGATGCTGCTCGATGCGCATTACAGGAATCCCGCGAAACTGGCGATGGCCATCGCCGACGTGCTGGCCGAGCAGGTGAAGCACATCGATGCAGATGTCATCCAAGTCGACGAGGCCAACCTGCCTGGGCATTCAGAGGAATGGGAATGGGCCGCTGAGGCGATCAACCACGTGCTGCGCGCGATCCCAACGACGCCGGCCGTCCATCTTTGCTTTGGCAATTACGGCGGCCAGAGCATCCAGAAGGGCGGGTGGGGACAACTGATCAGCTACCTCAACGCTCTGCACGTCGATCACATTGTCATGGAGAACGCACACCGGCCGGCCGATGAGCTCGAGGTGTTCAAGGACCTGCGGCCCGAGATAGGCTTCGGCCTGGGCGTCGTCGACATCAAGCAGACCGTCATCGAATCGGCCGACAGCATCGCGCGGGCGATCGAGCGCGCCGACAAGACGCTCGGTCCCGGCCGCGTCAAATACATTCATCCAGACTGCGGCTTCTGGATGCTGAAGCGCGGCATCGCGGACGGGAAGATCCGGGCTCTGGTGCGCGGCCGCGACCTCTACGAGGGGCGGCACTGATCGGAATGGCGACCCGCGGCGTGCCGCGGGTCGCCACCGCAACATCAAGACGTTCTCGCATACCGGATCAAAGACGTGCCCGCTTGGCAGCGCTCCCGGAGGTTTTGCGGTGACCACGTATGATGGCGTCATCCTCGGTGCCGGCCACAACGGCCTGATCCTGCAGGCCTACCTCGGCATGGCGGGCTTGCGGACCGTCTCGCTCGAGCGCCGGCAGATTGCCGGGGGCGGTCTGAGCACCATGGAAGACCCGCGCTTTCCGGGCTTCCTGCATAACACGCACGCCTTTTTTCAGCGCGCCGTGACGGCCATGCCTTGGTACAGCGACCTGGACCTGGAGTTGCGCGGCGCCGAATACATCGAGCCGGAACTGAACGTCGCGCTGATCACCCGCGACGGCCGTGCGCTCGAATGGTGGACCGACTTCGCGCGCACCGCCGCCTCGTTCCGCGAGTTCAATCCGGAGGATGCCGCCGCGTTGCGGCGCTGGCACGACGATTTCGTGCCCATCGTCGAGAACATCCTGACCTGGGAAGGCCGCTCACCGCCGTTGCCCAAGGAGGAGCGCCGGCTGCTGCTCGAGCGCAGCGCCGCGGGACGCAAGCTATTGGAGGTCAGTGCGCTATCGCCGCTCGAATTCGTGCACCGTGAATTCAGGAATCCTGTCATTCAGGCCGGATTGCTGTTTTTCAATGGATTGCGGGAAGTCGACCTCCGGGTGCGCGGGTTCGGTCACCATATCGCCGCGCTGCTTGCGATGCCGGCAAAGGCCCAGATGAGCCGTGGCGGATCGGCGGCGCTGGCGCGCGCACTGCAGCGCGCTGTGAGCGAGACCGGCGGCGAAATCAGGACAATGACCGAGCCAAAACGCATTGTGGTCGAGAGCGGCAAGGTCAAGGGCGTGGAGATTGATACCGGCGAATTCATCCGCGCGGATTTCGTCGCATCCTCGCTCAATCCGCACCAGACGTTCCTCGACTTGCTTGATCCCGCTCTTCTCGCGAAGGACCTCGTCGAGAAGGTCTCGAACTTTCAGTACAATCTGATCGCGCCGCTGTTCGGTCTGAATCTCAACCTGACCGAGGCGCCGGCCTATAAGGCGTCGCAAGACTATCCCGAACTTGGGCGTGCTTTCATGGTCATCATGGGCCTTGACCACGTGGACCAGTATCCGGAGATCGTGCGTCACCATGAAGCAGGCGCGATCCCGCCGACAGTGATGTGGGGTGCGTGCCCGACCCTGTTCGATCCGTTACAGGCGCCGGCCGGCAAGCATACGGCGTTCATGTGGGAGAAAGTGCCTTACCGGCTGAACGGCGATCCGCGCAATTGGGATCGCGAACGCGACGCCCACGGCGAACGTATGCTGACGCTCTGGCGGGAATTCGCGCCGAACCTAGCAGATGCGGTGATGGGGTCGTTCACGCGTTCGGCGCTCGATGTTGAGCGATGCTTGCCCAACATGCGTGAAGGCGACCTGTTGATCGGCGCCTTCACGAATGGACAGATTGGGCATGACCGCCCGTTTCCTGGCGCAGGCGATTATCGCGGTCCCTTCCGCGGCCTCTATCTGTGCGGGTCGAGCAGCCATCCCGGCGGCAACATCACTGGACTGCCAGGATACAACGCGGCGCAGGTGGTCCTCGCCGATCTCGGGCTGCGGGCGCCCTGGGCGCCGTCGCCTATCGGGGATCGGTTGGCGCGGCTATGAGCGTATCGGTCATCGCCTACATGACGGACGTGATGTTCGGCGCCGGCGCCGCGCGGGAATTGCCCGCGGTCCTGAACGAATTGAACATCAAGCGGCCGCTTCTGGTGACCGATGGCGGGCTTGTCCGCGCAGGCGTGGTGGCGCAGGTGGGTGAGAGCCTGATGCACGGGCCGGTATTCGATGCGACACCATCGAACCCCACCGAAGCCGACGTTGAGTTCGCGGCCGCGCAATTCAAGGCGATGGGCTGCGATGGGCTCGTCGCCCTGGGCGGTGGCTCGGTCATCGATCTTGCCAAGGCCGCGGCATTGCTGGCCACCCACCCGGGCCCACTCGCGCTCTATGCCGCCGTCAACGGCGGCAACGACCGTATCACCGCAAGTACGGCGCCGCTCGTCGCGATCCCGACTACCGCCGGCAGCGGCAGCGAAGTCGGGCGGGCGTCCTTGATCGTATTGTGTGACGGCCACAAACGTGCGCTGGTCAGCCGACATATGCTGCCGAAGCGCGCCATCTGCGACCCCGACTTGATGCGCTCGTTACCAGCGGCTCTCGTTGCCGGCTGCGGCATGGACGCGGTCGCGCACTGCGTGGAGGCACTGCTGTCGCCACGCTTCAATCCACCCGCCGATGCCATCGCGCTCGACGGCCTGGTCCGCGCCTTCGGCGCGCTCGAACGCGCCACGAACAGGCCCGACGACGACGCCCGCGCCGCTATGATGATGGTCTCGCTCGAGGGCGGCCTCGCGTTTCAGAAGGGTCTCGGGGCCGTGCACGCCTTGAGCCATGCGCTCGGCGCCCTCAGGGATCCGGTCCTGCATCATGGCACGCTCAATGGCGTCCTGTTGCCCGCGGTGCTGCGCTTCAATGCAGCGGCTGCGCAAGACGGCTGCGAGCGCATTCGCACCGCGCTCGCCGTTCCGGCCTGCCGCGAACTTGCCGACCACTTCCGCGACCTTCAGCAACGTGTTGGGGTGCCAACTCGGCTGCGCGACTTGGGTGTCAATCGCGCGATCCTGCCGCGCATGGCCGAAGACGCCACCCAGGACTTCAGCCATCTGACCAATCCGCGGCCGGCGCGTGCCGACGACTACCTCCAGATGCTGACAGACAGCTTTTAAGCGGCGCGGCGCTGGAACGCGCAGGTGATTTCAGGCTGGGGTGAACCGCTTTAGCATCGCGGTGAATCCCGCACGGGCGCGCGTCATTTTTCACGACGGCGGACAGACGTGCCGGCGGCTCGTCGCGCCGATATTGTTTCCGGAGAGGCCATCGCATCATGAATCCGAAGGCGCAGATTGAATTTGGGCTGTTCAGCCAGGTGGACATGCGTGTCGGCACCATCGTGTCAGCGCGGCTCAACCCCAAGGCCAGGAAGCCCGCGATCGTGCTCGAGATCGACTTCGGTGCGCTCGGCACCAAGGTGTCGTCGGCTCAGATCACGCAAGCCTATGCGCCCGATGATCTGATCGGGAAGCAGGTGGTGGCCGTGGTCAACTTTGCACCCCGCAAGGTCGCCGACGTGGTTTCGGAGGTTTTGGTGCTGGGCGCCGTCGGCGATGATCAGCCGACGATTCTGCTGACACCGACGAAACCCGTGCCGAACGGTTGTCCCATCGCCTGAGTCGGGCGCCGGGGAAGAAAAGACCGGCCCAGGGTAAACGATTGTTGGCCATATCGGGCGTTCACCGCTTCGCCCGGGCGCGTTTTGACTTAAATCAGTGTGCATTGCAGCGCAGCAGCTAGCCTGCCGCCGCCTACCACTGGAGGCTCAGCGCGCCCATGGATGAGATCATCGCCGACGTCCCGCTCGCCCCGGCCGAAACCGTCGCCGCGTCCGGAAACCCGACGCTGCCGGTGCCGGTGCAAGCCGTGACTACCGCGCCGCCGGAGATCGAGCCGCTGGTGATGCCGCCCGATCAGCGCGACTCCTACGCCGTCACCGCGTTCGCCGACATCGTCGACCGTTCGCAGCATGCCGCCATCGCCCGCCTCACCATGGGCCTGTCGCCCACCGCCATGATGCAGGCCTATGCCGACTGGGCGATCCATCTCGCCAGCCGCCCCGGCAAGCGCATGCAGCTCGTCGACAAGGCGGTGCGCAAGGCGACGCGGCTCGCTCAGTACGCGGCGCAATGCGCCGTCAAGGGCGGCGCCGCCGAACCGTGCATCGAGCCCTTGCCGCAGGATAAACGCTTCGACGCGCCGGAATGGCAGAAGTGGCCGTTCAACGTCATGTACCAGTCGTTCCTGCTGCAGCAACAATGGTGGCACAACGCCACCACCGGCATGCGCGGCGTCAGCAAGCAGCACGAGCGCATGACCGAATTCGTGTCGCGCCAGCTCCTCGACATGGTCTCGCCGTCGAACTTCCTCGCCACCAATCCGGAGCTGATGCGCTACACGATGGCGAAGGGCGGCCAGAATCTGGTCGCCGGCTTCAGGAACATGCTGGAGGACTGGGAGCGGCGGGTGAGCGGCAAGAAGCCGGCGGGCACCGAAAACCTGACCGTCGGTCATGAAGTGGCGGTGACGCCCGGCAAGGTGGTCTACCGCAACCGCTTGATCGAATTGATTCAATACGCGCCCGCCACCGCCACCGTGCGCCCGAAGCCGGTGCTGATCGTGCCGGCCTGGATCATGAAGTACTACATCCTCGACCTGTCGCCGCACAATTCGCTGGTAAAATACCTCACCGACCAGGGCTTCACGGTGTTCATGATCTCCTGGAAGAACCCGGACGCCGAAGACCGCGACCTCGGCATGGAGGACTACCGCAAGCTCGGCGTCATGGCCGCGCTCGACGCGGTCAACGCCATCGTGCCGAACCAGAAGGTGCACGCCGCCGGCTACTGCCTCGGCGGCACGCTGCTCTCCATCGCCGCCGCCGCCATGGCGCGCGACCATGACGAGCGCCTGCAATCGCTCACGCTGCTCGCGGCGCAGACCGACTTCACCGAGGCCGGCGAGCTGATGCTGTTCATCGACGAAAGCCAGCTCGCCTTCCTCGAGGACATGATGTGGGAGCAGGGCTTCCTCGATACCGCGCAGATGGCCGGCGCCTTCCAGATGCTGCGCTCCAACGACCTGATCTGGTCCTACATGATCCGCAACTACGTCATGGGCGAGCGCGAGCCCATGACCGACCTGATGGCCTGGAACGCCGACGCCACCCGCATGCCCTACCGCATGCATTCGGAATACCTGCGCCACCTGTTCCTGAACAACGACCTGGCGGAAGGCCGCTTTCTCGCCGGCGGCAAGCCGGTGTCGCTCTCCGACCTGCGCGTGCCGATCTTCGCGGTCGGCACCGTGCGCGACCACGTTGCGCCCTGGCGCTCGACCTACAAGATCCGCGCGCTCACCGACACCGAACTCACTTATCTTCTGACCACCGGCGGCCACAACGCCGGCATCGTCTCGGAGCCGGACCACAAGCACCGCAGCTACCAGGTCGCGACCTTCGCGGCCAACGCGCCGCATACCGATCCCGACACCTGGGCGGCGACGACCGATCACACGCAGGGCTCCTGGTGGCCGGAATGGGCCCATTGGCTGGCCGCGCACGCCGGCGCCCCGGTGCCGCCGCCGGCCATGCCGCCCACGGCCCGGGAAGCCGCCCCGGGGCGCTACGTGTTGCAGCCTTGAGGACTTTCCAGGTGAAGTAGAGACGGGGCCGCCGTCCGGAAGCGCGGCACGGCAAAAAGCCCGCCCCGCGATCCCGCCGGGCAGGTAGCGCATTGAAAAATCAGGGGAACAAGCCCGCCCCGGCCGGGGGCGGGGACCCTTCTTGCCTTGCTTCCGTTCCCCGCATCCTTTATCCCAGCGCGGACCTGGCCGGCGGCACCCGGCGAAGTGTCCGGGCGCTAACGGAGCGGGGAAGGGATCCCGATGGCGAATGTTGTGGTGGTCGGGGCCCAATGGGGCGACGAAGGCAAGGGCAAGATCGTCGACTGGCTCTCGGAGCAGGCCGATATCGTCGTCCGCTTCCAGGGTGGTCATAACGCCGGCCACACCCTCGTCATCGACGGTAAGACCTACAAGCTCTCGCTGCTGCCCTCGGGCGTGGTTCGTGGCGGCAAGCTCTCCATCATCGGCAACGGCGTGGTGCTCGACCCCACGGCGCTGATCAAGGAGATCGGCCAGCTCAAGAGCCAGGGCGTCGAGGTGACGCCCGAGAACCTTCGCATCGCCGAGAACACCACGCTGATCCTGCCGCTGCATCAGGAACTCGACGTCACGCGCGAGAAGGCGTCGGGCAAGAGCGCTATCGGCACAACCGGACGCGGCATCGGTCCGGCTTACGAGGATAAGGTCGGCCGCCGCGCCATCCGCCTGATGGATCTCGCCGACCTGCCCGCGCTGACGCCCAAGATCGAACGTCTGCTCGCCCATCATAATGCGCTGCGCCGCGGTCTCGGCATCGACCCGATCGACCCCAAGACGGTCTACGACACGCTCGCCGAGGTGGCGCCCAAGGTGCTGCCCTATATGGACACGGTGTGGTCGTTGCTTGACAGGCACCGGCGCGAGGGCAAGCGTATCCTGTTCGAGGGCGCGCAAGGCGCGCTGCTCGACATCGACCACGGCACGTATCCATACGTGACCTCTTCGAACACGGTGGCCGCCAATGCCGCCACCGGTTCCGGGCTCGGTCCCAACGCCATCGATTACGTGCTCGGCATCTGCAAGGCCTACACCACGCGCGTGGGGGCGGGGCCGTTTCCGACCGAGCAGCTCAACGATGTCGGCCGCCTGCTCGGCGAACGCGGCCGCGAGTTCGGCGTGGTCACCGGCCGGCCGCGCCGGTGCGGCTGGTTCGACGCGGTGCTGGTACATCAGACAGTTCGCACCTGCGGCATCGACGGCCTGGCGCTGACCAAGCTCGATATTCTCGACGGTTTCGACGAGATCAAAGTCTGCACCGGCTACAAGCTCGATGGCCGCGTGCTGGATTATCTGCCCGCGGGCGAGAAGGCGCAGGCCGAGGTCGAACCTATCTACGAAACGATCGCCGGCTGGAAGGAGCCGACCGCCGGTGCCCGTTCATGGGCGCAATTGCCGGCGCAGGCCGTAAAATACGTCAGGCGAGTCGAGGAACTCATCGGCTGCCCGGTGGCCCTGCTCTCCACCAGTCCGGAGCGCGAGGACACCATCCTGATGCAGAATCCGTTCGAGGTGTGATTCTTCTGAAAAATGACACGATGTCGGCTCACCGAAGGGCCGGGCCCGGCGGGGGGCTTTCTGCGGGGGGCGCATGTTTCAAATCGGGCCGCATTCCAGCTAATGTGGCGTCCGGGTGGCTGATATCGCGCAATGGCAGACTATGAACCTTTGATCGCTCGCGCCGTCGCGGGCCTCGACCAGAACACGGGCGAGAGCCGCCGTGTGCTGTACGAGCGTGCCCGTGCTGCGCTGCTCAACCAGTTGCGCGGTGTCGATCCTCCGCTCGACGAAGGCGATATCACCCGCGAACGGCTGGCGTTGGAGGAGGCGATCCGCAAGGTGGAAGCCGAGGCCAGCGCTGCGGAAGAATCGGCGGCGCCAACGCCCGAGCCCGAGCCTGAGGAGATCGCCCCGGAACCGAAAAGCCCGCCGGCTTCGCTGGGTGACCGCGGCCTCAAGAGTTTCCGCGATTCGATGGCGGAGGCCGAAGGCCTCGGCGGGGCCTCGGCCGAGGCCACCCGCGCCGCGCGCGAAAGCTTCGGCACCGTATCTGGCGAGCGGCGCGCCGCGCCGTCCCCGACGGAAACCCGCTACTTCGAGCCGGAAGGCGAGGCGGGCGCGCATGACGACGAGCACGCGTTGGACGAGCACACGACCCGACATCACGAGCACGACGAACACGGAAACCACGCCGAGCACGATGAGCCCTTCGGCCATCATGCGATGCCGCCGCCACCGTTCGATGACGAGCACGCCGACACCGGTTATGCGCCGGTGCAGCGTTCCTACGGCCGCCTGATCGCGCTCATTGCCGTGCTGGTCGTGGTGCTGGGCGTGGGGGCGGCCGCTTACTGGCAGCGCGCCAATATCAAGACCATGGTGGCGGGCCTGACCCATCACAGCGAGCCGGCCACGCCGAGCCAACCGACGGCCGAGGCCGCCAAGCCCGCGGGTCAGCCCAAGATCGCCGACCGCCTCGGCACCTCGACCAGCGCGCCACCGGCGCTCGCGGGCAACAAGCCGGGCGAAGCGGCCGCGGGCAAGATCGGCGAAAAGAGCGCGGCGCAGGTCGCCCCGCAATCCGAGCAGCCGGCTGCGGCGCCGTCCGCCACGGTGGCGCAGAAGGTCGTGCTTTACGAGGAAGACCCCAAGAACCCGCAGGGCAAGCGCTACGTCGGCTCGGCGATCTGGCGCACGGTCACGGTGTCGCCCGGTCCGGGGCTCGCGCCTGAATTGGCCGTGCGTGCCGACGTCGAAATTCCCGACCGCCACATGCGCATGACGTGGTCGCTACGCCGCAACACCGACAAGGCGCTGCCGGCCAGCCACACCATCGAGATCACGTTTACGCTGCCGGCCGACTTCGACGAGGGCGGCATCGGCAACGTGCCCGGCGTGCTGATGAAAAACGGCGAGCAGGCACGCGGGATCCCGCTCGCCGGGCTGTCGGTGAAGGTGACCAACGGCTACTTCCTCATCGGCCTTTCATCGGTCGACGTCGACAAGCAGCGCAATATCGAGCTGCTCAAGACCCGCCAGTGGTTCGACATCCCGATCGTCTACACCAGCGGCAAGCGCGCCATCCTGGCGGTGGAGAAGGGTCCGTCCGGCGACCGCGCCTTCGCCGAAGCCTTCCGCGCCTGGGGCGAGTAGTCGGTTACTGCAAGCGGCGGATCTCGGTGGCGGCGCGGGCGAGGATCTCGACCACCTTGGACTCCGCGTCGGGATCGTCCTTAAGCCGGCCACGGCTCGCTTCGCGCAGATTCTCGAAGGCGGCCCGCACCAGCGACGGGCGTCCGCCGCGTTCGTCGTCACCCTCGTTCTCCATGCGCTCGCGCATGCGCGCCGCCTTCTCGCCGATCAAAGCAAGGCGCTTCATCACCGCGTCGACCAGTTCGCGGTTCTCGGTGAGGTGCGCGCGGCCTTCCTCGGTGATGGTGTAAAGCTTCTTGGCGCCTTCCGGCTGCGCGGTCAAAAAGCCGATCTCTTCCAGGTAGGTGAGCGTCGGATAGACGATGCCGGGGCTCGGGCTGTACCAGTCGGCGGTCTTTTCCTCGAGCGCCTTGATGATGTCGTAGCCGTGACGCGGCTGCTCGTCGATCAGCGCCAGCGCGATCAGCCGCAGGTCGCCCTGCGCCAGCAAGCGGCCGGCCCGCATGAGGTCGTCGCCGCCGTCGCGCCCGCCAAAGCCGCGCCGCCCGCCGAAGCCGTGGCGATGCCGTCCGCGGCCAGGGCGGCCGCCGCCGGCAAATTGCGGACCGCAGCCCTCGTCGAAGTGTCGCCCAAACATGAAAACTCCTGTCTTCTCAGCGCGATATGAAAATCATATCGTTTGATGTATCTTTAGATAGACCAAAAAAGATATATTTCAAGATATATCTTTTATGACAGGCGTCGTAACCAAGATTTAAGCGGGCGGCTCTAGCGTCGCGCCATTCCCAACCCTGGCGGGACGATCCTTGTGACCGCGACCAACGACCCGCTGTGGGGCGCCACCCTCAATTCGATGCGTGGGCTGAGCGACGGCATCCGCACTGAGCGTGCCGTGCGTCAGGAGGCGATCGCGCTCGCTCTCGGCGTGGTACTCGGCTTGCCGATCGCGCCATCGGTCGGCTGGTACGTGGCGATGATCGCAGTGCTGCTGGTCACGCTTGCGGTCGAGTTCCTCAACACCGCGGTCGAGAAACTCGCCGACCGCCTCACCCGAGAGCAGGACTTCGCCATCGGGCGCGTGAAAGACTTCGGCTCGGCCGCCGTGTTCTGCATGCTGTGCCTGGACGCGCTGACCTGGGGCGCCGCCCTCGCCGTGCGCCTGCACGGGGGCTGACGGCGCGGGCGCGAATACACGCGGCCGCGTGCGCTTGCGTTCAGATCGATCGCGATCTTAGCGCGTCCAGATCTGCGAGGTCGGCGCCGCGCCGTGCTCCCGGTCGTAATGATTGAGCACGCCCGACACGATGACGAAGGCGAACATGGCGACGGCGAACACCGCCGCGCCGATCGCCAGGATGCGGTTCTTCGGCCGCGCGTTCTCCACCAGCGCCGCGCCGGTGACGGGAAACATGAGCCCAGCCGAATTGGAGCCGGGATTCATGGTGCGGCGCGCGTCGATGCGGGTTTCGTGCTTGCCCCACAGGTGGATGATGGCGATCGCCGCGATGACGCAGATGATGCTGCCCGGCACCCACACCGCGGCGCCGCCGAGCGTTTCGTCTTCGAGCGGGTGGAGATGAAACAGCCGTCCGACCGTGTCGAAGGCGGAATAGAGCACGGTCGTCTTCACGGTGAGGTAGGCGCCGAGGCCGATCTGCGCCAGCGTCGCCATCAGCAACATCGCCAGCCGCGCGGCGTAGCTCGGGCCGAGCGGCGGCGAGTGCGGATCGAGCGCGCGCCACCAGAACAACAGCGCGCTCGCGAGCAGGGTCAGCACCGCCACGACGGCGAGCGCGGGATGCAGCACCGCGGCATCGAGGCAGGCGGGAACCTGCCAGAACGCGAACACCGCGATGAAGATGAAGGTGGCGACGCTCGGCCATGCGAGGAACGCGAAGCGGCCGCGCAGGGTCTCGCCGTCCATGAAGAAGGGATCGTCCTCGCGCACCGGGAAGCGCTGCCGCCAGCGCTCGGGCAGGCCGGCGACCAGGTTAGCGCCGGGCGCGGCGAGCATGATCATCATCGGCGCCACGAAGCGCAGCATCAGCGTCTGCACCTGCAGCATCCAGTACAGGTGGCCGGCCATGCTGGCGATGGGCGGCGCGAGCGCCAGCGCCATCACCGCCAGGCCGCCGGTAAAGAGCGCGTGCGTGTCCGGCGGGGTCGGGCGGCCGCCGGCGTGGTTGCGCCGGGCGCCGCTGCGATAGACCGCGTAGCCTGCCGCGATCGCCAGCACGGCGACCGCCCCGAACACCCAGGACATGAACATATGGCAATGACTCGGCTACGTGCTCCCGCCGGCCCTTTAGACCCGCGGCGCCCGCAAATCAATGCGACGCTTTCGGCCGCCTATTTGCGCTTCGCCCACGGGAACAGCACCGCCGGGAAGTCCGCGGCATAGCGCCCCGCGGGGTCGGGCGCCGCGCGCTGGGTCGGATGCGGGCTGTCGCCGGCGTCGATCGCGCGGCGGTAGAGATGCCAGGTGGCGTGGCCGAGGATCGGCACCACCACGGCGAGCCCCAGGAAGGCCGGCAACGAGCCGATCACGAGCAGCGCGGCGACGATCACGCCCCAGACCGCCATGGTGACCGGGTTCTCGACCACGACGCGGATCGAGGTGCCGAGCGCCACCGCCGCGCCGACGTCGCGGTCGAGCAGCAGCGGGAAGGAGACGACGCTGATCACCAGCGCCAGCGCCGCAAAGATGAATCCGACGATGTTGCCGGCGACGATCATGCGCCAGCCGGCTTCGGTGGTGAGCACGTCGGCGATGAAGCCGCCGATCGACTTCGGCGGTGCATAGCCGAAGCTGGCGAGATAAATCGCGTTGGCGCACACCATCCACAGCACGAACAGCAGAAGCAACAGAAGCGCCAGCGCAACGATGGCGCCGCGCGAGGACGAATAGACCACGTCGAAGGCGTGCGCCGCGCCGGTCTCGAGGCCGGCTTCGCGCCGCCTGCTCAACTCGTAGAGCCCGAGTGCGGCCACCGGCCCGATCAGCGCGAAGCCCGCCGCCAGCGGATAGAGCAGCGGCAGCACCGAGTAGCCGAAGGCCAGCCGCGCCAGCAGCAGACCGACGATGGGATAGATCGCGCCCAGGAACAGCGCGTGCGTCGGCATCGCGAGAAAGTCGTCGGCGCCCTTGTAGAGCGCTTCCTTCAGGTCGGCGATGCCGATGCGGCGGACGGTGAGTTGCGCGGGGACTTCTCCCGCACCGAGGAGAACGTGTGGATGCGCCATATTCGTCCCTCCTGGAGCGTGATGCTCCGAAGCGGATCGTGGCGCTTTCCTCGGCCAGGGCGTACTCAGAACGGGCCCCTTGGGCACCCGGAATGCCACGAGCCGTATGCATAGACTAGCACAGGCTGGCCATACATGGGACTTCACAAATGAGGGACCCGAGCAAGGTTCCCCAAAAGCAAAATGGCCGGGCAAGGCCCGGCCATTCGATGTTTCTGTCGCTCGCCTTGCTTCAATGCGCCGCTAGCTGAGCCTCGGCCACCTTCGGCTGTTCCATAGCGGCCATGCGGCTCTTCACCGCCTTCTGCACCTTTTCGAAGGCGCGCACTTCGATCTGGCGCACGCGTTCGCGCGAGACGCCGAACTCGGCGGCGAGGTCCTCGAGCGTGATCGGATCGTCCGCCAGACGGCGCGCCTCGAAGATGCGCCGTTCGCGCTCGTTGAGCACGTCGAGCGCGCCGATCAGCGCCTCGTGACGGTTCTCCTTCTCCTCGCTCTCGGCCAGGATGCGTTCCTGACTGGGGCTATCATCCACCAGCCAGTCCTGCCATTCGCCGGAGTCGCCTTCCTCGCGGATCGGCGCATTGAGCGAGGCGTCACCGCCGAGGCGGCGGTTCATATCGACGACGTCCTGCTCGGTCACGCCCAGACGCTTCGCGATCAGGCTGACCTGGTCGGGACGTAAGTCGCCTTCCTCGAGGGCCGAGATCTTGCTCTTCGCCTTGCGCAGGTTGAAGAACAGCTTCTTCTGGTTGGCGGTGGTGCCCATCTTCACCAGCGACCACGAGCGCAGGATGTACTCCTGGATCGCGGCCTTGATCCACCACATGGCGTAGGTCGCGAGCCGGAAGCCCTTCTCGGGCTCGAAGCGCTTGACCGCCTGCATGAGGCCGACATTGCCTTCCGAGATCACCTCGGAGATCGGCAGGCCGTAGCCGCGATAGCCCATGGCGATCTTGGCGACCAAGCGGAGATGGCTGGTGACGAGCTTGTGCGCGGCTTCACGATCGCCGTGCTCACGCCAGCTGCGCGCCAGCATGTATTCTTCCTGCGGTTCCAGCATGGGGAACCGGCGGATTTCTTCGAGATAGTGTGACAGGCCGGATTCGGCCGAAAGTGCCGGTAGGACGGCTGTACGGGCCATGATTAGCGCCCTCCATGATGCCCCCGATGATCGGCGGGCGGTTGTTGCCGCCGCTCCCCGAGCCGACGGCATAGAGGTGATTTCGCGACCGCGAGAGGTGCGGAACGCATGTGCAATATACCGGACACGCGGCGTAAAAGGAAGGCAGCCGTATTCACGTCGGCGTGACCCCGCATGTCATTGTTTTTGCAGGTCTATTAGGAGAGCCTCTGCTCGGAGAGTGGGCGTTGGCGCCCCATTCAGGACGTAAACGACGCAAAATGCCCAGCGTTCCCTCGGGAACACCAGGTTATCTATGGTCGGAAGGTCGTTGATGTTCCCTAAATGGGTGCGATCAACTGGCTTTTCAAGGGATCCCGCGGGGCAACCGGCAGCCCGGGCCTTAGCGGGCCGCCGCCAGGGCGTCGCGCAGCGCCGTAAGATCGGCTGGCAGCTCCGACTCGAATTCCATCATGTCGTGGGTCTTCGGGTGCTCGAAGCCGAGCCTGTAGGCGTGCAGCGCTTGGCGGCCGAGGGCGGACAGCGCGGCGCGGGCCTCCGGCCCGAGACGGGCGGCGCGGGTCTGGAAACCGGTCGCATAGAGCGGGTCGCCCATGATGGGGTGACCGATATGCGCCATGTGCACGCGGATCTGGTGGGTGCGGCCGGTCTCGAGCGCGCATTCGATGAGGCTTGCGACCGGCTTGCCCTCGGGGTCGGCGAACCGCTCCAGCACCTGCCAGTGCGTCACGGCCTGGCGCCCGCCCTCGCGCACGGCGCGCTTGTCGCGGGCGTGCGGATGGCGGTCGAGCGGGGCATCGACGGTGCCGCGCGGGCGGTCCGGCGCGCCCCAGACCAGGGCGAGATAGCCGCGCTCCAGCGGGCCTTCCAGCTTGTCCTCGAACTGCTTGGCGAGCGCCTTGTGGGCGCGGTCGGTCTTGGCGACGACCATGAGGCCCGAGGTGTCCTTGTCGAGGCGGTGCACAATGCCGGGGCGCTTGACGCCGCCGATGCCGGAGAGGCTGTCGCCGCAGTGGGCGATGAGCGCGTTGACCAGGGTGCCGGTGGCGTGGCCAGCGGCCGGATGCACCACCAGGCCGGGCGGCTTGTCGATGACGATGAGCGCGTCGTCCTCGTAGACGACCGGCAGCGGGATGTCCTCGCCCGCCGGCGCGGCCGGCTCCGGCGGCGGCAGGCAGACCTGCACCGTCTCGCCGGAATTGACGCGCGCCGCCGGATCGCGGACTGTGCGCGCCTCCATCGACCCTTGTAATGGCGCCTGTATCGTTACCTGGCCGTCGAGGATCAACGCCTTCAGGCGCGAGCGCGACAGGGCCGGGATGTGCGCGGCCAGCACGCGGTCGAGCCGCGCGCCCGCCTCCTCGGGCGCAACTGTCACAGTTTCGCTCACACTTTCCGTCATGGCCTGACCGATGCCCGATCCCCGTCCCGCCGATCCGCAAGAAGCCGCGTTCATCGCGCGCGTGCGCCGGCTGATGATGCTCACGCTCGCCGGCACCTTCCTCGCCGTCGCCGTGGTCGTCGCCATTATCGGCTACCGTCTTTTTCGCAGCGGGGAAAGCGCCGTGAAGTCGGCGGCGATGGCGCCGACGGCACCGGTGAGCGCGACGCTGCCGGCCGGCGCCAAGGTGCTGTCCACCGCCGTCGGCGACGGCCACATTGTGCTGACCGTCGAGGTCGGCGGCGCCATTGAGCTGCGCACCTTCGACCTCAAGACGCTGAAACCGCTGGGGCAATTGCGGCTGGCGCCGAAGCCCTGATGCACGTTCCGTTCATTCCCGTTCACGCCTGCGCGGGGACAGGCTCCAGCGGGAATCCAGTGACTTTCGCTTCTGGGTCCCCGCTTTCGCGGTAACGAACGGCTGACGTCACTGCCCTCTGATCTTCTCCAAGACCGGCAGCAGGTACGCCACGAACTTCTCGTGGTCCTCGCTCATGGGGAAATGGCCGAGCCCCTTCATGATGGTGGCGGGCGCGCCGGTGCGCTCAGCGATCTCCAGAGTGGCTTCCGCCGTGCAGGAATAGTCGTACTCGCCGGTGAGCAGATAGAGCGGGCAGCGCGTGATGTCGATCTGGCCGAGCCGGTGGCGGATGTCGCCGTCGGCAGTGCTGTAGAAGTACAGATCGCCCGCGAATACGCCGGGGCCGCTCTGCATGTAATGCCACAGCGTTTCCCAGCGCTCGGCCGGTCCCACCGTCGGCGCAACCAGCCCCGAGACGACGCCGGCGCAGACCATGCCCCCGTGCACGTCGGGCCGGTTGAGCCAGGAGAGGTCGTAGTACGCCTCACCATAGGCTGCCGAATTCCAGGCCGATGAGCGCGCGAAAACGTTCGGGATGCTCATAGGCAAGGTGCAGCACGATGCGCCCGCCGATCGAGCAGCCCATGGCCACCGGACAGTCGAGCGCGAGCGCTTCAGAGACATCGAGGATCATGCGCATGTAGTCGGCGGCGGTGAGCTTGTAGTCGCGCTCCTGCCAGCCGGCGGGCGGCGAGGTCTTGCCGTGCCATGGCATGTCGAAAGCGATGACACGGAAATGATCGGTGACGCGCGGATCGTTCATCAGTCCGCGATATTGACGGGTGTCGGCGCCGGCGGTGTGCAGGCAGAGCAGGGGAATGCCGGAGCCGGCTTCTTCCACGTAGAGCCGGTGCGGCTCGCCCAGAATGGTGCAGGGCAGGTAGCGCCCGGTGATGGCTTCGAAACGCGGGTTCATCGGGCCGTCTCCGTGTTCGCGGCCTGCTGGCGCGGAGCGGCGACCACGTCCTTGAAATAGATGAGGTTCGCCATGAACGGATGCAGGTCGCCTTCCACCTTCATCAGCTTCTGCTTGACCAGCGCGAAGATGTCGGTGAAGCCGCGCGGCGGCAGCGGCTGCCAGAACTTGTCCCAGACGTCGCGCGGCGCGCGCAGGGCGAAGCTGTAGTTCGGCGTGATGAACGGCCCGTGCTTCACGTTGGTGACGCGGCCGGCCTGAACGCGCACCAGAGTGTCGCGCTCGCCGGTGGCGATCAGGAAGGTGGTGTCGACGAAGCGCCCGCGATGCACCAGGCGGGCGTCGGCGTTGACGAGTGCGGGGATTGCGTCGAGGGCCTGGGCGAGCGGATCGCCGGCGGGTTTGTCTGTCGTTTCGTCTGTCATGGGCGGCCTCCCCTTTGTTCTGGTCATTGGCCGGCAGGGTGGCTGCTCCTGTCGCGGGCCACAAGAGAGGGGGGTAGGGGGCAAGGCGCGGGCCCGTGCGGCCTGCCGGGGGAGAGAAAGCGGGGCCGTGGCGGGCCCGACCTCCATGCTTGCGCCGCCGCCGGATCGAGGCTATCTCGGGGCCCTGGTCAGCTCCCTTCGTCTAGCGGCCCAGGACGTCGCCCTCTCACGGCGAAAACAGGGGTTCGAGTCCCCTAGGGAGCGCCACCCTTTTCCCTCAAAAAATCAAGACATTGCCCATGCCATTGGGCCGGCCGGCCATGTGGCGCGCGGCAATGGCCATGGGCGCGTCCTGCCGCTACCGTCTGGCGCCGGCCAAACGCCACGTGCGCCACCGAGAGACGTCCATGCGGTTCCTGCACAATCCCCATTTCAGCGACCAAAGCATTCGCGATCGCGCCGACCTCCCCTGGTCCGGCGGGAAAAGGCGGGCGGTCTATGTCGCACTTTGCGTCGAGCATTCCTCCTTGCGCCAATTCCGGCAGCGGCTCGATCGGATCGCGAGCCAGGCGAAGTCGGTCTGGTTCACCACCTGCGGCAAGATCGCCGCGTACGACGCCAGCGCCGTTCCGGCCGGTACGTGATCAGAAAGAACAAGCGGAAGCCATCAACCATGACAAGCCATTCATCGGGCGGCGTGACGCCGCCGATCAAGGTGGCGCTCGCCGGCCTGGGCGCAGTGGGCGCGAAGATCGCCGAGGTGCTTCGTGCCGGCGACCTGCGGGGGTTCACGTTGTCGGCCGCTTCGGCGCGCGATGAACAGAAGGCGCGCACGATCATCGGCCCGGACGTTCCGTTTGTCGCCATCGACGGTCTCGAGCCGCTTGCGGATATCGTCGTCGAGTGCGCGCCGGCGGAGCTGCTGCCGCAAATCGTGCGGCCGTTCGTGGCCGCGGGCAAGAAAGCCGTCGTGCTGTCGGCAGGCGCGCTGCTCGCCAACATGGATCTGATCGAGACGGCGCGCGGCGCGGGCGGTCAGATCATCGTGCCGTCCGGCGCTCTGCTCGGTCTCGATGCGGTTTCGGCGGCGGCCGAAGGCACCATCCGCTCGGTCAAGATGGTCACCCGCAAGCCGGTGCGCGGCTTGGTCGGGGCGCCGTTCCTGGCCGAAAACGGTATCGACATCGACGGCATCACCGAGCCGATGCGTGTCTTCAGCGGCACCGCGCGCGAGGCCGCGGTCGGGTTTCCCGCCAATCTCAACGTGTCGGTGGCGCTGTCGCTGGCCGGCATCGGGCCGGACGAGACCAGCCTCGAAATCTGGGCGGACCCGAACCTCGCGCGCAACACCCATCGCATCGAGGTCGATGCCGACAGCGCGCGCTTCTCAATGTCGATCGAGAACGTGCCCAGCGAAAATCCCAAGACCGGGCTGATCACCGCGCTCTCGGTGATCGCGACGCTGCGCAAGATGACCGCGCCGTTGCGGGTCGGCTGCTGACGCCTGAACGAGAAGGAACGAACGCCATGCCGCCCGAGGTAAAGCCGATCGACGCCGCGCGCTTTTGGCAAACGCTGGGCGCGCGCGCGACCGGCATCATGCTGGTGACGGCGCGCGGGCCGGCGGGGCCGGCCGGTTTTCTCGGCCTGTCGGCGAGCCATGTCTGCGCCGATCCGCCGACCATGCTGGTCTCGATCGACGACAAGACCGCGGCCCTGGGGACGGTGCTGGAGAGTGGGGCTTTTGCCATCAACTTTCTGCCCGACAGCGCGCGCGACGTCGCCGATCGGTTCGGCTTCAAGAGCGCTGTGAAAGGCGCCGCGCGCTTTGAAGAAGCGCGCTGGGGCGCGCTGACGACGGGGAGCCCGGTCCTCAACGACGCGCTTGGGGCGTTCGACTGCCGGGTCGAGGGCACGCATCGCCACGCCAACACGACCATCGTGATCGGCCGCGTGGTCGACCTGAAGGCGCGGCCGGACGGCGAGCCGCTTCTCTTCTTCCGCGGGAAATACCGCGAGGCCTGATAATTTTTTGCGCGTTGCGCCGCGCATTCATTCGCGCTGACTCGCCAGGCTTCCGCGCCCGGCCGCAGAACGCTGCGCGTTCAGCGCGCCATTTCGAGGCGGTCGCCGGTCAGCAGGGCGCTCGCTTCCTCCGCGCTCATCGGCTCGCCGAAGGCGAAGCCTTGCGCGTATTCGCAGCCGAGCTGGTAGAGCTCGACCGCGTCGGAATCGCTCTCCGCGCCTTCCGCCACCACGTCCATACCGAGGTCGTGGGCGAGCGCGATAATCGAGCGCAGGATGACTGGCCGCGTGCCGCGCGCGGTGGTGCGCACGAACGACTGGTCGATTTTGATGGTGTCGAACGGGAAGCGTTGCAGGTAGGCGAGCGAGGAGTGGCCGGTGCCGAAGTCGTCGAGCGACAGGCCGGCACCGAGCTCGCGGATGCGCGTCAACATCTGCGCCGCGTGCTCGGGGTTTTCCATCACCAGCGACTCGGTGATCTCGAGCTTGAGCGTACCGCGCGTGAGCGCCGTGCGCGCCAGCACGCTGCGCAGATCCTGCAGCAGGTCATGCCGCAGCAGCTGCCGCGACGAGACGTTGACGGACGCGAACAGCGGCTCGCGGCCGCGCGTGCTCGCCTGCCAGGTGCCGAGCTGGCGCGCGGTGCGTTCGAGGACGAACAGGCCGAGGTCGACGATCAGCCCGATCTCCTCGGCGATGGAGATGAATTCGGCCGGCGACAGGCGGCCCATCTTGGGATGGTCCCAGCGCGCCAGCGCCTCGAAGCCGGCGATCATACGGTCTTCCAGCCGGATGATGGGCTGGTACAGCACCTTGATCTCCTGGCGCTCGATCGCCCGGCGCAATTCGGATTCGAGCGCCAGCCGGTCGGTCTTGCGCGCGCGCATCGCCGGTTTGAAGATTTCGATGCGGTCGCCGCCGACGCGCTTGGCGTGGTACATCGCCAGCTCGGCGTCCTTGAGGACTTCCTCCGGCCGGTGCGGCTGGTTGTCGGAAAGCGCCAGGCCGAACGAGGCGGTGAGGAAGATTTCGCGGTCGTTGAAGGCGATGGGCGCACGTAACGTTCGGCGCAGCGTTTCCGCAAAGGCGACAACTCGCGCGGGCTCGCTTTCCGAGGTCAGGATGAGCGCGAATTGGTCGCCCTGCAGGCGCGCCAGCGTATCCTGCGGCTTGAGCAGCCGCGCCAGCCGCCGCGCGGTGGTGAGCAGGATGGAATCGCCAACCGCCATGCCGACGGAGTCGTTGACCTGCTTGAAGCGGTCGATGTCGATGACCAAGATGGTCGGCCGGATCTGCGCGTCGGAGCGTCCGAAAGCGAAGGCCGCCTCCATGCGGTCGAGGAACAACTCGCGATTGGGCAGGCCGGTGAGGTTGTCGTGCACCGCGTCGAACAGCAGCCGTTCTTCGGCGTTCTTGAATTCGGTGACGTCGGTGACGGTGCCCACGAGACGCACCACCTCGCCGTCCGAGCCGACCACCGGCCGTGCCTTGAGGGCGAACCAGACATAGTGGCCGTCGTTAGCGCGCAGCCGGAAATCCTGCGTCAGCCGGCCGCGGCGCTGCTCCACGACGCTGTCGAGCGCGGCGCGGAAGCGATCGCGGTCGAGCGGATGCAGCACTTCGAGCCAGCTCGCGGCCGGGCCTTCCAGCGCGCCGCGCTTGAGGCCGAGCACGTGCTCGGTTTCGGGGCTCGTGAAGACCTTGTCGGCGGAGACATCCCAGTCCCAGATCATGTCGCCGGCGCCCGTCATGGCGAGCGCGCGCCTTTCGACGTCGGAGACGATGCCATGGGTGATGCCGCCGGCGAAAGCGTGTTGCATCACCGTGAAGCCGATCAGCATCACGATCAGCACCAGGCCGCCGAGCAGCGCCGGCGCGATGATGTCGTTGGTGACCATGCCGGTGACCGCCAAGCCGGCGCCGAAGGTCCACGCCACCAGCAGCACCCAGGTCGGGATCAGCAGCACGGCGCGGTCGTAGCCGTGGGTCGACAGATAGATGACCAGCCCAAGGCCGAACACCGCGACTGCGGCAAGCGACATGCGCGCGATGCCGGAGGCGATCGCCGGATCGAACACGGCAACGCCGACGAGGGCCGCGAGTGCGGCGAGCCACGCGACGGTGATATGAGCGTAGCGCACGTGCCAGCGCGACAGGTTCAAATAGGCGAACAGGAACACCAGCAGCGTGGCCGCGAGGATCGCCTCGCCGCTCGCGCGCCAAATGCGCTCAACGCCGGCCGACATGTCGAAGACCTTGCCCCAGAAGCCGAAGTCGATGCCGATATAGATCAGCACGGCCCATCCAAGCGCGGCGGCGGCCGGAAACATCACCGAGCCCTTCACCACGAAAAGGATGGTGAGGAACAGGGCCAGGAGGCCGGCGATGCCGATGACGATACCGTAGTAGAGGGTGAAGGAGTTGACGTTGTCCTTGTAGGCGTCCGGGTTCCACAGATAGATCTGCGGCAGCTTGCTGGAGCGCAGTTCCGTCACGAAGGTGATGACGGTTCCGGGGTCGAGCGTGACGCGGAAGATGTCGGCGCTGTTGCTGGCGAGTCGGACGGGGCGGTCGCCTGAGCTCGGCGTAATGGCGGCGACGCGCGAGAGGCCGAGGTCCGGCCAGAACAGGCCGGAACCGACCATGCGGTAATGTGGCACGACGATCAGCCGGTCGATCTGTTCGTCGCTGTTGTTGGTGAGCGCGAACACAGCCCAGTTGGTGTCGTGCTCGCGCGCGCGCACTTCAATGCGGCGCACGATGCCGTCAGGGCCGGGAGCGGTCGAAACCTGGATGCGGTCGTGGTCGGTATGCACCAGTTGGGCGGCGGTGGTGAGGTCGATCGCGGGCACGTCAATGCGCACGTTGACCGCTTCCACGGCCCGCGCGGCGCCCGCGCCTATGAGTGGCAGGACGAGCGCGAGCGCAACCGCGGCGGCCCTCACCCAGCGTCTCACGATCAAATCCTGTCCCCCGCGCGCGACCTGCACAGATCCCGTCCCGGCCGAGCATTCAAGTCTGAGCCCCGATGCGCCCCCATAAGGGCCGACATTACGCCGATTTCGGGGCCCGCCCGGTGCCGCATAGGGCTCAAGTTATCGGCCCGGTGGGTCCTGAGGCAAGTCTTTGGCTGCACGGGCCTTTGGCGGCCCAATCGGGGCGTGGGAACGGTCGGTTTCCGACACGTCATACCGTCAGCACGATCTTGCCGATATGGGCGCTCAATTCCATCAGCGCGTGCGCCTGCGCCGCCTCTTTCAGCGGGAAGGTCTTGTACATGACCGGCTTGACCTTGCCGGCGGCGAGCAACGGCAACGCATTATCCGCGACCGCCTTGGCGATGGCGCCCTTGTCTTCGGTGGAGCGCGCACGCAGCGTCGAGCCGGTATGGTGCAGCCGCTTGATCATCAGGCGCGTGAAATTGACCTCGGCCTTGGGGCTGTTCAGGAAGGCGATCTGCACGATGCGGCCTTCTACCGCCGCCGCCTCGTAGTTGCGGGCGATATAGTCGCCGCCCACCATGTCGAGGATGACGTTGGCGCCTTTGCCGTCTGTGGCGTTCTTGGTCTCGACGACGAAGTCATGCGTCTTGTAGTTCACGGCCACGTCGGCGCCGAGCTTACGGCAGGCTTCGCACTTTTCGGCGCTGCCCGCGGTCGTGATGACACGCGCGCCGAAAGCTTTCGCAAGCTGGATTGCGGTGGTGCCGATGCCGGAGGTGCCGCCATGCACCAGCAGCGTTTCGCCCGCTTGCAAAGCGCCGCGCTGGAACACGTTGTGCCAGACCGTGAAGAAGGTTTCCGGCACCGCGGCGGCTTCTTCCATCGAAAGTCCGTCGACCGGCATGGCGTGGCTTGCATGCGCGACGCAGTATTCGGCATAGCCGCCGCCGGAGACGAGCGCCATCACTTGGTCGCCGATCTTCCAGCGCGTGACGCCGGCGCCGAGCGCAACGACCTCACCGGCTATTTCCAGACCGGGAATATCGGACGCGCCGGGCGGCGGCGGATAAAGGCCCTTGCGCTGCACGACGTCGGGGCGGTTGACGCCAGCGGCGGCGACCTTCACCAGAATCTCGCCTTCGCCGGGCGAGGGAACCGGGCGTTCCTCCGGTACCAGCGCCTCAGGGCCACCGGGGGATTTGATGCCAATGGCAGTCATGCGGGCGGGAAGAGCGGCCATGAAATCCTCAAAGATGGCTTGGGTGTTGCGAGGGCGCGTCCGCGTGTTCTCGGCGAGCGCTCCCTGTTTAGGGGGCCTGCCGCGGTGTGACAAGGCTGGCCATCGCGGGTAGGTAGGGACCAGCGCCGACGGTGAGATCAAGGGAGGAACGTGCCATGGGCATCTTCGACGATGACGATCAGCCTAAGCGGAAAGTCACCCACGACATCGGCCAGGATCTGACGCTGCTATCGGTCGAAGAACTGAGCGCGCGCGTGCAGTTGCTGAACGACGAGATCAAGCGTCTGGAAGCCGACATCGCGTCGAAGCGCGCAACCCGCGCAGCCGCCGATCAATTCTTTAAGCGTTAACCATAGTCGTTGCGAAAAAGGTGCCGGAGTAGCTCAGCGTAAATAAAAAATCGCGCAACTGAGCCGTTCATTTAAACCAGCATTAAGCTTTCTCGTTCATTACTACGAATGTCCATCTTCATGGACGTTGAGTGGCTCCTGTCCACTCTGTTTGACGCCTCCCTGTTATCACCTTCGAGCCGCCGGCAACGGCGGCTCTTTTTTGTCCCGTTTTGGGTCAAAGGCGGTGCTCGGCCCAGGGCGCGACGGCGTTAACTCTCCGCGACAACTATGTCTTAAGGAATGGGGCCATCGCTCTGGACAGAATGGGGTCGGACGCGCGATGCTAACCGCCTGTTAACGAGAGGCCGCAGCGTTCATGGCTTCTCGTGCGTTGGTCCTGCGTACCGGTGAGGCGTAACGTCATGTCCGAGAAATCGTACAGGGATTTTCAGCCCGTTTCGTTCGGTGAACGTCTCGCCAACTCGCAGGCCTTCGCCGGACTCTTCCGTGAAGGCATGGGCTTGGTGGAAGAAACCGCCACCTATCTCGACGGCCCGGGCCGGCAGGAATCCAAGAAGCTCGCGCGCGCGGCTTCGCTCGCTTACGCCACCGAAAGCATGCGGCTGACCACGCGGCTGATGCAGCTTGCCTCATGGCTGCTGCTGCATCGGGCAGTGAAAGAAGGAGAGATGTCGCTCGCGCAGGCCAACAAGGAAAAGAGCAAGGTCAAGCTCTCGGCGACTGATCATCACGACGCTAACAACGTGGAACTGCTGCCCGAGGCGCTGCGCGATCTGATCACGCGCGCACAGGCGCTCAACGGCAAGATCCGGCGGCTCGACGCCAACATGCATAACCGCACGACGCCGGCCGAGACCGCGGTCGTCAATCCGGTCGAGCATCAGCTTGGGCTGTTGAAGGCCGCCTTCGGCGCCGAGAGCGTCTGAAGCTTTCCCCACGTTCGAGGGCGCGGCCGTGAGGCCGCGAAGCGGAACTCCATACTTCCTGTAACGATCCTTGGCGCAGGCGTCAGAGCGGCAAGGCTGCGGCTTTCGCGCGCCGGGCTCACTTGCTGACGCGCGTGCCCCGGAATGGCGCCGGTCAGCAGACGCGCAAAAGCGAAAGCCCCGCGCGGGAAGCGCGGGGCTTTCGATCGGAGCCGTGCGGCCCGCTTACTTCTTCTCGCCCAAGAAGCCCGAGAACTTCTTCTGGAAGCGTGACACGCGGCCGCCGCGGTCCATGAGTTGCTGCTGGCCGCCGGTCCAGGCCGGGTGCGAGGTCGGGTCGATGTCCAGGTGCAGCGTGTCGCCCTCCTTGCCCCAGGTGGAGCGGGTGGTGAATTCGCTGCCGTCGGTCATCTTCACCGTGATGGTGTGATAATCGGGGTGAATCTCAGCTTTCATCGTCGTTTTCGCTGTCTTTTCGAGGGTTTTCGGGGGCGCAAGCGCGCCTGGCGCCGGAAAGTGCCTGTTTCGCCGGGCTCTATATAGGAGCTAACGCGGAACGGCAAGCAGAGGGGCCGCAATTTTGCGGCCCTTAGCCCGCTATGCCCCAGCGCATCCGATTCACCGGCAGGCCAGAGACCGGATTTTCCGCCTCGCCCGCGTAGGCGAAGCCGTTCTTTTCGTAGAAGCGGATGGCGCGGAGGTTGTCCTTGTTGACCAGCAATTCGAGCCCGTCCGGCGACAGCCTCTTGGCCTCGTCGAGCAGCGCGGTGGCCACGCCCGAGCCCCAGAACTCCGGCGCCACCACGAGCTGATCGAGATAGCGCGTCTTGGGATCGACGGTGACGAAGCCGGTCAGCTTTCCGTCGACATCGGCCAGGATCACGTGCGCGACCGGCACCAGCTCCTGTTTCCAGCGCTCCCGCCACCAGGCCTGCCGGGCGTTGAAGTCGATCTGTGGAAAGTGATGCGCCCAAGTGCGCCGCCACAGCTCGATGGCGGCGTCTTCGTCGCTGTCGGCATAGGGACGCAGGGCGGGGGTGGTCATGATGGCCTTATCGTAGCTGCGAAGTCGATGGCTGTCTTGCCGCAATGCAATGATGATGCCGCCACACCGATCGTCGCAGGCGACGAGATCGGCGTGCCAAGCATGCGGCTAACGCTACCGCTCCGTCAGCTTGAACTCGATGCGGCGGTTACGGCGGTAGGCGTCGGGCGTATCGCCGTTCGCGATCGGATCGTATTCGCCGAAACCGGCCGCCACCAGCCGCTGCGGCTCGACGCCCTTGCTGATGAGGTACTTCACGACCGCCACCGCGCGCGCCGTCGACAGGTCCCAGTTCGACTTGAACTGTCCGCCGGTGATCGGCCGCTTGTCGGTGTGGCCGTCGACGCGCATGATCCACGGGATGTTGCTCGGGATTTCCTTCTGCAGACCGACTACCGCGCCGGCCACCTTGTCGAGTTCGGCCTGGCCTTCCGGTTTGAGCGTGGCGCTGTTGGTGTCGAAGAAAACTTCCGACTGCAACACGAAGCGGTCGCCGACGATGCGGAAGTCGGGGCGGTCGCCGAGGATCTTGCGCAGCTTGCCGAAGAATTCGGAGCGATAGCCTTTGAGTTCGCGCACCTTCTCGGCGAGCGCGAGATTGAGGCGCTGACCGAGTTCGGTGATGCGGCCCTGCGCTTCCTTGTTTTTCGATTCCGTCAGGTCGAGCGCGCTCTGCACCTCCGCGAGCTGCCGTCGCAGCGCCGCGATCTGCTGGTTGAGCACCTCGACCTGGGCGAGGGCGTTGGCGGTGATGGTCTTCTGCTTGGAAAGCTGGTCGGAGAGCGCGCCAATCTTGTCTTTGGCCGCGGACGCACCCTGGCCGGCGCCCTGGTACAGGTTCTTGTATTTCTCGCTTTCGCTCTGCGCGCTGGCGAGCGAGGCGCGCAACGTTGCGAGCTGATCCTGCAGGTCGCCTTTGCTGGTCTTCTCCATGGAGAGCAGGTCGGTGAGTTGGGCGATCTGCTGCTTGAGGCGGTCGAGCGCGGTGTCTTTGCCCTGAACTTCCTGCTGCAGATAGAACTGCACCACCACGAACACGGTCAGAATGAAGATGATGCTGAGGATCAGCGTCGACAGCGCGTCGACGAAGCCAGGCCAGTAATTCATGCTGCCGCTGTCGCCGCGGCGCGATCGTGCAAGGGCCATCCGTTATCCTAACGCTACGAGCTTCCCACCGCCATGGCGCGGGCATCACCGTCTGCTGCGCCGTCCGATGGATTGCCGGCTCAGGCCCGGCAATGACGACGGAAAGGTATCGATGCGCCGCGCCGCCTCAGCGGTTCACGTTCTCGCGCACCATGACTTCCAAGAGCCGCTTGATCTCGCGCTGCTGCTCGGCCTGCGCGTCGACCCAGTCGCGGATCATTTGCTGCTCGGTGCGCATGTGATGCACCAGCCCCTGTATCGCTTCCGCCAGGTTCGACATGGCGTTGGAGGCGGCCTTGCTGCCGCCGGCTTCGGTCACGGCTTCGCGCAGCTTGTCGAGCGCGGCGCGGATTTCGCCGCCGGTGCCGATCTGCGCGCCGGCGCCCGGCTCGGCGCCGCTGTCATAGACGGTGGTCGAGAGCCAGTCTTCCAACTCGGTGTAGAAGCGGTTCTGCGCCTGGCTCGACTGCAAATCGAGGAAGCCGAGGATGAGCGAGCCGGCGAGGCCGAACAGCGATGACGAAAACGAAATGCCCATGCCGCCGAGCGGGGCGGCCAGGCCCTGGCGCAGCGAGTTCGAACATACTGCCGGCGTCGCCGCCGACCTTGAGCCCCTGGATGACGTTGCCGACCGAACTCACCGTTTCGATCAGGCCCCAGAACGTTCCCAACAGGCCGAGGAACACGAGGAGCCCGGTCATGTAGCGCGAGATGTCGCGCGCCTCGTCGAGACGGGTCGCGATCGAGTCGAGGATGCCGCGCATCAACTGCGACGACATCGCCATGCGGCCCATGCGGCTGCCGAGGATCGCCGCCATCGGCGCCAACAGCACCGGAGGGCGTTCCACGGTGAGGCCGGGATCGGCGAGGCGGAAATTGTTGACCCAGGAGATTTCCGGATAGAGCCGGATGACCTGGCGGAACGACAGGATGATGCCAATGAACAGCACCGCCAGGATCAGCGAATTCAGGCTCGGATTGGCCATGAAGGCCACCTGAACTTGGCTGTGCAGGACGAACGCGACGAGGCCCCCCAGCACCACGAAGACCAGCATCCGGAACAAAAAGATGCGGGGCGAGGACAGTTTGAGCGGATCGAGGTCTTTTGCCATGTGATTTCAGGATCGCGCCGGCCCGTTGAAATATGCCGAATCAATATGGCACAGACGGGTGACAAGGAAAAACCACGCCGGCGGGTGTCCTGCTGTTGAATTGCCGAGGTCGCGACCGCGCGTTCGATCAGCAAGTCTGAAACAACAGGGCACCAATAACATATTGATTCTAGAGCGGCATTTTTCCCGCAAGGGCCGATCCGCGTCCGCCAAGAGCGACGCCGGCACGCGCGAGGGGCCGCGCTAGATGCGTACTATAAAACCGCCGATTGAGTTGAAAATGCGGTGGCACGCTTAATCGCCGCGTGCGCCGGCCAAACCGTCGTCAGGTTCCGCCGACCTCGCGCAGGACGCGCAGGATTTCCTTCTGGATCGAACTCGTTGCCGGCCACCACGTTGCCCTTGGCCGTCATCTCGTCGCCGCCGTCGCAGTCGGAGACGTAGCCGCCCGCCTCGCGTACCAACACAAGACCTGCCGCCATGTCCCAGGGCTGGATGTCGCGCTCCCAGTAGCCGTCGATGCGGCCGGCGGCCACCCAGGCGAGATCGAGCGCGGCCGCGCCAAACCGCCTGAGGCCCGCCACCTGCTCCTGCAGGGCGCCGGTTTCCTTCTTGCCGAGCGGAATGCCAGGCCGGCCGCGGTGGGGCAGGCCGCAGGCGATGACGGCGTCACCGAGTGTCTTGCGGTTGGCGACCCGGATGCGTTGTTCGTTGAGGAAGGCACCCTTGCCCCGCTCCGCCAAGAACATCTCCTCGGTCGCCGGATTGTAGACCAGCCCCGCCACCACGGTGCCCTCACGCTCCAGTCCGATGGAGACGGCAAATTGCGGAATGCCGTGCAGGAAGTTGGTGGTGCCATCGAGCGGATCGACGATCCAGGTATGTGTCTTGTCGGCGCCTTCGCGGCGGCCGCCTTCCTCGCCCAGGAAGCCGTAGCCCGGCCGCGCCTTGCTGAGCTCCTGATAGAGGGTCTCCTCGGCGCGGCGGTCGGCGGCGGACACGAAATTGGCCGGACCTTTAAGCGAAACCTGGAGTTTTTCGACCTCGCCGAAATCGCGCTTCAGGGCGCGGCCGGCCTTACGGGCGGCGGCGATCATGACGTTGAGCAGGGCGGAATGAGGCATAATCTTCCTTTTCCGCCACTCGGACGGCTGTATCGGCAGGATATCGGCAGGCTTGTTTCAGGGAAGCTATCGGGCCGTCAAGGGTGCAGCGCCACCAGCGTCGAAAGCCATTCCTTGGCCTTCTTCTCGGCCTCGTCGCGCACCTTCTGGCTCTGCTTGGCGGCGAAGGCCTCGAGCTCCGGATCGTGGTCGCCTGCCTGTTTGGCGATGATGTGCCATTTCAAAGCCTCGACTGGGTCCGCCGGCATGCCGCGCCCGGCCATCAGGATGCGCGCGAGCCGGTCCTGCGCGATTGGGCTGCCACGCCGCGCTGCGCGCAGGAACAGCTGGGCCGCTGCCGGCTCGTTCTTCTTGACGCCGTCGCCGTTGAACTGCGCGATGGCGAATTCGACCATGGCGTCGACATTGCCGGCGACCGAGGCCTCGCCCATCAGCTCCATGGCCTTGGCCTGGTCCTTGGGCACACCGCGTCCTTCCTTGTAGAGCGTGCCGAGCGCGTATTGAGCCTTGTCGTTGCCGGCGGCGGCCGCCGCCGTGAGCAACTGGACGGCGTGCTTGACGTCCTTCGTCACCGTCCTGCCCTGCAAATAGAGCAGCGCCAGGTCGTAGGCTGCCAGCGCGTGCCCCTTGTCGGCGGCCTGCTGCAGGAGATCGGCGCCTTTCTTGGGATCCTTCGGCACGCCTTGCCCGCCGAAATACATCATCGCCAATGAGAACATGGCGTCGGGGTCGCCGCGCGCGGCGGCGAGGCCGTACCAGTGCGCGGCCTTGGCGCTGTCCTGTCCGACACCGAGGCCGTTCGCATAGAGCACGCCGATCAGCGTCATCGCGCGCGGATCGTCTTTCTCCGCGCGTGCGGTCGCGTATTTGAGTGCCGTCAGATAGTAGCCGCGCTGGAAAGCACCGTAGGCGAGATCGACTTGGTTGTCGCCGGCGGCCTGATCGCGGGACGCTGGGGACGCCGCCGGCGCCGCTGGCTTGTCGGGCTTTTTCGCACCCTGGGCGAAGGCGGGCGAAACAAGCGCCAGCGCGGCGAGCATGACGAACGCCGCGCACACCGGGTGCCGCCGCATCACGCGATCGCCTCCGGCAGCTTCAAATGCGCGCTCGCGGCCTGCAGCGTGGCCGCGACGGCAGTGTCTTCGCGCCACAGCCAGTCGCCGAGGGCGACGAAGTCGGCGCCCGCCGCGACCAGCGGCGCGATCTCGTCGAGATTATCCGCGTAGGCGACACATGGCAGCTCGAACACCTCGGCCCACCAGTTCACACGTTCCTCCAACGCCTCGAACGGCAGCCTTCGATCCGTGGCATCGGGAAGACCGAACAGGACATAGTCGGCGCCGCCCTCTGCGGCGACCATGCACTCGTGGCGGCTCGCTAGCCCGCCGAGGCCGACGATGCGCTCTGGCTTGAGCTGTTCCAGCGCGTCCTCGAACGCGTCGAGTCCAGTGAGGTGAACGCCGTCGGCGCCGGCGCGCGCCACCAAGTCGGCGTGGTCGTCGAGCAGCAGGGCGGCGCCCGCACCTTGCACGACGGGCGCCAGTGCCTTGGCGCGGTTGATCAGGGTGCGCTCGTCTGCCTCCTGCAGTCTGAGCAGCACGGCGGCGATATCGGCTGCCGCCAACGCGGTTTGGAGCGGCGCGGCAAAAGCGGCCGTATCCGCGAGTTGCGGGGTCAGCAGGTACAGCCGCGGCTGCGGCCGCGGTTCGGCTTGGGTCGGTCGCGAGGCCATGGTCCCGGGATGCTAGCCCAATCGGGCGGAAGATTGGCGCTACCTTAGCCTGCGCCGACCGGCCGCGTCTTGGCGAATACGGCGAGTTCGGCGGCAAGCTCGGCAACGACGCCGTCCCAGTCGCCGGGTTCAGGCTGCCGGAACAGGCGCGCGCTCGGGTACCAAGGGCTGTCGCTGCGGGCCACCTGCCAGCGCCAGTCCTGGATGTGGGAGAGGAGGATCCAGACCGGTTTGCCGATCGCGCCGGCGAGATGCGCGACCGCGGTGTCGACGGCGATCACAAGGTCGAGGTTGCGGATTGCCCCTGCCGTGTCGGCGAAATCGGCCAGTTCGGCATCGAAACGCACCAGGTTGGGCCAGCGCTGCGCTTCGGCAAGGTCGCGCGCGCGGGTCTCCGCCTGCAGGCTGACGAACCGCACGCCCGGCACCGACAGCAGCGGGGCGAGGCGCGAGAGCGCCAGGCTGCGGTTGTGATCGTTGACGTGGTCGGGCCGCCCCGACCAGACCAAGCCGACGCGCGGCGCCGCAATGCCGGCGAGCTTCACCCGCCATGTCTCGATCCGATCGGCCGGCACCTGCAAATAGGGCACCTGCGAAGGAATCGTCTCGCGCGTGGTGCCAAAGGCGAGCGGCAGGCTCATCAACGGGCAATGCAGGTCGAACGCCGGCAAGGTCGCACCGCGTTCGACCAGCGTGACCGATGGATCGCCGATCAGCGGCTGCAGCGGTGTGGGCAGTTCGAGCACGATCTTGGCGCCCTTTTGCATCACCAACGGCAGATAGCGCAGCATCTGGATGCTGTCGCCGAGGCCCTGCTCGGCATGAAGCAAGATGGTCTTGCCCGCCAAGTCTTGGCCCTGCCAGCGCGGTTGCGTGAAATCGCGCGGCGCCTCGATGCCGCGGCGCCAGCGCCACTCATAGCCCGCAAAGCCGTGCGCGAAATCGCCCATCGACAGTTGCAGCAGCGCTTTGTTCCAATGTGCGTCGGGCAGATCGGGGGCGAGTGCCAGGGCGCGGTCGAAGCTTTCAAGCGCTTCGTCGTTGCGGCCGAGATAGCGCAGTGCGCTGCCGCGGTTGACCAGCGCGAAGATGCAGCCCGGATCGATCGTCAACGCCCGCTCATAGGCGGCAAGCCCGTCCGCCAGGCGGTTGATCTCGACCAGGACGTTGCCGCGGCAATTATGCGTGCGGGGATCTCGGGGATTGAGCGCGAGCGCGCGGTCGTAGGCGGCGAGCGCCTCTTCGAAGCGGCCAAGCTCGCGTAGCAGGTGGCCGAGGCCGGCCTGGATGCCGGCGTCGCCGGGCTTCTGCGCGGCGAGGCGTTCGAGGTCGGCGAGCGCGCCGGCGGCATCGCCGCGCGTCTGACGTAGCTGCGCGCGTCCCTGCAAGCCGGCGGGATGATCGGGCTTGAGCGCCAGCGCCCGGTCGAGGCTTGCCATGGCCTCGTCCTCGCGCCCGAGCAGGCGCAGTGCCTCGGCTCGGTTCACCAGTGCGTCGACATAGGAGGGCCGTTGCGCCAGCGCCGCCTCGTAACTCGTCAGCGCCTCGACGGTGCGCTGCAGGGCCATCAGCGCGTTGCCGCGATTGTTGAGCGCTTCCGGATAGCCGGGATTGAGCGCGAGCGCGCGCTCGAAGCTTTCGATCGCTTCCTCGTGACGGCCGAGCTTGCGCAGCGCGTTGCCGCGGTTGTTGACGGCGCCGGCGAAATCGGGCTGCAGCGCGACGGCGCGGTCGTAGGCGTCGAGCGCCTCGGCATCGCGGTTGAGCGCGGCGAGCACCATGCCATAGTTCGAATGCGCGGCGGCGGCGCGCGTGTTGGCCTTGAGCGCTGCGGCGATCAGCTTCAGCGCTTCAACCGGCTCGCCACGCTGATGCATCAGCACGCCGTAGAGGTGCAGCGCGTCGAAATTGTCGGGCTGGGCGGCGAGCACCTGGGTATAGAGTTTTTCCGCCTCGCGCAGGCGTCCGCCCTGGTGCATGCCGACGGCGCGCTGCAACAGGGCCGGGATGTCGAGGCTAGGGGCGTGCGGGGCGGTTTCGGCCATGGCGGTGCGCGTAAGGGGCGGAAAAGGGCAAGACGAGAAAACGCGGAACGCAAGGGACGGCGAATCAAGGGGTGAGGGTAATCGGTTCCGCCGCAAGCGTCCAAGCGCGGCGTGACCGCTCATGAAAATGGCCGGGGAGAGGCCCGGCCATTCGTCATTTCCGCTTGTCGGCGCCGCTCACGGCATCGGCACGTCGCCGACGTCCTTGGGTACCTTGTAGCCCTTCTGCACCGCCGGGCGCTTGGCGATGTTGACGTACCAGCGCTTCACGTTCGGGTACTGGTTCATGTCGATGGTCTGCCACTCGAAGCGCGAGATCCACGGCCAGATCGCGATGTCGGCGATGGAGTAGTCGTCGGCGACGAAGTCGCGGCCCTCGAGGCGCGTGTTGAGCACCTTGTAGAGCCGGTGACCTTCCTTGAGGTAGCGCTCCTCGGCGTAGGGCGCCTTGCCCTTGTTGTACTTTACGAAGTGATGCACCTGGCCGAGCATGGGGCCGGGGCCGCCCATCTGCCACATGAGCCATTCGATGACGCGGTAGCGCGCCTCGCCCTCCTTGGGCAACAGCTTGCCGGTCTTGTCAGCGAGATAGATCAGGATCGCGCCCGACTCCATGAGCGACATGCCGTTGTCGCGGTCGACGATGGCCGGGATGCGGTTGTTGGGCGCGATCTTGAGGAAGTCGGGCGCGAACTGCTCGTCCTTGGAAATGTCGATGGCGTGCGCGGTATAGGGCAGGCCGAGCTCTTCCAGCGCGATGGAGACCTTGCGGCCGTTCGGGGTCGTCCACGTATAGAGATCGATCACGGCGGAAATTCCTTGTGTGATGTTCAAGATCAAGCGGGCGAGGCAATCGGCGCCGTGTCTAGCGAAAAACGCCGCCGCCGTCACCACACGGCATTTTGAGCGTTGCGTCCTGCGAAAGCGGGTCGGAGCGCGGGAAGCACGCCCCCCGCGTCAATTTGGGGCTGGATCGGCGGCCCGCCGTCCCATAAGGAACAGCGGGTGCAAACTGCCGGAAAGGCACCATCCGGGGGCGACGGGACTTCAGGCGCGGCCGCCGACGGCTTGGCGCCCAAACGGACCGCCCAGGACAGATGCCGAAACCTCGTACCAACGCCGTGACATCCCCGCAGACGACCGCCATGACATCCTTCAGCCGCCGCGCCTTCGCGGCCGCCGCCGCCGCGCTCGTCGGTGCCCTGCTGCTCGCAAGCCCGGCGGCCAAGGCCTGGAATTCCGACGACATGAGCGGCGCGCTGCCCAAGCTCGCCTTCACCATGACGCGCGCCAGCGACGGCAAGACGGTCACTGCCGCCGATTACAAGGGCAAAATCGTGCTGCTCTATTTCGGCTACACGTTCTGCCCGGACGTGTGCCCAACCACGCTGCTCAACATCACCGCCATGTTGAAGCAGATGGGCAAGCAGGCTGACGACGTGCGCGTGCTGTTCGTCACCGTCGACCCCAACCGCGACACGCTGCCGGTGCTCAAGCAGTACACCGATGCGTTTGCGCCGCAGGTGGTGGGTCTGCGCGGCACGCCGAGTGCGCTCGCCAATCTCGCCAAGCGCTACCGGGTGTCCTATTCGGTGACGCCGGCCCACGACGGCAAGCCCTACGAGGTCACTCACGGCGCCGCCGTCTACGTGTTCAACCGCGCAGGCGACATCAAGCTTTTGTTCACAGGCCTGTCGCAGCCCAAGACCAAGCTCGCGCCGGTCGAGGCGGACCTGCGGGCGATGGTCAACGGCGCCGGCAGCAACAGCTGGTGGCGGCGGATTTTGAGTTATCTGTAGAGCGCGCCCGCGCGATTGTGGCTGCATCATGCCCGGCCTTGTGCCGGGCATGTGCGTCTTAACGGGACCGCGGCGAGAAAGATGTGGATGGCCGGGTCAAGCCCGGCCATGACCGCGTCGAGCGATTTGTCCTTACTTCTTCATCCCGCCCGGGCCGGCGACCGTGAACTGGGCCGTCAACGTCTTGCCGTCGGCGAACTTCAGCGTCAGAGGCACGGTGTCGCCGATCTTCATCTTCGGCTGCATGCACATGATGTGATAGCCGCCAGGCTGAAAGGTGAGATTGCCGCCGGCAGGCACCTTGACGCTCTTGACCGGCATCATCTTGGCGATGCCGTTTTCTTCCTTGGTCTCGTGCAGCATGGTCATGCCGCAGGCGCTCGATGATGCGCCGGTAAGGGTGGCGGCCTTGTCGGTGCCGTTGTGCAGCGTGAAATAGCCGGCGGCCGGGCGTGCCTTGATGATGAGGCGCATCCAGGGCTTCTCGACGGTCAGGCCTGCCGCATGGGCGGCGCTCCCGGCCGCCACGACGAACGCGCCGGCGAGCGCCGCGCGCACGAGCCGCCGCGCGTCAGCCGGTCCACTGACTCGAGCGAATGACGAACTCGCCGCTTTGGTGTTCGCCTTCATCGCCGGTCTCCTTTTCCTCGTACTTGCGCAAGGCGTTGAGCACCAGCACGACGCCCAGGACGCCCATCATGGCGGGGGGGATCCAGATGATCAGGCCGCCGACGGTCTGGTCGTAATGCGCGCCCAGTTCCGGGTAGATGCGGCCGCAGAGGTCGTAGAACGGATAGAGGTCCTTGGCGCTGAGCGCGATCCAGGCGCCCACGGCGATCTGCGGGAAGATGGTCAGCATCGACAGCGCCGCGCGCCCGCCGAACGACGCCCGCGCCGGCGGCTTTGGCCGCGGGTCGAGCACCAGCGGCCAGAATAGGATGCCGTCCACCACCATGCTCCAGTTCATGATCGAGAACAGGCGCGGGTCGATCATGGCCTGGAAATGGATCGGCGGGATCAGCCAAAAGACGACGAGCCCGGCGAACAGCACGCCGGCTAGGATCGGCTGCTGGATGACATGCACCGGACGCACGAGCGCGGGGTGCATGATGACGCGCTTCGCCCGCGCGGGCATGCCGCGCATCAGCGTCTCGCCGGGCCATGACAGCGCCAGCAGGAACGGCCCGATGTGGTGCATCACCACGTGCTGGATACGGTTGAAGAAGAACTGGTGCTCGGCGAGGTATTCGTAACGCGTCTCCATCACCACGTAGATGAGCGCGAGGCCGATGAAGAAGGCAAGCTTGCGCCCGAACGAGGGGCGCTCTTGCGCCGGCGTGCGCGCGAGCCCGCGCAGGTACCAGAACAGGCCGAGCCACGCGCTCACGTATTCCACGAAGGAGAACTCCCACGGCGCCCAGACCGGCAGCCAGGCGACATGGGCGCGCGTCAGCCACCAGAACGTGATGGCGCTCGCGCCGATCGCCGCGTAGACGACGAGGTCGCTTCTGACGGGCCGATGCGCGGTCAGCGCCGGCGGGACGGGGGTTTCGGCCTGGCTCATGGGGACGACTTATAACGCCCGGCGGGGCGCGGGCGGTACCTCTCACGTCGCCGCAGCCGGAACAAGCGGCATGCGGTCGCAAGGGCGTCTAGGGCCGGCGTCTGTCGTGAATAAGGCGGGAGGTCGCGGAAAACCGAAGCCTCAATCCCTCCCCTTCCAGGGGAGGGATTGGCTTTTGTCATGGCGTCTTACGCCGCCTTTTTCTCCAATTCGGCCTTCCACGCGCCTTTGGCGGCCAGCCCGTTCATGGCGGCGCGATGGGCGAAGGCGGCTTGCGCGGCCGGCACGTTGCCGGCCTTGCCGCTCCAGGCCTTCTGCGGCGCGGCCTGCAGCGCGCGCCCATAGGAGAAGGTGAGGCCCCAGGGCAGGCCGCCGATCTTGTTCATGGCGTCGAGATGCGCGGTCGCCTGTTCGTCGGACTGACCGCCGGAGAGGAAGGCGATGCCCGGCACCGCGCCCGGCACACACTCCTTCAGCATCTTCACAGTGCGCTCCGCCACTTCCTGCACCGACGCCTGCTTCTTCGACTTCTTGCCGGCGATCGCCATGTTGGGCTTCAGCACCATGCCTTCCAGTGCCACGCGCTGATAGTAAAGCTGCTGGAAGGTCTCCTTCAGCACGAAGGTGGTGACCTCGACGCAGCGCTCGATGTCGTGGTCGCCGTCCATCAAGACTTCCGGCTCCACGATCGGCACGATCTGGTGCTCCTGGCAGAGCGCCGCGTACCGCGCCAGCGCGTGCGCGTTGGTCGCGATGCAGGTGTAGCTCGGGATGCCGGCGCCGATGTCGATCACCGCCCGCCACTTGGCGAAGCGCGCGCCTTGCGCATAGTACTTCGGGAGGCGCTCGGGCAGCTTGTCGAGGCCGTAGGTAATCGTTTCGCCCGGGCAGAAGGGCAGGGGCTTGGCGCCCTCGTCCACCTTGATGCCGGGGATCGAGCCCGCCTTGGTGATGAGATCGACCAGCGGCGTGCCGTCCTTGGCCTTCTGCCAGATGGTCTCGTCGTAGAGGATGACGCCGGAGATGTGCTTCATGCCCTCGGCCGAGCGGAACAGCAGTTCGCGGTAGTCGCGGCGGTTCTCCTCCGTCGATTCCACGCCGATGGCGTCGAAGCGCTTCTTGATGGTGCCGGTGGATTCGTCGGCGGCCAAAATGCCGCGCCCCGGCGCGACCATGGCCACGGCGACCTTGTTCAGTTCAGCGAGATTCATGACTTCCTCTCCATCGTCCCCTCATGCCCCGCGGGCCGGCCAAGCGGCCGCTTTCGCGGCTATTTTACCCTGAGTACCTCGACCCCGGGCAAGGCCTTGCCTTCCAGCCATTCCAGGAAGGCGCCGCCGGCGGTCGAAACGTAGGTGAAACGGTCGGCGGCACCGGCGACGTTGAGCGCGGCCACCGTGTCGCCGCCGCCCGCGACAGTCACCAGCTTACCGGCCTTGGTGAGTTCGGCCGCAGCTTCCGCCACCTCGACCGTACCATTGTCGAACGGCTCCATCTCGAAGGCGCCAAACGGGCCGTTCCAAACAAGCGTCTTCACGCGCGCCAGTACCGACACCGCCTGCTCGATGCTGCGCGGGCCGATGTCCAGGATCATCTCCTCGGGCCCGACATGATCGACGTCGATGGCCCGCGAGGGCGCGTTGGCCTTGAATTCCTTCGCCACCACCACGTCGACGGGCAACACGATCTCGCGCTTTTCCGCCTTGGCCTTGTCCATGATGTCGCGCGCGGTTTGCACCAAGTCGGATTCCACCAGCGACTTGCCGACCGGCTTGCCTCGCGCCAGCAGGAACGTATTGGCCATGGCGCCGCCGATGATCAGCGCGTCGACCTTCTGTAGCAGGTTCGACAACAGATCGAGCTTGGTGGAGATCTTGGCGCCGCCGACGATCGCCGCCATCGGCCGCTCTGGCTTCTCCAGCGCCTTTTCGAGCGCCACCAGCTCGTGGCGCATGGTGGCCCCGGCATAGGCCGGCAGTACGTGGCCGAGGCCTTCGGTGGAGGCGTGCGCGCGGTGGGCGGCGGAGAAGGCGTCGTTGACCCACAGGTCGCCGAGCTTGGCGAGCTGCTTGACGAAGTCGGGGTCGTTCTTCTCTTCACCCGGATAGAAGCGCGTATTCTCCAGGCATACGATGTCGCCCGGATGCATGGCGGCGACCGCCTTCTCGGCGACCGCGCCGACGCAGTCGTCGACGAATTTCACCGGCCGCTTGATGACGTGCGAGACCTCCGCCGCCACGGCTTTCAGCGAATACTTCGGGTCGCGCTGACCCTTGGGCCGGCCGAAATGGCTGAGCAGGATCACCTTGCCGCCGGCGTCGGCGATCTCGGTGATGGCGTGGGCGGCGCGCTCGATGCGGGTCGCGTCGGTGACGACGCCGTTTTCCACCGGCACGTTGAGGTCGACGCGCACCAGGACTCGTTTGCCTTTTACGTCGACGTGCTCAAGGGTGCGGAACGGTAACATTGAAGTCTCTCAATGCTTGCCGTCATGGCCGGGCTTGTCCCGGCCATCCACGTCTTTTGAGGCGATTTTGCCCTAAGACGTGGATGCCCGGCATAAGGCCGGGCATGACGAAATCAAAGTCTGATTAAATCAGCTTCCCCATCGCGACGGCGGTGTCGCCCATGCGGTTGGAGAAGCCCCACTCGTTGTCGTACCACGACATCACGCGTACGAGCGTGCCTTCCATGACCTTGGTCTGGTCCATGTGGAAGGTGGACGAATGCGGGTCGTGGTTGAAGTCGATCGAGACGTTGTGGTGGTTCGTATAGCCGAGAATGCCCTTGAGCTGCTGCTCGGCGGCACGCTTCATCGCCTCGTTGATCTCTTCCTTGGTGGTCTTCTTCTTGGCGACGATCTTGAGATCGATCACCGAGACGTTCGGCGTCGGCACGCGGATCGCGACGCCATCCAGCTTGCCTTTTAACTCCGGCAGCACCAGGCCGATCGCCTTGGCCGCACCGGTCGAGGTCGGGATCATCGACAACGCCGCCGCGCGGGCGCGGTAGAGGTCCTTGTGCATGGTGTCGAGCGTCGGCTGGTCGCCAGTGTAGGCGTGGATGGTGGTCATGAAACCGGTCTCGATGCCGACCGTGTCATTGAGCACCTTGGCAACCGGCGCCAGGCAGTTGGTGGTGCAGGAGCCGTTCGACACCACCAGGTGATCCTTGGTCAGGGTGTCGTGATTGACGCCGAAGACGATGGTGGCGTCGGCGCCATCGGCAGGGGCCGAGACCAGCACGCGCTTGGCGCCGGCGTCGAGATGCGCCTTGGCCTTGTCCTTGGCGGTGAAGATACCGGTGCACTCCATCGCGATGTCGACGCCGAGGTCCTTCCACGGCAGCTTGGCAGGATCGCGCTCGGCGCAAACTTTGATGTTGCTGCCGCCGATGCCGATGGTGTCGCCCTTGACGGTCACCTCGTGGGGGAAGCGGCCGTGCACCGAGTCGAACTGCAGCAGGTGGGCGTTGGTCTCCACCGGCCCCAGGTCATTGATGGCGACCACCTCGATGTCCTTGCGCCCGCTCTCGACGATCGCGCGCAGGATGTTGCGGCCGATTCGGCCGAAACCATTTATGGCAACACGTACGGTCATGCTCTTCACTCCGGCTTTCAAATCTCCGCTGGCCTCGCCGTGCGCGACGCCAGAAACCCCCTTAGGCCGCTATGTAAGTCCCCACTCGCTGAATCGCCCGCTTGCGCGGGCGATTTTTTGAGATGGATCAAGTCTTACCGAGTTTTCGCAACGCCACTTCGGCGACTGCCCCGGGCGTAATCCCGAAGTGCTCGTAGAGTTCCTTGCAGGGCGCGCTGGCGCCGAAACCGGTCATGCCCACAAAAGCGCCATCGCTCCCGATGATGGCGTCCCAGCCCTGGCGCACGGCGGCTTCGACGGCGATCTTGACGGGCGCGTCGCCGATCACCGCCTGTCGGGCCCCTTCGGGCGCTTCGGCGAGCAGCTCGAAGCACGGCACCGATACCACGCGGGCTTGGACGCCCTTGGCCTTGAGCTGTTTTTGCGCGGCAAGCCCGATCGCGATTTCCGATCCGGTGGCGAAAATGGAAACCTCGGCCTTGCCCTCGGCCGGCGACAATTCGTAGGCGCCGGTGGCGCAGCGGTTCCGGTCGAGGAAATCCTTCGACACCTGCGGCAGGTTCTGGCGAGTGAGCGCCAGTACGCTCGGCCGGTGCTGGTTCTGCAGCGCGAGCTGCCAGCACTCGACCGTCTCCACCGCGTCGGCCGGGCGGAATACCAGGAGCTTCGGGATCGCGCGCAAGGCGGCCAGATGCTCGACCGGCTGATGCGTGGGCCCGTCCTCGCCGAGGCCGATGGAGTCGTGGGTGAGCACATGGATTGCCCGCACGCCCATCAGCGCGGCGAGCCGGATCGCTGGCCGGGCGTAATCGGAGAAGACGAGGAACGTGCCAGAATACGGCACAATACCGCCGTGCAATGCCATACCGTTCATGGCGGCGGCCATGCCGAACTCGCGGATGCCGTAATGGATGAAGCGGCCGGAGAAATCCGCCGCGGTCATCGCCTGCATCGATTTGGTGCGGGTGTTGTTGGAGCCGGTGAGATCGGCGGAGCCGCCGATCATCTCCGGCAGCGCCGGCACCAGGGTCTCGAGCGCGAACTCGGAGGCCGAGCGGGTGGCTATATCTTTCGGCGTGGCGGCGAGGCTTTCCTTCACCGCGCGCACGGCGGCGTCGAGGGCTTGCGCCGAGACCTCGTGCCTCGTGCGCCGCTCGAACTCCGCGCGCTGGCCGGCATCGAGCGCGGCAAAGCGTTTGGTCCAGTCGGCGTGCCCGGACTTGGCCCGGCTGGCCGCCTCACGCCAGGCGGCGAGGATATCGTCGGGAATTTCGAACGGCGCGTAATCCCAGCCGAGCTTCTCGCGCGCGCCCTTGATCTCCTCGGCGCCGAGCGCCGAGCCGTGCGACGACGCCTTGCCGGCCTTGGTTGGCGCGCCGAAGCCGATGGTCGTCTTGCAGGCGATCAGCGTGGGGCGATCCGATTCTTGAGCTTTTGCGATTGCTGACGCAATCGCTTGCGGATCGTGCCCGTCGATGCGCGAAGCATTCCAGCCGCAGGCTTCGAAGCGCTTCACCTGGTCGACGCTATCGGAGAGCGACAGCGCGCCGTCGATGGAAATGCCGTTATCGTCGAACAGCACGATCAGCTTGCTGAGCTTCAGGTGGCCGGCGAGCGCGATAGCCTCGTGGCTGACGCCTTCCATGAGGTCGCCGTCGGACGAAATGACGTAGGTCTTGTGGTCGACGACCGTGTCGCCGAACACGGCGGCCATGTGGCGCTCGGCGATCGCCATACCGACCGCGGTGGCGAGCCCCTGTCCGAGCGGACCGGTGGTGGTCTCGACGCCGGGTGTATGGCCGAATTCCGGATGCCCCGGCGTCTTGGAACCGAGCTGGCGAAAGCGCTTGATCTCGTCCAGCGTCATCTCCGGATAGCCGGTCAGATAGAGTAGCGCGTACAGCAACATGGAGCCGTGACCGGCCGACAGCACGAAGCGGTCGCGATCGGGCCAGGCTGGATCGGCGGGATCGAATTTCAGGAACTGGGTGAACAGCACCGTCGCCACGTCGGCGGTGCCCATGGGCATGCCGGGATGGCCGGACTTGGCCCGCTCGACGGCGTCCATGGCGAGGGCGCGGATAGCGTTTGCCATGCGGTCGTGACTTACCGCAGTAGCGGCGCTTGAGTCGCGAAGCTCAGCGGGCGCCACGGCGACCGTCGACGAACGGGTTGCATTCATTGGAAATGGCCTGTTTTCAGGAAATGGCCCATTTTGTGCGGGCTGGATAGCATGTGCCGCTTTGGAGTCAATGTGACGGCAGTGCCAGCGGGGGGCCATGCACAGCCTGCCCAAAACAACGGTTCATATCGTTGCGGCAAGCGTTGACGCAAGTGCCGGACTGACCGTAAAATTCTTTCGCTAAACGTTTGCCGACACTGGCATTTTTGCACGCAACGTCCGGGGCTGCGGCAATGACCGACGAGAGTGCCGTCGATATGGCCGTCAAGCGCTTAGCGCGGGCGCTCGATGCGCTCGACGCCGCTGTGGAGCGGCGCAACCAGGCCGATCGCAGCGAGGCGGCGCTCGCCGCCCAGGTGCAGGCGCTCGGCACCGACCGCACACGTCTTGCCGCCGCCCTCGACGGCGAAACCGCGCGTTCGCGCCGGCTGGAAGAGACCAACCGCGCCATCGCCGGACGGCTGGACGCCGCAATGACCTCGATCCAGTCCGTGCTGGCGGCGCACGGCGAGGCCCCACAAGTCGCGCTAGGCGTGCGGCTCCCGCAACTGCCGCAAGAGGAACCGCAACACGCGCCACATGGCGCGGCGGGCGTGGCGCACAGCGCGGCCGAAGATGCTGATGACGAAGCCGAAGAAGCCGCAGCTGAAGAAGCCGAAGCTGAAGAAGCCGAAGACGAAGAAGACGTCGACGAAGACGACGCGAGCGACGAAGAAGATGAAGACTTAGGCGAGGACGAAGACGGGGACGACGAGGAAGACGCGGAAGAAGAAGCCGAAGAAAAAGACGCACACAAAAGAGTGTCTTAGGAGCGCGACATGGCCCAGGTCACCACCACCATTTCCGGCCGCCAATTCCGGCTCGCCTGCGAGGACGGTCAGGAGGAGCACCTCTTGGCGCTCGCCTCCGAGGTCGATGGCCGCATCGCCGACCTGCGTCAGCGTTTCGGCGAGATCGGCGACACCCGGCTCACCGTGATGGCGGCGCTCATGGTGGCCGATGAGGTGAGCGAGGCCAGGGCGCAAGTGCGCCGCCTGGAGGAGGAGATTTCCGGCCTGCAGGACGCGCGCACGGTTGCCTCCGACCGTGCCAAGCAGGCCTCCGCCGCGGTGGTGGGCGCGTTCAATTCCGCGGCCGAGCGCATCGAGGGCATTACCCGGCGGCTTAACGACACCGTCGGCGAGAGCGTGGCGATCGGGTAGGTGCGGGGCGCTGCGGCACCCATATTTCTCGTCTCGCACAAGGGAAGGGGAAGCCGGCGAGTGGCGCTTTCCGGGAACACCCACTACATTCCCCCGCGCGGGGCTGCGGGGTGCGTTAGGAGACACAATCCCCGGGGCCTTATCGATCCTAAAGGGAGCTGTCCCTGGCCGGGCCCGTGGGCCCGGACATATGGCGCCCACCTACTTTCGTAGGGAACCCGGGATCGACACTCCGACGGCTTTCGCGGCTCCGCACTCCTGTTTCTATACGCGCTCTATCGGCCTCATTCCGGGGCGTGCCAAGGGCGCAAACCCAGAATCCGGAACGACCCTCCAATACGCTTCGTGCGGTCCTGGATACCGGGCCCGGCGCCGTCGCGCGTCGACGACGCGCCTAAATGCGCCTTTGGCGCCGTCCCGGAATGACGTTAAACCAGGGCATGAGCACAGACCTTCCTCTTCAGCACCGTAAAGCGGAAATCCGCGCCGAAGCTCTCGCCAAGCGTGATGCGCTTCCCGCCGAAGAACGGGCGGCGGCGGCGGAACTGATTGCCGCGCGCGCATTTCCGATTGCGATCGCTTCCGGCGTCATCGTCTCGGGCTTCATGCCTATGAAGACCGAGATCAATCCGCTGCCGCTGATGAAGACGCTTGCGCAAGCTGGCGCGCAGTTGGCGCTGCCCGCGATTCAAGGCCGCGGCCATCCGCTCATCATGCGTAGCTTTGCGTTCGGTGACGATCTCGCGCGCGGGCAGTGGGGCATCCGCGAGCCGAAGCCCGAGGTGCCGGAGGTTGCGCCCGACATCGTCATCGTGCCGCTCGCCGCCTTCGACCGCGCCGGCAATCGCATCGGTTACGGCGCCGGCTACTACGACATGACGCTTGCCGCGTTACGCGCGCGGAAGCCCGTTACCGCCATCGGGATCGCTTTCGCGGCGCAGCAAATGCCGCAGGTTCCGACCGACGCCCGCGACGAGCGCCTCGATCTCGTGCTAACGGAGCGGGAGGTGATCGATCTGCGGCGCGTGGAGTGAAAGTCAACGGATGCGAATTCTTTTTGTCGGCGATGTGGTCGGGCGCAGCGGGCGCCAAGCGGTGACGGAGCGGCTGCCCGGACTGATCAAGCAGTGGAAGCTCGACCTCGTCGTGGTCAATGGCGAGAACGCCGCCGGCGGCTTCGGCATCACCGAGGCGATCTACAACGAACTGATCGACGCCGGCGCCGATGCCATCACGCTCGGCAACCATTCCTGGGATCAGCGCGAGGCGCTGGTATTCATCGCGCGCGCGCCGCGCCTCATCCGCCCGGTCAATTATCCCGCCGGCACGCCGGGCCGCGGCGCCGCGCTGATCGACACCAAGAACGGCCAGCGCGCGCTCGTCGTCAACGTCATGGGCCGCGTTTTCATGGACGCGCTCGACGATCCCTTCGCAGCGGTCGAGCGCGAACTCACCGCCTGTCCGCTGCGCGAGGCTACCGACGCCGTCATCGTCGACATGCATTGCGAAGCGTCGAGCGAGAAGCAGGCCATGGGCTATTTCTGCGACGGCCGCGTCAGCCTCACCGTCGGCACGCACACCCACGTGCCGACCGCCGACCACCGCATCCTCCCGAAGGGCAGCGCCTTCATCACCGACGTCGGCATGACCGGCGACTTCCAGTCGGTGATTGGCATGAACAAGGACGAGCCACTCAACCGTTTCCTGACCAAGATTCCGAGCGGGCGGTTTGAGCCGGCGAACGGGCCTGCCACCTTCTGCGCGCTGGCGGTGGAAACCGACGGCAGGGGGCTGGCGATCAAAGCCGCCGCGGTCCGGCTCGGTGGCCGGCTGGAAGAGGCGCGGCCGGCGTTCTGGGATTAACCGTTATTCCGGGCGCGACCGCCCGGTCACGAACCGGGAATCCAGAGCTTAATCGAAGCGCCTTTGTTGTTGCCCCTGGATTCCGGGCCCACCGCCTCGCGGCGTCCCGGAATGACTGGCAGTTTATTTTCCCCTCGTTCCGCTTTATATAGCCGCCGAAATCACCCCGATTGGTTCCTCGGAACGCGCAAAGACCCAGCTCATGGCCGGCCATTCACAATTCAAGAACATCATGCACAAGAAGGGCCGCGCCGATAAGGCGCGCGCCAAGCTGTTCTCTAAGCTCGCCCGCGAAATCACGGTTGCGGCCAAGCTCGGCATGCCCGATCCGGCGTTCAACCCGCGCCTGCGCGCTGCGATCCTCGCCGCCCGCGCCGAGAACGTGCCGAAGGACAATATCGAGCGCGCCATTAAGAAATCGCAAGGCAGCGACACCGAGAACTACGACGAGATCCGCTATGAGGGCTACGCGCCCGGCGGCGTCGCGGTGATCGTCGAGGCCTTGACCGACAACCGCAACCGCACCGCCGGCGAGGTACGCTCTATCTTCACCAAATCCGGCGGTAACCTGGCCGAGACCGGCGCGGTGTCGTTCATGTTCGATCACGTCGGCGTGGTCGAATACGACGCCGACAAGGCGAGCGCCGATGCCATGCTAGAAGCGGCCATCGAAGCCGGTGCCGAGGACGTCGTCTCAGACGACAACGGCCATCAGATCTTCACCCAGCCCGACGACCTTGCGGGTGTCAGCAAGGCGCTGGAAGCCAAGTTCGGCGAGCCGCGGAAGTCGGCGCTGACCTGGAAGCCGCAGAACACCATCGCGGTCGACGACGAAGCTGGCGAGAAGATCCTCAAGTTGATCGATTCGCTCGATGACAACGACGACGTCCAGAACGTCTACGCCAACTTCGAGGTCTCCGACGCGCTGATGGAGAAGCTGAGCGCGTAAGCACCGCGCTTATTGGAACAGTCTGTCCACCACGGGCAAGCTGACGATCGCGGCCAGCGCCACGATGACGTATGCGACGCGGCGATAGTGCGTGGTTGAGGCGCCCCTGAACCAATACGCGCCGATCGCCAGCGCCACAATATAGACCGGCCATAGCATGACGCCGAGTGCGATCGGCTGCGCCGTCATGAGGCCGTGCAGCGCGTAATTCACGATCAGCGTGATGCCGAGCAGCATGAAAAACACCAGCAGATTGGCGCGGATCGTTGTCGCTTCCTCCGGGCTGCCGAGCCAATAGAGAATGATGGGCGGCCCGCTCATCTGCGTCGCGCCGCCGGCGAAACCCGAGAGGGCGCCGGCGCCGAGCGCGGCGGGCGTGCTCGGTTTCCAAGGGTAGCGGAAACCGGTCGCGAGCAGCACGACGAAGCCGAGCACGAAGGCGGACATGCCCCAGCGCAGGACGATAGGGTCGACGGAATACTGCACGTAGGTGCCGAGCGGCACCATCACCAGCGCGGCGACATAGGCCGGCAGGACCTCGCGCCGGTTGGCGCGGCGCAGCGCGGACAATGCGTAGGGCAGGGTGCAGATGTAGTCCATCAGCACGCAGGACACCGTAGCGATCTTCGGTTCGTACAGCGCCGAGATCAGCGGCACGTAGATCAGCGCCGAACCGAAGCCCGAAAAGCCGCGTACAATGCCGGCGAGCAGGGCGACGCCCGCTGCCAGGGCGAAGCGCTCGCTCTCGAGCGTGGCGAGGAAGGTCGACAGGCTGGGAAGGTGGATCAATGCGGGCACCCGGGTCGGCTTGCAGGCTTATCAGGCCCCTGTCCGCGGCACGAGCGATGAATTGTCATGGCGCCCATTCGGGGCTTCTTTGCCTGACGCCCGGCCGGGGGCTATCAACGGGACCATGCGCCGCCAACCGATTCGCATCCTGGGCATCGATCCCGGCCTTCGCCGCACCGGCTGGGGCCTGGTGGAGAGCGATGGCAACCGGCTGATCTACGTGGCCTGCGGGTCGCTTTCGACCAGCGACAAGGCCGATCTCGGCGCCCGGCTGGTGGCGATCCATGACGGCCTCGTTCGTGTGATCGATGAGTTCGCGCCGCACGAGGCGGCGGTGGAGCAGACGTTTGTCAACACCAACGCCGCGGCGACCCTCAAGCTCGGCCAGGCCCGGGGCATCGCCATGCTGGTGCCGGCCAAATGCGGCCTCAGTGTCGCCGAATACGCGCCCAACCTGGTGAAGAAGACCGTCGTCGGTGCCGGCCACGGCGAGAAGGCGCAAATCCGGATGATGATCGGGGTGCTGCTGCCGCAGGCTGCGCCCGAAAGCGAAGATGCCGCCGACGCACTGGCGATCGCCATCTGCCACGCGCATCACCGGCAGAGCGTGACAATGAGAGTGGCAACGCGATGATCGGGAAGCTCAAAGGCGTTATCAACTCTTACGGCGAGGACTACGTTATCCTCGACGTGCACGGTGTCGGCTATCAGGTGCATTGCCCCGCGCGCACGCTGCAGCATCTGCCGGCAACCGGCGAGGCCGCGACGCTATCGATCGAAACCTATGTGCGTGAGGATCAGATCAAGCTGTTCGGTTTCGCCAGTGACACCGAGCGCGAATGGTTCCGCCTGCTGCAGACTGTGCAGGGGGTTGGCGCGCGCGTGGCGCTGTCGGTGCTCGGCACGCTCAAGCCGACGGAACTCGCCAATGCCATCGCCACCCGCGACAAGGCGGCGGTGGCGCGCTCGCCTGGCGTCGGCAACAAGGTCGCGGAGCGAATCGTGTCGGAGTTGAAGGACAAGGCGCCGGCCTTCGCCACCGTTGATCCCGGCGTGGTGCATCTCGCAGGTTCCCTCGATGAGCAGAGCGCGCCCAAGTCGGTGGCGGACGCGGTCTCGGCGCTGGTCAATCTCGGCTATGGTCAGCCGCAGGCGGCCGCCGCGATCGCCGCGGCGGCGCACGCGGCGGGCGAGGGCGCCGATACCGCCACGTTGATCCGGCAGGGGCTTAAAGAGCTGGCGAAATAGTGAGTACGATGCCGATATGCCGAAACTGACCGCCAAGGATAAAGAGCTGATCGCCGCCGCCACCGAGGCTATCACCTCGCGCTATCGTAACGACTGGCAAGAAGTCGGCGCCGCCATGCTGACGCGCGACGGCCGGCTGGTGACCGGCGTCAATCTCGACGCCTATGTGGGGCGCGGTGCGGTCTGCGCGGAAGCGATCGCGATCGGCCGCGCGCTGACCGAAAAGGGCGACAAAGGCATCGAGACCATCGTCGCCGTGCGCCACCCCAAGCCCGGTGAGAAGGGCAAGGTCGCCGTGGTCAGCCCCTGCGGCACCTGCCGCGAGTTGATCCACGATTACGACCCCAAGGCGCGCGTCATCGTGCCCGACGGCAAGAACGGCCCAACCGTCACCACCATCGGCGAACTGCTGCCAAACAAATACCGGCGGGGGATGACGTGAGCAGCAATCCGCGCCTCGTCGCTTCCGAAAAGCGCGACGACGACGTCGACGCCTCGTTGCGCCCGCTCAAGCTCGGCGATTTCATCGGCCAGGAGCAGGCGCGGGCCAACCTGTCGATCTTCATCGAGGCGGCGCGGTCGCGCCAGGAGGCGCTCGACCACGTGCTGTTTGTCGGTCCGCCGGGCTTGGGCAAGACCACGCTGGCGCAGATCGTCGCGCGTGAATTGGGCGTCAACTTCCGGTCCACATCCGGGCCGGTGATCGCCAAGGCCGGCGACCTCGCAGCATTGCTCACCAATTTGGAGCCGCGCGATGTTCTCTTTATCGACGAGATCCACCGCCTCAATCCGACCGTGGAGGAAATCCTCTATCCGGCGATGGAGGACTTCCAGCTCGATCTCATCATCGGTGAGGGGCCGGCGGCGCGCTCGGTGAAGATCGATCTGGCGCCGTTCACGCTGGTCGGCGCCACCACGCGTGCGGGGTTGCTCACCAATCCGCTGCGTGATCGTTTCGGCATTCCGGTGCGCTTGAATTTCTATACCGAGAAGGAGCTGGAGCAGATCGTCAATCGGGGCGCCCGCGTGCTTGGGCTGCCGATGAGCGACACCGGCGCCAACGAGATCGCGCGCCGCGCGCGCGGCACCCCGCGCATCGCCGGCCGTCTGTTGCGGCGCGTGCGCGACTTCGCCCATGTCGAGGGCGCCAAACAGGTCGACCGCAAGGTCGCCGCCCGCGCGCTGTCGGCGCTCGAAGTGGACGCCGCCGGCCTCGACGCCATGGACCGGCGTTATCTCTCCGTTATCGCCACCAACTACGGCGGCGGCCCAGTCGGCGTCGACACCATCGCGGCCGCCCTGAGCGAACCGCGCGACGCGATTGAAGACATCATCGAGCCGTTTCTGATCCAGAAGGGCTTCGTGCAGCGCACCCCGCGTGGGCGCCTTTTGACGGGCGCGGCCTTCAAGCACCTCGGACTGCCGGAGCCGACCCGTGATGCCTCACAGTTCGGATTGTTTAGTGGCGAGGAAGATGATTAGCGCTGAAACCACGAATTCGCTCGACGGCGAGATTCGCGACGGCCGGCATTACCAGCCGGTGCGTGTCTATTACGAGGACACCGATTTCTCCGGCATCGTCTATCACGCGAGCTACCTGCGCTTCATGGAGCGCGGGCGCACAAATTACCTGCGGCTGATCGGCGCCGATCACCGCGCGCTGTTCGAGCAGGCCGAGAAGGAGGCGCCGGGCTTCGCCTTTGTCGTGCGGCACATGGGAATCGACTTCAAGAAGCCGGCGGTGATGGACGACGTCCTCACCATCGTGACGGCGCCGGAAGAGGTGAAGGGCGCCTCCGTCATGCTGCACCAGCAGGTTTTGCGCGGCGAGGAGCTCTTGGTCGAGGCCCGCGTGCAGGTCGCCTTCGTGTCCGGCGGCCGCGCCAGGCCGATCCCCAAGCCTCTGCGCATCGCCATGAAGGCCGACCAGGAAGCGGGTGGCACCGCTTGAGCGCGTCGCTTAAATTGGCGGCATGAATTTCACCTTGTTCGATACCGCCATCGGCACCTGCGGCATCGTCTGGACCGCGCGCGGGATCTGCGGCGTGCAGTTGCCGGAAGCTGACGCCGCCGCCACGCGCGCCCGCCTCATGCAACGCTACCCGAACGCGCGCGAGGCCGCGCCGACGCCCGAAACGCAACACGCCATCGACGGCATTGTCGCGCTCACCGCCGGCGAGCCGCGCGATCTCGCCGACATCGTCATCGACGATGACGCCATCTCCGATTTCAATCGCAAGGTTTATAAGATCGCCCGCGCCATTCCGCCCGGCCAAACTCTGACCTATGGCGAAGTGGCAGAGCGGCTCGGCGACAAGTTGTTAGCGCGCGCCGTCGGCCAGGCTATGGGCGAGAACCCGACGCCCATCGTCATGCCGTGCCACCGTGTGCTGGCGGCGAACGGCAAGACAGGCGGCTTCTCGGCGCCGGGCGGCGTCGTCACCAAATTGCGCTTGCTCACCATCGAAGGCGCTTCGCCGAACGGTCCGACCTTGTTTGACAAGCTGCCGCTCGCGGCCGCGCCGCGGCGCTGAGCGCAACGCTCAAATCCATTCTTCCTGAAAATCCATCCGCGCCGGGAACATGGCGAGGTACTGCACCAGCCGCGGGTGCGTGCCGCGATTGGGGCTGGCGCCATGTGGGAGCGCCTGGTGCCAGATGATGAGATCGCCGGCGCGCCCGGCGATGGGGATCGAGCCAAGCGCGTGCAGGTCCTGCTGGCGCGGATCGGCGCCCGGCGGCAGGCGTTTGAGCCAGTCTTCGCCCCAGCGCTGAAAGCCCGGCACCAGCGTGAACGCGCCCTGTTCGGGTGGCGTGTCGGTCAGATAGAGGATGCCTTGGGTGCCGAACGGGATCGGCGTCTTCACGCTGCAATCCCAATGCAGGTCGGGGCCGCGAAACATGAAGCCCGGCCGCTCCGGCACGTTGAAGCCGACGCGGTCGGTCGTCGCCCACAGGTCGGCATGGCCCCACAGTTGCGCGAACGCCTTGTGGATGCGGGGCTCGCGGCGGATCGCTTCGAAGGCCGGGTGCTGGAAGTATTGCACCATGATGCCGTGGTCGCGGCGCCGGTACCAGCTTTTGGGATCGTCCGCACGCGCGCCGAGATGGTCCCACAACGCCTGCGCTGCCGCTTCAAGGGTTGCCGCCGGCACCGCGTCGTGCAGCACCACGTAGCCTTGCTCATCCCAGAACGCGAGGTCGCCTGAGGACAGCACCGGCGCGCTTGCCTCGATCTCGGCGAGCCACCGTTGGATCGGTTCCGGATAGTCGGTGCCGGCGACCGTCGCGTTGATACGCACGATGCGCTCCGGTTCGACGCCGCCGGTCGTCGCAACGATCCAACGCTCGAAGGCGTCGAATGTTGGCGTCTCGCGCCCAAAATAGTCGAGCGTCTGTTCGAGCCCGACGCCGCAGGCGTGGATGATGAGATGGTCGAGGTGGCGATCCTGCTCGCTCGCCGGATCGGCGAGGCCCTGGCGCCCGCGCAACGCCCGCGACCACAGCCGCTTGAGCCCGAAGATGCCGAGCGCGCCGGTGTCGGTGGCGCCGGCGGGGGGAGGGCAATTCGCCGGCCGCGGACTTCTCGTTTCGGTGATGCTCATGTCATTAAACAACTAATAGGTGTCTTAGCCCGGATCAAAGGCGAGCCCCGCCGCGCGGTCAAGGGCGTCGGCAGTGCGGGACGCGCATGGCCCCGCCATCGACGGCGCCCGAATCTCAATGTAAAAGCCATTCACATGCAGCCGGACCGATCGGAACACCATGACCTGGGGTAAGCACGGCCCACGCGGCTATCACCACGGCAATCTCAAGGAAGCCCTGGTGCGCGCCGCGCTCGAGCTCATCGCGGAGAAGGGGCCGGCCGGCTTCACCTTCGCGGACGCCGCGCGCTGGGCCGGCGTCAGCCCGGCCGCGCCCTACCGCCATTACCGCGACCGCGACGCGCTGCTTGCCGACGTCGCCAAGCGCGGCTTCGCAGAATTCGAGGCCGCGCTCAATAAGGCCTGGGACGGCGGTAAGCCGGACCTGATGGCGGCCATCGACCGCTTCGGCAAAGCCTATCTCGCCTTCGCGCGCGCGGAGCCGGCGTACTATTCGGCCATGTTCGAGGCCGGCGTGCCGGTCGACGCCGATCCGGAGCTGCGCGAGGCGGGCGATCGCGCCTTCAACGTGCTGCGCGGGGCGGCCGAGCAATTGGTGGCGGCCATGCCGGCGAAGGGCCGGCCGCCGGCGCTCATGGTGGCGCTGCACATCTGGTCGACGACCCACGGCGTCGCATCGCTATTCGGCCGCGGCGACGCCGCCCGCCGCACTCTGCCGATGCCGCCCGAAGATCTCTTGGAAGCCGCGGTGTTGATCTATCTGCGCGGGCTCGGCCTCGACGAATCCGCGGCGGGTGGTCGCAGTTAGCCGGTCATTCCGGCGCGCGGGCGCCGCCCGCGAGCCCGCAATCCAGGGCTAAGCATTCGGTGTTGCTCTGGATTCCGGGCCGGTCGCTCATGCGTGCGTCCAAGAATGACGACCGTCGGCCCCTCCCAATCCCGCTGCCGCTCCCCATCTGATTCAATGTGAAGAGTATTGACATTCGGCCCGACCGCCCTTACTCATGTAAATGTTATTTACATTCACGCGAGGCCCTGAAATGCCTATCACCGCGAAGCTCGACGAATTCGGCAAGCCTGCCTGGATCGCCCTGGTCGTCCTCGGGTTCATCGCCTGGTGGCCGATCGGTCTTGCCATCTTGGCCTTCACAATATGGAGCGGACGAATGGGATGCGGATATCGCTACGCCGGCCACGGCCACGATCGCTGGCAGCACAAGATGGAGCGCATGCAGCGCAAGATGGACTGGATGCGCGCCAAGATGAGCGGCTCGAGCGGCGCCTATCACTACGCGCCGCCAAGCGGTAACCGCGCCTTCGACGAATACCGCATGGAGACGCTGCGCCGCCTGGAAGAAGAGCAGCGCGAGTTCCGAGACTTCCTGGACCGCCTGCGCATGGCCAAGGACAAGTCCGAGTTCGATCAGTTCATGGCCGAGCGGCGCAACCGTCCGCCGGAGTCCAACCAGCCGGGTCCTGCGCCCGAGCCGCCGCAGCAGAACCTCCAGAACTGATCGCCTTCAGACCTTCTGCCCTCGCGCTTTTTTCCCCTCAGGTTCAAAGCGCGAACCGGCCGCCCGCCTTATCCCCCAAGGCGGGCGGCTTTTTTGTACTCGGCTTCTCCGCCCGTCTCCAGACGGTCGTTCCGGGACGCTTGCGAGAGCGAGCGAACCCGGAATCCAGGGTCGCCCCGGTAATCTCTTGCCGCGTTGCCCTGGATTCTTACCCAGCGTTTCGCGCTGTCCGGGAATGGCGGATGAAGGCGCCGAGCGAGAGGCTTCGCTAACCCATTGTTAACCACAATCGGCGCTGTTAGAGGGGCAAAACACTGCCTCGTGCACGGCCTGCGCCCAAGTTCGGCCAAGTTTCGCGCAGATTGCCTGACCCCGCCTGCAGCGGGGTTTTGGGGTTTTCGCGAACCAAGCGGTAGCCCGCGGAGCGCTTCGCTTCGCGGTTTTGCTGCGGCGTTTCCCTTGGTCCGACGCAAATGCGACCCGTGTGCCGGGCTTTGATCTGGCCCAGACGAGCCCGGTCAAGCGAAAGGACTTTGGATTATGCATCCTGCCGACGTCGCCCAGTCGGTGCTCCCGGTCACCGCCGACCTTTCCTTGCTCACGCTGTTCTGGCACGCGAGCTGGATCGTCAAGGTGGTCATGCTCGGCTTGCTCGCCGCCTCGGTGTGGGTCTGGGCCATCGCCATCGACAAGTTCGTGCTGTACCGGCGCTCGCGCCGAGAGATGGACCATTTCGAGACCGCCTTCTGGTCGGGGCAGTCGCTGGAAGACCTCTATCGTTCGCTGGTGTCGCACCCGGCCCATTCCATGGCCGCCCTGTTCGTCGCCGCCATGCGCGAGTGGAAGCGCAGCTTCGAGGGCCATCCGCGCTCGTTCGCGGGGCTACAGATGCGCATTGAGAAGGTGATGGAGGTCTCCATCGCCCGCGAGATCGAGCGGCTCGAGCGGCGTCTGCTGGTGCTGGCGACAGTGGGTTCGGCCGGGCCCTTCGTCGGCCTGTTCGGCACCGTCTGGGGCATCATGACCAGCTTTCAGTCCATCGCGGCATCCAAGAATACCTCGCTCGCCGTGGTGGCGCCGGGCATCGCGGAGGCGCTGTTCGCGACGGCGCTCGGTCTGGTCGCCGCCATACCAGCGACCATTTTCTACAATAAGTTCGCGTCCGAGGTGAACAAGCAGGCCCAGCGCCTGGAAGGCTTTGCCGACGAATTCGCCGCGATCCTCTCGCGGCAGATCGACGAGCGCGGTTAGCGCCAGCCGGGGATCGACACAATGGCAGCGGCCAATGCCGGCACTCCCACGATCGGACGGCGGCGCAGTCGCCGCCGTAACGTCATGAGCGAGATCAACGTCACGCCGATGGTCGACGTGATGCTCGTGCTTCTCATCATCTTCATGGTGTCGGCGCCGCTCCTGACCGTCGGCGTGCCGATAGACCTGCCGCAGAGCCAGGCCAAGAGCCTTAACCAAGACAAGGAACCGCTCACGATCTCGGTCGACGGCAAGGGCGAGATCTACCTGCAGAACGCCAAGGTGACCGAAGACGCGCTACTTCCGAAGCTGCAGGCGATCGCCAAGGCGCGCGGCGGCACCGAGGCGCGCATCTACGTGCGGGGCGACAAGACGGTTTCCTACGGGACGATGATGAAGGTGATGGGGCGGCTGTCGGCGGCCGGGTTCAGCCACGTGGCGTTGGTCACCGAATTCGAGCAGGGCTCGAAGCCATAGTGATGAAGCAGTCGACAGCGATCTCGGTCGCGCTCCACGTGGCGGTGCTGCTGTGGGCGACGCTGTCCTATTCGGGCCGCGCGGTCGAGGCGCCGAAGACGCAAGCCATGCCTGTCGACTTCATCAGCGAGAAGGACTTCTCGCAGATGACCAAGGGCGTAAAGGAAGCGCCCAAGAAGAAAGAGCACAAGACGCTGGTCGAGAAGATCGACACGCCCAAGCCGGTTGAGACGCCAAAGGCGAAGGTCGCCAAGCGCGAAGTCAAGGCCGCGCATGATGACGCCACGCCGCCACCTGAGCCCAAGGTCAAGCCGCCGGAAAAGAAAAAGGAAGCCAAGGCCGAACCGAAGCCGCCGCCCAAGATCGATCCGATCGCGGACAAGCTGAAGGAAGAGAGCGCCAAGAAGCACATGGCGAAGGTCGCGCCCGAGCTGCCGCCGCGGCGCCCGCCGCGCCCGCACCACAAGGAGCCGAAGTTCGACGCCAGCAAGATCGCCGAGCTGCTCAACAAGCGCGATCCCACCCGCCTCGAGGCCACCGGCGACACGCTCAACAGCTCGGTCTCTTTCGGCCAAGCCCTCGGCAATTCCGCTTCGCTGTCGCAATCGGAGCTCGACGCCCTACGCGCGCGGCTGATGTCGTTGTGGAATCCTCCCAACGGAATCAAGAACCCGCAGGACTACGTGATTCGTATCCGCATCCAGCTCAACCGCAACGGTCGGCTCAGTGCGCCGCCCGTGCTGCTGAGTTCCGGTCACGACCAGATCTTCCAGGCCGCGGCCGCGAGCGCGCTGCGGGCCGTGTTCCAGGCCCAGCCTTTCGATATGCTCAAGCCCGACCACTACGCGCTCTGGAAGGATATTGAAGTCACCTTCGATCCGCGCGACATGTTCCGCGGTTGAACCCAGGCGTTTTTTTAACATTCAGATGAAACCAGTCCGCCGATGAAGCCAGCCGATACTGTCCCAGCCGTTTCGCCGCCGCGCCGCGGCCCCATCATCGACCGCCGCGGCGTTCTCATCGGCGCGGGCGCCGGTGCCGTCGTTGCGATGAGCGCGCGCCCGGCCCACGCCGTGCTGCAACTCGACATCACGCAGGGCAATTTCCAGCCGATGCCCATCGCGCTGCCGGATTTCCTCGCTGGAACGCCGAACGAGGCAGAAACCGCGCGCAACGTCACGCAGGTCATCACCAATGACCTCAAGCGCAGCGGCTTGTTCGCGCCGATCGACCCGGCCGCCTACACCGAGAAGATCACCAACACCGACGCGGTGCCGCGCTTTGCCGATTGGCGCGTCATCAACGCGCAGGCCCTGGTGACCGGCCGCCTTACGCGCCAGCGCGACGGTCGGCTTAAGGCCGAGTTCCGCCTTTGGGACGTGTTCGCCGGCCGCCAGCTCGACGGCAAGCAGTACTTCACGACCCCGGACAACTGGCGGCGCATCGCCCATATCATCGCCGACGCGATCTATCAGACGCTCACCGGCGAGAAGGGCTATTTCGACACCCGCATCGTGTTCGTCGACGAGACCGGGCCGAAGCAGCAGCGCGTCAAGCGCCTCGCGCTCATGGACCAGGACGGCTACGGCGTGCGCTATCTCACGCGTGGCGCCGACCTGGTGCTGACGCCGCGCTTCAATCCGAACTCGCAGGAAGTCACGTACATGTCCTACGGGGTGGGGCAGCCGCGCGTCTATCTGCTCAACATCGAGACCGGCCAGCGCGAGATCGTCGGCAACTTTCCCGGTATGTCTTTTGCGCCGCGTTTCTCGCCGGACGGGCAGCGTGTGATCTTCAGCCTGCAGCAGGGGCCCAACGCCAACCTCTTTGTGATGGACCTGCGCTCGAAGAAGACGACGCGCCTGACCGCCACGCCGGCGATCGATACCGCGCCGTGTTATTCGCCGGACGGCCAATGGATCTGCTTCGAGAGCGACCGCGGCGGCTCACAGCAGGTCTACGTCATGCCCGCGGCAGGCGGCGAGGCCAAGCGCATCAGCTTCGGTCAGGGCCGCCACGCCGGCCCGGTGTGGTCGCCGCGCGGCGATTACATCGCCTTCACCGGTATCACCGGCAACGATTTTTCCATTGGCGTTCTCAAGCCGGATGGTTCCGGCGAGCGCATCCTGACCGAAGGCTTCCACAACGAAGGGCCGACATGGGCGCCAAACGGCCGGGTCATCATGTACTTCAGCGACAACCCCGGCGAACCGGGGCCGCACCTGTACACGATCGACATTTCCGGCCGTAACAAGCTCTTGGAGCCGACCCCGAGTTTCGCCTCGGATCCCGCCTGGTCGCCGCTTCTGTCCTGATGGCCGACAGGGACGCCCGGCGGGCCGCCGCATTTGGGCCGGCCTGCGCCTTGGAATGGCCCTTATTCACCGGCTCTTAACCATCACAATTGGTTTGCCTTGTCGGGACAGTTTTAGCGGTACCCGGCAAGGGCTCATCAAGGTTGATGGAACGTTCGCTTAACGACCGTGCTGCTAGATCACCGGCTGGGCTGGTCGGTGCGAGTAATGGAGACAACCGAATGATCAACCTGAGGCAAATGCTGCGCGGCGCGCGGCTCGCGGCCGTTCTGGGGGCCGCGCTGGCGATATCGGCCTGCGCCAACCAGGCGGCCAACGGGCCGCAGGCGAGCGCAGCGGCCACCCCGGGCAGCAAGCAGGACTTCGTGGTCAACGTCGGCGACCGCGTCTTTTTCTCGACCAACTCGTCGGACCTGTCGGCCCAGGCTCGCGAGACTCTCGACAAGCAGTCGCAGTGGCTGAACCACTATCCGCAATACACCTTCGTGATCGAAGGAAACGCCGACGAGCGCGGCACGCGCGAGTATAACCTCGCGCTAGGCGCTCGCCGCGCCCAGGTCGTGCGCGACTATCTGGTCTCGCGCGGCGTCGCCGCGAGCCGCATGAGCACGATCTCCTACGGCAAGGAACGCCCCGTCGCGACCTGCGATAACATCTCCTGCTGGTCGCAGAACCGCCGTACGGTCACCGACCTGCATCCGACCGGCAGTTCGTAACGCGGGCTGGGGCGCGCGCCGCCCCCCGCGTCAGCCGGACCGAATTTTCTTGATCGCCCGCCCGGGTTTATCCCCGGTGCGGGCGTTGAGGCTTGCAAATTTCTGCAATTATTCGATGCTGTTCCCTCGGGGCGGTGGCCGGACGACTTTGTCCTGGTTCACCGCCGCAATCTACGTTGCGGTGGTGGATTTGAGGGGGACGTGCCGTGAATCTTGCACGGAAGCGGCGGGTCATCGTCGTCATTTCGCTGGCGGCCTGTTCGCTGGTGGCGCTCGCGGGCTGTGGTGAAAAGAACACCTATGTCGCGCCGCCGCCGCCCAAGGTCACAGTCGCCAAGCCGGTGCAGCGCGCCGTCACCCATTATCTGCACGCCACGGGCACCACGGCGGCGGTCAACAGCGCCGATCTGGTCGCGCGCGTCTCCGGTTTCGTACAGAGCATCGAGTACAAGGACGGCGACGCGGTGAAGAAGGGCAAGGTGCTCTTCGTCATCGAGCAGCAGCCTTATGCGCTTAAAGTGGAGCAGTCCAAGGCCTCGGTGGAAAGTACGAACGCCTCGCTCAAGAAAGCCAAGACCGACTACGACCGCCAGGTCGAATTGATGAAGAGCGGTACCACCACGCAGGCCAAGCTCGACGACGCCACCGCCAGCCGCGACAGCGCACAGGCGAGCTACGACCAGGCGGTCGCCAGTCTCAAGGAAAATCAGATCAACTATGGCTATACCAGCGTCGCTGCGCCCTTCGACGGTATCGTCACCGCGCGGCAGGTGTCGCTCGGCGCGTACGTCTCCTCGAGTTCCCCGACGACGCTGGCGAGCATCGTGCAAGTCAGCCCGATCTACGTGAACTTCACCGTCAACGAGCGCGACGTCCTCCGAATCCGCGCCGAGATCCGGAAACGCGGATTGACGCCGCAGGATCTCAAGAAGGTTCCGGTCGACGTCGGTCTGCAGACCGATGAGGGCTATCCCTTCAAGGGCCATCTCGACTACGCCTCGCCGACCGTTGACGCCTCGACCGGCACGCTCACCGCCCGTGCCGCCCTCGCCAACGTGAAGAACGTGATGCTCCCCGGTATGTACGTGCGTGTGCGAATTCCGACCGATACCGAGGACAACGCGTTGCTCGTGCCGGACGCGGCGCTCGGCAACGATCAGAGCGGGCGTTACGTGCTCGTGGTCAATAAGGACAACGTGGTCGAGGAGCGCAACGTCACGATCGGCGATCGCGAAGGCAGCCTGCGGGTGATCGAGAAGGGCCTCAAGCCCGACGACCAGGTCATCGTCTCCGGTCTCATGCGCGCGGTCCCGCGTCAGAAGGTCGAGCCGCACGCGGCCGGAAAGTGACGGCCGCGTCATGATCTCGAAATTCTTCATCGAGCGGCCGATCCTCGCCAACGTCATCGCCATTCTGATCGTCGTCATCGGCGGTGTCGCCGTGTTCGGCCTGCCGGTGGCGCAATATCCCAATGTGGTGCCGCCCACCGTGCAGGTGACCACGCGCTATCCGGGCGCCAGCGCCAAGACCGTGATTGATACGGTCGCGCTGCCGATCGAGCAGCAGGTCAACGGCGTCGACGGCATGATCTATATGCAGTCGTTCGCCGCTTCCGACGGCTCCTATTCGCTTACCGTCACCTTTAAGATCGGCACCGACCTGAACTTCGCACAGATCCTAGTGCAGAACCGCGTGTCGACCGCGCTCGCTTCGCTGCCCGACGCCGTGCAGTCGCAGGGCGTGACGGTGCAGAAGAAGTCCACGTCGATCCTGCAGATCATCGCTCTGACCTCGCCGGACAAGCGTTACGACAGCCTGTTCATGTCGAACTACGCGACCATCAATCTCGCGGACGAGATTTCGCGCCTGCCCGGGGTCGGCAACGTCACCGTGTTCGGCGCCGGTCAGTACGCCATGCGGGTCTGGCTCGACCCGCAGAAGATGAAGGCGCGCGGGCTGACGGTGTCCGACGTCACCAGCGCGCTCAAGCAGCAGAACGTGCAGGTCACCGCGGGGCAGATCGGCACGCCGCCGTCGCCCGCCGACGTCGCCTTTCAGTATACGCTCAATGTCGCCGGCCGGCTCGACGACCCCGCCCAGTTCGGCAATGTGGTGGTCAAGACCGGCACCAATGGCCAACTGACGCGCGTGCACGACATCGGTCGCGTCGAGCTCGGGGCGCAGACCTACAGCCAGGCCTTCCAGCTCGACGACAAGGCCGCTGCCGGCCTCGCCATCTTCCTGTCACCCGGGGCCAACGCGCTCAACGTTGCGACCGAGGTGAACAAGCGCATGGCGGAGCTCAAGAAGAATTTTCCGCCGGGCCTGACCTATTCGATTCCGTTCGACACCACGGTGTTCGTCAAGGCCTCGATCGACGAGGTCTACAAGACGCTGTTCGAAGCCACCATCCTGGTTCTGATCGTCATTCTGGTGTTCCTGCAGGATTGGCGCGCCATGCTGGTGCCGGCAACCACGGTGCCGGTGACCATCGTCGGTGCTTTCGCCGCCATGTGGGCTCTCGGCTTCACGGTCAACTTCGCCACTTTGTTCGCGATCGTGCTGGCGATCGGCATCGTGGTGGACGACGCCATCATCGTAGTGGAAGGCGCCGCCCACAACATCGACAAGGGCATGAACGGCCCGCAGGCCGCGATCGAGGCCATGCGCGTACTGCTCGGGCCCATCATGGGTATCACGCTGGTGCTGCTGGCGGTGTTCCTGCCGGCGTCGTTCATGCCCGGGCTCACAGGGCAGATGTATGCCCAGTTCGCGCTGGTGATCGCGGCGACCGCGTTGATTTCCGCTGTCAACGCGGTGACGCTGAAGCCCACGCAGTGCGCGCTCTGGCTCAGGCCCACGGTGCCGGTCGCCCAGCGCAACATCTTTTACCGCGGCTTCGATGCCGGCTACGCGTGGCTCGAGCGCGTTTACACCGCCTTCATGCGGCGGCTGGTGCGCCACGCCGGCCTGATGTCGATCCTAGGTCTAGCGATCATCGTCGCCGTCGTCTGGGCGTTTTCGCGCATCCCGACCGGATTCCTCCCCTACGAAGACCAGGGCTACATGCTGGCGGTCGTGCAGCTCCCTGACGGCGCCTCACTCTCGCGCACGAAAGAAGCGCTCGCCCACGTCAGCGAACTGGCGCGCAAGAACGATGGCGTCAAAGAGGTGGTCACCATCGCCGGCGTGTCGCCGCTCGACAACAATTCGTCGCTGTCCTCGAGCGGCGTCGCCTACATAATCCTCAAGGATTGGTCGGTGCGCGGCAAGAAATACGGCCTGCGCAACATGCTCACAGGCCTTAACGCCGCCATGAGCGGGGTCGAGGAGGCGGAAGTACGCGTGCTGCCGCCGCCGCCGATCCAGGGCGTAGGTTTCGCAGCCGGCTTCACCATGCAGGTGAACCTTCAGGACGGCAGTTCCGACTATGCCAAGCTGGCTCGCATTGTGCGGACCACCGTAAGCGACGCCGCCTCGCAGTCCGCAATCCAGATGGCAATGTCGTCGTTCCGGGCCGAGACGCCACAATACACGGTCGATCTCGACCGGGTGAAAGCGCAGTCTATGCAGGTCAACGTCAACGACGTGTTCAACGCGCTAGCCGGCTATCTCGGCTCGGCCTACGTCAACCAGTTCAACAAGTTCGGCCGCACCTTCCAGGTGTTCGTGCAGGCAGGCCCCAACGACCGCCAGCGCCTCGACGACATCGACCGGCTCACGGTGCGCAATGCCCAAGGCAAGATGGTCCCGCTCGGCACGCTCATCAGTATAAAGCCGGCGATGGGGCCCTCGCTCATCAGCCTCTATAACCTCTATCCGTCCGCCACGGTCATTGGCCTTCCGCGACAGGGCTATTCCAGCGGCCAGGCCATGCATCTGATGAGCGAGATCGCGCAGAAGACCTTCCCGCCGCACGTCGGCTCGCTGTGGTCTGCGATGTCGTACCAGGAGAACCTCGTCGGCAACCAGATGTACATGGTGTTCGGCATGGCGCTGCTCCTGGTCTACCTGGTGCTCGCCGGCCAGTACGAGAGTTGGTACCGGCCGCTGGCCGTGCTGTGCGCGGTGCCGATCGCGCTATTGGGGCCGGTGGCGGCGCTCTCGGCGCTGCATATCGACAACAACCTCTATACCCAGATCGGCATCGTGCTCTTGATTGCGCTGTCGGCGAAGAACGCCATCCTGATCGTCGAGTTCGCGCGGGAACTGCGCGAGGGCGGCCAGCCGATCGCGGAGGCCGCGGTCGAAGCAGCGCGCGCGCGCTTTAGGCCAATCCTGATGACCTCGTTCGCCTTCATCATGGGCGTGGTGCCGCTGGTGTTTGCGACTGGCGCTGGTGCCAGCGCGCGTGCCTCCATCGGCATCGCGGTGTTCACCGGCATGCTGGCCTCGACCTGCATCGCGATCCTGTTCGTGCCGTCGTTCTTCACGGTGATCCAGCGCTTCGAGGAATGGCGCCAGTCGCACAAGAAAAAGCCGCTGCCGGTGCCCGCCGGCGATCGGGGCGGCTGATCGGCGCGGGCGCGGCCACATTCTGGTCCTGATCGGCTGGCTATGGTAGGAGACGCCGCCGATCGGGAACGTTTGCTGGGGTTTGAGCCCGTTTGGCCGCCACCATTTCCAACAAGACGCAGACCATGACCCGCGCTCGCACGCTTTTTGGGCTTACGCTATTCGCCACCTGTCTCGCCGCATCGCTCGCCGTGCCCGGCGCGCCCGCGCGCGCACAGCAGGGCGGCCTCATCGGCGACCTGTTCAACGGGGGCAACCGGCAGGCCCAAGCGCAAGCGCCTCAGCCGCCGGGGGCCGTGGGCGGGCAGGGCGGCGCGGGGGTCGACGCGCGCATCGACCAGATCGAGAGCGCGCTCCGCCAACTCACCGGGCAGGTCGAGGTGCTGCAGCATCAGAACCAGATGCTGCAGATGCAGCTCAACCGCATGATGCAGAACGGCGGCTCGCCGCAGCCGCCCATGAACGGCGGCGGCCAGCCGCCGCTCCGCGCGCCCGGTCAGCGCTCGGAGACACAGCCGCCGGCAACGAGCCCGCAGGTGCCGCAGAACCAGAGCGCCGCTAATACCCCCTCGCGGGGCGATGCCTTCAATCCGGCGATGCATCCCAACGCCCCGGGCGTGCCGCGTTCGCTCGGCGGCGGCCAACCCATGCCGGGCAGCAACCAGATGGGTAACGGCATCAACGGCGGCATGATGGGCGATAATACGCCCGTCGGTGCGCCTGGCGGCCGTGAACCGGGCGCGCCGCTTGATCTCAACGCGCTCGCCGGCCCGCAGAACGGGGGGCAGCCCGCGGCACCGGGCGCCACGAGCACCATGCCGTCGCGCAATATGTCAGGCGGTAACCTGCCGCCGCCGCCACCGCGCAATACGAGCGCGACTGGCGCCAAGCTCGCGACGCTGCCGCCGAATTCGTCGCCCAAGGACGTTTACGAACTCGGCTACGGCTACGTGCTGCACAAGAACTATGGGCTCGCGGCGCAGACGTTTCAGTACTTCCTGCAGAAGTACCCCAAGGACCACCGCGTGGCCGACGCGCACTATTGGCTGGGCGAGAGCCTGTTCCAGGAGCAGCACTATGACGACGCGGCGCGCTCCTTCCTGACCGTCTCCACCAAGTACAAGCACTTCAGCCGGGCGCCCGAGGCGCTGCTGCGCCTCGGCCAGTCGCTGGCCGCGCTGCATCACAAGGAGGCGGCCTGCGCCACCTTGAGCGAAGTGAAGAACAAGTATCCGCACGCTTCCGCCAGCGTGAAGCGGGCGGTGGCGCGGGAACTCAAGCGTGTCCACTGCTGAAAAAGCAGTCGCCGTTTCGCTTTCCGAAGCCAAATCGCTCTTCGATGACTTGAAGGATTCACCGGCGCTGGTACTTGCCGTCTCCGGCGGACCGGACTCGACCGCACTGATGCTGCTCGCCGCGCGCTGGGCAAAGCAGCGCAAGCGCTCGCCCAAGCTCATCGCCGTCACCGTCGATCACGGCTTGCGGGTGGAATCGGCGCGCGAAGCGGCGGCGGTGAAGCGTTTCGCAGCCAGCCTTGGCGTCGAGCACCGCACGCTGCGGTGGACCGGCGCCAAGCCGAAGGCGGGGCTGCAGGAAGCTGCGCGCGAGGCGCGCTACCGGCTTCTCGGCAAGGCGGCGCGCGCCGCCGGCGCGCCGCTCATTCTCACCGCCCATACGCTCGACGACCAAGCAGAGACCCTGCTCATCCGCCTGACCCGCGGCAGCGGGCTCACGGGGCTGGCGGCAATGCAGAGGATGACGCCGCTGGTTCATGGCCCGTTATTCCGGGACGCCAAGAAGCTAGCGCTTTCAGCACGTCCCGGAATGAAACGTGATGATGGAGCGGTTGTCCTCGTCCGTCCGCTGCTCGACATCCCCAAGGCCCGGCTCGTCGCCACTCTCAAGGCCGCCAAAATCGCTTTCGCTGACGATCCCTCCAACCGCGATCCGCGCTTCACCCGCGTGCGCGTCCGCGATCTGATGCCGGCGCTCGCGGGCGAAGGGCTCGACGCTCGCCGCCTGAGCCTGCTGGCGCGCCGGCTGCGGCGGGCCGATGCGGCGCTCGAGCGCGAAACGGACCGTGCGCTGGCTGCGCTCGCCCACCCCGGAGGCGTGCCGCGGACGACCGTGCTGGACGTCGCCGGCTATGCGGCGCTGACCGAGGAAATCGCCCTGCGCCTGCTCGGCCGAGCGTTCGCACTCGCGGCCGACGGGGCCGTCCGCCTCGGCAAGCTGGAGGCGATGAAATCGGCGCTCGATGCCGCCCAAAAAACAGGCGCCGGGCGGTTTCGCCGCAGCCTCGCGGGGGCGATGGTAACCCTCGCCGGGGGTAAGATCGTCGTGGAACCGGCGCCTCCGCGCCGGCCCAAAGCCTTAACCAAACCTGAAATCGCCGCGTCGCGTGGCAAGACGCCGGCAACGAAACTCCGGCAGAATACCTAAAACCGGGCCCTTTCCTTGCAGGCCTGGGGTGCCTACATTGGGTAACCAGCCGGACGTGAATTCGCCCCGAATCTGGGGCATAGAGACGAAAAGATCTGCAATACGGCTCATGAGACGCCGCTCATGAAAAGGCGCACCCGCCTTCGAGCCAAAAGTGACCGCGGCGCGGCCAGCGCGCGGTGTAGGAACGCCTGATGAACGCAAACCTGCGCAACTTCGCCCTGTGGGTGATCATCGTTCTCCTGCTGTTGGCCTTGTTCACCCTGTTTCAGAACCCGGGTCAGCACACCAATTCCCAGGAAATCTCGTTCTCGCAGCTTCTCAACGAGGTCGATCAGGGCCACGTGCGCGACGTCGTCATCCAGGGACCGAATATCCACGGCACGCTCGCCAATGGTTCCAGCTTCCAGACCTACGCACCGAGCGATCCGAACCTGGTGCAGAAGCTCTACAACAAGGGCGTCTCCATCACCGCGCGGCCGCCGTCCGACAACGTGCCGTGGTTCGTGTCGCTCTTGGTGTCGTGGCTGCCCTTCATCGCGCTGATCGGCGTGTGGATATTCCTGTCGCGCCAGATGCAAGGCGGCGCCGGCAAGGCGATGGGCTTCGGCAAGTCTCGCGCCAAATTGCTGGCAGAGGCGCATGGCCGCGTGACGTTCGAGGATGTTGCCGGTGTCGACGAAGCCAAGATGGACCTGCAGGAGATCGTCGAATTCCTGCGCGACCCGGGCAAATTCCAGCGCCTCGGCGGACGCATTCCGCGCGGCGTGTTGCTGGTCGGCCCTCCGGGCACCGGTAAGACGCTGATTGCGCGTGCCGTCGCCGGCGAAGCCAACGTGCCGTTCTTCACCATCTCCGGTTCCGACTTCGTCGAGATGTTCGTCGGCGTCGGCGCTTCCCGCGTGCGCGACATGTTCGAGCAGGCCAAGAAGAACGCGCCTTGCATCATCTTCATCGACGAAATCGACGCGGTCGGCCGTCATCGCGGCGCCGGCCTCGGCGGCGGCAACGACGAGCGTGAGCAGACGCTCAACCAGTTGCTGGTCGAGATGGACGGCTTCGAAGCCAACGAAGGCATCATCCTCATCGCCGCCACCAACCGGCCCGACGTGCTCGACCCTGCGCTGCTGCGCCCCGGCCGTTTCGACCGCCAGGTGGTCGTGCCGAATCCGGACGTGGTCGGCCGCGAGAGCATTCTGAAAGTTCACGTGCGCAAGGTGCCGCTGGCGCCCGACGTGAACCTGAAGACCATCGCGCGCGGCACGCCCGGCTTCTCCGGCGCCGACCTGATGAACCTCGTCAACGAAGCCGCACTGATGGCCGCGCGCCGCAACAAGCGCATGGTCACGCAGCTCGAGTTCGAGGACGCCAAGGACAAGGTGATGATGGGCGCCGAGCGCAAGTCGCTGGTGATGACGGAAGAGGAGAAGCTCCTCACCGCCTACCACGAAGGCGGCCACGCCATCGTCGCGCTCAATGTTGTGGCCACCGACCCGGTGCACAAAGCCACCATCATTCCGCGCGGCCGCGCTCTCGGCATGGTCATGCAGCTGCCCGAGCGCGACAAGCTGTCGATGTCGCTCGAACAGATGACCTCGCGGCTCGCCATCATGATGGGCGGTCGCGTGGCGGAAGAGATGGTGTTCGGCAAGGAGAAGGTGACGAGCGGCGCCGCCTCCGACATCGAGCAGGCCACGCGCCTTGCCCGCATGATGGTGACGCGCTGGGGCTTGTCCGACAAGCTCGGTACCGTCGCCTACGGCGAGAATCAGGACGAGGTTTTCCTCGGCTATCAGGTTGCGCGCCAGCAGAACATCTCGGAAGCGACGGCGCAGACCATCGACGCGGAAGTGCGCCGCTACGTCGAGGCCGGTTACGCCGAAGCGACGCAGATCCTCACCGACAAGCGCGCCGATCTCGAAGCTTTGGCCAAGGGCCTGATCGAGTTCGAGACACTGACCGGCGACGAGATCAAGGATCTGTTGCAGGGCAAGCGCCCGGTGCGCGAATCGGTGATCGAGCCGTCGACCCCGCGCGGATCCGCGGTACCGCCTTCCGGCAAGCCGCGCCCGCGGCCCGAGCCGCCCTCGGGCGAGGTCGCCCCGCAGCCGCAGGGCTGAGCGCCAAGAGAGAACGATTGCAAATGGCCGGGCTTCGTCCCGGCCATTTCGTTTATGGCGGCGAGACAAGTGCGGTAACCGTACTTTCTTTGCTCCGCATAACCGGCGTTCGGCGTTGTGGGTTCCCCCCGTACGCGTCAAGCGTTAAGCAACGCGCGGTCGGAACTTCATGAACACACCCAGCTCCCATAACGCGGCTTCGCAGTGGACCCTCGCCGGCTTTCGCGAGGGCGCCTGGAACATGTTGCCGCTGGCGCCTGGCGTGTTCGTATTCGGCCTGGGCTTCGGCACCCTCGCTGCCGGAAAGGGCTTCAGCCTGTTCGAGACTTTCGCCATGAGCGCGAGCGTCACCTCCGGCATGGCGCAGTACATCGTGCTGCAGACCTGGCCCGACCGGTTCACCCTTGCCGCTATCGCCGGCGCGGGGCTGATCACCGCCATGGTGTCGTCGCGGCTGTTTCTGCTCAGCGCGAGCCTGCGGCCTTGGTTCGGCAATCTTCCGGCGCGCCGGGTCTATCCCATGCTGTTCGTGCTCACCGATTCCAACTGGATCGTGTCGATGACCTACCACGCCAAGGGCGGACGCGACCCGGCCTACTTCCTCGGCGGCGGAATGATGATCTGGTCCACCTGGGTGCTGGCGTCGGCGCCGGGCTATTGGCTGGGGGCTTCGCTCGGCGACCCGCACACCTTTGGCTTCGATCTCGTGATGCCGGTGTTCTTCTCGGCCATGCTGGTTCCACTGTGGCGAGGCCCGCGCGGCTCGATAGGCTGGATGGTCGGCGGCGCCGTTGCGCTGACGGTCGACCGCGTATTCGGTGGCTATTGGTACGTGCTGGCCGGTGCGCTCGCTGGCGCCGTGGTGGGCGGGCTGACTAATGACTGAGCCCAATCCGCTCGGCTTTGCCGGCATCGTGGCTGTCATGGTGGTCAGCGCCTACGGCATGCGCGTCGCCGGTTATTGGGTGATCGGGCATTTCCACATCGGCCCGCGCCTGCAACGCATGCTCAAGGCGCTGCCCGGTGCGGTCATCGCCGCCAGCGTGGTGCCGGTGGTCGCCAAGGGCGGCTTGAGCGCGCTTTGCGCTGTGGCGGCGTCCGTCGTGACCATGCTGGTGGTGCGCAATAACTTCGCGGCCGTAGTGGCGGGCGTCGGCGCCGCGGCATTGGCGCGCGCGGCGGGGCTCTAAACCCGAGATCTTCTTGATCGGTATGGCTCGAAAGGGGCATGCCGGTTTGCCTGCGCAGGGCGCACATCGATCGGCTCGGCTCTCTTTGCTGAATCTTAAGGGGGCCGTCTCTAGCCTGATGCCGGGCGGTACCTTCGCAAATCTGATCGTCACGGAGAAAATGATGCCGATATTGGCCAGGATCGCTGCTGTCGCTGCGGTTGCTATGGGGCTTGTGGGCGGCGCGCCAATGTCGCACGCGGCGCAAAGCGCGCCGATCTCGGTTACCTCCGGCGTCCGCTACCAGTTCCTCGCGCGTTGGGACGTGGCGCGGCTGAACCGGATTCTCCGGGTCGATACGCCGAAATTCTCCGGCGTATCGGTCACGTACAGCCCGGCGGTCAATGCGGTCAATCTTTACCGCGTGACCTATACTTCCGTCATACCGGAGCGCGGCAACAAGCCGACCGTCGCGTCGGGCCTGATCGCCATTCCGGACACCGGCGGAAAGAAGTTCCCGGTAGTTTCCTATCAGCACGGCACCGTTTACGGAAAGCAGGAAGTGCCGTCCTATCCGGATCAATCGCCGGAGACGCAATTGATGATCGCGCAGTTCGCCGGGCAGGGCGATGTCGTGATCGGGGCCGACTACTTCGGCCTCGGGACGTCCACCGAGCCCGAGGGCTATATGGTCAAGGCCAGCCACCAGCAGGCCACTTACGACATGCTGATGGCAAGCCGCGCCGTACTCCGCCACATGAAGCTCAGCGAGACGAAGCTGTTCATCGCGGGCTGGTCGCAGGGCGGCTTCGTGACCATGGCCTTCCTGGAAAAGCTCGAGGCCGCGCACGTCAAGGTCGACGCTGCGGCGACCGCCAGCGCGCCCGTCGATGTGTTCGTGGCGTTGAACGGCTTCCTCAATTTCCCGCGGAAGAATGACGCGTCGTGGGTCAACAGCCTCTTCATTCTGTCGTCGTTCTCCTTCGAGAACTACTATGGCGTGCCGGGGCTGGCGCGCTCCGTCATCAATGACAAGTATTACGACGTCGCGCGCAAGGCATACGAGCGCAAGCCGTTTGATCCCGCGCAGATCCCGACGGACCTGCACAAGCTAATCAGGGCCGACTATTTCAATCCGCAGTTCTTCGCCGCGTCGGCCTATGGCCGATTGGTTGCCAAAACCGAGGCCTATCGCTGGGTCTTTGAGACGCCGGTCCGCAACTACTACGGCGAAACCGACGAAGCGATCAGCACCGGCCTGGGGCGGCTCGCGATGACCTACCAGCAGGCGATGGGCAGTGGCAATGCGAAGGTCAAGGCTGTCTCCACCGGTTCGACGACGCATCGCGGCACCTTCGCCACGGCCGTGCCGCAATGGAAGAGGTGGTTCGATTCACTGTAGGGGGTAACGCGTCGCGCCGACCCGCGGCGGCGTGACGCGAAAGGGCGCGATTTGAGTTGCGGTCGGCGTCGGCTTATCGTCGCCCGGCCATGCCGCTGCAAAGCCGGGTAGACCCCTTCGGAAACCTGATTACCGCGCCCGCGCGCGGCACGCTGATGGGTAACCGCGGCGGCCGCATCCATGATGACGGCAGGAAGCTCGGAACGCGACGCTGGGCCACCAAACAGTGGATCTGCTGCCGGCTCGAATTCAATGATCGCCATCGTACCGTCTGGGGCGATAGCTACACCGAGTTGTTCTTCCTCGACGAGGTGACGGCGTTTGCCGCCGGCCATCGGCCGTGCTTTGAATGCCGGCGCAGGGATGCCATGCGGTTTGCGGCATTATTTGCCGGTGGGCTGCGCCGTGCATCCGCACCGGCGATGGACAAAGTCCTCCACGGGGAACGCCTCGAGGGCAAGGCCAAGCGCAGGCACGCGCGGGATATCAGCATGCTGCCCGACGGCGCCATGATCGCCATCGATGACAACGCTTTCGCCGTGCGCGGCGGCTTGCTGCTGCCCTGGTCGCCCACCGGCTACACGGAACTGATTCCTCGGCCGCCTGGTGGCCCTGCAACGGTGCTCACGCCGCCGTCGGTCCTCGCCGTGCTGGGACTCGGCTACCAGCCGCAATGGCACCCGAGCGCCGGCTAAGCGCTCTTTATGTGCGCTGGCGCAAAGAGCGCCGCGGTCCGCCGGGCTAGAGAAGGGGAGCCCGACAGTTCCCCTCAGTCGCCCAGAGGATCGCCCATGTCCGCCCAAAGCGCCGCCCCCGCCGCCCTGCAACGCCGCCGCGACTACGCGGGGCCGGCCCTGTTCGCCTACGGTTTCCGGCCGTTCTTTCTGGCGGCGGGCCTGTGGGCCGCCTTCGGTATACTGCTGTGGCTGCCGCAGTTCTTCGGTTTGGTCAGATTGCCGACCGTCTTCGGCGCACTCGACTGGCACATCCATGAGATGCTTTACGGCTTTGTGGCCGCCACGGTCGCCGGCTTCCTGCTCACCGCCATTCCAAACTGGACCGGTCGGCTGCCGGTTTCTGGCTGGCCGCTCGCGGGGCTCGCCGCCCTGTGGCTCGCCGGCCGCGTCGCGATCCTCGTCTCCGCCGACATCGGCGGCGTGTTGGCGGCCGCCATCGACGTCAGCTTTCTGGTCACACTCGCCACCGTCGCCGCGCGCGAGATCATCGCCGGCAAGAACTGGCGAAACCTGCGTGTGCTCATCGTGCTCGGCCTGCTCGCCGCCGGCAATATCGTCTTCCACGTCGAGGTGCTGGCCAGGGGGGCCGCTGACTATGGGATCAGGATTGCACTCGCCGCGGCTATCATCCTCATCATGCTGATCGGTGGTCGCATCGTACCGAGCTTCACCAACAACTGGCTGGCGCGCAACAATCCCGGCCGCAAGCCGGTGCCGTTTGGACGCTTCGACGTGGCGGCCCTCGCGGCGAGCGTCATTGCGCTGGCTGCCTGGATCGCCATGCCCTACGACCCGGCGGCCGGCGCGCTGCTGCTGATCGCCGGCGGCTTGCAGGGCGTGCGCCTAGCGCGCTGGGCCGGCGACCGCACGCTCGCCGACCGGCTGGTGCTCGTCCTGCACGTCGCCTATGCCTTCATCCCGCTCGGCTTCCTGCTCACGGGAGCGGCTATCCTGTGGCCGCAGGTGCCTGCGAGCGCCGGCATCCATGCCTGGACGACCGGCGCCATCGGCCTCATGACCTTGGCCGTGATGACCCGCGCCACCCTCGGACACACCGGCAACGCCTTGCGCGCCACGCCGGTGACGCAAGCGATCTACGCCCTCGTCTTCCTCGCGGCGATCTTGCGCATCGTGGCGGCCTTCACCGACTCGCTGTCGCTGCTGGACTACGCGGGCGGCGCCTGGATCGCCGGCTTCGCCACCTTCGCCATCGTCTACGGCCGGCTGCTGGTCACGCGCAAACCGGCCTGGGCGCAGGCCCGTTGCTGAGGTCAAGTCGACGGGGTTTCGGGGGCGGGTGTGATGGGCAGACCCGGCGCCCAGCCGAAGCGGACGATGGCGATCATGATCAGCAGCATCACCATCACCATGGCAACACAGGCCGGCCACTTGCCGAGCGTCCAGGCGACGCCGCCCAAGGCGGCGCCGAAACTGCCGCCGCCATAGAAACTCGTGACGTAGAGCCCGACCGCCGACGAGCGTCCCGCCTTGGCGGTGATGGTCACGCTTGCGGTCGAGACGGCTTGGCAGAGCAGTCCGCAGGCGGCGCAGAGCGTAAGGCCGAGGATGATCACCCATAGCGGCGACGCCAGCATCAGCGCCACGCCGCACATCCAGGTCGCGATCACCCAGGTCATGAAGCGCCGCCGTCCGAAGCGGTTGACCGCCCAGCCGGTCCAGGGCGACAACGCCGAGCCGGCGAGATAGGTCACGAACAGGACGCCAAGCCAGGTGGGGGAGAGATTGTACGGCGGGGCGGCGAGATGGAAGCTGACGTAGGTGAAGGTGGCGATGAAGTTAAATAGCACCCCGAAACCGACGGCGTAGACGGAAAGCAGTTGTGGGTTGCGGACGTGCCGCAGCATCTGCTTGCCGGACGCGATGATGCCTTCCGAGCGCACGAACTTGCGCTCGCGCGGCAGCACCAGCGTGACCGTGACGGCGCCCACCAGCGCCACGCAGGCGAGCGCCAGGAAGCCGTAGCGCCAGCCGAGCCAGTCGGCGAAGAGGCCGGTCACCAGACGGCCGGAAAAGCCCCCCAGGCTCGAGCCGGAGGAGTAGATGCCGGCGGCAGTGGCGGCTTCGTGGGACGGCCATTCGTCGCCGATATAGGCGATCGTGACCGCGAAAATCGGCGGCAGCACCAGCCCCTGGACCCCGCGCCAGGCGATCATCCAGGTCAGGTTGGGGGAGAGCGCCACCATGGTCGTCGGGATCGCCAGCGCGAACATGGCGGCTACGATTACCGTCTTGCGACCCAGCACGTCGGCGACCGTACCGGTGAACGGGGCCGTCACCGCAACCGCAAGGGTGCTGGCGGTAATGACCGTGGAGACTTTCGCCGCACTGGCGCCGAAGTCGTGCGACAGCAGCGGCAGGATCGACTGTGGCGAATACAGGCTGATGAAGCAGCAATAGCCGACGATGCCGACCGCGATCTGGCGCGCGGAGAAGGTTCGGGCGATCTCGGCGTTCATTCAGGTCCCGGCAAAAACGTCAACGAACCAGCTATGCACGGTTTTGTCTTGCCGCCCAAGGGGTGGGGCCTGATTGGCCGCTCGCCGTTAGGCGCATAGCTCGTTCCGCACTGCCGCATTCAAAGCTTGAGCGCCGCCTTCGCCCGCGCCAGCGTTGTGTCGGGCGTGCCAGAGGCGTCGACTGTGCCCCAGTCGAGCGCGCCAAGGTCGAAGGCCTCCTGCGCCTGCGCCACGGCCGCATCGGCGTCGGAGGCATCGCCGGCACGTGCGCCGACCCGCGCGATCCGCGTCGCGAGATCGGCGGTCAGGAACAGGCCGTGAAAATCGAAGCCCGACGCGGCGCGGGCGACGTCGGCGCGCTCGAAGCCCTCGGCAAAGACCGCGTCGACGATCACCGCGTGGCCGGCGGCGAGCACCCGCCGCGCCCTCTCCGAGAGCGATTGATAGACCCGCGCCGTCACCGCCTTGTCATAGGCCTCCGGCGGCAGCTTGTCGGTCTCCGGATGGCCGAACAGGCGCTTGCGCGCGATGTCCGAGCGCAGCACCACCGCGCCCGGCGCCGGCGGCAGGTCGACCGCGAGGCCGCGCGCCAGCACCGACTTGCCGGTGCCGGACAGACCGCCCACGGCGACGCAACGCGGGGTGACGGGCGTAAGCAGCTCTTGCGACAATTTGAAATAGTCGCGGGCGCTCCGCTCGGCACTCGCGCGGTCCTCGGTGTGTTCGGCGCGCGCCGCCGTCACCTTGGCGCGGATCGCCGCGCGCACCGACAGGAACAGCGGCAGGGCGGCAAGCGCGTCGAGGTCGTCGTCGCGGCCGCGCTCGACGAGATAGCGGTTGAGCACGATATTGGCGGCGCGCTTGAGCCCGCGATCGAGCAGGTCCATGAGCAGAAAGGCGAGATCGTAGAACACATCGCTGGTGGCGAGCTTAGGATCGAACTCGAGAGCGTCGAACAGCACCGGCGCATTGTCGACCAAGACGATGTTGCCGAGGTGCAGATCGCCGTGGCAACGCGCCACTTGCCCAGCGCTTTCGCGCGCTTGCAGCAGCGGACGCACGCGCGCGAAAGCATCGCACGTCACCTTGTCGAGCGCTTCCACCTCGCCTGTCTGAAACAGCGCCGGCGTCTCGCGCAACTCGACCGTGTTCTGCGCGATGATCTCGGCGAGCACATCGGCGAAGCCGGCGTCCTTGACGACGGGCACCACAGAGTGGGCGTGCGCGACAGCGCGACCGAGCGCGTCGGCGAGCCGTTCGTCGATGCGTCCTTGCTCGGCGAGACGGTCGAGGGTCGCGTTCTCGTCGAACCGCGTCATCTCCACCGCCCATTCCACGGGCTCGCCTTTGCCGCCGAGCGCCAGCTTGCCGTCAGCCTCGCGCGTAATCGCCACCACGCGGCGATAGATTGCCGGTGCGAATGGCCGGTTGACCTCGAGTTCAGCCTCACAAGCCCCCTTGCGCTTGGCGAGGGTGGAGAAGTCGAGGAACGGAAACCGCACCGCGCGCTTTATCTTGAGCGTGCGGTCGCCAGCGAGGAAAACGGAAGCCGCGTGGGTGTCGATGCGTGTCACCGGCTGGCCGCCGTGGATGCCCGGGTCGGCCAGAAAGTCCATGACTGGCTGCTGGTTGTCAGGCGCGTCCATCACGTCCCCATTCGGCGGCCGTTACCTAGGCCAACGCCGTGCTTGCTCGTCTGATCCAGATCAATACGCAAGGCTACCCGACCGGGCCATGGTGTGGCAGAAACCTGCCAGAGAACGCTTCAGGAGACCTGACCCCGTGACCACCCTGCCGCACAATTTCAAGCGCATCCGTCTCAACCTCGCGCGCTCGCCCGCGTTCCCGCAGGGCTCCGCCAAACATGGTTACGAGTTCGTCGCCCCGCTCGACGCCGAAGGCCATATCGACGTCGAGGCCTGGCGCAAGGACCACGCGCACTGCCGCGTGGTCCGCTTCTGGGAGGGCGAGGACGACCAGGTCGGCCGCCTCGAGCACAAGGCCGGGGGCCCGCGCGGGCGCTGGATTTTCGATTACGACCCGCAGGACACGGACGATGACGAGGCCGGCTTCCACTTCGAAAGCCACGCCTTCCGCCAGGGCGAATACGTCTCCATCCGCGGCGAGGACGGCGATATGCACACCTTTCAGGTGGCGTCGGTGACGTCAGCGACCTGAGCCGCGGCGACCATTCCACAGCTCCCTAGGCGCTGCGCCGTGCCCATGCTATGGGCTGGGCGCATCGCCGAATCGCTGACGGCCAAGCCGTGCGGAGGGTCTGATTGCTATCCGTCATCGTGCCCTCCCACAATGACGCCGCTACCACGCGCGATTGTCTCGCCTCCGCCGTCACCGCCCTGAGCGCGCTCAATTTGAGCGGCGAGTTCGTGCTGATCGACGACGCCTCCGATCCCGCCGAGGGCATCGCGCAAGTTTTCAAGGCGACCCGCGACGGCGCGCCCCAGCATCGCTTCCGCATCGTGCGTGCGCGCGAGCGCCTGCACTATACCGGCGTGTTTTCGCTCGGGCTCAGCCTGGCGTCGGCGGAACGGGTGTTCTTCCTCAGCAACGACATGGTGATCACGCCCTCTTTCTTCGCGGCGGTGCTGGGGGTGGCGGCGCTCAGCCGCGACATCGGCATCGTGCGCGGCACCTCGAACTACTGCGACAGCCATCCCGAGCACACTGTTGCACCGCCGGACTTCCTGCGCCGCTATGCCGACGTCGCCAGCTTCTCGAAAGCGATCTTCGAGATCCAGGGGCTCGCCTTCGTCGAGGACGCCGTGCTTTCGGGCGACGCGGTGCTGATCTCGCGCGCTCTGATCGAGCGTATCGGCGTACTCGATCTCGGCTTCTTCGGCTATTTCGGCGACGTCGATTACGGCCTGCGCGCGCATCTCGCCGGCTTCAAGCTGGTCTGCGCCAAGGGGGCGTGGCTGTGGCACAAGGGCGCCGGCCACGTGAAGGCCGAGGCTGCGGCCAAGAAGCGCGACGTGTCGGTGCTGCACAGCGCGCGCATGAAGCTTGTCGACGAAGCTTATCGCGCCTTCCGCGCGAAATGGGATTCGGAACTTCCGGCGAGCTACGCGGCGCTCGAGTCGCTGCATCTTTTTCCCATGGCGGAAAAGAACGCCGCGCGCGTCGCGCTCAAATACGAGCTGCCGGCCGGCGTCATCGCCTTCGACGAAATCGCCTGAACATCACGTTACAAATGCGGACTGGAGACCCTCAAACGCATCTCCGCGCGCTGATAAGCCTTGAATCCAGGCCCTGAACGACCATGTTCCGTAAGAGGGGTGGCGATTAGGTACTTGAGTTTTCATGCGCGCCCTGACCATCCAACCCGGCCTTGCCAACTCCGTCCAGCTCGAAAACGTGCCGGAGCCGCCGCCAGGCGAGGGCGACGTGCTGGTCGACGCGCTCGCGCTGGGCATTTGCGGCACCGACCGCGAGATCATTTCAGGCGCTTATGGGTGGGCGCCGCCCGGGCAAGATCGCCTTATCATCGGTCATGAATCCCTCGGCCGCGTCGCCGACGCGCCGGGCGACAGCGCGTTCAAGAAAGGCGATCTCGTTGTCGGCATCGTGCGGCGACCGGACCCGGTGCCGTGTCCCGCCTGCGCGGCCGGAGAGTGGGACATGTGCCGCAACGGCCAATACACCGAGCGCGGCATCAAGGAGCGCAACGGCTATGGCTCCGAGCAGTGGCGCATCGAGCGCGACTTCCTGGTCAAGATCGATCCTGCCCTCGACCAACTCGGCGTCCTGATGGAGCCGACCAGCATCGTTGCCAAGGCCTGGGAATTCGTGGAGCGCTTCGCCGCGCTCAACACCTATTGGCAGCCGCGCGTCGCACTCGTCACCGGCGCCGGCCCGGTCGGCTTGCTTGCAGCCTTGCTCGGGCAGCAGCGCGGCTACGAGATGCACGTCATGGACCGCCACGCCGACGGTCCCAAGCCCGACCTCACGCGCGCGCTCGGCGCCACCTATCACAACGAAGATCTCGGCAAGCTCGAGCCCGACATTGTCATCGAGTGCACCGGCGCCGGCACCGTGGTGCTCGACGTGCTGCGTCGCAATGCGCCGACCGGCATCGTCTGCCTCACCGGCGTCTCATCCGGCGGTCACACGCTCGATTTCGACGTCGGCGGCTTCAACCGCGACATGGTGCTGGAGAATGATCTTGTCTTCGGCACCGTCAACGCCAATCGCCGACACTACCATGCTGCGGCCGACGCGCTCGCCAAGGCCGACAAGGACTGGCTCGCGGGTCTCATCACGCGCCGCGTGCCGCTCGATCGCTGGCGCGAGGCGCTTGAAAGCAGGCCTGACGACATTAAGGTCGTGTTGGACTTCAATTGATGAGTCGGCATGACCTCGCGCATTGAAGACTACGCCCTGATCGGCGATCTCGGTACCGCGGCACTGGTCGGGCGCGACGGCTCGATCGACTGGCTGTGCTGGCCGCGCTTCGATTCCGATGCCTGCCTTGCAGCCATCCTCGGCACCGGCGACAACGGCCGCTGGCTGGTGGCGCCGCAGCCGTGCAAGCCGGACGCGCGCCCGCCACGCGTGACGCGGCGCTACCGCGGCTCCACGCTCATTCTCGAAACCCGCTTCGAGACCAAGGACGGCGCCGCCACCCTCATCGACTTCATGCCGCCGCGCAATGGCGGCTCGCACGTCGTACGCATCGTGGTGGGCGAGCGCGGCCGCGTCGACTTCACCAGCGAGTTCGTGCTGCGCTTCGGTTACGGCGCCATCATGCCGTGGGTGACGCGCGTCGACGAGACTTGCGTGCGTGCTATCGCGGGCCCCGACATGGCGGTGTTGCGCACGCCAGAGCCGGCGCGCGGCGAGAACTTCCGCACGGTGGTGGATTTCACCGTGCACGCGGGCGACCGCAAGGCGTTCACGCTGTCCTACGCGCGCTCCAACGAGCCGCTGCCGGCACCGCTCGATGCCGAGGCCGCCTTGCGCGACACCGAACGGTTCTGGACCGAATGGTCCGGCCGCAACCAGATCGTCAGCCCCTGGAACGAGGCGGTTACGCGCTCGCTGATCACGCTCAAGGCACTTACCTATGAGCCGACCGGCGGCATGGTGGCGGCGCCCACGACCTCGCTGCCCGAGCAGATCGGCGGCCCGCGCAATTGGGACTACCGCTTCTGCTGGCTGCGCGACGCCACGCTCACGCTGCTCGCGCTCATGAACGCCGGCTACTACGACGAGGCGCGCAACTGGCGCGACTGGCTGCTGCGCGCGGCCGCGGGGTCCCCACGCCAGATCCAGATCATGTACGGCATCCGCGGCGAGCGCCGCCTCACCGAGTGGGAGGCGCCCTGGCTCCCCGGCTACGAGAACTCGGCGCCCGTGCGCATCGGCAACGCCGCCCACAATCAATTGCAGCTCGATATCTTCGGCGAGGTAATGGACGCGCTGCACCAGGCGCGCGAGGGCGGTCTCGGCGGCTACGAGGCCGGCTGGGACATCGAGCGCGAATTCCTCGCGCACCTGGAGACGATCTGGCGCCAGCCCGACGAGGGCATCTGGGAGGTGCGCAGCGGGCGCGAGCACTTTACCTATTCCAAGGTCATGAGTTGGGTCGCCTTCGACCGCGCCGCCGAGAGCGCCGAGAAGTTCGACCTGCCGGGGCCGGCGGCGCACTGGCGCGAGCTGCGCGACGAGATCCACGCCGATGTCTGCAAGCGCGGCTTCGACGAGGCATCCAACAGCTTCGTGCGCGCCTACGGCAGCAAGGAGCTCGACGCTTCGCTCCTGCTGCTGCCGGCGGTCGGATTCCTGCCGGCGGGCGATCCGCGCTTCCGCGGCACAGTCGCGGCGATCGAGAGCCGGCTCATGTCGGACGGGCTGGTGTTGCGCTACGACACCGCCACCGCCGATGACGGTCTGCCGCCGGGGGAGGGCATGTTCCTGGCCTGCTCGTTCTGGCTGGCGGATGCCTATCTCATGCTCGGCCGCCAGGACGACGCGGCGCGGCTGTTCGAGCGGCTGCTCGACCTGCGCAATGACGTCGGCCTGTTGAGCGAGCAATACGACCCGCGCGCGCGCCGCCTCGTCGGCAACATGCCGCAGGCGTTCTCGCATTTGGCTTTGGTCAACAGCGCCAGCAACCTCGGCCACTACCGCAAGCCGGCCGAGCAGCGCTCGCAGCGCGCGGTCGACGAAGGCGGGCAGGCCGAAGAGCTGGAGGTCTACTAGGCGCGCGCTCCTGTCCGCGCGTGGCTTGCCTAAGCCTCGCGTGCGTCGTGCAGAGCCATGTCCGCGGCCTTTTCGCCGATCATGATGACGGCGGCGTTGGTGTTGCCGGAAACCAGCGTCGGCATGACCGAGGCGTCCGCGATCCGCAAGCGCTCGAAGCCGCGCAGGCGCAGTGCGTCGTCGACGACCGCGTTGGCGTCCGGCCCCATGCGGCAGGTGCTGGTCGGGTGAAAGATGGTGGTGCCCTTGTCGCGCGCGAATTGCAGTAGCGCTTCGTCGCTTTGGCACGCCGCGCCGGGGTTGAGCTCTTCGTCGACGTAGCGCGCCATTGCCGGCGCGGTCATGATCCGGCGCAACAGCTTCATGCCCTTGACCAACGCCTCGCGGTCGGCGTCGACCGACAGATAGCGCGGCTGGATCGCCGGCGCTGCCGCCGGGTCCCCCGACTTGATGCGCACAAAGCCGCGGCTCTGCGGGCGCAGTTGGCAAACCGACGCGATGAAGCCCGGAAATTTGTGCAACGCCTGACCCACGCTGTCGGCGCTGTACAGAATGAAATGGACCTGCACGTCGGGCGTGGGCAGGTCAGGCTCCGTCTTGAAGAACCCGCCGGCATAGCCCGCGCCGATGGTCAGGAAGCCGCGCCGAAACAGCAGATAATTCAGTCCGGCGGCGAGCCGGCTGCCGAGGCTCCCCATCATGTCGTTGATGGTGATCGGCTCGGTGCCGCGGTAGTTGAAGCGGGCCTGGTAGTGGTCCTGGAGGTCGGCGCCGACACCAGGCATGTCGGCAATGACGTCGATGCCGTGTTCGCGCAGCAGTGCGCCCGGACCGACCCCGGAGAGCTGCAGAAGCTGCGGCGAGTTGAAGGCGCCGCCCGACAGGATGACCTCGCCCTTGGCGCGCAGGCTGCGGGTTTGGCCGTCCTGGCGATATTCGACGCCAACCGCGCGCCGACCCTCGAACAAGAGGCGCGAGGCCAGCGCGTTGGAGATTACCTTGAGGTTCGACCGGCCGCGCGCGGGCCGGAGATAGCCGCGCGCCGTCGAGCAGCGGCGGCCGTTGCGGGCGGTCAGCTGGAAATAGCCGGCGCCTTCCTGCGACGCGCCGTTGAAATCGTCGGTGGCCGGGAAGCCGGCCTGTTGCGCCGCGTCGATGAAGGCGTCGCACAACGGATGACGCTCGACATCGGAAACCGCCAGCGGCCCTCCAGTCCCATGCAAATCCATCGGCCCGCGGGTCTGGTCTTCCGCCCTTCGGAAAAAAGGCAGCACGTCTTCGAACGACCAGCCGGTGTTGCCGAGCTGGCGCCAGTGGTCGAAGTCCTCGGCCTGGCCGCGAATATAGAGCAGGCCGTTGATCGAGCTGGAGCCGCCGAGCAGCTTGCCGCGCGGCTGGATGATTTGGCGTCCGCCGAGTTCAGATTCGGGCTCCGTGGAGTAGAGCCAGTTCACGCGCGCGTCGCTGAACAGCTTGCCGTAGCCGAGCGGAACATGAACCCAGAACCGGTTGTCGTGGCCGCCGGCTTCGAGCAGCGCCACGCGATGGCGGCCCGAGGCTGACAGCCGTTCTGCCAGCACGCAGCCGGCGCTGCCGGCACCGATGATCACGAAATCAAATTCGCCGTCGGATTCGACGTCCTGCAAATTTCCGCCCCCGCCAGTGCCGGTGATGCTTGCAGCGTCGGTCGTCGGTCTGGTTGCGCAAATCCCCGGCAGATTTGCGCGTTTCCATGATGCGGACGTAACATCCGCGTCATGATGTTACCGAGTGGCTCGATTTAGCGTCAACCTGGGGGCGGGCTGGTTGCCAGGGGCGCCGAAACCCGCGCGCTAGAGCACTTCGGTGATCGCCTGGTCGATCTGGTCGGGACTGACGGGCTTGATCAGTATCCCGCGCGGGTGGTCGCTGCGGATGCGTTCCAGCGTCTGCCGTTCGCGCGACCCGGTGACGAAGATGACCTTGGCGCCGAGCGCCTCGTCGGCAATCTCTTGCGCGGCATCGATCCCGTCTCGCGCGCCCTTGAGCCGCACGTCCATCAGCACGACTTCGGGGCGCGCGGCGCGGCACAGCGCGACGGCGTCGTCCGCCGTCGCGGCGATCCCGACCACATCATAGCCCCGGTCCTGCAGCTCTTCTTCGAGACCGTAGGCGACCAGCATCTCGTCTTCCACGATCAGGACGCGCGTCTTTGTCATGGCTCGTCTCCGCCCGGCGCGGAAAATTCCAGGGCGTGGCGCCCGTTCGTTCGCGAGAACGTCAGATGGCCGCCCAACTGCGTGGAAAGGCGTTCGACAACGCTCGTGCGCGGCCCGCCGTCGTTTCCTGCGCTTTCCGGCCCGCCAGCGACCTCAAGCCGCCAGCGGCGCGCCGTCTGACGCAAAGAGACGGCAATGCTTGGCGGCGCCCCGCTGGTGCGCGCGCTTTCTGCGGCCTCGCAGATCAGTTCGTTCGCGAGCAGCCCAAGCGGCATGGCAATGTCGATCATCGCCCGCAGCGGGCCGACCTCGAGCGAAACCGATAGCTCTTGCGAGCCTGACGTTTCCGCATTCAGAATACCTTCGACGATGGCGGCCATGAGTGGTTTGATGTCGATGTCGCCGTGCGCACCGCCGGTCATCAGATGCTGATGTACCAATCCCATAGTGTAGACACGCCGCTCCATCCGGTCGAACGACCCGCGCATGTGCGGATCGTCGTAACGCCGCCGCTCCATCAGCAGCAGCGTTGAAATCGTTTGCAGGTTATTGTTGACCCGGTGGAAGGCTTCCGCGAGCGCGAGGTCGCGCTCCGCCGTGGTCTTGGCAAGGCGCCGCGCTTTCGTTTCCAGCGCGATGTTGAGGACGCCGGCGACCGCGCCGCTCGCATCCCGTACCGGGCTAAAGCTGTATTCAAACCAGGCCTGCTCGAGGATGCCGTGACGCATGAGCGTGAACTCGGCATCCGTCAACTTACAGCCTTCGCCCTCGAGAGTACGTTTGATTTGCGGGGCGATGATGGCCCGCGCCTCCGACCATACCTCGAGAAGAGGGCGGCCGAGCGCTTCCGGCTTTTCGCCGAGCAGAAGCCGGTAGGCGTCGTTATATGCGCAGACCGTGAGGTCGGCGCCCCACGCGAGGATGCTCGGAAACTTGGAATCCAGCACGATTTCGACCGCGGTCCGCAACGCTTGCGGCCATGCTGCCACAGGACCGAGCGGGGTCAGATGCCACTCGTGCGCGCCCACGCGGCGCGCCATCGCGTTTGGAGCAAGCGGCCAGCCCCTGTCCAGGGCCGCAGAGTCGCCGGAACGCCGCGTCTCTGACGTCAAAGAAGCCATTTGTGCCGCACAATCGGAAACTCACGCACCGGATCACGAGAAATATAGGACGGTCAGGCGTAACGGATGTGCCGCGCGAAAGTTCCCAAAATTCGTCGTCCGATTGTCCGCGGGCCAGCGCGATCTGCGCGCTCAGTTGTGACGGCTAATGCGCCACCGCGAATGCGAGGGCATTGAGCACGAGCATTCCGGCAAACACGGCCGAAATCCCCAGTCCGAGTAACCTGGTTCCGTATTGATCCTGCATCGTATTGCCTCTTGCCACGACAAACCCAAATCCCTGGTCAGAAAGTTTCGCGTAGCTAATTCGTTCCCAAACTACGAAAGCGCGATGCGTTTTTATTACCCGTTATGCTGATGGCCGCCGCTCCAAGCGCCCTCACCATCTCGACGATGGAACTAACGGCCTAGTGTTCCATTGAATAAGGGAAGGGAACATTGCGCGTGCTGCCGGCGCAGCCGCGACGTGGCGTGCGTCGATAGGCGCGCCGCGAAAGCTGAAGGAGGTGACCACATGGGTTTCGAATATGGGGGCATACTGGGGCTGATCATTCTGGCGCTGGACATCTGGGCCATCGTGCGCGTGCTGCAAAGCGCGGCGAGTACCGGCGCGAAGGTCCTGTGGGTGATCGTTATCTTGGTTCTGCCCGTGATCGGGCTGATCATCTGGCTGCTGGCGGGGCCCCGCTAGGCGGCGGCAAAAGCCGCCGAAACATGACATTCTGAACGATTTCCGGAGCGCGGCACCCGAAAGGGATGTCCCCGATTGACCGGCCACGATGCGGACGGCAAGACCTAACGCGGAACACCATTCGACATCGGTGGCCCACCGGCGGCGTGCCGGCGGGGTGCCCATCCGCGGGGGGCTGGCGATTGAGACCGTTGCAAGACGCTCTGGTTCTGGATTTCTCGACCCTGTTGCCGGGCCCGATGGCGACATTGCTGCTGGCGGAGGCCGGCGCAGAGGTGCTCAAGATCGAGCGGCCGGGCGGCGAGGATATGCGCCACTACGTCCCGCACTGGGGCGGCGACAGCGCCAACTTCGCGTTGCTCAACCGCGGCAAGAAGAGCCTGGCGCTCGATCTTAAAGACCCTACCGAGCGCGCGCGACTCATGCCGCTGATCGCGCGCGCGGACATCCTGGTCGAGCAATTCCGCCCCGGCGTGATGGCGCGCCTGGGGCTTGATTACGCCAGCCTCGCCAAGATCAATCCGCGCCTGATCTACTGCTCCATCACCGGCTACGGCCAAGACGGTCCGAAGCGCGACGTCGCCGGGCACGATCTCAACTATATCGGCGACGCCGGCCTGCTGGCGTTGTCCATGGGGCCAGTCGAGTATCCGGTGGTGCCGCCGGGGTTAATTGCCGACATCGCCGGGGGCGCCTATCCGGCCGTGATGAATATCCTGCTGGCGATGACGGAGCGCGCGCGCACCGGCAAGGGCCGACATCTCGACGTCGGCATGACGGACAATCTGTTTCCCTTTGCATTCTGGGCGTTGGGCGAGGGGCAGGCCAGCGGCCATTGGCCAGGCAATGGCGACCACATGCTCAGCGGGGGCACCGCGCGCTATCGGCTCTATCCGACGCGCGACGGCAAGATCGTCGCGGCGGCGCCGATCGAACAGCGCTTTTGGGTGGTGTTCTGCAGGCTCATCGGCCTCGAAGCGGAATACGTTGACGAGAAAGATCCGGCGGCGACGGTCAGGCGCGTTGCCGAGATCATCCGTGGTGAGGATTCTTCTTACTGGCGCGCGCGTTTCGCCGGCGAGGACTGCTGTTGCTCCATCGTGCAGAGCGTGCGGCAGGCGCTTGACGATCCGCATTTCGCGGCCCGCGGCGTGTTTGCGCATCGCTTGTCCAATGCGCAGGGCCAAGACATGCCGGCGCTACCGGTGCCGATCGATGCCGCCTTCCGGGCGCCGCCCGAGGTGCCGCTCGCCGCGCCGGTACTCGGGGCGCACAACGACGAATACCTGAAGTAGGGCGGCTGGTCAGAATCGGTTCGCTGGAATCTTGAAATAGCTGTGCCCGTCATCTTCGGGCTTCGGCAACCGGCCGCCGCGCAGATTGACTTGCAGCGCATGCAGCATCCGATCCGGCAATGACAACGTCCGGTCGCGTTCGTTGCGGAGCTTGACGAACTCGGCCAGCGTGACGCCGTCGTGCACGTGGATGTTGTTGGCCTTGTGCTCCGCCACGGTCGCTTCCCATTGAGGTTCGCGTCCGCCCTTTCCGTAATCGTGCCCGACAAACAAGCGCGTCTGCGGCGGCAGCGCCAGGATCGCCTGTATCGAGTGATAAAGCGCGCCGGCATCACCGCCGGGAAAGTCGGCGCGTGAGGAGCCCGAGTCGGGAAACATCAGCGTGTCGTGCACGAAGGCGGCGTCCTCGCCGACCAGGTAGCTGATCGAGCCGAGCGTATGGCCCGGCGACAACATCACCCGCACCGGCAGGTTACCGATCGCGAAGGTGTCGCCGTCGGCGAGCAGCCGGTCGAAATCGGTGTCGACGTGGAAGGCATCCGGCAGGTGATAGATCGTGGACCATAGTTTCGCGATCTCGCGCACCTTTTCGCCGATCGCATGCGGGGCGTTGAGCCGGTCCTTGAGATATGCGCCGGCCATGAAATGGTCTGCGTGCGGATGGGTGTCGAGGATCCAGTCGACCGTGAGGCCTTGCACACTGAGGTACTCGACGATCGCGTCGGCCGAACGCGTGTTGGTGCAGGCGCTGCGCAAATCGAAATTCCACACCGCGTCGATGATGGCCGCCTTCTTGGTCGACGGATCGCTCACGACATATTGGATGCTGCCAGTGTCCGGCTCGTAGAAGCCCGTGACGTCGGGCGATGCGGCGCCGCGCGACGCGCTTGTCTGCTGGTTCACCATCGCGCTCCTAAATTTTCATATCTCGAAATACACACGGCCCGCTTTTGCCATATCGATCTCGCGACAGGTTTTTCCATTTCTCCCAATGCCTTACGCCCTAGTGGGCTTGGCGGCGCCGGCGCGTGGGCCAAGCCTTACTGTTACGCCAGGGAAAAAAGACCATGATTTCATGGCATTAACAAAGCCCGACATATATAACTTGGAACATATGTAGTTCTTTGAAACAAATCAAAAAAGAATGCATGAATGTGCAGGGCAGGAACATGCAACTCTTCACGACCGCGGAGGCGGCGTCCTATCTCCGTCTCAAGGAAAGAAAGATCTACGAGATGGTTGCGGAGGGCAGCGTCCCATGCACCAAGGTGACGGGACGTTGGCTGTTTCCCAAGACCGAGCTCGATCAATGGCTGACGGCAAGCATCACGCGTCCCGCCGGCATGGTGCGGCCGCAGCCGGCGCTGATCGTCGCCGGCAGCCACGACCCGTTACTCGAATGGGTACTGCGCGAAAGCGGCTCGGGCTTGGCGACGCTGGCCGTCGGCAGTGAGGTCGGCTTCAAGCGTTTCCTCGCGGGCGAAAGCATCGCGGCCGCCATCCATCTGCACGCGCTCGAAGACCCCGCCGCCGACGCCAATGTCGCCGCTCTGCGCAGCCGTTCGGATGTCCAGGACCTGGTGATGATCGGCTTTTGCCGCCGCGAGCAGGGCTTCCTGCTGGCGCCCGGCAATCCACTCGGCATCCGCTCCATCGCGGACGTGGTCGCTCAGAAGGCCCGTATCAGCCTGCGACCGGCGGGCGCCGGCGCGCAGCTTCTGCTGCTGTCGCTGCTGCACGGCGCCAATGCCGCGCTCGACCAACTCAACGTCGTCGGCCCACTTTCGCCCACCGGACCCGACATCGCCCAGGCCGTGCGCGCCGGCCGCGCCGACACCGGGATCGCCACGCGCGGCGTCGCCAATGCCGCCGGCCTCGATTTCGTGCCTATCGTCTGGGAGCATTTCGACCTCGTCATGCACCAGCGCGATTATTTCCACGCGCCGGTGCAGGCCGTGGTCCGGTTCCTGCGCTCGCCGGATCTCGCCGCGCGCGCCCAGGAGCTTGGCGGCTACGACATGAGCGATGCCGGGCAGGTGCGGTTTGTGATCTGAGCGCGCCCGCGCTAAGACATCGCGCCATGAGTATGCCCACGAGCGATGCGCCGGCTTGGCCGGACGAACTGCGCCTGCACAAGGACCGCAAGACGCTGACCGTCAGCTTCGAGGGCGGCGAGCGCTACGATCTTGCCGCCGAATATCTGCGCGTGAAGAGTCCCAGCGCGGAAGTGCAGGGTCATTCCGCAGAGGAGCGCAAGACCGTGCCCGGCAAGCGCGACGTCGCCATCCTCGAAGTGCTGCCAGTTGGTAACTACGCCGTGCGGCTTGTGTTCGACGACCTGCATTCGACCGGCATCTACAGCTGGGACACCTTGCGCGACTTCGGCCGCAACCACGATCGCTATTGGCAGGATTATCTCGACGAATTGGCGTCGAAGAATTTGACGCGGGACCCGCCGGTCAAGCGGTAATAGAGCGCGAAGCGCGTGACCGGATTCGGAAAGCCCGCTTCGCAGCGGGCTTTTTCATATCTCTCGCGTTACGTGGCCATGATTGAAAATGGTGGGCGGTGCAGGGATTGAACCTGCGACCCCACCCGTGTGAAGGGTGTGCTCTCCCGCTGAGCTAACCGCCCGCCGTTTCGGCTGGCCGGATATAAGGAGTGCCGCCGAGGCCTGTCAAGCGAGGCCCCGGAGGGCCGGATTTTGGGCTTTTCCGGGCGAAGTGGAAACCGGTTCGCCGTCCGGAAACCCGACAAAGCGAAAACCTAGGCCTATTCACCGCGTCAGTGAAACGGTGAACGGGCCTAGTGGCTTTGGGGCTCGTCGCTGCGCGGAACTCGCGAAGCGTGGGTCTGTAACGCCCGGATGCGGTCGGCGAGATTGCCCGTGTCCGCCTCTTCCTGCCCGAGCGAGACGTCGGCGAGGCTAGTCACCGTCGCGCCCGCCGCGCCGCGGTCGCGCGCGGTTTCCGCAGCCAGGATCGCGTCGATTGGCGAGTTCGGGCCTTCAAGCGCGGAAGCGAGCCGCGCCACTTCCGCGGCGACGTCATTGATGCGCTCGCGCAGGAGCGAGTTCTCCACCCGCTCCGACGCCCAGGCTTCCTCGGTCTCGCGCTTCATGGCCGCGAGGTCGCGCGAGAGCCTGTCGCGCTCGTCGCGCGTGCGCTCGAGCTCGCTTTGCAGCTCGGCCTTCTCGGCCTTGAGCTTGGCGGAGGCGGAACTGGTGCGCCCATCGAGCTCGGCGATCGCCACACGCAGATCGTTCTCGGTCTTGCGTGCGTTTTCGATGTCGCCCACCGCATGCTTCAATTCGGTTTCGGTCTGCGTCAGCAGGCGTGCTTGTTCGGTGAGCCGCTGTTCCAGGTCGTGAGCGCGGCGTCCGAGCAGTTCGGCTTCGGTGGTTTGCGCGGCGAGCTGCTGCTCGAGCTCGCCAACGCGGCGGCCGAGATTCTCCACCTTGCCGCGCTCCTCGTCGAGTTCACGGGTCGCCGCGTGCAGGGCGACCCGCTCAGCCTCGCGGCGATCTTCCACCGCCTTAACCTCACGGCCGGCTTCGGCGAGCCGGTCTTTGAGCGCCTCGATCTGTGCCTTCAGAGCGCTGATCTCGACCTCCTGGGCGTCGGCAAAGGTGGAGCGTTCGTCGAGCTCGCTTTCCATCTTGGCGAGCTCGGATTGCTTGTCGGCGAGCGTGCGCTCGGCCTCGTGCATGGTCTGTGTCTTGACCGAGACTTCCTCTTCGGTCGCGCGCAGTTGATCGCGTAGAGACTTGTCGCGGGCTTCGAGCGCGAAAATGGTGGCTGTCTTTTCGCCGAGCTCGATTTTGAGCCGGTTGATGGCGTCGCTCTTCTTACCGAGCTCGGCAAGCTGGCCGGTACTCTTGGCCTTAAGTTGTTCGACGCTCATTTCCAGGCGCCGCGTCGACATGGCGAACTCAGCGCGCAGCTGGTCCTTGTCGGCCTGAATCTCCGCCATCGACAGCGGCGTGGCGGCTTCGAGCCGCCGCATGGTCAGACGGACGGCGCGGTTATGGACGAGCGGGATGATGACCAGCCCAATGAGGGCGGCAACGATAAAGCCGATCCCGAAGTACATGATCGGTTCAATCATGAAACAACGCCTCCAACCCAACCCTGACCCGCGTGTTCCCGCCTAGACCATGGCATGGCGGTGCCCGCTTCTCCAGCGCAAGTCCCTATTAACCTAAACCCCGGCCCGTTTGCACGGACCGGGGTCTAAGATAGCACGAATACGCTTGATTTCAGAAAGGGTTCCAGGTCGCCTTCGGCGTGAACTTGAGATACCCGACGTTGGCGCCGAGCCGCAGCCCGACACCGGAGCGGATCGGAACCACGACGATGTGATTGTAGGTCAGTGCTGTCATGCCGAAGCCGCCAATGAAATAGGCGGAACCGGCGACGCCGCCGAAGCGCTGATAGATCGCGTCGGTCGAAGGCAGATTATAGACCAGCATCATGGTGCGCGCGCCGTCGCCGCCCCAGTCGAAGCCGACCGAGGGTCCTTCCCAGAACACACGGCGGTCGCCGGCGTTGCGGGTGTAAAGCTTGCCGTCGCCGTAGCGCACGCCCACCACGAAGGCGCCGCTGCCCTCCTGGCCTAGCACGTAGCCGTTAGGTTCGCCGAAGCGGCTGAAAGCCTCCTGCACCACCTGGGCGAGGCCCTGCGAGACGGTGCCGAAGAACTTGTGCCCGGCTTGGACCACCTCGCCGGCGGAAAACGTGTCATGGCGACGCGGCGGTGGCGCGCCTTGCGCAAGGGCGGCGTCGGCCGCGAACACGAACAGACAAAGCGTCAGGGCCGCCAGCCGCAAGTTGACGCGCATTCGGGTGCTCCTTTTTCGAGATCGAGCCTCGGACCGAGATTTAACCGGATGCTCATGCGCGGGCCTTAGGAGTGTCCGCCAACGGGCGATCCGAATCGTGGCAATCTCTCTCGCGACTATGACTTCAACACGGCAGCCGCGAAAGCCGGGACGGGGTCTTGCGCCCGGCGCAGGGCCGCGGCGGCGCTCGGCCCTACTGCTCCTGGCGGCTTGCCTCGTGGTACTGCCGCTCGCCCGATCGGCCGCCGATCCAATTGTGGTCAACCCGGATACCGGGCTTGCCATCAGCGGTTTCGACCCGGTGGCCTATTTCACCGCCCAAAAACCCGAATTCGGGCGCTCTGAGCTGGAATTAAGACTGGCCGGCGCGGTCTGGCAATTCCGCAATGTGGGCAACCGGGACGCTTTCCAGGCCCACCCGGAGGTCTACATGCCGCGTTTCGGCGGCTACGACCCGGTGGCGGTGGCGCGCGGCAAGATGGTGCCGGGCAACCCGCGCATCTGGGCCGTGGTCGGCCAGCGGCTCTATCTTTTCTATGACGACGCGGCGCGGCGCACCTTCTTGGGCGATCCGGGCCGCCTTTTGGTCACGGCCGAGCGCAAATGGCCGGAAATCATCAAGGCGGTCAGCCAATGACCGACACGACGCAGCGCTAGCGCTGCGTGGACGCCGCCTTGGCCGAATCGCCCCAGGCCACGAAGGCAGGCAGCCGGAAATTGCGGTCCGCGTGTCCGAATTGCAGCGCCTCGCCGTCGGGCGCCAGCACTGTGCCGCCCGCCGCCGCGATCAGGGCTTGGCCGGCGGCGACATCCCATTCGCAGGTGGTCCCGAGCCGTGGATAAATATCGGCACTGCCTTCAGCGATCAGCGCGAATTTGAGGGCGGAGCCGCAGGATGCGTGCTCAATCGGCCCGAAGGGCTTGAGGAACGCGTCGGTCTTGGCGTCGTAATGAGAGCGGCTGACCAGCGCCACCGCGCTTGCGCCCGGCCAGGGCCGCGTCCGAATGGGCTCGGCCCCCTCGGCGCCATCCTCGGTCAGGCGCAGGCGCTCGGCGCCATGGCCGACGACGCCGCGCCAGACCAGCCCGCGGTTCGGCCCCGCCACAACGCCGGCGATCGGCACGCCATCTGTGACGATGCCGATCAGCACGGCGAATTCATCGGAGCCTTTGAGGAACTCCTTGGTGCCGTCGAGAGGATCGACGATGAAGAAGCTGCCCGCGATCTGCGCCGGCGCTTGCGGCACGGGGCTTTCCTCGGAGATCACTGGGATTTCCGGCATGAGTCGCCGAAGCCCGTCCAGGATCGCTGCCTCGGAGGCCTCGTCTGCCGCGGTCACGGGAGACTGATCGTCCTTCAGGCGCTGCGCCACCGTCGCGGGCGAAAAGGGTCGGATGAGGGCTGCGGCGCGCGCCGCGATGCGTGTCAGGTCATCCATCAGAACGACGGCATCTGCCGGCGCAATCGTCGTGGCAGTCGGCAATTCAATGGCTCCCCGTTCGCCGCGGACCGTGCTGCTTGGCGCACCTTGGCGCTCAGCCGGGTGCGGTGTATCACGCCCGACAACCGACGCCACCAGCGATTCGCCTGCGGATCGTGCACGCGAAAGCGGAGACTGCTTTATGCCTGAAATCTCCATCGACGCACTCGATCTCGCCGCCCTGCTGTGCTCACGCGTGTGCCACGACCTGATCAGTCCGGTTGGCGCCATCGTGAACGGGCTTGAAGTGCTGGAGGATGAAAAAGACGAGGAAACACGGCAGTTTGCGCTCGATCTCATCAAGAAGAGTTCGGGCACGGCCTCGGCCAAACTGCAGTTCTGCCGCATCGCCTTCGGTGCCGCCGGCTCGGCCGGCGCGCAGATCGATCTCGGCGATGCCGAGAAGGTCGCGCGCGGGTTCTTCGAGGACGACAAGACCAAGCTCGCCTGGAATCTGCCGCGCCTCCTGGTGGCGAAGAACCGCGTCAAGCTGCTGCTCAACATGCTGCTGATCGCCGGCCAGACTATTCCGCGCGGCGGCCAACTTACCGTCGATCCGGTCGGCGAGGGCGATGCCATGGGCTTCAAGGTCACTGCCGCCGGCCAGAATGCCAAGATCGGCGCGGCGGTGCCGCCCCTGCTCGCGGGCGACGCCGGACCCGACCCGCTCGATGCCCATCGCATCCAGCCGTTCTACGCCGGCATGCTGGCGCGCGAGTGCGGCATGGCCGCGAGCATCGCGATGGAAGGCGACACCGTCGTCCTCAGCGCGACTTGAGGCCAGCTTCGGGCGGTTAACAATCGCTTAATACACACAGTCATCGCCCTGTCCCGCAACCAAAATTAAACCCTTCATCGACACACTGGCCGCGCTCCGACCGAGCGCGGGAGGACGGCCCAGCCGGTCGTCGATGAAGGCGTTTGTCCATGGACGACCTGCTGCGGGAATTCGTGACCGAGACCAACGAGAGTCTCGATGTGGTCGATCTCGAACTCGTGCGGTTCGAGCAGGAGCCCAACAACACCAAGATTCTCGATAACGTCTTCCGCCTCGTCCACACCATCAAGGGCACGTGCGGCTTCCTCGGGCTGCCGCGGCTGGAAACGCTGACGCATGCCGCCGAAGCGCTGATGGGCAGATTCCGCGACGGCGCCACGGCGACCGGCGAAGCGGTGACGCTGATCCTCGCCACCATCGATCGCATCAAGCAGATTTTAGAGGCGCTCGAAGCCGAGCAGCGCGAGCCGGATGGCGCCGACGACGATCTCATTGCCGCGCTCGATCGCATGGCCGGATCGGTCGCCACCAAGGCCGCCGTGCCGGAGGAGGTGCACGAGGCCGTCGCGCTGCCGCCGGACGCCGCCGACGAGGCGATTGCCGGCGAACCGGAGCCGGAGGTGGCGGCCGCGCAAGCCGTCGAAGCCGCGGCATTCGACGGCACGGACGCCCGCGACGGCAACGGCAAGAACGGCCATCAGTCGATCCGCGTCAATGTCGATATGCTCGAGCAGCTCATGACCATGGTGTCCGAGCTGGTGCTGACCCGCAATCAGCTGCTCGAGATCGTGCGCCGGCACGAGGATTCCGAATTCAAGGCGCCGCTGCAGCGGCTTTCGAACGTCACCGCCGAGCTGCAGGAAGGCGTGATGAAGACGCGCATGCAGCCGATCGGCAACGCCTGGCAGAAGCTGCCGCGCATCGTGCGCGACCTCTCGAACGAGCTTGGCAAGAAGATCAATCTGGAGATGCAGGGCGCGGAGACCGAGCTCGACCGTCAGGTGCTAGAGCTCATCAAGGATCCGCTCACCCACATGGTGCGCAATTCCGCGGACCACGGTCTCGAGACGCCCGCCGAGCGCCGCGCGGCCGGCAAGCCCGAGCAGGGCCTGATCCGGCTGTCCGCATATCACGAGGGCGGCCACATCATCATCCAGATTTCCGACGACGGCCGCGGTCTCGACACCGCGCGCATCAAGGCGAAGGCCATCGCGCGCGGTATGATCTCGCAGGCCGACGCCGACAAGCTGCCGGAAGGCCAGCTGCAGAAATTTATCTTCGTGCCGGGCTTTTCAACGGCCCGCCAGGTGACCTCGGTGTCGGGGCGCGGCGTCGGCATGGACGTGGTGCGCGCCAACATCGACGAGATCGGCGGCACCATCGACGTCAAATCGGTGACCGGCGTCGGCCTGAGCTTCACCATCAAGATCCCGCTGACGCTGGCGATCGTCGCGGCGCTGATCGTCGAGGCCGGCGGCGACCACTTCGCCATCCCGCAGGTGGCGGTGCTCGAGCTCGTGCGCGCGCGCAACAGCGGTGACCATCGCATCGAGCGCATCCGCGACACCCAGGTGCTGCGCCTGCGTGACAAGCTGGTGCCGCTCGCTCGCCTCACCGAGCTCCTTGGCATCGACGAGGGCGACAAGCGCGAGACCGGCTATGTCGTCGTCACCCAGGTCGGCCGCCAGATTTTCGGCGTGATGGTGGACGCGGTTTTCCACACCGAGGAAATCGTGGTGAAGCCGATGTCCAGCAAGCTGCGCCACATCCCGATGTTCTCCGGTAACACCATCCTGGGCGACGGCTCGGTGATCATGATCATCGATCCCAACGGCGTCGCGCACGCGCTCGGCAGCACGGTCTCGACGCAGCTGGCGGTCGAGGAAGTCGCCGCGCCCAGCGCCGATGTCGAGATGGAGAAGACGTCGCTGCTCGTGTTCCGCGCCGGTTCCACCCGTCCGATGGCGGTGCCGTTGTCGCTGGTGACGCGGCTCGAGGAGATCGACGCGCGCAAGATTGAGGTCTCGAACGGCCGCCACATGGTGCAATACCGCGGCCAGCTCATGCCGCTGGTGAGCATGAACGACAGCGTGCAGGTCAAGGGCGAGGGCTCGCAGCCGCTGCTGGTGTTCTCCGACGGCAGCCGCGCGATGGCGCTGGTGGTCGACGAAATTGTCGACATCGTCGAGGATCATCTCGACATCCAGGTGGCGGGCGACAATCCCGGCGTGCTCGGCTCCGCCATCATCAAGGGGCAGGCGACCGAGATCGTCGACGTCGGGCATTTCCTGCCGCTCGCCTTCGAGGACTGGTTCCGCCGCAAGGAGCGGCCGGTCGAAGCGCGTCCGCGCAGCGTTCTGCTGATCGACGACTCGCCGTTCTTCCGCAACATGCTGACGCCCGTGCTGCAGGCCGCCGGTTTCGCGGTCAGCGCCGTCGGCTCGGTGCGGGCGGCGCTCGCGCTCATCGAGGAGGGCCGCCAATTCGAGGTCGCCGTCACCGATATCGAGATGCCCGAGATGGACGGCTTCGCCTTCGCCGAAGCGGTGCGCGCCGATCCGCGTACCGCATCGTTGCCGGTCATCGGACTTTCCTCTGTGGTGTCCGCCGAGGCCATCGAGCGCGGCCGGCGCGCAGGATTTCACGACTTCGTCGCCAAATTCGACCGCCAGGGACTGATCGCGTCGTTGAAGGAGCAGACCGATGTCGGCTGCGCCGCTTGAGGACGTATCGATCATGAGCAACGAGAGCGGCAACCTGAAGGAATTCGTCACCGCGACGGTGGGCGGGCAGTTGTTCGGCCTGCCGATCCTGCGCGTGCAGGATGTGTTCAAGCCGGAACGCGTGACGCGCGTGCCGCTGGCGCCGCCGGAAATCGGCGGCGTGCTCAACCTGCGTGGCCGCATCGTCACGCTCGTCGATCTGCGCAGGCGGCTCGACCTGCCGCCGGCCCGCAACGGCCAGCCGCAAATGGCGATCGGCATCGAGTGGCGCGGGGAATCCTATGGCCTGCTGATCGACTCGATCGGTGAGGTTCTCAAGCTCGACGACGAGGCGCGCGAAGCGGTGCCCGTCAACCTGGACGAGGGATTGGCGTCGATGACGCTGGGCGTCCATCGTCTGGAAGACCAGCTCCTGCTGGTGCTCGATGTTGAACGCGTACTAGACGTTGCTATCGCCGCGATGGCGGCGTGACGAAACGGTTGATACTTGCATTGGCTCCGAGCAAGGGGCCAGGAACAGATGAGGTTGTGCGATGAAGACCTGCTTGGTCGTTGACGACTCGAGCGTCATCCGGAAGGTGGCGCGGCGGATTCTCGAGGGGCTCGATTTCGAAATCACGGAAGCCGAAGACGGCGAGCAGGCGCTGGAAAAGTGCCGGCATCAATTGCCGGAGGCGATCCTGCTCGACTGGAACATGCCGAAAATGGACGGCTACGAGTTCCTGCGCAGCCTGCGCCGGCTGCCCGGCGGCGACGGCCCCAAGGTCGTGTTCTGCACCACCGAGAACGACGTGGCGCACATCGCGCGCGCGCTGCACGCCGGTGCCAACGAGTACATCATGAAGCCATTCGACAAGGAGATCGTCGAGGCCAAGTTCCAGGAAGTCGGGTTGATCTGAGCACCGCACGGCCGCGCGGCAACGCATCGGTCGCAACAAAACGAAGAACACGATGAGTCTTGCTTTCGCCCCGACCGCATCTCTCGCCGCAGGCCGGCGCATCCGCGTCATGATCGTGGATGACGCCGTGGTCGTGCGCGGCCTGTTCGCGCGTTGGGTCGGGGCGGAGTCGGATCTGGAGCTGGCGGCTTCGCTGCGAACCGGCCGCGAGGCGGTCGATCAGGTCGAGCGCATCGATCCGGACGTGGTGGTGCTCGACGTCGACATGCCTGAACTCGATGGCATGGCGGCGCTGCCGCAGCTGCTCGCCAAGAAGCCAGGTCTTGTCGTGATCATGGCGTCGACGCTGACGCGCCGTAATGCCGAGATCAGCCTGCGTGCGCTCTCGCTCGGCGCCACCGACTACATCCCCAAGCCGGACAATCACAACGAGGTCACGACCGCCGCCGCATTCCGGCACGACCTGATCGAGAAGATCCGCCATCTCGGGCTGCGCGGCAGACGCTTCCGCGCGCCGCCGCTGCAACCTGCGCAGGCGCCGCCGCCCGCCCCAGCCGCGAAGCCGCGCGCGCCGGCTCCGCCAGTCGCGCTCCGGCCGATGCCTGTGGCGACGCCGCACGCCCTGCTGATCGGCGCCTCTACCGGCGGACCGCAGGCGCTCAATGTCGTGCTCGGCCATATCGCCGGCGTATTCCCGCGGGTTCCGGTGCTGATCACGCAGCACATGCCGCCGACCTTCACCGCCATATTGGCCGAGCACCTCAACCGCATGCTCGAGCGGCCCGTCCACGAAGCGGTCGACGGCGAGCCGGTCGTGGCCGGCACCGTCTACATCGCGCCTGGTGGCAAGCATATGCGCGTCACCGGCCACGACGGCGCGGCGGCGATCGCACTCGATGACGGCCCCCAGATTCATTTCTGCAAGCCGTCGGTCGATCCGATGTTCGCGTCCGCCGCCGCGGTTTGGGGCAGCCGGACGCTTGGGCTTGTGCTTACCGGCATGGGCGCGGACGGCCTGAATGGCAGCCGCACGATCGTTGACGCCGGAGGCCACGTGCTGGCGCAGGACGAAGCATCGAGCGTGGTCTGGGGCATGCCCGGGCAAGTCGCGCATGCCGGGCTTGCCTCCGCCGTACTGCCGCTCGATCAGATCGCGCCGGCGCTGGTACGCATATTCGGGGGAGACGTGCGATGAGCCCCGACGACTTCGATTATCTGCGCGCGCTCCTGAAGGAACGTTCTGGCCTCGTGCTGGCGCCGGAGAAGCAATATCTGGCGGAAAGCCGGCTGCTGCCGCTGGTGCGCCGGCACGGCATGGCGACGCTTGACGAACTGGTCACCGCGCTACGGACGCGCCGCGCACCCACGCTGGTGAGTGAAGTGGTCGACGCCATGACCACCAACGAAACGCTGTTCTTCCGCGACAAGGTTCCGTTCGAACATCTGCGTCAGGTGATCCTGCCCGCGCTGGCCACCGCGCGAGCGCGCGATAAGCGCATCCGCATATGGTGCGCGGCCGCCGCCACCGGCCAGGAGCCTTATTCGATCGCGATGACTGTCAAGGACATGGGGGCCATGCTCGCCGGCTACCGGGTCGAGATCGTTGCCACCGATCTGGTTGGTGATGTCCTGGAGCGGGCGAAGGCCGGCACCTATAGTCAGTTCGAGGTGCAGCGCGGTCTGCCGATCCAGATGCTGGTGAAGTATTTCACGCAGGCCGGCGAGTCTTGGCAGATCGCTCCCGAACTGCGCGCGATGGTGCAGTTCCGCACGCTCAATCTGCTCAACGACTTCTCGCCGCTCGGCCGCTTCGACCTTGTGTTTTGCCGCAACGTGCTGATCTATTTCGACCAGACCAGCAAGATCCAGGTGTTGGACCGCGTGGCGCAGCGGATGCCCGATGACGGGTTTCTGGTGCTTGGCGCCGCCGAGACGGTGGTCGGTCTCACGGAATCCTTCAAGCCGATGCAGGAGCACCGCGGCCTTTACGTGCCGAACGTGGCTTTACGGCACGAACGGCCGGCTGCTCCCGTGGTGCGGTTGGCCTCGCGCGTGTGAGCCGCCTCCCGCTGTCGCGGGCCTCACTTCACTCAGCGTGAAAAGCGCGATCCCACATAACGGTGCGCGGGAGACGGCGCACGAAGCCAAGCACACGAATGGGCTTCACGAACGATTGAGATGATCGTCCGAGGACCTCAGGATTCTCTCAGCATCCTGGCGCGCCAACTCGAAAATGATCGCCAGGGAATCGAGGCCGTTTTTGAATGCGACCGTGGACATTTCCTTGCTCAATCCGGCCAGGTACTCACACGCCCGAAAGCGTGTGAGTTCCTCTTCTCGAACCAGCGTGTTGACGCTGGCGAGGCCGTGCTGGGCGTTGCTCATGCCACCGCCAATTGCGCAAAGCTCTCCTGCTCGAGTACTGACTCGGTAATTCCGGAAGCCTTGCGCAGATTGTGCAGCATGCGTTCGCTGATCTCGAACAACGCGGCGTAGCCCATCACGCTGCCGAGACGAGCCGGCTTGCCGATGAGATCGGCTGCGCAGTCCGCGCGCTTGAGGATGCGGGCGAACATCGCGTCATAGACGGAGACGACGTCCGTCAACCCGACTTGCAAGCCGACTTCCACGATGCCGATCAAAAGCTCGCCGGTGACCCTGTTCAACAGGTTTTCCGAGCGTTCGGCAGCGGCTTCCTGGTCGACCGAGAAACGCGAAGACTCCCAGATCGTCGCGCTTTCGATACGCGTGCCGTCAGGAAGCAGTTCGGGAAATACATCTGCCAGCATGTTGGGGCCGGTCGTCGGCAGCAGCCGAAGCGACCCGCGCACGGCCCCGTTCGAGCCGATCGAAACAAGATAGAGCGGGTCGAGTGCGTCGAACTCGTCGATTTCCCAGCTGCGCAGCGTTCGCACTTGCCAGTTCAACCGGTCGTGAAACGTGCGCTTGCGGATTTCGTGCATCTGCGCAACTTCCACTGGAAATTGCGCGCGTTGAGAACCTGAAATGAGCCTGATCATGGGAGCAGCCCTTTGTTAACTGCTCTAATTTTTTGGCCGATCGGGCGCAGACTCAATATGTCAAAATTGACTCGACGCAGCGCAATTTACGCAAAGGCGCATGTTATTACGCGGGTCACGCGCTCGCGACAATACCGAGCGCGACGGCCTTGCCGACAGCCTGCGTCTTATTGAGGCATTCCAGCTTGTGCCGCGCGGTGTCGAGATAAAGCCTGACAGCGCGCTCGCTCACTTTCAAGATTTCGGATGTTTCCCAGATCGTCTTGCCGGCGGCCGCCCACTGCAGGCACTCCTTTTCGCGTGGCGAGAGCAGAGACTCGTAGTGCGGGATTTGTCCGCCTTCCACCCGAATAACCATCTGATGAAAGTAGTTTGCCAGCAATTGCAGGTCGCGCATCGATTGCCGCTTCAGGTCGCTCCAATCGCAGTCCGGCAGATCGCTGTTGATCGAAAACAACGCGGCTTCGGGCCCGCGGCCGCGGATCGGAATGGTAAGGCCCTGGCGACCGAGCCCGAATTCGACCGCTTCACCGAAGATCTTGCGGACCCGCGGCGTCGAATAATCGAAGGAGCTCCAATCGACTGGCAGCAATCCCGTGAGCCCGAGTCTTACGACGGGATCGACATCGACGTAGTTGGAGTGCTCGTAGTGCTTGCACCAATCGGACGTATAGGTCGCGGAATAGAATGGAGTCTTCTTGCCGATGCGCGGAATATTGATCCCGAGATAGGCGACGTGGGTGAGGCCGTATGTTTGCGCGGCTGACAAGAGAACGCCGCTGCCTTCTTCGAAGCGCGTGACGCAGTCCAGCTTTAGTGCCAGCGATTCGAAAAGTCTGTCGAGCATTAGGGGCCCGCTTTGAGTCCTCTATCGAGCGATATTGCTGATTTCCAAAGGGTGGCGCAAGGAGGCGGGCAGCGCCGCGGCTTCGTTTGAGCGGCATCGCAGTGCAACGCGGCACGTGGGTGCCGTCTTAAGCAGGAATTGGTCGGTCCGGGGCACCACAAGATAGAAACTTGATTACAGTTCGCGTGAGCCGACGTGCCGCGTAAGTCCGGCCGCCGACATCGAAGGCGTGCGATGGGGGTGGCTTTGCTGTGGGAGGCGGCCGGCCAACGCCAGGTGGGCAGAGCGATTTTTATCACCCCAAAAATAAAACGGGACGCCGAAGCGCCCCGTCGGGAAGTTTCTTCAGCGGCTTGTCGTTTAAGCGGGGATCCGCTCTTCGTTGTCGGCCGGCTCGCGCAAGACGTAGCCCCGGCCCCATACGGTTTCGATGTAGTTCTTGCCGCTGGAGGCGTTAGCGAGCTTTTTGCGCAGCTTGCAGATAAAGACGTCGATGATCTTGAGCTCCGGCTCGTCCATGCCGCCATAGAGATGGTTGAGGAACATCTCCTTGGTGAGCGTCGTCCCTTTGCGCAGGGAGAGCAGCTCGAGCATCTGGTATTCCTTGCCCGTCAGGTGCACCCGCTGACCGCCGACCTCCACCGTCTTGGTGTCGAGGTTGACCACCAGGTCGCCGGTGTTGATCACCGACTGGGCGTGGCCCTTGGAGCGGCGCACGATGGCGTGGATGCGGGCGATCAGCTCGTCCTTGTGGAACGGCTTGGTCATGTAATCGTCAGCACCAAAACCTAAGCCCCGAACCTTGTCCTCGATCCCAGCAAGGCCGGACAGGATCAGGATCGGAGTTTTGACCTTGGACACCCGCAGCGACCGCAGCACCTCGAACCCCGACATGTCGGGCAGGTTCAGATCGAGCAGGATGATGTCGTAGTCGTAGAGCTTACCGAGATCCACGCCCTCTTCGCCGAGGTCGGTGGTGTAGACGTTAAAGCTCTCCGATTTGAGCATCAGCTCAATCGATTGAGCCGTGGCGCCGTCGTCTTCGATGAGTAGAACGCGCATGCCAGTCCCCTTATCGCCGATAACGGCCCTCAGGTCAGTGCCGCGACGGCGGCGAAGGTTAAAAACGCTTTTGGGACAAGTTGATTCGACAGTACCGAGCTATGGTTAACAAAACCTGATTTTCTTAAGCAAGCAAGCCGTAGGCAAGAGCCCCCGAATCGGCGTAAGTTGTTGCCCCAGAGTGGTTTTTCCACGAAACCGCGCTCAGTCTCCAAGTTCCGGGCCGGTTCCCCGGCCGTCTTTTGTGAACCGCGTTGCTCGTCCGGCCGGCAATTCTGGCGGCCCTTGTCCCACGGACGATGACCCAATGATTAATGACGCGGGTAAACATCCGGTTAAACCGGGCCTTCGGCCGGTAAGCCTAAGGGCGAGTTTACGCGTTTTTGTGGGGGTTTATGGGCAGAGGCGGTATGTCTGTCCGCCCTCGGGCGTTTGCGCATCCTGGACCCACGAGAAATAGATGATCAAGGCTCTCGCCGAGCAAATCGCCGACCTCGACGTTATGGAAACCTACGGTCGGGTCGAGGCCGTGCGCGGGCTGATGGTAGAGGTGGCGGGGCCCATCTATGCCATGTCGGTTGGCGCACGGCTCACCATTGAGACCGGCCCCGGGCGCGGGGTGCCCTGCGAGGTGGTGGGATTTGCCGGGGGGCGGGCGCTAGCCATGCCGTTTGCCACGCTCGAAGGCGTGCGGCGCGGCTGCCGGGCGGTGGTGCAGACTGCCGCTGGCAGCGTGCGGCCATCCGAGGCTTGGCTAGGCCGTGTGGTCAATGCACTGGGCGAACCAATCGACGGGCGTGGGCCGCTGCCGGCCGGGCCGGCGCCTTATCCGTTCCGGGCGTCGCCGCCGCCGGCGCATGCCCGCCAGCGGGTGGGCGGCCCACTCGATCTGGGGGTGCGCGCACTCAATACCTTTCTGACCACCTGCCGCGGTCAGCGCATGGGTATTTTCGCGGGGTCCGGCGTCGGCAAGTCGGTGCTACTGTCGATGATGGCGCGTAACGTCGCCGCCGATGTCTCGGTTATCGGCCTGGTCGGCGAGCGTGGCCGCGAGGTGCAGGAGTTCCTGCAGGACGATCTCGGCCCCGAGGGCCTGGCGCGCTCGGTGGTAGTTGTGTCGACCTCCGATGAACCTGCCCTTATGCGTCGCCAGGCGGCCTATTTGACGCTGGCGGTCGCCGAGTACTTCCGTGATCTTGCTAAGAACGTGCTGGTGCTGATGGACTCGGTCACCCGCTTCGCCATGGCGCAGCGCGAGATCGGCCTCTCGGCCGGGGAACCGCCGACCGCCAAGGGCTATACGCCGACCGTCTTCACCGAGCTGCCGCGGCTCCTGGAACGCGCCGGGCCGGGCGCGGGCGCCGACGCTGGCACGATCACGGGCATCTTCACGGTGCTTGTCGACGGCGACGACCACAACGAGCCGGTGGCCGACGCCGTGCGCGGCATTCTCGACGGCCATATCGTGATGGAGCGGGCGATCGCCGAGCGCGGGCGCTATCCGGCCATCAACGTGCTGAAATCGGTCTCGCGCACCATGCCGCGGGCGGCCGATCAGGCCTACCTGCCGGTGCTCACCCGCGCCCGCCAGGTGATGGCGACCTACGCCGACATGGAGGAACTCATCCGCCTCGGCGCCTACCGCCCCGGCACCAGCGAAGAAGTGGATGAAGCCATCCGCCTGCACGATCCGCTGGAGGCCTTTTTAGGCCAGAACAAGGACAACTCCTCCACTTTGGCGGAAGGATACCTCCGTCTGGCCGAGATTCTGGGTGCGGCGGAAACCGAAAACTAACGTTATTGCGGCAAGGTTGGTCCGTTGAACGGCCCGCTTCGTCCGCGCGGGAGTGCTTTTGCAAGGTCGCGCTGTGGTTATCGCGGACCAATAACTCCGGGGCTTCGGGGGAGTAAGTAGTCGATGAAGTCACGCGAAACCCTCATCCGCCTGAAGAAGTTTCAGGTCGACGAGAAACGGCGGAAGGTCGCCCAGATCGAGGCGATGATCGCCGAATTCGAGCGAATCGCTACCGATCTTGATCGCGAGATCAAGGTCGAGCAGGACCGTGCCGGCATCCACGATCCCGGCCATTTCGCCTATCCGACCTACGCCAAGGCCGCGATGACGCGCAAAGAGAACCTGGTGCGCTCGGCCGACGAGCTGAAGACCCAACTCGACGACGCCCAGGCAGCCCTCGGCGAGGCGTTCGAGGAGCTGAAAAAGGTCGAAATGCTGGACGAGCGCGACCAAGCGCGCGAACGCGCCGACGCCAACGCCCGTGAGCAGGCCGAGCTCGACCGCATCGGGGCGCTGCGCTTCAACACCGGCGGCATAAGGGTCTGAAGCGCTCGGAGCGGGGACCGACCGCCGGGAGCGGCGCGGGTTTCCGCGCGCCGGGTCAAATGCCCCGTTCCATAAAGACAAGCCAGTTCTTCAGGTCGTTGGGCAGCGGATAATAAGGCGCGATGCGTGTGAAGCCGGCGCTTTCGTAAAGGCCCATGGCCTCGGTTTGCCGGATGCTGGTGTCGAGGCGCATGTGCCGGTAGCCGGCTTCGCTTGCTTCGGACAATAAACGACCCACCAACGCCCGTCCGATGCCCTGGCCGCGCATGTCTTCATGGATGTACATGCGCTTCATCTCGCAGACCCCGTCCCCGAGGTCGCGCAATGCCGCGCAGCCTGCCGGCCGCTCGTCCTTGCAAGCCAGCAGCAGGCGGCCCTGCGGAGGGGCATAGGACCCGGGCAAGCCTGAAAGCTCTTTCTCGAATTCGCCGGCGTCGAAATAGCGATCGATCAGGGCGATATCTTCGGTATGGCGCCGGCGATGCCAATCGACGAAGGCGCGCATCAGCGCGCGCACCGCATCGAGCTGCTCTGTTGTTGCCGCTTGTTCAATTTGCACCATGGCGACAGGCGCGCTCTCCCGGTGCCGATGGCTCAGCGCTCGGCGAGCGCGAGCTTGATGCCGAGGCCGACGAAGGCGGCGGCGAAGCTGCGCCGCATCCATGCCATCACGCGCGGGCGCGAGATCACGTGGTCGCGCACGGTGGCGGCAAAGAGGCCGTAGCCGACGAACACCACGAAGGTCAGCCCCATGAACACCGCGCTCAGCATCGCCATGTGCGCGAGCGGATGAGCTTCGCCACGGGCGACGAATTGCGGCAGGAAGGCGAGGAAAAAGATCGACAGCTTGGGATTGAGCAGGTTGATCAGGATGGCGGTCGAGGTCACGCGCAGGGCCGAGCGCGGGGCGACCCCGCTTTCGATGCGCAGCGCGCCATGTTCCTTGAGCGTGTTCCAGGCGAGATAAAGCAGATAGGCGACGCCGGCATATTTGAACGCTTCGAACGCGAGCCCACTGGCGTGCAGGAGCGCCGCCAGCCCGAAGATGGCTGCGGCCATGTGCGGGACGATGCCGAGCGTGCAGCCGAAGGCGGCGACAATGCTGGCGCGGAAGCCGCGAGAGAGACCGGCGCCGAGCGTATAGAGCACACCGGTGCCCGGTGACAGGATCACGATCAGCGACGTCAGCAGAAAGCTTGTGGTCATTGGTCCCTCCCTTGCCGCGGGAGGGTATCAGATCGAGCGGGCGGCGGCGACCGCAGTATGAGGGGTCAGGGGCATCGACGCTTTTGTGTGACTCAGCGGCGCCAAACCCGCTTCATTCCCGCGCGAGCGGGACTCCAGAATCAAGATTGCGGACTTTAATGCCAATTCCGGGTCCCCGCGCTCGCAGGGACGACCGATTAATTGCAGTCGCGTCCTAGAATGCCGCGGCCAGTTCTTGCGCGCCGGTGTTCTTCTCGGCGCGGGCGATATGCTGCTGGATCTCGGCGATCAGCCCGGCGACCACCTTGGTGCGGCGCGCGATCGGGTTGCGCCAGTAGCCGGACGGCACGAAGAAGTTCGCCGTCGGCACCCGCTCGCGCAGGCTCTGCGGCATCATGATCATATCGATGCCATTGCCGGCGCCAGCGAGGTTCATGAGTTCGAGCTCGGCCGCGCTCATGCGTCCTTGGTAGCCCTTGGCGCGCGCGAAGCGTAGCGAGTTGGAGAGGTTCTCGACCTGAAGCAGCGGGCCGATGTCGACGTCGAGCAGCACGGCGTGCATGCCCATGCCCTTGGCGGTGTCCTTGGCGAGCCGGTCGTAGGCGCTCCAGCGGTGCGGCACGGAACGCGCGACCGCAATCATTCGGCGCAGCGCCGCGATCTTGCGGGCCATGTGCGCGCGTGCCGCGCCGTCGAGCTGCCGCTCCTTGTCGCGCAGGTGCGCAACGACACGGTTGCCGTGCTCCGCGAGCAACGACACGGTGAGCGTGGAGAGCAACTGGTTGTAGCCGAGGGCGGGCGAGATCGCATGCGCGCCGGGGCGGTCATAGAGCAGGCCGGCCTGCGTGTCGTAGGCGCCGTGGCCGCCGGTTTCGAAAGCATAGATGCCGACCACCTGGCGCTTGTCGAGCCCGGCCGCGAGCGCGGCGCGGGCGTAGGCGCGCTTGAACTCGAGCTCGTTGCGCGGCCGGTCGGGAACGAACCCGTAGGCCTCGCGCGCGGCTGCGAGGAAGTCGGCGACCACGGGGATTTGCCTCTGTGGCTGCTCGTGCTTTTGCGGCGGCGGCGCAAACGGGTTCTTCGGCCTGGGCGGCCCGCTATAGACCGGGGGCTGGGACAACACGTAGTCGGTGGCCGCAATGCGCATGTGCTGGCGCAGCTTGGCGTGCCGCAGTTTGCGCTTCTCGGAAATGGCGTGCCAATACGCTTCGGACTGCGCCTCGTAGGCGCCGTGCGCCTGTTCGTAGTCGGCGAGCTTGGCGCGGTATTGCGCCATGGCCGCGGGATCGGCCGCAACGCTGGCGGTCGCCATATCGGCGCCCTGGCCCAGCGTCGCCTGCGAGCAAGCGGCGACCGAAAGTGTCAGCAAGGCGAGAGCGAGGGCTTTCATCATCCAAGCCGCTATTCCGATCCGGTGCCCGGACGTCCGCAACAAGGACGCCTGCCACCAAGAGCGCCGCGAGCGCCGCCTCCAAACTGAACGCGACGACGAAGAACGACAAAACATGTCCGGCCCCGGAACGCTGGCTATGGTTGATCCGATGCCTTCAATAGGCGCGAGCCGGTTTGGAGCGGGTTAACCGTGCGGTAGCCGCGTCCGGCTTCCATCACAAAAAAACACGCCGCAAATGCGGCGTGGGAGGGGGGAGGATATCGAAAAAGCGGTGAATGCGCGCCGGCGCCGGCGGTTAACGAATGGTTACGTTGGCGTCGCGGGCGCTGAATTCGGTCGGCGTTTGCGCCTGGACCACGGTCGGGCCCTGCGCGGCGAGGATGTCGGTACCGAGGTTGAACTCATGCGCGGCGATGCCGATGACGGACACCAGCAGCGCAAAGGAGAGACCGACAACCACGATCTTGAGATGAGTGCCGCGATCGGCGGAATAGAGTGACCAGTTCATGACGTCCTCCGAAGTCTCCAATTCCTTTCCCCGTTGGTCGATCCGGCATCGACGAAGGTTCAACGATTTCTCGCGCCTTCGGTTTCCTATTAAACAAACGTAAGGGCGCGCTGGTTCCTGTCCCAGAGGCCATCACAGAGCGTTGATCGGGGAGTGAAGGCGCTGGAAACGGTCCACAATGGCGCCAAGCCGGCCGTCAGCCGGCCGGTTCCGATCAACCGGCACCGAATTGACCTAGGTCATTCACGAGGCCCGCCGATCGTCGCATGAAGCCGCGCAACGGCGCGCGGTGCTTGCCGGGCCGTCTGCCGGCGCCTATATAAGTAATTGAAAATATTATAGTCTTTAACCGCTCTAAAGTGGAGCCGCTGCGGTGATCATCTGCTCGTGCAACGTTCTGTCGGAAGCGCAGGTCCTTGAGATCCTGCAGCGTCCGCCGGAAGACCGCCCGCGCTCGGCCGGCCAAGCCTATCGCTGTCTTGGCTGCGCGCCGCGTTGCGGACGGTGCCTGGAAACCGTGCGTGCGCTGGTGGCCAAAGCCCAAACCGAAGCGCCGTTGGAAAACTGCCATGTGGGTTGCCCGAGCTGCCCCGGTCACACGGCGGAACCGGAACACGAGGCCGCGGTGGCCGGCGCGATCGAGCCGGGCTTTCTGATCGCAGCCGAATAGTCACCAATCCCCGCCTCACTCGGCGCGCGCGTGGCGAGGGGTTTTTTTGCCCGGAAAATCGCGTTTAATCATTCCAGTGCAAATGAGGCGGCGCTCCGGACCAGCCGCATAACGGAGAGCAGGCCATGAAAGGCGACAGCAAGGTCATCGAATATCTCAACAAGGGCCTGCGCAGCGAACTGACCGCGATCAACCAGTACTGGCTGCACTATCGCGTTCTCGACAATTGGGGACTGAACGCGCTGGCCAAGAAATGGCGCGAGGAATCCATCGAGGAGATGCGGCACGCCGACCGTTTCGTCGACCGTATCTTGTTCCTCGAAGGTTTTCCGAACATGCAGACGCTCGACCCGCTGCGCATCGGCGAGAATCTCAAGGAAGTGATCGAGTCCGATCTGGCGGCGGAACTCGGCGCTCGCGCCCTCTATCAGGAAGCCGCCGAATATTGCCTGCAGGTCAAGGACTATCCCTCACGCGACCTGTTCAAGGACCTGATGGCGGACGAGGAAGGCCATATCGATTTTCTCGAAACCCAGCTCGATCTGATCGGGCGCATCGGGCTCGAACTCTATACCCAGAGTCACATCGACGGTCTTGGCGACGGCGGCACACCGGGATTGCGCGGCGACAAGTAAGCGGGCTCGGCTGGTTTCAGGCAGCGCCGTAAAAAAACGCGGGCCCGGTTGTCACCGGGCCCGCCGTTTTCGATCCGTGCGGGACGAAGAGGCTTACGCCGCCACCTTGGTGCGCTTGAACGGGTAGGCCTCGCTCTCGTAAAGCGCGCGGATGTCCTTATGGCCGAGGCGGCCGCTTTCCACCTCGATATAGGCGCCGAGCAACTGCGGCTCCGGCAATTCTTCGACCGCAAAGCGGATCGCGTCGGCCGCCTTGTCGAAGCGGCGGTATTTCACTTTGCTGGCAACACGGCGGTTGCGCGAGGGAAACAGCTCCGCAGGCGCCGAATAATCGAAATTGTCCATTTATCGCTCCATCACGGCCCAAAGCCCCGAACCATGGCCCTTTATATGGGGGCGATAGCGCCGTTTTGCCAGCCATCGCCGACGTTGGCGCGAACGCCTTGTAAACGTGGTGAAAATTGCGCCCGACCGCGACAAGAAGACACAATCCTCGACATCCCGGGCGAAAAGCCGCATTTTATGACCGGTAGACGGCGTGGCGTGGGGGTTCGGCATGACGCGGTCGTCCGAAAGGCCAGAGTCCGGTCTGTTTCATTTCGTAATGGTCAAACCGACGCATTACGATGACGACGGCTATCCCATTCAGTGGTTTCGCTCGGCCATACCGTCGAACACCCTCGCCTGTCTGAATGCGCTCGCTGAAGACGCACGCGCACGCCAGGTGCTCGGCCGCGACGTCGACATCCGCCTGCATACCTACGACGAGACCAACCGACGCGTTCGTCCCGGCAAGATCATAAAGGCGATCCGTCGCGAAGGCGGTCGTGCGTTGATCGGGCTCGTGGGCGTGCAATCGAACCAGTTTCCGCGCGCGGTCGATCTGGCGCGGCCGTTCCTTGAAGCCGACTTGCCGGTCTGCATCGGCGGCTTCCACGTCTCCGGCTGCATCGCCATGCTGCCGGAACTGCCGGGCGACATCAAAGCGGCCCAAGCGATGGGCATCTCGCTTTTCGCCGGCGAGGCGGAAGAGTACCGGCTAGATGAGGTCTTGCGCGACGCTTACGCCGGCACGCTGAAGCCGCTCTACAATCACATGGACGCACTGCCCGCGCTCGCCGGCGAGCCGCCGCCGATCCTGCCGCGCCAGCACGTCAAGCGCACGTCGGGTTCGCTGTCGTCGATCGACCTCGGGCGCGGCTGCCCGTACCAGTGCTCGTTCTGCACCATCATCAACGTGCAGGGCCGCAAGAGCCGTATCCGCTCCGCCGACGATCTGGAAAAGATCGTGCGCGAGAACTTTGCCCACGGCATCAAGCGCTTCTTCATCACCGACGACAACTTCGCCCGCAACAAGGACTGGGAGCCCTTGTTCGACCGCATGATCGCGATGCGGGAAGGCGAGGGCATGAACATCGGCTTCACGATTCAGGTCGATACGCTCTGCCACAAGATCCCGCGCTTCATCGAGAAGGCGACGCGCGCGGGCGTGCGCCGCGTGTTCATCGGGCTCGAGAACATCAACCCCGACAACCTGATCGCCGCCAAGAAGCGGCAGAACAAGATCACCGAATACCGCGAGATGCTGCAGATGTGGCGCAACCACGGCGCCATCACCTATGCCGGCTATATCCTCGGCTTTCCAGCCGACACCAAAGAGTCGATCCTGCGCGACGTCGAGATCATCAAGCGCGAATTGCCGATCGACATCCTGGAGTTCTTCTTCCTGACGCCGCTGCCCGGCTCCGAGGACCACAAGGTCCTTTCGGCGAAAGGCGTCTGGATGGACCCGGACATGAACAAGTACGACTTGAACCATCGGGTCTCGCATCACGGCACCATGTCCGACGCCGAATGGGAGGAGGCCTATCGCGCGGCCTGGCACGCCTTCTACACGCCCGAGCACATCAACACGATCATCCGCCGCACCTGCGCGGCCAAGAACCTGAGGCCGGGCACCGCGCTCGGCACCATCCTCTGGTTCTATCTGATGATCCTCTACGAGGGCGTGCATCCGCTCGAAGGCGGCGCCATTCGCATGAAGTACCGCCGCGACCGGCGCCATGGCATGAAGCTGGACAATCCGCTCGTGTTCTGGGGCAAGCAGGTCGTCGACGGGGCGGTGAAGTACTGGGGCTATTTCCGCGTTTGGCGGCGCTGCAAGAAGATGCTCGACGATGCGTTGAAAAGCCCCGACCGCTTCGAATACACCGATCTCGCGATCGCGCCGCCGCAGGCCGACGAGTTCGAGGCCCTGTCGCTCTACCACGAAACCACCGGCGGCGAAGCCGCGCTTGAGCGCAAGTATCGCGACGACGCTATCCGCGACAAGGCCCACAATGAGCGCGCGGCGGTGGAGGTGGCAGAGTAATAAGTTACCATGGCGCGCTCCGCGGCCTGCCTCTACCGATCCGGCGTCAGCGATTCAGCCGATTCCCACCACGCAAGTGCTCGAAGGGGTTGAAATCCGTGTGCAGTTGCAATATGCGTAGAAATACAACCAAAGAGGGTGTTTGGCGATGTCGGCTACGGCAGAAAAGACAAGGTTCGCGCGTCTGGTTCCGCAAAGGCTTTCCTGGCGGAACGAACTATCTGTTGGAAAGTTCGCCGTATTATCGGGTCGTCGCACCGCTGCGGCGGACCCGGCCGACACGGAACCGCATGAGATGAAAGCTAAAGCCACCGCCCACCACAGCAATGCCGGTCCGAGCACGACGGAAATCGTGAGCGTCGCCGTCGCCACCGCGTTTGCACTGATGCCGTTGGTCGGTGGGGCGATGCTTGTCTACAAGGCTGGCGTCCTCAACTGATCGCTGCCTCTTTGTTCTTCGGATCTTCACGTTGCGTCTTGCCCGGCAGTTGACGCGCGCGGTCGCGCCTGCTGCTCAATCGGCTGCGGCTTCAGGCTGTCGGCAAGCAACCCAACGATCAGGCCGAAAAGCAGATAGCGGAGCAACCCTTCGAGTCCAGCCACCAAATGGATGTCCGCGCGCGGCAGTATGTCGCCGTAGCCGAGGGTGGTCCACGTCACGATCGAGAAGTACAGCGCGTCGGCGCGGGACAAAGGATGGCAGCCGAGAAGCGGGACCAGTTCTTCGCATTGGGTCCCGGCCATCAACCCGAAGCCGAGATAGATGCCGGCAAAGACGAAGATGAGCATCGCGCCATGGCCGATGAGCGCCAAGGGCGTCCAGCCCGCGCTGATCTTGCGGATGAAAAACATAATCAGTGTAGATACGGCGGCGATCGCGCCGACGAGCGCTATGACGTAACAAAGGTTGGTGTCGCCGTAGAATTGGCCCGGCAACCAGATAAACGCGACGGCTGACAATATGGCATTGACGCCAAGCGCGAGCACCATCACTCTTCTGCAAAAAGTAACCATTCACGAAATATGCACGTTAAGGTTGCTTTGGGCAAGACCCTTGGCCACCTTCCCCGCCACTGGCATCTGCGGCGTGCCCGGGTGCGGGGCTGATCGATCGCGGTCTCTTGGCAGCTTAGATCGTGCAACTCGCTCAGCCGTTGCGCACGTCGCTCGCCATGTTGGACGTCATCGGGGCGCCCGGCGAGCGGGGTCTGGTGCATGAGGCGAACCGGCCCGCGCCTGCCTCAAATACTCCCCACCGTCTTCAGCCGCGCGCGCGGGTGAATCTCGCTCTGCGAGATCACCGGGGTCTGCGCACGGAAGCGCTCGACAATGCCGCGCACGAACGGACGGATGCCCGACGAGGTGACGAGCACGGGGGATTCGCCGGCGCGCGCGGCGGCCTCGAACGCGTCGCGCACCAGGGTGATGAATTCGGTGAGCTTGGAGGGCTGCATGGCAAGTGAGCGCTCGTCGCCCTGGCCGACCAGCGACTCCGCGAAGGCCTGCTCCCAGGCGGCCGACAGCGCGATGATCGGCAGGTAGCCGGCGGGGCTGGCGTGCTGCGCGCAGATCTGACGGGCGAGCCGGGCGCGCACGTGCTCGGCCAGAAGGGTCGGGTTGCGGGTCGAGGAAATGCCGTCGGCGATGCCTTCGAGAATGGTGGAGAGATCGCGGATCGAGACGCGCTCGGCCAGCAGCATTTGCAGCACGCGCTGGATACCGGAAACGTTGATTGCCGTCGGCACCAGATCCTTGAGCAGCTCCGACTGCTCCTTGGGCAGCTCCTTCAGCAGCTTCTGGACCTCGCCGTAGGAAAGCAGCTCCGCCACGTTGTTCTTGATGAGCTCGGTCAGGTGGGTGGCGAGCACGGTCGCTGAGTCCACCACCGTGTAGCCCTTCATCGAGGCCTCTTCCTTGAGCGAGGCGTCGATCCAGGTCGCGGGCAGCCCGAAGGTGGGCTCGGTGGTGTGGGTGCCGGGCATATCGACCTGGCCGCCGGCCGGGTCCATGACCATATACTGGCCGGCGACGATGCGGCCGGTGCCGGCCTCCACTTCCTTGATCTTGATGACGTAGTCGTTCGCTTCCAGGTGCACGTTGTCGAGGATGCGCACTGCCGGCATCACGAAGCCCATCTCCATGGCCAGCGAGCGGCGCAGCGCCTTGATCTGCTCGGTCAGCCGGTCGTTGCCGTCGGGCGCATTGACCAGCGGCAGCAGCGCGTAGCCGAGTTCGACCTTGAGGTCGTCGATCCGCAGCGCCGCGCTGATCGGCTCGTCGGCCTCCTTCTTCTCGGCTTCGACCGCGGCGTCCTTCTTCTCGGCGGCAGCCGCCGTTTTGTTGCGCTTGTCGACGATGAACGCGAGTGCGGCGGCGCCGCCGCCGAGCGCCATGAACGGGATCATCGGGATGCCGGGCAGAAGCGACATCACCAGCATGACGCCGCCCGCCATGCCAAGCGCTTGCGGGTAGCCCGAGAGCTGCTTGAGCAGTGCCTTGTCGGCGGCGCCGGACACGCCCGCCTTCGACACCAGCAGGCCGGCGGCGGTGGAGACGACCAGCGCCGGGATCTGCGTCACCAGGCCGTCGCCGACGGTAAGGATCGTGTAGGAATGCGCAGCGGCGGAGAAGGTCAGGCCCTGCTGCGCGATGCCGATGATCATGCCGCCGATGATATTGATGCCGGTGACCAGCAGGCCGGCGATGGCGTCACCGCGCACGAACTTGGAGGCGCCGTCCATGGCGCCAAAGAAGCTGCCTTCCTCCTCCAGCGTCTTGCGGCGCGCGCGCGCTTCCTTCTCGTCGATGAGGCCGGCTGAGAGATCGGCGTCGATCGCCATCTGCTTGCCCGGCATGGCGTCCAAGTGGAAACGCGCCGCAACTTCCGCGATGCGCCCCGAGCCCTTGGTGATGACGACGAAGTTCACGATCACCAGGATGGCGAACACGATGATGCCGATGACGAAGTTTCCGCCCATCACGAAGTTGCCGAACGCCTGAATGACGTGGCCGGCGGCGGAGGTGCCTTCGTGTCCGTGCGCAAGGATCAGCCGAGTCGACGCCAGGTTGAGCGACAGCCGCAGCATGGTCGAGATCAGCAGCACCGTGGGGAAGGCGGAGAATTCGAGCGGCGTCTGGATGAACAGGGCCGTCATCAGGATCAGCACCGCGAAGATGATCGAGATCGCGAGTGAAAAGTCGAGCAGGAGCGGCGGCAGCGGCAGGATCAGCACCACCAGGATGGTGAGCACGCCGACGGCGAGACCGAGATCGCCACGCTTCATCAGCGCGCCGATCTGGCCCAGCCGCGGCAGGCTGATGCCCCGGGTGGTCCCGGCGGGGGCGCTCGATGCGGCGCTGGTGTCGCTCATACTGTCCTGGTGCCGCCACACGCCCGGCGGATGGGACGCTCACAAACGAAAGTCACGAGACCGGTATGGCGCCGCCGCCACCGGTGCCCCCGTAACGGCTCCGGTCAGCCAATACCTCAGTCCCTGGGCAATATTTGCCCAGTTCATGGTTAGCGGATGGTTAACGGTGGTAACTATCTGCACCGGCGCACAAAAATGGCCCTCTCCCGGGTGCGGGAGAGGGCCGCTCGGCGCGCTAAACGGGGCGCCCGGTGCCGGGCAGGCAGGGGGAGGATCAGCCCGGCAGCATGACCTTGTTGATCACCTGGATGACGCCGTTCGACTGCATCACGTTGCTGACGGTGATGCGGGCCTTGTCGCCCTTGCCGTCGATGATCCAGAGGTGGCCGTGCTTCATTTCGACGGTGAGATCGTCGCCTTCGACGGTCTTGAGCATGGCCTTGCCGTGGCCGGCATTCACCTTCTCCACCAGGTCATGGGTGGTCAGGCGGCCCGGCACCACGTGATAGGTGAGGATGCTCTTCAGCTTGCCCTTGTTCTTGGGCTCGAGCAGGGTCTTCACCGTGCCCTTGGGCAGCTTCTTGAAGGCCGCGTTGGTGGGCGCGAACACCGTGAAGGGACCGGGGGATTCGAGCGTCGACACCAGACCCGCAGCCTTCACCGCGGCCACCAACGTGGTGTGGTCCTTGGAGTGCACGGCGTTCTGCACGATGTTCTTCGACGGATACATGGGCGCGCCGCCGACCATCTTGGTCATTTCCTTGGCCGTGGCCGGCGCATTGAAGCCCGCTCCAAGACCGAGGCCGAGCGCCAGCGCGGCGGCACCGGCGAACGCGAGGGTGTAAATGCGTTTCATGAAAGTCTCCCGTTGCTCTGTTTTCTCGCGTCTCCCTGATGGAGACATTGAGAGCTACGGATGCGGGCGGCGGCCGGATGCGGCGGGCGCGATCACAGAGTCGTGAGTTTTCCGGTGGCGATTACCGGGCCCGTGGGCTGGCCAGTGGGGGAACCGCCGGGCGGCTCGAGCGACACCGCCAGCACTGCACCGCGGCTGGCGCGCGCGAGCAGATCGCGCGGGATGGCGATGGTCACCGTGCGATCGGCCTGCAGCAGGCCGAGCGGGTGCGGCTTGCCACCTGGTGGAATGAGCCACAGTTCAGGCACTTTGGCCGGCACGGCGGCGAATGCCGCAGGTACTACCGCAATGGTGCCATGGCTTGCATCGACGGTGGCGACGAAATGACGGTGGCCGCCGCCGTCGATAGACGCAATCAGAGGCGACGGGGCTTGCGGTGCCCCGACATAAAGCAGTGCGGCGAGACAGGCGGCCGCCAACACGCCGCTCACCAGCGTCAGTCCGCGCCAGAAGGCGAGGTCTCGCCACAGGCCCGGGTGGCGCGGTGCGGGCGCGGGCAGGGCGCTGGTGATGTTTGCCCACACATGCGGCGGCGGCGCCACTTCCTCGATCTCGCCGGCCCAGGGCGTGAGCCGTTCCTCCCAGGCAGCGACCATCGCTGCGAACGCGGGCTCACGCGCGGCGCGGGCGACGGCGGCACGGTGTTCGGCGCCCTGGAGCACGCCGAGCGCGTATTCCGCAGCCAGCAGTTCGTCCTCCGGCATGCCGGTATGGTCGTGAAGGTCGCTCATCGGTCCAGGCACGCTTTCAGCTTGATCATCGCGCGGCGGATCCAACTCTTCATCGTGCCGAGCGGCACCTTCATGCGCTGCGCCAACTCTTCGTAGGTGTTGCCGTCGAAAAAGGCAGCGCGCAGCGCATGATGCTCGTGGCCGGCAAGTCCGCCCAGACATTCGTGCAAGCGCGCGTTGTCCTCGGCCTGCTCAAGCGTGGCATCGGCCGGCGTTGCCAAGTCAGCGATTTCCGCCGCCGTTTCGATCGGCTCCAGGCGCCGGCTGCCTTGGGTCGCGCGGAGGCGGTCGATGGCGCGGTTGCGCGTGATGGCGATCATCCACGTCATCGGGCTCGCGCGGGCGGCGTCGAAATCGCCCGCTTTGCGCCATATTGTGAGATAGACGTCCTGCAACACGTCCTCGGCCTCGCTGCGTTCACCCAAGATACGCAGGGCGACGCCAAAAAGCTTCGCCGAGGTCAGCCGATAGGCGGTCTGCAGGGCGGCGCGGTCGCCGGCCGGAATGCGCGCCAAGGCGGCCGCGAGCAGGGCGCGATTGCTTTCAAGGTCCATGACCGGCGCCGGCGCGCTCCTTCCTGCCGTTTGCAGACTTGGCCGAAAGTCTAAGGCGCATACCCGCAGGCGACAATCGGCCTCTCGCTTCCGCGGCTCAGTCCGTGCGCGGCGGAAACACGTGCCGGCCGTCGGGCCCAAGCGGTAACGGGATCACCCGTGTCACCGCGGCAAGCGTCAGATCGCCATAGAGATGCGGAAATAGCGCCCCGCCGCGCGACGGCTCCCATTTCAGTGATTCGCCGAGCCGATCGGCATCGACGCTCACCAAAACGAGGTCGTTCTGGCCCGCAAAATGTTTGGCGGCCGTCTCTTCCACCTGATCGGCGGTGGACAAATGGATGTAACCGTCGCTGAGGTCGATGGCTGCGCCCTTGAAGACGCCGTCCCGTTCGGCGGCGCGCCAGAGAGCGTTCGGGCATATCTTGTAGATGATCATCGCAACATTGATACCCATGCGGTTGCAAAGCTGAAACAAAATGCTCTTTGCACAAACAACCTTGAATTGCCTGCCAAAAGCGACGATATGCGCGCCAAATCCCCACGCGGAGTGATCATGATCAATACCGAGGAATACCTCATTGCGACAGCCGACCGCTGCACGCGGCTGGCGCGCATGGGGCGCGAGATGGCCGCCGATCTGGAAGCCATCAGCAACGAGCTGATGGCCAAGGCGGTCCAGCTCGATGCGGAACAGTCTAAGGCACAAAAGAAGGCAAGCGGCGGCAACGGCCGCTGAGGGGAAACGAGTCCAAGGCGACACGAAGCAGAGCCCGGCCTAACCGCCGGGCTTGCCACTTTTTGAGGGTGGGTCCGCTACTCCCGATAGCGCAACGCGTCGCCGAGCCGCGAGAAGGCCGGCGTGTGTCGGCGGCGGCCCGGAACGTATCGGTCATAGCCGGAAGACGGCTCGCGTCAATCGGTGAAGCCGTACGCCACGCTGCACTTTAGAGATGCCTTGCCGTTTGGGCCGCTGTGTCAGCGTTAGCGGCGCAAAGGCGGACGTGCTTGCAGGCCGGAGCAGGGGCAGATGGTGACCTAAGGCTCTTGCCCAGTTAGCTCAACCTCAGGCTCGATTTCGGAAGTTAGAGCAGTTGCTCCAGCAAACTTCAGTCCGCAACCGTCCTATAAAGGTGCCAGCCCATCAAGCCGGGAGGCCCACCTTTCTCCACGCGTCGGCGAACCTTGCAAACACGGCATCATTGATACCCACTGTGACCTGAAAACGGCTAACACGGAATTTGGGGTCGAGCGCCAGCAGCGCCTGGGACGCAGTGCTGGCATCCTCCATCTTTCCCACCATAACAAGCGCTGCGACCAGATAGGCGTAGGGAACGCTAAAGTTCGCATTGGCCTCGACCGCACGTTGGCCAGCAGCGACAGCTTCTGCATAGCGACCCAAGTTGAAACTCGCACAGGAAATGGCTTGGTAAGATAAATACCTCAGCGAGTCGAAAGGGCTCACCTTGAGGGCTCGATTTGCCCGTTCGAGAGCAAGGTCGTTGCTGCCGCTCCAGGCAAGCGTCACCGCACTTGCACAGAGAGCAATGACATTGGACCCACTGATGCCCAAGGCACGATTGAACAGATCGAAAGCCAGTTCTGTGTCGTGCTCATCAAACCAAATTACGAAAGCCGCGATTGCCAAAGTGGTTGCGTCATTGTGGGCGCCAGTAACTGCCTTGTGTGCATGATGGATTGATCGTCGCTTGTCGTCCGGATTGAGTCCCGCCCGGCTGAAGCGGATGTGGAAACACCACGCCAATGCCGCATGGGCGAATGCATAGTTCGGGTCAAGGCTCAACGCCCTTTCCAGGAGCGGGATCGCGGGGGCCGACCCGTCTGGCATCAGACTGTAAATGAATGGAAGCGCCTGCAGCACAAGATCGTAAGCGTCGAAATTCGCGGGCGCCTTTCGCCTGATGCGCTCCAGCTCAATATTCCGAAGCCCGGGCTCAATCGCGCCGACGACGTCCATCGCGATTTCGTCCTGAACAGCGAAGATATTGGTGAGAAGCCGGTCGTAACGCTCCGCCCAAATCTGGGTGCCCGTTTCCGCCTCGATAAGCTGGGCCGAAATCCTGACACGGTCGTCGGCCTTGCGTACGCTCCCTTCAAGCAGGTACCTGACTCCCAGTTCGCGGCCTATCTGACGAAGATCTAATGACTTTTGTTTGTAGGCAAAACAAGAGGTTCGGCCCGCTACCGATAGCCACTTGATCCGCGACAGGCCGTTGGCAATGTCCTCCACGATGCCATCCGCAAAATACTCCTGATTTGGATCGCTGCTCATGTTCTGGAATGGCAGAACTGCGATAAATGGGCGATCGATCGCCGTCGTTACATTGTGAGCGGACGTAACGGGTCGCGTGCTCACCGAAGTATCGGACACGATCCCGACTAGTCGATACCCCCTGCCAGGAATCGTGAAGAGGTGCTCAGGCCGTCCCCGGGACTCTCCCAGCGCCTTGCGCAAAGCCGAAATGTGGACTTGCAGGTTGTTCTCTTCGACGACGGTGCCAGGCCAGACCTGTTCGAGGATCACGTCTTTAGACACTTCCTCCCCGTGCGCCGCTGCCAAGACGGCCAGCACATCGAATGCGCGAGACTTGAGGGGGACTTCGATCGTGGCGCGGAAAAGCTTCCGCTTGGCCAAATCTAACCGAAATGGCCCGAAGCTGAATAGTGTCTCTGCCAAGACGCGCGCCCCGCGCATAATTCAGAACAATTAAGCTATCTGACCAAGGACTTTAGGCCTTGCGCGAACTAGCGTCTAGGCGATCGAACCCCCCAGCCAACCGGGAGCTCATTCGGATGAACCAGGCAGCCGCTTTAGCAATGCCCGCAGCGAACGGAAAATTGGACGAGCGCGGGGCGCTGGATCTACTGATCCGTGGATTTCAAGTTTCACGGATGCTGCGGGTTGCAGCCGATCTGGGGCTGGCCGACAAGATCCCGAGCGCGGAACAAGCCCGCGTATCCGATCTCGCACATGCGTGCTCGGTTCATCCTTTTGCCCTGCTTCGCATCCTGCGCGCCTTGGCTGCGGTCGGCGTCTTCTCCGTAACTGCCGACGGATCGGTGGGGCACACTGAACGGTCAATCCTGCTGCGAACAGACACACCGAACAGCCTCCATTACAGCGCGCGCTTCTGGACTTGCTCTGGCTCATGGCGAGCGTGGGACAAGCTTGACGTGGCGTTGCAAGGAGAATCGCCGCACGAAGCCGCATGGCAAATGAGCCGCTTTACATATTTGGAAAAGCATCCGGAGGAGGCTCGTGTTTTCGACGACATGATGGCCCATTTTCCGGATGATCGCCATTCGGCGATAGCGGCCGCATACGATTTTTCCGGCGCGAGGCTGATCGCGGACATCGGTGGGGGCAATGGAGCCGCATTGCGTGCGATCTTGGCCGGCAAAGTGTGTGCCGATGGAATGCTTTTCGACCGGCCCGATGTTGTGGCCCACCTCTCGCACGACCAGCTCCTGGATGGCCGAATCGTTGCGGAAGGCGGTGACTTTCTGGAGCGTGTTCCAAGAGGAGCAGATTTCTATTTGCTCATCCGCGTGCTGCATGATTGGGACGAGACGAATTGCTGTCAAATCCTGAAGCAATGCCGAATGGCCATGGGGGCAAGCGCCACCCTCATCCTGGGTGAAGAGCTACTAGAGCCTGATCCGGAGCGTGGGCATTCGACCGCCTATCTCATAGACACGCATATGATGACGATGTTCGGCCACGCACGCGCGCGTACGGAGGATGAATTCAACGATCTGCTAAAACGATCGGGATTTGTCCTGCGTCGCATCATCCGCACGAACTCGTCCGTATCGCTGGTGGAGGCAAAGCCGATCTGATGTCAACGGAGACGCAAATTGCCGCGTCCGCTTGAGGGCTCGTAGCCGCCGTCAACCAAGCCACCTGATCAGGTCGCCGTCGGGTCAACGAACGAACCCGCTCGCGCGGGAGCGCGCTGTGCGCGTGGGGAGACGGCAAGCGCCGCGTTGGCCGACTGATCGAAAGGTGGTGACAGGGCCGGCGGCCCGTCCTGAGATCGAGGGGTTGCAGAACCCAATCTCAGGACAGGCGTCTGCGATGAGTGACAAGCCTATCACCGATCTGCGCCGCCGCATGTTGCAAGACATGACGAACCGCAACTTTGGCGCCAAGACCCAGCACGATTATATCCGGCACATCGAGACCTTTGCCAAGTTTCTTGGCCGCGCACCGGATACAGCGACCGGCGACGATATCCGCCGTTTCCAGGCCGAGCAGATCGCGCAAGGTACGCAGCCGCCAAAGATGAATACGCAAGCAACCGCGCTGCGCTTCTTGTTCAGCATCACGTGCGGGCGCACCGACCTCGCCAATCAGATTGCTCGAACGCACTATCCCAGGAAACTTCCGCGCGTACTCTCACCCGAAGATGTCGCGCGCCTGCTCGATGCCGCGCCCGGTCCGGGTCTGAAGTACAAGGCGGCCTTGAGCTTGGCCTATGGGGCGGGGCTTCGAGGCGGCGAGGTCGTCATGCTACGGGTGGGCGACATCGACAGCCAACGCATGCTGATCCGTGTCGAGATGGGCAAGGGCCGGCAGGATCGGCACGCCATGCTCTCGCCGGTGCTGCTGGAGCTGTTGCGCGCATGGTGGCTGCAGTCCCGCTCGCCGGGCTGGCTGTTCCCGGGCCGCGATCTGCTGTTGCCGGTCACCGTGCGCCAGCTCAACCGCGTCTGCCGCATGGCGGCCGATGCCGCCGGGCTCGGGTCCTGGGTATCGCCGCATACGCTGCGACACTCGTTCGCGACGCACCTTCTGGAGAGCAGCATTGACGTGCGCGTGATCCAGGTTCTGCTCGGGCATGCCAAGCTGGATACGACCGCACGCTACACGCAAGTCGCGACCAATCTGCTGCGGTCGGTCGAAAGCCCGCTCGATCGACTGCTGCGGCCGAAGGACCAAGCGCCCACATGACCGCGTCGCTTGGCCCGTCCTGCACTGGAGGTGGCGGACCTGTTCCGCGACCATGGTCCCGCTTGGCGTGAGGCCAACCGCGGCCATGTGAGCCTCGGCCAATTGAAGGTGATGAGCGCAATCGAGGACTGCCGCACGGCGGCCCTCGGCGGGCACGTTGCGCGCTGCGAGAAAGAAGGATGCGGCTTCACATCGATTGCCTACAACAGCTGTCGCAATCGGCATTGCCCAAAATGCCAGGGGAAGCTGGCCCGCGATTGGATGGCAGCGCGGGAGGCTGATCTCTTGCCGGTGCCCTACTTCCACGTCGTGTTCACGCTGCCGGCCGAGATCGCCGAGATTGCCTATCAGAACAAGGCTGTAATCTACGACTTGCTGTTCAAGGCATCGAGCGAGACGATGCTCACCATTGCCGCCGATCCCAGACACCTCGGAGCCAGGATCGGCATCACCGCCGTGCTGCACACCTGGGGCTCGGCGATGACGCACCATCCGCACCTGCACATGATCGTGCCTGGCGGCGGCATCTCAGCGAGCGGCGATCGCTGGATTGCAGCACGGCCCAACTTCTTCCTGCCCGTGCTGGTGCTCTCTCGACTGTTCCGACGGCTGATGCTGGAGAAGCTTGCTGCTGCGCATGCAGCCGGCGTGCTCAAGTTCTTCGGCACCCATGCCGCGCTCGCCGATGCCAGGCGCTTCACCGAGTTCCTGGCCCCGCTCAAGAAGAAGCGTTGGTTCGTCTACGCCAAGAAGCCCTTCGCGGGGCCAAGAGCCGTGCTCGCATACCTGTCGCGCTACACCCATCGCGTTGCCATCTCCAACAGCCGGCTCTTGAAGAGCGACGGCGGGACGGTGACCTTCCGCGTCAAGAACTATCGTGTCGACGGCGCCGCACGCTATACGACGATGACGCTCGCCGTTGCAGAGTTCATCCGCCGATTCCTTCTCCACGTCCTGCCGAAGGGCCAGCATCGCATCCGCCATTACGGCCTCTTCGCCAACGGCACGCGCGCCGATAACGTCGTGCTCGCGCGAAAGCTGCTCGGCGTGACCGAGATCGTGACCGCCGCGCTGGAGTCGATGCACGACCCGGAAGCCACGAACGCAGAGGCGGCGACAGCAGAGCCCGAACCCTACACACCGACCTGTCCGTGCTGCGGCAGCAAAATGCGCATCATCGAGATCTTCAAACGAGGCCAGACACCCCACTACAAAGCCTCGCCGAGCCCGCCATCGATCCAGATCGATACGTCATGACGATAGCTATGGATGCCAGGCAAATTGCTGCTGCATCGAGTTGGTCAGAGGCCGGCTTCGAAAAACCGTTGCCGATTCATTGCTCACGCAGCCATCGAGCGCCACTCAGCCACTCCAAAGCGCATCATCGCAACCTGTCCCGAGCCCCGCGCTCGTCAAACACGAGCCCACCTGGCGCCATCACAGCTTCGCACACGGCAGGGCAAGTGCCCAATTATCCATAGCGATTGTCGCACCGCCACCGCCTAAACCTCCCGCGGGTTCCTTCCCTGCAGGCTTCCGGACGCCGGCCCCGGGCATCCGCGGCATCGCTCGTGAGGGCCGGCATCCGGAACCCTCAACAGAAGCGGCCCAAGCGGGTGCGTCTAATCGGCGGCCGGTAGCCGCCGCAACCTGACCTTTGCGCCGCGCGACCAGCGTTTCGCAAAAAGGTGCTCTGCGGCCTTCAATAGCGGTCCGGATTTCTCTTGGTCGCGCGACGATCTCCTGCCGGCGTTTCAGACCGTTGCCTGCGACCGAAAAGAACATCCTCGCTCAGAACGGTTGCGCTGACTCTTCAATTTGCCCGTCGGCGCGATGACGTCTCGTTTTCGACCGCGCGAATGCCTGAGGGCCTCCCGTCACAGGCCGATAGCGGCGAGCTTGATAGGGCCGCCCGCAAGGCGTTTTTGCGTGTCAGCCGATTGTAGCAAAACATCCTATCGATGACGCAATAACTAGCAATTATTTCCGAGTTTTGTTGCCGGGGATGGCCAGCGTAAAATCTCATGCTATCTGGAGCTGCACGACCTTTCGACCTCCGGGACAATTCAATGAAACAAAAGCTTCTGCGACTGGCCCTCGCATTCGGCGTGATTGCAAGCTGCTTGGGCGGGGCGGCCCAGGCGGAGACGCGGGTCGATATCGGTTACATGCCCATCCTGCCCGTGTCGCAGCTGTTCGTGGCGCTGGATAAGGGCTGGCTCAAGTCCGCCGGCATCAAGCCGAACTTGATCCAGTTCCAAAATGGCCCGGCGATGGTGCAGGCCTTGTTGAGCGGTCAACTCGATGTTGCCTATCTGGGCATCGGTCCTGCGATGGTCGCGCGCGCCAAGGGTGCCGCCATCCGCGTGGTTGCTTCTTGCATCATTCAGCAGATCAGCTTCGTCGCGTTGCCGAAGCTTGCATCGCTGTTCAAGTCAGGCGACCCGAGCACCGCCTTTGCGCGGTTTCGCCAAACCATGGGACGAAAGCCCATCATTTCCACGTTCCCGCGTGGTTCGGTGCCCGATACGGTCCTCGAATACTGGCTGCGTAATGAATTGAAAGTCGATCCTGCGGAGGTGCAAATCGTCTATCAGGGAGCGGCGCAGGTGCAGCAGTCGCTCCTTACAGGCGCGGTCGACGGTTCAGCCATTCTCGAGCCGATCGTCTCCAGCGTCCTGGCAAGGACGAAGGGGGCAGCCGTTGTGGCGAAGGGCGCTCAAATGTTTCCCGGACAGCCCGGTGCCGTTCTTGCGGTGCGCGAGACGTTTCTCCGGGATCATCCAGACCTGGTCAAAGCTCTCGTTGCGGCGCAGATCAAAGCCAAGCATCTTCTCAATGGCGCGCCGAACGAAGCCGCCAAGGCTGTGCAGAAATATGTCGGGGGCGGTCGCCTGAAGCTTGCCACGGTCGAGGCTGCGCTTAAGCGGTCCGAAGGCAGCTTCGTTGCCGATCCGAATAAGATTGTCGATGGCACAACGCGGATGCGCGATTTCCAGAAAAAGACGGGCACGCTGAAGCGAGACGTCGACATCGGCAAGCTTTTTGATCTGAAGGTTTACGATAGCGTCGTCGCGAATCATCCTGCCCCGCGATGACGCGCTTCACAGGGTTAAATCGCTTCTTTCTCCGTGGATTGGGAGTCGTACTCTTCATAGGGGTATGGAAGATCGCTGCCGTATCGGGCTGGACCCGGCCCGGCACCATTCCCGATCCCTTCGGGATTCCCGCCGCCGTCTATCAAGAATGGCACTCGCACCGGCTGCTGCCGGCGATCGGATCGAGCCTCATCCATTACGTTTGGGGGCTCGCGGCTGGAACGGTGCTGGGATTTCTGTTCGGATTGGCTGCGGCAACGATTGCCTGGTTCGAGGACCTGCAGGCCTATGTTTCTCGGCTGCTGCGGCCAATACCGCCGCTGGCTTGGGTCGTGTTCGCGATCGCCTGGTTCGGCGTCAGCAATGCTGGGGCGGCCTTCGTTATCTCCATCGGCGTGTTTTGGGTCAATTACTTCGCGACCTACAGCGCGGTGCGCGCGATCGACCCTCGACTTTATGAACTGGCGCAGGCCTTCGGTCAGGGTGGGTATTTCAAGCGCAGCCTCAAAGTCACACTGCCGGCATCGTCGCCCGGCATCTTGAGCGGCGTGCGCACCGGGGTCGGCCAGGCCTGGATGACGCTGATCGCCGCAGAACTGCTTGGCGTGCCCGGCATGGGGCAGGAAATGAATTCGGCCGCCGGCGTCGGCGCCTATGATGCCGTCGTCGTTTACATGCTCGCCATTTCCGCCGTCTACGCCTTGACCGACATGCTCTTCGGTTGGGCCGAAAACTGGATGCTCAGATGGACACCGTCGTCGCGTTAAACCAGATCAGGTACCGCTACGCCGGCGCCGCGGCCAACGTGGTCGAGAAATTCAGCATCGCCATACGCCGTCGCGAATTCGTTGCGCTGGTCGGCGGATCGGGCGTCGGCAAATCGACCCTCTTGCGCATTGCCGCGGGGCTGACGTCCCCGGATGCCGGCGAGGTGCGCATCAGCACAGAGCGATTGGCAGGCCGGCGGCGCCGCGCCATGGTGTTTCAGGACGGCCGCCTCATGCCGTGGCGCACCGTAAGGGCGAATGTGGGCCTGGGCCTGGAGGGGCTGGATCTGGATGCGTCCACCAAGCGCGATCGCATCGCCGAGGTCCTTGTCACAACGGGAGTGGCGGAACTCGCGGACAGATGGCCGCACCAGTTGTCCGGCGGCCAGACACAGCGTGTGGGCATTGCGCGTGCGTTGGCTGTCCAACCGGATATCTTGTTGATGGACGAACCGTTCAGCGCAGTCGACGCCATTACGCGGCGTCGGCTGCAGGCGGAACTGATCCGCATCTGGCAAAGTAGCGCCTGTGCCGTGCTGTTTGTGACGCACGATATCGAAGAGGCTGCCCTCTTGGCCGACCGCATCATTGTCCTGGGCGGTAGCCCAGCCCGTATTCTCGAAGAGCTGTCCGTCCCGCAGCCACGCGATGAACGCCTCGGCTCTCCCGCCGTCCTCAGTCTTACCGAGCAAATCTCAAATAGGTTACGGGAGGTCGCATGAGACTGATCGTGCATGCGCCGACGCATGCCGCGTTGCTCCGCGCGCGACGGAATATCCGCAACCTGTTGCTGGCCGCTCCCGATGTTGAGGTCGAACTCGTCCTTAACGGAGAAGCCGTCCGCAGCGAACTTGAGAGCCCGGACTCGGAACTTCGTCGGTATCTCGTCATCTGCGAGAATAGTCTGGTTGCCGCCAACGCGATTGCGCCAACCGGCGTTACAACGACGCCTGTGGCGGTGCTTCACATTGCCCAAAGGCAGCAAGACGGATGGGCTTATTTGCGCGCTTGACCTGCGCGTCAGGCGCCGGCTCGCTCCACTCTTACGCTTTCTGAACGCGCTCGAGCGGGGCGATCAGCTTCCAAAAAAGCCTTCGGACGGAAATCCGAAATCCACCTCCGCCCCGAACGCAATGCGCGGACTGCGATCGATCATGACCGATCCAAATCCGCGTCGCTTGGGCTTGGAAACGCTCGGTCCTCCCGATTCTCGCCACTCGATGAGAAGCTTCTTGCCGTCGGAATCGCCAACGACCGAGCACGAAATGGAAACCTGTCCGTCGGCGACGGACAGCGAGCCGTACTTCGTTGCGTTTGTGCAGAGCTCGTGAATGGCGAGGCCGATTGATTCCCCCGCCGATGGGGTCACCTCAATGTCTAAATTGCCATCGAGACTAATCCGCTGCCCGAGCAAATCGCTGACCGCGACCAACTGCGAGCGGATCAACTCGCCAAGCGGCGCGCCGCTCCAATTGCGTCTGACCAGGATATCTTGGTTGACGCTCAATGCTTGCAATCGCTTCGCCAAGGTCTCGGAATATTGCTTGTCCGCGGTTCTGGTGACCAGGGCTTGTATCACCGCGATCATATTCTTGGTGCGATGGTTGGCCTCGCCCATCAAGAGCTGAATCTTCTCCTCGCTCTCTCGCTGTTCGGTGATGTCCGTGTTGGTGCCAAACCACCTTAAGATTGCGCCGCTTTGGTCTCGCAACGGCATGGCACGCGAGAGGAACCAGCGATAACGCCCGTTTTTGTCTCTGAGCGGGAAGGTGTCTTCCCATTCGATCCCGGTATCCCAACTTTGTTGAATGCGGGCTTTGACGCGCTCGATGTGGTCCGGATGATGGACGCTCGTCCAATCCCATCCGCGCATTTGATCCAGCGTCGTGCCGGTGAATTCGTACCAGCGATCATTATACCAATAAATCCACCCGTCCCGGTCGGCCATCCACGCCAGTTGAGGGATGTTATTGGCGAGCATCCGAAACTGCTGCTCGCTTTCCTCCAGTTTGGCGCGCAGCGCGAGCGCATCGGAGGCGTCTCGCGCTATCTTCGACACGCCGACGACGTCCCCGCGTTCGTCGCGAACTGGGGAAACTGTCAATTCGACGGGTATTTGTTTGCCGTCCTTGCGAAGGCGGATGCTTTCGAAACGGGGGATGCCTTGGCCGCCTCTAATTTGGCCCAATATCCAATCTTCTTCATGACGGCGATCAGCCGGAATGATGGTCAGAATGGATTGGCCGACCAATTCTTGCGCGGACCATCCAAAAATTAACTCGGCGGCGGCATTCCAACTCCGAATGGTGCCATCCAAATCCATGGAAACGATAGCGTCGAAAGAAGCCTGCACTATCGCCGCCAGGTGTCCCGCCTGTCGCCCCAAAACTTGGTGCTGATCGAGTGCGCCGGTCAGCCTCTTCTGGTCCAAGATCATTTTGAGGGCGATGCCCGCAAAGGCCGCCAGATCCGTCATGGCCTCGCTATGCGTCGATGTAAAATGCCCTTCGTCTTCCGATACGATCCAAAGGGTGCCGAGGGGCTCCGCCTCTCCGACATATAAAGGCACGAGGAGGCATTCCGGCACCGTCACATTTGCTTCCTGAAGCCACGTGTAGACGCGCTCCGGACGCCGCACCAGCATTGGCGTCTTGAAGTCCAACGTAACGCCGCAAGGACTGAAATGGCGCGGTACCGTTGTCCCCGTGAATTTCTCGAACGCGCCGCGCAGATGATGCCACCGAAATACGCCGGGCGCGGGCTCGGCCTCATAAAGGCTAATGCCTGCTGAACTGGCGCCACAAATTCTCATTGCCCGATCGACCAAACGCGGGAGCACCAGGTCGGGGTCGTCGACCATCTGGCGCGCCAGGTCCTTCATGGCCTCGGCTTGCCCAGGGTCTTTCGGGCTCGACGGCTGTCGCTCAGCCAGTTCTTGCGTGATGAAAACCGATGCAACCGATGCGGGGAGTTGGGGCGCCTGACTGCTCCGCTTAGAATTCTGCATCGTCCCTGGAGGCGTGGGATCGCCGTTGACGTTCAACTCGCACAAATCCCCACTCACGAAGCTGCCTCACAAACGCTCAACCCCCGCCGGGCGCGCGCGGGACACAATCCACGAAGAAAATTTGTAGCTATCCTACAAAGAACTGCAGCACGGGGGTGCGGTTAACCGCAACAAAGCGAAAGTCGGAGCAACAATTAGCCGATGGAGTATTCTGCTAACATGTCGCTTTCGCGCTCGTCACTGCATAGCAATCAAAGACGAACTGCGGACCGGGCCGTGAGCCAAGCGTCTATGTCGGTGGTTGAGGCGAATGAGAGGTCGCGTTCGCACCTCTAAACCTGATAGGGAGCCATCAATACGTTCGCAGGGCGTGGGTTATCCAGATGGGGTGCGGCAATCGATGCAGCCTGGTTCAGTCGAGCTTCAAACGCGGGAGGATGCAGCCCTCGACCGCCGCCGCCGGCTTCTGCGCTGGGGGCGGCTCAATGCCGAGACGGTTGATTTGCGCGCGCCGTGCGGCTTCGATTACCGCTGGGCCGATAGCAGCCATTATCTGGCTCTTCATGACATCCGCCTCGCGGATGGTGAGCTTCGTGTCGACGGCGCTGCGAATGCGGCAGGGCGCGACCTCCGCAATACGTTGACTTACGCGCCACCGGGTTGCGAAATTTCCGGATGGAGCGTCTTGGGCAGCGGGCGTCACAGCTTCACCTGCATCTCGATTGCTCCGCAGCTCATCACCGAAGAGCTGGAACTGCCAAATCTCCCTAACGCGAAGAGCGCTCGCGTGTATTTTTCCGATGATGCGCTGCGCACGACCCTCATGAAGGTGCGCTCGCTTCTGACCGATGACAATCCGGCAGACACGATGCACATCGAAACGGTCGGATTGCTCGCAATATACGAGCTTGAGAAGATCAGTCGTGACGCAGCGTCGTCACCGGCGGTGACGGTCGGTAGTCTAAGTGCCGTACAGGCAAAGCTTGCCCGTGACTACATGCTTTCCAATTTGCATCGGGATGTGACGCTAAAGGATATCGCGCAGGCGACCGGCCTCAGCCGCTTCCATTTTGTACGTGCCTTCAAGAAGACCTTCGGCGTGCCGCCATATCAATTTTTGCAAAGGGCGAGGCTCGGGCGGGCTGCGGAGCTATTGACCGAGTCTCAACTGGATATCGCCGAGATCGGCGCAATGGTCGGTTTCAAACAACCGGCGCGTTTCTCATCCGCCTTCACGGCATGGCACGGCGAGACACCGCAACAGTATCGTCGAAAACGTACAATGTGATGTTTCGTAAGATTGCTTGCCCCGACGGTGCCGCACGGCGGAACAACGGGACGGCCGCTTCGAATGAACTGCGGTAGTGCTCAGATCGGATAGAGCTCTCCAATTCAACGCCGAAAACCGGCGGGCCGCCAGGGTCAACGCGTTCGCGGTAGAGGCGGCGACCCGGCCCTGGCGAGGTGGCCGGAGCGTTGCGGCGCCGGCAAAAGCCGGCGCCTCTCTCATCGATGCAATGCAGGGCGCCTCACGCCGCGCCGCGCATCTCCGCGCCGCCGTTAGCCGGCGGGATCGGCGCGCCGTCGGCGGCGTACTCGTTGAGCTTGTTGCGCAGCGTGCGGATCGAGATGCCGAGGATATTGGCGGCATGCGTGCGGTTGCCGAGGCAGTGCTTGAGCGTTTCCAGGATCAGGTCGCGCTCGACCTCGGCGACCGTGCGCCCGACGAGGCCACGCGTGACCTGCTCGGCGGCCATGGCCGCCTGCGTCGCGACGTCGCCGCCGCGCGCCTGATCGAGCCGGCTGCCGTCCGGGGTCAGGATGCCGTCGATGCCGATTTCCGGCCCGGTCGAGAGCAACACCGCGCGGTGCAGCGTGTTCTCGAGCTCGCGCACGTTGCCAGGCCAGCGATGCAGGGAGAGCACGCGGCGCGCTTCCGCCGACAGTGGCCTGAGCGGCAGGCCGTTCACCTCGGCATACTTCTTGATGAAATAATCGGCGAGCTCGGCGACATCGGCCGGGCGTTGGCGCAGCGCCGGGATCTTCAGATTGACCACGTTGAGGCGGAACAGAAGGTCCTCCCGAAACTGGCCCTCGCGCACGGCTTCCGCCAGGTTGCGGTTCGACGTCGCGATGATGCGGATGTCGACCGGCACCGGGCGGTTGCCGCCGACGCGGTCGATGACGCGCTCCTGGATGGCGCGCAGGAGCTTGGCCTGCAGGCGCACGTCCATCTCGGAAATTTCGTCGAGCAGCAGCGTGCCGCCGTTGGCCTCCTCGAACTTGCCGATGCGGCGCGCGAGCGCGCCGGTGAAGGCGCCCTTTTCGTGCCCGAACAGTTCTGACTCCAGCAGGTTCTCCGGGATGGCGGCGCAGTTGACGCTGATGAATGGCTTCTTCGCCCGTTGCGAACGGCCGTGCACGTAGCGCGCCAGCACCTCCTTGCCGGTGCCGCTCTCGCCGGTGATCAGCACGGACGCGTCGGAGCCGGCGATCTGCTGCGCGAGCTTGACGACCTGCGCCATGGCATCGTCGCGGTAGATCATCTCGCGGGTGTCGTCGGCGACGGCGGCGAGCACCGCTGCGATCAGGTCGGGGTCCGGCGGCAGCGGGATGTACTCCTTGGCGCCGGCGTGGATGGCGGCGACCGCGGCGCGCGCGTCGTTGGACACCCCGCAGGCGACGATCGGCACATGGATGCGCTCGGCGTCGAGCCGCGCGATCAGGTCGCGGATGTCGAGGGCGACGTCGACCATCACCAGGTCGGCGCCACGGCCGGAGCGCAGCACGTTGAGCGCCTGCTCGTTGCTGTCGGCGTGGGTGACGCTGGCGCCTTTTTGCATGGCGAGCTTGGTGGCGGCGGTGAGCTGGCCCTGAAGCGTGCCGACGATGAGGAGTCGCATGGGTTAGCTCCGTGTTTCACTGTCATTCCGGGGCCGGCCGCAGGCCGGAGGCCGAAATCCAGGGCCGCTCGTGAGGGGCCCTGTTTTTTGGCTCTGGATTCCGGGCTCGCGCGCGTTGTGCGCGCCCCGGAATGACGGATGGAATTGGGTCATCAATTCTTTTCCGCCTTGATGATTTCCGTCATGGTCACGCCGAGCTTGTCTTCCACCAGCACGACTTCGCCGCGCGCGACCAGGCGGTTGTTGACGTAGATGTCGATGGCCTCGCCGACCTTGCGGTCGAGCTCGATGATGGCGCCGGGGCCGAGATTGAGCAGGTCGCCGACTTCCATGCGGGAACGGCCGAGCACGGCCGACACCTGCACCGGCACGTCGAATACGGCCTCGAGGTCGGCGGCGCCGTGGGTGATCTGGCCGTCGCCGTCCTCCGGCGCCAGCGCGCCGCTGTCCGTGACGTTCGGCATGCCGCCGTTTTCCAGGTCCGGCAGCGGCACTTCTTTGTTGTCGTCCTCACTCATGGCCTGGCTCTCCGCAATTCACTTGTCTCGGTGACGTGACGTGTTGTTGTCGTTCGTCAATCATCATTCGTTTTGGCGTCGGCGCCGCGGGCGGCCACGTAGCGGCCGACCAGTTCGTCGATGGCGGCCTTGGTGGCCGCTTCGTCGCGGTTGACGCCGCCGTCGGCCCATTCGATGCGGCAGTCGCCCGGCGCCATCTGCTCATCGGGCTGCACCAGCAGCCGGCCCTCGAAGCCGCGCGCGGCGGCGAGTTCGTCGAGCTTGTCCTTGGTCTCCGCGTAGATGCCGGCGTTGACCCGCACGCGCACATGCGGTGCGCTGACGAGATGCCGGAAGCAGTCGGTGACGAGCGCGGTGACTTCGGTC
>CAVZAO010000011.1:0-194786 GCA_963773225.1 uncultured Pseudomonadota bacterium
ATTGGTGGGCGCACAAGGACTCGAACCTTGGACCCGCTGATTAAGAGTCAGCTGCTCTACCAACTGAGCTATGCGCCCGGATCCACCGGCGGCGGGAGCCGCCAAGCCGGGGTGCCTTAGCAAAGGCCGCCGGCCCTGTCCAGCTTGGTGCATGCCGGCAAGTGGCGGAAATCCCAAGAAGAATGCGCGGCCAACCGGCGCATGAAAAAAGCCGCCGGGCGAGAACGCCCGGCGGCTTAGGCTGCGGTTGGGGGAAGCCGCGTCGGGGAACGCGTCAAATGTCCGCAGCCCACTTCTCGCGATTGACCGCTTACTGCGCAGCGGGACCGCCAGGGCCACCGGGACCGCCGGGACCCATGCCACGCCCCATGCCGGGGCCGCCAAAGCGCGGGCCGTGGTGGTGCCAGCCGCCCATGCCGTGCCGGCCGTGCTCGCGGTGCCAGCCGTGATGGCCGCCACCGAAGCCACCCAGGCGCGCCAGCACCATGAAGCGATGCTTCTGGGCGTCGTTTAGGCTGTCGTAGAGAGGCTTGGCCGCGTCTGCGAGCTTCTTGAGCGCGGCGCCGCGGTCCTGCATCGCCTCTGCGCGCCGGCTGAGACGTGCCATCGGATCGGCTGGGGTGCTAGCCCCTTGCGCGACCCTCGCCGCCTTGCGGGCGGCGAAACGGTCCGCGCGCTGCTTGGCGAGATCGCGCATGGCGCTCTCCACCGCCGGCCAGTTCTTCTGCTGATCGGGGGTGAGCTCAAGACCCGCCTTCAGCGCCGCGATGCGCGCGTCGGCGAAGGCGGTCATGTCCTGCGCACTCGGGCGCCAGCCATCGGCGCGGCGGCCCGGCCCGTCACCCGGCTTGGCATAGGCCAGCGCGGTGCCGGCAATGACGAGCGCGGTGGTGCCGGCGAGAACTGTCTTCCACTTCATACAAGGTCCTCCTCTTCGCGCGCGGCCGGTCGGCCGCCGCGATGGTTTCACGTGTCGACGCTGCCGGTTCGAAACGACGCCATCGCAACAAGCGCGGACGGCGTTCTCGAAGTCCGTTTGCGTTGAACATTGAACGGGAGGGGAACCGGAAACCCTGTGCGAATGACCAATTCTTAATGTGCGGCCGCAATGGGGCAATTCATGGCGGAGACAAGGCGGCGTTCACCGCCGCGTCACAAACCGCAATCTCTTAACGCTTGCTGCTGCACGCGGCGGCGCGCAACGAAAGCACACGCCCCTCGCGCGCGTGCGCGTTAATTTGCCGCGCCCCGTATCAGACTGGCTTGCCGAACAGCAGGTTCGGCAGCCAGAGCGACACCGCCGGAATGTAGGTGACCACGATCAGGAAGCCGAGCAGCACCATCAGCCACGGCAGCGCCGCGCGCACCACCGTCATCAGCGGCTGACCGGTGATGCCGGAGGCAACGAACAGGTTCAAGCCGACCGGCGGCGTTACCAAGCCGATCTCCATGTTGACGACGTACATGATGCCGAGATGGATGGGATCGATGCCGAGCTTGACCGCAGTCGGAAACAGGATCGGCGCAGTGATCAACACGATCGGCGCCGGGTCCATGAAGTTGCCGGCAATCAGCAGGATGATGTTGACGACCAGCAGGAAATGCCACGGCGACAGGTTCGCGTCGGCAATCGCCTGCGCGATCTGCTGCGGGATCTGCGCCGTGGTCAGCACGTGACCGAACAGGAAGGCGTTGCAGATAATGAACATCAGCATCACCGTCACGCGCCCCGAATCCAGCAGCACGCGCGGCACGTCGACGATCTTGAGGTCGCGATAGATGAACACGGCTGCGATGAAGGCGTAGACCGCCGCGACCGCGGCCGCTTCCGTCGGGGTGAACACGCCGCCGTAGATGCCGCCGAGCACGATGACGATCAGCATCAGGCCCCAGAAGGCATCGAGGAACAGCCGCAGCCGCTCGTTCCAGGAGGCCTTGGGCTGGCGCGGCAGCTTCTTGACGCGGGCCGCCACGTAGATCGCCACCATCAGACAGAGGCCGAGCAGAATGCCGGGCACGACGCCGGCCATGAACAGCCGCCCGACCGAGGTTTCCGTCACCGCGGCAAAGATGACCATGGTGATCGACGGCGGAATGAGGATGCCGAGCGTGCCGGCATTGACGATCACGCCGGTCGCGAACGATTGCGTGTAGCCGACCCGCACCATGCCGGCGATGACGATCGAGCCGATCGCCACCACCGTGGCGGGCGACGAGCCCGACACCGCGGCAAACAGCATGCAGGCCAGCACCGAGGCGATCGCCAGGCCGCCGGGCAGATGGCCGACCGCCGAAATGGCGAAGTTGATCATGCGCTTGGCGACGCCGCCGGTGGTCAGGAAGTTGCCGGCAAGGATGAAGAACGGAATTGCCAGCAGCGTGAAGTGCTCGAAAGTCTGGAAGAACTTGAGCGCCAGCGACGCTAGACTGTCGTTCTCGAAGAGCAGCACCGTGAGCACGGAGGCGAGCCCGAGCGACATTGCGACCGGCAGCCCGACGGCCAGCATCGCGAGCAGCGAGGTGAAGAGAAAAACGGTGTTCATCGCTGCACCGTGGTGGCGTCCGGCGCGTCGTCATGGGTGACGTCGGCGACCGCCTCCTTCGCCTCGTCGGCGAGCTCATAGCCCTCCGACTGGCCGGTGAAGATGCGCCAGCCCATCTCCAGCAGGCGGATGAACAGGAGCACGAAGCCGAGCGGCAGGCACAGGCTCAGCTTCCAGGTGACGATCGGAATGTCCTCGGCCTCGACGTTGATGATGTAGAGGCGGTGGAGATAGTCGAACGAACCGACCATCATCAGCACGGTGTAGGTCAACGCCAGCAGCAGCACCGCAATGCCGACCGCGCGCCGCGGCGCCGGCGGCAGCAGGCGCACGGCGGCATCGACTCCGATATGCGCGCGCACACGCACGCAATAGGAGATGCCGATCATCACCAGCCAGGCAAAAAGGTAGTAGTTCGACTCGAGCTGCCAATCGAGGCCCGAGTTGAAGACGTATCGCAGCACGACCTGGACGAACGTCAGCACCGTCATCACGCCGAGGATGAGGGCGATCAGCCCCTCCTCGATGCGGTGCACCGCCTCCCGCAGCGACACCGGCAGCCCCCCTGGATTTTTCTTGGATAACGCGGTAGCGGCCGCGGGATCCCTTCCCGCGGCCGGCCTTCACGCGCTCAGTTGGTCTTGGCGTCGTTCGCCGCCACGGCGGCGTCGATGATGTCCTTGCCGATCTGTTTCTCGAACTTCTTCCAGACCGGATCCATGGCCTTGACCCAGGCCGCGTGCTGCTCGGGCGTGAGCTGATGGATGGTGGTGACGCCCGAAGCCGCGATCTTCTTCTTGGCTTCTTCGTTGAGCTTGTCGGCGTTGGCGTTGTTCAGCGCGGTCGCCTCGGCCATGGCCTTCGACAGTCCGGCGCGGATGTCGTCGGGGAGGCCCTTCCACCATTTGGCGTTGACCAGCACCATGTAGTCGATGACGCGGCTGTTCGACTCGGTGAAGTGCTTCTGCACCTCGTAGAACTTCTTGGAGTAGATGTTGGACCAGGTGTTCTCCTGGGCATTCACGGTGCCGACCTGGAGCGCCTGGTAGACCTCCGAGAAGGCAAGCTTCTGGGCGTTGGCGCCGAGGCCTTCATAACTCGCCTGGATGATGTCGGACTGCTGGATGCGGAACTTCAGCCCCTTGGCGTCCGACGGCATCAGCAACGGCTTGTTGGCCGACATCTGCGCCAGGCCGTTGTGCCAGTAGGCGAGCCCGAGGTAGTTGCGGTTCTCCATCGCGTGCAGGAGCTGCCGGCCGGTCTTGCTGTCCTCGAAGCGGGAGAGCGCGGCCGTGTCGTTGAACATGAACGGCAGGTCGAACACCTCGAGCTTCTTGGTGTATTTGCCGAACTTGGACATCGAGGTGGCGATGAACTGGACGTCGCCGAGCTGGATCGCGTCCATCTCCTGCTTGTCGCCGAACAGCGACGAATTCGGATAGACCTCGACCTTGACCTTGCCGTTGGTGTACTTGGCGGCCAGTTCTGCGAATTTGAGCGACGCCTGTCCCTTCGGCGTGTGCTCGGCGACCACATGGCTGAACTTCAGCACCATGGGCGCGGCCATCGACGTGACCGGGACGGCAAGAACGGCGGCCGCAGCCACCGCGAGGATGGTTTTACGCATCGATTGTGTCTCCCCCTGGCGAAAGCCGAAATAAGGCATCGGCACGCTTGATGCGCCAAAATTGCATGTCAGGTGGAGAGCGGCAAGTGGCTTCTCGCGGCGCCCGGTGCCGTCGTGGTCGCGGCCGCCTGCCGCACCGCGGATGCCCCTGACGTCGGGTTCCAACGCCGGCGGAACCGGTGGCGTGGCCCGCCACCGGCCCGTTTGCCGTCAGCCGACGTCCTGCGAGTGGATGCGGCGGCCGCCGGCAGCGCGGTTGTTGCGGCTCATCAGCTTGTTGAGCGCGCCGAGATAGGCCTTGGCCGACGCCACCAGGGTATCCGGATCGGCGCCGCGCGAGGTCACCGAATGGCCCTGTGAGGCGAGACGCACCGACACCTCGGCCTGCGCGTCGGTACCCTCGGTTACCGCGTGCACCTGGTAGAGCTCCAGCACCGCCTCGTGCGGCACCAGCGCGTGGATCGCGTTGAAGATCGCGTCCACCGGGCCGTTGCCGGTCGATTGCGTGGTGACGTGCTTGCCGTCGATGTCGAGCGTGAGCGTCGCCGACTGCGGACCTTGCGTGCCGGCGATGACGGTCAGCGAGATCACCTTGATGCGGTCGTGGGCGGTGGCGATCTCCTCGTCCACCAGCGCCTCGATGTCCTCGTCGTAGATCTGCTTCTTGCGGTCGGCCAGTGCCTTGAAGCGCACGAAGGCGTCCTGCAGCTGGTTCTCCGACAGCTGGTAGCCCATCTCCTCCAGCTTGTGGATGAAGGCATGGCGGCCGGAGTGCTTGCCCATGACCAGCGAGGTCTGCTTCACGCCGACCAACTCCGGCGTCATGATCTCGTAGGTCTGCGCGTTCTTGAGCATGCCGTCCTGGTGGATGCCGCTCTCATGCGCGAAGGCGTTCCGCCCGACGATGGCCTTGTTGTACTGCACCGGGAACGAGGTCGCCGCCGAAACGAGCTTGGAGGCGCGCGTCAGCATGGTAGCGTCGATGTTGGTCGCATACGGCAATACGTCGTTGCGCACCTTCATCGCCATCACGATCTCTTCCAGCGCGGCGTTGCCGGCGCGCTCGCCGATGCCGTTGATGGTGCACTCGATCTGGCGCGCGCCCGCCTTCACGCCGGCCAGCGAGTTTGCCACCGCCATGCCGAGATCGTTGTGGCAGTGCGTGGAGAACACCGCCTTGTCCGAATTCGGCACGCGCTCGCGCACGGTCTTGAACAGCTCGTAATATTCCTCCGGCACGGTGTAGCCGACGGTGTCGGGGATGTTGATGGTGGTGGCGCCGGCGTTGATCGCCGCCTCCACGCAGCGGCACAGGAAGTCGAGCTCGGTGCGGGTGCCGTCCTCCGACGACCATTCGACGTCGTCGGTGTGGCTGCGTGCCCGTGTCACCTGCGCGATGACCATCTCGTAGACCTCGTGCGGCTCCTTCTGCAGCTTGTACTTCATGTGCACCGGCGAGGTGGACAGGAAGGTGTGGATGCGCTTGCGCCTGGCCGGCTTGATGGCTTCGGCGCAGCGGTCGATGTCATTGAAGGCGGCGCGCGACAGCCCGCAGATCACCGCATTCTTGGAGCGCTTGGCGATCTCGTGCACGGCGGCGAAGTCGCCCTCCGAGGCGATCGGGAAGCCGGCCTCGATGATGTCGACGCCCATCTCGTCGAGCAGCTCGGCGACCTGGAGCTTCTCCTCATGGGTCATGGTGGCGCCGGGGCACTGCTCGCCGTCGCGCAAGGTGGTGTCGAAGATGACGACGCGGTCCTGATCGGACGGGGTCTTGGACATGGGAACTGATCCTTCTCGCTTCACAAGCGCCGCTCGCGGGCGCTCCTAAGGGGTGTCTTCGTGATCCCCCGAGTGCCCAGGCGAGAACGCCCTGCCGGCCCTCAGGGGCAGATAAGGAGAAGGAGCGAGCCCAGAATGAGGGAAGCCACGGGTTCGGCCCGGGAGGCCGCCCGCTCGATCGCGCCGATATGGCTGCGCGTCGACATGGCTCTCAAATAACCCTCATCTATCGCGGTCAAGGTGGCGCGCTTCGGTAAAGCCCGCGTTAACCGCATGTGGTACGCCCCGCTTCTAGCGGAAAGGGGCGCACTGAATCAAGCACGGGAATAGGACAGCAATGCTGACGTTCCCGCGGCCGCAACGCGACCAGAACCCGAGGAGTCGAACCCATGGACGCGCGCGTGACTGCCTTTTTCCGCCGCACCTGGCGCCGCCAGGCCATATCGACGCTGGTCATGGCCGCAATCCTATTCGGCGCCGCCGGCACCCTGCGCTACTGGCAAGGCTGGCTGTTCCTCGTCGCCTTCATCGGCGCGTCGGCCGCGCTCGGCCTTTATTTCGCCAAGCACGACCCTGCCCTGCTCGAGCGCCGCATGCGGGCCGGCCCCCGCGCCGAGCAGGAGCCTGCGCAAAGGATCATCATCACGCTGCTGATGGTCGACTTCTTTCTTCTGATCGTCATGCCGGCGCTGCTTTACCGCTGGGATGGCTCGCTTTTGCCCGCCTGGCTGTCCATCCTCGGCGCCGCCGGCATCGTCGCCAGCTTCGTCGTTTTCTTTTACGTGATGAAGCAGAATAGCTTCGCCGCTTCCACGGTGCGGGTCGAAGCCGCACAGCCGGTGATCTCGAGCGGGCTCTATGGCGTGGTACGCCATCCGATGTACACGGGCGCGCTGCTGCTAGCCGCGTGCACCCCGCTCACGCTCGGTTCGGCGCTGGGCCTGCTGCTGGTGATCCCGATGCTGCCGATCCTCGCCTGGCGCCTGCTCGACGAAGAGCGCGTGCTGAAACGCGACCTGCCCGGCTACACCGATTATTGCCGGCGCGTGCGCGCGCGCCTCATTCCCGGCCTATGGTGAGCGCGCGGCGGCCAACACAACAAAGCGTCGCGATATTTCCAGACCGTCAGCCACGCCCATCCGCATTCGAGCAGCGAGCGGACACCGGCTGACATACTCTCGGCGTTTGCGAATTACCCGAAGCGGCGCGGCAGGTCCTGTCGGGCTCGAGGACTGCTATTCCCGATAGCGCAACGCATCGACGAGCTGCGAAAAGGCCGGCGTCTGCTGGCGTCGGCTCGGAAAGTATAGATGATAGCCGGAAAACGGCTCGCACCAGTCGTCGAGGACGCGTACCAGTCGGCCGCGTTTCACGTGTTCCTTTACCTCGAGCTCTGGCACATAGCACAGGCCCATTCCGGCGAGTGCGCCCTTGAGCAAGAGCGCGACGCTGTTGAACACGAGCTGGCCGTCGACGCGCACGCGCAGCTCGCGCCCGTTCTTTTCGAATTCCCACGCATAGAGGCCGCCGTGTGTCGGCAGGCGGAAATTGATGCAACGATGTCCGGTCAGGTCTTGCGGCCTGACTGGGCGTGAGCGTCCCTTGAAATAGCCGGGGCTGCCGACCACGGCCATGCGCATCTGCGGCGCGATCGGCACCGCGATCATGTCCTTGGCGATGATCTCGACATTGCGCACGCCGGCGTCATAGCCCTCGGCGACGATGTCGGTGAGGCCGAAGTCGACCATGACCTCGACTTTGATATCCGGGTACTTCGGCAGGAACTTCGCGAGCGCCGGCCACAAGACCATATTGGCGGCATGCTCGTCGGCGGTGAGGCGGACGGTGCCCGCCGGCGTGTCGCGCAGCTCCGTGAGCGCCGCCAGCTCGGCGTCGATGTCATCGAGCCGCGGCGCCAGCGTGCGCGCCAGGCGCTCGCCCGCTTCCGTCGGCGCAACGCTGCGGGTCGTGCGCGTGAGCAGGCGCACCGCCAGCTGCCCCTCGAGTTGGCTGACCGTCTGGCTGAGCGCGGATTGCGATACGCCCAGCTTGGCGGCGGCCTTGGTGAAGCTGCGTTCGCGGGCGACCGCCAGGAAGGCGGCCAGATCGTCGAGGTGAGCGCGGGCCATTCATAAGCTTTCCTAATAGGTTCATGCCGATTATATGGGCTAATCGGCCGCGCGAAAACACACTACCTCCCGTCTCTAAAGGCCGGCGTCTCTGGGCCGGCCTACCGAGCCAAAGGAGGCCCACCATGGATATCCAGCGCAGCGGTTCACAGCCTTCGGGGAAGGGGCCGGCGGCCTATTTCACCGGCACCGTCCGCATCGATCCCCTCATGAGCCCGCCGGAGCCGGCGCGCGTCGCCGGCGCCAGCGTCACCTTCGAGCCTGGCGCGCGCACCGCCTGGCACACGCATCCGCTCGGGCAGACCCTGATCGTCACCGCCGGCTGCGGTCGCGTGCAGCGCGAGGGCGGCCCGATCGAGGAAATCCGCCCCGGCGACGTGGTCTGGTTTGCGCCCGGGGAGAAGCATTGGCACGGCGCCACGCCGACCACCGCCATGACCCATATCGCCATCCAGGAAAAGTTGAACGGCTCGCCGATCGACTGGATGGAGCAGGTCACCGACGAACAGTACGGCGCCTGAGCGCGCAGCGTTTCAACGCCTTCGGAAGGAGCAAACCATGCCGCACGTCATCGTGAAGCTGTGGCCCGGCAAAAGCGAAGAGCAGAAGCAGCGCCTGTCGGACGCCATCACCCGCGACGTCATGGAAATCCTGAACTACGGCGAAGACCCCGTGTCGGTCGCCATGGAAGAGGTCGCGGCGGGCGATTGGACCGACAAAGTCTACAAGCCGGACATCCGCGACAAATGGAACACCCTCACCAAGAAGCCCGGCTACGACCCGCTGTCGTGACAGCGGCGGCCGGCAATCCAGGAGACAACAGATGAGCCAGAACATTCAGGACAAGGTCGTTATCATCACCGGTGCGTCATCCGGCATCGGCGAGGCGACCGCCAAACGGCTTGCGCGCGATGGCGCCAAGGTCGTGCTCGGCGCGCGACGCGAGGACAAGCTCAAGAAGATCGCCGATGAAATCCGCAAGGCCGGCGGTGAGGCCGTCTACCGGTCGCTCGACGTGACCAAGCAGGCCGACAACGACGCGATCGTGAAGCTTGCCAAGGAGAAGTTCGGCCGCGTCGACGCCATCTTCCTGAATGCCGGCCTAATGCCGAGCTCGCCGCTCTCGGCGCTGAAGACCGACGAGTGGCACAAAATGGTCGACGTCAACATCAAGGGCGTCTTGAACGGCGTCGCAGCGGTGATGCCGACCTTCCTCGCGCAGAAGTTCGGGCACGTGCTGGCGACCTCGTCGGTCGCGGGGCTCAAAGCCTATCCGGGTAGCGCGGTCTATGGCGGCACCAAATGGTTTGTGCGCGATTTCATGGAGGTGCTGCGCCTGGAGTCCGCCATGGAAGGCACGCACATCCGTACGGCGACGATCTACCCGGCCGCGATCAACACGGAGCTGCTGGACACGATCAGCGACAAGGGCACCTCGGAGGCGATGCACGGCCTTTACGCCCAGTTCGGTATTTCGCCGGACCGGATCGCAGATGTCGTGGCCTTCGCGCTCGACCTGCCGAAAGACACCACAGTCAACGAGTTCACGGTGGGGCCGGCGAACCAGCCCTGGTGAGGCGGACCCGATAGAGGTATCGCTGACGCACGGAAACATGAAAGCGTGAAGCCACGCGCGGACATACTCTCGGCGTTCGCGCATGGCTCATGGTAGGCCTCATAGCAGAATCAATACTGCTGAGGCCTCATCGAAATCTAAGCTCTTCTCAGCCAGTCAAGAAACAAACTGACCATGGCTAACGCGATCGCGCCGTAGAATATCGATGTATGGTAACCGCAAAGCCCATGGGCGCTCTCACAGGCTCGATATGCCCAGCCCTCGCCGTAGTAAGCCTCACAGAGCGCGGGGATCTCGATCCAGCTTCCCGCCGCCATCAGCAGTTGGCAATGAGCGACATCGCGCAGTCTCCGAGGCTGCAGCAACCTGCGATTTGCGCACTGGCGCCAGTGTCTCGCCATCAGATTGAAGTCGCGTCTACGAGACGCTTCGAATTAAACGAGAGTTTTCTGACGCTCTTCAATAGCGGGGGATCTGGCCATATAAATTCCACGCCTGCCGATCACCAAGTACCCGGCAGCCGCTCTCGCGGGGCTGACGTTATCTATCTGGGGGACAGCAGATGCGACGCCGGCTGGCTTACGGCTCCGCGCGACCTAACTGGGACGACGTCTGAGCCGGGTCCTGTCCCCAATATTGGCCCAATGTAGGTCCCCACCCATTCGCCGACCGGTGACGGGCGACGTGGCGTGCGCTGATCTACCGGAGTGCTTTTCCGATGGCGCGCAGCCGCTGTATTCCCATGCCTTGAGGACTTTTCGGTGGTGGAGGCAATAGAATTTCACATTTGAGGTAGCCCACATCCCACATAGCGCCGGTTCGGTTGTCGAGAAGGCGCTTAAGGCACTTGTCGCCACGCAGTGGCACGAAAATGACCGAGCCAATGAAGTGGGCGGCCATGTTCTGATTATCTTGGGATTGGGTTGGCGGGGGTCGACGCGGGTGCTGCCAAACGGGAGACCAGCCATTTATCCAGTACAGGCAGAGTAGCAGCGTGCAAAGGAGGGCAGCGACGGCCATTTGAAGCGGAACCCAGTCCCGCAATAGCCAACGCTTAGACGTGTCAATCATGGGGATGCTTCAGCGGAGATAGCCGCACGCTTGCAAAACAGGGCCGAGATCGATTCCCAGCCTACTAGCATTTCGTTAACGATATCCGACCGTCAAAAGCCGGCGCTCGCCGTACTACGGCACACGGGCCCCGCGTTAGGCGCGCAACCATTCAAATCGCCGTACCCGCAGCGCGCGAGTGAGCAGCGGCGCTAGCCCTGCTCGCTCTCCAACGCCTTTTTGGCCTGCTGCAGCTCTTTCTTCATCTTGCCGCTGACCTTCGGAAACTGCAGGTCGAGCCCCTCCAGGGCCTCCACCATCGCCGCGGCCACCACCAGCCGGGTGAACCACTTGTTGTCGGCCGGCACCACGTACCAGGGCGCCTCCGGCCGGCTGGTCTCGCGGATCGCCGTGTCGAAGGCCGCCATGTAATCTTCCCAGCGCTGGCGCTCCTTCACGTCCGACATGGAAAACTTCCAGTTCTTCGCCGGCTCGTCGATGCGGTCGAGGAACCGCTTGCGCTGCTCCTCGCGCGAGACGTTGAGGAAGAACTTGAGGATGCGCGTTCCGTTGCGGGCGAGATGGCGTTCGAAGTTGCGGATGTCGTCGTAGCGGCGCTGCCAGAGCTTCGGGCCGGTGACGCCGTCTGGCAGGTGCTGCGTGGCCAGGAGCTCTTGGTGCACGCGCACCACCAGCACTTCCTCGTAGTAAGAGCGGTTGAAGATGCCGATGCGGCCCGCCTCCGGCAGGCGCTTTCCGGCGCGCCAGAGGAAATTGTGGTTGAGCTCTTCCTCGCTCGGCTGCTTGAAGGCGTGCACCTCCACGCCTTGCGGGTTGAGGCCGGTCATCACGTGTTTGATGACGCTGTCCTTGCCGGCGGCGTCCATGGCCTGCAGCACGATCAGCACCGACCACCGGTCGCTGGCGTAGAGCCGTTCCTGCAAGTTCGACAGCCGCTCGATGCCCTCGGAAAGCATCACCTTGGCCTCGGTCTTGTCGACCGAGAGGCCGCAGGAGTCGGCCGGGTCATGCTTGGCGAGCCGGAATTTGTTCGGCTTGTCGATGCGGAATCGCTTGGCGAGGTTTTCGAGCTTCATGGGGTCAAGTTCACGACGTTCGAGGTGGGTTTGGCAAGGGTAGGCCCCTCCCCTTACGAACCCTCAAAATGGTACCGCAGAAAGGCGGTGACGAAGCGCGGCATGGCGCGATCGAAATCGGCGGTCCCGCGCACGATGCGGATGTCGGCCAATTCCGGCTGCACGTCCCGCGCCAAATGCGCCAGCATGCGCGCGCGCAGGGTTTCGGCGTCGTCGGCGCTGCGCAGGGTCTTGATCGCAGCGATCAGGTTGCCGTCGGCCACCATGGCCCATCCCGGCACGGCGGTGAACGCGGAGGCGTCGCAACCGGTCTCCTCCTCCAGTTCGCGCCGCAGACTGAAATCGAGATCGACCTTGCCATCGACGACGTCGCTCGGGTCGGGCGTGCCGCAGGGGAAATAGATCCGGCCGGCGTTGGCGGTGTGCGGCCCCATGACGCCGAGCAGGACGGCGCCGTCGGCCGTGACGACCGCGCCGGCCCCGAAGCAGTCGTAGGCGCCCGCCGACGGGCGCCCCCAGGCGCGCCAGGCCGTGAAGCTGGCGTAGTCGGTTTCGAGGTAGGCGCCGCGCAAAACACCGCCGTCGAGGCGGTACGTGTGCAACATCAGTACCCGGCCGTTCCACAGCGCCGGCTTCTCGCGCTTGAGGCCTTCGAAATAGGCGTCGATCTCTGGCCGCCGCGCGGCCGCATAGGGCCAGGGCTGCGGGTCGAAGGTCAGATCGAGTTGATCGATGGGAACAACGGTGGGGTCGGGCATTCACCGCAATCGACGCGACCGCGCCGCCGCCGTCAAGCCTCGATCGTGCCTTCCGACACGACGATAGCGCCGCCGCCGACGGTGCCCGCGGTCAGCGTCCCGTCCGCGATGGTGAAGCCGAGCGTGATCTGGCTCGGCCGGCCCATTTCGTAGCCCTGCTCGATGATCACGCTGTGGGTGCCGTCGCCGAACCCGCCGAACCCGCCGAGGACGCCGGCAAAAGCCGCCGCCGCCGACCCCGTAGCCGGGTCCTCCACCACACCCATGATCGGCGCGAACATGCGGGCATGAAAATCATGGCCGGCTTCCGCCGTCTGCCGGCTGAACACGAAAAGGGCCCCGCGGGGCGGTTCGGTCAACGTGACGTCGAAGACGGCGCGGTTGGCCTTGGCGCGCGCGACCGCGTCGAGGCTTTTCACCGGCACGAAGGTGAAGCCATTGCCCGCCGACCAGCAGCTCGTCGGGAAGTCGCCGAAGCCGATGTCGTCCACGCTGATGCCGAGCGCCTCGGCCAGTGTCGCGGCCGGCGGGGCGGCGCCCGCTTCGAACGGGAGCTTGGGCAATTCGAAGGTCGCCTGGCCTCCCTCGCCCGTGGGCGTCACCTGGCACGGCACCGGCCCGACGTCTTCCCCGAGCACCATGGCGCGCGTCTGCACGCCGCCGTCGAGCCGGCCAAGCAGCACCGCCGTGCCGACCGTCGGGTGGCCGGCAAACGGCAGTTCGCGCGCGGGCGTGAAGATACGCAAGCGCGCGCGATGCCCCGGCTGCTTTGGTGGCAGCACAAACACCGTTTCCGACAGGTTGAACTCGCCGGCGATCGCCTGCATGGCCGCGGTGTCGAGCCCTTCGCTCTCCAGCACGACGGCGAGCGGGTTGCCGGCGAAGCGCCGGCTGGTGAAGACGTCGAGGGTGAAAAAGCGTCGTTTCATGATCGCGGCCATTCGCGCCAAGGTGCCCAGAGCGGACAACTTTTTTAGCGCGTGAGGCGGCGCATCAACAATCAATAGAATCGATACATCCGATGCGTGCGGCTTATGCGGCGAGGTCTTCCGCCTCGAAGGTCTCGCTCGGCTCGACGAATTCGTCCTGTGCCGCGATCAGTTGAATCTCGCGCGTGCCGGCTTCCGCCGTATTCTTCAACACGCCGAAAATGCTGGAGGCGGAACGGCTCAGCGCCTCGTCGAGGCGGCCGCTTCGCAGGTAATGCGCGTAGAACAGCGCGGCGATGGCGTCGCCCGCGCCGTTGACGATGAGCTGCAGCCGCGGCGTGCGCAGGCGAAAGCAGCGTTCGCCGTCGGAGGCCAGCAGATCGATGGAATCCTCCGGCGTCTCCTCGCAATGCAGCGACGTCACCAGAATGACCCGCGGCCCGAGCGCGTGCACCGTCTTCAGCGCGCCGCGCACCTCATTGAGCGTCTTGCTCTCGCGGCCGGCGAGGAAGTCGAGCTCGAAATGGTTGGGCGTGATGATGTCGGCGGCCGGAACAGCCTTGTCCTTCATGAACTCCGGAATGCCCTGCGCGACGAAGATGCCGCGGTCCTTGTCGCCGATCACTGGGTCGCAGCAGTAATGCGCCGAGGGGTTGGCCTTGCGCACCGTCGCCACCGCCTCGAGAATCGCGGCGCCGATCTCGGCGCTGCCCATGTAGCCGGAGAGAACGCCGTCGCACTCGCCGAGCACGCCGCGCTTTTCGATCCCCGCGGTGAGCTTGCGGATGAGATCGGCGTGGAACACATCGCCCTGCCAGTCCTCGTAACCGGGATGGTTGGAATATTGCAGGGTGTGGATCGGCCAGGCCTCGACGCCGATGCGCTGCAACGGGAACACGGCGGCCGAGTTGCCGACATGGCCGTAGGCGACGTGGGACTGAATGGAGAGGATATTCATGCGCGCCGGGCCCTCAAAGTCGTCATGCCCGGCACTTGGGTCCGGCCTTCGGCCGGCCCGAGCACAAACCTTGTGCCGGGCATCCACGTTTTGAGGCAAATACAAAACGTGGATGGCCGGGACAAGCCCGGCCATGACGCAGGATTTGTGGCTGCGGAAGCGGCAGACGCAACCTCAGCCCCTACTTGTTCGCCTGGTCGACGAACTTGTTGGTGTAGGTCTTCGACAGATCGATGTTGGCCTTGGCGATTGCCGGCGACGACTGCGAGAACACCTCGAGCACCGCCTTGGCGCCCTTGGGGTCCATCTTGCCGTCGTTGGAGTACATCGACATCGTGTTCTTCAACGCCGCGATGTAGAGCGCCTTGTTCTTGGTGAATTCCGGCGGCATCTTGGCGGTGATCTCCTCGGCCGAATGCGAGTGGATCCACTTCAGCGTGGCGACGATGGCGTTGGTCATCGCCTGCACTTCCTTCGGATGCGCGGCGATCCACTCATGCTTGGTGTAAAGCGCGCCGCCCGGATACTGGCCGCCGAACACCGAGAGCGTGTCCTTCTCCGAGCGGGTATCGCTCAGGATACGCAGATCCTTGTACTTGCCGGACAGCACGGTGACCGCCGGGTCGAGCATGATGGCGGCGTCGATGCGGCCCTGCTCCATCGCGGCGACCGCAGTGGCGCCAAGCCCGACGCCGATTACGGCGACCGAATTCGGATCGACGCCGTTCTTGTGCAGGATGTACTTGAGGAAAAAGTCGGTCGAAGAACCGGGCGCGGAAACGCCGACCTTCATGTTGGCGAGGTCCTTCACCGACTTGATCTCGTTGGTGTGCTTGGGCGACACCACCAAAGCGAAGCCGGGGAACCGGTCGTAAACGACGAAGCTTTCCAGATGCTGCCCCTTCGGCGCGAGCTCGACGCAGTGGTCGTAATAGCCGGACACCACGTCAGCGGAGCCGCCGAGCACCGCTTTCAGCGATTCCGAGCCGCCCTTGAACTGGATCACCTGCACATCGACGCCGGCCTTTTTGAACTCTCCGAGCTGGTGGGCGAGCATCGTCGGAAGATAGCACAGGCACGGCGCGCCGCCGATGGCGAGCGTCACCTTCGGCATCTGCGCGAAGGCGAAGCCGCTCGACAACACGAGCGCGCCAAGCGCAACGCCGAGCCGACGCAAGAACCTCACAGGCATGGATTTCCTCCCTTGGCATGGTGGCCTTGGGCCACCGTTGGCGCGGACGATAAATCAGCGGCAGGGCCCTGCCTAGCCGTATTCACGATGGCAGGTGCGCTCCGGCCGCATTCCCCCAATCAGGGCCGCGCGTCGGGCGCCGGGCGCCAGATCAGCAGGCGCCGTTCCACCAGCGTCACCAGCACGTCGATCGCGATGACGAAGGCGGCGAGCACGAACATGCCGGCGAATACGCCGGCGACGTCGAACACGCCCTCCGCCTGCTGGATCAGATAGCCGAGGCCGGCGGCGGAACCGAGATATTCGCCCACCACCGCGCCCACCACGGCAAAGCCCACCGAGGTGTGCAGCGAGGAGAACATCCACGACAACGCCGAGGGCCAGTAGACGTGGCGCATCAACTGGCGCTCGTTCATGCCCAGCATGCGCGCATTGGCGAGCACGGTGGGCGAAACTTCCTTGACGCCTTGGTAGACGTTGAAGAACACGATGAAGAAGACGAGCGTCACGCCGAGCGCCACCTTCGACCAGATGCCGAGCCCAAGCCAGAGCGTGAAGATCGGCGCCAGCACCACGCGCGGCAGCGCGTTGGCCATTTTGACGTAGGGGTCGAACACCGCATTGGTGCGCGGCTGGCGCGCGAACCAGAAGCCCACCAGGATGCCGCCGATGGAGCCGATGATGAAGGCGAGGATGGATTCCTCCAGCGTCACCCACAGGTGTTTCCAGATGATGCCGCTGACGAACCAGTCGACGATCTGCTTGGCCACGTCCACCGGGTTGGAGAAGAAGAATGGCGGCAGCACCATGTGGCCGAAGATCGGATACGTCGACAGCACGTACCACAGCGTGACGAATACGACCGCGACCAGGATTTGCAGGGCAAGAAGATATAGGCGGGACATGGTTAGCGGTCGCCTCCAACTGAAGAGGCAAATGCGCGGACGGCCGCAGCGACTCTAGCTTCCCCTCTCCCCACGCGGCGGAGGGAGCACGCATCGGCAAGAGGAGAGCGCAACGAAACAACACCCGCGATCATCACGCCCCCTCCGTCTGCGCGTAGCCCTTGACCACTTCGGCCTTGAGCTTGTGCCAGATGTCGCGGTGCAGGTCGTGGAAGGCGGCGTCGAGCTTGACCTCGGAGATGTCGTCGCGGGGGCGCTTCAAGGGCACCCGCCAGTCGCCGATAATGCGCGAGGCCGGCCCCGCCGACATGATGACCACCCGGTCGGACAGGGCGATCGCCTCTTCGAGATCGTGGGTGACGAACAGCACCGCCTTGCGGTCCGCGCTCCACAATTCCAGCAGCAGGTTGCCCATGATCTGCCGGGTCTGCGCGTCGAGCGGCCCAAAGGGCTCGTCCATGAGAAGGATCTTGGGATCGCGGATCAAGACCTGCGCCAGCCCCACGCGCTTGCGCTGCCCGCCCGAGAGCATATGCGGATAGCGATCGCCGAAAGCGCCGAGGCCGACCTTCTTGAGCCATGCGAGCGCGCGCGGGCGCGCTTCGCTCGACGCCACCCCGGCCGTCTCCAGTCCGATGGCGACATTTTCCAGCGCCGTTTTCCAGGGAAACAGCGCGTCGGCCTGGAACAGATACCCGGCCTGCCGGTTGAGCGCGCCGAGCGGCGCCCCGAAGATGTCGACCCGGCCGGCCGCGGGCGCCAGCAGCCCGGCGGCGATGTTCAAGAGCGTGGACTTGCCGCAGCCGGTCGGCCCAACGATGGAAACGAACTCGCCATTCGCAACGTGCAGCGTCGCTTGTTGCACCGCCGTGAAGGTCCCGCCCCCGGCCACGCGAAAGGCGACGTCCACCGCGCTGAGCGCGACGGCGGCGGCATCGGTGGCGGTCTCTTGGCTGGAGGTTTGGGCTGAAGCGGCCATGGCGTGGGCAACCTAGCCGCTTGCCCGTAACTTGCAAGCGCCGCTACCCGTCAGCGCTCGTCTGCGCGAAACCAGGGCTGCGCGCTACGGTTCAAGCGCGCGCTTGAGTTCCTGCGCCCGGCTCTTGGTCATATCGAGCATGCAGGCGCCGGCTTCGATGCGAGCAATAGTGCCCTCACCGAGGTCGTAATAGAGACGATGCTGTCGAAAAAGCCCACGATTTGATCGTTGGCCACTCGATGCGCTTTGTGTTGGATTGGGTTTGACCTTTGATAGTTGTCTCGGCGTTGACGCAGACGCCCGCAATGACGTCTACGGAGCCGCGGCAGCCAGCGCACGTGTCCGTTTCGGCGGCGGCCCAAATGTCCGCAACGCGAGGGTCTTTAGGTTCTGCACGATGGCGGCGAGATGGAACTCATCGCGCGCACCAGAGAGGCCTCGAAGCCGCATACGCTCAAAGCCATGGTGGATCTTCAGGTGCGCAAACCTCATCTCGACCCGCTTTCTTTCATCTCGTGATCTGGCAAACCCCTTTGTCTTCATCTGTCTCCGCGCGACATCGCGGGCGTCCTCGTGGAGATCGCGCGGGAGCTTGCGCGCGGCGGCAGTAGTGCAGCACTTGGTTCTGAGTGGGCATATATCACAATCGTGCTTCGAAGCGCGGTAGAGCAACGTGCGCCCGTCGTGCACGGTGCCACTCGTGCGAAGCAATTTACCGTTTGGACAGACATAGGCTTCGCGCCTCCTGTCCCAGCGGAAGTCCGCGCGTGAGAAGATGCCGTCCTGCCGGTCGCTCTTCTCCCACACTGGGATGTGCGGGATGATTTTCTTTTCTTTGACCAGCCAGCCAAGGAACCTGCCCGTCCCATAGGCCGTGTCGGCGGCAAGCCTCTTCGGCTTCAGACCGAAACGCTCCTCCGTTCGATCCAGCATGGTTTTGGTTGCGGCAACTTCATCGTAGGTGCGAGCCGGCGTCGCCTCGACATCTACGATCACGGCATTCTTGATGTCGATGAGATAGTTCAGCCCATAGCCAAACTGCACACGCTTGTTGGCCTTGGCGGTCCAGGCCGATTGGGGGTCCGACGGCGAGATCACCTTGGGCGGCTGACGCTCGTAACGGCGCGGCCGTTTGCTTTCGGACCCAGCACCGTCATTTGCAATATCGACCTCGGCCGCCGCCTCCGTTTCGAGCTCCGCTAGATACTCAGTCACCGCCCGCTTCTGACGTTGCTTTTCGGTCCAATCGAGCTCATGGGGCGCCTTGCCGTGATAGCGGCTTGCGTTCGCCTCCATCACGCTGGCGTCAACGGCAAATCCTTCGCCCTTGACCAGTCCGGCGGCCATGCAGGCTGTCACAATACGTTCGAAGAGGTGGCGAAAGACGTCGCTCGCCCGGAACCGGTGGAGCCGGTTCTCCGAAAAGGTCGAGTGATGCGGGACCTTGTCATCGAGGTCGAGCCTACAAAACCAGCGATATGCCAGATGAAGCTCGACTTCCTGGGTCAGCCGGCGTTCTGACCGCAGGCCGTAGCAGTACCCGACAATCAACATCCGGATCATTAGCTCGGGATCGACCGATGGCCGGCCTATCTCGCTGTAATAGGGACCGAGCCGCTCATGCAAATCGGCGACTGCCGCCGTCACGAATACATTGATGCGCCTAAGCAGATGGCCCTTCGGAACACGATCATCGAGTCGAAACTCATAAAACAGGCTCGCTTGATCGCCGCTGCGTCGACCCATCATGACCCGCCTCCGATCTCATCGCGTCGGAAAAACGGAATCACTGTTCGTCGCTAATCTCAACCTTTTTTCGACAGCATCAGACAGTTGGCGTCGCGGTATTGGATCCAGAGCCGCTGCGCCTTGCGCAATTGGTCGGCCTGCTTGGGTTGGGCCGCCTCAAGCGCCGCCCGGTAGGCGGCATTGAGCTCTTTGTCCCATGCCCCCGTCTTCGCCTTCAGGCAATCCACCATTTCATAGGTGCTGCCGTCGCAGCTCTTGTCGGGCGGTGCGGCTGCCGAGACAGAAACGGCCGCCCCGGTGAGGGCGGCCGCCGCGAACAGTATCAGCGCAGGGCGCATGATCGTCAGTTCTTGCTCTTGTCGACCAGCGCGCGCTCCTTGATCCACGGCATCATGTCGCGCAGCTTGCCGCCGATCTGCTCGGCCTGGTGCTCGGCGAGCTTGGCGCGGGTTGCCTTGAACGAGGTCTGGTTGACCTTGTTCTCCAGCATCCAGTCGCGGGTAAAGCGGCCGGACTGGATGTCGTCGAGCACGCGCTTCATCTCGGCGCGCGTCTCCTGCGTGATGATGCGCGGGCCGGTGACGTACTCGCCATATTCAGCGGTGTTCGACACCGAGTAGTTCATGTTGGCGATGCCGCCTTCGTAGATCAGGTCCACGATCAGCTTCATCTCGTGGATGCACTCGAAGTAGGCCATCTCCGGCGCGTAGCCTGCGTTGCACAGCGTGTCGAAGCCGGCCTTCATCAGCTCGACCACGCCGCCGCACAGCACCGCCTGCTCGCCGAAGAGATCCGTTTCGCACTCTTCCTTGAACGTGGTCTCGATGATGCCGGCGCGGCCGCCGCCGATCGCCGAGGCGTAGGACAGCCCGAGGTCATGCGCATTGCCGGACGCGTCCTGGTGGACGGCGATCAGGCACGGCACGCCGGCACCGCGCTGGTACTCGGAGCGTACCGTATGGCCGGGCCCCTTCGGCGCCACCATCAGCACGTCGATGCCCTTGCCCGGCTCGATCAGGTTGAAGTGCACGTTGAGGCCGTGCGCGAACATGATCGCGGCGCCTTCCTTGAGGTTGGGCGCGATGTGCTCGTTGTAGATGTCGGCCTGCAGTTCGTCGGGCGTCAGCATCATCATGACGTCGGCCCATTTGGCGGCCTCGGCCACTTCCATGACCTTGAGCTTCTCGCCCTGCGCCTTCTTCACCCCGGCCGAGGTCTTGCGCAGGGCAACCGCGACCTCCTTCACGCCGGAATCGCGCAGGTTGAGCGCGTGGGCGTGGCCCTGGCTGCCGTAGCCGACAATGACGACCTTCTTGCCCTTGATCAGGTTCAGGTCGGCGTCGCGATCGTAGTAAACACGCATGATGATCCTCTAACGTTCGACCATGGTCCGGCAAACCGGATCACGGTCTCACTTTGTTGTTTGAGCATGATCTTTTCCGAAAACCGGTTGCCACTCTTCGGGATCATGCTCCAGCCCCGGACAATGTCGGCCATGCTTCTAGGACGCTCCGCGACCGCCGACAAGGCCCGGAATCCTTCAGTTTTGCCCTTCGGTTTCACCCCTCGAGCAGCATCGGCACGATGCTGGCCGCCAGAAGCAGCCCCATCGCGATATTGAACAGCCGGGCGCGGGCCGGATCGCGCAGCAGGCGCCGGAGCGCCACGCCGAAACTCGCCCAGGTGGTCACCGAGCCGACCGTCACCAGTCCGAACACGACGACCATGACGGCGAGATCCCGGGTCTCATGGCCGGGCCTGAGATAGATGGCGATGGCGCTGATGGCGGCGACAAGGCCCTTGGGGTTGATCCACTGGAACGCAGCGGCCTGCCAGAAGGTAAAGGGCCGCGCCGGCCCGCTGCCCGCATCGCGAGCCTGGTGGGCGGTCGCGACCTTCCAGGCCAGCCAAAGCAGATAGGCGCTGCCGACGACCTTGATGATGAGCTGCAACTGCGGCACCGCGACGAAGACGAGGCCGAGCCCGGTGCCGGAGGCCAGCACCAGGACCATGAAGCCGATCGTGACGCCGACCATATGCGGGATGGTGCGGCTAAAGCCGAAATTCACGCCGGAGGCCGCCAACATGATGTTGTTCGGCCCGGGCGTGAACCCCATCGCCAGCGCGAAGGTCACGAGCGGAATGAGAATGTTGGCGGGCATTGCCGATTTCAGGGCCCCGGCGGCTGAACAGCCGGAACGCTCATCCCTCCCCTGGCCCGCGCCGGATCGCGGCGATGCCGGTACGCGCCACCTCGACCAAGCCGAGCGGCAGCATCAGATCGATGAATTGGTCGATCTTGTCGCTCTTGCCCGTGATCTCGAACACGAAGCTCTCGGTGGTGGCGTCGATGACGCGCGCGCGGAACGCATCCGCCAGCCGCAGCGCCTCGACCCGGTGCTCGCCTCTGCCCTTCACCTTGACCATGGCGAGCTCGCGTTCGAGCGAGTTGCCGGCAAGCGTCATGTCGATGACGTGATGGACGGGCACCAACCGGTCGAGCTGGTTCTTGATCTGCTCGATGACCATCGGCGTACCGGTCGTGACGATGGTAATAAGCGAGAGGTGCTGCTGGTGCTCGGTCTCCGACACCGTCAGCGACTCGATGTTGTAGCCCCGGCCGGAGAAGAGGCCGATGACCCGCGCCAGCACGCCCGGTTCGTTGTCGACCAGCACCGACAACGTATGGGTGACGATGCCTTCGTTGACCGACTTGGCCGGATAGTGCGACGTGCTCGAAGCCACGTTGGTATTTGCGTTCACGGTCTTGATCCTTGTTCGCTCTGACAGCGCGGGCGGCGACGCCTACACCAGCACCTTGCCTTCGGCGGTTATCGCTTCCTCGATGTCCTCGGCGGCGCCGCTGAGCAGCATCTCGTTGTGGGCGCGGCCCGACGGGATCATCGGGAAGCAGTTTTCCGTCGGGTCGACCACGCAGTCGAACAGCACCGGCCGATCGACGTCGATCATCTCTTTGATGGCGTGGTCGAGGTCACCCGGCTTTTCGCAGCGAATGCCGACCGCGTGCATGGCCTCGGCCAGCTTGACGAAGTCCGGCAGCGCCTCGGAATAGCTTTCGGAATAACGGCCACCGTGCAGCAGTTCCTGCCACTGACGCACCATGCCCATATAGCCGTTGTTGAGGATGAAGATCTTGATCGGCAGCCGGTACTGCACCGCTGTCGAAAGCTCCTGCATGGTCATCTGCACCGAGGCCTCGCCGGCGATGTCGATGACCAGCGACTTCGGGTGCGCGAGCTGCACGCCGACCGAGGCCGGCAGGCCATAGCCCATGGTGCCGAGGCCGCCCGAGGTCATCCAGCGGTTGGGCTCGTTGAAGCCGTAAAACTGCGCTGCCCACATCTGGTGCTGGCCGACCTCGGTCGTGATGAACGTATCGCGGTCCTTGGTTAGCTCGTAGAGGCGCTGGATCGCATACTGCGGCTTGATCAACTCGTTCGACTGGCGATAGGCGAGCGAATTGCGCGCGCGCCATTTGTCGATCTGCTTCCACCAGTCGCCGAGCGCCTTCTTGTCGACCTGCTTGGCCTGGGTGCGCCACAGCCGCACCATGTCTTCCAGCACGTGCGCGCAATCGCCGACGATCGGCAGGTCGACGTGCACGTTCTTGTTGATCGACGACGGATCGATGTCGATGTGGATCTTGCGCGAGCCGGGCGAGAAGGCATCGAGCCGCCCGGTGATGCGGTCGTCGAAGCGCGCGCCGACGCACACCATGACGTCGCAGCCGTGCATCGCCATGTTGGCTTCGAGCGTGCCGTGCATGCCGAGCATGCCGAGCCATTGCTTGTCGGCGGCCGGATAGGCGCCGAGCCCCATCAGCGTCGAGGTGATCGGGAAGCCGGTGACCTTGACCAGCTCACGCAAGAGGTCGCTGGCCGCCGTGCCGGAATTGATCACGCCGCCGCCGGTGTAGAAGATCGGCCGCTTGGCGCCCGCCAGCATCTCGACCGCCTGGCGGATCTTGTCCATGTCGCCCTTGACCTTGGGCTTGTAGCCGGTGTGCGGATTGTCCTTCGGCTTGAAATAGGTGCCGGTGGCGAACTGGACGTCCTTCGGGATGTCGATGACCACCGGGCCGGGCCGGCCGCTGGCCGCGATATGGAACGCTTCATGCAGCACGCGCGGCAGGTCGTCGACGCTCTTCACCAGGTAATTGTGCTTGGTGCACGGCCTGGTGATGCCGACGGTGTCGGCCTCCTGGAAGGCGTCGTTGCCGATGAGATGGGTCGGCACCTGGCCGGTGATGCAGACCAGCGGGATCGAGTCCATGAGCGCGTCCGTGAGGCCCGTGACCGCGTTGGTGGCGCCGGGACCGGAGGTCACCAGCACGCAGCCGACCTTGCCGGTGGAGCGGGCATAGCCCTCCGCCGCGTGCACAGCGCCTTGTTCGTGGCGCACCAGGATGTGCTGCACGTCGTCCTGCGAAAACAATGCGTCGTAGATCGGCAGCACCGCGCCGCCCGGATAGCCGAACAGGTGTTTGACCCCTTGGTCGGCGAGCGCCTGGATCACCATCTCGGCGCCGCTCATTTCGCGTGTCATGGTCGTCGTCCTTGCCTTCAGTTCACTCTCGTTATCGCCCGCTCGTGTCGTTTCGATGCCGCCTGTCTTGTCTTGTCTTGTCGCGCTTCCGGGCGGCCCACCGGTTCTCAACTTCGCCTGGAAGTGTTCAAGCCAATAAAAAAGGCCCGTAAGAGGGCCTGTTCGGATGCTTCCCCTATGGCAATAGGCCCTCAAGGGCCGCCGGGAGGCGTCCGAACCCCTACTACGAGAATAATAATATTGCGCATCATGGTTCCTGCCTGAACTTTCGTTGCGCGTTATAGGAAGGGGGCGCAAGCGGGTCAAGGACAAATTACGCCCATTCGGGCGCCGGGGCCAGCGGCAACGTTCGCGCCGGACGTTCACATTTGATTGTCTAGGTCCCGGCCGAGAGAGGCCGCCCCTTCAGAGCGGCCGCCCTTCGCCTCGGTGCACCTTCAGGGAACGGCGCCCAGCGCTATGCGGCCTCTTCCTCGACGTCCTCCGCAGCCGCCTCGCGCGTGGGCTGCGCGGTGCCAGCGCCCGCGCCGAGCTTGAAGTAGGAAACGCGCTGCGCCATGTCGCTCGACTGGTGCTCCAGCGTCTTGGCGGTCGCCGCATTTTCCTCGACGAGCGCCGAGTTCTGCTGCGTCACCTCGTCGAGCTGCGTCAGCGCTTGGTTCACCTGATCGATGCCCAGCGCCTGCTCGTTGGTGGTGCGCGCGATATCCCCCACGATTCCCGACACGTCGCGGATCTGCTCCACAATCCGCGTCAGCGCCTCCCCGGCCTGATTGACCAGCGCCACGCCGTCCTTCACCTGGCCCGAGCTGTTGGCGATCAGAGTCTTGATGTTCTTGGCCGCATCCGACGAGCGCTGCGCCAGACTGCGCACCTCGGTTGCCACCACCGCAAAACCGCGCCCGGCATCACCCGCGCGCGCGGCTTCCACCGCCGCATTGAGGGCCAGCAGGTTGGTCTGCCGCGCGATCTCGTCGATGACGCTGGTGATCTCCGAAATCTCGCCGGACGACGCTTCGATCTTCGACATGGCGTCGACGGTATTGCCGACTACCTTGGTGCTGTTGTCGGCGACCGCCTGCATGCTGGAGGCGAACTCGTTGGCGCGTTGTGCGTTCTCCGCGTTCTTCTTGACGCTGGAGGCCATCTCCTGCAGCGAGGCTGCGGTCTCTTCCAGCCCCGCCGCCTGTTCCTCGGTGCGTTGCGAGAGGTCGGTGGTGGCAGCGGAGATCTCCACCGCCGCATTGGCCACGTCGTTGGTCGCGGCGATGATGCCGGCCACCGTGTCGGCCAGGCGGTCGACCGTGCTGTTGAAGTCCGCGACGAGCTGGTGATAGGCCTCCGGCACATCGTCATTCATGCGCACCGTGAGATCGCCGTCCGAAAGCCGCGCGAGGCCGTCGCCCAAGGCCCCGATGAGCCGGGCGAGTTGCTCGGCCCCCTGCGCTTGCTCGACAGCGGCCTGGCGCTCGGCCTCGAGCTGTTTCTGGCGCTCGGCGTCGGCCTGCGCCTTCAGCTCCGCGCTGCGCGCCTGCTCGGCTTGCACCTCTTGCTGCGAAGCCATCATCTTCTGGCGTTCTTCCTCGACCCGCGATTCCAGCAGGGCGACCTGTTCGGCGCGCTCGCGCTCCTTGTTGCGTTCGGCCTCGTCGAGGGAGGCACGGGTCTGGTCGAGCGACTTGAGCAGGCGGCCGAGTTCGTCACGGCGCTTGGTGGCGATGGGCTGCGAGAAGTCGCCGCTGGCGATCGTCTCCGACACCCTCATGGCGTTGCGGATCGGGCGGCTGAACGATGCGGCCATCATGACCGCCGCACCCAGCCCCACCACGATCGCTGCGACCGCCAGGATGATCAAATTCCGCTTCGATTTGGCCGCCGTCGCATTCGCCGCCGCCTGGAAGTTGGCCCCGTACATGTTCGCGTTGCCCGCGATCATGTCGAGTTCATCGCTCAGGGTGTTTCCGTCGTCGATGACCGTCTGCGCCTGCGGCTTCTTGCCATCGGCGCTCGGCTTCAAATAAGCCATTGCGGCGTTGTGCCATTCCTGCGCCATGGGCATGATCTGGTCGATGCCCTCATTGAAGCCTTGCGCCTTCGCCAGCCGCTTCTTGACCGTGTCCATGTTGTCGCCGAGTTCGGCCATGAACTGGTCGACGCTTTGGATATCTTCCGGCGCTCCGGGCTTGTTCAGCAGAATGGATTTGTCGACGCCGCGGCGGGCCTTTTCAAACCCCACTTGCGCCGCACGAGCGGCGCTGGCCGCGGCCATGGGGCCATCATGCAGGCCGGAAACGAGCGCGCTCGTCGATGTAATGAGTTGGTAACCGTAGCCGGCGACGCCGGCGGCGAGCAGAACGACGATGCTGAAAGACAGAAGAAGCTTGATGCGAATCGACATGAGCGCTCTCGTTTTTGTATTCGAGGGCTCCCGCCGTCTTCTTCGTCCACGATGCTTTCGGTAGCGCCGCGGACGCGGACGGCCCCTCATCCCCCACGATCACAGCCAGTACCATGCAACCTTTTTAGAACAACTTAATCGGAGCCGATTTCACGCCCATTCATTTTGCGATAGCGCCCTACCATCGTCTCGGCCATTGGCCGATGGGGTGCGCGCGGGGCTAAAAGTGGGCTGCATTCAGCCGACGGCCGCCATCATGGCGGCCAGCGCCGCCTCCGCGTCCATCCAGGGCCAGTCCTTCATCTGGTTGCGGAACCAGGTGAGCTGGCGCTTGGCGTAACGGCGGGTATCCATCACGCTGCCCGCGGCAGCCTCTTCCAGCGAGATTTCACCGCGCAGATGCCTTATGAGCCACGGCACGCCGTGCGCCTTCATCGCCGGCAGCGTCGGGTCGAGTTGGCGCGCGGCAAGCGCCCGCACCTCGTCCAACGCACCGGCCTCCAGCATGGCCGCAAAGCGCACCTCGATGCGGCGCACGAGTTCGGCGCGTTCGCAGGTGATGAAGACCTTCGTCGCGCGGGCGGGGTCGATGAGCGGCGGCGTCCCCTCGCGGTGCCAGTCGGCCAATGACCGACCGGTCGCCAGCACGACTTCGAGCGCGCGCGAAATACGGGCACGGTCGTTCGGCATCAGCCGGTAGGCCGTCGCCGGATCGCGCGCGACCAGTTCTTCGTAGAGCGGGCGCACGCCTTCGCTCGCGAGCCGCCCGCGCACCGCCGCCCGGATGTCGGCCGGCACCGGCGGCACCGCCGCGAGACCCGTGGTCAGCGCCTTGAAATAGAGCCCGGTGCCGCCGACCAGGATCGGGGTGCGGCCCTCACGCGCGCAGTCGGCCAGCACCGCGGCCACGTCCTGGCACCAGCGTCCGACCGAATAGTTCTCCGCCGCGTCTTCATGACCGTAGAGCAGGTGTTGGGCGCGCGCCTCTTCCTCCGGCGTCGGTCGCGCCGTGATGATGTGCAAATCGCGGTAAACCTGCATGGAGTCGGCGTTGACGATGGTACCGCCGAGGCGCTCCGCGAGTTGCATCGCCAGCGCCGACTTGCCGCTCGCGGTGGGGCCTGCGATAAGCACCGCTCTTCCCCCATCGTGCGCCAAATGACCACTCTCCCCAACCATATCGCAACTGTCATCGCCTCCGGCGCGCTCGATCCTATGGCCGTGAGCCGCGTGCGCGCCGCCTTGCCTGGTGCCGGCGCGCCGCTCCCGCTCGGACCGGACGCGACCGACATCCCCTTTAGCGCGGATAGCGCGGTCGACCAAAGGGCCCTGGCTGCGCGTCTGCGCGCGGCCGCAGCGGCCCCCGTGGACGTCGTGGTGCAGCCGACGGCGAACCGGCGCAAGAAGCTCTTCCTCGCCGACATGGATTCCACCATGATCGGCCAGGAATGCATCGACGAGCTCGCCGATTACGCCGGCCTCAAAGCCTACGTCGCGGCGATCACCGAGCGCGCCATGCGCGGCGAGATTGATTTCGAACCGGCGCTGCGCGAGCGCGTGGCGCTGCTCAAGGGCATTCCACTGTCGGTGATCGACGAGGTGATCGAAAAGCGCATCACGCTCACGCCGGGCGCACGCACGCTGGTCGCCACGATGCGCGCCAATGGCGTCTTCACCTGTCTCGTCTCCGGCGGTTTCACGCTCTTCACCAACCGTGTCGCGGCCCTGATCGGCTTCGACGAGACCCGCGCCAACGTGCTCACGCTCGACGGCGAGACACTCGCCGGGACCGTCGCCGAGCCGATCTTCGGCCGCCAGTCGAAGCTCGCAGCGCTGCACGAACTCGCCGCCGCCCGCGGCCTTGCGCCTGCGGCCACGCTGGCCACCGGCGATGGCGCCAATGACCTCGCCATGATCGCGGCGGCCGGCCTCGGCGTCGCCTACCACGCCAAGCCGAAGGTCGCAGAAGCCGCGGCCGCGCGCATCGACCACGGCGACCTGACGGCGCTCCTCTACATTCAGGGTTACCGGCGCGACGCGTTCGTGAACGCCGATTGACGCGTGGTGCGGCAGAAACGAAATGGCCGGGGCTAGCCCGGCCATCTCAATCATTCGCGTTGATGCAATACTTTATTGCAACTTCAGCGGCACGAAGGTCGTGCTGCCGTCGGGCGTGACCACCAGCAGCAGGACGGTCTGCTTGCCGTCCTTGCGCAGCTTGGCGATGCGTTTTTCCAGATCGGCGGCGGTGTCGACCGGATCCTGCTGCACCTCCGAAATCACCATGCCCGGCACCAGATGCTGATCGGCGGCTTCCGAATCCGGCTTTACGCCGGTGATCAGCACGCCCTTCACACCGTCCTTCACGTGATGCTTCTTGCGCAGCGCCGCCGTCAGGTCGGCGAGATCGAGACCGAGCGCTTTCTTCACCGCCGGCTGTTCCTGCGGCGGGTTGTCCTTGTTAGGTGTGAGCGCGGCTTCCTTCTCTTCCTTCAAGCGCCCAAGCGTCACGCGCTTGGTGATTTCCTTGCCTTTACGGATCACCACGACGTCGACTTCCTTGCCGACCGGCGTATCCGCCACGATGCGCGGCAGATCGCGCATCTCTTTCACGTCCTGGCCGTCGAACTTAACGATCACGTCGCCAGTCTCGATGCCGGCGGGCTTCGCGGGCCCCTTGTCGTCCACGCCGGCGACCAGTGCGCCGCGCGGCGGCTTGATGTTGAGGCTGTCGGCGACCTCATCGGTCACGGCCTGAATCTTCACGCCGAGCCAGCCGCGTCGCACCTCGCCGTATTGGCGCAATTGCGCGATCACCGGCGCCACCGTGTTCGACGGCACCGCGAAGCCGATGCCGATCGAGCCGCCCGACGGCGAGATGATGGCGGTGTTGACGCCGATCACCTGTCCGTCGAGGTTGAACAGCGGGCCGCCGGAATTGCCGCGATTGATGGCGGCGTCGGTCTGGATGTAATTGTCGTAGGGGCCCGAGCGAATGTCGCGGTTGCGCGCCGAGACGATGCCGGCGGTCACGGTGCCGCCAAGGCCGAACGGGTTGCCGATCGCAATCACCCATTCACCCAGCCGCAGCTTGTCGGAATTACCGAACTTCACCGCCTTGAGCGGATGCGGCGGGTTGACCTTCAACAGCGCCAGGTCGACCTTGGTATCGCGGCCGATGATCTTCGCGCGCAGAGTGGTGCCGTCGTTAAAGATGACGTCGACCTCGTCCGAATCCGCGATGACATGGTTGTTGGTCACCACGTAGCCGGCCGGGTCGATGACGAAGCCGGAGCCGAGCGAGTTGACCCGTTGCTTGGGACCGCCTTTTTCGCCCTGGCGCTTCTTGAATTCCTTGAACAAGTCGCCGAGCGGGGAATTCGGCGGCAACTGCGGCAGGTCGCTCATGTCCACCGACTGCTTGGTGGAAATGTTGACGACCGCGTCGAAAACCTGCTGTGCGACGTCGGCGATCGCCTCGGGGCCACGCGCCTGAGCGGGTGCGGCCAAGGCCGGCCACAGCAGCATAGCTGCGGCAAGCAGGATCATACCCGCGCGGCCGGCACGCGTACGCTGAAGAAAAGCGCCCATGGGCGTCTTGGCTCCTGGAAGTGAGTTTGAATGAGAGTGCCCCTGACATAGAGGCAATTCAAGGGCAGCGCGGGACATATCGGGGGCGCGCGGAAGTTCCGCAAGCCCGGTTTTATGGGCAAAAACGCACCTGCGGTCGCGGGACGCAGCCACCTCGACGCTGCCGGTCGGCCGCCGGCTGAGGGGCGGCTGCCACGCGATTCGCGCCACCCCCAAAACTCGCGTCAGCCCAGGCCTGCGATCCGCACCAGCCAGACCAGGACCAGTCCGATAATCGCGGCCGCAATGCCGAGCATGCGCAGGGAATGCTCCGGCGTTTCCAGCACGCTCAGCATCGCTTTCTTGGCGTGCCCGGGAAAGGCCGCGAAGATGAGGCCTTCGATGACAAAGACCAGTCCGAGCGCGGCCAGGAAATCGTTCATGCCGGGCCGCGCTGCTTGGCGATTACTGGACGTGCGCCGGCACGGCGGCGCGCGGCGCCATCGCTTCCGGCCGCATGGGCATCGACGGTGTATTCGCCTTTGACTGGGCGGCCGCCGGCGGCGACGCGGCCTCTACCGGCATCTTCCCCGAGGGGTCGTTGAAGAAGCGGAAGAAGCTCGAATCCGGTCCCAGCACATAACGGGTGTCGTTGTGCTTGAGACCGGTCCGGTAGGCCTGCATCGAGCGGTAGAAGTCGAAGAACTTCGGATCCTGGCTGTAGGCCTTCGCGTAGATTTCGTTACGCGTGGCGTCGCCCTCGCCGCGGATCTGCTCCGCCTTCGACTTCGCGTCGGCGATCAGCACCGTCACCTGGCGGTCGGCCTGCGAGCGGATTTCTTGCGCCCGCTGCTGACCCTGCGCGCGATATTCGGCCGCTTCGCGCTGGCGCTCCGTCTGCATGCGGCGGTAGACCGCCTGGCTGTTCTGCTCGGGCAGGTCGGCGCGGCGGATGCGCACGTCGACCACCTGGATGCCGTAGCTCTGAGCCTCCTGGTCGAGCAGCTGCTGGATGCGGTCCATGAGGCTGGCGCGCTTGTCGCGCACCACGTCGATGAAGCTCGCCTCGCCCAGCACCCGGCGCAGCGCCGAATTGAGCAGGATTTCGAGCTGCGAGTCCGCCGCCTGCGTCGAGCCGAGCGACTGATAGAACCGCAACGGCTTCTGAATGCGGTAGCGCGCGAAGGCGTCGACCACCAGACGCTTCTGGTCGGAGGCGATGACTTCCTGCGCCGGCGCTTCCAGGTCGAGGATGCGTTTGTCGATAGAAATGATGCTGTCGACGAATGGCATCTTCACATGCAGGCCGGGCTGGTCGACCACCCGCACCACCTTGCCGAGACGCACAACGAGCGCCTGCTGGGTCTGGTAGACGGTGAACAGCGAGCCGTAGGCGACGATGAGGGCCGCGGCGATCAAAACGATGATGACGCCGCCGATGACGTTGATTCTCATTGGCCGCCTCCCGACTGCGACTGCGATTGGGACGCGTTGGGAGCCGGCGTTTGCGCCGGCGGTGACGACGGCGCTTTCGGACCGGAAAGCTCCTTGAGCGGTAGATAGGGCACGACTCCGGCCCCTTTCTGACCGGTGTCCATGATCACCTTGTCGCTGCTGCCCAGAATGCTCTCCATGGTCTCCAGGTACATGCGCTGGCGGGTGACGTCGGGCGCCTTCTTGTACTGTTCGTAAATCTTGAGGAAGCGCGAGGTGTCACCGGTCGCTTCCGCCACCGTCTGCTGCTTGTAGGCTTCCGCCGCCTGGATGATCTGCGCGACCTTACCGCGTGCCTGCGGCACCACCCGGTTGGCATAGGTCTGCGCTTCGTTGACCGAGCGGTCGAGGTCGATGCGCGCGGCCTGCACGTCGCGGAAGGCGTCGATCACCTGCGTGGGCGGATCGACCTTCTGCAATTGCACCTGGGTGATGTCGATGCCGGCGCCGTAATGGTCGAGCGTCTTCTGCATCAGCTTCTGCACCGCGGTTTCCGTCACCTGGCGCGCGCCGGTCAGGAGCGGCCCGATATCGGAGCGCCCGACCACCTCGCGCATGGCGCTTTCCGCCACCGCCTTCACCGTTCCGGCCGGATGCTGGATGTTGAACAGGTAGTCGCCGACGCCGGTCGGCTTCACCTTCCAGAACACCGAGAAGTTGACGTCGACGATGTTCTCGTCGCCGGTCAGCATCAGGCTCTCACGCGGCACCTCGCGCGAGACGGGATTGCTGCCGCCAGTGTTGATCTGGCGCATGCCGATGTCGATCTTGTTGACGCGCAGCGCCTTGGGCGTGAGCGCGGTCTCGACGGGCCACGGCAGATGGTAATTCAGGCCCGGCTGCACCTCGCGCACGACCTTGCCGAAGCGCAGCACCACGCCGAGCTCGTCGGGATCGACGCGGAAAAAGCCCGAGGCGCCCCACAGCACGATGGCCGCGAGCACCAGCAACGCGATGCCTTTGCCGCCCATATTGCCGCCCGGCAGCATGCCGCGCAGGCGGTCCTGGCCGCGGCGCAACATCTCCTCAAGATCGGGGCTCGAAGGGCCCTGCTGCTGCTGTCCGGAGCCCCAGGGGCCCTTACCGCCGCCCGAGCCGCCCCAAGGGCCGCCGCCCTGATTGCTCCATGGCATTATGCAAATCTCCTCGGCTGCAGCGTCGAAACCCGCCAGCCTGATTTTCGGGGAGGGTTATAGGGGAGCCGCGCCCCGGTCGCAACGCGCCCGGATGCCGCGTTTTCTTGGTTGTTCAGCGCCTTAAATAGGCCGTCACGCTGAAGTCGGCGCTGTCGTCCGGCCCGCCCGGCTGCCGCCGGCGCGAGACTTCGGTCCACACAGCCGGATCGATGGGCGGAAATCTGACGTCGCCGGCCGGCGCGGCGTGCACATGAGTGATTTCCAGCCGGTCGGCAAGCGGCATGGCGGCCAGGAAAATATCGCTGCCGCCGATCACCATGATCTCGTCGGTGCCGCGCGCCTCGGCATCCTTGCGGGCTGCATCGAGCGCGGCCTCGAAGCTCGGCACCACTATCGCGCCGTGCGCAGCGAAATGCGGATCGCGGGTGATGACGATGTTGGTCCGGTGCGGCAACGGTCGGCCGATGGACTGCCAGGTCTTGCGCCCCATCACCACAGGTTTGTTGATGGTGAGCGCGCGGAAGTGCGCGAGATCGGATTTCAGCCGCCACGGCATGCCACCGTCGGCGCCGATCACGCCGTTCTCCGCCACCGCCGCGACCAGGACCACCTTCATTCATTTATTTCCCTGCCCGGCGAAGCGGCCGAGCGCATCGCCGCTTAGGCGGCAGATTTTCCATTCGTCCTTCACCTGCGCGCCGATCGATTTGTAGAACGCGATCGCCGGCGCGTTCCAGTCGAGCACCGCCCACTCGAAGCGGGCATAGCCCTCGTCGACGCAGCGTTGCGCGAGCCGCTGCAAGAGCGCCTTGCCGATGCCGCGGCCGCGATGATCCGGCCGCACAAACAAGTCCTCGAGATAGATGCCGTGGCGGCCGCGGAACGTCGAAAAATTCAAGAACCAGACCGCAAAGCCGGCAGGCACGCCTTCCCACTCGGCGATATCGCAATAGAGCCGCGGCGCGCTGCCAAACAGCGCTGCCGCGATCATATCTTCGCTGGCGTCGATTTCGTGCGAGAGCTTCTCGTAGTCGGCCAACTCGCGCACCAGCGTAAAGATGAGCGCGCTGTCGTCCGGACGCGCCGCGCGGATCGACAGCCTCACACCGCCACCTCGGCCTTGATGTGCGGATGCGGGTCGTAGTCCTTCAGCGTGAAGTCCTCGTAGCGGAACCCGAAGATATCCTTCACGTCCGGATTGAGCGTCATGGTCGGCAGCGCGCGCGGCAACCGCGTCAGTTGCAGCTTTGCCTGCTCCAGATGGTTCAGGTAGAGGTGCGCGTCGCCGAAAGTGTGCACGAAGTCGCCGGGCTCGTACCCGGTCACCTGCGCCACCATCATAGTGAGCAGCGCATAGGACGCGATGTTGAACGGCACGCCGAGGAAGACGTCGGCCGAGCGCTGATAGAGTTGGCAGCTCAACTTGCCTTTCGCCACGTAGAACTGGAACAGGCAGTGGCAAGGCGGCAGCGCCATCTTGTCGACGTCGGCCGGATTCCATGCGGTGACGATGAGCCTCCGCGAATCCGGATTGCGCTCGATCATCGCGATGAGATGGCTGATTTGATCGATGGTCTGGCCATCTTTGGCCGGCCATGAGCGCCATTGGTGACCGTAGACGGGACCGAGATCGCCGCGTTCGTCGGCCCACTCATCCCAGATGCGCACGCCGTGCTCTTTGAGATATTTGATGTTGGTGTCGCCGGCCAGGAACCAGAGCAGTTCGTAGACGATCGATTTCAGGTGCAGCTTTTTGGTGGTGAGCAGCGGAAAGCCGTCGCTCAGCCGGAATCGCATCTGGTGACCGAAGACCGACAGCGTGCCGGTTCCGGTGCGGTCATGCTTCTCCACGCCGTCGGCGAGGATGCGTTCCATCAGGTCGAGGTATTGGCGCATGGATCGCGGGCCCTGTCTTCGAATCGGAACATGGGCAAGTTTGCCGGGAGGGGCAACCGCAGACACGGTCTTTCCCCGTCATTCCGGTCGGTCGGAACGACGGAAAACCGGTTTCACCCAATGTGTACCGTCCTTCTTGCTTCGCCCGGGGCGCGGCTCGCCCGGTGCCGAATCAGACCAGGCCGGCCGCCCCGGCAAGGCCCGCCACCGCGAACAGCCACAGCGGGTTGATGCGTGTCTTGTACGCCACCCCGGCAGTCGCCAGGGTCAGGACTACGGCGACGGCGTTGTGGTCGGAGGCGCGCGCAATCACCAGCGCGCTCGCCGTGATCAACCCCAACGCCACCGGAACGAGGCCGGCTTCGGTCGCGATGCGCCAGCGCGCGTGCTTGAAGCGGGCCCAAAGCTGGGTCACCAGGTAGCTCAGCGTACACGTCGGGACGACCATCGCCGCCGTCGCCACCAACGCACCGGCCAAGCCGGCGACGTGGTAGCCGATTAGCGTCACGATGATGACGTTCGGCCCCGGCGCCACCCGCGAAATCGCGAACATGTCGGCGAACTCGCGGTCGTTCATCCAGTGCATCACGTCGACCGAAAAACGATGGAATTCCGGAATGAGCGTATTGGCGCCGCCGATGGCGAACAGCGACAACAGCGCGAAATAGCCGGCAAGCGCACCGAGCGGGGACTGGTTCATGGCCGCGCTCCCCTCATCGCTTGAACCACGCGACCCCGACGCTGATCGGCGCCAGCACCACGAATACGATCGGCAGCGGCCACTGCATGATGGCGACGCCGATAAAGCCGGCCAGCGCCACGCCCACCGTCCAGTCGCGCCGCTTCAGCAACGGCCCGACCATCTTGGCGACGAAGGCGATGATCAGCCCGGCCGCAGCGGCCGACACGCCGGTAAGGATGCGGCTGAGCACGGCGATGTCGCCATAGCGGGTGTAGAGCGCGGCGAGCAGGATGACGATCACCAGCGGCGGCGCCATCAGACCGCAGAATGCCACCAGTGAGCCGATCGGGCCGCGCACGCGTGCGCCGAACACCACGGCCAGGTTCAGGGCGTTCGGACCGGGGATAAATTGCGCCAGCGAAAAGGCTTCGTTGAACTCCTGCTGCGTCATCCACCGGCGCTTCTCGACGACGGTGCGCCATACCCACGGCATGGCGCCGCCGAAGCCCGACAGAGAAGCACCGACGAAGGCGAGGAAGATCGCCGAAAGCGTCGGAGTGTCCGCCACTGCGGCCGGCGCCTCCGGATCGGGATTTGTGTCGGGCATGGCGGCGAGACTTATCCCGCCGCGGGCGCGCCCGCCAGCGGGCCAAGTGCCTGCCGCCGATGCAGTGGGGGAATGGCTATTGCCGATCCAAACCTGCTCCCGAACGTCCGGGATCGGTAGAGGCCTGCTAATCGACCAAAGCTTGAGTGCGGCCCGTCAAGGCGACCGGTTGCCCGGCCTCGACGGTTTCCACCGCACCGCAGTGCGCGCAGCGATAGGTCCGCAGTTCGGGGAACGACCCGACGCGCGGGAGGGTCCGCACAAGCGTCATCGCGCCGCTTCCGCAGCAGCAGATGAGAGGCGACGTGTCCGTGGCAAGCTGTGTATCGATCGTCATGCCGCCTAAATCGGCGACCGGCCGGCGGTTACAATTCCGGTAAGCCCCTTAAGGGTGCGCACGGCGCCGAGCTCCCAGGGCGGCGTGGCCCGCCTCGTGCGGCCACATTTCGACCACCTTGCTCGGGCGCTTTAGAACCCCTTCCACCGTGTGCGCTTTCGAGGCTCGGCGATGATCGGTCGGCTGCTCTCCGTCTCCCGAGTCTGCCTGGCCGTGCTGTTCATGGCCGCCGCGGCAAACCAGGCTAGCGCCCATCCGCACGTCTTCGTGCAGGCCAAGGCGGAAGTGCTGTTCGACGCGCAGGGACGTATGACCTACGTGCGCCACGTCTGGCAGTTCGATCCCGCGTTTTCCGCATTCGCGACCCAGGGGCTCGATACCAACCACGACGGCAAGCTCGAGCAGAGCGAACTCAAGGGCCTCGCCCACACCAACGTCACCTCGCTCAAGTACTATCGCTATTTCACGTGGCTCTCGGTTGGCGGCAAGCAAATCAAGCTGAAGGATCCGGACCAGTATTTCCTGCGCATGGCCGACGGCCTTCTGACGCTGTATTACCAGTTGCCGCTCGCCACGCCGACGCGGGCCGGCCCCGACACCACGCTGGAAATCTATGACCCGGAATATTTCGTCGCCTTCACCTTCGACAAGAAGCAGCCGATCACGCTCTTCCACGCGCCGGCCGGCTGCACGGCCGTCTACCATCCGCCGAAACCGCTCAGCGCCGGCATCATGATGCGCCTGTCGGAAGTGCCGGCGAGCCAGCACGACCTGCCGCCGGCCTTGCGCGACGCGGCGGTCGGCCTCGCCAACGTCATCAAGATGGCGTGCCCGCGATGAAGTGGATGATTGCCGCCCGGCGCAAATTGCGCGCGGCGCCCCCGGCCGTTGTGTTGTCGCTGCTCGCCGGCGTAAACGCGGCTTTCGCCGTGCAGACGCCATTCGGCATCGCCACCCCCGACAGCACCGGCCCGGCATTTACGGGGCCCTTGGGCGGCGTGTTCGCCTGGGTGGCGTTGCGCCAGGCGGCGTTCTATCGCGTCCTCACCGACACGCTCGGCGACCTCAAACACAGCGGCCATGCCGCCCTGCTGCTCGCCGGCGTCAGCCTGCTGTACGGTGTCTTTCACGCGGTCGGGCCGGGCCACGGCAAGTCGGTGATCACGTCCTATCTGCTCGTCACGCGGCAGACGGCGCGGCGCGGCATCGTCATTTCGTTTGCCGCCGCGCTGATGCAGGGCCTGGTGGCAATCACAGTGGTGCTCGTCGCTGCGGTCATCCTGCGCGCCACCGCGATCGGCATGACGCAGACCACCGACTGGTTCCTGATCTTCAGCTACGCGCTGGTTGCCGCCGTCGGCGCCTGGCTCTTATGGTCGAAGCTGACCGGGCGTGGCCATCACCATCATGAGCACGATCACCATGATCATCATGGCCACGAGCGTCATCACGCGCACGGGCACGATCACGCGCACGACCATGAAGATCACGGCGAGGCCTGCGGCCATTCGCACGCGCCCGACCCATGGCTTTTATCGAAGCCGCTGACGCTCTCGCGGGCCTGGGCCGCGATCCTGGCGGTCGGCATCCGGCCCTGCTCGGGCGCTATCATCGTGCTGGTGTTCGCGCTGTCGCAGCAGTTGCTGCTCGCCGGCATTGCGTCGGTGCTGGTGATGTCGCTCGGCACCGCCATCACGGTGTCGACGCTCGCCATCCTCGCGGTGTCAGCCAAGGACGTCGCACTGCGCATTGCGGGCGCAAGCTCGCCCACGACAGAGCGCGTGGTCCGGGTGCTGGAGATCGGCGCCGCCGCCTTCGTGATGCTGCTCGGCCTCACGCTGCTGGGCGGCGCACTCGCCGGCGGACTGCCGGGTTAGTCCGTGAGCTTCTGGCGAGTCTGGACTTCGCTACGGTCATGCTTGCGCTTGTGATGGTGCTTGCCGTAGGTGGCCATCACGTGGCGGCACTCCTTGCTCACCTTGCTCCATTTTTTGCGCAGGCACGCGACAATCTTGTCCTGATCCGGAATCTTGTCGCCGCACAGCGCGTAGACGTCGCCTTCGCAGGCCTGCTGGGCCTCTTGCGATTGCGCCATCGCCGGCACCGAAGCAGTGACGAGCATCACAGCGGCCAAGATCGGGAGCATGCTTTTCATTGGGTGTCGCCTCACTTTGTGTTCAGTACGCAAACTAGTCTGAACGCCGTCGTTTTCCCTGCGCCCTTCGCCCATACGGCAGCGCACGTCGCGGCGCTTGTATTTCATCCCACTTAGCCTAATCAATTCGCGGCCCGTGAGTTCCACGCGGAGCGGACGGAACCGGGATGGCCGTTCCGCCCGGCTTAGGGTTGAATAGGGAATGAGGCCGATGTTCGGCGCGTTCGTGACCGAGGTGAAACCATGCCGGCGGTAAGCCTGCTCCTGAATGTCTTGTGGATCGTGTTTGGCGGATTGTGGATGGCGGCCGGCTGGCTGATCGCCGCCGCGATCATGGCGATCACCATCGTCGGCCTGCCCTGGGCGCGCGCTGCGCTCGAGATCGCGGTCTATACACTGCTGCCGTTCGGCAACACCGTGGTGCCGCGCGAGGTCTACACCGGCTACGCCGGCATCGGCAGCGGGCCGCTCGGCGCCCTCGGTAATGTGATCTGGCTGGTGCTGGCGGGTTGGTGGCTGGCGCTCGGCCATCTGCTCACCGCGTTCTTTCTGGCGATCACCATCGTCGGCCTGCCGTTCGCGTGGGCGCATTTCAAGCTCGCCGGCCTTTCGCTCTGGCCGATCGGCAAGACGGTGGTGACGCAGGACGAGGCCCAGCGCATGCGCCGCGCAGGGCTGCTTTAGTAGCGCGGCGCGCACCGCCGGCGCGCTAGCTCTCGTCAATTCCACCTATGCATTCGGCGAGTTGAACGAGTGACAGGCGCGCGCCGTTGCTTGGCACGCGTGCCATCGCTCTCAGCATCCGGATGGCATAGGGCTTGGCAAGCAGATCAGTGAGCGCTTCCGGCGTCATGCCGGCCGGCGTGCCGGCTTCGCTGCCTTGAAAGAACCGGCCCACCGAAACGCCCAGCACCTGCGAAAGCCGCGCCAGTCGACTGGAGCCGACGCGGTTAATGCCCTTCTCGTATTTCTGAATCTGCTGGAAGGTAATTCCAAGCCGTCCAGCGAGGTCAGACTGAGATAGTCCTCTTTCGAGACGCAGGATTCGAATATTGTTGCCGACCAAGCAGTCGATGGAATCGGGCCTTTTCTTCATCTTTATTGACCGTTGCGACACGTCCACAGTGGGACGGCAGGTGCCGGAACATAGACTGGCCCTTGGACAATGCCAACGATTTCCGCCAGAGGCGCGTTTTAGCGCGCAGTCGGCCAAACGGTATCTTTAGGACACCTCGTCCCAACGGTTGATGAGATCGGTCACCGCCATAGATGACAAGGTGATCGCCCCGCTCGGGCTCACCGACACATTCACGCTGTCCGGGCAATCGGCGACCATAGTTAAAAACGCCCGTAAAACCTCGCGCGGTTCCTCCGGCAAGCCCAAAAAGCGGTGCAACGTCTCGAGCAGATCGGGCTCCGCGCTCCAGTAATACAACTCGACGAGTTTACCTGGATCGGGACAGGTCTCGGCGAGCTCCCGCAGCACGGCACGGACCTTTCCCGTCGACTGCGTTACATTGTCGCTATCGTTAGCGCTCTCCCTCACATTCCCCGTCTTCATTTCCCCACTCCCGTTCTTCCAGCATTGCACGACGCGACGTTTGACCAACCAACGCCGCGCGCCATCGTTCTCCGGCGCGCTCCCGCGTGCGCCGGTTCCCCCTCTATTCGCGTGGCGACGCCGCACGGTCTCAGCGAACCCAAGTCGCGAACGTTGTCGCTTTGGTTGGCACACCAAGGTCGGCAGCGTCTGCCGGACTGTCGGCGAACGCGTGTGCTGGATACAGGAATTCATCCTTGCGTTGCGTTCAGACTCTTCCGACCCCCAGTGATCCCCACCGCTCGATATTCTGCCGACCACATTCGTAACACTCAACCCTTTTAATGTAATTTATGCTGTCACAAACACCAGGTTGCGTTATCTTATGTTCACTAATGCGATAACTATTTTTATAATACAATCATAGCGTGTTATCGTCAGCCATGCTGCATAAAGCCGTTCGCTACCCGCAGATGGCGCGGCGGAGCCAACTCGGGCACCGTAACAAGAGCGTATTCTGAGAACCCCAACCCGAATCGATCGATTCAAGTGAGATTGCGCAGCATGAGTCGGGACCGGCAGACTTCTGCTGCAGATGACACCCTGGCCAACGACGTGCGCGCGCTACTGACGACGGCGGTCGGTCATCACCAAGCTGGCCGGTTCGGCGACGCCGAAGCCGGCTATCGGCGTCTGTTGGCGCTACAGCCGGCGCGCGCGGACGTGCTGTTCAATCTCGCCGCCGCGCTACGGCAGCAGGACCGCCTGGAGGAAGCCGCCGAAGCCTATCGGCAGACAGTGGCCCTCGCGTCGGATTATGCAGACGCCCACTACAATCTCGGCAACACCTTGATGGCGCTCGGGCGCCTTCCCGACGCCGTCGCCGCGTATCGCGGCGCCGTCGCGGCTCGGTCGGACTTCGCAACCGCCTACGTCAATCTCGGGGTCGCCTTGCAGCAGCAGGGCGCGCTCGAGGAAGCAGTGACGGCACTACGACGGGCGGTCACGGCCGCACCCGAATTCGTCGAGGCGCACGCCACACTTGGCGCAGTCTTGACCGCGCTCGGCCGGCCCGAAGAGGCAGCCACCGCCTGGCGCGACACGATCCGGCTTAAGCCCGGTTTCGCGCAAGCGCATTACAATCTAGGCACCGCGCTCGACGCACTGGGACAGCCCGACGAAGCCGCCGCCGCCTACCGTGCGGCAATCACCGCCGATCCGACCCTGGTCGAAGCGCACTCCAACCTTGGCAACATCCTAAGCGCGCAAGGACAACTCGACGGCGCCATCGCCTGCTTCCGGCGGGCGCTCGTGCTCGCGCCGGAGCGCCCCGGCCTGCACTACAATCTCGGCAACGCGCTCAACAGTCGCGGCACGCTGGAAGACGCTGCCACCGCTTTCCGCCAGGCCATCGCGCTCAAGCCCGATCATGCCGACGCGCGCGCCAACCTCGCCATCGTGCTGATGAACCAGGGCCGCCTCGACGAGGCCGATGCGGAATTCCGGCGCGCGCTGGTTATCGCCCCCGATAATGCCGATATCCGTTCCAACTGGTTGTTCTGCCTGAACTACAGAACGGACATCAGCGCCGAAGATATGCTGGCCGCGCACCGCAACTGGGAGACGCGTCTTCTTCCGGCCCCGCCGCCCGTCCACGCCAACCATCGCGTACCGGCGCGCCGGCTCAGAATCGGCTACGTGTCGCCTGATCTGCGGCAGCACTCGGTGGCCTATTTCATCGAACCCTTGCTGGCGGCACACGACCGCCGCGCGGTCGAGGTCACGTGCTACGCGGAGGTCAGCAAGCCCGACCGCATGACTGCTCGCCTGCAGGCGCTTGCGGACCATTGGGTCTCGACGGTGGGCCTGATCGACGATGACCTTACTGCCCGCATCAAAGCCGATGCCATCGATATCCTGGTCGACTGTGCCGGCCACACCGCGCACAACCGCCTGCCGGTTTTCACACGCAAGCCGGCGCCGGTGCAGGCGACCTGGCTCGGCTATCCCAACAGCACGGGCCTCAGCGCCATCGATTACCGCATCGTCGATGCGGTTACGGATCCCGCGGGCGCGCCTGCAAGCGAGCGCCTCGTTCGCCTGCCTGGCTTCCTCTGCTACGGCGGCGCGGATGATGCACCGCAGGCAGCGCCGCCACCTTGCCTCGGCAACGGCACCATCACCTTCGGCTCCTTCAACAACCCAGCCAAGCTTTCGGACCCGACCCTCGATGCCTGGGCCGCACTGCTGACGAGGCTGACGGATGCGCGTCTGCTGCTCAAGGGCAAGCCGTTCGCCGACAAGGGCACGCGCGCGCTTTATCGTGACCGCCTAGCCGCGCGCGGCATCCCGCCCGCACGCGTCGAACTGATCGGTTGGTCGCCGGGCAGTGTTTCTCACCTCAAGCTCTATGAACGCATCGATATCGCGCTCGACCCATTTCCCTATAACGGCACCACGACCACCTGCGAGGCGTTGTGGATGGGGGTGCCGGTCATCGCGCTCAAGGGCGACCGCCACAGCGGTCGCGTCGGCGCCAGCCTGCTCGCACGCATCGGCGCTGACGAATGGGTCGCCGACACGAGCGAAGATTACGTCGCGCGCGCCGCTCGGCTGGCCGCCGATCCGTCGCAATTGACGATGTTGCGAAAGACGTTGCGGGCGCGCGTCGCCGCTTCGCCCTTGTGCGACCGCGTTGCCTTCGCGCGGGCGATGGAAGCGGTCTACCGCGATATGTGGCAGAGTTGGTGCGCGGCGGGTGCGTGAGAGGCGGGCCGCCAGTTCAGGGTCACTCAGTCTCGCGGAGCAGCTTCTCGTGGTGCGCACAGGCCGCACGCAGCAGCAAGACCTGATCTTCCAGCTCGTTCAGGTTTTGCGCGATCTGCCGGACATAAAGATCGAGCGCGTCTCCGCCTCCGACCGTCATGCCGGTGCGCGACATGGACGATTGCGCCAATGTCGATCCGTGGCGCGGGGCCGCTTTGTCCTCGTCGTCCGATACGCTCACCGGAAGCTCCCGCTACGCACTCATGCTGCGCGCTGCGCTTCAACCACAGCGCGTCATAAGCCTCAATCATTTCACATCGACCGGCGCCGGCATACTGCTGCAAGGTTCCAACGCCCGTTAGCGTTAAAGCGCGCGCATTAATCTTAAAATGCGCAATGCTGACAATTTGGCCGGACATCAACCGCTGGCCGCTCGACGCGCGCAAGACGCGCGCCTAAATCGATCTGCGATCTTCTCACGGGGGAAGAGCGTTCACTGTGTTCCTCTGATGCCGGAACGAACGATGACGGATGCACCGCCGATCGCACCGCGCGCCGAACGGCGCCGCAACAGCCGCACGCCCCTGAACAGCGTCGGAGTGATCGGCATCGGCTGGGGTCATGCCATTGGCGAAAGCGTCGTTCGCGATTGGTCGGATGATGGCGCGCGCATGACCATCGCGCCTGAATTCGGGGTTCCCGACACCTTCGTGTTGCAGATCGCCGATGCGCCTGACGGCTGGCGCCCGTGCCGGGTGGTTCGCCGCGGCTGGTGCGAGATCGCCGTGCGGTTCGCCGCCTGAGGGGCGGCGGACGGCCGCCGCGCTACGCTAGCCACGCGCCGACAAGCCCCCGGGCCTCCCGGTCTTTTTTCCTCAACCAATACCCCCTATATTCCGGGGTGCCGGGGGCAACCCCGGCTATGGCGATAAACGGGCGTCGTAATAAACCCATCGGACCCGGGGGCAGTACCCGGCGGCTCCACCCAAGCCCCTCAACCGGCCCTTCCCTCCAGGGGCCGGGCCCTTAGGGGGCTTCGGCGGGGCCGAAATAGGATCGACGAGGGCGTAAAGGGCGTACTTTTGCTCGGAATGGTTCCGCCGTTATCGGGCCGTTTTCATAGTTGCCAACGACAACTATGCTCCGGTTGCTCTGGCTGCGTAAGCAGTCCGAAAGACCGACTTAAAGCCCTGACGGGTTAGCACCGTCAGGCGGGGTTCGGAGGCACCTGGCAACAGAAGCCTCCACTTCCTTTTCCCAGCCCCGCCCACCATCTCATCCTGCGGCAAGGTCCCGCGTCGCCGGGGATGGCTTTCGGCGCTGGCCGCGCTAGCATTGGCCCCGCCACCGGAATCAGAGCCTCGAAAGCCCTTAATGCCCGACCATATTCGATACGATCTTCTGACCCAGCAAGCGTTGCGCGGCGTCGTGCGCAGCGTTCTGATCGACGCCGCCAAGAACGGCCTGCCGGGCGACCACCATTTCTACATCGCCTTCGACACCAAGGCGGACGGCGTCGTCATCCCGGACCGGCTGCGCACCCAGTACCCGGAGCAAATGACGATCATCCTCCAGCACCAGTTCTGGGACCTGAAGGTCGTCGACGACGCCTTCGAGGTCGGACTCTCCTTCGGCGGGGTGCCGACCAAGCTCTTCATCCCGTTCGAGGCGGTGAAGGGCTTCTTCGACCCGTCGGTTCAGTTCGGCCTGCAGTTCGAGGAGGTGGGCGAGGAAGGCGAGCGCCCCGCCCCAGCCAATGCCTCCGAGAAGGGCGCCGAGCGACCGCCGCTGATTGCCTCGCAGCCGCCCGCGCCAAGCGCCGCCGCGGCCCCGCCGCAGGCGGCTGCCGCCCCCGAAGAGCCGGAGACGGAACCGCCGGCCACCGGCGGCGCCGAGGTCGTGCGGCTCGACCGCTTCCGCAAGAAATAATCGAAAGCGCCATCAGCGCGGCATGCGGGGACACGCCTTGTCCTCGCGCACGATCGGCTTAGGTTCGTTGGCGAGCAGCATTACTCCCAAGCACGGACCTTAGGCATGGCGAAAGCGCACAAACCTTCCGAGAAGACCCGCAGCGAAAGCGACAGCTTCGGACCGATCGAGATTCCGGCCGACCGGCTGTGGGGCGCACAGACGCAGCGCTCGCTGCAGAACTTCCGCATCGGCGGCGAGCGCATGCCGCTGCCCGTCATCCACGCCCTCGGCCTGATCAAACGTGCGGCGGCGGAAACGAACCTCGATCTCGGCACGCTCGACAAAAAGCGCGCCGACGCCATCGCGAAAGTCGCGCAGGAGATCGCCGACGGCAAGCTCGACGAACACTTCCCCCTGGGGGTGTGGCAGACCGGCTCCGGCACGCAATCGAACATGAACGTGAACGAGGTGATCGCCAACGCGGCCAATCTGCGGCTCGGCGGCAAGCTCGGCGCCAAGGCGCCGGTCCATCCCAATGATCACGTCAACCGCGGCCAGTCCTCGAACGACAGCTTCCCGACTGCCATGCATATCGCCGCCGCGCTCGAGATCGAGCGGCACCTGAAACCGGCGCTGCAACATCTGCATGCCGCGCTCGACGGGAAGGCGAAGGAATTCGCCAAGATCGTCAAGATCGGCCGCACCCACACCATGGACGCGACGCCCTTGACGCTCGGCCAGGAATTTTCGGGCTACGCCGCACAGGTGAAATCCGCATTGGCGCGCATCGAACTGGCGGCCCGCGAGCTCTATCCGCTCGCGCAGGGCGGCACTGCGGTGGGTACCGGCCTCAACACGCATCCGAAGTTCGCGAAAGAATTCGCCAAGCGCATCGCCGCCATGACCGGACTGCCGTTCGTCAGCGCGCCCAACAAGTTCGAGCACATGGCCGGTCACGATGCTTACGTGTTCGTGCACGGAGCGCTCAATGCCGCGGCGACCGCCCTCTACAAGATCGGCAACGACATTCGCCTGCTCGGCTCCGGCCCACGCGCCGGCCTCGGCGAGCTGATCCTGCCGGCAAACGAGCTCGGCTCTTCGATCATGCCGGGCAAGACCAATCCTACCCAGAACGAAGCGCTGACTATGGTCTGTTGCCAGGTTTTCGGCAATCAGACCGCGATTACAGCAGCCGGCAGCCAGGGCCAGTTCGAGCTCAATGTGTTCAAGCCGATGCTCGCCTATTGCATGCTGCAGTCGGTCAAGCTTCTCGGCGACGCCGCGCGCTCATTCACCGACAATTGCGTGGTCGGGATCAAAGCCAACGAAGCGCATATCGCCGAGATGATGCAGCGCTCGCTGATGCTGGTGACGGCGCTGTCGCCCCACATCGGCTACGACAAGGCGGCGCAGATCGCCAAGGCCGCCCACGCCAATGGCACGACCCTGCGCGAGGAGGCCGTGCGCCTTGGATTTGTCAGCGGCGCCGAGTTTGACCGGCTGGTGCGCCCCGAAAAGATGACGCGACCGTCATAATCGCAGGGGCAATGGTGCGGCCTGCATCCTCTTATGTCTTGTTTCCTACTATTGCACCATTCCCGCGCACGCCAAAAGTGCTTCGGTAATATTCTACGCGCTCAGGAAGGTCCCCCACTCGGGTCGAGCGATATTCTACGCTTCCAGCAATGTATTTTGATCGCCGCTCTCGCAATGTTTACAGCGGGATGGCTGGCGTTTTACTTAGGGTGAAGGCGCGTATCGACGACAATACGTAAAATTATTAGCCACGTCGCGCTGCCTAAATTCTCCGCTTTATTTATTTCGACTGGCAAGGCGCTTGTACTAATTTGAGGCATTACGTCAAATTTGACTCGGACAACTTTGCTACATTGGATTCTTGCCAAGGTCTTGGCGTATTTGGGCGCCACCTTTGAACTCTGACCAGTGCTCAAACCACCGGTGCCAAGGGTGCCAAGGTACCAAAGAGGGGCGGCAAATGGCTGACGTGGTAAACCTGCGGACGGCCCGTAAGCAAGCCAAGCGCAAGCAGGACGAAGCGCTCGCCAGCGCCAACCGTCTCGCTCACGGCCAACCCAAAGCGGCCAGCAAGCTGCAGGCCGCGCAGGACGCCAAAGCTAGCCGCGATCTCGAGGGCCACCGTATCGACAAAGGAGATGGCCGATGAAATCACCGGTTATCAAACGCTCGATCGTCATCGCGGGCCACAAGACCAGCGTCAGCCTCGAAGACGCATTCTGGAAATGCCTGAAAGAAATCGCCGGCAGTCGCGACATGACCTTGTCCGACCTCGTGGCGACGATCGACACCGACCGTCAGCAGGGCAACCTGTCGTCGGCCATCAGACTGTTTGTGCTGGACCACTACCGCTCGCAGCGCGTCGGCGAGCATCGCGAGCCGACACATGGCGGGGCCTACCGCGCCGTCCCCACGGCGCTATCGCCCGAGTGAGAACTGCGGCGCGAGGATGCTACCCGGCGTCGGCAACGGATGAATATCGATGGGCGCCGGCAAGGCCGGTGCCCGTTGGCTGTGGGCCGGCGCGCGTTGATGCACAGCTGGCGCGGTCTTGCGCTCCGCGATCGGCGGCGTGTGGGACCTCGCCCGTGTCGACGCACTGGGCGTGCGAGGGGCCGTGGCAGGCTTCGCGGCCGGGACTGGCGCAGCGCGGGGCGCGGGCGTGCGGTCTAATTGCGCCGGCTCGACACCCCCACGCGGGGCCTCCATCGTAACATTGTCGGCACGCGGCGTCGCGCCCTTGTCGGGACCGGTCGCCACGGGTCCCGATGCGGACGACGGCGTGGACTGCGCCTTCGGCGGCGGCGGGGGCGCCGCCTGCTGCAGCGCCTTGAGGCGCTTGGCCTGGTTTTCAACCGAGCGCAGCGTGAGCCAGCCCGTCAGCGCGGAGACGTCGATGCTGCGGATGGGCGATGTCGCCGGCCCCTTCAACGCCATGAAGATGTCGGGGCGCCCTTGCTCCTTCGCACCCGATAGCACCAGCCGTGCGTCGAGCGTGCCGTCGGTGAGGTCGAGCGAAGTCGTCAGAGACAGGTCGGCGGCGGGGCTGCTCGCCGTGAAATCGTCGAGCCGCACCAAGCCGGCGTTGACGGCGAACTTGCCCGCCGCCCGCTTGACCGGCAGCGCGCCGCTTTCCAAAGCCCGGCGCACCACATCGGAAATCTTGCGGCCTTCGACCGGGAGCCCGTCGTCCACCGCGCGCGTCACCGCGGCGAAGGCCTGCGGGTCGAGCCCTGCGAATGCGCCGTCCTTGAGCGCCAGCTTGCCGCCGCCGTGCAGCGAGCCCATGAGCGCGGCCGGACTGAGCCCGCTGCCCTCGACGTCGCCCGAGACATCGAGGGTGCCGGTGACCGGCGGACGCGCCGCCGTCGACAACAGGTTGGCGCTTTCGACACCGGTGAGCGCGAGCTTGCTCTTGACGGCGACGCCGTCGTCGCCAGTCTTGAACGCGAGCGAACCGCTGAAATTGCCGCCGTCGAGCACGCCGGCCATGTCGTCGAGCGCAAGCGCATTCTTGCCGGCGTGCAAGGTGGCGCTGAACTGGCGCAAGCTCATCTGCGGCGAGAGCCGCACGCGGCGGATCCTCACGTGCACCGCGCCGGCATAGTCGCCAAAGACGCCGGGGCCGAACGGGGCATCCGACCAGGTCCAGCCCGCGCCCTTCTGAGCATCCGCGGGCGGCAGGCCGGTCGCCGCCGCGATCAGGCCGGCCCCATCCACGCGGTCGACATCGAGCGTGCCTTGCAGACGGTGCGGCGCATCGAGCGAGACGCCGAGCGTGCCGCGCACGCCGGTGTCGGCGACGGTGGCGTTGATGTCGTTGAGGGTGATCGTGTCGCCGGCGAGCGCGAGCCGCCCGGCGAACGTCGCCGGCAGGGCGCCCTCGCCGCCGCCGACACCCCGCAGGGGCGCCAGGTCGGCGCGAGACACGCGCGCGCGGATGGTCGCGGAGGGCTTGTCGGCGAAGGGATCGGCGGTGCCGCTCGCTTCGACGGCAAGGCCCTTCGCGTTCAGGCCGCCGTTGACGTGCAGGCGTTTACCCCACGACCCATCCGCCTTTACGGTCAGGTCGCCCGGTCCGGCGCCGACCGCGACGTAACGGTCGAGGCCGAGCAGGCCGATGAGCGCCTTGCCGTCGCCGGCGGCGAGATTGCCGTTAAGGCGCAAGTCGCCGATGTGCCACGCTTTGGAGTCCACGCGGCCCTGCCCGTTGAGCGAGAGCTTGATCGTGCCGATCCTGCCGTCGATGCCGAGCTTTGCCGTGCTCGCCGTGTCGCCAGCAAGGCTCAGTTGCGCGGTGAGCTTGGCCGGCGCCATCTCGGCGGCGCGCGCCTGCAGGACCTTGGCGGTTGACGGGAAAAAGCGCGCGAGCACGGTCGTCACCGGCGTCGGGTCGGGCGCGTTGAGGTCGACGTGCAGGCTGCCCTGCGGCGACGATCCCTTCAAATCCAGATTGCCGCCCGCGGAGAACGAAGCGCCGCCGAGGTCGGCCACCGACAGCTTGTCGATGCGCCAGTGGTCGGCGTCGACATTGATGCGCGCGCTGACATTGTGCCCCTCGATGCCGGAGATGGTGGCGCGGCCGATATCGGCGTTGATCGCCATCTCGCGCGGCCGCGCCAGGTCCGAGCCCTTGGCCAGCGCCTGGCCGAAGCCGAGCGCGACGTCGAGGTCGAGTTCGGGCGCGTTGAGGTCGGCGACCAGCTTGGACGGCTGCTTGCCGTCCGCGAACACATAGGCGAAGCGGCCCGTGATGGTCTTGCGCGCGAACTTGGCGCGCATGTGCTCGAAGGCGATTTTCTCACTTCCAAGCGTGAGATCGCCGCGCACCGACAGCGGCCGCAGGTCCTGCTTCTTCGGAGGCGCACGGCCTTCGAGCCAAGCCGACAGCGCATTGGGATCGTTCGATTCGATCTCGGCCGGGCCGGTGAAACTGACGGCGCCGTTGTCGGCGACTGCGAGTTGACCGCTAACCTTGGTTTGCGTATAGCCCGGAGCGCGAAACTCGAAGTCGTTCAAATTCCATCCTGAGCCGTCGGCGCTGATGTCGCCACGCACGTTCTGCACGCTGCCGCCGCCGAGCGTGACCTCGTCGATGCCGAGGCCGAACTGCATGGGGATGGGCGGCCGGAAGGCGTTGCCGGCGAACGCCACGAGCTTGCGCAGCGCATCGCCCGGCGCCGTATGCCCGCCGCCGCCCAGCACGCCATCGAGATCGAGTTGCCGGCCCGACAGTTCCGCCTTGAAGCGCGACTTCTTGCCGAAGGTCAGGTTGGCGACGCCGGTGAGTTTGAGGCCGTGGTCATCGGAGCCGTAGTGGAAGTCGGCATCCTGCAAGAGCGCCGAGGCGGCGGTGGCCTTGAGCTTGCCGCTCACCTGCCAGGGCTCTTCCACCGTCTTGCCGTGTTGGCGGTCGAGGCCGACGAGACGCTGGACCTTCATGGTGCCGTCGAACTCGGGCGCGCCGGCGTGCAGCGCGACAGTGCCGTCGGCATCGATGGCGAGCGGGTGCTGCACCGGATTGATGGCGACGTGCACCTTGAGCTTACCGTCGTTGGCGTAGCGGCCAGTGTTGACGCGGAAGGGAAACTGATTGCCGGCGACGGTGACGCCGCCCTCGCCCTTGAACGGGCCGGCGAGCGAGGCTGCCTGGCCGTTGAAGTAAAGATGGTCGAGGGTGACGGTGTTGCCGTTGCTGGCGTCGCTCAACACCACCTTGCCACCGTCGATGCCGAGCCGGTCGATCGTCAGCACATCGGGCTTGAAGCCGATCGCCAGCGCCGGCGCCTTGACGTGACCGGCCTTGTCGAGGCCGAGGTGCAGTTTCGGACCGCTCAGGTGCAGGTCGGTCGCCTGCCATTCGCCGCGCAAGAGCGGCGCCAGCGCGAACTCGACATTGAGCGCGTCGGCGTGGATACGGTCGTCGCCGCCGCCCTTCCCGATTTCGATATTGCGCAACGTCAGCCGCGGCGACGGCAACAGGCGCGCGTCGATCGCGCCCTTCACTTGCACCTGAACGCCGAGCAGGTGGGTTGCTTCCGCCTCGAAAATCGAGCGGTAGCTGCCCCAGTTGATCAGCAACGGCCCCACCAGCGCCGCCACCAGCGCCAGGATGATCGCAATCGCTATTCCGAGCAGGGTCGTCTGCAACGCCAACTCCGGCGCCGGCCCCGGGCCGCCGGCGCGTGTTCGTGTCCCCGACACGGTCACGGTCTCGCGGAACCGATGAACGGGTCTAGGGTTTTGTTTTTACGCGTTTCCCGACGGCGAACCCGTACCCACTTCGCCTGGAAACGCTCTAGGCTAATGTATGTACGCTATTTTTGCCGGCGTTTGTCGGCAAATGTATGTCGCCTGCCATCGTCCACAAGGCAGCCGAAACGCCAAGAAAACGCCGAGAATATGAACGCCGCGCGACATTCCCGCGCCGCGCGGGGAGAACGCGCGAGACGCCCGTTTTCAAGCCCAGAGGACGGCGGCGCCGTCAGTTCAGCGCGACAATCTTACCCGGGTTGAGGATGTCCTGCGGGTCGAGCGCCCGCTTGATCGCGGCCATCGCCGCGAGGGCAACAGGCCCGTGTTCGGCCTCGAGGTACTTCATCTTGCCCTCGCCCACCCCGTGCTCGCCGGTGCAGGTGCCGTCCATGGCGAGCGCCCGCTCGACCAGCCGCTCGGACAGCGCCTTGGCGCGCTTGACCTCGTCGGCGTCGTTCATATCCACAAGCAGGCTCAGGTGGAAATTGCCATCGCCGACATGACCGACGATCGGCGCCATGATGCGGCTTGTGGCGATGTCGGCCTGGGTCTCGGTGACGCATTCGGCGAGCCGCGAAATCGGCACGCAGACGTCGGTCGCGACCATGTGAGCGCCGGGCCGCAAGGCGAAATTCGAAAGCGCGGCGTGATGCCGCGCCTCCCACAGGCGGGTGCGCTCTTCCGGCTTGGTGGTCCAGGTGAACGGGCCGCCGCCGAGATCGGCTGCGATCTCGCCGAACTGCTTCGACTGCTCGGCGACCGAAGCCGCGGTGCCGTGGAACTCGAGGAACAGCATCGGCACTTCCGGCAGGCCGAGCTTGGCGTGCATGTTGCAAGCCCTCACCTGCAGGGCGTCGAGCAACTCGATGCGGGCGATCGGAATGCCGGACTGGATGGTGTGGATGGCGGCGTTGCAGCAGGCCTCGACCGAGGGGAACGGACAGGTGCCGCCGGAGATCGCCTCCGGGATGCCGGACAGCCGCAAGGTCAGCTGGGTGATGAGGCCGAGCGTGCCTTCGGAGCCGATCATCAGCCGGGTCAGGTCGTAGCCGGCCGAGCTCTTCTTGGCGCGGCGGCCGGTGTCGATCGCCTCGCCATTGGCGAGCACGACTTTGAGCGACAGCACGTTGTCCTTCATGGTGCCGTAGCGCACCGCGTTGGTGCCGGAGGCGCGCGTCGCCGCCATGCCGCCGAGGGTGGCGTCGGCGCCGGGATCGATCGGAAAGAACAGGCCGCTGTCGCGCAGTTGCTCGTTCAAAGTCTTGCGGGTGATGCCGGGCTGCACGACGCAATCGAGATCCTCGGCGTGGACCTTCAAGAGCTTGTTCATGTCGCGGAAGTCGACGGAGACGCCGCCGAACGGCGCGTTCACATGGCCTTCGAGCGAGGTGCCGACGCCGAACGGGATGATCGGCACGTCGTTGGCCGCGCAGATGCCGACGATCCGCTGTACCTCCTCGGTACTCTGCGGGAAGACCACCGCGTCCGGCGGCTCGTTAGCGATCCAGGTCATGGTGTTGCCGTGCTGTTTGCGCACGGCCTGCGACGTGACCACCCGGTTGCCGAAGGCGGCGGTGAGCTCCGCAACCGCCTTTTTCAGGGCTGCCGGGCTCGGGCTTGTCCTCGGGGCGGCGTTTCCAGCGTCGTTTTTATCGATTTGGGCCAGGGCCATACGTCAATCCTCTGCCAGTCCGTTCAAGGCGGACGTTAGCAGAGGATGCCGTAGGCGGGAAACGGCTGCCTTTCGGCGCCGCGGACGCCCTAGTTCGTGGAGCGAGCCCGCTCCGCCGCCGCCCCGCTCGGGTTCGGACGGGTCAGGAACGGCAGCAGCATCGCCACCCGTTGCCGATAGCGCCGGTAGTCGTCGCCGAAAACGGCCATCAGGTCGCGCTCTTCAAGCGCAATTCCGACGAAAATGTAGGCCGTCGTCACCGCGGCGAAGAGCAGATGGCCGGCGGTCATGGTCGGCGCCGCCCAGAAGGCGATGATGAAACCGAGATAGATCGGGTGGCGCACCAGCTTGTAGAGAAACGGCGTGCGGAAGCGCGGCGGCGGCATCGGCTTGCCGGTCAGGTTGTTGGTCACCTGGTGCAGACCGAACAACTCGAAGTGGTTGATGAGGAAGGTCGACAGCAGCACGATGCCCCAGCCGAGCGCGGCGATCGCCAGTATCACCTTAGCCGCGGCCGGATCGGCGACCTGCCAGACGACCGCCGGGATCGGCCGCCACTGCCACATCAGCAGCATGAGCGCCAGCGTCGCGGCCAGCACGTAAGTGCTGCGCTCGACGGCGGGCGAGACGATCTTCGTTAACCGGCGCTTGAAGCCAGGTCGTGCCATGATGCTGTGCTGAAGCGCGAACACCGACATCAGCACCAGATCGATCACGATTGCGACGACAAGCGGCGCCGGCGCCCCGGTGTCGATGGTCTTCGGCACCGCCACGCCCGCGACGAAGCCGACGGCGTAGAGAAAGGCGATGAAGAACAGGAGATAGGCGGCGATACCGTAGAGAAATCCCAACAGGCGTCCCATGATCGTCTCCTTGCCGTTATCGGTTGTCAGCGGGTGGCGAGGGATGCGACGACCGCGTGGACGGGGGTCAATGTGAGGCGCGGTGCCGTAACGACGATGGCCATCAGCACGACGGCAGCGGCGGCGAGCACCCAGCATGTCGCCGGGCCGCCCGTCATCGCTGCGCCATAGCTATCGCGCCGCGACGTCAAGGCGCGGTCGATATAGTAGTCCGTGTCGATGCTGCCGTTGCTGCGGCGCCGGATGGTGGCGATCGGGTCTTGCATGGCGTCCTCCTTGCGATCGATGACCTGGCACGGAGGATGGCGGGTTCGGGCGCAAAAGACTTGCGCGCGATCTTGATATAGTCTTGAGACGGCGTTGATCTTGCTTGAGATAGGCGCCGGCATCCCGTTTTCGGCCGTTGGGGGCGCGTTTGCGGTACGAATTCGAGACTTACGTCCTGGATACCGATCGCCGCGAGCTCAAGCGCGCGGGCGATCTGGTCGACATCGAGCCGCAGGTTTTCGATCTTCTCGTTTTTCTCATCGAAAACCGCGACCGCGTGGTCAGCAAGGACGACCTGATCGCCGGCGTCTGGCAGGGCCGCATCGTGTCGGACTCGACGCTCGCCAGCCGCATCAACGCGGCCCGCCGCGCCATCGGCGACAGCGGCGAGCGGCAAGCCTGGATCAAGACAATACACCGCAAGGGCGTCCGCTTTATCGGGACGCTCCAAACCGGCGCGGCCCCGGAGATGCCGCCGCGCGTGGCGCCGCCGCTGCGCCAGGACATCAGTTTCTGCGCCGCCGTCGACGGCACCCGCCTCGCCTACGCACAAACCGGCAGCGGGCCGCCGCTGGTCAGGACGGGCACCTGGCTCACGCATCTCGAATACGACTGGCAGAGCCCGGTCTGGAGCCCCTTCCTGCATGCGATCAGCCAGCACCATCGTTTCGTCCGCTACGATGCGCGCGGCAATGGCCTGTCGGACTGGGAGGTCGACGACATCTCCTTCGAGAGCTTCGTGCGCGATCTGGAAAGCGTGGTGGACGCCGTCGGCCTGGAACGCTTCCCCCTGCTCGGCCTCTCACAAGGAAGCGCGGTCGCCGTCACCTACGCCGTGCGGCATCCCGAGCGCGTCAGCCACCTCATTCTCTACGGCGGCTATGTGCGTGGGCGCCGACGGCGCGGCCCGGAAGATCTGGCGCAGTCGGACGCCATGCTCACGCTCATGCGCCACGGATGGGGCCAGGAAAATCCAGCGTTCCGCCAGATATTCACGTCAATGTTCATTCCCGACGGCACAGCCGAGCAGATCGACTGGTTCAACGACCTTCAGAAGATCACCACGTCACCCGAGAATGCCGTCCGCCTGCGCGCTGTCATGGACGACATCGATATTGCCGATCTGCTGCCTCGGGTCGACGTCCCGACTTTGGTGATGCACCGGCGGGCCGACGCGATGGTCCCGTTCGAACAGGGCCGCCAGCTGGCCGCCAGCATCAAAGGGGCGCATTTCGTCGCGCTGGAGGGCCGCAGCCACGTGATCATCGAGAACGATCCCGGCTGGCAACGCTTCCACGACGAAATCGAAAGCTTCCTGCTGCGCTGACGGAGGCAGGAGGTGCGGCGGCGAGGCCCTCAGACCGAGAGGTAGCCGAGTATCGTATCGGGCGGCAGCTTGGGAGCGGGCGGCCGATTGGTGCCCGTGACAATGTAGACCACGATCAACGTGGCCAAAATGAATATCACCGTGCCGCGCACGAGCTTGCCGACCATCGGCAGCCTCCCTTGATTCCGCGGGCACGTTAACCCAGGCGGAGGGCGGGTGCCGCAAATCGTTAATTTTTGGTTAACGCCGAAGCTGCAGCAGAAGAAGCAGCACCCGCGGGGACCACCGGCTACCGGCGTCCCGGACCAGGCGGAGGCCGAGATTGCCCGGCGGCGGGCCCACCGAGCAGCCGCCAGCGCGGGCATCGCGGATGAAGTCGCTGATATAGGTCCGGTGTGGGCCTTCGACGACGCAGACCCCGCAATTGCGCGTTTCGGTGCCGGTCGGCCGCCCGGCGCCGTCCACGACGGTGCGGCTGAAGCAGGTCGTGGTCCACTCCCAGACATTGCCGGACACATCGAGCAGGCCCTACTCGTTGCGGCCGAAGCGGCCGATGGGCTGCGCTTCCTTGATGGCCGGGTCGCTCCGCGATTCGCGGCGATAGCGCTCGAGCCAGGCCTTGGACGGATCGTCGGGATCCTGCTCGACCGGCGTTTCGTCGGGCGCCTTATTGCCGGCCGCGTAGGTCCACTCCTCGTCGGTCGGCAGCCGGTAGCGCGCGCCGAGCTTGCGGCTGAGCCAGGCCGCATAGGCGGTGGCGTCGTCCCAACTCGCCATTACCGCCGGCAAGTCCGGGCCATTCGGAGCGTCGGTGCGTGCGGCGCAGGCGCCGTCGGCGACGCAACGCGCATATTCCGCGACCGTCACCTCATGCTTCATGATCGCGATCGGATGGCTGAACCGGACGACGCGTGCCGCCGCGTTCACCGGTTGGCCGGCGCGGGTGACTTCCTCTCGGCGGCCCGTTGCGCACGGCGCCGGGCGCGATCTGCACCATGGCCGGCCGCTCGATCGCCGCATCGGGGCGCAAGGCGCCCGCGTCAGTCAAAAAAATATCGCCCCCGAGTTCGCGACACAGGTCGCAACCACGGCGGCGATCTTCAGTTTAACGCCGATCAACATGATCGGCCTCTGCGGGGACGGCGGCACAGGCAGCCGCCCCTCTCCTTCTTAAGCGCCGCCGCGGCGGGAAAGCCGCCGCGGCCGAGCCTCCGGTTAGCCCTTGGTGATCGGCCCAGGCTTCTTGACCTGGGTCATCAGGTCGTTGTTCCACTTGCCGTCGACCTTGAAGTGGGCAGTGGCGCCGAGCAGTACGGCCTCGATCAGGTTGTGATTAAGGTAGGCGTAGGTGCCGGGTTGGCGGAAGGTGTACATCGCCGCCGCCGCCGAACCGCCGCGCACGAACCAGGTCTCGAGGTTGGTCTCCGGCGGGTTGGAAAACTTGCCGCTCTCCCAGACGTAGTCGCCGTGGCCGCCGATCAAATGCGGGCGGGTGTCGCGGTTGGCCTGCGAGTGCACGATCAGCACGGTCTCGCCAACCTTGGCCGGCATTGCGTTCTTGCCGGTGAGCGCATTCACCCGGCCGTTGAACACCACGTGCGAGGGGATGAGGTCGCGCATGACCTTCATCTGGTCCTGATAGGCTTCGCCAGCGGAATTGTACTGCTTGAACTTACCGTTGGCGTCGCGCGGGATGTAGAAGTCGGTCTCGCCGACGTAGTAGACGCGGTCGTAGCGCAGCGGCTTGCCGTTGGCGTCCTTCAGGCCGTCGCGCGGCAGCACCATGACGGCGCCCTGCATGCCGTTGACGACGTGCCACGGGATCATCGGGCCGCCGGGCGCGCAATGATAGACGAACACGCCGGGGCGCGTGGCCTTGTAGCGCAGCGTCACCTGCTCGCCGGGCGCAACGTGGGTGAGCGCGCCGCCGCCCAACGCGCCGGTCGAGGCGTGGAAGTCAACGTTGTGCTCGAACATGTTGGTCGACGGGTTGACCAGCGTGAGCTCGATGTAGTCGTCCTGGTGCACCACCAGTAGCGGACCGGGGACCGAGCCGTTGTAGGTGAAGGCGTTCAGGGTGGTGCCGTCGTCATCAACGACGATCTTTTTCTCGTGCACCGTCAGCGTGACTTCCTTGATCACAGGGCCGCCCTTGGCGACCTGGTCGTGCGGATGCACGAAGGGCGGGATGGCCGGCTCGATCTTTTCGCGGCGCGTCGGCAGCGGACCATGGTCTTCGGTCAGAACGGCAGCTTCGGCGACTTCGCCGGTGTTGGCCAGCGCGGTGGCCGCGGCGGCGAGGCCTGCGGCGCCGATCATGGCGGTGCGTCGGGTGATGTTGAGTTTCATGACAATCCCCTGCGGTTTGCAGTTTCAAATTCAATTCGACGGTCACGTGTATGACGTGAGCCGGCCAAGCGTTCTTTGTGCTGCATCAAACAGCGCGGCGGTTCCGCGCCGTGGTGGACGTTTCACGAATACATATTCAATTTCTTAGTTGCGCCCGGACAAAGAAGCGTGCGTCGAGCGCGTTATAGTTCCAGCATGAGGAAACGTATCCAAACGATCGAGTTCGACGATCTCGTCGACGACATCATGCGGCAATGGCCCGAAACCATTCGCGTTTTTCTCGACTATCGCATGAGCTGCGTGGGCTGCCCGATCGCGACGTTCCACACGGTCGAAGATTCATGCCGCGAGCACGGCATCGATCTCGCGGCATTCCTCGCCGCTTTGCAGGAATCACCTAAGTAATCATCCGAGCTCCGTAATGTTACGGAGGTGAGCCGCGTTTCTTTACTCTTCCGTGAGCGTGAACAGCTTGTGCGGATCGCGCACGACGACGCGCTGGCGGCCGCTTTCGACCAGACCTCGCTCTTCCCAAGCACTGAGAATCCGGCTGACCGTGTGCAGCGTGGTACCGGTCATCTCGGCGATGTCCTGGCGGCTGATCGGGAAATCGATGGCGATGCCCTTGTCCACCTTGCGCCCGGCCTGCTGCACCAGCCGCAACAGCGCGCGCGCCACCCGGCGCTCCACCTGCTCGGTCGACATTTCGATGACGCGCGAGTGCGAGTCCTGCAAACGCGCCCCCACCGTCTGCAGCGTGTTGCCGGCGAGCTGCGGGTACTGCGCGACCAGCCGGGGCCAGGCCGACGATGGCCAGGCCAAGACAACGCTGTCGTCGACCGCGGTCGCGGTCGCCGGATAGTGCGAAAGCCCGATGGCGACGGCGACGCCGAAAGTTTCGCCCGGCGTCACATAGCGCACCACCACCTGCTGGCCGCCCGGCGTGGTCTTGGTCGCGCGTACGTGGCCGTTCAGGAGCACGAAGAAGGCCTCGGCCTCGGCGCCCTGCTCGAACACGGCGCTGTTCTTGGCGTGACGCACCGCGCGCGCTTCCTGGAGGATGCCGTCGAGGGCGTCGCCGTCGAGGCCGGCGAACAGCGGCAGGTCTGCAATGAGCGAGCGGTCGACGGCGGCCATTGCGGAACTTTCTATCGTCAGCGTTCGGTCGTGTTCGGGGATTCTTTGGACGCGAACAGGTTTCCGATCAGCGAGCGGAACACACCCGGCGCCTCACCCGTCTGGAACGGCACCGGCCGGCTGAGGCCCATGGCGATGATCCCGATACGCGCGATGCGCTGGGCGGCATACATCGATTCGGCGCTGTCGGCCGCCAGCCGCTCGAGTACAGCGCCGCTGAGGTGCTGGGTCAACGCCATGCCGGCGAGGCCGACCGCGCCGAGCTTGCCGGCCTCCAGCACGAGCCGGCGCAGGAGATGCAGCGTCGACGCCGCGGTCGGCCGATGGCCATAGCTCGCCGCGATGCCGCGCACCATGCGCACGCTCAAGGCCACGAACAGTACGGTGTCGATGAGCGTGGTGGGCGCAATGGCGGTCATGGCGAAGGCGCGGGCGGAGGCGCGGCGCACCACCGCCTCGGCGCGGCGGTCGAGCGGGCGCATCACCGTGCGCGACAGCAGTTCGATCTGCTGCTGCGGCGTGTGATGGGCCTGCGCCTGGCGCTGGTAGGCTTCGATCGATGTCTCGGTTTCGCGGTCCTTGGGCACATGCGCGAGCACCTGCCGGATCGCCTCACGCATCTCCGCCGAGCCCGGCTGCGCGGCCGCCTGCGCGAGACGCGCTTGATTGTGCTCGACGCTCTTGAGCGCAAAGAAGCTCTTCAGTTCGCGGGCGATGACGAGCAGGGCACCGCCGACGCCGACGCCGACGACGGTCGCAGCGAGATAGCCGAATGTCGCGCTGCGCGCGAAGGCGTCGGAGACCCAGAGATAGCTGTCAAGGCCAAGCCAGCCGGCAAGCGATAGCCCGACGCCCCAAATTCCGAGCCGGATCCAGCGGTCACGCCGGCGCGCCTTGGCGGGCGCCGCAGCCGCCGGCGCGGTGAGCGCGCGTTCGGCCGGCACCACGCGTTCCGCGATCTCGGTCTGGAACACGGCGGGGCCGGGCGCAAATTCGTTGCGCCCGTCGGCGGGCGCATCATCCTCGATCACCCGCGGGCCCATTCTGTCGTCCATGGACGAGCTCATCGCAGCTTGTCTCCGATCAGGAATTCCAGCGCCACGTCGAGATTGATATGCGGGATGCCGTCGACCGGCGCGGGATCGATGGCCGGCGGCTCGAATACCGGGATGTTGAGGAAGGGCGTGCCCCACTCGCCGGCCTTCGGCGGCCGGATCGGCACCTGTCCCGCGAAGAACTTCGCCTGCTTGGGCGCGCCGACTTCGCGACCGATGACCACTTGCACGCGCTTGCCGTCGATCTCCTGGATGCCCTGAGCGGTCGACGCCACCGAGGCGATGGTGGTGACGTCGATATCGGCATTGCGCCCGCGCGCTTCCAGCGCCGGTAACGCCGCCATGTTGCGCAGGAGCAGGCTTAGGTGCTCGCGCTGCATATCGGGAATGTGGTCGGCCTTGGTGGCGGCAAACAGCAGCTTCTCCACCCGCGCGCCGCCGAGCAGCCGCGACAATATCGTGCGCTGACCGTAGCGGAAGCTCTCCAGGATGGCCCCGATGGCGAGCCGCGTGTCCTCGAACGCCTCGCGGCCGGCAAGCAGCGCGCCGAGCACGTCGACCAGCACGATCTGGCGCGCAAAGTTGCGGAAGTAGTCCTTGTAGAAGCGCTCGACCACCTCGCGCTTATAGGTCTCGTACCGCTCCTGCATCAACGCGCCCAGCGAGCCGGCGCGCAGGCGGCCTTCGTTGCCGCCGACGTCGAGCGGCGCGAACCAGAGATAAGGCACGTCGCCGAGCGCGCCTGGGCACAGGAATCGCCCCGGCTGCAAATGGGTGAGGCCGTGCTGGTCGCGCGCGGCGACCAGCATGTCACGGTAGAGCTCGTAGGCGCGGCGCGCGGTCGCCTCGTCGCTCGCCGCCTCGGCCGGATGATCGGCCAGGTACGCGAAAAACGCGCGGCCGACCTCCGCGCGCAGGCCCTGCCGCCACAGCGACAGCGTCGCGCGCGACCACTCGGCGTAGCTCTGCGACAGAAGCGGCAGGTCGAGCAGCCACTCGCCGGGGTAGTCCACGATGTTGAGCTTCAGCGTCGCCGTCGGGCCGCCCACCTTGGTCAGCAGCGCCCCGCCAAAGCCAGCGGGCTCGAAACGGATGTCGATGCCGATCTCGCTGATGTCGTCCGTACGCTCGGGCCAGCGCGCCGGCGTGGCGGCCATCTGCATGATGTTGGCCTGGTAGGGAAAACGCGGCAGCAAGTCCGCCTTGACGCCCTGCAGGGTCGCCGCCCTGAGCCGCCCCTCACCCACCACCTTCAGGAGCGGCATGCGGTTGGGGTGATGCAGGACGCTCAGCAGGTTGTGCACGAGGCTGGTGATGAACACGGTCTTGCCGCCCCGGCTCAGGCCCGTCACCGCCAGCCAGACCGTCGACCCCTTGGCCCATTCGGTGAAATCGACCGCGTCCGCCAAATCAGCCAGCACGCCGCCGAGATCGGGAAGCTTCACCATCGATTAAGCCCCGCCCCCGCTTGGGGCCGCTCCCGTTGCATATCGTGACAATGTAGGCATTCCGGCGTCCAAAAGTAGACGTGCCGAACCACGCCTGAACGCGCAACGGCGCAGTTTTTTCGCCAAATCGAAGGCTTCAGCGGTTTATCCGATGCGCGCAACGGTGATATCTTGATGACAGAGCGCGTGCCCGGCCCGGCAGGACGAGAAGGAACCAGTAGGAAAAAGATGCTCGACCGCACCGACCTCGAACCCGTTTTCTTCGCGCCTTTCGTCTCCTCGCAAATGACCGTCGAGCCGCAGTGGATCGACTTCAACGGCCATCTCAACATGGCCTATTATAATGTGCTGTTCGACCGCGCCCTGGACGAAGCCTACGCGCTCGTCGGGATCGGGGAGGAATATCTTAAGGCGCACCAGCATTCGACCTTCACCGCGGAAGTGCACGTGCGCTACCTGCGCGAGATCCACGAAGGCGATCCGGTGCGGGTGACTTTCCAACTGCTCGCATTCGACGCCAAGCGCATCCACTTTTTCGAGCAGCTGTTCCACGCCACCGAAGGTTGGGTCTCGGCCACCTCGGAGAACATGACCCTGCATGTGGACATGACGGCGAAGAAAGTGGCGCCCTTCCCCGAGCGGATCATGAAATCGCTGGCGCGCATGAAGGCGGCGCACAGCCGCCTGCCGATGCCGGAAGCGGTCGGCCGCCGCATCAGCATGCCGGGCAAGGACTGAGGGCGCATTCGGAAGTGACACACGATCCGTCCGCGGCGCCCGCCGCGCCCGCGCCCCTCGATCCCGCCGCTGCCGGCTGGGAGCCCTACCGCGACGAGGGCTTTATCGGGTTGGTCGGCCCGTTCTGGTCGCGGCCCTGGGGCGACAGCTTCCGCTACGCCTTCCTCGCCGAGCCCAAGCACCATAACCGCCGCGGCGTGGTGCAGGGCGGCATGCTGATGACGTTCGCCGACCGCAGCATGGGCATGACCTGCTGGTACGCCAATGGCCGCGTGCCGCAGGCGACCGTGCAGCTCGACGTGCATTTCATCGATGCCGTGCAGATCGGCGAATTCGTCGAGGCCAGATGCGAGGTGGTGCGCCGCACGCGTTCGATCATCTTCATGAACGCCGAGCTCGTGGTGAACGAGCGCGTGGTGGCGACGGCGAAAGGCATCTGGAAGGCGCTGGGCAAACCGCAGCCGAAGTGACGGCCGCAGGGGCGCCCCGTCGATCCCACCCCGGCTCATTCGGGGGTGGGCTCTGCCACGTCAGCTCAGTGCAGCTTGCAGTCCTTGGCGTAGTCGTCGGCGTTGTCCGACAGCACCTTCTCGACGATCTCGGTCTCGAACTTTCCGTCGGCGCGCTTGGCCACCTTGGTCAGGTAGAAGTTCTGGATCGGGTAGCCGTTGATGTTGAACTTAAAGGCGCCGCGCAGCGACTTGAAGTTCGCCTTCTTCAATTCCGCGCTCACCGCCTTGGTGTTCGACAGATCGCCCTTGAGCGCGACCGCAGCACTGTTGATCAGCATGGCGGCATCGTAGGCCTGCATGGCGTAGGACGCAGGGATCGCCTTGTAGGCGGCTTCGTACTCGGCGACGAACTTCTTGTTCTGCGGGTTATCCATGTTGGGCGCCCAGGTCAGCGCGCCATAGATGCCCTCGGCGGCCGCGCCGAGCGCCGGCAGCGTCGCCTCGTCGGCGGTGAAGGCGGAGATGACCGGCACCTTCCCCTTCAGGCCGGCCTGGTTGTACTGCTTGATGAGCGTGATGCCCAAGCCGCCCGGCATGAAGGTGAAGAGAGCGTCGGGCTTGAGCGACGCGAGCTTCGATAATTCGCTCTGGAAGTCGATGCCCTTGAGCGGCACCAGCTCTTCCGCGACGATCTTGCCTTTGTACGTGCGCTTGAAGCCGGCGAGCGCGTCCTTGCCGGCGCGATAGTTCGGCACCATGGCGAAGACACGCTTGTAGCCCTTGTCGTTGGCGATCTTGCCCAGCGTCTGGAAGATCTGGTCGTTCTGATAGGACGTCACGAAGAAATCCGGATTGCAGGCGGCGCCGGCGAACGACGACGAGCCCGCGTTGGTGCTGATCAGGATCTTGCCCGCATCCATGACCGGCTTGTGGATCGCGCCCAAGACGTTCGAGAAGATCGGGCCGACGACAATGTCGACGTGATCGCGTTCGAGCAGTTCCTTGACCTTGAGGATGGCATTGGCGGGGCTGAGACCGTCGTCGACCGAGAACAGCTCGACTTCCTTGCCGCCCATCTTGCCGCCGAGATCCTTGACCGCCAGTTCGAAGGCCTTCTTCGACTGCTGCCCGAGCACGGCCGCCGGCCCCGACAGCGTGTAGATGAGGCCGATGCGAATTTTATCCTGCGCCGCGGCAGTGTTGACCGCGAACAGGAAAGCCCCGAGCACCACGAGACTTCGAACAACAGAACCCATGACAATCCCCCTGAAAGGCGCCGCTCCGGCGCCGCGCATTGGACGGGCTAAATTGGTTACGAGTCAACCGGCTAGGCGATTACCATGTCCGGAAAGACCGGTTGCCCGTCCTGTGGGCAGGCGACATTATAGTTGATAGTTGACGAACGGATCGACGTGTCCCGGTTGCGTAAGGCGTATTCGATGAAGGCGATCATAATCGGCGGTGGAATTGGCGGACTCACCACCGCCCTCATGCTGCATGCGCGCGGTATCGACTGCGAGATTTTCGAGCAATCCGACACCATTCGCGAGCTCGGCGTGGGCATCAATACCCTGCCGCACGCCATCAAGGAGCTCGCCGAACTCGGACTCCTGCCGCGGCTCGACCAGGTCGGCATTAGGACCTACGAACTCTTCTACATGAACCGCACCGGCCAGGAGATCTGGCGCGAGCCGCGCGGCACCGAGGCCGGCTTCGAGTATCCGCAATTCTCGATCCACCGGGGCCGGTTGCAGGCCGTGATTTTTCAAGCGGTGCGTTCGCGGATCGGTGAATCGCGCATTCACACCGGCCATCGCCTAGGCGCCTTCACCCAGGACGAGGGCGGCGTCACTGCCTATTTCTTCGACCGCGACGGTTCGCATCGCGCCACCGCGCGCGGCGACATCCTGATCGGCGCCGACGGCATCCACTCGCTGGTGCGCGAGACGCTCTATCCGAACGAAGGGCCCGCGCGCTGGAACGGCTCGATCCTGTGGCGCGGCGCGCTAGACTGGCCGCAATATCTCACCGGCCGCTCGATGGTGATCGCCGGCGGCATGGCTGCCAAGCTCGTCGTCTATCCCATCGGCGAAGGCGCGCGCGAGGACCGGCCGCTCACTAACTGGGCGGTGCTGGTGAAGGTCGGCGAAGGCGGCGCGCCGCCCGACAAGGCGGACTGGTCGCGCCCCGGCAGGTTCGAAGACCTGATGCCGCACGTGCAGCGCTTCCACATCCCCTTCGTCGACGCCAAGGCGCTGATCGAGGCGACGCCGGAATTCTGGGAGTATCCCATGTGCGACCGCGATCCGCTGCCGCACTGGTCGCACGGACGCGTGACGCTGCTCGGCGACGCCGCGCATCCCATGTACCCGGTCGGCTCCAATGGCGCGTCGCAAGCCATTCTCGACGCGCGTTGCCTGGCGGACCGGCTGCGCGACGCCGAACACCCCTATCAGGCGCTCTGGGCCTACGAGCGGGAGCGGCTGCCGCTGACGGCGCAGATCGTGCAGTCCAACCGATCGGGCGGGCCGGAAGGCGTCATCGACGCGGTTGAGGAGCGCGCGCCCGACGGCTTCGACAACATCGACAACGTGCTGTCCTACGAAGAGCGCAAGGCGATCGTGCGCGGCTACGCCTCGAAAGCCGGCTTCGCCAAGGAGCAGGTCAATAAGCCGGGGAAAGTGGCGTAGGCGAACCTGTCATTCCGGGGCGCACGCGCAAGCGTGCGAACCCGGAATCCAGAGCGATATCGAAAGGCTGTGGGTTGTAGTCCTGGATTCCGGGTTCGCGGCCTGTTGGCCGCGCCCCGGAATGACCATGAACTATCTCACGCGCCTTCCGGCGGCGGCGGCAGGAAGTTGACTTCGTGCCGGGCCGACAGCGCCACCACGTCGGGCGGGTTCTGCTCCTTCATGGAGTGGATCGCCCAGAACAGGTCGTAGAGCTTGCGCGTCGGCGTGACCCAGAACAGGCATTTGATCGGCTGATCCGACTTATTGAACAGGCCGTGCGGGATGTTCTTCGGCATGCGGATGAGGTCGCCGGCGGTGGCGACAAAGTCCTTGCCGTCGAGCCACGCGTCCATCTTGCCCTCGAGCATGTAGATGAACTCGTCCTGGGTCGGGTGGATGTGGGGCGGCACGAAGGTGCCGGGCGGGAACGTGGCGTGCCAGGCGAAGGTGTCCTCGCTCAGCTGCTTCGGGACATAGGTCTGACCGAGAATGTTCCAGACGATCCCGTCGAGGCCCGTGCTGGCCTTGGTGATACCCGGTGTGGTTGCCTGCATGACTATGTACTCTCCGCTCTCCCAAACGCGCCTGTTTCGGCGCGAAGCTTAGAGAAAGCGTTGCGGCAGTTCCAGCCGCTGGCGATCGCGGCCTGAACATCCTCGCATTAAGCTGAATCGCGGGCGGTTCAGGCCGAAAAGCGGGGAAATAGGCCGCCCAAGCCGCGCCGTCGCCCCTCGAATTTGCTACCCACGAATGCCATCTTTGCTGTGAAAGAGTCGTTTTTCACGGGCGCCGCAGCCCTTTTCTCCGTTTCTCAAACCCGATCCGATATGGCTGAACTGAAGCGTACCGAAACCGCCGATCCAGCGCCGCCGCCCGCCGCGGGCGGGATCGCCGCGCGCGCGCTTGCCGCGCGCAGCGCGCAGGCGCCCTATCTCGCCGACCTCAACCCCGAGCAGCGCGAGGCGGTGGAGACCATCGACGGCCCGGTGCTGGTGCTGGCCGGCGCGGGCACCGGCAAGACGCGCGTGCTCACCACCCGCATCGCGCACATTCTCAATCTGGGCCGCGCCCGGCCGGGCGAAATCCTGGCGGTGACCTTCACCAACAAGGCCGCGCGCGAGATGAAGGACCGCGTCGGCCTCATGGTGGGGCACATCGTGGAGGGCATGCCCTGGATGGGGACCTTCCACTCCATCGGCGTGAAGATCCTGCGCCGGCATGCGGAACTGGTCGGCCTCAAGTCGAACTTCACCATCCTCGACACCGACGACCAGATCCGCCTCATCAAGCAGCTTTTCGAGGTGGAGAAGCTGGACGAGAAGCGTTGGCCGGCGCGCGTGTTCGCCGGCATTCTCGACGGCTGGAAGAACCGCGGGCTTACGCCCGACCAGGTGCCGGCCGGCGAAGCGGCGACCTTCGCCAACGGCAAGGGCAAGAAGCTTTACGCCGCCTATCAGGAGCGGCTGAAGACTCTCAACGCCTGTGACTTCGGCGATCTGCTCTTGGAGACCATCCGCCTGTTCCGCGCGCACCCGGACGTGCTGCGCGGCTACCAGACGCGCTTCAAGTACATCCTGGTGGACGAGTATCAGGACACGAACGTGGCGCAGTATCTGTGGCTGCGGTTGTTGGCGCAGGCGCCGAGTGCGGCGACCAGCACGGCGTTACCCTCTCCCCTTGTGGGAGAGGGTGGATCGCCGGAGCGCAGCGACGGCGAGCCGGGTGAGGGGTCGGAGCCGACCGCAAGCACCGCCCCCTCACCCGGCGAGCTGCGCGCGCCACCCTCTCCCACAAGGGGAGAGGGAAAGAATGAGCCAAAAAACATCTGCTGCGTCGGCGACGACGACCAGTCGATCTACGGCTGGCGTGGGGCGGAGGTCGATAACATTCTGAGATTCGAGCATGACTTTCCGGGCGCGAAGGTCATCAGGCTGGAACGCAATTACAGAAGCACCGGCCACATCCTCTCCGCCGCCGCCCAGCTCATCGCCCATAACGAGGGCCGCCTCGGCAAGACGTTGCGCACCGAGGACGTCGACGGCGAGAAGGTCACCGTCACCTCGTGCTGGGACTCGGAGGAAGAAGCCCGCGACATCGGCGAGCAGATCGAGCAGATGCAGCGCGACGCGCGCGAGCGGGGCCAAGACCATCCGCTCGACGAGATCGCCATCCTGGTGCGCGCCTCGTTCCAGATGCGCGAGTTCGAAGAGCGCTTCATCCAACTCGGCCTGCCCTACCGCGTCATCGGTGGGCCCCGGTTCTACGAGCGCCGCGAAATCCGCGATGCGCTCGGCTATCTGCGCGTGATCGCGCAGCCGGCCGACGACCTCGCCTTCGAGCGCATCGTCAATACGCCGAAGCGCGGCCTCGGCGACGCCACCATCCAGATGCTGCACGACTACGCCCGCAAGCAGCGCATCCCGCTTACCGAAGCCGCCGCCACCCTCTCCGCCACCGACGAATTAAAGCCGAAGCCGCGCGGCACCCTGCGCACGCTCATGGACTCGTTCTCCCGCTGGCGCGGCATGCTTGACAAAATCCCGCACACGGAATTGGCCGAGATCGTGCTCGATGAATCCGGCTACACCGAGATGTGGCAGAAGGAGCGCACCGCCGACGCCGCCGGGCGACTGGAAAACCTGAAGGAGCTCGTGCGCTCCATGGAGCAGTTCGAGAACCTCGCCGGCTTCCTAGAGCACATCTCGCTGGTGATGGACCGCGACAGTGGCGACTCCGAGCAGGCGGTCAACATCATGACGCTGCATTCGGCCAAGGGGCTCGAGTTCGACACCGTGTTCCTGCCCGGCTGGGAGGAAGGGCTGTTCCCGCATCAGCGCTCGCTCGACGACCAGGGCCGCGCGGGATTGGAGGAAGAGCGGCGGCTGGCGCATGTCGGCCTCACGCGCGCGCGTAAGCGCGCAAAGATCTATTTCGCCACCAACCGGCGCATCCACGGCCTGTGGACCTCGACGGTGCCCTCGCGCTTTCTCGACGAACTGCCGCCGGAGGACGTCGAGATCAAGGAGGCCGCCGGCGGCTCGGGCGGCTTCGGCATGGCGGGCTACGGCGCCTCGCGCTTCGACGAGATGAACGCCTTCGGCTCGCGCTACACCACGCCCGGCTGGCAGCGCGCGCAAACGCGCCGGGGAAAAGGCGGCTTCGACGAGGCCGGCCAGCCGCGCTACGTCGCCGACCCGGAATTCGTCGACGACGGCGAAGCGCCGGGCTTTGCGTCTTCACCGCCTCCCCGGCGGGGACAGCAGGCCGGCGCCGGCGGCCGGAGTGCTGCAAACAAGCGCCGCCCGCTGACCATCGAAGGCGAGCTCGTCGCCAAATCCACCGGCGCCGACAGCCGCTTCTCCGTGGGCGACCGCGTATTTCATCAGAAGTTCGGCAACGGCAACGTCACCGCGGTCGACGGCAACAAGCTCACCATCCGCTTCGACAAGGCGGGCGAAAAGCGCGTGGTGGATAGTTTTATCGAGAGGGTGTGAGGCACCAGCGCGAGCCGCGCACCTCGGGCGAACCGCGCCGGGACCCGAAAGCGGCGGACGACATCCGCGATTAGTAGCTCGCCAAGCGCCAAGGATCGGCCTTGATACGCCAGATCGAAAATTCCGCGCATTAACCGCGACATCGCACGCAAACCACGCCTCCCCGCGCCCCTTAATCTTAACGCCCGCGATCTTCACCTTACTTTTTACCCACACCACGCGGTTGCGTTTGATCGCACCACCGCCGCTGGTCTTAATCGCCCCACGCACCCGTTGAACCTCCTCGTCCGGGTCGGTTCGCCCGGACATTTTTTTCTTGGGACGCGTGAGCGATGGGGAAAGCAAAATCCCGCCGCGGCGAGAGCGCCGCACCAGTCCAGGACTCTTCACCGTCGCCGCGCAAGCGCCGGCGCGGCAAGCGCGCGCACGCCAAACCGCCGCGCCGCGAACGTCCGGACGGCCAATCCGTTCAGCAGTCCGTTCAGCAATCCCTTCAAACTGAATCGACCGCATCCGTTCGGCTCCGCGAAAGCGTGGAGGCAGCGCCGAGAATTTGGAGCCCCGCGTCCGCGCGGATGAACGAAGATCGTGTCGAGGCCATTGCGCCCGCGCCCGCCGCATTGCCCGTGCCGGATGTGACGGATGTGCCGGTGCACACCGCCGGCCCGTCATTCCGCCAAGATATCCCGCGGCCGCCGCTGCGCGCGCTTCTGCTCGTCATATGGCGCCACGGCGTGCTGCGTTGGCGGCGCGGCGCGTTGCGCGCGCGCATGGCCGTCGCGCGCATGAAGGCGCGGGCCGTCGCGCGCCTCGACACTTACGTCTGGCAACCGGTCATGTGGCCGTTCCGGCCGGCGCAGCGCGAGCTGCTCGCCCGCACGCTCGCCTTGCTCTCGGTGGCGATCGTGGCGACGGGCTGGATCGCCGCCTACAACAGCTTGACGCCGCGGCCTGTGGCGCGACCCGCGGCCGCGCGCACGACGCCGCCGAAGCCGTTCACTGCGCACGCCGTCTCGCCCGCGCTGCCGCGGGCCACGCGGCCGACATTCAAGGCGCCGGCGGTTTACCCGCCGCACTGGTAAGGCCCGCGCGCGCATTGCGGCGTCACGCGCCAGCCGCGCCGCGCTTACTTCTTCTCCAGCATCGCCTGGCCCTGATAGCCGACCACGCGCTGGATGGCTTGCGCGAAGCGTGCCAACAGCCAGGGCAGCCGCACTTCGAGCCGCACCGCCGCATCGCCGACGTCGATGAACCCGCTCGCGCGCTGCCCGAGCGCGGCGGCGCGGAAGGTGAGCCGGCTGTCCTCCCAGGTCTCCTCCTCGATGGTGAGGACGCGCGTGAATTCAGTCTTGGCGCGGCCGATGCCGCCCTTGATGCGCGCGAGCGCCTCGGCCTTGCCGAGACGGTGCGGAATGACGACGACGAGCGGCTCGGACATGCGGGGCTTGCTCCCTTGGCTCTCTCCTTCTTCATATGGCAACGCCGCGCGCGCACAAAAGGGCGTGAAGGATGCGAGCCCGCGCGCCCGCGCTATTGGCAGGCGGCGTTCTGCTGCGCGATCGCCGCGCGCAGCTGTTGCGCCAGCCGCAGGCATTCGCCGCGCCCGGCGCGCATGCCGCCGCCGCAGGCCGAGTTGTAGGCAACCCGCAGCTGCTCGACGCTCGACAGCGCCGCCCGGCAGCGCGCGGCGCGGCTTTCGCCTTGCGCCAGCCGCTGCAACGGTGCTGCGCCGGCGAGCAGGGCGATCATCACGGCAATTGTGGCAAGCATTCCCGCACGCAATACGGCGGGCCAAGCGGCGCGCATCAGGCGGCTCCTCGCGCGAATATGCCGCCATTATCGCGGGCCGGGCCTGGGCCGGTTTGATCCAGATCATGCGGGCACACGCCGGGGGGTATGATCGCAACGCCAGCGGCTTATAATGCGCCCGGGGGATGACACGTTCCGGGGGGAGTAAAGCTTTGCGACATTGGCCTGCCCTGCTCGTTCTGAGCGGCGTCCTTGCCTTCAGCGGTCCGGCTCTGGCGAGGGACATCCACCTGCGCATCAAGATGAGCGCCCAGGCGCTCCACCAGACCTGCGACCAGCTCCACGGCTCGTTCTCGCAGGGGCCGAAGCGCTACGGCTGCGGCACCGACTGCAAAGGCCAGCCCGGTACCGAGTGCATCGTCACCTGCGAGCCGGACCGGCTATGCATCGCCCAGGTGATCGGCGCCCACGTGCCGCATACGGTCGAGCAGGCGCTGGCGCCCCATAAGCGGCGCTGAAGGGGGCGCGGCGCGCCCCTTTCGTCCGCCCCCGCCCCACCTTGGCCGCAGTTCGCAACAAATCTCGGCCTGGCGTGTTATCATGCGGGGGGTGAGGACGGAAGGAGAGTACCCGGTCATGCGTCGCCGCCTCATGGCACTGCTTTTGGCACCCACCCTGGCCCCGCTGACGGCGTTGGCGCTCGGCGTCACGCCGGCCGCCGCCTCGCTGCTGATCCAGGTGAACAAGAGCACCCAGCAGATGACCGTCTCGCAGGACGGCCGCTTCCTCTATCAGTGGCCAGTGTCGACCGGGCGCCCCAGCCTGCCGACGCCGAGCGGCACCTTCACGCCCTTCCGCATGGACATCGACCACGTCAGCGAGCAGTACGACAACGCGCCGATGCCGTACTCGATCTTCTTCACGCGCACGGGCGATGCCATCCACGGCACCGACGAGACGAAATATATCGGGCGCGCGGTGTCGCACGGCTGCGTGCGGTTGACGCGCCAGCACGCCGCCATCCTCTGGAAGCTGGTGAAGCAGGAGAAGATGGCGAACACCAAAGTGGTGCTGACCGGCCGCGTGCCGGGCCGCGCGCCGCTAGTGGCGCAGGAGCAGGCCGATCCGGAGACCACCGGTGCGGCGCCGTCCTATCAACGCGGCTGGAGCAACGGCCGCGTCTACTACCAGGACAACGGCCGCTACTATTACGACGACCGGCCGCCACCCCCGCCGCCGGATTACGTGCCCGACGACCGCCGCGACGACGGCGACAGCCCGCCGCCGTTCCCGTTCTTCATCTTCGGGCGCTAGGCCGGCGGCCTGATCCGGAGACCAGCGACACGAATCGGGCGGTGCGCTAGAGACGTGCTCCATGCACACCGTGGTGGCCAGGCTTGCCTGTGACGAGCGAACCGCGCGCGCGCTCGCCGCAGCACTCGACGAAACGCTCGATCCCGACGATACCGTCTGCGCCGCCTTCGCCGACGACGACGGCCGCTGGCAGATGGCGGTCTATTTCCGCGAGGCCCCCGATGAGGTGGCGGTTCGCGACCTGGTGCGCATGGCTTCCGGCAATGACGCCGCGGCCGCTCTGATCTTCGCGCCGCTCGCCGAGACCGACTGGGTGGCGCAGAGCCTCGCCGGCCTGACGCCGGTGCGCGCCGGCCGCTTCGTGGTGCACGGCGCTCATGATCGCGACGACCGCGCGCGGGTGCCGGTCAATGCCCTGGCGATTGAAATCGAGGCGGCTCTCGCCTTCGGCACCGGCCATCACGGCACCACACGCGGCTGCCTGCTGGCGCTCGACGCGCTCGCCAAACAACGGCGCTTCCGGCGCGTACTGGACATCGGCACCGGCTCAGGCGTGCTGGCGATTGCGGCGGCCAAGCGCCTGCACGTCAAAGCCATCGGCGGCGATATCGACTGGCGCGCGGTGGCCGCCGCCCACGACAATGCCCGGCTCAACGGCATCGCGCCCTACGTCATCGCCCTGCATGCGGCCGGCGCCGCCGTGCGCAAGATCACCCAACACGGTCCCTATGACCTCATCTTCGCCAACATTCTGCTCGGGCCGCTCACCCGGCTGGCGGTGCCGATCCGGCGTCTCAGCGCGCCCCGCGGCCGTGTGGTGCTGTCGGGCCTGCTGCCCTCGCACGCCAACGCGGCGCTCGCCGTCTACGGCGCGCAGGGGCTGATGCTCGAACAGCGCATCCAGATCGAAGGCTGGACGACCCTCATTCTCAAGCGCGGGCGCTGAAAACACCCATTCCCCACCCGGGACGGCAAGGTCGACGTCCGGCCAGCCGGTCCGCGGAACCGCCCGGTTTAGGAATTAATAACCAAACTTGGTCAATCTGTCGCGAGGGCGGTCTATGGGTCGCCTCGATCGCCACCGGCCGGCCGCGGACCCCGCAAAAAGGCCCTGAAAAGTATCGCTCCGGCCATGGGCCCTTCGCAAATGCTCATTCGCGACCTTTATGACAGGATCGGCGACATCGCGCCGGACCGGCAGGTCTTGACGCTGCGCCACCTGACCGACCTCTACCTGGTCGGCGCCGGTGAGTTCTCCTCCGACGATGTCGCACTTATTGACGATATGTTCGTGCGGCTCTTGGAGACCATCGACGAGGCGGCGCGAGAGCTGCTCGCGACCCGGCTCAGCCCGGTCGCGAAGGCGCCCCCCAAGGTCATTCACCGGCTCGCCTGCGACGACGCGATCACGGTCGCCGCGCCGGTGCTCACACAATCGGAAGCGCTCACCGACGCCACGCTGATCGAATGCGCCGTCACCAAAACCCAGGATCACATGCTGGCGATTGCCCGGCGCAAGACGCTGTCGGCGGCGGTGACGGACGTGCTGGTCAAGCGCGGTGATCGCGACGTCCTGCTGAGCACCGTGCGCAACGACGGCGCGCGCTTTTCCCGCAACAGCTTTGCCGTGCTGGTCAAACGTTCCGAGGGCGATGACACGCTCACCGGCTGCGTCGGGCGGCGGCCGGACCTGCCGGCTGTCTTGTTCGAACGGCTGCTCGAAGCCGCTTCGGCCTCAGTGCGCGCGGCGCTGCAGGCCGAGCGCCGTCATGCGCCTGCCGACATCGAGCGCGCCGTCGCTGACGTGACCGACGCCATCCGCGGCGAGACCACGACGCAAACGCAGGCGCACGCCACCGCGCGCGTGCGGGTGCACTCACTGAACCGGGCCGGCAAGCTGAACTGGGCCAAACTCGAGGAATTCGCCAAGACCGGCCGCACCGGCGAACTCGCCATTGCATTAGGGCTGATCGCCAAGGTGCCCGATGACGTCGTCCTCGACATCCTCGCGAAGCCGGACCAGGAAGCCCTGATCGCGCTGGCGAAGGCGATCCGGCTGCCTTGGGAAACGACGCGCATTCTCATCGCGCCGGAAAGCGACGGCGAAGTGGATACCGAGCGCTTGCGGGCCTGGCGCAGTGCGTTCGACGAACTGCACCAGCCGGATGCGCGCGCCGTCCTCGACGCCCGCATCGCCCGGCACCCGGGCACGACGACGCACTAAGCGGCGTCGGGGCGATCAGCCGCCGAAGGGCATGTCGCCGCGGCCGCGCTTGACCAGGCGGTTGCCTTCCTCATCCAGGCTGTAAGGCAGATAGCGCAGATGACGCTCGACCTCGGCGCGCGCGTGCTCCATGCGCGCTTCCATCAACCGGTCAAAGGCCCGGGCGAACCAACCCTTCTTGCTCGGCTTGGCAGCCTCGCCGGCGGCGGAACCAAAGCGCTCACCATAGGTGACGGCACTCATGGGGGATCTCCTTTTCGCATACGGCCAAGTCAGCGGCGGCCCGGTCGATTCGCGCCCTGACTGTTGCACTGCACATAGACCATGTTGCGAGTGCGAATAAGTCGTCACGTTGCATAGGAGGCCCTATTTTCAGCATTAATCGATTAACTTGGCGGCAACGCCATGGTCATATCTGAGGCAGAATTATTGCGTTGCACAAAACAGATTCGGAGGGACGCGTTTGTTGCCGTCCCGGGCGCTCCGGCGCAGCAAAATTTTCGTACCCTCTCGCGCCCTCCCGCCCTCGCCGCAGACCGGCGCCGCCCGCAGGTCTCGCGTTGCTCCCGAGCGCAATCCGGCTAGAGTGCCGGCCCATGTTCGAAGCCCATTTCCAGACATTCGAGGACGCCAGCGAGCGGGCCGAAAGCGCCGGCCGGGTGGCGGCACTGCGCGCCGAGCTTGTCCGCCGCGGCCTCGACGGCCTCATGGTGGCGCGCGCCGACCGTCAGCAGAATGAGTATCTGCCGGCGAGCGACGAGCGTCTGGCCTGGCTGACCGGCTTCACCGGCTCGGCCGGCGCCGCGGTCGTGCTCACCGACAAGGCGGCGGTCTTCGTCGACGGCCGCTACACGGTGCAGGCCGACGCACAGGTCGACAAGACCGTGTTCGCCATCGAGCACCTGGTCGAGACCCCGCCGGCGCAGTGGCTGGAAGCCAACGTCACGCCGGGCGCGAAGGTCGGCTACGATCCCTGGCTGCATACCACCGAAGGCGCCGACCGCCTGCGCAAAGCCTGCGCTACTGCCGGCGCCGAACTGGTGGCGCTCGACGACAACCCGATCGATGCCTTGTGGCGCGACCGGCCGGCACCACCATCGGCGCCTGTCAAACTGCACGACATCACCTTCGCCGGCGAAGGCGCCGCCGAGAAATTGCGCCGCATCCAGGCCGAGCTCGCCAAGGCGCGCGCCGATGTGCTGGTGGTGTCGGACGCGCAGAACGTCGCCTGGGCCTTCAACATCCGCGGCAGCGACATCGCGCATACGCCGCTGGCGCTCGCCTTCGCGGTGGTGCCGCGCGAGGGCACGCCGGCGCTCTACGTCGATGCCGCCAAGCTCGACCACGCGGCGCGCGCGGCGCTGGCCGATATCGCCGACGTGCGCAAGCCCGACGACCTGGAGCGCGACCTCGCGCGCATGAGCGGCAAGACCGTGCGGCTCGACCAGGCCACCGCCGCCGACATGCTGACACGGCTCGTGCGCGAGCACGGCGGCAAGCCCGCGCGCGAGGCCGATCCGATCACCCTCATGAAAGCGGTGAAGAACCACACCGAGATCATGGGCACGCGCGCCGCGCACAAACGCGACGGCGCGGCGCTGGCGCGCTTCCTCGCCTGGTTCGCGCGCGAAGCACCGACCGGTAAGCTCACCGAGATCGACGCGGTGGCGGCGCTGGAAAGCTTCCGACGCGACACCGGGCTGTTGAAGGACGTATCGTTTCCGACCATCGCCGGCGCCGGGCCGAATGGGGCAATCGTGCATTATCGCGTCACGCGCGAGTCGAACCGCAAGATCGGCCTCAACGAACTGTTCCTCATCGATTCCGGCGCGCAGTACGAGGACGGCACCACAGACGTGACACGCACCGTCGCGGTGGGCACGCCCACGGATGAGATGCGCGACCGCTTCACGCGTGTGCTCAAGGGCCATATCGCCATCGCCACTGCCGAATTTCCCGAAGGCGTCAGCGGCGCGCAGCTCGATCCGCTGGCGCGCGTCGCGCTCTGGCAGGCGGGGCTCGACTTCGACCACGGCACCGGCCACGGCGTCGGCAGCTATCTCTCGGTGCACGAGGGACCGGCGCGCATTTCCAAGCTCGGCCACGTGGCGCTGCGCCGCGGCATGATCCTGTCGAACGAGCCGGGCTACTACAAGACCGCAGCCTACGGCATCCGCACCGAGAACCTCGTTCTGGTGATCGCTGCGCCCGAACCCGAAGGCGCCGAAAAGCCGCTCAACGCCTTCGAGACCTTGACGCTGGCGCCGATCGACCGCGCGCTCATCGACACGCGCATGCTGACGTCGAAGGAGCGGCACTGGCTCGACAGCTATCACGCGCGCGTCAAGGAAACGATCGGCCCACTGGTGGACGACGACACGCGCCGATGGCTGGAGCAGGCGACACGGCCGATTTGAGCTTCCGTCTTTCCGTTTACGGAGAGAGCGAAGCGAGCCTTGCCGCGTACGCGTGCCATCGCGATTAAAATCTCAAACAGCCCCCGTTATTCCGGGATGGCGGTTAGACACAGCTCCGCCGCCCGTATTCTTTGGCGGGCGCCGGGTTCGCCCGTAGGTCCTTTCTCTCGTCCCCCTCTCGAAACATGAGAGGGGGTGGCGCGCCGATCGGCGCAGCCATTTCTTATGGTCACGCCTTCTGATCGAAGGCGTGGCGCCTCTCGGCGCGCCACACGCGGCTTTTCTGTCCCCGGGGCCGTGCTTCCGGACGCGGACGGAGCCCGAGCCGGGCCCCCGATCCGGGCCGCTTTCGCCGCCCTTCGTCCACGCCGCGTCCAGCCATTCAAGGCAGACCCTCGTAGTGGGGTCGGACGGCTACCCAAGGCCTCCCGGGGATGGGGTTACGAATCCCATCCGCGGGCGCCGCATCCAGCTCCATCATCGTGACGTCTCGCGACGACGCCCCTCAGTTGAGCCGGACGCGGAAATGATAAGGGCAGAAAAACGAGCGGGGATAAGTTGGGACGTGTTTTTTTCGTCGTCATTCCGGACGGCGCGTGAGCGCCGGGCCTGGAATTCAGAGCACCGCTCTCATGCTTCGCCCCTGGATTCCGGGTTCGGCCCACCGATCTCGGGTTCACTCGAGATCGGCACTTAAGGTTGCCCAGATCGGCTAAAGCCGATCTGGGTGGGCCGCCCCGGAATGACTAGGAATTGACCAGCTTTAGCCAGTCGTCCTCGCTGATCACCTCGATGCCGAGTTCCTTGGCCTTGGTCAGCTTGGAGCCGGCGCCGGGACCGGCGACCACGAGGTCGGTCTTTTTCGACACGGAGCCTGCGGCATGCGCGCCCAGGCGCTCGGCCTGGGCCTTGGCCTCATCGCGCGTCAGCTTTTCGAGCGAGCCGGTGAACACAACCGTCTTGCCGGCGACTTTGGAATCCGACTTCGGCTTCTCCACGTCGATGACGGTGACGTGCTTGCTCAGGTTCTCGACGATCTTCCTGTTGTGGCTCTCGCCGAAATAGGCGGCGATGCTGTCGATGACGGTGTCGCCAATCTGGTCGAGCGCATCCATCTCCGCGCGCGCCTCCTCGTCGCCCTTGGCGACCTTGAGGCAGGCATCGTGGAACGCGGTCCAGGAGCCGTAGCCGCGCGCCAGCGCTAGCGCGGTGGTCTCGCCGACGTGGCGCATGCCAAGCGCGTAGATGAATCGCTCGAGCGAAATCTCGTGCCGCTCGCGGATGGCGCCGAACAGGTTGCGCACCGAGACGGCGCCGTAGCCCTCCTCGTCCTGCAGCTTGATCTTGTCGTTGCGGCTCTCGAGCGTGAAGATGTCGGCGGGCTCCTTGACCCAGCCTTTGTCGAAGAACAGCTCCACCTGCTTCTCGCCCAGGCCCTCGATGTCGAAGGCGCGGCGCGAGGCGAAGAGCTTGAGGTGCTCGATCTTCTGGAACGGACAGGCGAACTCGCCGGTGCAGCGGGCACGCGCGCCCTCCTCGCCGGTGGCGGTGACCTCGCGCACCACGTCGGTCTTGAGCGGGCACGGGCATTTTTTCGGAAAGTGATACGGCTTGGCGCTCTTCGGGCGCTTATCGAGCACGACGTCGACCACCTGGGGGATGACGTCGCCGGCGCGCTGAATGATGACGGTATCCCCGATGCGGATGTCGCGGCCTTCGCGCAATTCCTCGCCCTTGCCGCCGATGCCCTTGATGTAGTCCTCGTTGTGCAGGGTGGCGTTCTGCACGATGACGCCGCCGACGCCGACCGCCTCCAGCTTGGCGACCGGCGTGAGCGCGCCGGTGCGGCCGACCTGGATTTCGATGTCGTACAAGACGGTGATGGCGCGTTCGGCCGGAAACTTGTGCGCGATGGCCCAGCGCGGCGTGCGCGAGATGAAGCCGAGGCGCTCCTGCCAGTCGATGCGGTCGATCTTGTAGACGACACCATCGATATCGTAGTCGAGCTGCGCGCGCTGCTCCTCGATGTGGCGATGGAAGGCCAGGAGCTCGTCGCCGGAATGGCAGGTCTTGGTGAGCGGGTTGGTGTCGAAGCCGCAGCGCTCGAACCACTTGATCATGCCGGATTGCGTATCGGCCGGCATCTCGCTCATCTCGCCCCAGGCATAGGCGAAGAAGCCGAGCGGCCGCGAGGCGGTGACCTTCGGGTCCTTCTGCCGCAGCGAGCCCGCGGCCGAGTTGCGCGGATTGGCGAAGATCGGTTCGCCGGCCTCTTTCTGCCGCTCGTTCAGTTTGAGGAAGTCGGCCTTGGTCATGTAGACCTCGCCGCGCACTTCGGTGACGCGCGGGATATTGCGGCCCTTGAGCGTGTGCGGCACGGCCTTCAGCGTCTTGATGTTGGCGGTGACGTCCTCGCCCTCGGCGCCGTCGCCGCGGGTCGCGGCCGTCACCAGTTCGCCGTCCTGGTAGCGCAGCGACATGGACAGGCCGTCGATCTTGGGCTCGGCGGAAAATGAAATCGGCGCGTCTTCATCGAGCTTGAGGAAGCGGCGGATGCGAGCGACGAAATCGCGCACGTCCTCCTCGGCAAAGGCGTTGTCGAGTGAGAGCATCGGTACCGCATGGCGCACCTTGGCGAAGCCGCGCGCCGGCGCGGCGCCGACGCGTTTCGACGGCGAGTCCGCGCGCACCAGATTGGGGAAGCGCGCCTCGATCGCCTTGTTGCGCTCGCGCAGACGATCGTATTGGGCGTCGGTGAGCGTCGGCGCGTCTTCCTGGTAGTAACGCCGGTCGGCGGCGCCGATCTCGAGCGCGAGTCGCATCAGCTCGGCCTTGGCCTGCGCCTCGGTCAGGTCTTCGGGGTCGATCTTGGAGGGGTCTTGCTTGGCCATTTTCCCGTCATGGCCGGGCTCGTCCCGGCCATCCACGTCTTGAACTTGGGGCAATCTAAAGACGTGGATGCCCGGCACAAGGCCGGGCATGACGAAGCAGGGGATACGCGGCCTTGTTTCGACAGCAGAATTCCCCGAAGGTGGCGGCAAAAGAGAAGGAAACGCTCGTTCCATGTTGCTCCAGCCGCGCGGCAAGAATCGCCCCTTCCATCTCGGCCCCTTCCCGCTGGAGACGCTGCTGCGGGACGACAGCGTCACGGACCGGGAGGCCGCGCGCCCGCCTGTCGCCGCTGCCGTCGAGGCCGCGCCCGAAGGGCCGCTGGCGCGGGCGACGGCGCATTACCGCGAATTGTTCGCCAAATTCGCCGACGGCACGCCGGCGCCGCAACAGGCGCCGGTGCCCGACGACCGCGCGCGCCGCGCTGCCGACATCAAGGGCGCGGCCTATTTCCTCGATGCCACGCAGGTGGGCATCGCCCGCATGCCGGACAACGGGTGGCTTGCCGGTGGCGATCACCCCACGCACGGGTTTGCGGTTGTCATCCTGGTGGAGCGGGCGCGCCTGCCGGAACCCGACAACCTGGCGCGCGAGTGGATCGCGCCCGCACGCGCCGAGATCGCCGCCATGCGCGCGGCCGAGATCGCGGTCTGCGTCGCCGGCCACATCCGCGCCATGGGTTTTGCCGCCCGCGCGCATGTCAACGGCGTGAGCCTGGTGGATGCCGAGCGGCTGGCGGTGCTGGCGGGGCTCGCCGTGCGCACCGACGCGGGCTTGCGCAATCCTTACGTCGTCGAGTTCTCGCTCGCTGTGGTCACCACCGACTACGAGCTCGCAACGGATACCCCGCTGCACGAGAGCGCGCTCAACGCGCGCGGGCTCGCCTACTGGCTGGGGCTCAACGGCGCGCAGTCGGGGCGCGAGCGCAACCGGCAGAAAAAGCGCAAGACGCACCTGTCGCGCTTTCCCATGGAGACGGTGAAGCGGATCGAAAGGCCGACCACGCTCATCCTCGACGACGAGGTGCCGCAGGTGCCCAAGCGCGCCGCCTTCTTCCAGCGCGCACTGCACGGCGATCTCGGCGCCAAGGCCAAGACCGAGCGCACGCGCTTCGCCTTCAAGACGCCGCTGTCGTGGAGCCTCTTGCAGGTCATCCGCTCCTTGGTTCCCTTCCAGAACGGCGACGTGGCGCCGGCCAGCGACCGCGCCCGGTACCGCAATCCGCGCACCAACGCGGAGGCCATCAAGTCGCTCTCCTATGCGCTCGGTTCGGACCTGACCGGCATCTGCGAAATCCCGCGCTACGCCTGGTTCTCGCATAAAGAAGACGGCGCCGAGATCGCGCCCTATCACCGCAACGCGGTGGTGATGCTGATCGACCAGGGCTTCGACACCATGGAGGGCGCGAGCGGCGACGACTGGATCTCGGGTTCGCAGTCCATGCGCGCATACCTGCGCGGCGCGGTGATCGCCGGCATCATGGCCGAGCTCTTGCGCGAGCTCGGCTTCCCGGCGCGCGCGCAGACCAACGCCGACAGCGACGTGCTGCACATCCCGCTCATCCTGTGGGCAGGCTTGGGCGAACTCTCGCGTATCGGCGAACTGGTGCTCAACCCGTTCGTCGGCCCGCGCTTTAAATCGGTCGTGCTGACCACCGACATGCCGCTCGAGGCCGACCAGCCGATCGATTTCGGGCTGCAGACGTTCTGCGCGGGTTGCCTCAAATGCGCGCGCGAGTGCCCCTGCGACGCCATTCCGTTCGGCGACAAGGTGATGTTCAACGGTTACGAAATCTGGAAGCCGGACGTCGAGCGCTGCACGCGTTACCGGTTGACCAATGCGCGCGGCTCGGCCTGCGGGCGCTGCATGAAGACCTGCCCTATCAACAAAGTGGTCGACGCCGATGGCGCGGTGCTCACCCGCGTGGTGAGCTGGCTCGGTGTCAACGCGATGTTCCTGAAGCCCTTGATGGTGCCGGTCGCCACCTGGCTCGACGACAAGCTCGGCAACGGCCGGCGCAACCTCGCCAAGAAATGGTGGCTCGACCACGAGATCGTCGACGGCGTGGCGGTGACCCCGCGCGCCACCAACGAGCGCGACATCGATCCGCAGCGCCAAGTCGATCCCGCCGCGGCGATGGAGAAGATGGCCTACTACCACGCCAGCATGATGCCGCCGCCCAACGACCCGGCACCGCACATGGTCGACCGCAAGGCGGCGCTGGCGGCGAAGGGCGTCCTGGAAACGCCGGCCTCCGCGCGCGCGCGCCATGCGCGCGGCGGCGCCAAACCCGCCCACTACACGCCGGCGCCGCCGATGAACATGGCCGCCGATGCCAAGGCGGCAAAAAGCCCCTACGACTGAAAGCCGAACACAATGCCCGCTGCCGAAGCCGCCGCAACCGCGCTGCTGCTGATCGATTTCCAGAAGGGCTTCCTCGATCCCTTCTGGGGCGCGCGCAACAACCCGCAAGCGGAAGACAATGCGCTCCGCCTCATCGCGGCCTTCCGGCAACACGGCGTGCCGGTGCTGCACGTGCGGCACTTGAGCCGCACGCCGGGCTCGCCGCTGTCCGGCCGCGGCACCGACTTCAAGGACGGCTTTACTCCTGCCGCCGGCGAGGCGCTGTTCGAGAAGTCGGTGAATTCGGCCTTCATCGGCACCGATCTGGAAGCCAAGCTGCGCGCGCAAGGGATCACGCGGCTCGTCATATGCGGCCTGACCACGCCGCATTGCGTCTCCACCACGACGCGCATGGCCGCCAATCTGGGCTTCGCGGTGACGCTCGTGCACGACGCCTGCGCGGCGTTTGCGCGCAACGCCGACGTCAGCTTCGACAACGGGCCGGCCTATGGCGCCGACGAGATCCACCGCGCGGCGCTGGCTCATCTGCACAACGAGTTCGCTACGGTCGCGGGGACGGTGGCGGTGCTGAGCGGGCTGAGCGCGTGAATGGATTCCGGGTTCGCGCCCATAGCGAGTCGAAGACGCGCGTAACCGCGCTAATGGGCGCCCCGGAATGACAGCAAATTACCCCGCCTTCAGCAGACGCTCGGCGGCGGCGCGGGCTTCCTTGGTGATCTCGGCGCCGGCGAGCATGCGCGCGATCTCCTCGCGGCGATGATCCTCGGCGACCTCGGTCACGCGGGTGGCGACGCGCTTGCCCTTGGCCGCCAAGTCCTTGCTGATGACGTAGTGGCGCGTTGCGCGGGCGGCGACCTGCGGCGCGTGGGTCACCGCCAGCACCTGCACGGTACGGCCGAGCCGCGCGAGCCTGAGGCCGATGGCGTCGGCGACCGCACCGCCGACACCGGTATCAATTTCGTCAAACACCAAAGTCGGCGCCGAACCGCGGTCGGCCAGCACCACTTTCAGCGCGAGCAGGAAGCGCGCCAACTCGCCGCCGGAGGCGACCTTCATCAACGGCCCCGGCCGCGTGCCCGGATTGGTCTGCACCCAGAACTCGACCCGGTCGATGCCGTTCGCGCCAGGCGCGGCGGCGTCGCTCTCGATCTCCGTCATGAAACGCGCGCGCTCGAGCTTGAGCGGCTTGAGTTCGCCATTCACCGCCTTGTCGAGCCCGGCCGCCGCCTTGGTGCGCGCCTTCGAGAGCGCCTCGGCGGCCTTGCCGTAGGCGGCCACGGCCGCGCGCGCGGAGGCTTCGAGCTCTTTCAGTCTCTCTTCGCCGGCGTCGATCAGTGCAATGTCGCCGCGATACTGCTCGGCGAGCGCCGCCAGGTTGTCGACCGACACGTTGTACTTGCGGGCCGCCGCGCGCAGCGCGAACAGGCGCTCCTCACCGCGCTCCAGCTCATCGGGATCGTAATCGGCCGCGCGCAGCGCGGCTTCCAGCAGCACCCGCGCCTCCTCCAGCCCGTTGAGCGCGGTATCGAGCGACTTGGCCACAGGCTCGATCAGGGCCGGTGCCTGCGGCTGGCGGCGTTCCAACCGGCGCAACGCGCCGGCGATGGCGCTGACCGGCGACTTCTTGCCGCCCACCACCTCGTGCGCCTCGCGCAAGTCCTCAGCCACCTTCTCCACCTGCATCATGGCGGAGCGCCGTTCCGCGAGCGCGGTTTCCTCGCCCGGCTGCGGCGCAAGCCTGCCGAGTTCGTCGACCGCATGGCGCAGCCACTCGGCCTCGCGGCCGGCGCGCTCGACTTCGGCGCGGTGGTCTTCGACCGCCGCCTCGGCCTCGCGGCGCGCCTCCCACAGCAGCGCGAGCTTGGCCGCGTCGGCTTCCAGCCCGCCATAGGCATCGAGCAGCCGACGGTGGGTGGCGGCATCGACCAGCGCGCGGTCGTCATGCTGGCCGTGGATCTCGACCAGCGCGCCGCCCAGTTGCTTGATCACCTGCACGCTGACCGGCTGGTCGTTGACGAAGGCGCGGGTGCGCCCGTCGGCGAACTGCACGCGGCGCAAGATCAATTCGTCCTCGACGGCGATGCCGTTTTCCGTGAGCAGCGCACGCGCCGGGTGGTCGCTGTCGATATCGAAGGCGGCGATCACCTGGCCCTGCGCCTCGCCCTGACGCACCAGGGTCTGGTCGCCGCGCCCGCCCAAGGCGAGCGCGAACGAATCGAGCAGGATCGACTTGCCGGCGCCGGTCTCGCCGGTAAGCACGGCAAGCCCGTCGGCGAAATCGATGTCGAGCCGATCGATCAGGACGATGTCGCGGATCGAGAGTCGGGAGAGCATGGCGCTGGGCCGGGTCTAACCTTCGTCGTGCCCGGCGTCGTGCCGGGCATCCACGTCTGTTGATTCGTCGACATTAAAGCCGTGGATGGCACCGGAAGTCGAGCCTGCTCGAGGTCCCACGGTTCTGTTGCCGCAAGCCCGGACGTGATGGTGGGAGGGCCTCAGTATCCGCTGCCCGGAACCAGCGCGCCTTAAGGGCAATCAGCCCAGATTCACGTCCAGCCCCACCTTGCGGAAGGCCTTGCTGATCCAGGAGCCGCGGTCTTCCGAGGGCAGCACGCCGCGCGATTTCACCAGGGCGTAAGCGCGCTTGTACCAATCGCTGTTCGGGAAGTTGTGGCCGAGCACGGCGGCCGCGGTCTGCGCCTCGTTGACGATGCCGAGGGCCATATAGGCCTCGGTCAGCCGCTCCAGCGCCTCCTCGACCTGGCGCGTGGTCTGATACTTGGTGACCACGATCTTGAAGCGGTTGATGGCGCCGATGTAGTCGTGCCGCTGAAGGTAATAGCGCCCGACCTCCATCTGCTTGCCGGCGAGCTGGTCACGCGCAAACAGCAGCTTCTCTTTGGCCTTGGTCGCGTATTCCGTGTTGGGATAACGCTTGACCACGTCTTCCAGCGCCGCCACCGCCTTGTCGGTCTCGTCCTGATCGCGGGTGACGTCCGGGATCTGATCGTAATAGGACGCCGCCATCAGATAGTTGGCGTAGGCCGCGTCGGGACTGCCGGGATGCAGGGTCATGTAGCGCCGGGCTGCGGACACGCAGTCGGCGTAGTTGCCGGCCTCGTAGTTGGCGTAGGCCGACATCAGGAGCGCCTTGCGCGCCCAGTCCGAATACGGATGCTGACGGTCGACCTCGTCGAACTTCTTTATCGCCTTTACCGGATCGTGACGCTGGTTCAGAAGATAAAGACCCTCGTTGTAGAGGCGGTCGGCCGGCTGATCGACCTCGGTATCACTGTCGCTGCTGAACCAGTTGGTGGGGCTGAGCTTGCTGACGTCGCCGAGGCTGTCGAGGCTGCTGCAGCCGCCGAGACTGACAACCACGGCCGCCATCGCCGCCGCACATACCAAGCGCCGACGAAATGCCGGCACGGCCGCCCGCACGGTCGTCTGCTTCATTACGCTATCGTCCGGCACGAAACCCCCTGGACTCAGAGCGGCGCGTTGGCACGCCTTCGAATTCGGTGGCGCCATTCCGTCGGGACCCCCGAGCCCCGTTCCTGTAGACGAAAAACTGCGGGCTGGCCAAGCGATTAAGCCGACATTCTGCCGGGATTAAGGCGGTTCGGGGAGCGGAAATCGGCGTCGCGGCAGGCCGGATCAGGGCGCGCGATCAGGAAACGTCCGGCCCGTAGGCCGGGACCACCAAGCCGACAGCGGCGCCGGCATGGCCGCGCGGGCGGCGGACCGTATCGACCGCTTCCACAACACGCCAGGCGCTGGTGTCGGCCATCAGCGCGGACAAGACCGCGTGATTGAGCTTGTGGCCGCCGCGCACGGTACGGTAGGCACCGAGCAGCGGATGGCCGGCGAGCGCCAGATCGCCGAGGGCATCGAGCACCTTGTGGCGCACGAACTCGTCGGCAAAGCGCAGGCCTTCCGGGTTAAGCACGCGGTCATCGGACACGACCAGCGTATTATCAAGCGAAGCGCCGAGCGCAAAACCGCCGCTCCACAGCTTGGCCACGTCCTTCATGAATCCGAAGGTGCGCGCGCGCGCGATTTCCTGGCGGAAGCTGTCCGGCTCGATGTCCAGCGCCATGGCCTGACGGCCGATCAGCGGATGATCGAATTCGATCTCGGCCTCGACGCGGAAGCCATGCGCGTAAGGGCGCAGTTCGCCGAGGGAAGCGCCCTTGGCGACACGCACCGGCTTGAGCACTTCGATATAACGGCGCGGCAGAGCGCGCGCGGTGAGGCCGGCCTGGTCGAGCGCCTCGACGAAGGGCGCCGCGCTGCCGTCCATGATCGGCACTTCCGGGCCGTCGATCTCGACCACCACGTTGTCGACGTTGAGTCCGCGCAGCGCCGCGAGCAGGTGTTCGGCGGTCGAGCACATCGGGCCCGAGGCATCACCCAGAACGGTGGCGAATTCGGTGGCCGTCACCGCGCGCACGTCGGCGCGAATCTCGCGCTCGATGGTGCCGTCGGCGGTGACGCGCTGGAAAACGATGCCGGTGTCGTCGTCGGCGGGATGCAGCGTCAGAGTCGCGGGAAGGCCCGAATGCACGCCGATGCCGGAAACGGCGACGTGCTCGCGCAATGTGGTCTGCTTAGCGCCCTTCATCGGATCTCGTTTTCCGTCCGCCCGTTGCGGGCCGCACGGTCCCACCCCTTGAATTCAGGGTCACAATTCGGCCCTTCGTGCAGTAGCCGTCCGCACCCCTCGGACGGTATCCCCTCAGACCCAAAAGTCCCTTACAGCGCTGGACGTTAGGCCAGGCAGGCAGGATTCTCCAAGTCACGGTTTCTTACCGACTATTACTCGTTTTTGCCGCATTTAAGCGCGGGCCAACCGCATCGGTGCAAGAACGCGCTGGCCCACGGGCCTAAACGATACGTGCCGCTGCGCGAGGCTCGCTGGGCCGCGCGCGCCCCACTGTGCAGCCACACGAATAACACCCACAAATCAAAGTATTAAGGGAAACACCCGGTTAACAAAACGGCCCCGAACCGGCTTTGGTTCGGGGCCGTATCGTAGACGGGTCTTGCGTGACCGGTCTTAGTTCGCTTGCCGCCGGAGGAAGGCCGGGATGTCGAGCTGGTCGTCCTCAGGCGAGTTATGCACAGGCGCTTGGCGGCCGCGCGGGTCGAGACCCTGGGGCGCGGCGCGGCGGGCATATTCGGAGACCGGTTCAGCCGGGCGCCCTTCGGGCTGGCGGGCGGTCGGACGTGCCGGCCGCTCGAACTGCGGAGCGCCCTGCGCGGTGCGCGGCGGACGCGGTGCTTCGGCTTCCTCGCGCCGGCCGAGGCCGACCTGGGCCAGCCGCTGCATCAGCGACAGGCGCTGCTTTTCAGGGTGGTTGTCGGCGGTCGCCTCGCCGCGCTGGGCGCGCAGCTCGTTCTGCGCCGGCAGCGGCAGTTCGTCGATACGCGGCATGCGCGGGGTGCGCGGCGCGCGCTCCGGCTGCGGCGGGATGAAGGCTTCCGCCGGCGGCGCTTCCATCGGCGGCGGGGTCGATTCGGCTGGCGCCGCATCGAACAGCGACGGCTTCATCGGCATCGGCCTGAGCGAAACGTCCTCGATGCCCGTCGGCAGCAGGGCGGCGGCGACGGCGGCGTGGGCCGCCGATTCGTGCATCGGCTGCGGCTCAAACGGCGCGGGCTGCGCCATCGGCATCTCCGCCGCCGGTGCCCGCTCGACACGTTCGGCCAGGCGCGCATTGTCCGCGCGGATCTTGCTGGCGAGCTGCTTGAGCGCGCTTTCGGCCTGCGGCGCCTGCGCGGCCGGCGCAGGTTGCGGGGCCGGCTGGCTCGGCGCCTTGGCGACGGTCGCGGGCCGCGTCAACGGCACCGAATCGCGCAGAATGCCGGTGTTGTCGATGCCGGTCGCCACCACCGACACGCGGATGATGCCGTCCAGGCTCTCGTCGAAGGTGGCGCCGACGATGATGTTGGCGTCCTGATCGACCTCCTCGCGGATACGGGTCGCGGCTTCGTCCACCTCGTAGAGGGTGAGGTCCTTGCCGCCGGTGATCGAGACCAGCAGGCCCTTGGCGCCCTTCATGGAGGCGTCGTCGATCAGCGGATTGGCGATGGCCGCTTCCGCGGCGGTGAGCGCGCGCTTCTCGCCGGAAGCCTCGCCCGTGCCCATCATCGCCTTGCCCATCTCGCGCATGACGGCGCGCACGTCGGCGAAGTCGAGGTTGATCAGGCCTTCCTTGACCATCAGGTCGGTGATGCAGGCGACGCCCGAGTAGAGCACCTGGTCGGCCATGGCGAAGGCGTCGGCGAACGTCGTCTTCTCGTTGGCGACACGGAACAGGTTCTGGTTCGGGATCACCAGCAGGGTGTCGACCACCTTCGTCAGCTCGGCAATGCCGGCTTCCGCGAAGCGCATGCGGCGCGCGCCTTCGAAGTGGAACGGCTTGGTGACCACGCCCACGGTGAGGATGCCGAGCTCACGCGCGGCCTGGGCGATGACGGGCGAGGCGCCGGTGCCGGTGCCGCCGCCCATGCCGGCGGTGATGAACACCATGTGCGCGCCCGACAGATGGTCGCGGATCTCGTCGAGAACCTCCTCGGCGGCGGCGCGTCCGACCTCGGGCTGCGAGCCGGCACCGAGGCCTTCGGTGACCTGCGCGCCCATCTGGACGATGCGCTCGGCCTTGGAGGTGGTGAGCGCCTGGGCGTCGGTGTTCGCCACGACGAAATCGACGCCCTGGAGCCCGGCCGTGATCATGTTGTTGACGGCGTTGCCGCCGGCGCCGCCGACGCCGAACACCGTGATCCGCGGCTTCATCTCGTGGATGTCAGGGATTTGAAGATTGATGGTCATGACGTTTGCCTCTGTGATGCACGGGCAGCTGGTCCGCGATCGCGCCGAATGACGCCAACGCATTTCAACGCCGCCGCGCCGAACCGGTCCGCCGCCGGCCCTTGCGTGGTTTTTTCAGTGAGGGTCAGAAACTCTCGCGCAGCCATTGCCCGACCCGTGTCATGTAGCCGCCTGTACCTGTCATCAGTTGCCGCGTTTTCCGCGGTTCGAAATGTTCTAGATGCGCCGCCTGGGGATAAACCAGAAGGCCCGCCGCGACCGCGAAGGCCGGCCCCTTGGCCGCTTCCGGCAGGCCGGAAACACCAAGCGGACGGCCGATGCGCACCGGACGCCGCAGGATGCGAGCGGCGAGATCGGCGAGACCGGCGAGTTGACTGGCGCCGCCCGTCAGGACGACGCGGGCGCGCGGCTCGGCCGCAAAAGGCGAGGCTTGCAGCCGATCGCGCACCATTTCCAGGATTTCCTCGACCCGCGGCTTGATGATGCGCACGACCTGAGCCCGCGAAACGAACTGCGGGGGCTCGCGCTCATCGTCGCCGAACGGGGGCACCGTGATCATGTCGCGTTCATCCGATCCACCGGATAAAACACTGCCATAAATCGCTTTGATTCGCTCAGCATCCGCGATTCGGGTGTTGAGACCGCGGGCGAGGTCCATGGTCACGTGGTTGCCGCCGAGCGCGAAACCGTCGGCATGGACGAAGCAGCCGCCGGAAAACACCGCCAATGTGGTCGTTCCGGCCCCCAAATCGACGCAAGCAGCGCCCAGATCGGCCTCGTCGTCGGCCAGCGCCGCAAGACCGGCCACATAGGGCGAGGCCACCATGGCCTCGGTCGACAGGTGGCTGCGCTCGACGGTCAGCATCAGGTTGCGCACGGTGGCGACGTCGGACGTGACCATGTGCATGTCGACGCCGAAGGTGTGGCCCAGCATCCCGCGCGGATCGCGGATGCCGGTGACGGCGTCGAGGGCATAGCCGATCGGCAGCGAATGCAGCACGGCGCGGCCGTTGCGCACGGCGTGGCGGCTCGCCGCCGCCAGCACGCGGGCGATCTCGTTGTCGGTGACGGCGCCGCCGGAAAGCTCGATATCGGCGATGAAGCGCTCGCTGCCCAGCCGGCCGCCGGACAGCGAGGCCACCACGGATTCAATCTGCACGCCGGCCATGCTTTCGGCGATGTCGATGGCCTGGCGGACCATTTCCTCCGCCTGCACCAGATCGACCACCGCGCCCGCCTTCATGCCGGCGGCGGCGGTGTGGGCGAAGCCGAGGATGCGCACGCCATGGCTACGGCGGCGCAGCACGTCCTGCGGTGCCTGCGGGGCCAGCCGCGCGATCAAGCAGACCACCTTGCTGGTGCCGATGTCGAGGCTGGCGACCACGGTCGCGCGCCGCGGTGACACCGGCTTCATCTTGGGCGTGAGGCCGAAGTGCAGCGGGCTCATGCTTCGCCGCCTTTCCGCTTGGCCTTGCGGGCCTTTTCCGCAGCCTTGATGGTGGCTTCGCGCGCGGCATAGGCGGCATCCGACAGCCGCACCGTGACGCGATCGGCGAGCCGCAGATCGACCCGCGTGATATCGCGCGACAGGAGCTTCTTGTCGCGGTCGAGGTCGGCCAAGGTGTCGAGCGCGTGGGCCGGATTGGACTCCGGCAGCAGCACCTCGACGCCGTCCTTGAGGTAGAGGTTCCAGCGCCGGTCAGCGACGAGAGCGAACGCCTTCACGCGCGGCGCGATGTCCGGATAGCGCTTGACCAGCTCCAAGAAGGCTTGCGCGCCCTGCTCGGCGCCCTTGCCCACCACCAGCGGCAGCGACAGGAAGCGCCGCGGCGCGAAGGGCTCGAGCACGGTGCCGTCAGCGGCGATCAGCGAGACATGACGGTCCATCTGCCAGAGCGCGAACGGCTTGCGCTCGGTAATGCCGATGCGCAGGCGGCTCGGATAGAGCTTGAGCACGGTGGCTTCGGCGATCCACGGGTTCTTCATCAGCCGCGCGCGGGCGGCGTGCGCATTGAGGAACAGCAGCGAGGTCTGGCCGGTGATGCCGGCAGACGCGAGGATCGCCTTGCGGCTGAGATTATGGCGGCCGGCGATGGCGATCTCGGAAAGGCCGAAGCCCATGGTGTTGGCGGCGCTGTCGCAGATGTCCTGCAGGTTGGCGGCCATGGTGTCGAGATGATCGCCACGCACCGCACCGTATCCAGCGCTGGCGACCAGGAGCAGCGCGGCAGCCGACGCTCCCGCGCCGCGCGGCAAGTCCATCTGCAGGAGCGCGGTGCCCCAGCGCAGCAAGGTGCGGCGCCAGCCGGGCTGGGCCGAGGTATGCGCGCGCAACCAGCGTACCGCCGCGGCCCGGCGTCCGATCTTGCGCTTCGGCGCTTGCGCGAGGTTTGTAGAACCGTCCATCGCAGCTCGTTGAAACATGTTGCCCGCTTGCCGGCCGTTCGCGTGCCTGCCGGCTTTGACTTGGCCAATGACGCTTGACGCCAACCCCTGCCCCGCTTGCGCGCCGGCGCCAGCCGGATCGTCCACGCGGCCTCTCGTCGGCGGACGCCGCGCGCAACATTTGCGTGCAGCCAAGCGCACGGCGCGCCGCCAACCGCTAGTCTTCGAGGCTTTCGGTAAACGATTGGTAAAGGTTTACGAAAAGTGAGGAATTCAGCTTCAGGCAATGCTGAAGCACGGTGCGATGATGCCGAGAACCACACTCGGCCCGACCGGCGGGGCCCGACAGGCCTCCGTGGCCCACTCGCTGGCGGTGACCCAAATTGAATTGACGGCGATCGGCGGCGACTGGCCATAACCGACGTCCGCACGGATGACCGCGTGCCACGCTGACGCTCCGGCCGCTCGGGTTCCACGATCGCCGCGGTGTGGTCGACGAAGGCCCTTAAGCAACCTGCCGCCCGCCCAGGCGGCCTCGACCCTCATCGTGCGCGCCGCGGTCGAGCCCACCCCGCCGATATGGAAGTTGCGGTTCACTTGGTCGTGGCGGCCATTTTTGATATCGAACGTTCTCCGGCGATTAGCCGACGCCGTGAATGGTCACCAAATTGCGCGCCCATCTGCTTAGGTTTCCGGGCCGCGCCGCGTACGTGAAGGATCCGACATGAGCGCCAGTCTGCATGAGCGGTCCATCGTGATCGATGGACTGATCATCTCCGATTTCGACCGCCCGGTTTTCGAGGATATGAGGCGCGGCGGCCTGACGGCGGCCAATTGCACATGCTGTGTCTGGGAGAATTTCACGGAGACCATGCGCAACGTGATGCGCTGGAAGGCGTGGTTCCGCGAGCACCGCGACATTCTCAGGCAGGTCTACACCACGGCCGATATCCTCAAGGCCAAAGAAGAAGGCAAGACCGGCATCATCCTGGGCTGGCAGAATGTCACCGGCATCGACGATCAGATCGGCTATCTCGGCCTGTTCAAGGAACTCGGCGTCGGCATCATGCAGATGGCGTACAACACGCAGAACCTGGTCGGGTCCGGCTGTTACGAGTCAAGCGACGGCGGCCTGTCGGATTTCGGCCACGACGTGGTCGCCGAGATGAATCGTCTCGGCATTCTCTGCGATCTGTCGCACGTCGGCGCCAAGACCAGCGAGGACGTGATCCGCGCCTCCAAGCAGCCGGTGGCCTATTCGCACTGCTTGCCGGCCGGTCTGAAAGCGCATCCGCGCAACAAGAGCGACGCGCAGCTGAAGTTCATCGTCGACCATGGCGGCTTCGTGGGCGTCACCATGTTCCCGCCGTTTCTCAAGCGCGGCCCCGAGGCCAATGTCGACGATTATGTCGAAGCGATTGAATACGTGATCGACATTTGCGGCGAGGGAAACGTCGGCATCGGCACCGATTTCACGCAAGGATATGGGCAGCCGTTTTTCGATTGGATCACTCACGACAAAGGCTATGGCCGGCGCCTGACCAATTTCGGCGACGTGATCAATCCGGAGGGGCTACGGACCATCGGCGAATGGCCCAATCTTACGGCCGCGATGGAAAAGCGCGGCTGGAGCAGCGGCCGCATCGAAGCGGTGATCGGCAAAAACTGGTTCAACCTGCTCCGCGCCGTGTGGGGGGCCTGATCATGGGCAAGCCGCAGATCGACATCGAGGTCGACGATGCGACCGGCCGCTGGTCAGTCGACTCCCTGCCCATGATCCTGGTGCCGCAGCATTTCTTTTTGAACAACCACTACGCCGTCGAGGCCGTGCTGGGCGCGCAGAAGCTGGAAGAAGTGCTGCGGCCGGCGGGGCACCGCTCGGCCTACTTCTGGTGCGAGCAGGAGGCCGCGTATCACGGCATGAGCGGGGTCGAGGTCTTTCATCATTACATGCGACGGATCACGCAGCGCGGCTGGGGGCAGTTCGACGTCGTCGACCTCGCGCCCGAAGCCGGCACTGCCCATGTCCGCCTGCGCCATTCCGCCATGGTCGATCCCGCGCGCCACCAGAGCGGGCGCAAGGTCTGCTACATGTTCGCGGCGTGGCTAGAGGGAGCGTTGGACTACGTGGCCGCGAGCGCGGGCCGCAAGCTGAGCGTGGCCGCTCACGAGGTCCATTGCGCGGCCGAAGGCAACCACGATCACTGCCTGTTCGAGGTGGCGCCGGCCTAAGAGCCGCTGTCGCCTGCGAGCCGCGATCGCTAGGGCGCGAGCCGTTTGAGTTCCGCGACGGCTGCGGTGTATTCGACGAAGGTCTTCGGACAACCCGCCGCCGCCTGGTGCAGGCGTCGTTTTGCCTCATCGCGTGCGCCCTGGTCGAGCGCGAGCTCACCGATATAGAAATCCGCCTCGCAGAGCTGGCCGCGACTTGTCTTGGCGTCGGGGGCGTCGGCCGCAGCCAGCACCGCCGCCGGCGTCGCCTGCCCGAGATAGAGACGAACGACTGGGGCCGGCCATTGCTTCGTGTCGAGTTGCGCCGCCGCCTCGCGCAGGTGGCTCGGCGCATTGTCACGCTTGGCGGCGATCTCGCGCCAGAGTGCCGCGTAAGCATCCTTGGGCGCCATCTCGCTGGCGTGCGCGAAATCCGCCAGCGCCTGCGCCATCGCGCCGCGATAGAAGTTCGCTCGGCCCCGCTCCTGCAAGGCGCCGGCGTAATTCGGGTTGAGCGCGATCGCGCGCGTAAAGTCGTTAACGGCGTGGTTGTATTGGCCCTTGCCCACATAGGCGAGGCCGCGGTTGTTGAAAACGACGGCGGCCCTGGGATCGGCCCTGATGGCTTTGTCGTAGTCGTCAATGGCGCGGTCGTAAGCGCCCTTACCGGCGTAGGCGAGGCCGCGGTTGTTGAAGGCGAAGGCGAAACTCGGATCGAGCCGAATCGCCGCGTCATAGTCCTGGATGGCGCGATCGGTTTCGCCTTTGACCGCGAAGGTCAGGCCGCGTCCGTTGAAGGCGACCGCGTCCTTGGGATCGAGACGGACGGCGCGGTCGAAGTCGTGAATGGCGCGATCGTAGTCGTGCTTGTGCCGGTAGGCACGGCCGCGGTTGTTGAACGCGATCACGTAGTCCGGATCGAGGCCGATGGCCTTGCCGAAGTCGTCGATCGCGCGCTCATAGGCGCCGTCATGGGCGAAAGCCGAGCCGCGATTGTTGAAGACCCGTGCCAGGTCCTTGCCGCCATAACGGCCGGACTGGATCGCCATCGAGCAGCCGCTGATCTGCTCCACCGGTGAAAACTCACCGCCCTGGTTATTGCACTCCTGCACGTAGAGCGGGGTCTCGGCGCTGGCGGATCCCGATACCGCGGCGCCGACCAACACGAGCGCAATAGCCGCACAGCGTCTGCGCAATCTGCCCTCCTCCGTGCCTTGGCGACGGCTTCGCTCCGAAAGCCTAGATCAATTCGGATGCGACGCCAAAGGGGCGCCGGCCGCATCACCGCCCGAGCGAGGCGTCCTCGACCATCCAGACTACCAACTCTTCGAAGCTGATGCCGGCGTGCACGGCCATGTCGGGGACGAGCGAGGTTTCAGTCATGCCGGGCTGAGTGTTCACTTCGAGGCAAGCGAGGCCCTCGAGCCCGGGCTTGGTGTCGTCGTAGCGGAAGTCGGCGCGGGTGACGCCGCGGCAGCAAAGCGCGTTGTGCGCGGCGACGGCGAGACGCTGGCAGGCGGCATAGACTTCGTCCGACACCGGCGCCGGCAGGATGTGCTTCGAGCCGCCGGGCGCGTATTTGGCCTCGTAGTCGTAGAACTTGGTGGCGGCAACGATTTCGATGACGCCGAGCGCCTTGTCGCCCATGACACCGCAGGTGAGTTCCTTGCCGGCGATGAACGGCTCGATCAGCACGGTCTCGCCGAAATGCCAGTCGTCCCGCGTCAGTTCCTGCGGCGGATGCTCGTGGTCCTCGCGCACGATGAAGACGCCGACGCTGGAGCCTTCCGACACCGGCTTGATGACGTAAGGCGGCGGCAACACGTGCGACTTGGCGGCCTCGGCGCGGGTGACCACGCGACCGCCCGGCACCGGCACGCCGGCCGCGCGCAGAAGCGTCTTGGCCGTGTCCTTCTGCATCGCGACCGCCGAGGCGGCGACGCCGGAATGCGAATAGGGAATGCCGACGATCTCCAAGAGCCCCTGGATGGTGCCGTCCTCGCCGGGGCGGCCGTGCAGCATGTTGAGCGCAACGTCGGGCTTGAGATCGCGCAGCGTGGTGGCGATGTCGCGGGTGACGTCAACGCGGCTGACGCGATAGCCGCCGGCGCGCTCGAGCGCATCGGCGCACGCCTTGCCGGAGCGCAACGAAACCTCACGCTCGGCCGACCAGCCACCCATCAGCACCGCGACGTGTTTTGGCATTGCGCTCTTCCTTCTACCCTCTCCCCTTGTGGGAGAGGGTCAAGAAGCCCCTACCCCAATTCTCTTAATTTCCCATTCAAGCGTCACGCCGGAATTGGCCTTCACCCGCTCGCGCACGGTTTCGCCCAAGGTTTCGATGTCAGCCGCCGTGGCGCCGCCGAGATTGATGAGAAAATTGCAATGCAATTCCGAAACTTGCGCCTTGCCGACGATGAGCCCACGGCAACCGGCGGCGTCGATCAATTGCCAAGCTTTCTCACCCGGCGGATTCTTGAAGGTGGAGCCGCCGGTACGGCTCTTGATCGGCTGGGTCGCCTCGCGTGCTTCGGTGATCTTGTCCATCTCGGCCGCGATGATGGCGGGATCGCCGGCTTCTCCTTGAAACAGCGCCTGCGTGAAGATGAAATCCTCCGGCGCGCCGCAGTGGCGATAGCTGTAGTGCATGTCGGCATTCGACAGCACATGCATCCGGCCGCCACGATCCACCGCGCGCGCTTCGATGAGCACGTCCTTGGTTTCGCGGCCGTAGGCGCCGCCGTTCATGCGCAGCGCCCCGCCGACGGCGCCGGGAATGCCGCGATAGAACGCGAGCCCCGCGATGGAAGCTTCCTGCGCCGCGCGCGCCACCTTGACGTCGGGCACCGCGGTGCCGGCGCGCAGGCGATGGCCCGCTTCGACAGCGACCTCGTTGAAACCGCGGCCGAGCCGGATGACGACCCCGGGCACGCCGCCATCGCGCACGATCAGGTTGGAGCCAAGGCCGATGGTGGTAAGCGGCATTTCCGCGGGGAGGTTCTGCAACAAGTAAGCGAGATCGCTCTCATCTTCCGGCATGAACAGCGCTTGCGCCGGTCCGCCGACGCGGAACCAGGTCAGCTCGGCGAGTGGCTGGTTTGCGAGCAAGCGCCCGCGCAAGTCCGGCATGCGCGCTTTGAGGTCGGCGGTGATGTCGGGGAATGTCATCGAGGCAAGCGCCCTACCCAAGGGCCTTCAACTGATCCGGCAGCGCGTAGGCCCATTGCGTGATCGAGCCGGCGCCCAAGCAGACGACGTAATCGCCGGGTTCGGCCAATTCCTTGATCAGCCCGGCGAGGTGTTCGGGCCCGGCGAGCGGCAACGCATGGCGGTGGCCGTGCGCGCGCAGGCCCTGCACCAGCGCCGCGCTGTCGGTGCCCGGAATCGGCTGCTCGCCGGCCGCATAGACCGGTGCGATGATGACAGAATCGGCATCGTTGAAGCAGGTGCAGAACTGCTCGAACAAGTCATGAAGCCGCGTATAACGATGCGGCTGCATCACCGCGATCACCTTGCCAGGCGCGCTCTCGCGCGCGGCGCGTAAGACCGCGGCGATCTCCACCGGATGATGGCCGTAGTCATCGATGATGGTGACGCCGTTCCAGTCGCCGACACGGGTGAAGCGGCGCTTGACGCCACCGAAGCCGTTGAGCGCCTTGCGGATGACGTCGTCGCTCAAGCCCAGTTCGTGCGCCACCGCCACCGCCGCGGTGGCATTGAGGGCGTTGTGGCGGCCCGGCATCGGCAAAGTGAGGTTGTCGATCGTATGCGTGGTGCGGCCTTCGCGGTCGCGGAACTGGATGGTGAAGCTCTGCGCGCCGTTCTTGTGCACGATGTCGCCGAGCCGCACGTCAGCCTGCGGGTTCTCCCCGTAGGTTAGGATACGGCGGTCGATCAGCTTGCCGACCAGCGCCTGCACCACCGGGTGATCGGTGCACATGACGGCAAAGCCGTAGAACGGAATGTTCTCGATGAAATCGTGGAACGCCTCCTGCACCGCTTCATAGGTATGGAAGTGGTCGAGGTGCTCGGGGTCGACGTTGGTGACGATGGCGATGTCGGCCGGAAGCTTGAGGAAGGTGCCGTCGGATTCGTCGGCTTCGACCACCATCCAGTCGCCGGCGCCGAGGCGGGCGTTGGTGCCGTAGGCGTTGATGATGCCGCCGTTGATGACGGTCGGGTCGAGCCCGCCCGCGTCGAGCAGCGCCGCCACCATGGAGGTGGTGGTGGTCTTACCGTGGGTGCCGGCGATCGCCACGCAACTCTTGAGCCGCATCAGTTCGGCGAGCATCTCGGCGCGCCGCACCACCGGCAGGCGCTTGGCGCGCGCGGCGATCAATTCAGGATTGTCCCGCTTGATGGCGGACGAGACGACCACCACGTCGGCGCCGTCGACGTTCTCCGCCTTGTGGCCCACCGCTACCTTGAGGCCCATGTCGCGCAGGCGCTTGACGTTGGCGTTCTCGGCGACATCGGAGCCGGTGACGGTATAGCCGAGATTGGCCAGCACCTCGGCGATGCCGCTCATGCCGATGCCGCCGATGCCAACAAAATGCACCGGTCCGATGTCGCGCGGCAGTTTCATACGTGTTGCCCCAGTCTCGTTAACGGCAGGCGCCGGCTTCGGTGCCGGCTCTTTGACGGCTTCTTGCAAGACGCCGATGGCCGGGACAACCCCAGCCACGCCGAAATGCTTAAATCCCGGCCACCTGTAACACCAAATCGGCCAGACGCTCGGCGGCGTCGAGGGTTCCGGCCGATTTGGCCGCTGCCGCCATGGTTGCCAGGATCGACGGGCTGGCGCTGAGCTTTTCGAGCTCGGCCGCCAGCCGCTCGGGCGTGAAATCGCGCTGTTCGAGCCGGATGCCCCCGCCCGCCTCCGCCAACAAGCCGGCGTTGGCGAACTGGTCCTGATCCAGCGCATGGGGGAGCGGCACCATTATGGCGGGCCGGCCGATGGCCGCGAGCTCGGCCACGGTGGAAGCGCCGGAGCGCGAGACGATGAGATGGGCTGCCGCCATGCGCCCCGGCAGGTCGGTAAAGAATGGCGCGCACTCGGCCTGGACGCCCAACCGGGCATAGGTCCCCTGCACGGCTTCCAGATCCTCGGCGCGCGCCTGCTGCACGATTCGCAAGCGGGCCCGGATTTCGGGCGCGAGCTTGGCAACCGCCGGCGGCACGATCTCGGCCATGACGTGGGCGCCCTGGCTGCCGCCGAACACCAGCAGGCGCAGGTCTCCGGCCGGCGGCTCGTAAGGCGTCTTGGCCGCCTCCAGCACCGCGGGCCGGATGGGATTGCCCGTGAAGGCGATCTTGGCCTGGACGCGCGCGTCGACGTTCTTCAGGCTACGGAAACCGGTGGCGATGCGGGTAACGCGCGACGCCAGCAGACGATTGGCGCGGCCCATGACGCCGTTCTGCTCGTGCAGCACGGTGGGCACCCCCCGCAGCGAAGCCGCCAACAGCGGCGGTACGGTGGGATAGCCGCCGAAGCCGACCACCACCGCCGGCCGGATGCGGCCGATGAGCGACCAGGCCTTCAACGTGCCGAGCGCCAGCAGCGATGCCGTGCGCGCGAGCGACACCGGATCGCGCCCGCGCACCGTCGCGCTCGGGATCAGATGAACGGCGCGGGCGGGAAACTTGAAATGGGCGGCGCGGGTGTCGGTGGCGAGATCGATCGTCACGCCGCGGCGGCCAAGCGCGTCGGCCAGCGCCTCGGCCGGAAACAGATGGCCGCCGGTGCCGCCGGCGCAGAGGAGGATGAGGGAGGACTTGTTGCTGCTTTGATTTGCCATCGCCTCAGTGAGCCCCACCCGGCAAAGTGTGCCTTCCGACCTCCCCTTTCAGGGGGAGGTGAGGAAAGAGTCAAGCCGCCGGTTCGGGCTCGGCGTCGAGATCGGGCGCGATGATGGCGACGCGCGGCTGCTCGCGGGTCAGTGCTAGCAGCATGCCCATGGCGTAGGCGAGCGAGATGATCGAAGAGCCGCCGTAAGAGATGAACGGCAACGTCATGCCCTTGGCGGGAATGAGCCGCAAGTTGACCGACATGTTGATCGCGGCCTGCACGCCGAACAGGATGGCGAGGCCCGAGGCGGCAAAGCGTTGGAACAGGTCTTCGTTGCGCAGCGCGCGGGTGAGCGAGCGGATCACGATGAAGGCAAACAGCGTGACCAGCAGCAGGCACAACACGACGCCGAATTCCTCGCCCGCCACCGCGAACACGAAGTCGGTGTGGCTCTCGGGCAGGATGCGCTTAATGGTGCCCTCACCCGGGCCGACGCCGAACCAGCCGCCGCGCAGGAACGATTCCGTGGCGACCTCGATGTTGTAGCTCGCGCCCGAGGCCGGATGCATGAAGTGCTGAATGCGCTTGGCGACGTGCGGCACGGTGTAATAGGCGACCGTGAGGCCGGCGGCGCCGGCGCCGGCGATGCCGAACACCCACATCAGCCGCATACCCGCCAGAAAGAACAGCGCGCTCCACACCAGCACCACCAGCATGGTCTGGCCGAAGTCCGGCTGCAGCACCAGGAGCGTGATGACCAGCAGCAGCAGCACCAGCGAAATGGCGTTGGCCGGCATGTCGGGGCGGCGCGCGCTCTCGGAAAACAGCCACGCCACTACGATGACAAAGGCTGGCTTGAGGAACTCCGAAGGCTGGATGTTCATGCCGAGGATGACCAGCCAGCGCCGCGCGCCCTTGATGTCGGCGCCGAAATGCGGCGTCGCTGCCACCAGGACGAGGCTGACGAAAAACACCACCATCGACAACCGGCGGATCTGGTGCGGGGTCAGGAACGACACCGCCAGCAGCACGGCCACGGTCGGGATGAGATAGAGAATCTGGCGGTCGACGAAATAGAAGGGGTCGAGGCCGAGCCGGCCGGCGACTTCGGGGCTGGCGGCGAGCGACAGCACGATACCGGCGAGCATGAGGGCGCCCAGCGCGGCGAGCGTGAGCTTGTCGACCGTCCACCACCATTCGCCGAAGGGCGTGCGATGCGCGCGCGAGACCATGACGGAAATGTCCCCTGCCGCACCCCCCGATGCGGGCCTCCTAGTCCTGACGCGTTACGGTTTACGAAGCATTAATGACCGCTTCGTTCTGCCCACGCCCACGTTACCGTGGTGGATAAGCCGCCCGGCAGACCGACATCACGGTATCGCGCAGCCAGCGGTGAGCCGGGTCGGCATCCATGCGCGGATGCCACGTGGACGATACATTGAATTCCGGCATGTGAACCGGCAGTTCGAAGCTCGCTAGACCGGCGGTAGCGACGGGATCGGCCGTCAATCTGTTGCCAAGGCACGAACGGGGCACGAGCGCGACCAGGTCCGATTGGCGCGCGATCCGCATCGCATCGGGAAACCCGGGCACGACGACCCTGATCGTCCGTTTCAGCCCCAGGTTCTCCAAGGCGGCGTCGATCGGCTCGATCGCATCCGCGTCCTTTGACGCAACGATGTGCTCGCAAGCCGCATAGCGCTCGGGCGACACTTCTGTCGTCAACAGCGGATGCCCCACGCGTGCGATACCGACTAGCTTGTCGCGGAACAGGAATTGGGTGCGGATCTCCGGCGCCGCGGTTCCAAGCACGCCAATTTCCAAATCGACGAGCCCTTCCCTGAGCGGTCGCGCGTCCTTGTCGGGTCTCGGGGCAAAGCGGAGGCGAATGTGCGGCGCCGCTTGCGTAAGCGCCGTTACGACGGGGCCGGACAGCATTTCCAGGAAGGCTTCGCTCGCGCGAACGGTGAACATCTGTGTAAGCGAGCCGACGTCCACCTGCGCGATCTGCGGCCGCAGCACCGCTTGCACATCCCGGGTCAGCTCATGAACGCGGTCGCGCAACTCGGCGGCGCGCGGCGTCGGCACCAGCCCGCGCCCGGCGCGCACGAGCAGCGGGTCCCCAGTCGCGGCCCGCAGCCTTGCCAGCGTGCGGCTCATGGCCGACGCGCTCAAGCCGAGGCGGCGGGCGGCGCCGGTCACACTGCCATCGGCAAGCAACACGTCCAGCGCGACGAGCAGGTTCAGGTCGACGTACTCATGGCTCATGGAATGAGCCTATCCCGCTCGCTTCGGCTAGCATAGCGTCTGGTGCAACTATATTTTGATTTATATGCGTCTGGCGCCAGGGGTTCGGCTGCTCATATGGCGATGATCCCAACCACCGAAGGACATTGATTCATGCCTGACGCCATTTCGAGCAGCCCGACCCCGACCATTCTTCTCATCGGCGCGTCCCGCGGTCTCGGCCACGCCATGGCGGCCGAATTCCTGAAGAAGGGCTGGAACGTCGTCGGCACCGTCCGCGGCGGCGGAACGCGAACCTTGCTGCACGACCTGGCGGACGCGCACCCGGGCAGGGTCGAAATCGAAATCCTGGATATCTGCGCGCCCGACCAACTCGCGGCACTCGACGGCCGCCTGTCCGGGAGGTTGTTCGACATGCTGTTCGTCAACGCCGGGACGACCAACCGCGACCCGACGCAGACCATCGGCGAGGTGTCGACCGACGAGTTCGTGCATCTCATGATCACCAATGCGCTGAGCCCAATGCGGGTCATCGAGCGCCTGCAGCACACCGTCACGGCAAAGGGTCTGATCGGCGCGATGTCGTCCGGGCAAGGCAGCGTCGGCAACAACGACAGCGGCCAGCGGGAGCTTTATCGCGGCACCAAGGCGGCCCTGAACATGTTCATGCGCAGCTTCGCGGCGCGCCAGGCCGGCACGGCGCGGGCCATGGCGCTGATGGCGCCGGGCTGGGTGCAAACGGAGTTGGGCGGTCCGGGGGCGCGGCTCACCATCGACGAGAGCATTCCGAGCCTGGTGAACGTTCTTCTCGCCAAGCAAGGACGGCCGGGCCTGGAGTATTTGGATTATCTCGGCCGCACGGTGCCGTGGTGAAGCCGATTGCTCGCCGCTATGCGGGCAGCGGAACGACGCCCGGCAGCGCCCGCACCAGATCGATGAAGGTCTGACCGCGGATCTCGAAGTTCCGGTACTGGTCGAACGAGGCGCAGGCCGGCGACAGCAGCACCACCGGTTCCTTGGCTTGCGATGCCGCGGCGTCACGGGCGGCGGCATCGACGGCGGCCGAGAGCACCCCATCGATCTCGTAAGGCACCTTGCCCGCGAGCGTCTTGGCGAAGGCGTCAGCCGCCTCGCCGATCAGATAGGCCTTGCGGATGCGGGGGAAGAATTCGGCGAGGCTTTCGATGCCGCCGGTCTTGGGCTTGCCGCCGGCGATCCAATAGATGTCCGGAAAGCTCGCCAGCGCCTTGGCCGCACTGTCGGCGTTGGTCGCCTTGGAGTCGTTGACGAACAGCACTTTGCCGGCACGGCCGACCTGCTGCATGCGGTGCGCGAGCCCGGGAAAGCTGGTGAGCCCGCGTTGGATCACCGGCAGGCCGATGCCGAGCGCGACGCCGGCGGCCACCGCGCAGGCCGCGTTCTGCGCGTTGTGGCTCCCCCGCAAACTCCCAATCCCGGCAAGCTGCGCCACCGCATGGGCCTTGCCGCCGCTGGCGCGCAAGATGCGCGTGCCTTCCGCGTAATAGCCGTCGCGCACCGGCGCCAGCACCGAGATGCGCTCGACCGTCTTGCCGGCGCGCTCGATGCGGCTCGCCGCGTCACGGGTCCAGCGGTCGTCGACGCCGATCACCGCGGTGCCGCCCGCTTCGACCGAGGCCGGCAGCAGCGCCTTGATGGCGGCGTAGTTCTCCATGGTGCCGTGGCGGTCGAGATGGTCTTCCGAGACGTTGAGCAGGATGCCGACGCTCGCGTGCAGCGAGGGCGCGAGATCGATCTGGTAGGACGAGACCTCGAGCACGTAGACGCGCCCGGGCGCGAACGGCGCCAGTTCCAGCACCGGCACGCCGATATTGCCGCCCATTTGCGCATCACGGCCGGCGCTTTTCACCAGATGCGCGATCAGCGCGGTGGTGGTGGACTTGCCGTTGGTGCCGGTGATGGCGACGAGCGGGCACTGCGGTCCGGAACGCGCGCGCTCACGGCAAAACAGCTCGATATCGCCGATGATCTCGACACCGGCCTTTTGCGCGAGCTTCACCGACCAGTGCGGTTCGGGATGGGTGAGCGGCACGCCCGGCGCCAGCACCAACGCGGCGATCCTCCACCAATCGAGGTCGCGCAGGTCCTGCGTTTTGAAGCCGGCAGCAGCAGCCTCGGCGACCGACTTGTCGTTGTCGTCGAAGACGACCACGTCGGCGCCGCCCTCTTTGAGCGCGCGCGCCGACAACAGGCCGGACTTGCCGAGCCCGAACACGGCGACGGTTTTGCCGGCAAAGGTGGTGACGGGGATCATGATCTTACTCGGTCAATCCGGGGCGCGAGCGCAGCCAGCGAACCCGGAATGACGGCAAAGAGAATCATCGCAGTTTCAGGCTCGCCAGCCCGGCCAGCGCCAGCACCACGGCAACGATCCAGAAGCGGATGACGATCTGCGGCTCGGTCCAGCCAAGTTGCTCGTAGTGATGGTGGATCGGCGCCATCTTGAAGACGCGCTTGCCGGTGAGCTTGAACGAGATCACCTGCACGATCACGGAGACGGCTTCGAGCACGAACAGCCCGCCGATGATGGCGAGCACGATCTCGTGCTTGATGGCGACCGCGATGGTGCCGAGCATTCCGCCGAGCGAGAGCGAGCCGGTGTCGCCCATGAAGATCGAGGCCGGCGGCGCGTTGAACCAGAGAAACCCGAGGCCGGCGCCGATGACCGCGCCGCACAGCACCGACAGTTCGCCGGTACCGGCGACGTAATGGATTTGCAGGTAGTCGGCGAATACCGCGTTGCCGGCGAGGTACGAGATGAGCCCGAAGCTGCCGGCCGCGATCATCACGGGCACGATGGCCAAGCCGTCGAGCCCGTCGGTCAGGTTCACCGCGTTGCCGGCGCCGACGATGACGAAAGCGCCGAGCACGAAGAAGCCCCAGCCGAGATTGATCACCAGCTCCTTGACGAAGGGGAACACCAGCGAGGTGGCGATCGGGCCCTTGCCGAGATGGGACAGGATGGTGACCGCGACGATGGCGATCACCGCCTCGAGCACCAGCCGCAGGCGGCCAGCAAAGCCGGCATTCGTCTGCTTGGTGACTTTCAGGTAGTCGTCGTAGAACCCGATCAGCCCGAAGCTGAGCGTCACGCCCAGCACCACCCAGACATAGGGGTTGGCGGGGTTCGCCCACAGCACCGTCGATACGAACAGGCCGGACAGGATCATCAGCCCGCCCATGGTGGGCGTGCCCTTCTTGGTGATGAGATGCGACTGCGGCCCGTCGAGACGAATCGGCTGGCCCTTGCCCTGCTTCATGCGCAGGAGGTCGATCATCGGGCCGCCGAACAGGAACACGAACACCAAGGCGGTCACGATGGCGCCGCCGGTGCGGAAGGTCAGATAGCGGAAGACGTTGAGGAACGAGACTTTGTCCGAGAGGTCCGTCAGCCAGTAGAACATCGATCAAGCCTATTGTGCCGGCGCAAGCGCGCCGTGGCGGGGGAACCGGTCTTCCAGTGCCTTGACGATCGGGCCCATCTTCGAGCCCAGCGAGCCCTTCACCATGACCGCGTCGCCGGGGCGGATGGCGTCGAGAACGGCCGGCTGCAATTCCGCCGCGGTGACGGCATAGCCGCCCCGGCGCGCGGAGGGAAGGGCCTGCCAGAGCGCGTGCATCAAAGGCCCGGAACAGAAGACGAGGTCGACCCCGGCGGCGGCAAGCGCCGGCGCCAAACCCCGGTGCAGCGCTTCGCCTTCGGACCCAAGTTCCAGCATGTCGCCGAGGACGGCGATCCGCCGGCCCTGAGCCCCAACTTCGGCTTGGCCGAGCAGCGCGATGGCCGCGGCCATGGAGGCCGGGTTGGCGTTATAGCTTTCGTCGATCAGCAGCGCCGGGCCGCCGGGCACCTGCAGGGTGAATCGGGCGCCGCGGCCGACCGCCGGCTTGAAGTTCGCGAGCGCCAAAGCCGCCAGCGCCAGGTCGGCGCCGGCAAGCGAAGCGGCGGCAAGCACGGCGAGCGAGTTCTGCACCATGTGGCGCCCGGGCGCGCCGAGCTTGTAGGTGACCGGCTCGCCGAGAATGATCGCTTCCACGGTCGAGCCGTCCGGCTGCAGCGAATAACGGACCAGGAAGGCGTCGGCGTGATCGTCCTCGCCGAAGGTAACGATGCGGCCGGCCTTCGCCACCTTGGCCGCGGTCACGAGACGGTCGAATTGGTTGTTATCGCGGTTGAGCACCGCGACCCCGCCCGGCTCCAGCCCGAGAAAAATCTCCGCCTTGGCGTCGGCGATCTTTTCGACCGAGCCGAAATATTCCAGATGCACCGGCTCGACCGTGGTGACGATCGCCACATGCGGGCGCACCATTTGCGTGAGCGGCGTGATCTCCCCGGCATGGTTCATGCCGATTTCGAAGACGGCGTATTTGACGCTCGCCGGGCAGCGGGCGAGCGAGAGCGGCACGCCCCAATGGTTGTTGTAAGATGACGCCGAGGCGTGCGTTTCGCCGTCGGCGGACAAGGCCAGACGCAGCGCCTCCTTGGTGCCGGTCTTGCCCACCGAGCCGGTGACGGCGATGACTTTGGCGTGCGCGATGCGCTCGCGGGCAGCGCGCGCAAGATCGCGCAACGCTTGGAGCACGTCGTCGACCAGCAGCAGCGGCGCGTCGGCGGCAAAGCGCTTGGCGTTCGCGCGTGTGACGACGGCGACACCGGCGCCGGCTTTGAGCGCGCCTTCGACGAAGTCATGACCGTCGCGGCTGTCGCCCTGAATAGCGAAGAAGGCGTCGCCCTTTTGCAGCGTGCGGCTGTCGATCGACAGGCCGTCAACCCCCGCCGGCAATGCGCCGGATATGTCCGCGCGCATGGCGTCGGCCATGGCGTCGATGGTCCAGAGCGGGGTCATGGCATTGCTCGCTGGGCAAGGGCGCGCGGCAAACTCTGCGTCACCTCTCCCCTGAGGGGACAGGGAAAGTGAGCGTGTGGCGAGCGCATCAACAATTCTGCCAAAACCCTCATGCCGCCGTCCCCTGCAAGGCCGCCGCGACCGCCTCGTGGTCGGAAAACGGCAACACGCGGTCGCCGACGATTTGGCCGGTTTCGTGGCCTTTGCCCGCAATCAACAGCACATCGCCTTCGTGCAGACCGGCAATGCCGGCGCGGATGGCCTCCGCGCGGTCGCCGATCTCGGCCGCGCCCGGGGCGGCGGCAAGGATTTCCGCCCGGATGGCGGCCGGATTTTCGCTGCGCGGGTTGTCGTCGGTGACGATGACACGGTCAGCGTTCTCAACGGCAATACGTCCCATGAGCGGGCGCTTGCCCTTGTCGCGGTCGCCGCCGGCGCCGAACACCACCGCGAGTTTGCCCTTGGCGTACGGGCGCAGCGCTTGCAGCGCCTTCTGTAGCGCGTCGGGCTTGTGGGCATAGTCGATGAAGATCGGCGCGCCGTGATAGGTGCCGGCCAGCTCGAGCCGGCCCTTGGCGCCTTGCAGTTTTTCTAAGCTCGCAAAGACGCGGGCCGGATCGCCGCCGGTGGCGATGACGAGCCCGGCGGCGAGCGCGGCGTTCTCAACCTGGAAGGCGCCGACAAGCGGCAGCTTGATCGTGTAGGTCTTTCCCTGGTGCGAGAGCGTGACGACCTGGTTGAATCCGTCGATGGCGCCGTCGACGAGCTTGATGTCGTCGCCGTTGACGCCGACCGTCATCAGCGTCAGGCCCCGCGTCTTCACCGCATCCACCACCCGCCCGCCGTAGCAATCGTCGACGCAGACGACTGCGGTGCCGCCGTCGAGAATGAGCGTATCGAACAGCCGCAGCTTGGCGGCGAGATAGGCTTCCATGGTCGGGTGGTAATCGAGATGATCCCGCGACAGATTGGTGAAGCCGCCGGCGGCGATGCGCACGCCGTCGAGGCGGCGCTGCTCGAGACCGTGCGAGGAGGCTTCGAGCGCAAGATGGGTGACGCCCTCGCCCGCCAACCGATCGAGCGTGCGGTGAAGTTCGATTGGATCGGGCGTCGTCAGTGAGCCGTAGGTTTCACCTTGCGGCGACACCACACCGACCGTGCCGACGCTCGCTGCCTTGAGTCCGAGCGCCGCCCAGATCTGACGCGTGAAAGCGGCCACGGAAGTCTTGCCGCTGGTGCCGGTGACGGCGGCGATCGTTCCCGGCTGGCGCGCAAAGAAGGCGGCTGCGCAGAGCGCCAGCGCGCGGTGGGCATCTGGTACTTCGATGAACGCGATGTCCGCCGGCACGTCGGCGGCGCGTTCGGCGATTACCGCCACCGCGCTGGCTGAAAGCGCCTGCGGCAGAAAGCTGAGGCCGTCGCTCTTGGTCCCGGGCACCGCCACGAACAGATCGCCCGATTTCACCTTACGGCTGTCGGAAGCAATGCCGTTCAGTTCGAGTCCCGCGAAGCGCGGGTCGAAGCGGGCGTGTTCCAGCGGCAGGTCGGCGAGTTTCATGCAGCGCCTTATAAGCAGACTTGAGAAGCGAGGGAACGCACGTACCCCGCTCGTCCCCGCCAAAGCGGGACCCGGTGCGATCAGCGCACCGTTTTCAAGCAGCCCCGGATTCCCGCTTGCGCGGGAATGAACGGAATACGAGGGCCTGCTGTACGCACGTCCTACCGGCTCGCCTTGGCGTTGGCCAGGATCAACTGCTCCGGGCCGGGCAGATCGAAGCGCGGCTCGACGTCGAGCAGCGGCGCGATGTGCGCGATCACCTTGCCCGCGGTCGGGCCGACGTTCCAGCCGGCGGTGGCGAAGCCATGGGTTCCCTCGACCGGCTGCGGCTCGTCCAGCATGATGAAGACCAGGTATTTCGGATTGTCCGACGGCAGGATGGCCATGAAGTCGGTCAGGAGCTTGTGCTTGGCGTAGCGGCCGTTGACCACCTTCTCGGCGGTGCCGGTCTTGCCGCCGACGTAGTAGCCGTCGACGTTGGCGAAGGTGCCGGTGCCCTGCACGGCGTTCAGGCGCATCAGATAGCGCATGTCGCGGCTGGTCGACGGCTTGAGCACGCGCTTGGCGACCTGCAGGGCCTGCGCGCGGCTGCGCTTCAAGAAGGTCGGCTTGATCAGAAGGCCACCGTTGACGCAGGCCGCGATGCCCATCGCCGCCTGCAGGGGCGCGACCGAAAGCCCGTGGCCGAAGGCGATGGTCACGGTGCTGAGGTCGGTCCACGGATGCGGCAGGATCGGCGCGGCGCTTTCCGGTAGCTCGGTGCGCAGGCGCGTGAGCTCGCCCATCTTGCGCAGGAAGTCCTGATGCCCCTTCACGCCGACGGCGAGCGCCATGCGCGCGGCGCCGATGTTCGAGGAGTACTTGAAGATCTCCGGCACCGTTAGCCAGCGGTGCTTGGGCTCGTAGTCATGGATGGTGAAACGGCCGTAATGCAGCGAATGCGTGGCGTCGAACTTCGAGGCGAGCGTCGCCTTGCCGTCGTCAAGCGCCATTGCGACGGTCAGCACCTTGAAGGTCGAGCCGAGTTCGTAGACGCCGGTGGTGATGCGGTTGATGCGGGTCGGATCGTTGGCCTGCAGGGGATCGTTGGGGTCGTAGTCGGGCTCCGACACCAGCGCCATCACCTCGCCGGTGTTGACGTTGAGGACCAGGCCAGCCGCCGCCTTGGCCTTGAACTTCTCGCGCGCCTTCACCAGTTCGTCGCGCAGCGCGTACTGGACGCGCAGGTCGAGCGACAACTGCACCGGCCGCTGCAGCCGGTCGGTCGCGAGCCCCGCCATGTGCAGCGCGGCGAGCCCCTGCCCGTCCACCCACTTCTCCATGCCGGCGATGCCCGTGTTGTCGATGTTGGTCAGGCCAATCACCTGCGACACGGTCGGGCCGTTGGGATAGACGCGCTTGTTCTCGGTCAGAAAGCCGATGCCAGGAATGCCGAGATGGTGAACCTCGCGCTCCTGGCGCGGGGTGATTTCGCGCTTGAGCCAGACGAAGCCGCGGTTGGAATTGAGCCGCTCGCGCAGTTCCTTGTCGTTGAGATCGGGCAGTGCCGCCGTGAGCAGCTCCTCCGCCTCGTCGGGATCGATCAGCTTGCGCGGCTCGGCGTAGAGCGACGGCGCCTTGACGTCGATGGCGAGCAGCTTGCCGTTGCGGTCGATGATGTCGGGGCGCGCGGTGGCAACGGCGTCCTGCATCACGGAATGGCGCGCGTCGTGCTCGTTGCCCTCGACCGCGAAGACGACGAGCTTGCCGGCGATGGCCGCGTAGACGAGCGCGAAGCCGACGACGGCGAGCACGATGCGCGCCTTCGCCTTGACGTCGCGGTCGACGCCGTGGCCGTAGAGCATCCCGCGCACCAGGCGCTGCCAGCGGGTTTCGTGTCGGGGGGCGGGTGTCGTCATGAATTCACCGCCGCGTCTCCGGCAGGCTGCCGGTCGTGAGAGGGTCGTGGGGCGCGAGCATGGCCCCGATCGGATCGCTCGGCGCCGCCGGCTGCGCCGGCGGGCGCGGCGGCAGGTCGTTGAACGTGTCGATCTGATGCGGATTGATCGGCTTCAGCGTCAGATAGCGGTTGGCCAGGGCTTCGATGCGGCTCGGCGTGTCGAGCCGCGCCCAGTCGGCGCGCAGGCGCGCGATGGCGTTGCGCTCGCGCCGCAGCTGGCTGTGCAGCTTGTCGGCCTTCTCGGCCTGCAAGGTGGAATCGAACTTGATCTTGTAGACGGTGGTCGCCGCCGCGATCAGCGCCGCGATCACCATGATGTTGACGATCCGCATCATGGCCGGCGCCCCTTCAACACGGCGTCGAGAGTCGGCAACCGCGGCAGCAGCGCGTCGGAGGTGTCGGCGCGCGCGGGCGCATCGGTGCGCTCGCCGGCGCGCAGCTTGGCGGAACGGGCGCGCGGGTTGGCTGCAGTCTCCGCCTCATCGGCGATGACCGGACGTTTGGTGAGCACACGGAAGGTCGGCGCCGGGCGATGCACCTCCGGCGCGTGACGCGAGCCGCCGCGGGTCTCGGCGCGATCGGTCAGGAACGACTTGACGATGCGGTCCTCGAGCGAATGGAACGAGACCACCACCAGCCGGCCTTCCGGCTTGAGGACACGTTCGGCGGCGCCGAGCGCGCGCGCGAGCTCGCCGAGCTCGTCGTTGACGAAGATGCGCAGGCCCTGGAACGTGCGCGTGGCCGGATGGATGTCGCCGGGCTTGGAACGCACGACCGAGGCGACCAGATCGGCAAGCGCCTTGGTGGTCGTGATCGGCGCTTCGCCGCGGGCACGCACGATGGCGCGCGCCACGCTGCGCGAATGCCGCTCCTCGCCGAGAATGTAGATGATGTTGGCGAGGTCGCGTTCGCCCGCATTGTTGACGACGTCGGCGGCGCTCGGCCCCTGCCCGCTCATGCGCATGTCGAGCGGCCCGTCGAGCCGGAACGAGAAGCCGCGCGCCGCCTGATCGAGCTGCATGGACGAGACGCCGACGTCGAGCACCACGCCGTCGACCGCCGCGAAACCGGCATCGCCGGCGACCCGATCGAGCTCGGCAAAGCGCGCTTGCGCCAATGTGAGGCGGCCTTGCGACCGCGCCACCAGGACGGCCCCGCCCGCAATCGCGGCCGGATCGCGGTCGATGGCGATCACCTTGCAGTCGGCGGCATCGAGGATGGCGCGGCTATAGCCGCCGGCGCCGAAGGTGCCGTCGACATAGACGCCGCCGGCCGCAACTTTGAGGAACTGAAGCGCGGGCGGGCCGAGCACGGGAATGTGGGGGGCTGGTCCGCCAGCGACAGCCCGAGAGCCGTCGCCGCCCACCGTCATTCCCGTGCTCCGTGCGCAGGTTGCGCCACCGCCTGGGAACCGAGTTCGGCCTTGAGCGCGCGCACCCGTTGGGTGGCCTCCGCGAGCTCCTGCCGGAAACGCTGCGGTTCCCAGATCTGAAACTTGTGGCCGAGCCCGACGAACGCCACCGCGTCGCTGATCCCGGCATGACGCTTCAACGCTTCGCTCAAGCTCACGCGGCCCTCGCCATCGATCTTCAGGGTCTCGCTGGTTCCATAGAGCGCCATGGCGAACTGCTCGCGTCCGTCCGAGAACGGGGGATAACGCCCGATCAGGGATTCGATCTCCGCCATCAGCGCATTGCCTCCCGCGTCGACCGCCGGCGCATCGAGCGCCGGATAGCAATAGAGACCCTCGAAGCCGTCGCGGGCGAGCACCGATCGGAAGGAGGCGGGAATCGAAACGCGTCCCTTGGAGTCGAGCCGCAACGTGAAGTTCGACACGAAGCGGTCCATACCCCGTACCCCACGCCGACCGGACACAACGCCAGCGATGAACGCCAGCTCGACTCTGACCGATTGCCGGGCCGCCCCTGCGGGAACTCGGTTCCGCAAACGGCCCCAGACCTAAGCCCAGGTATGATTTTGGCCCCGGGCCGGGCCCCGCAATCTCCAGTGAAGGCTCGTGGGATAACATGGGATATTATGGGCGTCAATGGAATGGCCCTGCCGGCAGCCCCCGATGCCCGGGGACGACTGCCGGCTTGCCGATCGATTCCCCATTAACGACCCTTAAACTTAACGATCTGTTGCCGGGCTCTGCGGGCGGGCGCTTCGGTCGCAGCATCGTTGCGGCTTCGAAGCCGCCGGTCGGTACCCGGCACCCGCACATGAACGAGTGAGGGAACAAGCCAACCAAGCCGGCGTTGCAAATCCGCACGGGGGCGGCACGTCGAGACAAGTTCGGGTTCCAATCGGAGCCCGAAGCCCCGGCACGATCGCCCCTTTCGAAATCTCAAGGAGGCGATCATGCGACAGAAGTTATTGCTTGGCATCGCGATCAGTGCGCTGACGGTGGGTGGGGCTTTCGCTCAGGCTCCGACAGCGCCGGCCGCGAACGGTCAGACCAAACCGCCGGCTGCAGCGCCGGCCAAGCCCGACACCAAGGCCCCGGCCGTGAAGCCCGACACCTCAGAGATGAAGTCGGACAAGTCTGCGACCACGCCGGCTGAGCCGAGTGCGGCAAACAAGAAGGCGCCGGCGGCAACCAGCACCACCACCGCCGCAAACACCGCCACCGATACCGAGACGCCGAAGATCATCGCGTCGCAGAAGCCCGATCAGCTGCTGGCGTCGAAGTTCACCGGTACCGACGTCATCGGCTCGAACGGCAAGAAGATCGGTGACGTGAGCGATATCCTGTTCACCAAGGACGGAACGATCAAAGCTTACGTCGTCAGCTTCGGCGGCTTCCTCGGCATCGGCTCCAAAGAAGTCGCGATCGCGCCGAACGCCTTCGAAGTGGTGCCCGGCAAGGACGGTGGCTCGAAAAAGCTGAAGCTCGGCATGAGCCAGAAAGCGCTCAAGTCCGCGCAGAAGTTCGCAGCCTACAACCCGCCGGCGCCGGCGAAGCCGGCAAGCACCGTCGGCAGCGGCACTATGGGTGGTGGCGCGACGCACGCGCCCAGCAGCGGTAAGCCGATGTAACCGATAAGTCGGTAGCCACAATCGTCGGTAGCCCAAGATTTCGGCAACACGAGAGTCCGAAACGGCGGCTATTCGACGATGAGCAAGAATTGCGGCCGGGGCGGCGCACGTCGTCCCGGCCGTATCCGTCATCGCGGTATCGTCACGATTTGAGCGTCTATTGATTTTTGAATCATATCGTTCAATGGTGCGCGCCCTTTGCCACCCAGACCGTACAAGCCCCGCATGAGTTCCTTCCAGCCTGACTCTTTCATGGTCGCCGACGTGGTGCCGTCGCCGAATCATGACGAGCGCCAGGGGGGCCCGCCGGATATGATCCTGTTGCATTATACCGGCATGCAGACCGGCGAGGCCGCGCTCGCGCGCCTCACCGCGGCGGACAGCAAGGTGTCGGCGCATTATGTGGTGTTCGAGGACGGCCGCATCGTGCAATGCGTGCCGGAAGAACGCCGCGCCTGGCACGCAGGCGTTGCATCGTGGGGCGGGCAGACCGACATCAACTCGCGCTCCATCGGCATCGAGATCGTCAATCCGGGACACGAGTTCGGGTATCGCAATTTTCCGTTGCGGCAGACCGCGGCGGTTATCTCGCTGTGCAAGGCGATCCTGATGCGGCGCGGGCCGCTACAGCCCGCGCGCGTGCTCGGTCATTCCGACGTTGCCCCGGACCGCAAGCAGGATCCGGGCGAACGCTTCCCGTGGCAACTGCTTTACGAATCGGGCGTCGGCCATTGGGTGCGGCCAGCGCCGCTCACGGCCGAAGGCACGACTCTGCGCATGGGCGACGAAGGCGACGCGGTAGCCCAGTTGCAGCGCCAGCTCGCCAAATACGGCTACGGCATCGAGGCGAACGGACACTACGACGACCGCACGCGCGACGTGGTCACCGCCTTCCAGCGGCACTTTCGTCCGGCGCGAGTCGACGGCATTGCCGACGCCTCCACCACACGCACGTTGAACGCGCTCATCAAGGCGCTGCCGGAACGTCGGAAGGCCACTGCCGACGAACCGGCGTCGTAACTCATTATTGCGCCGTCGCTCAGCGCACGGGCGTTGAAGCCGTCGGCAACGGAATGGCGGGCACGCGCCAGGGCGCGTTGCCGAAACGCTCCACCAAGAATTCGATGAACACGGCGACGCGCGGCAGCCGCTGGCGCCCGGCCGGATAGATCGCCGCCAACGGAAACGGCTCGACGTGATGCACGTCGGTGAGCAGCATCTCCAGCTCACCGCGCTGCAGCGCCGTGCCGACGATGACTTCCGACAAGCGCGTGATGCCGGCACCTTCGACGGCGAGCCGCAATGCCGCCTCGGCGTCGTCTGTGACGACGCGCGGCCGGATATCGACTACATCGATGCCGACGCGGGTCTCGAACGGCCAGCGGCTGAGCCCGGCGCCGGCGACGACAATGCAATCGTGCTGCTTCAGGTCGGCGGCGGTCTTCGGGGTGCCGCGGCGGGCGAGATATGACGGCGCGGCGCAGATCACCCGCTGCAGGTCGGCGATCTTGCGCTGCACGAAGGGGCCCTTGGGGATGTGGCCGGAACGTACGGCGATGTCGGCGTGCTCCTCGATCAGGTCGACAAGGCGGTCGGTGATCGAGAGCTCCACGTCGATCTCCGGATAGCGAGCCAGGAAATCGGCCAGCGCAGGAGTGAGTTGGTGCAGGCCGAAAGCGGTGCCCGAATTGATGTGCAGGCGGCCGCGCGGGGCGCCGCGCATGCGGGTGACCTCCTCCTCGGCCTCCTCGATTTCGCCGACGATCCGCTTGGCGCGAGCGAAAAACATTTCGCCTTCGGGGGTTAGCGCCAGGCGGCGGGTGCTGCGCTCGAGGAGGCGGGCGCCGAGGCGGTCCTCCAGCCGCGACACCAGCTTGGAGACGGCCGAGGGGGTCAGGCCTAAGTCTTTGGCAGCAGATGAGAAACTGCCGAGGTCAACAGCGCGCACAAAGACCCTGAGATCGGAGGTGGCGTCCATCGGGCGACCTATTTGTGCCGAAATGGAATAGATGAATGACTATTCTATGGGATTATCATTTGAATGGAAGATAATATTATGCGCTCAACGCATGGGGCACGGAATTGCCCCGCCTGGAGAAGGTGCCATGACTGCCCGTTACCCCGCCTATATGAACGCCATCGACGTCCACGAAGCGCTCGCTCATGCCCACGCCGAGCGCGGTGCGATGCTGATCCAATTGTTTGCCGGCCTGGCGGTGCTGCCCAAGCGCCTCGCCGCCGCCCTGCATCGCCATCGTGCGCCCCATAAGGGCGCCCTGGCCTGACCGCGACGACCTGAACGGGGCCGATTTGGTCCTAGTTACAAAAGCTTAATCGGCAGGGCCCGATTTCGGCCCGATTTGGACGCGAACACCGGTCCGGATCGGGTGCGAGGCAGAAAGCCCTTATCGGGTGCCTCGATCCGCCGATCATCTTCCATCTTGCTCCCTCTGATGAGCCCGGGCCGCCCCCTCCCCCTCCCGTTTGGCCCGGGCTCTTTTTTTATTTTCATCAGCAGCGGCAGCGAGGCTTGACCCGGCGCCGCCTGCCGCCCATCCCTGCTCTCGTCAGTCGGCCGGACGGCCGCCCCGTGCCAATGCCGAAAGGCGGGCGGGGAGGAAAGTCCGGGCTCCATGGACCAACGGTGCCGGATAACGTCCGGCGGGCTGGGCTTTCGGGCCGGGCTCAGGGACAGTGCCACAGAGAACAGACCGCCGCCCTGTCCGAAAGGCCGGGGACGGTAAGGGTGAAACGGTGCGGTAAGAGCGCACCGCGCTGCCGGCAACGTCAGCGGCACGGCAAACCCCACCGGGAGCAAAACCGAATAGGAATGGCGCGGCGTCTTCGGACGCCAGGCCCGGTCCGGGTCAGCCGTTCGGGTAGGTTGCTAGACGCGCCGGGCAACCGGCGTGCCAGAGGAATGGCCGTCATGACCGTGGGGCAGTTTTCCGCGGGCCATACAGAACCCGGCTTACAGGCCGCCTGATAAATATGAAGGGGGCCTGGTGGCTGACGCCACCGGGCCCCCGCCAGTTTCAGAAGCCTTATGACGCGAGCCGATGCGCGCGCGGCATGCCGGCACCCGGCCGCATCACGGCGACCAAGGCGGCCTCACTATCGCCGAGTTGGAACACGCTGACCTGCTCGTCCATCGCCGCCGACTGATGCTGCAGCGTCTTGGCGGTGGCGGCATTCTCTTCCGCCAGCGCGGAGTTGCGCTGGGTGAGCTCGTCCATCTGAACAAGCGACTTGTTGATCTGCTCGAGACCACTCGCCTGCTCACCGCTGGCGACGGCGATGTCGGAAACGATGCCCGCGACCTTCTTGATCGAGTCGACGATCTCCTCGAGCGACTGGCCGGTTCGGCTTACCAGGTCGACGCCGGCCGTAACCTCGCCGTGGCTGGTGGTGATGAGGTCCTTGATGTCCTTGGCGGCCTGCGACGACCGCTGCGCCAGGCTGCGTACTTCCGACGCGACCACTGCGAAGCCGCGCCCGGCTTCGCCCGCGCGCGCGGCTTCCACCGCCGCATTGAGCGCGAGCAGATTGGTCTGGCGCGCAATCTCGTCAATGACGCCGATGATATCCGCAATCTTGCCTGAGGAGTCCTCAATGCGCGCCATGGCGCTAACCGCCTGCGCGACTACTTCGCCGCCCCGGTTGGCGACGTCACGCGCTTGCGCCGCGAAGCGGTCGGCTTCGCGGGCATTCTCCGCGTTCTTTTTCACCGCGTTGGAGATTTCCTCCATGGTTGCGGTGGTCTCCTCCAGGCTCGCGGCCTGCTCTTCGGTGCTCTGCGAGAGATCGGTGGTGCTGGTGGAGATCTCGGCGGCAGCCTCGGTTACCTCGCGCGCGGCCGCCTTGACCTTGCCAAGCGTCTCCGTCATGCGCTCGGCCATGGCATTGAAGTCGTCCCGGATCTGGACCATGGCGCCGTCGAAGCCCTCGTCGAGCCGGATGGTGAAATCGCCGCCGGACAACGCATTCAAGCCCTGCGCCAGACGCGCGATGACTGCGGCTTGCACCGCGGCGGCCTCAGCTTGGGCGTCGGCGGCCTTGCGCCGCTCCGCCTCCACGCGCTCACGCGCCTGCCGCTCTTCCTCGGCCGCCTTGGCCTCAAGCTCGGCCGCCTTGCGGCGCTCGATTTCGACCCGTTCGGCTGCCCGCTGACGTTCTTCTTCCGACTGGCGCCGCTGCTCTTCCGCCTCGCGTTCAAGCCGCTCCTTGGCCACTGCCGCGTCGCGGAAGACAATGACCGAGCGCGCCATGCGGCCGATCTCGTCGCGGTCATCAACCGCGGGCACCGCGAGATCGAGATCACCCGAGGACAGGTGCTGCATCGACTCGCCGATGGCCGAGAGCCGGCGCACGACCGAGCGCCGCACGTAGAAGACGGCGATGCCGGCGGCGATCAGCAGGCTGACGATGGCGTCGACCAGGAGCGCGCTCCGGTTGCGATGGAGCTGACCCATCAAGCTGGCGACGCTGTCGTTCATGTTCGCTTCGGATTCGCTGACGACGCCGCTCACCGCTTCGTTGAGTGCGCTTTGCAGCGCGGCGTTTTGCTTGACCGTCTCCTCCGCGGCCTGTTCGGCCTTCAGCTCATTTGCATGAAGGTCGAAGATATTGTCCGGTTTCACGCCGTACTGAACGAATTCACCAATGAGCCTTTTGACCTTCTTATCCTTGATAGAGGTGGCGGAACTGACGAGCAGCCCCATCGAGGACATGAAGCGGTCGTGGATCGGAACGATGGCAGCGGCGTCCTTGGTCAGCGTGCCTTCGCTCACGATGTTGGCGAGCAACTGGGTCTGCGCCTCGGTCTCGAGCGTGTCGCGCAAACCCGAGATCTGCCGATTCACGAGTACATCCATGACTTTTTTCGTGTGCTTGGCAGCGGCTTCACCGTGGGTGACAACCTTGAAGTTGAGGTCGTCCACCATGGTGACAAGGACGTCCGCAAGCGATTCCTGCACCCGGAAGATCGTCTTGAGCTGCTCAGGATTTCCCTGGTCAGCGCCGCCGGCCGAGATCTTGAAATCCGCCAACTTGGCGAGATCGGAGACCTGCTTCTTAAGCGCAGCGAACTTTCCCTTGTCGGGAAGTTTCTTGAGCAGCCGCTGGGCGTGTTGCGCGGACGAGGTGAAGCGGTCGTCGAGCATCGCCAGAATTGATGGCGAGGAGGTCAGCGCACTCGCGGTCAAAAGGCCAGATTGCAGGTTCGTCTCCGATTCGATCTCAATCAGAGCACGCAGAATCGGAAGATCGCCGTCGACAATAGAGCGTATCGCGCGATCACCGTTCTTGGCGATGCCGTCAGCCGCCGCGGTAACGTCGAAATACGAGTTGTCCACGATCGGCGTCAGCAGATTGCCGATTTGGTGATGCAGCTTGCGAAACCCGGCCAATTCCTGCTCGAGCTTTGCGCGCATAAATGTGCGTTGCGTGATCGCGCGATTCAAGGCGGCGAGATTGGCATCGAGCTGCCGCGCTGTGCTTTGAACCTTGCTGAAGGCGCCATCACTGGCGTGTGTTCGCGAAAGCCGCGCCATTACCTTGGCAAATTCCTGATTGCGCGCGGCAATGACACTGGAAATTGCCTTTTGCTCTTTCACGGTACGCGCATTGACCAAGCGTGCGGCTGCCGTAGAAACCTCGCCGGATATCGCCGACAGCCGGAGCGCGTCGGTCATCGCCGGCACTTGGTTGCTTGCGACGTGTTGGAAGCCGATTTCGGTCGCCGAAAACGAATAGATCGCGAGTGTCGCGGCGATCACGGTCATCACCGCTGCGGCGCCGAAGGCGAGCTGCAGCTTAGCACCGATGCCGAAGCGGATGACATCCTTGCGGACAGAGGCCCGCTCTTTTGAAATTCCTTGATCAGGCTTCCATTCGGCTTCCGTCTTCACGCGTTTGAACAACATCCCAGGTTCCCCAGTGCCCCCGAATTCAGGCCTTTGTGCCGCGGGCGCCACGTCACCCCGCCGCCTTCCCCACAACAACCCGCGTCGCAAGCTGCAGCGCTCGAAACGCACTCAATTCGCCGATGCCGTTTTGACGGGCGGGAGTTTGTCCACGGCTTCGAATGAACCGCTTTCCTGAACCTCGGTCATGAACACCCGATGCAGGCCCTGGTTCTGATGCGGACCGAAACGCATCGTCAGCCCGCCGAAGTCGAACCGCCCCGGCACCTTGATGGCCCGGATCAAGCCGGCGCGGGTCGGATGCGCCCCGGCCCGCTCAAGCCCCGCAATCGCCAAGCGCCCGACCAAGTACCCCTCGAGCGAGACGAAGTCGGCCTGCGCCGCCGGATTGATCGCCTTGAGCGCCGCCTGGTAGTCGGCCACGACCCGGCGCGACGTATCCGAGGGCAGAGGCACGACCTGCGAGACGATGACGCCCTTGCCGTCGGAGCCGAGCGCATCGGCGAGCGCGGTCGCGCCGACGAACGAGATGTTGACGAACACCGGATCAAAGCCGATCCGCCGCGCGAGCTTGATGAAGGCAGCACACGGCGCGTAAGCGCCCACCATCACGACCGCCTGCGGATCGGCGCGCTTGATGTCGAGCACGGCCATCTTCACGGCGGTGGTGTTGCGCTTGTAGGTGCCTTGCGCCGCGAGCCTGAGCCCGCGCTTCCTCATCGCGGCCCGCACCCCGGCAAGCCCCGCACGCCCGAACGCGTCGTCCTGGTAGAGGATCGCGATCTTCGTAATGTGAAGATCTTGGGTGAGATGGGCGATCCAGGCCTCGGTCTCTTCGCCGTAGCTGGCGCGGACGTTGATGACATTGGTACGCTTCGCATCGCGCAGAAAGCCGGCGCCGGTGAAGGCCCCGATAACCGGCACGCCGGCGGCAGTCGCGATCGGCAGCGCGGCCTTGACGGTCGGCGTCCCGACGGGCCCGATGAGCGCGAAGACCCTGTTGTGTTCAATCAGTTGCCGGGTGGCGGCGACGGACTTTCCGGGCTCGTAGCCGTCGTCGCGGCTGATGAGCCACAATTTTCGGCCGTGCACGCCGCCCTTCTTGTTGATTTCGGCGAAGGCGGCCTCGATACCTTCCCGCATGCCGATGCCGAGCGCGGCAGCCGGCCCTTTGAATGCCGCGGCCTCGCCGAACACGATCGCATGCGCGCTGACGCCATCCTCGGCGACTGCCGCGCCGGCCATCGCAACACTCGCGCCCGCTATCACCACGGCCGCGGCGATGGACTTGAACCAGGATGGCATAACAGCGTCTCCCCCGAGACCGCGGTGACCGGCGCCGGGTCATTCACCCTAAGGGTCGCGCTGTAAAAAAATGCTTTATCGCAGCGGAATTTGTGATCAAGCGGCGCGGGCCGCGCCCCGACGAAGACGGCCGTGGCCTCGGATTCGAAGCCACGGCCGCCGCGCGAACGAGCAGATATTGCTCAGAAGTCCTGCCACTCTGCCGCGGCTGCGGCCACAGCGCCTTGCATGCGGCGGACGGGGTTGTGAGACGCGCCATTGGCGCGCGCCGGCACTGACTTCGCAGGCGCGGTCGTCTCGCGCCGCGACGACACCACGGCGGCCTTGACCGCCGGCTTGGCCGCGGAGCGCGCGATCCCATCCCCTTCGGCGATCTGGAAGAAGGCGATGCGCTCGTCCATGGCCCGGGCCTGGCCTTCCAGTGCCTTGGCGGTGGCGGCGTTCTCCTCGACCAGCGCCGAGTTCTGCTGGGTCACCTCGTCCATCTGGGTCAGTGCCTTGTTGACCTGGTCGATGCCGGTCGACTGTTCGGCGCTCGCCGCCGCAATGTCGGAGACGAGATCGGCCACCTGCTTGATCGAGTCGGTGATCTCGGTCAGCGCGGAACCCGCACGGTTGACCAGTTCGACGCCTTCCTTCACCTGCCCACCCGAGTTGACGATCAGGTCCTTGATGTCCTTGGCGGCTTGCGAGGAACGCTGCGCCAGGCTGCGCACTTCGGAGGCCACCACCGCGAACCCGCGGCCGGCATCGCCCGCACGCGCCGCTTCCACGGCGGCATTGAGCGCGAGCAAGTTGGTCTGCCTGGCGATCTCGTCAATGACGACGATGATCTCGGAGATGTTGCGCGAGGATTCCTCGATCTGCGCCATGGCGCTGACCGCCCGCGCCACCACCTCGTTGCCACGCGCCGCCACTTCGCGCGTGCCGATCGCCGACTGGTTGGCAGCCTGCGCGTTCTCGGCATTCTTCTTCACCGTCGAGGCGATCTCTTCCATCGAAGCCGAGGTTTCTTCGAGGCTCGCGGCTTGCTCCTCGGTGCGCTGCGACAGATCGGTCGTGCTCTGGGTGATCTCCAGGGAGGCGTTGGTCACCTCGCGCGAGGACGCCTTGATGTCGGAGACGATGCCGCCGATGCGCTCGGCGGTCATGTTGGCGTTGTCTTTCAGGAGCGCGAAGCTGCCTTCGTACTCCGCCGTGATGCGCTGGGTGAGGTCGCCGGCGGCAAGGCTGTTCAGCATGCGGATGAGGTCGTCGAGTGCCATCGCCACGTTCTCGCAGAGCGAGTTGATTGCGGTGCCGACGTTGAGGACGAGGCCGGTCTTGCCCTGGAGGTCGACGCGCTGCGAGAAGTCGCCGGCGACCGCGGCGTTGACGATACTGCCGACGACCACCTGGAATTCCTGCGCGGCCTGCTCCATGGCGGCGTCGCGTTCGGCAGCCGCGCGCTTTTCCTGCGCCTGCCGCTCTTCGGCGGTGCGTGCCGCGGCCTCGGCATCGCGCGCGGCCTGTGCCTTGTCGGCCGCAGCCTTTTCCTCGGCTTCACGGCGGGCCCTGTCGGCCATCATGACCTTGATCTGGTTGACGGCGCGCGCGGTATCGCCGATTTCATCGCCGCGCTCGGTGCCGGTGATCTCGACGTCTTCGCCCTCGGCCATCTGCTTCAGGCTGGCGACCAGATTGCGCAGCGGCCGCGCGATGGCACGGTTGCCGAAGAAAGCCGCGCCGAACAGCAGCACGATCACCGGCAGCGAAATCCCGAGACCGACGTACTTCACCAGCACCAGTGTCAATTCGGCCTGCGCCGCGTTCTGATCCATGCGCCCGGACACCGCGGTGGCCAGCTTGCCGGCGGTTGTGGAGATTTCGACCGCGACCGGCGCCATCTTCTTGAGTGCGACGTCGGTTTCTTGCGTTTTGAGCGCCTTAATTTGCTTTTCCGAGCTAACGACTACGGCCAGATCGTTCTTGTTTTTTGCCCGCTGCGCCTCTAGGTCGAAGATCTGCTGCTGCAGGCCCACGAGATTGCTGGCATTGTCGTTGAAGTCGCCGATCTTCTGCTTGAAGCGGTTCAGGGTCGCCTGCGTGGTCTTGAGGCTCGAGCGGCTGAGCGCGTCGTCGGTCGCATCCGAGGCGGCCTTCACGCTGGCAAAAACCTTGGCCTGCGCCTGCGAAAGTTCCTGGCTGTCTCGGGCTAACCGAATCTGAAAAGCCCCGGCCTGCATACCCTCGACGCCCGCTTTGGCCTGCAGGATTGCGCGTGCCAGCGCGGCGCGCCGCACGACGTTGCCCGTCGCCGACCCGACCTTTGCGCTGCCCCACAGCTGCGAGCCGACGATAGCGCCCACCAGCAGGATGATAATGACCGAAGCACCGGCAAGCTTGGTGCTGACATTCATGTTCGAAATGGACCGCATCGGATTCAACTTCCTGTCTTCTCTTTCGACCACGGGATTAAAGCCGGCCGAGCCGGCGTGGACGGGTTGCGCGCAATGATTGGGCTCGCGCCGGGGCACAGCATGCCGCACGGCAGCGATGTCATGCCGCCACGCTTTGCGCCGGTTCGTCGCCGCCGAGGAGGTTCGGCAGGTCAATCAGCGCGATCATGGAATTCTCGACCGTCACCAGCCCGGCGAGGAAGCGGGCCTGGGCGGAGCGCGCCACATTCGGCACCGGCTGCACGTCGGCGCGTTCGAAGGACACGATGTCGAGCACCCGGTCCGCCAGTAGCCCGAGTTGGCGGCTCTCGACCTGAACGATGATGATGACGTGGGTCGGCGTGCACTCGGTCAGGCCCTGGCCGAAGCGGCAGCGCAGATCGACGATCGGCAGCACCGCGCCGCGCAGGTTGAGCACGCCGCGCACGTATTCCGGCTGGCGCGGCAGATGGGTCACGTTCGACCACTCCTTGATCTCACGCACTGCCATGATGTCGACGCCGTATTGCTCGTCGCCGATGGCGAAATTGATGAGCTCGGCCGTGCCGGCGCCGAGATTGGCCTGGGCCGCATCACGCGAGCCCACGTCCAACTCGGACGACAGAGAGGTTGACGCCATTACAAAAGCCCCCAGAGCCAAGTGCTAGCGCTCTCACCGATCACACCGGAACAGCGCCACGTGGCAGAAAGAACAGATACATCTCTAAGTACCCATCGCCGGTTTCAGACATGTTAATATCGCCGTTCCGCACTTTTACTTAGCCGGTCTTGCCGGCGCGCCCGGCGTCCAGTTCGTGCAGCGCCAGCGGGCGATTCGCGGCTTCGCCCGCGAGTTCATGCAAAATCGCCCACGCGCCATGCATGCCCATATTGGCCGATGCGCGCCAAAGGAGCAGCATATGAGGGGCGGCCCCGAAGGAGGGCGACGGAGCGGGCAGCGACCCCTTGCGCCATCAGGTCTATGCACCACCTGGGCGGCCGCCCTAGTCAGGGCGGCGCCTGCGCGATAGCGTCGCCCCGCCTCATGACCAATCCCAGAGAAAAACTCGGTCTCGCGCTCGGTTTCGCCGGCGTTTGCCTTTTCGGCGGCACGCTGCCGATGACGCGGCTCGCCGTAAGCGCACTCGACCCCCTGTTTCTGACCGCGACGCGGGTGACCATCGCCGGCTGCGCCGGCATCGCCTTCCTGCTGGTGACAAGGCGGCGGCCGCCGGCCTGGGCGCAATGGCGCCTTCTGGCGCTCACCGGCCTGTGCACCATCGTCGCTTTTCCGGTGCTGATGGCATTCGCCATGACCCGGGTGCCCGCGGCCCACGGCGGTGTGGTGCTCGGCATCATGCCGCTGGCGACGGTCGCCGCAGCGACCATCGTTACCCACGAACGTCCGAGTCTCGGGTTCTGGCTGGCGAGCGCGGTGGGCGCAGGGATCGTCGTCGCCTTCATGCTGCGTCACGGCAGCGGCGGTGCCGGCATCGGGCTCGGCGATCTCTTCCTGCTCGGTGTCGTGGTCGCCGGCGGCTTCGGCTATTCGCTGTCGGGCCGCCTGAGCCAGACCATGCCGGGCTGGGAGGTGATCTGCTGGCAGGTGGTGCTCTACCTGCCGTTTGCCGTCGTCGCCATGGTGGCGCTATGGCCCGCCGGCCTCGCCGAGGTGCCGTGGCCCGCCTGGGGCGGCCTCGCCTACGTCGCCTTCATCAGCCAGTTCTTCGCCTTCTTCGTCTTCAACGCGGCAATGGCGATCGGTGGCGTCGCCCGCATCGCGCAGCTCAGCCTGCTGCAGCCCTTCGTGATCGTGACGCTAGCCTGGCCGGTCGACGGCGAGCCGATCGCGCTCACGACACTTCTCTACGCGGCCGCGGTCGTGGCGACGGTGGTAGTCGGACAACAGATGCGTGTTAAGCGTTAGTGCGCGTTGAGCATGGTCGAGGGCAGCCATAGCGCCAGCCCGGGGAACGCCACCACCAGCGCCACGGCCAGGCACATCAGCAGGAACAGCGGAAGCGTGTAGGCGCCGACGGTGAAGATGTTGCGGCCGGTCATGCCCTGCAGGACGTAGAGATTGAATCCGACCGGCGGCGTGATCTGCGCCATCTCCACCACCAGCACGATGTAGATGCCGAACCAGATCAGGTCGAAGCCAGACTTCTGCACCAGCGGGATGATGATTGAGGTGGTGAGCACCACCATGGAAATGCCGTCGAGGAAGCAGCCGAGCAGCACGTAGAACACGGTGAGCGCGGCAAGCAGCGCCGCCGGCGCCAGATGAAAGCCGCCGATCCATTCGGCCAGCGCCACCGGAATGCCGGTGAAGCCCATGGCCGCCGTGAGGAAGGCGGCGCCGGCCAGGATGAACGAGATCATGCAGCTCGTGCGCGTCGCGGCAATGAGCGAATCGCGCAAGCTCTCCCAGGTCAGCGTCTCCGACCACCAGGACAAGGCAAGCGACAGGAAGACGCCGACCACCGCGGCTTCCGTGGCCGACGCGAGGCCGCCGTAAATCGAACCGATGACGCCGAGGATCAACAGGATCACCGGCAGCAGGCTGCGCGTCGCCTTGATGCGCTCCAAGAAAGGCACCGGCGGCTCAGGCGGCGGCATGCGATCTTTATTGAGCACGGCCCACACGCCGATGAAGCCCATGAACAGCACCGCCAGTAGAATGCCGGGCAGCACGCCCGCGATGAACAGCCGGGCGATCGATTGCTCGGTGACGGTGGCGTAAATGATGAGGATGATCGACGGCGGGATAAGCAGGCCGAGCGTGCCCGAGCCGGCCAGGGTGCCGATCGCCATACGCTCGTCGTAGCCGCGCTTGAGCAGCTCCGGCAGCGCGATGCGCCCGATGGTGGCGCAGGTCGCCGCCGATGAGCCCGAAACGGCGGCGAAGATGGCGCAGCCGACCACGTTCACATGCAGCAGTCGCCCCGGCAGGTTCTGCACCCACGGCGCCAGTCCCTTGAACATGTCGTCGGACAATTTCGTGCGGTAGAGGATTTCACCCATCCAGATGAACATGGGCAGCGCGGTCAGGTCCCATGAGTTGGCTGCCGCCCACATCGACGTCGCCAGCACCTGCCCCGCCGGGGTCGACATCGTGGTGACGATGGCGATGAACCCGACGGTAGCCAGCGCCAGCGCGATCCAGACGCCCGAGGCGAGGATCGCGAACATCAGCAGCAGCAGAACCAGCGACAGCTCGACCACAGGCATGGATCAATCCCCCGCGCGGGCCCGCGCGCCTATTCCTTGGCCAATGAAATGGAGTCTTCGGCGGCGCGGAAGCTGGGCCGGCCGCCAACGACAACAGTGACGAGTTCGTCGAGCAGCGCGATGGTCAGGACCAGCGCCCCAATCGCCATAGGTGTTTGCGGGATCCAGAGCGGGATGCGCAGCACGCCGCTCGAGACATCGTGGAACTTGAACGACACCCAGGCGAAATTGATCAGGTTCCAGCTCACATAGCCGGCGACTAGGGTGCCGAAGGCGAACGCCCAGATTTCGAAGTAATGCCGCACGCCCTCACCGACCGCGCTGAGCACCATGGTGACACGGATATGCGCGCCCGCCTTGAGCGTGCCGGCAAGCGCCAGGAAGCTGGCGCCGGCCAGGAGATAGCCGCAGATTTCGTCGAGCGAGAGAATGACGAAGTCGGTGCGGGGCAGATGCACGAGCGCCAGCGCACCGTCGAGAAGCCGCCCGGCAAGTTGTGCGCCCACCATGAGCGCTATCGCAACCAGGCAGCTTGCCGCCAGAACCAAAGAAGCCTGATAGAGCACGTCCAGGGCGCGGCGCATCGCGGCCTCTTAAGGTTAGAGCTGCCGGTGGAGGTAAACGGAGGCCCGCGCCGGCGTTATGCGCCGGCGCGGATCAAAGCCTTAGTTCTTGTGGTAGGCCGCCAGCATCGCCTTGCCGTCGGCGCCGGCGTTCTTTTCCCACTCCGCTGCGAGTGTGGCGCCGACCTTGGCGAAGCCCGCCTTCAGCGCCGGGCTCGGCGCCTCGACCTTAAGGCCCGACTTCTTCAGGATATTGGTCTTATCGACCATCTCCTTCTTCGACATCTCCCAGCCGCGCTCTTCCGCGGTCTTGGCGGCGGCCATCACCGCCTTCTGCTCGGCGGCCGGCAACGCGTCGAAAGCCTTCTTGTTCACGAACACAATGTTGCGCGGCAGCCAGGCCTGGATGTCGTAATAGCGGCTGAGATAGTCCTGCGCCTTGGTGTTCACGCCGGTGGAAGCCGAGGTGATCATGGCGTCGACACGGCCGGTCGCGAAGGCGGTCGGCAGGTCGGGCACCTCGATCTGGGTCGGGATGGCGCCGAGCAAGGCGGCGATGCGGCCGGTCATGGCATTGTAGCTCCGGAACTTGAGGCCCTTGAGATCGGCGACCGACTTGATTTCCTTCTTGGTGTAGAGGCCCTGCGGCGGCCACGGCACCGAGTACAGCAGCATCAAACCTTCGGAGGCGAGTTGCTTCTCGAGGAATGGCTTCTGCGCCGCGTAAAGCTTTTTGGCGCCGTCATAACCTGTGGCCAGGAACGGGACCGAGTCGATGCCGTAGACCGGCGCCTCGTTGGAAGCGAGCGACTCGAGAATTTCACCGATCGGCGCCGTGTTCTGGCGCACCGCCCGCTTGATCTCGGTGTGCTTGATCAGCGAGCCGGCCGAATGGATCTTGATAACCAGCGCGCCCTTGGTCGCCTTCTCGACGTCCTTGGCGAACTGCATGTCGTTCTGGGTGTGGAAGTTGCCGTCGGCATAGGGAACCGGCATGTCCCACTTGGTCTCGGCCGAGGCTGCCGTCGCCATGAGGCTGGCGGCGCCTGCCGCCAAGACGAGCCCAAGTAAATTACGCTTCAACGTTTTCATACAACATCTCCATGGTCGGACCGCACAGAACGCGCGCGGTTGTTTTGCCGGCAAACTAGCGGCACTCGTTCGCACTTCAAACGTCATTCCGTTTGCACATCATGACGCATTTTGCGGCACGTCTTCACAGGCTCGCCGCCGCCCGCGCAGCCTGATCGTAGTGCCCGGACAATGCCCGCATCATCCCGGCAATTTCCGACATACGTTGCTCGTCGGCGCCGGTGCCCTTCACCGGCCGCACCAGCAGCGCCTCGCGGATTTCCCGATAACGCTGGACGACCTCCTCGCCTTTGGCGGTGAGGCTGACTGTCTTCTCGCTGCCGCGACGACCGCCGACTACCAGCTTGTGGCCCTCCAGCTTCTTCAACGAATACGTGACGAGATGCGTGTCCTCGACATTGAGCACGAGGCAGATGTCGGCGACCCGTTTCATGCGGCCGCGGTGGGCGATGGTGTGAAGCACCAGCACGTCGAGTGCCGACAGATTGGGCACGCCTGCGGCTTCCATGCAGCGGACCATCCAGCGATTGAAGGCGTGGCCGAGCAGGATCAGGCCGAATTCCATCTCCGAGAGCGCGGGCATGGCGCCCGATGCCAGGTGCATCGAGGACACCACCGGCCCAACCCCGGTTTCGGCCCGCTTCTTGCTCATCGAGACCCGCTCAATTTCGGTCCACCCATCGTCGCCCTGCTCGGGATGAGCCCGTTCCTTTTGTCGACCCATCCGCGCGGCGAGCGGCACCTGCCCCAAGCCGTCCATGGGACAAGCTTAGTCGGTTGAAATAATTTGTCAACAATTCGTTGACGTTTTATTCCATCTGCCGTATGGGCAAGACTGGTGTGGAGGTCGAACGATGGCGCGCAAGGCTGGACACTGGGATTTCTGGATCGATCGCGGCGGCACTTTCACCGACGTGGTGGGGCGCGCGCCGGACGGCCGGCTCTTGGCGCACAAGCTGCTGTCCGAGAACCCGGAGGCTTATCGCGACGCCGCCGTGCAGGGCATCCGCGACCTTCTGGGGGTGAAGAAGGGCGAGCCCATCCCCGTGCGCGACGTCGGCGCGGTGAAGATGGGCACGACGGTTGCCACCAACGCGCTGCTCGAGCGCAAGGGCGACCGCACGCTGCTACTCATCACCAAGGGTTTCCGTGACGCGCTCAAGATCGGGTATCAGGCAAGACCGAAGATCTTCGCGCGCGAGATCATCAAGCCCGAGATGCTGTTCGAACGCGTCGCCGAGGTCGGCGAGCGCGTGCGCGCGGACGGCACCGTGGAAGAAGCGCCCGATCTCGATCAGGTGCGGCGCGATCTGCAAGCCGCAAAGACCGACGGCATAGATGCCGTCGCCATCGTATTCATGCACGCCTACCGCTATCCCGAGCACGAGAAGCAGGTGGCGGCGCTCGCCCGCGACATGGGCTTCGGCCAGGTTTCGGTCAGCCACGAGGTTTCGCCGCTCATCAAGCTGGTCGGGCGCGGCGACACGACGGTGGTGGACGCCTATCTCTCGCCCATCCTGCGCCGCTACGTCTCGCAGGTGTCAGAGGATCTGCATTCGGGGCGTGCCGCGGAGTCAGTGGACCCCATCCGCCTCATGTTCATGATGTCGTCGGGTGGCCTGACCGCGGCGGAGCTGTTCCAGGGCAAGGACGCCATCCTCTCCGGCCCGGCCGGCGGTGTGGTCGGCATGGCGCAAACCGGACGCGAAGCCGGCTTCGATCGCCTCATCGGCTTCGACATGGGCGGCACCTCGACCGACGTCTCGCACTACGACGGCGAATATGAGCGCGCCTTCGAGACCGAGGTCGCCGGCGTGCGCATGCGCGCGCCGATGATGCGTATTCACACGGTTGCCGCCGGCGGCGGCTCGATCCTGCATTACGACGGCGCGCGCTTCCGCGTCGGCCCCGAACTCGGCCGGCGCCAATCCGGGCCCGAAGTGCTACAGGCGCGGCGGGCCGCTCGCCGTCACCGACGCCAACGTGATGCTCGGCAAGCTGATGCCGGACTTCTTCCCCAGGATATTCGGGCCCGCCCAGGACCAGCCGCTCGACGGCACGGCGGTAAAGGCGGCGTTTTCCGACATGGCAAAGGACGTCGGCGGCAAGAGCGCCGAAGAGATCGCCGACGGCTTCATCAAGATCGCGGTCGAGAACATGGCCAACGCGATTAAGAAGATCTCGGTGCAGCGCGGCTACGACGTCACCCGCTACGCGCTGAACTGCTTCGGTGGCGCCGGCGGTCAGCATGCTTGCCTGGTCGCCGACGCGCTCGGCATGACGCGCGTGCTCATTCACCCGTTCTCCTCGCTCCTGTCCGCCTACGGCATGGGGCTTGCCGATATCCGCGCCACCCGCGAGCAGGCGATCGAACAGCCGTTTAACGCCAAGGCGCTGAAGACCCTGGAAAGCACCGCCAAACGCATCGGTTCGGAAGCGCGCGACGAGGTCGCGGGCCAGGGCGTGCCGGCGGCCAAGATCAAGGTGATCGTGCGCGCCCACATCCGCTACGCCGGCACCGATACCGCTTTGGTGGTGGATGCCGGTACGCTCGCCGGCAAGGCCATCAAAGGCGCGACGCTTGTCAAAATGCAGCGCGCCTTCGAGAAGGCCCACAAGGCGCAATTCGGTTTCGTCGACCGCGCCAAGCAACTGATGATCGAAGCCGTCTCGGTGGAAGCGGTCGGCGGCGGCGCCAAGTTTGCCGAAAAAGCCGGCCGCGCGACCCGCGCTGCCCTGCCTAAGCCTGCGCGCCGCACGCAGTTCTTCTCAGGCGGCAAATGGCACAAGGCCGCTGTCTATACCCGCGACCAGCTCAAGGCCGGCCACAAGGTCAAGGGCGCAGCCATCATCATCGAGCCGCACCAGACCGTCATCGTCGAGCCGGGCTGGCAGGCGGAGCTGACGCGCAAGGACCATCTGGTGCTCGCGCGCATCAAGCCGCTCAAGCGTGTGCACGCCATCGGCACTCACGCCGACCCGGTGATGCTGGAAGTCTTCAACAATCTGTTTATGTCGATCGCCGAGCAGATGGGCGTGGCGCTGCAGAACACCGCCTACTCCGTCAACATCAAGGAACGGCTCGACTTCTCCTGCGCGGTGTTCGCCCATGACGGCACGCTCGTCGCCAATGCGCCGCACATGCCGGTGCATCTCGGTTCCATGGACCGCGCGGTCGAGACCATCATCCGTGAAAATTTGGGCCGCATCGCGCCCGGCGACGTCTACGCCATCAACGCGCCCTATAACGGCGGCACGCACCTGCCAGACATCACCGTGTGCACGCCGGTATTCGACGACAAGAAGAAGACCATTCTGTTCTGGGTCGCCTCGCGCGGGCACCATGCCGACGTCGGCGGCATTTCGCCCGGCTCCATGTCGCCGAACGCCACCGATATCGAGCAGGAAGGCGTGCTGTTCGACAATTTCAAATTGGTCGACCGCGGCCGCTTCCGCGAAAAGGAACTGATGGACGCGCTCACCGGCGCCAAGTACCCGGCGCGCAACCCGGTGCAGAACGTCAACGATCTCAAGGCGCAGATCGCCGCCAACGAGAAGGGCGTCGCCGAACTGCGCAAGATGGTGGCGCAGTTCACCCTGCCCGTGGTCAAGGCCTACATGCAGCACGTGCAGGACAACGCCGCCGAAAGCGTGCGGCGCGTGATCGACCGCCTGCACGACAGCGAGTTTGCCTACGAGATGGACCAGGGCACCGTGATCAAGGTGAAGATCACGGTGGACAAGAAGAAGCGCGAGGCAACCGTCGACTTCACCGGCACTTCACCGCAACAGCCGACCAACTTCAACGCACCGGAGCCGGTGGCGCGCGCCGCCGTCCTTTACGTGTTCCGGATGATGGTCGACGACGACATCCCGATGAACGCCGGATGCTTGCGGCCGATTCACATCGTCATCCCCAAGCACTCCATGTTGTCACCGGAATATCCCGCCGCCGTGGTGGCGGGCAACGTGGAGACCTCGCAAGCGGTGACCGACACCTTGTTCGGCGCGCTCGGCGCGTTGGCGGGCGCGCAGGGCACCATGAACAACCTCAACTTCGGCAACAAGAAACATCAATACTACGAGACCATCTGCTCCGGCTCGCCGGCCGGCCCCGGCTTCAACGGCACCGACGCCGTGCACACGCACATGACCAACACGCGGCTGACCGATCCGGAGATCCTCGAATTCCGCTATCCAGTGCTGCTGGAGGATTTCCACATCCGCGCCGGTTCGGGCGGCAAGGGCAAATGGCACGCCGGCGACGGCATCCGCCGCACCATCCGCTTCCTCGAAAAGATGGAATGCACGGTGCTCTCGGGGCACCGCCGCGTCCCGCCCTTTGGGCTTGCGGGCGGCGAACACGGCCAAATCGGCGAGAACTGGGTGCGCCGCCAGGACGGACACATGGAGCAGCTGCAGGGCTGCGACGAGACCGTCATCGACGCGGGCGAAGCGATCATCATCCAGACGCCGACGGCGGGCGGATACGGGAAGGCCGAATAACACACACCTCGAACCGTCACCGTGGGGTGCGCGCGCGGCAAGCCTCGAAGGGTGGCGGCCGATCGTCTTTCGAGGCGCGCCTTTCAGGCGCTCACCTCGGGATGACGGATCGCAGCTAGTGCCCGCCCGCCCCGGCGGCCATCGGCACCGGGCGCTTCATGATGACGCCGAGCGCAGCGAGTGCGACGAATAGCACCGTCAGCATCATGAACACGTCGGCGAAGCTCATCACCGTCGCCTGCTGGCGCGCCATGCCCATCATCTGCTTGAGCGCCATCAGGTGGGCGTCGGGGCCCTGAAAATGCGCGGTGAGCCGCGACAGGGTCTCGACGGCGGGTTCGCGCGCCCAGTTCACGGCCGCATGCAGGCGGGCAAGATGCAGGTCCATGCGATCGTTGAGCTGGGTGTTGATCACGGCGAGCCCGAGCGCGCCGCCGAGATTGCGCGTCAGGTTGAACAGACCGGACGCGTTCTTGACGCGCTCCGGCGGCAGCGTGCCGAGCGCGGTGTTGGTCACCGGCACCATCGAGAACATCAGCCCCATGCCGCGGAAGATCTGCGGCCAGAATATCTGCCAGAAGTCCCAGTCCTTGGTCAGATACGTCATCTGCCAGGTGCCGAGCGCGAACAGGATGAACCCGCCCATCAACATGATGCGCGGATCCATGCGCTGGCTGAGCTGGCCGGCGATCGGCGCACAGACGAACATGGCGAGGCCGGAGACGAACATGGTGTCGCCGATCATCAGCGAATCGTAGCCGCGGATCTCGGCGAGATAGATCGGATAGAGAAAGGTCAGGCCGTAGAGGCCGATGCCGAGCACGAACGAGAACAGGCTGCCAAGCGCGAAATTGCGGTTGGCGAAGGCGCTGAGGTCGACGATAGGCGCGCGCGCGGTGAACACACGGACGAAGAAGGCGACCGCCGACAGGCCAGAGATTATCGCCACTAGCGTGATGGTCCCGTCGTCGAACCAATTATAACGCGGCCCCTCCTCCAGCACGTATTCGAGCGCGCCGAGAAAGCCCGCCATGCTGAGCAGGCCCCACCAGTCGAAGTCCTGCAGCAGCTTGAGATCCGGCTCGTCGAAGTCGATCAAGAACCAGGTCGCGACGGCCACCATGATTCCGGGTACGACGTTGATGAAGAACAACCAGTGCCAGGACCACCATTCGGTGACGTAGCCGCCGACGGTGGGTCCGATGGTGGGCGCCAAAGTCGCGATCAGGCCGATCACCGGCGCGACGAATTTCTGTCGCTCGCCGGGGAAAATGAGATACGCGGTCGCGAACACCGTCGGGATCATGCCGCCGCCGATGAAGCCCTGCAGCGCGCGCCAGAACATCATCTCGTGGATCGACGACGTCAGGCCACACATCATGCTCGAAATCGTGAAGCCGGAAGCGGCGATCACGAAAAGCACACGGGTGCCGAGCGCGCGCGACAGAAAGCCGGACAGTGGGATCGCGATCACTTCGGCGATCAGGTAGGCGGTCTGAACCCAGGGTATCTCGTCGGAGGAGGCCGACAGGCCGGCCTGGAGTTCCGACAACGAGGCCGACACGACCTGGATGTCGAGGATCGCCATGAACATGCCGAAGCACATCACGACGAAGGCCGCGAGCCGTCGCGGCGTCAAAATGTCCGCGCCCCCGGCGCCGCCCATCGGGGATTGGGCGGAAACCGGAGGCGCGGCCGGGGTGGTGTCCGTACTCATGACACGCGGTTTCACCACCGAGCGGTTTTCATGTGCGCGGCCGCGGACGCGGGCTCCGAGAACCAGGAGTCGCTGTCGGCGAGCGCGGCATCGTTCTTCGGCTTGGTGTCGACACTCACCACCACCGACATGCCCGGCCGCAGCAGCCGCTTGTCGGTGACCGAAACGGGCAATTGGATACGCACCGGCAGCCGCTGCACGATCTTGGTGAAGTTGCCGGTCGCATTGTCAGGTGGCAGCAGCGAGAACACCGAGCCGGAGGCCGGTGACATGCTGGCGACGGTACCGGTAATCGTGTGGTCCGGCAGCGCGTCGACCGACACCTGCACTTGCTGACCAGGCCGCAAGCGCGCGATCTGGGTCTCCTTGAAGTTGGCGTCGACATAGACGTTGTCGAGCGGCACCACGGCGGCGAGCCGCGCGCCAGGCTGCACGTAGTCGCCGACCTGCATCGCGCGATTGCCGATGACGCCGTCGATGGGCGCGCGGATCACGGTGAAGGAGAGGTCGCGTTCGGCCTTGGCCTCCGCCGTCTTCAATTCCTTGAGCTGGTGCTCGGCTTCCTGCTGCTGGGCTTCCAGCACGCCGACATTGGCGATGGCGCTGGCGAGCGCAGCCTGCGCGCTCTCCACCGAGGCGACGGCCTGCGCCTGGCTGCTCTTGGCCTGCTCGAGGGTCTGGCGGCTGGCGAATTCCTTCGAGGCCAACGCTTGCTGCCGCTTCAACTCGGATGCGGTGCGGGTTTCAACCGCGCGCGCGGCAGCGAGTTGCGCCCGCGCCTGCGAGACCGCGGCTTGCGCGGCGTTGATCTGCTCGCCCACGCGCCCGACGGTCGCCTCCTGGGTTGCGACCTTGTCGGCCGCAGCTTGCGCCGCGAGGCGATAATCCCCATCATCGATGCGGGCGATCACTTGGCCCGCATGCACCAGCGAATTGTCGGGCACTTCGATGGCGGAGACGTAGCCGGCGACCTTGGCGGCGAGCGTGGTGGCGTCAGCGCGCACATAGGCGTCGTCGGTCGAAACCAGATACCGGCCCACGGTCACGTAGTGGTAGCCGTACCATCCGCCGGCCGCGAGCAGGACCGCCGCAGCGGCGCCGAGCAGCGCGCGCTTGCGGCGGCCCCCTCGGGGGGCACCTTTGGAACCCTTGGAACCTTCCGAACTGTCGGCGGCGCTGGGGGCCGCGCGATCGACGGCCGGCGCGGCCTCGCCGCGAGCCTCGGCCGCCGGATGACCAGCCTCGCCAGCCTCGGCCCCGGCCGGCGCGTCCGGCTCAGCCGCCGGAACCGCAGCCAGGCGCAGTTCGCGCACCCGCTTGGCGGCATTTGCGCCACGGGCTCCGACCAAACGGCCGGAAGGAAGGGTTATCTGGTCTGTGGCGGCGCGGTCTGACTGCATTTCTAGCCTACTTCTCAATGCCCGGTCTGACGGGCAGCCCGGTATTGACCGAACGGTTCGGTCAACCTATGTTGGGTCGGCAAGCCTGTCAACGATTTTTTGACCGAACGGTTCGGTCATTAGCCGAAAGTCTGAGGGGATACCGATTTTAGCGCTCGGCTGTTGGGGAGAAACCGACCCCTGGGGCGTTAGACCGGTACAGACGACGGCGTTACACCGGTGCAAGAAGAGCCGACTCGGCGCTAAAATTGGCATTCGAGGGGAGTGCCCGATATGTCCGACACGATTGACCTGACCCGTACCCGGCCGCCCGAGACCGATGAGAGCGCCAAAGAGCGCCAGATCATCGAGGGCGCGCGCGCAGTGTTCCTCTCGCGCGGCTTCGACGCCGCCAGCATGAGTGACATCGCCAAGGCGGCCGGCGTCTCCAAAGGCACGCTCTACGTCTATTTCAAAGATAAGGACGAGCTGTTCGCCGCCATCGTGAAGGGCGAATGCTCCATGCAGGCGGAGGGTGTGTTCGCGTTCGATCACACCGATCACGACGTCGAAAAGGTCCTGCTGCGCCACGGCAAGGCCTTCGTGAGCACCTTTTCAGACCCGCGCCGCATGTCGTCGCTGCGGACGGTGATCGCGATCGCGGAGCGCATGCCAGATCTGGGCCGCCGGGTGTATGAAACCGGCCCCGCCGTCGGCATCGCCAAGGTGGCCGCCTACCTCAAGGCTCAGGTCGACGCCGGCGTGCTCGTCATCGACGATTGCGAGGTAGCAGCGGCCCAATTTATCGAGACCTGCCACGCCACAATGTTCAAGCCGGTGCTGTTCAATTTCGGGCCGCCGCCGACGCGGGAACGCATCGACCATGTGGTCGGTATTGCGGTGCGCACATTTATGGCCGCTTATCGGGCCAAATGACGGTGCGTTAAGCATCGGCGTCGAGCCCGCTTGTCTTTCACACCGGCAATGAAGAAGCTCGTGCCATGATCCTGCGCTTCGGCACCGCCCTCCTCCTCGTCGCCGCGCTCAGCGCGCCGGCACTTGCCGACGGTTATCCGGTATCGGGCCGGTGGGGCGTCAGCGTGAGCGATAAGAAGGGCGCGATCGACTGCACCGGCAAGCGCGTCATCACCTTCAAGGGCGAGCAGCGCTTCGATACCGGCGGCGGCGTGCCGGGCTATCACAACAAGTCCGTGCGCACCGATGGCCCCGATCAATGGCGCCTCGTCGATCAGTTCAGCAACGGACAAATCCGCGCCGGCACCACCACCTCGACGCTCACGCGCGTCGACGCCGATCACATCAAGCTCGATCTGCAGGGCGGCCAGACGCTCGAACTGCAGCGGTGTCAGTAGCCAGCAAGTGAACGCATCGTCATGGCCGGGCTTGTCCCGGCCATCTATGTCTTTGAATAGTGCATGGCCGTAAAGACGTGAATGCCCGGCAAAAGGCCGGGCATGACGATCGAGAGTCCCTCGTTCTTTGGACGCCGCTAGTTGCGCGCGATAATCTCGTCCTCGCCGCGATACACCAGGGTATCGGCATCGATACGGCCGGGCTTGCGGTACATCAACAGCCCCGGCCGGCGCTGCTTCAGCGTGCTGCGGCGACGGCGGCGCGGTCGCGTCTCAGCGATACGCACCCGGCCCATGCGCGAGAAGGCGTCGCGCCAGCCGGTCGCTTCATCATGCAGCAGCAGCGGCAGTCCAAGCGCGGCCGCCCAGGCCCGCCATTCCGCCATGGCCTCATCAGCCTCGGGGCTGAGGTAGAGCGGCAACACCAGCGAGGGATCCTTGTGGGCGAGCACCACCGCGCAATGCGCGCCGCCGGCGCTCGTGCGCACCTCCAGACCGATGCCGGAAAAGGACGACAGCGGCAGGTTGAGCGCCATGCGCATGCCGGCGACCGAGCGCCGCACGACCACGCGCTCCCGGTGCAGTTCGATATCCCTGACCCGTTCGTCGGCAGCGGCATCGGTCGCCGCGAAACGCACAGGTAGGGCGAACGGGTCGAGCCGCTGCACACGGCTCGACCCGGCGGGGCATCCGCCACTTCTCATCTGATGACGCCTCAAACTCTCCCGCGCCGGACTTATTTTCGTCCGGTCACAGGCGAGATGATGCCGCAAAGGCGTCGGAAATCGCTTAAATTTCGCGGTTAACCGGGCGTCACTGCACCGGCTTCCCGCGCTATGATTGACGTAGGCTTTCCGGGCATGATTGACGAGACCTTGCCCGCTTGGCTCAAATTGCCCGGAATCGGCGGTTGCGCCGGCGCCGAATAAGCGCCATTTGCTGCGTAGAATCTCCCATAGTGAAAGCCTCAATCATGGATGCGCCCACCAAATCCTTGTTCGACCAAACCGCCCTGCTCGACCGCGCCGAGCGGCTGGTGGAAGCCGCGCGCAAAGCCGGCGCCGATGCCGCCGACGCGGTGGCGGTGCGCGCAATGTCGCTGTCGATCGAGGTGCGCGACGGCGCAGTGGAAGAATCCGAACGCGCGGAAGGCGACGATCTCGGCTTGCGCGTGCTGGTGGGACAGCGCCAGGCCGTGGTCTCCACCAACGACATGACGGCAGACAATATCGCGACGCTCGCAGACCGCGCGGTGGCGATGGCGCGCGTGGCACCGGACGACAAATACTCCGGCCTCGCCGATGCAAGCCTGTTGGCGCGCGACATCCCCGATCTCGACCTGATCGACCGCGAATTGCCGACGGTCGCCAGGCTGGAAGAACTGGCACGCACGGCCGAACAGGCCGGCCTCGCGGTCAAAGGCGTCGCCAAGTCCGGCGGCGCCTCGGCGTCGGCCGGCATCGGCGGGATGGTGCTGGTTACCAGCCACGGCTTCCGCGGGGCTTACCTCGGTTCGCGCCACGGCGTCTCGATGACGGCGATCGCTGGCAGCGGCACCGCCATGGAGCGCGACTACGACTATTCCTCGACGTTGCACGCATCCGATCTCGACAGTCCTGACAAGATCGGCCGCACCGCCGGCGAACGCGCGGTGGCGCGTCTCAACCCGCGCAAGGTGTCGACGCGCAAGGTGCCGGTGATCTTCGATCCGCGTATCGCGGGCTCGCTGGTGTCGCATCTCGCCAGCGCCGCCAACGGCGCTTCCGTCGCACGCAAGACCAGCTTCCTGCGCGACAAGATGGGCCAGAAACTGTTCGCCGACGGCGTCAGCATCATCGACGATCCGTTGCGCAAACGCGGCCAGCGCTCGCACCCCTTCGACGGCGAAGGCGTCGCGGCCCGCAAGCTCGCGCTGGTCGAAGACGGTGTCCTGCGCTCGTGGCTGCTCGATTGCGCGACTGCGCGCGAGCTCGGCCTCGCCACCACCGGTCATGCCCAGCGCGGCGTGTCGTCGGTGCCCTCGCCCGGCCCGAGCAATCTCCATCTCACGGCCGGCGCGGTGAGCCCGGACGACCTCATCGCCGACATCAAGGATGGCTTCTACGTCACCGACCTGATCGGCAGCGGTGCCAACATGGTGACCGGCGACTACAGCCGCGGCGCCTCCGGCTTCTGGATCGAGAACGGCAAGCGCACTTATGCGGTCAGCGAAGTCACCATCGCCGGCCATCTGCTCGACATGTTCCGCAACCTCACGCCGGCCAACGACCTCGAGTTCCGGTACGGCACCAACGCGCCGACTGTGCGGCTGGAGGGACTGACTGTTGCCGGCCAGTGATCCCTCGAAGTTGCTGACGCCGCTCGAAGCGGTGATGCGCGAAGCAGGCTCCCTGGCGCTCGGCGTCGCGCAAAAGCCGTTCAAGCACTGGACCAAGGGGCCGGACAATTCGCCGGTCACCGAAGGCGACATCGCGGTCAACGAGTTGTTGCACGCGCGGCTGAGACAGATCGCGCCTGAGGCCGGCTGGGTCTCGGAAGAAAGCGAGCCGTCGGACGCGATCAAGGCCAGTAACTGGGTGGTCGATCCCATCGACGGCACGCGCGGTTTTCTCGCCGGCCGGCCGGACTGGACCATCTCGGTCGCGCTGGTGGCCGACGGCCGCCCGCTTCTGGCTGCGCTCTATGCGCCGGTCACCGATGAGATGTTTCTGAGCGCGCGCGGCGGTGGCGCGACCGTGAACGGCTCTAAGATTGCCGTCAGCGCCGGCGCCGCGCTCGACGGCGCCCGGCTCGCCGGCCCCAAGCGTTATCTCGACCGGCTTTCGCGTCTGGAGCCCGGCCTGCAACCGCAACCGCGGCTGAATTCGCTGGCTTTGCGGTTGGCGCGCGTGGCGCAAGGCGCCTTCGAAGCGGCCTTATCCTCCGGCGGCAGCCATGATTGGGACCTTGCGGCGGCCGATCTTTTGGTGCACGAAGCCGGCGGCGTGATGACCGACTTCGCCGGCCGCCCGCTCAGCTACAATCAACCGCACGGGGCGCACGGCGCGCTGATCGCCGCCGGTTCCGCCCGTCATGACGCCCTGATCGGGCTGGTGCGCGACCGTCAGGCGGAATTCGCTTAAGGTCACGCCGTAAGAATTCTGCAAGAGCCGCGCTCATGTCCGCACAGCCAAAGCAACTGCTGCATCTCGTCATTGGCGGCGAGCTCACCGAGCTCGGCGGCACCGAGTTCAAGGACCTGAACGCGGTCGACGTCGTCGGTGTCTATCCGAACTATGCCGCCGCCTATACCGCCTGGAAGGCGAAAGCTCAGCAGACCGTCGATAACGCCCACATGCGCTATTTCATCGTGCACTTGCATCGTCTGCTCGACCCGGAGGCGACGGCCCAGCCGCCGCGCTGAGCCTGCATAGCCAATGCGGCCGCTTGCCCGGATCACGCGCTCACCTGCTTTCCAGGAAATCGTCGGGACACTGGGCGCCTGGTACCTGACATTTGCCTGGAGGACGTGCCGGCACATCTTCGAGCCGTCGACCCTCTATGAGCAGGTCGAGATGCCGGCGATCCTCGCCATGTGGCACGGCCAGCATTTTCTGATGCCGTTCATCAAGCGCCCCGGCGATCGCGCCAAGGTGCTCATCTCGCGTCACCGCGACGGCGAGATCAATGCGCGCGCGGCGCACCGGCTCGGCATCGGCACCATCCGCGGTTCCGGCGCTCACAACGGCGAGTTCTACCGCAAGGGCGGCTACACTGCCTTCGGCGAGATGGTCGATGCGCTGAAGGAGGGCTATAACGTCGCGCTCACTGCCGACGTGCCGAAGGTTTCGCGCGTCGCCGGTCTCGGCATCATCAAGCTGGCGCAGATTTCCGGCCGGCCGATCTATCCGGTCGCAATGGCGAGCAGCCGGCGCAAGGTGCTCGACAACTGGGATCGCACCGCCATCAACCTGCCCTTCGGCCGGGTGGCGTTGGTGGCCGCCGAGGGCATCACGGTAGCGCCGGACGCCGACAACACGGCGCTGGAATCCGCCCGCCAGATGTTGGAAAAGGAGCTCGACCGGATAACGGCGCGCGCCTACGAAATCGCCGACCGGAAAGGGAACGCGATACCGTGAGTAAAGGACTCCCGCCCACCCTGCGGGCCTACCGCCTGTTCTCGCGCATCGCGCGGCCGGCGGTGCCGCTGGCATTGGCGGCGCGGGCCCGACGCGGCAAAGAGCCGCGCGGTCGCATCGCGGAGCGTTGCGGCATCGCGGCGGTGCCGCGCCCGCCGGGACCTGTCGTATGGATCCATGGGGCGAGCGTCGGAGAACTGACGAGCGTGCTGCCGCTGATCGAGCGCATCAGCGCGCGCGATGTCACCGTGCTAGTGACCACGGGCACGGTAACCTCTGGCGATCTCGCCGCGCAGCGGCTGCCGCCAGCGGCTATCCACCAGTTCGCGCCGCTCGACGTGCCGGCCTATGTGCGCCGGTTCTATGACCACTGGCAGCCGGACCTCGCGCTCTTCGTCGAATCCGACCTGTGGCCGAACCGGATCATCGAGGCCTCGGCGCGGCGGGTGCCCATGATCATGATCAACGGCCGGCTGTCGGAGAATTCGTTCCGGCGCTGGCGTCGCCTCCCGGCCGCGATCACCGACCTGTTGCACCGCTTCGACCTGTGCCTGGCGCGCACGCTGGCCGACGCCGAACGCCTGAGCGCGCTCGGCGCGCCGCGGCTGATCACCGCCGGAAACCTCAAGCTGGATGTGCCGGCGCCGCCGTGCGACGAGCGCGAACTCGCAAGGCTGAAGCAGGTGATCGGCGAGCGCCCGCTGATGGCCGCGGCCTCCACCCACGAGGGCGAGGAAGCCGCCATGATCGCGGCGCACCGCAAGCTGGCACCGAACTTCCCGGGCCTCTTGACGGTGATCGCCCCGCGCCATCCCGACCGCGGGCCGGCGATCGCCGAGCGCGTGAGTGCCGCCGGCCTGACGCCGCGGCTGCGCTCGCGCCGCGAGCAGCCCGACAAGGCGTGCGACGTGTATATCGCGGACACGCTCGGCGAGCTCGGCCTCCTCTACCGGCTGGCGCCGGTCGTGTTCATCGGCGGCTCGCTCATCCGCCACGGTGGGCAGAACCCGATCGAGGCGGCCAAGCTCGGCACCGCCATCGTGCATGGGCCCAACGTCTGGAACTTCGCGGAAGTCTATGCCGCGCTCGACGAAGCGCGCGGCGCCGAGATCGTCGCCGACGAGGGCCGCCTCACCGGCGTGCTCGGCATGCTGCTGGCGCAGCCGGCCGCGCGTGAACGCGCGGCGACGAACGCCTATAATACGGTGCAGAGCCTCGGCGGCGCGCTGGCCCGCACGCTGTCGGCGCTCGAGCCCTATCTGTTGCAGCTTCGATTGGAGCGGTGAACCGATCATGCGCGAGCCGGGCTTCTGGTGGCGGAAGACCGGGCTGCAAGCGGCCCTGCTCGCACCCGTGGCCGCTGGCTATGGCGCAATCGCCGCGCGCCGCCTGGCGCGAACCGGCGCGCGCGCAGAGGTGCCGGTGCTGTGCGTCGGCAACTTCACGCTCGGCGGCACCGGCAAGACCCCGACCGCGATCATGATCGCCCAGATGCTGGCGGCGGCGGGCGAGACGCCGTTTTGTCTCAGCCGCGGCTATGGCGGCCGCGCCGCCAGGCCCAAACAAGTGGACGTGCATCACGATCCCGCCAGCGTCGTCGGCGACGAGCCTTTGCTGCTGGCGCGCGCCGCGCCGACGATCGTGGCGCGTGACCGCGTGGCGGGAGTGAGGCTCGCCAAGGCGCAAGGCGCCAGCGTGATCGTCATGGACGACGGACTGCAGAACCCGTCACTGCACAAGGATTTCACGCTGGCGGTCGTCGACGGCGCGCGCGGCATCGGCAACGCGCGCGTGTTCCCGGCCGGGCCGTTGCGGGCGCCGCTCGAAGCGCAGCTTGCGCGCACCGATGCGGTGCTGGTCATGGGCGATCGTGATGGCGCCCGCGATATCATCGCTTTGGCCGAAACGCGTGGCCTGCCAGTGCTGCATGGCCGCCTGGTGTCCGATCCGGGCGCGGTTAAATCCTTGAAGGGCCGCAAAGTGCTCGCTTTCGCCGGCATCGGCAATCCGGAGAAATTCTTCGAGAGCGCGAGCAATGCCGGCATCGAGGTCACGCGGCGCCGCGCATTCCCCGACCATCACCGCTTCACCGCAGAGGAAGCCGCCAAGCTCGAGATGGACGCTGACGGCGAAGGGCTGTCGCTGCTCACCACCGAGAAGGACCGCGCGCGCATGAGCGGCGATCCGGCGCTGCACGCGCTGGCGACGCAGGTGCACGTGCTGCCGGTGACGCTGGAACTGTATGAGGCAGAGAAATTGCAGGCGCTCGTGATGGGCGCCCTGCGGCGCTAGCGCTCACCCCGCCTTGGCGGGGTAGTCGTTGCGATGGCGCTGCAGCACCGCTTCCGGCGAAGCGTAGGCCTCCTGCAGATCGACGCTCCAGTATTTCAGTTCCTCGAGCGGGATCGGCACACCGGTCACCGCACAGCGTACATAGGCGCCCGGCCGCACCACGCGGAAATCGCCGTCGAGGTAGCGCACCTCGGCTTCGCCATTCATGGGCGAAGAACGATCATAGCGATTGAGCACAGGCGGCCTCCGTGGGACTTGAGGATACCCGCAAGATAGTCGCTTCAGGCCGGAATCGGAAGGCTTGCGGGCGCAGTTCCGGCCTATCCGAACAGATTGCCCTGGCCGCCGCCCCCAGCGCCCTCACCGCCGCCGCTGCGCGGTTTCGGCTTCGGCCGCGCCGCTGGGGCCGGAATCGATGGCGCCGCGTCGCCGTCGGCGACCGCCGCCACGCGACCGTCGGCGAACTCGATGTCGAGCCGCATGCCGCTCGTCACCCCCGCCGCCGCCCGCAGGGGCCTTCCCTCGCCGTCACGGACCAGCGCAAAGCCACGCTTGAGCACCTCGCGGTATGAGAAGGCCGAAAGCAGCCGCTCGGCCCGTTCCACCCGGGCGCCGTGCTGCCCAAGGAGCGCCGCAATGGCACGGCGTCCACGGTCCCCAAAAGCCGTAACACGGTCGCGGTAGCGCGCGAGCCGGGCGCGGTGGGCCTGGGCGTTGGCGACGAGGCCCGTCTGCAGACGCCGGTTCAGGCCCTCGTAGCGCTCGCGCCGGCGCTCGATCTGGTTGCGCAGGAGCTGCGGCGCCAGGCGGGCCGCGACACGCGAATACTGCGTTTCGTGGATCTGCGCATTGGCCCGCAGAGCGCGCGGCAGCCGTTCGGCGAGGCCGTCGAGCTGCTGGCGCGGGCCGGCGAGAATATCCTTCGGCAGGGCGCGCGCAAGCAGGCCAAGCTCCTTGCGCCGCTGCTCGATACCGCGCTGCCAGCAGGCGCGCTTGCGCGCCTCCAGCGCCGCGAGCCGCGTCAGCAGCTCGGCGCGGACCGGCACGGCCCGTTCGGCGGCGGCCGTCGGCGTCGGCGCGCGATAGTCGGACGCGAAATCGATGAGCGTGAAATCGGTCTCGTGGCCGACGGCGGATATCAGCGGCAGCATGCTGTCGGCGGCCGCGCGCACCACGATTTCCTCGTTGAACGACCACAGGTCTTCCAGCGAGCCGCCGCCGCGCGCGACAATGATGACGTCAGGCCGCGGGATCGGCCCGTGTTCCGGCAGCGCGTTGAAACCCTGGATGGCCCGCGCGACTTCCGCCGCCGACGTTTCCCCCTGCACCCGCACCGGCCATACCAGCACGCGGCGGGGAAAGCGGTCCTGCAGCCGATGCAGGATGTCGCGGATGACGGCGCCGGTCGGCGACGTGACGACGCCGATGACGTCGGGGATGAACGGCAGCAGCTGCTTGCGCGCCTCGTCGAACAGGCCCTCGGCGGCGAGCTTCTTCTTGCGCTCCTCCAGGAGCTTCATGAGCGCGCCGACGCCGGCGGGCTCCAGGCTCTCGATGACGAGCTGGTATTTCGAGGAGCCGGCGAAGGTGGTGAGCTTGCCGGAGGCGACCACGTCGAGGCCCTCTTCGGGCTTGACCCGCATGCGGCCGTAGACGCCCTTCCAGATCACGGCCTCCAAGACGGCGCGGTCGTCCTTCAGGCGGAAGTAGCAGTGGCCGGAGGGTGACGGGCCCCGGAAGCCCGAGACCTCGCCGCGCACGCGCACATAGCCATAGGTATCCTCCACCGTGCGCTTGAGCGCCGCCGAGAGCTCGGTGACGGTCCATTCGGCGATGTTGGCGCCGGCGCTGCGGGGGGCGTCCAATTCCTCGGATTCGGCGCTGATTCTGCCTTGAGCCATGTGACCCCCTATACGACCTCGATGCCGGCAGGGAAACAGGGGCTCACCGCCCCGAAACGGCCCATCAACCTTTCTTTGCCTATGCTGGCGCCCTGGAGGCGGCGACCATGCACAACCCCCACGAGCACGACGTCGAGAACCTGAAGGTCCGGGTCCGCTGTCCGGAATGCCGGGCCACGTTCCACGAGCGGATGAACCGGGTCATCCACGGCGATCGGGTGACCTGCCCCACCTGCCAGAACGAGATGCATTTCCACAACATCGGCCATATCCACGAACACGAGACCGTGGCCGACTTCATCCACCATGTGGAAGAGCACACCGCCCACCCGCACTTCCATCTGTCGTTCCGGGACTGACCCTGCGCGGCTGTCGACAAGGGTTCCAGGCCCCCTTGTCCTCACCATCCCCGCCCGCTAACCCAACCCAGTGCCCGCTTTCGATCTGAAGTTCCTGAACAAGGCTCGCGGCAAGCCGTGCAGAAACTTCAAATCGGCGGCACTGGGACGCGGGCGGACTTAACTCATGAACATCCTCATTCTCGGTTCCGGCGGCCGCGAGCATGCGCTCGCCTGGAAGATCGCCGCCAGCCCCCTGACGGAAAAGCTCTACTGCGCGCCCGGAAACGCCGGCATCGCGCAAGAGGCGGAATGCGTCGCCCTCGACGCCGCCGACCATGCGGCGGTGATCGCCTTCTGCCGGGATAAGAAGATCGGCTTGGTCGTGGTCGGCCCCGAGGCGCCGCTGTGCGCCGGCATCGTCGACGACCTGGAAGCCGCCGACATCAAGGCCTTCGGCCCCACCAAATGGGCGGCGCGGCTCGAGGGCTCCAAGGGTTTCACCAAGGACCTGTGCAAGGCCAATAATATTCCCACCGCCGCCTATCGCCGCTTCAAGGGCGCCGACGCAGCGAAGAATTACGTGCGCGAGCACGGCGCCCCGATCGTGGTGAAGGCCGACGGGCTCGCTGCCGGCAAGGGCGTGGTGGTGGCCGGATCAATCGACGAAGCCGAGGCCGCCATCGACATGATGTTCGATGGCGGCCTCGGCGAGCGCGCCTGGGAGATCGTGATCGAAGATTGCCTGATCGGCGAAGAGGCCTCGTTTTTCGCGCTTTGCGACGGCGACACCGCGCTACCTATGGCCTCGGCGCAGGACCATAAGCGCGTCGGCGACGGAGACACCGGCCCGAACACCGGCGGCATGGGCGCTTATTCGCCAGCGCCGATCATGACGCCCGACATGACGCAGCGCGTCATGAAAGAGATCGTGCTGCCGACGATCGCAGCCCTCAAGAAAGCCGGCGCGCCTTACAAGGGCGTGCTCTATGCCGGGCTGATGATTACCGACACCGGCCCGCAGCTCATCGAATACAACGTGCGGTTCGGCGATCCCGAATGCCAGGTCTTGATGCTGCGAATGATGTCGGACCTGGTGCCGGCGATGATCGCAGCCTGCGACGGGAAACTGAAGAACTTCGATCTGCGCTGGGCACCGGACCCGGCGCTGACGGTGGTGATGGCGGCCAAGGGCTACCCCGGTGCGTACGGCAAGGGCTCGCTGATCGCCGGATTGGACGAGGCCGCGCAGGTCGAGGGCGTCGAAATTTTCCACGCCGGCACCAAAGCCGACGGCGGCCGCATCCTGGCGAACGGCGGCCGGGTGCTGAACGTGTGTGCGCTCGGCAAGACGGTGCGCGAGGCACAGGCGCGCGCCTATCAAGCCATCGACCGCATCGACTGGCCGGAAGGCTTCTGCCGCCGTGACATCGGCTGGCGGGCGGTCGAACGGGAGAAATAATCTCAAGCGTCGCGACACCCACACGTCCCCTCTCCCCTTGTGGAAGAGGGTGGCGAGCGCGAGCCGCTCAACCCGCGAGACAAGCTCCACGACGGCGGGTTAACGTGGGACGCCCAAGCCAAAAGTGACGAGTGTCCCCATGTCCGAGCTTGCCGACCTTTTTCCTGGTTTCGACAATCGTTGGATCGATACCTCCATCGGCAAAATGTTCGCGCGCACCGGCGGCAGCGGGCCGCCATTGCTGCTGCTGCACGGCTATACCCAGACCAACGTGATGTGGCACAAGGTGGCGCCCCTTCTGGCCGAACGCTTCTCGCTCGTGATCCCCGATCTGCCCGGTTACGGCTCGTCGGCGGTGCCGGAGGCCGATGCAGCGCATGCGCCCTATGACAAGCGCTCGATGGCGCGGGTGATGACCGAGATCATGGACGCGCTCGGTCACCAGCGCTTTCGCCTCGCCGGCCACGACCGCGGCGGGCGCGTCGCCTATCGGCTGGCGCTCGATCATCCAGAGCGCGTGACGCGCATGGCGACGCTCGACATCGTGACCACTTACGACATGTGGATGGGCATGGACCGCAACATGGCCATGAAGGTCTGGCACTGGCCGTTCCTGGCGCAGCCGGCGCCGCTGCCGGAAATGCTGATCGAGAAGGCGCCGGTCCAATACCTCGAATGGAAGATGGCGAGTTGGACCAAGGCCAAGGACCTTTCCGCCTTCGATCCGCGCGCGCTCGCGCACTACCGCGTGGCCTTCGCCGAACCGAGGCGCATTCACGCCCAATGCGAGGACTACCGCGCGGGCCAGGCCGCGGACTTCACGAACGACGAAGCCGACCGCAAGGCGGGCAAGACGATTGCATGCCCGTTCTTGGCGCTCTGGGGCGCGCGCGGCATCCCGAACGAAACCGGCGGACCGCTGCCGTTGTGGCGAAAGTGGGCGCCGCAGGCTGTCGGCACCCCGATTGACTCCGGCCATTTCCTCACCGAGGAAAACCCGAACGACACCGCCCGCGCGCTTGCGGATTTCTTCAGCGCCGCCTGACAGTAGGAGACCTCGATGCATCCCGTGCTCCGGCTTTATGAAGACGTGCTGTCCAACACCGGGACCGTCGAGTTCAATCTGCCGGCGATGCCGCGCTTCATCTTCATCGTGCACGGCAGCGCCATGATCGGCGAGGAAAGCCTGAGCGACGGCGAATCCTGGCAAGGCGAGCGCGCGGTCACCATCAAGCCCGGGCCGCACGGCGTCACCTGCTGGCGCTGGGAGCTGACGCGCGGCGACCAGGGCAGCACGGTCGCCGCGGCGCCAGGCATGATGACGCACGAGAAGCTGACCGCGTTTCTCGAGACCATTCCCAAGGGCGAACTGCTGCTGCGCGGCGACAGTGTCGCTTTCCCGCCGGGCGGCTGCGCCTATACGCATGTGCACCAGGGCCCCGGCATCCGCTGCGTGATCGAGGGTGCGTTGCGCATCGATACCCACGGACGCTCGACCTCGTACGGGCCGGGCGCTGCGTGGTACGAGACCGGGCCCGACACCGTGTTTGCGCAGGCCGCCGCCGACCGCCCCACCCGCTTCATTCGCGTCATGATCCTGCCGCGCGCGCTGCAAGGGCAGAGTTCGATCCGCTACGTCAAGGACGAGGATCAGGATAAGCCGAAGACCCAGACGTATAAGATTTATGCCGATGCGCCGATTTCATTCGAGATGAAAAAGTAGCGACGTGCGGCCATGACCTCAATCGACCGCCAGCAGGCCTTTTCCGGCACCAAGGAAGTGAGCGCGAGCCTGCGCATCGAGCCCGCGCGGCTGGAGGGATATCTTGCTGAAAATATCGCAGGCTTCGCCGGGCCGCTCACGGTCCGGCAGTTCAAGGGCGGGCAATCGAACCCGACTTACTTCTTGGAGACGCCGGGCAAGGCTTACGTACTGAGGCGCAAGCCTCCGGGTAAATTGCTCCCGTCGGCGCACGCGGTCGACCGCGAATACCGCGTCATCAGCGCGCTCGCCGCGCAAGGATTTCCCGTCGCCCGGCCGTTCGTCTATTGCGCCGATGAGACGGTCGCGGGCACGCCGTTCTACGTCATGGATTATGCTGACGGGCGCGTGTTCTGGGAGCCGCAGATGCCGGGCTCCAACCCACAAGAACGCACCGCGATCTACGACGCCATGAACGAAACGATCGCCAAGCTGCATGCGTTCGATCCCGCGCAGATCGGCCTTGGCGATTTCGGCAAGGGCGAGAACTACGTCGCGCGCCAAGTCGACCGCTGGTCGAAGCAGTACCGTGCCTCGGAGACGGAAAAGATCGAGGAGATGGAGCGGCTGATCGAGTGGCTGCCGCGGCATCTGCCGCCGGCGGGGCCGATCCGCGTGGTGCACGGCGACTACCGGCTCGACAACCTGATCGTCGCCAAGGACGAACCGAAGCTCATCGCGGTCCTCGACTGGGAATTGTCGACGCTCGGCGATCCGCTCGCCGATTTCGCCTATCACCTGATGGCCTGGCACATGCCGCATTCGGAAAGCGCCGCCGGCACGGCCACGCTTGCCGGCCACGATCTCGCCGCGCTCGGCATTCCGTCGATGGCCGCTTACGTCGACACCTATGTGGCGCGCACCGGGCTCGATCCGCGGCCTTATCTCGCGGTCTATCTCGCCTATAACTTCTTCCGCATCGCCGCGATTCTGCAAGGCATCATCGGCCGCGTGCGTGACGGCACCGCAACTTCCGAGCACGCGCCGGCGAAAGCCGAAATGATCCGCCCGCTTGCGCGCACGGCGTGGGATTTCGCCAAGCAGGCGTAAGCTTTTTCTTCCCCGCGCGGGCGCGGTGCGCCAAACAGAGTCAACAACTGGTTTCCAATACCGCCCCGTTTTCACAACCGGGCGTCGGGTTGCGTTGACACCTCGCCGGTACACTGCGGCGCATTCGCAGTCGAGTATCAGGTATGAGCGTCAGCAGTATCGGCATTCAGATGATTGAGCCGCAGACAGCCACGTCGTCGAAATCGACGCCGTCGTCGGCACAGCAGCGCGCGCGTGAGAACGCAGCGTTCACGCCGGAGCCGGTGACCCAGAAGTCGCCCCCGCCCCCGGGCATGGGCAAGCTGGTCGACAAGTCGGCGTAGCGCACGAACGACACCGTCTATGACGGAACGCGGCCGGGGCATGCCCCGGCGGCGAATAATTCATGCGCGCTGCGTCACGCGCGCCGCGCTTCGAAGAACGCTCTCAACAGCGCCGCGCTCTCGCTTTCCTGGATGCCGCCATAGACGTCCGGCCGGTGATGGCAGGTCGGCGCCGCGAAGAAGCGCACGCCGTGCTCCACCGCGCCGCCCTTGGGGTCGGCGGCGCCGAAATAGAGCCGGCGGATGCGGGCGAACGACATCGCCGCCGCGCACATGGTGCAGGGCTCCAGCGTCACGTAGAGATCGCAATCGGTGAGCCGCTCGGAGCCGAGCGCCGCCGCCGCTGCGCGGATCGCAAGCAGTTCGGCATGCGCGGTCGGGTCCCGGTCCGCGAGCGTCCGGTTGCCGGCGCGCGCGATCACGTTCCCGTCCCGCACGATGACGCAGCCGACCGGCACCTCGCCGCGCGCGTCCGCGGCGCGGGCTTCCGCCAGGGCCATTTGCATGAGTGAGGGCGATGCCATAAATGCTGCTCATGCCCGAAAAAGCGACCCAAGACAAACGCGACGCCAAACAGGGCGAGCGCATCGCCAAGGTGATCGCCCGCGCCGGGCTCGGCTCGCGGCGCGAGGCCGAGGCCTGGATCGCCGCCGGCCGGGTGGCGGTCAACGGTGAGGTGATCGCCTCGCCGGCGCTCAACATCGGTCCGCGCGACCGCATCACGGTCGACGGCACGCCCCTGCCCGGGCGGGCCCGCACGCGGCTTTTCCTCTACCACAAGCCGCGCGGGCTGGTGACGACCCATGCCGACCCGCAGGGGCGCGATACGCTATTCCGCGCGCTGCCCAAGCATCTGCCGCGGCTCATCAGCGTCGGCCGGCTCGACATCAACACCGAGGGACTCCTGCTGCTCACCAATGACGGCGGGCTGGCGCGCGTGCTGGAACTGCCGGCAACCGGCTGGCTGCGCACCTACCGCGTGCGCGCGCTCGGCCGCGTGACGCAGGATGCACTCGACAAGCTGAAAGACGGTGTGACCATTGCGGGCGTGCGCTACGGATCGATCGAAGCGACGCTCGATCGCGAACAGGGCGCCAATGTCTGGCTGACATTCGCCATCAAGGAAGGCAAGAACCGCGAGGTGCGCAAAGTGCTGGAGCACCTCGGCCTCAAGGTGAACCGGCTCATCCGGTTGTCATACGGGCCGTTCGAACTGGGCGCACTCAAAGAAGGCGCGGTCCAGGAAGTCGAGACGCCGGAATTGCGTAAAGTGCTCGGGCCCGAGATCGCCAATGCGGCGAACGCGGATTTCGAAGCGCCGCCGGAAGACGAGACATCCGGCCGCTATTCAAGACGACGCCCTGCGCCCTCTGCGCCGCAGCGCGACGCTTCTCCATCTCCCCGTCAGCGCAACGAAGGTGGCGAGCGGCAAAGCCGCGAGCCGGGCGAAGCCCAAGGATCCGCGAAGCCGGTCAAACGCGCGAGGCGTCACCGCGCCGACCGTTCAGGCGGGCCGCGGCCGAAATACCCGAGGCCGAAATCTTGAGGATCGTCGGCGGCCGCCTGCGCTCACGCCCCATCGCCGGGCCGAAGTCGGACGCGGTGCGCCCGACGAGCGATCGCCTGCGCGAGTCGCTGTTCAACATCCTCATGCACGGCTACGGCGATCCGGTGACCGGCGCGCGCGTGCTCGATCTCTTCGCCGGCACCGGCGCGCTCGGCATCGAAGCGATCTCGCGCAGCGCCGCCTTCGCGCTGTTCGTCGACGACGGCGTCGCGGCGCGCGCGGCGCTGCGTCAGAACACGGAGAACCTGGGGCTCGGGGGCGTCAGCCGCATCTTTCGCCGCGATGCTACCAAATTAGGTCCGGCGCATCCGCTCGAGCCGTTCTCGCTCGTCTTCCTCGATCCGCCTTACGGCAAGGGGCTGGCAGAAAAGGCGTTGGCGTCGGCGCGCGCGGGCGGCTGGCTCAAGCCCGAGGCTTTGATCGTCGTGGAAGAAGCGGCGGCCGCCGGCTTCGTTGCGACGGAAGGTTTCGAGGAACTGGAGCGGCGCGATTACGACGATACGGAGCTGGTGTTTTTACGAGCCACCTAAAGCGTCGCCCCCGCGAAGGCGGGCTACGCCGTGCACTCTCGATAGGCTGCGGCGTCTGGGTCCCGGGCCTCACGCGCTACGCGCGTCCGCCCGGGACGACGGCAGAACTCACTTCCGCCCGAACAACCGCTCGATATCGCCCAGCTGCAATTCCACGTAGGTTGGCCGGCCGTGGTTGCACTGGCCGGAGTTTGGCACGGCTTCCATCTCGCGCAGCAGCGCGTTCATCTCTTCGGGCTTGAGACGGCGGCCGGCGCGCACCGAGCCGTGGCAGGCCATGGTGGCGGCGACGTGCATGAGCCGGCGCTCAAGCGGCAGCGAATCGTCCCACTCCGCCATGTGCTCAGCAAGATCGCGCACCAGGCCCTGGGTGTCGACTTCGCCTAACAGAGACGGCGTCTCGCGCACCGCCACCGCGCCGGGGCCGAAGGATTCGAGCGCGAGACCGAAGCGCGCCAATTCCTCCGCACGTGCCACGAGGCGCCCGGCATCGGCTTCGTCGAGCTCGACGATTTCGGGGATCAACAAAATCTGCCGCGCGACGCCGGTGGCGTCCAGCGCCGCTTTCAGCCGCTCATAGACGATGCGCTCATGGGCGGCGTGCTGATCCACCACCACGAGCCCGTCGCGGGTCTGCGACACGATGTAGGTTTCGTGGATTTGTGCGCGCGCGGCACCGAGCGGACGATCGAGCAGTTCGGGCGCGACCTCAGTCATATCGGCACGCGCATCCGCCGACGGCGCGCCGACATCGAAGGCAGCTTGCGCCGCTTCCGCGAAACCGAAGCCTCCGCTGCGCGGCGTGACATAAGGCGCCGGCCGCGCCGGCGAGCGCCGCCAGTCGTAGCCGCTGCGCGGCGTCTCATAGGATGATTGCGGCCCCTGGCGCGGGCGGAAAGCGGCGATGGTGGCGCCGCCGCCGGTCGAGGCCGCGCGCTGTCCCTCGCGTTCGAGCGCTTCCTTTAGTGCGCGCACGATCAGCCCACGCACCAGGCCGCCGTCGCGGAAACGCACTTCGGTCTTGGCCGGATGCACGTTGACGTCGACCTCGCGCGCGCCGAGCGTCACGAACAGCGCCAGCAGCGGATGTCGGTCACGCGGCAGATAGTCGGCGTAAGCTGCGCGTACCGCGCCGACCAGCACCTTGTCGCGTACCGGACGGCCGTTGACGAACAGGTACTGCCCGAGCGAGTTGGCGCGCGACAGCGTCGGCAGCGCGGCGAAGCCGGTGAGCGTCGCGCCTTCGCGCTCGGTTTCGATGGCAATCGCATTGGTGCGGAAGTCCGCGCCCAGGATGTCGCCCAGCCGCACCAGGCGGTCGCCGTCGGGCGCCGCATTCCAGGTGACTGGTGCGCGCTCCTCGCCGGCGAGCACGAAGGTGACGTCGGGCCGGCTCATGGCCAGCCGCCGCACCACCTCACGCACCGCTTCCGCTTCGCTGCGGTCGGTCTTGAGAAATTTGAGCCGCGCGGGCGTGGCGTAAAACAGATCTCGCACCTCGACCGTCGTGCCTTGCCCGAGGGCGGCGGGCTTGATCGGCGACGCTTCCCCGGCATCGACCGTGATCGCCCAGGCGTTCGGCTCTGAGGCATGGCGGCTGGTGATGGTGAGCCGGCTGACCGAGCCGATCGACGGCAGCGCCTCCCCGCGGAAACCGAGGGTCTGGATGGCGAGCAGGTCGTCGCCGTCAAGCTTGGAGGTGGCGTGGCGCTCGACCGCCAGTTCGAGGTCGGCGCGGGTCATGCCGGCGCCGTCGTCGGTCACGCGGATCAGGCGGCGACCGCCGCCGTCGGTCAGCACCTCGATGCGCTTCGCCCCGGCATCGAGCGCGTTCTCTGTGAGCTCCTTGACCACGCTCGCCGGGCGTTCGACCACCTCGCCGGCGGCGATGCGGTTGATGACGGTTTCGGGCAGCTGGCGGACAGGCATGGCAGTCTTCTGATTCGGAGCTTGCCGGACTTTATCGGTCGCCTGTGGCGTGGGCGAGGCGCGGGACACCGAAGCCCCCGCAATTCTCAGCCTGTTGTCCGGGCGACCGAACGCAGCGAGGGAGAACCGGGACCCATACGCCGCAGGATATCGAAAGCGCACAGCGTATGGGTCCCCGCATTCGCGGGGACAACCGGCAGAGGAGTCGAATCCAACCCCTTGCCGCTGCGCATTTTCTTGATGTCGCCGCGCCGCTTTTTGCCCTCCAGCCGGCGCTTCTTGGACGCTTTGGTCGGCTTGGTGGCCCGGCGCGGGATGGGCTTGACCGCCGCCTCGCGGATCAGCTCGACGAGCCGCTCACGCGCCTCGGCCCGGTTGCGGGCCTGGTCGCGGTAACTCTGCGCCACGATGACGATGACGCCTTCCTTGGTCAGCCGGCTGCCGGCAAGCCGCATCAGGCGGATGGCGACGTCGTTAGGCAGCGAGGGTGAGTGCCGCGCGTCGAAGCGCAGTTGCACCGCCGATGATACCTTGTTGACGTTCTGCCCGCCCGGCCCGGAGGACCGCACGAAGCTTTCCTCCAGCTCGGATTCGTCGAGAGATATCGTGTCGGTGACGGGGATCATGGCGGCGCGCACCTTAGCCTGAGACCGACGAACTGTCTCGGCTCTCCGGCTATCGGCGCTCAGACGCCCTCCACGAACACCAGCGTGCGTTCCAGCGCCCCGGCATTGCGCACCTTCAGGGCTTCGGCATACTCCTGCGAGCCGTACCATTCGCGCGCCCGCTCCATGGTCGGAAATTCCACCACCACGAACCTTCGCTCGGGATCGCGCTCGCCTTCGATCAATTCCACCGGTCCGCCGCGGACGAGATAGCGGCCGCCGAATTTATCGATCGAGGCCGCCGCCAGTGGACGGTAGCGTTCAATCAAATCTGCATCGAGAAATTTGACTTCGGAAATGACGTAAGCCGGCATCGCCTCAACTCATCAGATACTTCTTCGCGAGCACCTTGCCCTCTTCCACCGCCGGCTGGTCGAAGGCGTCGATGCCGAGCAAATGCGCGGCGATGATGGTCTCCAGCATGAAATGCATCAGCAGCTCGCCGAGGTTTTCCTCGTCGAGCTTGGCGATATGGAAGCTGCGCACGGGGCAGCCGTTGTTGGCGAGCGTCTCGGCGGTGGCGCGGCCTTCGGCGGCGACGAGATCGCCGATCGTCTTGCCCGCAAAATCGGGCTCGCCCGCGAGTTTGGCCAATTCGCCATCCATGCGCGGACCCAAACCGGCGGCGCCGACGGTGATGACGTTGAACAGCTTGTCGCGTGGGCCGGCGATGAAGAGCTGCACCTGACTGTGCTGGTCGACCGGCCCGAGCGCACCGAGCGGTGTGGTGCCCTTGCCGTCCTTGCCCAGGCTCTCGGCCCAGAGCTGAACGTACCAATGGGTCAGGCGCTCGAGACGGTCGCTGTAGGCCATGAGCGCGCTGATGCTCTTGCCCTTGCTCTCGGCCAACGCCACGCCGAGCGCGGCGCCGAGCGCGGCCGGCACTTCCGCCGGTGCCTTCTTCGCCAGCACTGGCGCGAGCGCCGCAGCCGCGCCCTTGCGGACCGCGGCGATGTCAAGGCCGAGCGCGGCGGCCGGCAGCAGGCCGACGTTTGACAGAACCGAGAAGCGGCCGCCGACCTTCGGGTCGTGGTCGAGCATCGGCACCTGGAATTTCGTCAGCAGGTCGCGCAAGCCGTTGCGCTTGCCGGCGCGCGCCGGTTCGCTCAAACCGAGGAAAGCGTTGCGGGGATCGAGCCCGGCCTTCTTCACTGCCGTGAGCGCGGCGATGGTCTGCATCAGCGTTTCGGCGGTGCCGCCGGACTTCGATATGGCGACGAAGCGCGTGGTGGCGAGCGGCAGCTTCGCCAGCATCGCGTCAAACGACAGCGGGTCGAGGTTGTCGATGAAATGCAGGCGCGGGCCGGTGTGCAAAGCCCCGATGCCGGGCACATGATAATCGGCAAGCTGCGCCAGGGTCTGGCCTCCGAGCGAGGAACCGCCGGTGCCGAGGATGACGATGTTGCTCGCTCCGTCGGCGAGTTTGGCAGCGGCGTCGCGGATGCCGGGGAGATCGTCGCTGCGTTCCGGCAGACGCAAGAGCGGCAGGCTGCCGTCGGCGTAGAGGGCGCGGACGGCGTCGAGCGCGCCCTCGGCCCGCGCCAGCATAGCGCTCAGCGTGCCCTCGGCGACGCCGTGGGCGCCGACGTTCTTTTCGAGAGCGCCGTCGATGGATTGTTGGATGGGCATATTTGAAAATCCTATTGGCCACCATCGTCCGCGCGGGCGAACGATCCTGTAATCAGAGAAGTTCGCAATCAGAACTTGGAACTTCGGCGAAAGGTTCCTCAACCGAAATGCCCCGCTTCCGCGGGGCATGACGATGGGACTTGGTTCACTCCTTGGCGATTTCGCCCGACGTCAGGTCCTTGGGCCGGCCGGCCACGGTGACGAGCAGGCCGCCGCCGTACAGACGCTTGGCGACGCGCTTGGCGTCGGCAAGCGTCACCCCGTCGATCATGGCGCCGCGGCGCTGCATGTAATCGATGCCCAGATGGTCGAGCTGGATCTGGGTCAGTTGCGCAGCGATCTTGTTCGAACTGTCGAGCGAGAGCGCATAAGCGCCTTTGAGATAGGACTTGGCGTCTGCCAGTTCGGCCGCGGTGGGGCCGCCGGCGGCCATGCGTCCGATCTGCTGCTCGATGATCTTGAGGGCTTCGCCGGTGCGGTTGTCGCGGGTGGCGGTGCCGCCGATCACCACGGCAGCGTGCCGGAACCAGACCAGGCTGTCGTAGACGCCGTAGGCGAGCCCGCGCTTCTCGCGCACTTCCTTGTAGAGACGCGAGGAGAAGTCGCCGCCGCCGAGGATGTGGTTGACGATGTAGGCTGCCATGAAATCGGGGTCGTTGCGCGCGATGCCCTGGCCGCCGAAGGTCACCACCGACTGCGGGACGTTGACCTTGACGACGATGCGCTTGCCGAGCCCGACCGGCACCGCCGCCGGCACCGGCTTGAGATGGCCCTTGGCCGGCAAATTGCCGAAGGCCCGGTCGATCAGCCTGGCGGCGGTCTTGGCGTCGATGTTGCCGACGATAGAGACGGTGAGCCGGTCGCGCGCGAACACGTTGTGCACGTAGGCGCGCAGGTCGTCGACCGTGATGCGCGGCACGGTCTCGAGCGAGCCGTCGCTCTGCCGGCCGTAGGGATGGCCCGGGAACGCGGTCTGCCACCAGCGCAGGCTGGAGAGGTCGTTGGGATTGGTGATCTCGCGCCTGAGGCCCGCCATTACCTGCCCGCGCACGCGCGCGACCGCGTCCGCGCCGAAGCGCGGCTTGGTCAGCGCCAGATTGAGGAGGTCGAAGGCCTGATCCTGGTTCTCGCTGAGCGTGCGCAGCGTGCCGCGGAAATAGTCGCGGCTGGCGCTGAAGCTGAGATCGATGGCGAGCCGTTCCAGGCGGTCATGGTAGTGCTCGCTGTCGAGATCGCCGGCGCCCTCGTCGAGCAGGTTCGACACCAGGCTGGCGGTGCCGGACTTGTCGGCCTCGTCCTGGGTCGAGCCGCCACGAAAGGCGTAGTTGAGCGAAACGAGCGGCACGGTGTCCTCGCGCACCAGCCAAGCGGTGATGCCGGCAGGCGTCACGATCTTCTCGATCTTCATGGCCGACGCGGCCGGCGCCGCCGCCATGAGCGCGAAAGCTGCCAGCGCCAGAGAAGTCAGAAACCGGGTCATGAACGCTTCTCCGCCTGCGGGCTCGTATCCTTGATCAGATAGCCGGTGACCGAGCGCTTGAGCTCGAGCCAAGTGCGCGCGGCCTGCTGCACTTCGGCCGCCGTGACGGCGCGGATGCGGTCGGGCCAATGCGCGACATCGTTGACCGTGCCGCCGGTCATCAGCGTCTCGCCGTACCAGCGCGCCATGCTGGCCTGGCTGTCGTGGGCGTAGACCGCGTCGGCGATCAGCCGGGTTTTGCTGCGTGCAAGCTCGTCCTCGGTCACGCCTTTGTCGATCACCTGCGCGATCACGGCGTCGACCGACTTCGCCAGCGCCTGCGGGGTCAGGCCGGGGCGCGGCGCGCCGTAGATGCCGAATTTCGACATGCCCAGCGACGTGCTGTCGTACCAAGCGCCGGCATTGACCGCGAGCTTCTGGTTCACCACCAGCGCGCGGTAAAGGCGGCTGTTGCTGCCGCTGCCGAGGATGTGGGCGAGCACTTCGAGCGCCGCCGATTCCGCGGGCGTTCCGGTCGCGAACGACGGCACCAGGTAAGCGCGCTGCATGATCGGCTGCTCGACGCGCGCGTCGGCGAGCGTGAGCGAACGCGCGGCGATCGGCGGCGGCTCCTTCGCGCGCAGGCGCGGCGGCAGGTCCGGGTTCGGCTTGATCTCGCCGTAGGTCTCGCGCGCGAAGGCAAGCGCCTCCTGCGGCTTGACGTCGCCCGAGATCACCACCACCGCATTATTGGGCGCGTAGTAGCGATGGTAGAACGCGATGGCGTCCTGCCGGGTGAGATGCTCCATCTCGTTGCGCCAGCCGATGGTCGGAATGCCGTAGTGGCTGTTGAGGTAGAGCGCCGCGTCGATCTGCACGCCGAGCTGGGCGCGCGGGTTGTTCTCGATGCGCATGTTGCGCTCTTCGAGGATGACCTGGCGCTCGGGCAGCACCACCGCGTCGGTGAGGACGAGGCCGGTCATGCGGTCGGCTTCGTACGCCATCACCGTCTTGAGCTGATCGGCGGGGACGCGCTGGTAGTAGGCGGTGTAGTCGTCGGTGGTGAACGCGTTCTCCTGACCGCCCATCTTGGCGACCACCGCCGAGAACTGGCCGGCCGGATGCTTGGCGGTGCCCTTGAACATCAGATGCTCGAGGAAATGGGCGATCCCCGACTTGCCCGGCACCTCATCGGCGGCGCCGACCTTGTACCAGATCATATGGGTGACCACCGGCGCGCGGTGGTCGGGGATGACGACGAGCTCGAGACCGTTCTTGAGGATGAAATCGGCGACCTTGGGTGCGGAGGCGGCGGTGGCGGGGCCAGTAAGTGCCGCCGCGGTGATGACGGCGGCGGCAAGCATGAAGGTTCGTCTGGCGATCACGGTCGCTCCCTTCGCAACGGCGGAATGATGATTGCGCACCCGACGCACGTCACAGGCACGCTTACGCGGATTCCCGATCGCCAGGCAGGTCGCAAACACTATTTTTGGATCAAAGCCGAGCCGTGATCCAGATAGGGGTCCGTGGCCTTCGGTTTCGAGGCCTCTTGACCGAGTCCGTAAGGCTGGGAGGGCGACGGCGTCTGATAGCCCGGCGGCGGCTCGGTCAACGACGTGCGGGACGGCTCGCCGGTGAATTGGGCCGCCTCCTGCTTCTCACCACCGCCGAACATGTTACCGAACAGCCCGCCCGTGTAACCGAGTTGCGACGGCGACAAACGGTGATTGCTTTCCTGGTTCGCCGAGGACGCGTCGTAGGTACGGCCAGCAATCCGTCCGTCCGGGTATTTGGGCCCGAGCTGATCGGGCATCAACGGCTTCTTCTCCTGCTCGATCGCTTCCATCGGGTCGCGAATTCGCTTCGCCCGTTGCGCGGCGAGTTGCTTGGCCCGCTCCACGTCCGGATCTTTCGGCCAGGCCGGATTGTTGGCGACCGCGGCGCTCGCGCTGCCGGGCGGCGGCAACTGGTCGTTGCTCGGGATCACCAGCGGCGAGCGCTCACGGTAGGTGGGCGGCACATCGCTTGGATCCTGCAAGCCGATGCCGGTGAGGATGTTATGGATGATCTGCTGGTCGATGGGACGATCGCTGTCGTCGCCGGCGCGCGCGCTGCCGGCGAGTGCCGTGGCGGCCAGTGCCGCCCCCAGGACGGCGGCGAGCGGCAAGCGAAGGTTCGGACGGGTCGGGCGCATGGTACTCATCTCGGGACCTTGCGAATGGTAACACATGGAGCTTTGGGCTTTGATCGGCAGGCCGCGGTTTCTCGACCCCGACCCCTGATCTTGCGGCCCCTGGGGCCGCTAAGCCCCGCCAAATTGCGATTTCCCTCGGAATTCGGCAACCGAAGGCCGTGTATGCTGGCGGATCAGGGCCGTTTTGCGGCGCCGTCCCCGCGTAGGGAGTCATACAGGAGGCCGATGACCCCGGCAACGATGGCCGCGTCCGCGAGGTTAAAGACGTACCAGTCGAATCGCCAATGGGCGGTTGTGACGTGGAAAAAGACGAAATCGGCCACCCAACCGTAGGCAAGCCGGTCGATTCCGTTGCCGACGGCCCCGCCAACGATGAGCCCCAGGGAGAGCGCGGTGATCCGGTCGCGCGCCCGCGCCAGCCAGATCCACAACAGCACCACTGCGACAATCTTGACCGCCAGCAGCACCCAGGCGCCGAGCGTGCCGGTGGTCTGGAACCAGCCGTAGCTGATGCCGGTGTTGCGGGTGAGCACGAAGTCGAAATACGGCCCGAGGCGGATGGGGCCGGTGTGCGCGAGGTCGACGACGCGCAGCAGGTAGAGCTTACTGGCCTGGTCGATCGCGCACGCGAGCACCGCCACGGCCAGGCCGAAGCGAGTGAGCGGGCCCCAGAGATAGTGGCTGCGCATTCACTCCGCCGCCTTGCGCGCGACTTCCCACTCGCGCAGCGCCTGGGCGTCGCGCGGGGATACGTCGGGGAATTGCGGATCGGCGCCGATGGTGTTGAGTACCTTCCAGGAGCGCGCGCACTTGGTGCCCTCGGCGAGATTGGGCACCACCGCAACACCCGCCACATCCGGCAACCGGAACGCGTCGGCCGGTCCCTCGCCCTTCACCAGCGTCGCCGCCGATGTGATGCAGATCTCCGCGAGATCGACGTCGGCCACGGCCTCGAACAACTCCTCATTCGACACGTGCACGATCGGGTGCGCCTCGAGCGATGAGCCGATGCGCTTCTGCGCCCGCTCGATCTCGAGCGCGCCGGTGACGACGCGGCGCACGGTTCGCACCTTGCGCCATTTCTCCGCGAGCTTGTCGTCACGCCAGGCGGCGAGCACTTGCGGAAAGGTTTCGATGTGGACCGAGCCGGCGTCGGCGCCATAGCGCGAAGCCCAGGCCTCCTCGGCGGTGAAGCAGAGGATCGGCGCAAGCCAAGTCACCGTGCAGCGGAACAGATAGTCGAGCACGGTGAGACAGGCCTTGCGCGTCAGCGACGACGCCGGGTCGCAGTAGAGCGCGTCCTTGCGGATGTCGAAGTAGAAAGCCGACAGGTCCGCGTTCATGAAGGTGGAGACCGCGGCGAACACGCGCTTGTAGTCGTAGTCGGCGTAGGCCTTGCGCACCAGGGCGTCGAGTTCGGCCAAGCGGTTCAGCATCAGCCGCTCGAGCTCCGGCATCGCCTCCGCCTTGACGCGTTCGTCGTCGTGGAAGTGCGCGAGGTTGCCGAGCATCCAGCGCAGCGTGTTGCGCAGCTTGCGGTAGGTGTCGGTGGTGGTCTTGAGGATCTCAGGGCCGATGCGCTGATCGTCCCAGTAATCGCACGAGGCCACCCACAGCCGCAGGATATCGGCGCCGGACTGCTTGATGACGTCTTGCGGCGCGATGGTATTGCCGAGCGACTTCGACATCTTGCGGCCGTGCTCGTCGAGCGTGAAGCCGTGAGTGACGACGACGTCGAAGGGCGCGCGCCCGCGCGTGCCGCAGCTCTCCAGGAGCGACGAGTGGAACCAGCCGCGGTGCTGGTCGGAGCCTTCCAGATACATCACCGTGTCGTCGCCGCCGTCGCGCTTGCGCTTAATGCCGGCGAGCTGCGGGAAGTGCTTGGGGTCCTCCAGCACGAAGGCGTGCGTCGAGCCGGAATCGAACCAGACGTCGAGGATGTCGTCGACCTTGTGCCAGCCTTCGCCCGCCCGCTTCGGCCCCAGGAAGCGTTCGGCGGCGCCCGGCGCGTACCAGGCATCGGCGCCCTCCTCCGCGAAGGCTTCGACGATGCGCACCTCGACCTCGGGATCCTGCAGCACTTCGACCGAGCCGTCCGGCTTTTCCTTGATGAACACCGCGATCGGCACGCCCCAGGCGCGCTGGCGCGAGATCACCCAGTCGGGACGGCCCTCGATCATGCCGTTGATGCGGTTCTGGCCCTGCGGCGGCACCCACTGGGTGTCGCGGATCGCCTTGAGGGCGCGGTCGCGCAACGTGTCCGCGGGCTTGTCGATGCCCTTGTCCATGGCGATGAACCACTGCGGCGTGTTGCGGAAGATGATCGGCTTCTTGGAGCGCCACGAATGCGGATACTGGTGCTTGAGACGCCCGCGCGCGATCAGCATGCCGGCCTCAACGAGCGCCTTGATCACCGCCTCGTTGGCGTCACCCTTTTCGCCCTTGTCGTTGATGACGCGCTTACCCGTAAAGCCGGGCGCGGCCTCGGTCAGGGCGCCGTTCTCGTCGACAGTATAGGGGATGCTCGTGTTGATGCCGCGCGCTTCGAGTTCGGCCTTGTTCTCCATCCAGACGTCGAAGTCTTCGCGGCCGTGGCCGGGCGCGGTGTGCACGAATCCGGTGCCGGTATCGTCGGTGACGTGTTCGCCGGGAAGAAGAGGAACCTGAAAGTCGTACGGGCCGTCGCTTGAGCCATAATGCGAGAGCGGATGCAGGCAGGTCATGATCATTGACGGATCGATAGACTGAACCCGCCGGAATTCAGTCACTTTAGCCGCTGAAAGCACGCTTTCGGCCAACTTGTCAGCCAAGACATATTTGTCGCCAACTTTGGCCCAATTCCCATCGGGAGCCGCAACCACTTCATAAAGCCCGTAAGCGATCTTAGGAGAATAGCTGATTGCGCGGTTGCCAGGCAGCGTCCAAGGCGTCGTCGTCCAAATGACGACGCTAACATCCTCCGCTTCCAGAACATTGTAGACGACGTCCGCGCCCTCTTGCGGCCGCTCCGACGAAATCGGAAACTTCACCCACACCGTATCCGAGGTATAGTCCTCGTACTCCACCTCGGCTTCGGCCAGCGCAGTCTTCTCGACCACGCTCCACATCACCGGCTTCGAGCCGCGATAGAGTGTGCCGTTGGCCGCGAACTTCATCAGCTCGCGCGCGATCTGCGCCTCGGCCGGGAAGCTCATGGTCGTGTAGGGATGGTCCCAGTCGCCCTCGACTCCGAGGCGCTTGAACTCCTCTCGCTGCACGTTGAGCCAGTGTCCGGCGTAGGCGCGGCACTCCTGACGGAAGGCGACCATGGCCGCCGGGTCGGAGAAGTTCGGCTTCGCCTTGCCCTTGGCGCGGTAGTTCTCCTCTTCGATCTTCCATTCGATCGGCAGGCCGTGACAGTCCCAGCCCGGCACATAGTTGCTGTCGAAGCCCAGCATCTGCTGGCTGCGGGTCACCAGGTCCTTGAGGATCTTGTTGAGCGCGGTGCCGATATGGATGTGGCCGTTCGCGTAAGGCGGGCCGTCGTGCAGGATGAACTTAGGCCGGCCCTTGGACGCTTCGCGCAGGCGGCCGTACATCCCGGCCTCCTGCCAGCGTTTGAGGATCTCCGGCTCCTTCTGCGGCAGGCCGGCGCGCATCGGGAAGTCCGTCTGCGGCAGGAACAGGGTCTCTGAATAATCGCGCTCTTTCGACATGGGGCGTGTACTAGCAGGCTGATTCGGCGGCGCAAAGGCGGTTTTGGGCCCTTCAGACTGCGCCCAGCACCGGAAAGGCGCCGGCGGCGCGGGCCAGCGCCTCGCGGGCCTTGGCGGCGTCGAGGTCCATCTGGCGCATCAGGGCCTCGACCGAGTCGAACTTCAGCTCGGGCCGAATCCAGCCGATGAAGGCGACCTCGATCACCTTGCCGTAGAGGTCGCCGGAAAAATCGAACAGGAACACCTCCAGAAGCGCCGCGCCGTTGTCGAAGGTCGGGCGGCGGCCGAAGCTCGCGACCCCGTCGCGCAGTTCGCCGTCGACGCGGGCACGCACCGCGTAGATGCCGTGCTTGAGGCCGCAGGCCGGCTCCAGGGCCATATTGGCGGTCGGAAAGCCGAGCTCGCGGCCGCGCTTTTCGCCGTGGATGACCTCGGCGGTCACGAACCAGGGGTAGCCGAGCAGTTCCGTCGCCTCCACCACCCGGCCGGCGGCGAGCGCTTGGCGGATCGAGCCGGAGGACACCGGGCGGCCCTCGTCCTCGAGCGGCGCCACCACGTCGACCGGAAACCCGAGCCGCGCCCCCTGCTCGGTCAGATAGGCCGGCGAACCGGTGCGGTTCTTGCCGAAATGGAAGTCGAAACCGATGGCCGCCCCGCCGATCTTGAGCCGCCCCGCCAGGATTTCGCCGATGAACACCTCCGCCGGGGTGGCGGCGAGTGCGGCGTCGAAGGTCATGACCACGGCGCCGTCGAGCCCGGTGGCGGCCAAGAGCCGCAGCTTGTCGGGCAGGCTAGAGAGCGAGAACAGCGGCTCCTGCGGCCGGAAGAACTGGCGCGGATGCGGCACGAAGGTCAGCGCCGCGGCCGGCCGGCGCAGCGCCCGGGCGCGCACGCGGGCGGCCTCGATCACCGCACGGTGGCCGCGGTGAACCCCGTCGAAATTGCCGATCGCCACCACCGCGCCGGCCAGCGGCCCGGGATCGATGGCGGCGCCGGCCCCTCGCGCGACGTGAAAATTTTCGGCAGTTCGGGTCATGGTTCGGTTCGCGGAACGGATCGGATCGATCAATAGACGGCCTTGCGGCGGTGACTACCACGGCGCGGGGTTTGGCGCAGATCAGAGTTAAACCGGTGTTAATGAACTTTCAAATTAACGGCTTATTCAAACCGCGTTGCTAGCTTCCCGCCGTTCCCGGCAGAACGCCGGAAGGCCTCTCATCGGGGTTAGATGCCATGGCTCTCGATCTGTCGATGCCCGTCCTGGTGGTGGACGATTACAACACCATGATCCGCATCATTCGCAACCTGCTCAAGCAGCTCGGCTTCGAGCACGTCGACGACGCCAACGACGGCGCCTCGGCGCTCAATAAGCTGCGCGAACGCGAATACGGCCTGGTCATCTCCGATTGGAACATGGAGCCGATGACCGGCTACAGCCTGCTGCAGGAAATGCGCGCCGATCCGCAGCTGTCGCAGACGCCCTTCATCATGGTCACGGCGGAATCGAAGACCGAGAACGTGCTCGCCGCGAAGAAGGCGGGCGTCTCGAACTACATCGTCAAACCGTTCAACGCGCAGACGCTGAAGACCAAGATCGACGCCGTCTTCGGCATTGCCGAAGCGCCGGCAGCCTAGCGATCGTCACCACACCAGCCGCCGCATCACGGCCGTCGGCACGTCGCCGGCGGCAGCGAAGGCGCTTGCGAGCGCCGCCGGGTCGGGCTTGTCGCGTCCGCCCAGTTCCTCTGCGTGTATGCCCGCCGTCATGAACAGAAAGTCGACGCCGGCCGCGCGCGCGCCCTTCATGTCTGTGCGCAGCGAGTCGCCCACCGCCAGCACGCGCTTGAGCGGCACCTCGCTTCCGAACGCTTCCGCCGCGCGCTTGAGCGACAAGTCATAGATCGGCCGGTAGGGTTTGCCGGTATAGAGCACCTCACCGCCCATGGTGGCGTAGAGATCTGCGAGCGCGCCGGCGCAATAGACCAGGCGGTCGCCGCGCTCCACCACCACGTCTGGATTACCGCACACCATGAACAACTTGCGCGCCAGCATGGCCTCCAGCGAGGCGCGGTAGTCTTCGGGCGTTTCGGTGTCGTCGTCGATGAGGCCGGTGCAGACCACGTAGTCGGCGCTCTCGAGCGGCGCGAATTTCACGTTGAGCCCGTCGAACACCGGGCGGTCGCGCTCGGGACCGAGGAAATAAAGGCTCTTGCCGCGCCGCGACGCGATCACGCTGCGGGTGACGTCGCCGGAGGAGACGATGCCGTCATAGGCCTCGGGCGGCACGTGCAGGTGCTTGAGCTGAGCGTCAACCGCCTCGCTGGGACGCGGCGAATTGGTGATGAGCACAACCGCGGCGCCGCGCGCACGCGCGCGCATGAGCGTGTCGCAGGCCTCGGGAAAAGCGACGAGACCGTTGTGTACCACGCCCCAGACGTCGCACAGCAGCACGTCGTAGTCGGGCGCGAGTGCCGAAAAATGCGGCAGCAGGGTCGGCGTGGCGGCGGTCATGCGAATAGTCTCCGGTCGCTCCGAACGGCCGGAGCGGCGTTGCTATCGCATCTCTATCGGACGGGTGAAAGTCAAGCCGGCGCGGCGCCGGCACCCACAAGCTCGCCCGCCTGCGGCGCGCCGATCTCGGCGGTCGATTGCAGCGCCTCGGCCCGCACCGGGCGCGGCGGCGAGAACAGGAAGCCCTGGCCGAAGCGGACGTCGTAGTCGAGCAGGTCGACCACCATGCGCTCGCTCTCGATGTGTTCGGCGATAAGGTCGATGCCCGAGCGTGCCAACAGGTCGGCGAGGTCTTCGGGGTGGATGTCGCTTTGCGCACCCGTGGCGTGGTTAAGCAGGAGCTTCGCCGGCGCCTTCAGGAAGCGGATGCCGTTCTCCGCGAGCTCGCGCGGCTCCATGCGCAGATCGGCGATATGGTCGAGCGAGAAACGGAAGCCGAGTTGCGCCAGCGCGCCCAGACTCTCGCGCTCGATCGGCCCAAAGCTGCGATAATCGTGCTGGGCGAACTCGAAGGTGAGCGCCGAGGCCAATGCCCGGTTGGCCTCCATAAAATCGATCATCTGCTTGAAATAAGCGGCGTCGGTCAGCGTCGCAGGGCTGATGTTGCAGAACACGCCGACGTCATGGTTTTTCATGCGCAGTCGGCGCGTGACCTGCACGCAGCGGAACAAGAGTAGGTTGTCGATCTTGGGTACGAGGCCGGCGCTGTCGGCGAACGGCAGGAAGTCGGCGGCGGCGACGATCTCGCCGTCTTCCATGCGCAGGCGCGAAATCGCTTCGTAATAACGGACCTTGCGCTGCGGCAGCGTGACGATGGGCTGGAGATAAAGGTCGATGCGGTGGTCATCGACCGCCTGCCGCACCAATTCGACGATCTGCTCGCGGCCGAGGCCCTGAAAGCGCGGGACGCCGGTGACGGTGTCGCGTTCGCGCAAAGGCAACGGAGCAGAAGCAGAAGAAGCAGAAGAAGCAGCATTCCCGGCGCCGCCATTGGGCGCCCCCGAGGAACCGGCGGCAACGCCGGCATGCAGCAATGTCTCGTGGTGGGCGACCGAATCGGCGAGCTGCTGCACCAGGATGCCGAGCTCACCGATCTCGGAGGCGAGCGGGTCGGTGGCGCTGCGGGCGCGGTTGATCGAGGTGTCGACGCGCCCTTCCACGGCGTTGAAGCGGCGTGACAGCTCGGCCACCTGGCGGGCGAGGTCGGCGGTGCCGCGCGACAGGTCGGCGATCTGGTCGCCGAGCTCGCGGCGGTCGCGCAGGCGGTTGTCGATGGTGGTGTACAGCACCAGCGCCACCAGCACCGCCATGCCGACGACGCCGGCGGCGGTCACGTCCAACGCCAGAGCAAAGTACGCCACCGCCCCAACCGAGGCGGCGATGAGCACCATGCAGGCGACGACGAAGATGGCACCGATACGAAGCATTGGGCCGTTTCCAGGACGGCTTTGCGCCGGACACGAAAGCAACGACGGGCGGCACGCGATTCGGACCACCCGGCCCAATGTCCCCGACGGGGGACGGCAAGGCAACCTTCGTTTTCCGGTTATCGTAAGGATGTTTGCGCCCGCCGTGCCTGGCCGATCAGGGCGCCGGCGGCAGGATGGCGTAGTGGATCACGGCCGGCAGGTCGGGCACGATGGTGCGCTGCGGCAGGGTGAGCGGGGTTTGCAGCCGCGCGCGTGGAAAGCGGGCCGCAAGCGCCGCCGGCAGCGCCGGATGCCCCTGCCATACGATCACACCACCGCGGCGCCTGAGATCGGCCATATCGATCCAGCCGCTCAAGCTCGGATCGCCGTGCACCAGCACGTGCGGCCGATCTTTCGAGTAGACGGCGAGGTTGTTGGCGGCGAACTCGCCGGCGCCGCCCGGCAGCGGCGCACCGATGACGTAGTGCAGCGGCGTCCCGAAGTCCTTGTGCCAGCGCTCGGTCAGGATGCTCGCCATCTCGCGTCCCGGAAAATGGGTCGCCTTCTCGCGCTTGTGGATCAGCGGCTCGAGCTGCTCGTCGGCGGCATAGGCGACGGGAAACACCAGGAAGATTATGATGAAGGCGGTGGCGAACTGGCGCAGCGCCTTGGCATCGAGATCGGGCTTGAACCACATCAGGAAGGCGAGCGGCGCGAAGGTCCAGAGCGGATAGCCCCACATGGCGACCGGCAGCCGGCCGGTCAGCACCGCCACCGCGGTGGTGAACAGAAATGGCCCGAGCGCCAGCACCGTCACGTAGCGGCGCGCGAACGGCGTGCCCATCGGCCGGAAGCGCGGCGCACGAAACATGCCGTAGCTGAGCCCTGCGATGATGATCGCCGGCAACAGGAAGAAGAGCTGGCTCGCGGTCCAGCGCAGCGGAAAGGTGAAGACCTGATACCAGTGCGCGACGATCTTGGCGCGTTCGTCGACATAGAGCACCGGCTGGAATCCGTGCGCCACCACCCAATAGAGATTGGGCGCGATGACGACCAGAAAGGCGACGATCATCAGCCAGGGCCCGGGCGTGCGCCAGGTGCGGCGCGCGTCGGGGTCGATCAGCAGCAGAAGGCCACCGGTCGCCGCCAACGCAAAGGCCGCGTATTTCGCCCAGAACGCCAGCGCCAGAAAGCCGCCGGCGGCGAGCCAGTCGCGGTTGCGACCGCCGACGATGGCGCGATAGCCGAACCAGCCCGTCAGCGCCCAGAACGGCAGCTGCATGACGTCGTGGTTGAACTTCACCGCCGAGAAATTGAAGAAGTGCAGGCCTTCGAGCGACAGCACGGCGAGCAGCGCAATGAACGGATCGGCGATCTCGGCGCCGAAGCGCCAGACCACGTAGAAGCAGGCGGCAACCGTCAAAGGCCCGAGCACGTAGACCAACTCGACCTGACCGGTGAGCCGGTAGGCGGCTTCCACCACCCACCACGGCAGCGGCGGCAGCTTCCAATAACCGAGCTGCCATTCCTTGCCGAGCGCCAGCCCTTCCGCGAGGTCGAGCTGGAGGTTGTTGCACACCAGCATCGGCAGCGCCGACCAGAGGACGACGTGCACGCCGAGCACCCAGGCCAGCACGGTGCCGGGTTTCTTGCGCGCATAGTCGATCGCCCGACCGAGACGGTCGGCGTTCGGGGCACGCGCGCTTTGCTGATCCATGATGGTGGCCGGCGTTCTCGCGCCTAGTTGAACCGGCGGCGCGCGCCGGTCAAGACGCGCCGCCACCGGGAACAACAGCCATCAAGCCACGGCCTTGATGATCGTGCCGACCTTGTCGAACAGCTCGCCGATCTGATCCTCGCTCACGATCAGCGGCGGGCTCATGGCGAGCGTGTCGCCGACCGCGCGCAGCGTCATGTCGTGCTCGAAGAAGGCCTTGTCGAGCGCCGCGTAGCCTCGCTTGCCGACGCCGTCGGGCAGGCTCGCGAGATCGATGCCGACGGTGAGGCCGACCGTGCGGATGTCGAGCACGTTGGGCAGACCTTTCAGCCCCATGGCAGCCTGCGCCCATACCGGCTCCAGCTTCCTGGCGCGCTCGAACAGGTTTTCCTCGCGGTAGAGATCGAGCGTGGCGAGACCGGCCGCGCAAGCGAGCGGATGCGCCGAATAGGTGTAGCCGTGGAACAGCTCGACGGTCTGCTCCGGCCCCTTCATGAAGGTGTCGTAGATGCCCTTGCGCACCAGCACGCCGCCCATGGGCACCGCGCCCGAGGTGACGCCCTTGGCAAACGTAATCATGTCGGGAATGACGCCGTAGCGCTCGGCGGCGAAGGCATAACCGAGGCGGCCGTAGCCGGTGATGACCTCGTCGAAGATCAGCAGGATGCCGTGCTTGTCGCAGATCGCGCGCAGGCGCTCGAGATAGCCCTTTGGCGACGGCAGCACGCCGGTGGAGCCGGCCATCGGCTCCACGATCACCGCGGCGATGGTGGAGGCGTCGTGCAGCGTCACCAAGCGGTCAAGCTCGTCGGCCAGATGCGCGCCCCACTCCGGCTCGCCGATCGAGAAGGCCTGCTTCTCGCGATTATAAGTGTGCGAGAGATGATCGACGCCGGCCATGAGCGAGCCGAACTGCTTGCGGTTCGCGACGATACCGCCGACCGCGATGCCGCCGAAGCCGACGCCGTGATAGCCGCGCTCGCGGCCGATCAGCCGCACGCGCGAGCCGTTGCCGCGCACGTTGTGATAGGCGAGCGCGATCTTGAGCGCGGTGTCGGCCGCTTCCGAGCCGGAATTGCAGAAGAAGACGTGGTCGAGATCGCCCGGCGCGAGCGCCGCGATGCGGCTCGCGAGTTCGAACGCCTTCGGGTGCGAGAACTGGAAGGCGGGCGCGTAATCCATCTCCGCCGCCTGGGCCTGGATCGCCTTGACGATCGGATCGCGGTTATGGCCGGCGTTGGTGCACCACAGGCCGGCGGAGGCATCGATCACCTTGCGGCCGTCGGTGGTGATATAATGCATATCCTTGGCGCCGCTGATCAGGCGCGGCCGCGCCTTGAAGGCGCGGTTGGGGGTGAACGGCACCCAATAGGGATCGAGATCGTTGGGAACGTTGACGGACTTGGGCGCGCTGAGCGGCATGGATTTCACTCTCGTCAAGAAATGGATGGTGGCGGCGGCCCGGCGACCGGGACGGCCATTCTAACAACGCCGGCGCGAGCCTCAAAGCCGCCAAGGTGGGGCCGTATGGAACAATGGCTGCCGGCGGCGGGATCGGTCCCTGAGACACGGCCAAAGGCGCGCTCTTGTGTGTTTTCTACGCTAACGAGTATGTTTTGGCCAGAAGGTCGTTCTTGGGGCGAATCGCTCTTCTGCCACTATAAGAAGGCACCGCAGGCCCATGCACGCATCTCACCTCGCAACCCGCGAGGCAGCAAGGTTACCAGAAATGTCCCACGCCGATCCGGTGATCGCGCTCGAGCCCGCCGAAATCCGGACGGCGCTCGCCGATGTCCTCGCCAGCGCGCCGTTTTCCAAGTCGGCGCAGCTGACCAATTTCCTGCGCTTCGTGGTGGAGGAGACGCTGGCCGGCCGCAGCGAACGCATCAAGGCCTACACCATCGCCACCGCCGCGCTCGGCCGCGACGAGAGCTTCGATCCGCAGGCCGACCCGATCGTGCGCGTGGAGGCCGCCCGGCTGCGCCGCGCGCTCAAGACCTATTACGCCGACGGCGGCGCCGCCCAACCGATCGTGATCGAACTGCCGACCGGCACCTATGCGCCTGTGTTTCACACGCCCGAGAAGCAGCCCGACACCGCCGCCGGGCGCACGCGCAAGACCCTCGACGAGCTGCTTCTTTTCACGCGCACGAACCGGCGGCTGCTGCTGGCATTCTTCGCCATCGCCATCTTCGTCTCGCTGACCGTCGAACTGCTGGAAGAGCTGGTTTTTCGCGTCTGAGCGCGCGAACGATCGCCGTCGGCGGCGCGCGGGCCTGCTTGCCGCCCACGGGAGCGGCTGCTACCTAGCGGCCTCATCCTGACATCGACGACATCTCAGCACCCCATTTCAGCACCATGGCCGACAAGAAATCCGGCAAGAAGCCGAACAAACTCAAAGCGCGCATGCCGCGCGGCCTCGCCGACCGCGGGCCCGCCGAGATCGCCGCCACGCGCCAGATGGTGGAGACGATCCGCGGCGTGTTCGAGCGCTACGGCTTCGAGCCGGTGGAGACGCCGGCGTTCGAGTACACCGACGCGCTCGGCAAGTTCCTGCCCGACCAGGACCGCCCAAACGAAGGCGTGTTCTCGTTCCAGGACGACGACGAGCAGTGGCTGAGCCTGCGCTACGACCTGACGGCGCCGCTCGCGCGTTACGTCGCCGAGAATTTCGATGCGCTCGCCAAGCCCTATCGCTCCTATCGCTTCGGCTATGTGTTTCGCAACGAGAAGCCGGGCCCGGGCCGCTTCCGCCAGTTCATGCAGTTCGACGCCGATACGGTGGGCGCGCCGACCATGGCGGCGGATGCCGAGATGTGCATGCTCGCCGCCGACACCATCGAGGCGCTGGGCGTGCCGCGCGGCGACTATGTGGTGAAGGTGAATAACCGCAAGGTGCTCGATGGCATCATGGACTCCATCGACCTCGGCGGTGAGGAAAACGCCGGCAAGCGACTGATCGTGCTGCGCGCCATCGACAAGCTCGACCGCCTCGGGCCCGATGGCGTGCGCCAACTGCTGGGCAAGGGTCGCAAGGACGAAAGCGGCGACTTCACCAAGGGCGCCGATCTCGCGGAGCCGGCCATCGACGCCGTCGTCGGATTCTTGAGCACCGCCATCAACAACGTCGACGAGACGTTCGCGCGCATGGAAGCGCTTGTTTCCGGTTCGGACCAGGGGCTCGATGGCGTCGCCGAATTGCGCGGCATCGCCGGGTTGATCCAGGCAAGTGGCTACGACGATGGGCGCGTGCGTATCGACACGTCGGTGGTGCGCGGCCTCGAATACTACACCGGCCCGGTCTACGAAGTTGAGCTGACCTTCGAAGTCAAAGACGAGAAGGGGCGCCCTATCCGCTTCGGCTCGGTCGGCGGCGGCGGACGCTATGACGGCCTCGTCTCGCGCTTCCGCGGCGAGCCGGTGCCGGCGACCGGCTTCTCCATCGGCGTCTCGCGCCTGCAGGCGGCGCTGACCGCGCTCGGCAAGGTGAGCGACAAGCCGGCGCCGGGCCCGGTGGTGGTGACCGTGTTCGGCGGCGAGATCGCCGACTACCAGCGCATGGTCACGACCTTGCGCAACGCCCGCATCCGCGCCGAGCTCTATCTCGGCAATCCCAAGCACAGCCTCGGCCAGCAGATGAAATACGCCGACCGCCGCAGCTCGCCATGCGCCATCATCCAGGGCTCCAACGAAAAGGCCGCGGGTGAGGTGCAGATCAAGGATCTGATCCTCGGCGCCGAAATCGCGCAGATGTCGACCGAGCGCGAAGACTATCTCAAGAAACAGGCGGAAGCGCAGTTCGCGGTCAAGGAAAGCGAATTGGTCGACGCCGTGCGCAAGCTGCTCGCGCGCCACGGCATCGGCTGACGTTCAGCGCGCCTCTATTGCCGCGGCGGCCGCATGGCGCCGCGCATCTTTCTCAGGTCGAGCACATTCATCTTCATGCCGTTGGGCATGATCATGTCGCCGGGGCGCTGGCCCTTCTTGCAGGGCCCCAGCCATTTGGCGGCAATGCCCATGTGCATCTCACCGTGCGGGCCGAGCCCCGGCATCGGCGGGCCGCCCTCGCGCCGCGTCACCACGTCGACCGCGTAGGCGCTGTTGAAGTCGCCGGTGACGACCGCGTGCGTGGTGGAGGTGGCGCCCGCGAACGAGCACACCGAATCGACCACGAGGGTGTCGCCGTTCTTGTGCGCGTCCTGCTTCTGGCAATTCTGCTGCGCGGAGCCGCCGAAATTGGCGTTGAGCAATTTGTCGCTGGCTGCGTCGGTGCATTGCTCGATGATGTGCGACGGCAGCTTGGGCTGCGCGAAGGTCATCGTGAGTTGCCACAGGCCCGGCTTGCGCGCGGGCATCTCGAACGCGAACGACGGGGTCGCAATGAGCACGCAAGCCACGGCGAGGATCAGGCGGCGCATGGGGAGCCTCCATTGCAGGACGCGTGGAGGCGGAACCATAGCACGGCGCGGGCCGGCGGCATCCGGCTTAAGGCAGCCCGACCCGCCGGCGCGGCTCAGACGGCGACAAGATCGCCGCCAACCGGCCTGCGCTCGTCGGTGGCGATGGCGTGGCCGAGGACCTGCTCGACCGCGTCGAAACTGTCGAGCAGCGACAGGTGCTCCACGATCTGGCCGTCGCGGAAGCGCGAGAAATGCGCCATGCGGTAGCTGATGGCACGGCCGTCGGCGCGCCTCCTCGCCGTCAGGCGGTTGAGCGCGGCCACCTGGTCGCCGTCGATCAGCAGGCTGAGGAGCTCCGATCCGGTGACCTCGAACAGCCGCCGCGTCTTGCGGGCGAACATGTCGAGCACCGCGTCGCGCCCGACATGGGTGCCGCAGAACGACAGGACGTCGACCGGCCCGCTCACGGTCCAGGCCACGTCGTCGGCCAGGAACGCGCCGATGCGCTCGCAGTCGCGCGTGGCATAAGCGTCGTAAAAGGCGTTAACCAGGGCGCGCGACGGGGGCTCGGTCATGCAAATTGTCTCCCTCGCAACCAATTCAAGGCCGGTTGTCTTGAGATTGCGTTACGCGCCCAAGGTCAAATTTGACACCCGGCCGTCGCTTTCACGGTGCAAAGGAAGGCCGCAGGCGCGCGCAAGGCGGATTTCCGTTAACGACGCGCGCTTTGGCGCCCCGGGGCGTTAAGGGCAGCGGCCAAACGGCGTCGAAACGTTAAACCGACCGTGCTAAAGGGCCTCAGTCCCGGGAACGGGACACGTGATACGGTAGTAGAGTTATGGATGCACGCGTGATGACACAAGCGAACACGGCGGATGCGCGGGCGGAGGCGCTGGTCGCCTCCTACGAGCGCGCCGGCTACGCCCGCGTGGCGCCGCCGCTGTTACAGCCGGCTGAACCGTTCCTCGACCTCTCCGGCGAAGACATCCGCAAGCGCATGTATCTGACCACTGCCCCCGGCGGCGGCGAGTTCTGCCTGCGGCCCGACCTCACCATTCCGGTCTCGCGCGATTACCTGGCCTCGGCCACAGCCGGCCAACCCGCCGGCTTCTGCTATCTCGGGCCGGTGTTCCGCCACCGCGATGACGGCTCGCCCGAGTTCCAGCAGGCTGGCATCGAGTCCTTCGGCCGTCCCGACACCGCCGCCGCCGATGCCGAGATGCTGGCGCGCGGCCTCGAAGCCACCACTCATTACGGCCTGCCCGCGCCGCACATCCAGATCGGCGACGTGGCGCTGTTCACGACGCTGATCGCCGGGCTCGAGCTGCCGGCTGCCTGGAAGCGGCGGCTGACCAAGGATTTCAACCGCAAGGCCAACCTGGCGCAGGACCTCGAGCGCCTGGTGCTCGGCGGCAATAGCGGACGGCCCGAGTATCAGGGCGTGCTGGCGGCGCTCGCCGGCTCCGATCCCAAGGGCGCGCACGCGCTCGTCACCGACCTGCTCTCGATCGCCGGCATCAACGCGGTCGGCGGCCGCTCGATCGCTGAGATCGCCGACCGCTTCCTCGAGCAGGCGACGCTCGGCGCCAGCGCCAAGCTGCCACGCGACGTGCGCGGGCTGATCGAGCGCTTCCTCGGCATCGCCGGCGATCCCGATCAGGCCACCGCCGAACTGCGCGCGCTCGCCAACGAGGCGGGCCTGAACGAGGCCATGGCCCCGGCCCTCGACCTGTTGGAGAACCGCACCGGCTTCCTGGCCGCGCAGGGTATCGAACCGGGCAGCGTCAAGTTCTCGACCGCCTTCGGGCGCGGCTTCGACTATTACACCGGCTTCGTTTTCGAATTGACCGATCCGGCGCGCGAAGGCGATCCGTTGGTCGCGGGCGGCCGCTATGACGGCCTGCTCACGCGGCTCGGCAGTCCGGAGCCGATACCCGCCGTCGGACTTTCGGTCTGGATCGAGCGGCTGGCAATCTATGGAGGCGCGTCATGAGCGGGCCGCTTGTGCTGGCGGTGCCCGCCAAGGGGCGCCTGCAAGAAAATGCCGAGGCGTTCTTCGCGCGCGCGGGTCTTCAACTCATCAAGCCGCGCGGCGCGCGCGACTATCGCGGCGCCGTCGCCGGCCTCGACGGCGTCGAGGTCGCGTATCTCTCAGCGTCAGAAATCACCGGCCAACTCGCGCAAGGCGCCGTGCACATGGGCGTCACCGGCGAGGACCTGGTGCGCGAGCAGATGCCCGACGCCGACCAGCGCGTGGTGCTGATCGAAGGGCTCGGCTTCGGTCACGCCAACGTCGTGGTGGCAGTGCCGCAGGCCTGGATCGACGTGCGCACCATGGCCGATCTAGACGACGTCGCCACCGCATTTCGCCATCACCACGGCCGCAAGATGCGGGTGGCGACCAAATACATCAACCTGACGCGCGACTTCTTTTCGACGCACGGCATCATCGACTATCGCATCGTCGAGAGCGCGGGCGCGACCGAAGGCGCGCCGGCCGCCGGCACCGCGGAACTCATCGTCGACATCACCACCTCGGGCGCCACGCTTGCCGCCAACGCGCTCAAGATCGTGGACGACGGTACCATCCTGCGCTCGCAGGCGAACCTTGTCGCGGCGCGCGGCGCCGATTGGAGCGACGCGACGCGTGAGCTCGCGCGCGTCATCCTCGACCGCATCGCGGCGCAGGCGCGCGCGCGCGCCTATCGCGAGGTGCGCTCGCGCTTTAGCGCCTGCGACGCCACGCTGGTGGAAAGCGCAAAGACGAAATTCGGCGCCGCCACGCCGTTCGGCGGCCCGACCTCGTCAGGCATGCTGACGCTGCATTGCCCGCCCGACCAGGTCTACGCGCTCACCAGCTTCCTGCGCGAGAACGGCGCCGAAGCCGTGGCCGTGGCCGAACTCGGCTACGTGTTCTCGCGCGACAATCCGCTCTACGCCAAACTGGAAGCGGGGCTGTAGGCGCCGCCGCGCCCGGCCCGCATCATTCGAAGACGCCAAGCATTTCGAGGACGTCAAGCAGCCGCCTCATGAATCTGTTCCAAAAACTCAACGCGCGTCCCCAGCCGATTCGCGTTGCGCTGATCGGCGCCGGAAAATTCGGCTCGATGTTTCTGGCTCAGGCGCAGCGCTTACCCGGGATTCATGTCGCCGGCATCGCCGACCTCAATCCGGCCACTGCTCGCTCCAACCTCGCTTACGTGGGCTGGCCGGCGGAACGCTACGCGGTCGCGTCCCTCGACGCCGCCGTCCACGACGGCACAACATTCGTGACCGACGATGCCGACACGCTGATCCGCCATCCGGCGATCGAAATCGTGATCGAGGCCACGGGACATCCGCCGGCCGCCATCGCGCACTGCCTGAAGGCCTTCGACAACGGAAAGCACGTGATCAACGTCACCGTGGAGGCCGATGCCTTCTGCGGCTACGGGCTCGCGCGCAAGGCCGCGGCGGCCGGCGTGATATACAGCATGGCCTATGGCGACCAGCCGGCACTGACATGCGATCTCGTGGATTGGGCCCGCACATGCGGATTCATCGTCACGGCCGCCGGCCGCGGCCACAAATGGCTGCCGGAATATCGCCGCTCGACGCCGGATACGGTCTGGGATCATTGGGGTCTGACGCGGGAACAGGCCGCGCGCGGGCGCCTCAATCCAAAGATGTTCAATGCGTTCCTTGACGGCTCCAAGCCCGCGATCGAGTCCGCCGCCATCGCCAATGCCACGGGGCTCGTCGTGCCGTCGGCAGGCCTCGCCTTTCCTCCCGGCTCGGTCGACGACATACCGACCTTGATGCGTCCGCGCGATATGGGCGGCCAGCTCGATCACGAAGGCATGGTCGAGGTGATCTCGTGTCTGACGCGCGACGGCAAACCAATCCCGAACGATATCCGCAAGGGCGTGTGGGTCTGCTTCCGCGGCGATACCGATTACATCAAGAACTGCTTCGAGGAATACAACGTCACGACCGACCCGAGCGGCCGCTACATGTGTCTGTTCAAGAAGTGGCACCTCATCGGGCTCGAGCTTGCGGTGTCGGTCGCAGCCGTCGGACTTCGTGGGGAGCCGACCGGTGCGGCCCGCTGCTTCAACGGCGACGTGGTCGCCGTGGCGAAGCGCGATCTGGCCGTCGGCGAAATACTCGACGGCGAAGGCGGCTTCACCGTGTCCGGCGGCCTGCGACAAGCGGCGGACTCGGTCGCGCGCGGATATCTGCCGCTTGGTCTCGCCCACGACGCCAAGCTCTTGCGCCCCGTCAAGGACGGCGAGCCGATCACGTGGGACGCGGTCTCCATCGACGAGACATCTCCGGCGTATCGGCTGCGGCGTGAGATGGAGCGCGCGGCTGGCGGCCTGAACGCGTAACCTCGCGGCACGCGCTGGTGGCGATCCCGCGCGACAGGTCAAACCGGGTGCGCTATAGATCGCGCCAGTAAGGTGTGAGATCGACGGGACATGGCGGCGAAGGCGACCCCAGCGACCAAGAAAGCAGCGCACCAGGCGGCGGCCGACGGGCTGTCGATCGTGGTGCCGCTCTACAACGAGGCGCGCGGACTGCAAGTGCTGCACGAGCGCATTACGGCGGTGGCGCGCACCATCAAGGCCGAACGCCGCATCCCGGTCGAGATCGTCTATGTCGACGACGGCAGCGGCGACGCCACCGGCACGGTGCTGCACGACCTGGCGCCGGGGCCGATCGGCATGCAGGTGCTCACGCTGTCGCGCAATTTCGGCAAGGAGGCTGCGCTCTCCGCCGGCCTCGACCACGCGCGCTACGGCGCCGTGCTGTTCATGGACGGCGACGGCCAGCATCCGCCCGACCTGATCGAGAAGCTGGTGGCGCGCTGGCTCGACGACGGCTACGACGTGGTCTTCACCGCCAAGGCGCACCGCGAGAACGAGTCCTGGCTGCGCCGGGTGAGCGTGCACTGGTTCTACGTGCTGCTCAATTGGCGCGCCCGCCAGAAGATACCGGAAGACGCCGGCGACTTCCGTCTGCTGTCGCCACGCGCGGCGGCGGCGCTGCGCCGCATGCCGGAGCGCAATCGCTTCTTCAAGGGGTTGTCGAGCTGGATCGGCTTCAAACAGGTACGCGTCGACTATGAGCCGGCCGCGCGCGCGCATGGCGTCACCAGCTGGAACGTGTGGAGCCTGATCGGACTGTCGATCGAAGGGCTGACCTCGTTCTCTGTGGCGCCGCTGCGGGTCGCCAGCCTGCTCGGCATCCTGCTCGCCATCCTGGCGCTGATTTTCGGCGGCCAGATTCTGGTCGAGACGTGGATCTACGGCCAGGACGTGCCGGGCTACCCGTCGCTGTTCGTTGGCATGATGGTGCTCGGCGCCGTGCAACTCATCATGATCGGCGTGCTCGGCGAGTATATCGGCAAGCTTTTGTCGGAGGCGAAAGCACGCCCCGTCTATTTCATCGCCGAGCATAGCGTGAGCGATGCCGGCGAGGGCGAAGCGGACGCGGAGCCCGCTGCGGACACCGAGCCGGCGGCGAAGCGGCGGCGCAGCCCGCGCGCGGCGGAATGAACACGCGGACGATCAGCAAGCCGTTGCGCCGGATCTGGCTATGCGCCGACGACTACGGCCTCGCCCCCGGCGTCAATGCGGCAATTCGCGAGTTGATTGAGCGCGGTCGCTTGAACGCGACGTCGGTGATGACCGTCGCGCCTCACTGCGGACCCGACGACGTCGCCGCCCTCACCGCCCTGAATGCCGGCACGACCCGCGCTGCACTCGGCCTGCACGTGACACTGACCGCGCCGTTCGCGCCGCTGAGCGAAGGCTTCGCGCCGTTGCGCGACGGCGCTTTCCTGCCGGTGAATGAGCTGTTGAAACGGGCGAGCGCGCGCCGGCTCGCCGTCGGGCCGCTGGCGGTCGAGATCGCGGCGCAGCTGCGCGCCTTCGTCGACCGCTTCGGCCGCCTGCCCGACTTCATCGACGGCCATCAGCACGTGCAACTGTTCCCGCAGGTGCGCGACGCGTTCTTGCAGGTGGTGGCGGAGCGCGCCCCCAAAGTCTGGGTCCGTCAATGCGGACGCGCGCGGCCGCATAAACGGCTGCACGATCACAAGAGTCTCGTGCTCGACATCTTAAGCCTCGCCTTCCGCCGCGCGGCGCGGCGGCACGGCATCGCGATCAACCCGGCGTTTGCCGGCGCCTATGCCTTTTCGCCCAAGGCCGACTTCGCGGCACTGTTTCCGCGCTTCCTCGACGGGATGCCGGACGGCGGACTGATCATGTGCCATCCGGGCTTCGTCGACGCCGAACTCGAACGGCTCGATCCGCTCACCACGTTGCGCGAGCGCGAGTTCGCCTATTTCAAGTCGGAAGAATTCCCGGAGATCCTGGCCGCGCACGGCGCGGCGCTGATATCACCTTAGCGGTGGCTGGGCGTCGGCCGCGTTTTCGACCATGTTCGGATTGGTCGTCGCCGGCGGGATGTAGTTGCGGTCCGAGCCGTGCGGCCCCAGCACCACCACCTGCGTCCCCACCTTCACGCGTTTGTAGAGATCGATGATGTCGGCGTTGCGCATGCGGATGCAGCCCGACGAGACGTTGTGGCCGATGGTCCAGGGCTCGTTGGAGCCGTGGATGCGGTAGAGCGTATGGCCGATATAGAGCGCGCGCGCGCCGAGCGGATTCTTCGGCCCGCCGGGCATCATGTGCGGCAGATAAGGCTGGCGCGCGATCATCTCCTTGGGCGGATACCAGTTCGGCCATTCGCGCTTGGCGGTAATCTTGTGCACGCCCGACCACGCGAAGCCGCTGCGCGCGACGCCGATGCCGTAGCGCATCGCCTTGCCGCCGTCTTCGACCAGGTAAAGGAAATGGTCCGGCGTATCGACAATGATGGTGCCGGGCGGCTCCTTGCCGGTGTAGGCGACCTGCTGGCGCATGAACTTGGGATCGACATGGAATCCCGGCGGGCTTCGTTCCAGCATGGGATCGGCCGGCGCCTGCGGCTGCATCGGCGGCACGGCCGCGTATTGCGGGGCCGGCGCGCCGTAGCGCCGCTGCGGATAGACGATCGGCGGCGGCGCCATGACGACCTGGCGACTGTCGTCGCCGAACAGGCCCTGGAACAGCCCGCGGCCGCGCTCGGTGCGCATGGGCGGCGGCGGCGGCGCCACCACCACCATCTGCGGCGTCCCCTGCGTTGGATAAGCGACCCATTGTTGCGCCGACGCGGCGGTGACGGCGAGCACGCTGATGACAAGAGCGGTAACGAGGGAACGCAACATCGGGGCACTCACGAAACGGATGCTTTCAAAAGTGGTCGCCCCGAGTGAAGACGCGAAACGAAAACCATTTGTAAACCGCGAGGCCGGCGGCGCGCCGATGCCGCAGGCGGGCGCCGGCTTCGTCGCCTTAGCGTTTATTTTGAGTAAAACACCGCGCATCACGGTAAACGCCGAATGAATTTCGAGCGTGCAACCCCGCATTAATCGCTGCGTCGTTACACTGCATGCGCGTGGGCCCGACAGGACGCTTTGATCGGGCCGAACGATAAGAGGTGGGAACGGGGGCGCGAACCGTGCAGCGCAAGCTTTTCCGGATCGAAGAAATGAGCAAGGCGCGGCGTGCTACGTCGATCGCCGCGCACGCGCCGATGCCGGCCGCCGCCGCTCCGACGGCCGACGGCGCCGTGCAAGCCTTCACGCGCGAGGTCGCGGACTTGCGCGACGTCATCGCCCAGAACACGCACGAACTCGCGCAACTGCTGCACGAAGGCCGCGAGCGGCGTATGGCGCGCGCGGCGAGCGAACTCGGCGCCGCCATCGAGGTCATGGAGACCTCGACCGACAAGATCCTGAAGTCGGCCGAGACCATCGACGACAACGCCAAGACGCTCGGCACCGCGCTCAAGAACAGTTACGAGACCGGCCTCGCCCAGGACATCCAGGACCAGCTCACCGCCATCTTCGAGGCCTGCAATTTCCAGGACATCGCCGGCCAGCGCATCGGCAAGGTCATCGGTACGTTGACCCAGATCGACGACGCGTTGACGCGCATGCTGGGCCACTGCCAGGCCGTCGTGGGCGCCGACGCCGCGCCGCCGGCACAGGCGCCGTCACGCAGCCTGCTCAATGGCCCGCGCCTCGACGGCGACCCCGGCCACGCCAGCCAGGGCGAGATCGACGCGCTGTTCGGTTAAATCCGATCAGGCCGGCCGCCTGATGATCGCAAAGCAGACGAGCGCGACGCTTGCAAAGGCCGCGGCCAGCGCCATCGCCGCACCGTCGGAGACGTGCTCCACCACGAAGGCCATCACCAGCGGCGCCGCCGCCTGCACCAGCAGCCAGGGGCCCGCGAGCCGGCCCATCAGCCGGCCGTAACCGGAGGGGCCGAACAGCGCCAGCGGCACCGCGCCGCGCGTGATCGTGACGAGGCCATTGGCGCCGCCGAAGATGAGCGCGAACACTGCGGCCGGCACCACCGAGACGCCCAAGAACGCCAGCAGGACGAAACCGCATAACAGCGCCGACAGCGCGAAGCGCACCACCCATAACGGATGCACGTCGCGGCCGAAGGCGAACTCGATCACCCGTGCGCATACCTGCGCCGGCCCGAACAGCGCTCCGATCCACACCACCGTGCCGGCATCGATGCCCGAGCGCGCGAAGATCGCCAGCAGGTTGGCCGACATGCCGGACGGCACGAAGGCGTAGGCGGCGAACGCCGAGGCCACCAGAATGAACGGCAGGCCGGAGGACGGCAGAACCTTGGCCGGGGCCTTGGCGCCCGGCTCAGCGCTCTGTTCGGTTTCGGCGCGGTGGCGCGGCAGCGCCAGCGCGTGCAGCGGCGCCGACACGAGCGCGAGCGCGGCGGCGTAAGCGAGATAGGCGCCGCGCCAGCCCACGCCCTCGATCAGGAAATGCGTCGTCGGCCAGCTCACGGTGGACGCGAAGCCGCCGATCAGCGTGAGCGCGCTGATCGGCCGCCGCGCGGCCGCGCCGAAAATGCGGCCGAGGCTGGCGAAGGCGGAATCGTAGAGATTGGCCGCCATGGCGACGCCGAGCACCATCCAGGTCGCGAAGTAGGTGAGCGGGCTCACCGCGTGCACGATCAGGAACAGGCCGAGCGCACCGGTGAGCGAGCCGACGGTCATGACCACGTGACCGCCATATCGGTCGATCGAGCGCCCGACCAAGGGCGAGACCAGGCCGGCCACCAGCAGCCCGACCGAAAAGCCGCCCATGGTAAAGGCCACCGACCAGCCGCGGTCGGCGGCGATCAGCGGCACGATCAGCACCGGCGTGTAATAGATCGTGCCCCACGACAGGATCTGGGTGACGCCGAGCACGGGGATCGCCCGCCAGGGTCCGTCGACGAATGCGCGAATTGTCAGTGCCATGGCCCCAAGCTCGGCGTCATGCGCGGGCTTGACCACGCATCGCGATCACTTCGGCTTCGGCTTGGCCGGACGCTTGCGGCGATGATGCACGGGCCGGTGCTTTTGGCCGGCGGGCGCGCATTTGGCATAGACCATGGTGCCGTAGCGGCCCTGCACTTCCGGATCCACCCAGCGCAGGATGAGCACGCGGCCGTCGTAGCTGACCACCTCGCGGTCCTGCATGCCGTCGGGCGGGCCTGGCGGCCCGATATAGGTCTTGCCGGCGCGGCTGCCCTTCACGACCAGCTCAGAGCGGGTTGCCGTATCGGCGAGATGCATCATCACACCGCCATCTGGCCCCGGCATGATGACGTAAGGGTTGGTGCACTGATTGGCCGCCGCCTTGACGGTGCGCTCGCGGTCGGCCGGCTGGTGATAGGCGGCAAGCCCCCAGCTGCCGACCAGGTCGGAGGCCGGGAAGGCGCCGGGCAATTGCGGCTCGGGCGCCGGCTTAGCCGGCTGCTCCATCGACTGCTGCGGGCCGGTGGCGCACGCGCCAAGCCCCAATCCGGCCAGGGTCAAAACGAAAACGGTCGCCAAAGCGGGGCGTCGGGAACGGATCATGCACACTCCTTGGGGCAGGCAGATGCGGACTTTGCTGGTCATCGGCGACGAGCGCAAGCGCCTCCGTTAGTCATTTGCGTTCCGCGGCGGGGAAGCCTGCTTGACACCTCGGGCTGAACGCCATATGTCCCTCGCGAGTTCTTAGCACTCCTTGGTAGCGAGTGCTAAGTGCTTCTACAATCGAAACTTTCCAGATAACGCACGCGCTGGAAGCGCCGACGAGGAAGCCATGGCCAAGTCCAAATTTCGTCCCCTGCACGACCGCGTGGTTGTGCGCCGCATCGAGGCCCAGGAAAAGACCAAGGGCGGCATCATCATTCCCGACACCGCCCAGGAGAAGCCGCAGGAAGGCGAGATCGTCGCCGTCGGCCCTGGCGGCCGCGACGAGACCGGTAAGCTGATCCCGATCGACGTCAAGGCGGGCGACACCGTGCTGTTCGGCAAGTGGTCGGGCACCGAGGTCAAGATCGACGGCGAAGAGCTGCTGATCATGAAGGAGTCCGACATCATGGGTGTCGTCGGCTGAGACCTTTCGCCGTCGTCCCGCGGACGACGGGCAACAGCGACCGCCACCCTTCGAGGCCCGGCGCACCAGCGCCTCGCACCTCGGGGTGACGGAGAAATGCTCAACGATCATCAATCGGAGTAATTGCAATGTCTGCCAAGGAAGTGAAATTCGCAGGCGACGCCCGCGAGCGCATGCTGCGCGGCGTCGACATCCTCGCCGACGCGGTGAAGGTGACGCTCGGCCCCAAGGGCCGCAACGTCGTGCTCGACAAGTCGTTCGGCGCCCCGCGCATCACCAAGGACGGCGTCACCGTCGCCAAGGAGATCGAGCTCGAGGACAAGTTCGAGAACATGGGCGCGCAGATGGTGCGCGAGGTCGCGTCCAAGACCAACGACATCGCCGGTGACGGCACCACCACCGCCACCGTTCTGGCGCAGTCGATCGTGCGCGAAGGCGCCAAGGCGGTTGCCGCCGGCATGAACCCGATGGACCTGAAGCGCGGCATCGACATCGCGGTCGCCGCCGTGATCAAGGACCTCGAGAAGCGCTCCAAGAAGGTCGGCTCCTCCAGCGAGGTCGCGCAGGTCGGCACCATCTCGGCGAACGGCGACGCCGCCGTCGGCAAGATGATCGCCCAGGCCATGCAGAAGGTCGGCAACGAGGGCGTGATCACGGTCGAAGAGGCCAAGAGCCTGGAGACCGAGGTCGACATCGTCGAGGGCATGCAGTTCGATCGCGGCTACATCTCGCCCTACTTCGTGACCAACGCCGAGAAGATGCTGGCCGAGCTCGAGGACGCCTACATCCTCCTGCACGAGAAGAAGCTGTCCAACCTGCAGTCGATGCTGCCGGTGCTGGAAGCGGTCGTGCAGTCGTCCAAGCCGCTCATCATCATCGCCGAGGACGTCGAGGGCGAGGCCATCGCCACGCTCGTCGTCAACAAACTGCGCGGCGGCCTCAAGGTCGCGGCCGTGAAGGCGCCGGGCTTCGGTGACCGCCGCAAGGCCATGCTCGAGGACATCGCGATCCTCACCGGCGGCCAGGTCGTCTCGGAAGATCTCGGCATCAAGCTCGAGAACGTCACGCTCAACATGCTCGGCCGCGCCAAGAAGGTGGTGATCGAGAAGGAGAAGACCACGATCGTCAACGGCGCCGGCAAGAAGGCCGACATCGAGGCGCGCGTGCAGCAGATCAAGGCGCAGATCGAGGAGACCACCTCGGACTACGACAAGGAGAAGCTGCAGGAGCGTCTGGCGAAGCTCGCCGGCGGCGTCGCGGTGCTGCGTGTCGGCGGCGCCACCGAGGTCGAGGTGAAGGAGAAGAAGGACCGCGTCGAGGACGCGCTCAACGCCACCCGCGCCGCGGTCGAGGAAGGCATCGTCCCGGGCGGCGGCACCGCGCTGCTGCGCGCCAAGAAGGCGGTCGGCAAGCTCACCAACGACAATGCCGACGTCCAGGCCGGCATCAACATCGTGCTGAAGGCGCTGGAAGCCCCGGTACGCCAGATCGCCGAGAACGCCGGCGTCGAGGGCTCGATCGTGGTCGGCAAGATCATGGAGAACAAGTCCGAGACCTTCGGCTTCGACGCGCAGAACGAAGAGTACGTCGACCTGGTGGCCGAGGGCATCATCGACCCGACCAAGGTGGTGCGCACCGCGCTGCAGGATGCGGGCTCCGTTGCCGCGCTCCTGATCACCACCGAGGCCATGGTCGCCGAGCTGCCGAAGGCCGACGCGCCCGCGATGCCGGGCGGCGGCATGGGCGGCATGGGCGGCATGATGTAAGCCGCGCTCAACGCGCACACACGAAAGACGAAAAGGCCGCCTTCGGGCGGCCTTTTTTCGTCTGCGGCGCCGGCAACGGACCGTTGAAACTCCACCGCTCCCCGCGCGTTGGAACCTCTATGAGCGCGCCGCAGTCAAAGCTCGTCGTCTATGCGGCAACGGCCGGCAACGGCCTGGTCGCCCTCACCAAATTCATCGCCGCCAGCTATACCGGCTCGTCCGCCATGCTGAGCGAGGCCATCCATTCGATGGTCGACACCGGCAACGAGCTGCTGCTGCTCTACGGGCTCCACCGCGCGGAGCAGCCGCCGGACGAACAGCACCCGCTCGGCCACGGCCGCGAGCTCTATTTCTGGAGCTTCGTGGTGGCCATGGTGATGTTCACCATGGGCGCCGGCGTCGCCGGCTACGAAGGCATTCTGCACATCCTCAATCCCGAGCCGATGAGCGACCCGCTCATCAACTACGCGGTTTACGGCGCCGCCGCGCTGTTCGAGGGCTCGACCTGGTTCGTGGCCTTACGCGAATTCCGCAAGGCCAAGGGCAACCTCGGCTATTACGAGGCGGTCCGCCGCAGCAAGGACCCGCCGACCTTCATCGTGCTGTTCGAGGACAGCGCCGCCTTGATCGGTATCGCGATAGCGGCGGCCGGCACCTTCGCGGCCGAGCGCCTGTCGATGCCCGCAATCGACGGCGCCGCCTCGCTCGGCATCGCGGCGCTCCTCGGCTTCACCGCGCTGGCGCTAGCGCGCGAAAGCAAGGGCCTGCTGATCGGCGAACCGGCAAGCCCGTCCTTGCGCGACTCGATCCTAACCATCGCCGACCGCCTGCCGGCCATCGAGCGCGCGCAGATCGTCTTCACCGTGCACCTGTCCCCGGAGCAGGTGCTGGTCGCGCTCAATCTCGAATTCCGCGACGAACTAACGACGCCCGCCATCGAAGAGGCGACGCGTGAACTCGAGCGCGCCGTGCGCGCGGCGCATTCGGAGGTGGTGGCGGTCTTCGTCAAGCCGCAAACCGCGCCGCACGCCGCCACCTTCGGCCGCATGGGCGGCGCGGCGCGCAAGTTCGGCGCGGAGTGACGTCAGTGATCGCTGACCTGAAAGCGCAGCGTCTGCGCGCCGGTGAGCGCGACCAGATCGCCGCGGCGGCTCCAACCGGTCACTTGCGCGAACACGGCGAGCGTGTCGTCGTCGGCCGCCATGCGCTCGGGCGTGCACTGCCCATCGACCTGATAGCGCGGCAGCTCTTGCGGCAGCGGGCCCAGTTCAATGCGCATGGCCGCACCCGAAATCTGCACGCGCGCATGCACCGTGCGGCACCACAAACCGATGCGGGCGCTGCCGTCGCTCGACACATTGAGGATCGGCACGCGCTTGGCGTGCCCGACATAGTGGGCATCAAGCAGCAGTTCCTGATCGAAGGGAAACTGTTCGGCCGCCATCGCCGCCCGCCATCCGGCAGCGGCGAACAGGATCAGGCCGCCGGCGACGGCAGCGCGCGGAACAAGCGTGCGGCCCGCGAGCCGGCGTAAAAAAGTCATAACGATTCTCCGAAGACGACTGCCGCGGCCGCGGCGCCCCGATCACATTCACTTGAAGGGTCGGCGCGTTTGCGTCAAGCGCCATGGCATTGCGTGGGGCCGTGATAAAATGCCGCCGGTCAAAGCGGGAGCGGCACCATGGTTCGAGACGTCAAAGACCAGCGCATCATCGATCTCTACGACGATTTTACCCACGGCGGCATCAGCCGCCGCACCTTTCTCGACCGCTTGAGCGCGCTCGCCGGCTCGAGCGCGGCGGCGCTGGCGTTGCTGCCGCTGTTGCAGAACGACTACGCGCGCGCGGCGATCGTCCCCGCTAACGACGCTCGGCTTGCCATCGACAAGGTCTCCTACCCGGCGCCCGGCACGACGATGACCGGCTATCTTGCGCGCCTCAAGGACACGGCAAAGCGCCCCGCGGTCGTGGTCGTACACGAAAACCGCGGGCTCAATCCGCACATCGAGGACATCGCGCGGCGTCTGGCGCTCGCGGGCTTCCTGGCGCTCGCGGTCGACCTTTTGGCGCCGCTCGGCGGCACGCCCGCCGACGAGAACAAGGCGCGCGAGATGATCGGCACGCTCGATGCCAAGGAGACGGCCGAGCGCGCCGCCGCGGCCGTGCCGTATCTGGCGGCGCATGCGGAATCGAACGGCAAGGTCGGCGCCGTCGGCTTCTGCTGGGGCGGCGGCGTCATCAACCGGATGGCGGTGCTGGCGCCGCCGGCGTTGAAAGCCGCGGTCGCCTATTACGGCATGCAGCCGCCGGCGGCGCAGGTGAAATCGATCGAGGCCGCGCTGCTGCTGCACTATGCCGGGCTCGACAAGCGTATCGATGCCGGCATCCCCGCCTACGAGGCCGCCCTGAAGGCGGCCGGCAAGACCTTCACGGTCTATGTCTATGAGGGCGCCAACCACGCCTTCAACAACGACACCTCCAGCCGCTACGACAAGGCGGCGGCGACGCTCGCCTGGGGCCGCACCTTGGCCTTCCTGCACCAATACCTGGGCTAGCGTTCCAGCGCCGCCGCGGGCGGTTTCTTAAATCGCGTTCATCTTGCACGTTAGCGCGGTCTTTTCCGGTCGGGCGGCCCTGTATCCGCCCCTTTTTTGGTGCGAATCGCGCGCAGGTCCATTGCGACGCCCCGCCCCGATTGGCACATGCTGAAGCGGCCGGGGCGACGTCCGGCTGCTCGCCCGCCCGACAGGAGTCCCTTCCGTGAGAGGCATCTTCGCGACCCTCGCCACCGTCTGGCGTATCGCCAGCCCCTATTTCCTGCGCGCCGAGGACCGGTGGCCAGGCCGGATCCTGCTGGCCGCCGTCGTCGCCATCGAATTGTCGATCGTCGGCATCACCGTGCTGCTCAACGCATGGAACGCGCGCTTCTACAACGCGCTGCAGGCGCGCGACTGGGGCCAGTTCGTCTACCAACTCGGCTATTTCTGCGTGCTCGCCGCCGTCTTCATCGCGCTCGCGGTCTACCAGCTCTATCTCAACCAATGGCTTCAGATCCGCTGGCGGCGCTGGCTGACCGCGGTCTATCTCGACCACTGGCTCGTCGGCGCCAACCACTATCGCATGCAGCTCATGGGCGACGCCGCCGACAACCCCGACCAGCGCATCGCCAACGACATCAATCAATTCATCCAGCTCACGCTCAGCATCAGCCTGCAGGTGCTCAACGCCGTGGTTACCCTCGGATCGTTCATGGCGATCCTGTGGGCGCTGTCGGCGGCGGCCCCGCTCACCATCTTCGGCACGCGGATCAACATTCCGGGCTACCTGTTCTGGGCGGCGCTGATCTACGCCGTGATCGGCACCGGGCTGACCCACCTGATCGGCCGCGCGCTGATCGCGCTCAACTTCCAGCAGCAGCGCTACGAAGCCGACTTCCGCTTCAACCTCGTGCGCGTGCGCGAGAACGGAGAGCAGATCGCCTTGCTCGAAGGCGACCGCGCCGAGCGCGAGCGCCTGCTCGAGCGCTTCGGCAACGTGGTCGCCAACTGGTACGCCATCATGACGCGGCAGAAGAAGCTCACCTTCTTCACCGCCGGCTACGGCCAGGTGTCGACCATATTTCCCTACATCGTGGTCAGCCCCGCGTATTTTTCCGGCGCCATCAAACTCGGCGGGCTGATGCAGACCGCCAACGCCTTCGGCCAGGTGCAGAACGCGTTGTCGGTGTTCATCAATGCCTACACCAGCCTGGCGGAATGGCGCGCGGTCATCGAGCGTCTCGAGGGCTTCGACCAGTCGATCGCCGCCGCACGCGCGGTGTCGGCGAACCAGCCGGCCATCGCGCTCGCGCCCGGCGATGCTTCGGCCGTCAGCTTCAAGGACCTGTCGGTGCGGCTGCCGAACGGCGTGCCGCTGGTCGCCGCCGACAGCCTCTCGATCAAGCTGGGCGAACGCGTGCTGGTGACCGGCCCGTCGGGCGCCGGCAAGTCGACCTTGTTCCGCGCGCTCGCCGGCGTCTGGCCGTTCGGCAACGGCACCATCCAATTGCCCAAGGACGCCAAGGTGATGATCCTGCCGCAACGGCCGTATTTCCCGATCGGCCCGCTCGCCACCGCGGTCGCCTATCCGGCAGAGCCCGGCGAATTCGACGAAGGCCGCATCGCCGAGCTCATCGCCGCGGTCGGGCTGCCGGGGCTCGCCGCGCGCATCGACGACGAGGAGCACTGGAACCGGCTGTTGTCGCCGGGCGAGCAGCAGCGCCTCGGCGTCGCGCGCGCCATCCTGCACAAACCGGATTACCTGTTCCTCGACGAGGCCACCGCCTCGCTCGACGAACCGTCCGAGGCCAAGCTCTACCATCTGCTGCAGGACCAGCTGCCGCAGGCCGCGATCATTTCGATCGGTCACCGCTCGACCTTGTTCGCCCTGCACAAGCGCCATCTCGCACTCGCTCCCGCAGGCGACGGCCACCGGTTGCGCGACGCGAGCATGGAGACCGGCGAGGCGCCGGCGCCCGCGACCTGAGCGGGCGGCGGCTTTCACAAAAGACATCGGGCGGCGGCTCCTTTCGGAGAACCGCCGCCCGCGCCGAACTCGGGGCAGAAGATGGCGTAATCGTCCGCCGCTGCCGCTTACTTCAGAGCCGAAAGCGACGTGTTGAACGACAGCGTGGCCAGGAAGGTCGCGCCGCAGAGGTCGCGGGTGCCGCCATTGGCGCACTCGGCCGCGTTGGTGTTGTCGACATTGGTGTCGATGTAACGCAGGTCGAGCGACACCGCCTTGTAGCCGAAGGTCACGCCGGCATCCCAGTGGGCGTAATCCTTGTTGCCGATGGCCGACGCGTAAGTCTGGTAACCGAGGTTAGCCGACAGGCTGGTGGTGATACCCATGGGCAGGAACTGAGGCAGGGTGACGACAGCGCCGCCGGCGTACCACCATGCGCTGTTGCCGGTGTTGCCGAAGTTGTCGCCGCCATAGACCTGGCCGTTCAGGGTCAGCCAGTCGGTCACCTTGACCGACGGCTTCACGTAGAACTCGCCGTAGCTGATGTTGCCGCCTGCCATCGGGCCCGGATACTCGTAGTACACGTAGCCGACGTCGAGGCCGAAGATATCGTAGCTGAAGCGGGCGCCGCCGCTGATGTCGAACTCGGCGTCGGCGAAATCGACGTTGGAGCCCCACAGGCCGGCATAAAGCGTCAGCCACGGCGCAACCGTGTAGTCACCTTCGAAAAAGCCCTGCACTGCCGGGTTGCGATCGGTCTGCGAAATACCACGCAGCCGGTAATCGGTCGTGAAAGTGGTGCCGAAGGCGACATCGAACGGAAGCGGTGCCGCAGCCGGCGCAACCGGCGCAGCCTTCACCGGCATATCGGCCGCGAAAGCCGGCGCCGCGCCGAACAGCGCCAGCGCCGCGACCATCGACAGTACGTACTTGCTCTTCATTGACCCTGCCCCTTGCATGGGTGCGACCGGCGGTCTTGCCGATGCACTCTCGTCCCGCTCGTCATCCCCGCGACACTGCGCCGAACGAACGCGCGTTCATGACGAAAGTTACAGCTTTGAAAGTTGCAACCGGCAAGCTGAAAGCGAAGGCATGTGCTGCCTCTTTGGGCAAACCGGGTTGTAGAAAGCGCTTTGATGCGCGAAACGGAATCCATGTTGCAGAAAAGTGACAAAGCCGCGCATGGACGAAACATGCGTCAGGCGCGCGCGGCTTGCGTTATCCCCTGCGGCGCACGATCCGCCGCCGCCAACGCGCGCTCCAAGCGGTTCGAAATGACCGCGAGACAGCGGCCTGATTCGCCGCGCGCATAAATTACAAATAAACACGCGCATCTTTTATGAGCACAGAAAGAAGCACTGTATGCAAAAAGAAAGGGCGCCGGCTTGGCGGCCGGCGCCCTCCTGTTACTGCCCGGGGGTGACCGCCCGGGTTACGCCGCCGCCTTGGCGCGGTTGTCGGCGAGCCGCTTGTCGACCAAAGCGACGATGGCGTCGACCTTGGCGTTGCTCATGCCCTTCTGCTTGCCGAGCAGCTGCACCAGCTTGTCGGAGCGCTCGATGTTCTTGGCGCCGTTCTGCAGCGCGCGCGCGGCGGAGGCCGGACGCGTAAGGCTCTTGGCCGCCGCGGCGTACTTCTCATACGGCACCAGGTCGTTCGGCGACGCCCCGAGCTTGACGCAGAGATCGAACACGAAGTTGTAGACCTCGCGCGAGGCCTCCGGATCGGAATGCACGGCTTCCGCCGCGGTGCGCATGCCGTCCGGCGTGATGCAGCGGTAGTTGCCGGCGAGCAGCATCGCCCACTTGGCGAGCGGCACGAAAATCGAGTCGTGCACGCGCAGCTTGACCGGCAGCTCGATCTTGGAGCCGTCGCCGGGATCGAAGCGCACCGCGTCGATGTCCTTCTCGAGGTCGCGCAGGATCTTGGTGTGCTTATCGTCGGCGAAACCGGCGGCCTTGAAGTTGGTCGGCAGCGTGACAATCAGTTCGTTGGCTTGGCCGTCCGGCGGGCGGATGGCCTGCGGGTCGGGGCTGCACAGGGTGACGAGGCCGGCGTCGAAGTTGTCCCACACGCGCGGCTCGGTGAAGGCGGCTTCGAGCGGGCCGTAATCGAGCCCGGGAATGCGCTTCACGTAGGGGAGCGGCGGCATGTTCATGATCGACATGCACGGCACTTTCGCCTTCGCCACCTTGTCGAGCAGCTCGCGCACGCCGGGGGCGCCGAACTGGGGCTCCTGCATGGCGAGGCAGACGAGGTCGTAGTCGGCCGGGTTGACGCCGTCGGTGCCGCCGGCGGTGACCTTGCCGGGGAGCTTGCGCGAGTCGATCTCGACCAGGCCCTCGCGGCCCTTGACCGGCATGCGCACGCGGAAGCCCTCGGCGTTGATCAGGTCGGCCTCCGCGGGCAGGCAGACGAGGTGGATCGAATGCCCTCCGAACAGAATCTTGGATGCCAATAGCGACCCGTAGGACGCGCCCATGATCAGGATTTTGTAGGCCGGCATAATGCAACAGCTCCCTTGTCGTCTTGGGATTGATTGGGATTTTGGGTTGGCGTTCCGGCCGTTGAGGCCGCCCGTCGCTCCTTTGCCATGCTAGGCGGGTGGGCGGGGCGATGCAATCGGGAGGCCGCATTCAGATGCGCTTGGTCGAATGTTCCCGCATCGCGCGCCAGAAAGGAAAATCGAGGGCCGACGGGCCGCATCGTTGTGCGTTGCGAAGCCTGCGGGCGCTGAACATGGCTCCGCCGCCCGTATTCTTTGGTCGGCGCCGGGTGCGCCCTCTTTCATCATACGCAACCGCCGCCTTCGCATAAGAACCGAGGGCGCGCGGGACGCGTTCGGGTCTACCGGACCCACGGGCCTCGACGCCTCGCGACATCGAGGCGTGCTGAAGCTGATAAAGCCGCAAGTCCGCCGATCCCTAGTGGCGTCCCGCGCGCGGTGTTTTAGGTTTGCTCCGCATCGCCCCCGGTGGACTTACCTTTCAGGCGACCCTGCCTTTCCTCGCGAATTGGCATGCCGCTTATCCACCGCTGTTGGCCCAGGTCGCCGTGGCTCTCTGTGACCGGATGCACACGACGCCATCACGGGGCCGGTTGACGCGCGGTCGGCGCGCCGGGACGAAGCGGCTTGGACCGCCGGACCGGGGAAAACCGCGCCGCATCTCCGACGCCCCCGACCCGGCCACCGCTCCCCGCCCCAGCCTGGAGACTGCAGACCCCTCGGTACCGAGGGCGGGATAGCTGGGAATTTAATCTAGGACCAAAGCCGCATCAACGGAATTATGTGAAAAAAAACTTATCCCCGTTTTGGCCGGACCTATCCCCGCGGGACTTATCCCGCGGGCGCAAACCTGTCCCAGCCTGATCCCGACAATTGCCGCGTCAGCGATGCATCTCAAAGGCACCACATCCGCTTGTGACCCAAGGCGGGCCCTGAGGCTGGCGTGGAGCTAAGGCACCCGTGCGTCCATTTCGGGATGCAAAACCATGCTCTCCTGCGCGGTCGCCTCGTTCCGCGACCCGATAAAGACAGCAGGAGACGCCCCGCGGTTGACGGCAACATGCAAAACGTTAGCCGGGATGTAGACGAAGTCGCCCGGCCGGACAGCCTCGCAGTGCTCTAGCTCATCTCCGGTCCAAAGCTCCAGTAAGTCACCGCTCACCATATAGAGCGCGGTCTCGTGGTGCTCGTGCACATGAGCCTTCGTCCGGCCACCTGGCGGCAGCGCCATCAGGCCAAGCCAGATTACTTGCGACCCGGTGGTTTCGGCGCTGACGCCAGCCCGGTAGTCCGAGCCCTGTTGGACCCGGTGCTCCGGAGCGGCCTTGACCACCATCCCCACACGGCTGGTTGTAGTAGCTGGCGGTGCCATCATTGCGCTTTCGTTGCTCATTAGTCTCTCCCTCTAGTTGGTTGATGCCGGGAGGATGCCGTCTGTCCGCACAAGAGGTCTCGAAATACGCTCCGAAAAGTTCCGAATTGTTGCGAATAGCAGCTACGCAGCGCGCAGGCGTGCCGCTACGATTGTCTGATGCAGCGGCTTGTCTTCGGCCCCTTCGTGTTCGAGTCCGCGCGCGGCGTGCTGCTGCGTGGCGGACGACCAATGCCGGTCAACCAAAAAGGCATTCGTCTGCTTGCCGCACTGCTGCATGCGCCCGGCGAGACCGTCTCCAAGGCCGCACTAATGGATGCGGCGTGGCCCGGGACTGCCGTCGAGGAAAGCAACTTGTCGGTCCAGATCGCGGCGCTGCGCAAGCTTCTCGGCGCGGACCAGGATGGCGGCGAATGGATCTCGACGGTCCCGCGTGTTGGCTACCGGTTCGCCGGCGCGGTGTCGGGTGCGGACACGCCGATTGAGGGCGCCGACGTCTCTGATGTGCGGCCTCTGATTGCGGTGCTGCCGTTCGGCATCGTCAGCGAAGAGCCAGGCAAGGAATATCTGGCCGACGGGATCACCGACGACATCATCACGGCGCTTTCGCGCTTTCGCTGGTTCCGCGTTGTCGTCCGCGGCTCGGCTTTCGCGCTCCGAGACAAGACCGCCGATCAACTCGGCGCGCGCTACGCGCTGCACGGAAACGTGCGCTATTCCGGCGAGCGGCTGCGCATATCGGCGAAACTGATCGATACCCGCGACGACGTGCATTTATGGGCCGAGCGCTACAACCTCGCGATGGCCGACGTATTCGCCATTCAAGACGAAATTGCCGAACGCGTGGTTGCAGCGATCGAGCCCGAGCTTCTCAAGAGCGAGTCGCGTCTGGCGATCGTGCGCCATACTGGCAATATGACGGCGTGGGACTTGGTGCGGCAGGGAATGTGGCATTTCCACAAGGTGACCCGCGATGGGCATCTCGCTGCGCGCGAGCTGTTCCGCCGCGCCTGTGCAGCCGATCCGGACCTCTCGGAGGCGCATACCTGGCTCGGCCGAGTCAGCGCCGGCATCATCGCTTATGGATGGAGCGATGATGTTGTCGCCGACGGGCGCGAGGGCACGCAAGCCGCGACCCGCGCGGTCGCGCTCGACCCGCGCGACCCCTACGCGCACTACTCTTTTGCCATCGTGAGCTGCTACGCAGGCTCCGCCAACACCGGCGCGCTTGCGGCGCAGAGTGCGGTCGATCTCAATCCAAGCTTTGCGCTCGGCCATCTCGTGCTTGGAATGGCGCGGCTTTTTGATGGCGATGCAGCTCGCGCTGTCGCACCGTTGCGGCACGGTCTCGCGCTCAATCCGAATGATCCACAGAATGTCACATGGCATACCCTGCTGGCCTACGCAGAACTACTCAGCGACATGCTGGATAAGGCGCTCGAAAGCGCAAACCGGGCGTTTGCGTTGCGTCCCGTGTTCGGTCCCACATTCGAGGTGCTGTGCTGCTGCACAATGGCGCTTGGGCGGTGCGATGACGCGCGCCGGTGGAGCGAACGTTTGAAAGAAGTTGGAGGCCCAGAGAGCCACTTCATTGAACCAATTAGAGCCAACCAGCCCGAGTACAATAAACGCATTGCTCGACTACTTCAGAAGGCAACCGCGTGAGGCCACATGTCGCCTTT
>CAVZAO010000012.1:0-354129 GCA_963773225.1 uncultured Pseudomonadota bacterium
ACCGATTATGTTCTCTAATTCCGGGTCTATGTGTCAAGCTCTCCACGCAGTCCTTGCCGGGCCCACTGTTCTCTCCGCGGTAGGGGCATGCCCTCCGCATGATGGCGCAAGACGACGCAGGCGGATCAATGTTGAAAGCGCGGTTGCCCCTCTTGGGGGTGCACGCAAAAAATCGGACGATCTCACCAACGCCACCGTCCCGGCAGGGACGTCTCATGCCCGCTGTGCGCGGGGACCTACGATCTCCTGATGCACGTCATGCGGCGGCTGGATTACTCGACCAGTTGAACTCCGTCCCATCGATCCAGAGGCGGTGCAAGATGATTGCGAGCTTCCGCGCCACGGCGACCTTGGCCTTACGCAGCCCGCAACGCTTGGCGATCTTGGTCCCCCAGGCCTTCAAGGCGGACCACTTGGGTACCCGAGTCAGCAGCACGTTGGCCGCTTCGAACAGGTACATTCGCAGCATGGCGTCTCCGCATTTCGAGATACGGCCGGACCAATCGACTTCCCCTGACGCATGCCGGCGGGTCGTCAATCCGACATAAGCACCTACACTTCTCGATCGCTTGAAGCGCGTGGGATCGTCAATCGTTGCCTTGAAGCTGAGTGCGGTGATCGCGCCGACGCCAGGCACCGTCATGAACCGGCGGACCTGCGCATCCTCTCGCGCGAGCTTGAGAACCTTCCGGTCGAGGTCGCCGATCTGTTGCTCGATGGAGAGCCGCGCTGCGAGCAGCGGCCTGACCGCAGCGACCAGCTCAGGGCGATCAGCGATCAGCTCACCGGCCCGCACGGCAAAGACATTGAACTTGGCCCGGCCGATGACGAGGCCGAGATTCTTGAGGAGACCGCGGATCTGATTCTCAAGATCGCGCTTGATTTTGACGAGCAACGCGCGGCTGGTCAGCAGGGCTTTGATAGCGTGGCTGTCGAGGTTCTTTACGCGGACTTCCTTGAACCAACCGGTCTGCATTATGCGCGCAATGCCGGCTGCGTCGTTGCGGTCGCTCTTATTGATCTGCATCTTGAGCACCGCCTTGGCGTGACGCGCATCGATGCAGATCACCGGCAGGCCCAGCCGCTTGAGTTCAGTCCAAAGCCACGTGGTCGTCGGCCCTGTCTCAAGGCCGATCCGCACCACGCCCGGTGCTTGTGATCTCACAAATGCTGCTATTGCTTCGGGGTCAGAGTCGACCACACCCTCTCGCATAACTGATCCAGTCTGATTCACCACACAGATCGATGTCTGCTTCAATGATACATCTAGTCCAACATAGCGCTCCATCTCGGATCTCCATCGTTGCGGGCCACGCAAGCTTGCCCCATACGTCTCTGGAGAGCTGATTCGCCGCGCCTTCCTATGGCCCGGGCCCGGAATTATGCCATGTTGAAAAAGTCGGCAGTTGCGACGCATGAGGTTTACTGATTCAGTCACGGCTATAGCCAGGACTGAAGATCATGATGGGACACCGGCAAGTCGAGCAGGCTGCGTTGTTCTATGAGTTTTCGCTGGAGAAGCATGTTCCGCCTGACCATCTGCTGCGCTCGGTAGACAGGTTTGTCGAGCTGGATCAGGTCAGGCGCGAACTGGCAGGCTTCTATAGTCACCTCGGGCGGCCTTCGATCGATCCCGAACTAATGATCCGGATGCTGATCGTCGGCTATTGCTTTGGTGTTCGCTCGGAGCGGCGGCTCTGCGAGGAGGTCCACCTCAATCTGGCGTACCGCTGGTTTTGCCGGCTTGGCCTCGACGGCCAGGTCCCTGACCACTCTACGTTCTCCAAGAACAGGCATGGCCGCTTCCGGGAGAGCGACCTCTTCCGCCGCGTGTTCGAGACGGTCTTGCGCCGCTGTATTCGCGAGCGGCTGGTTGGCGGTGAAGGCTTCGCAGTTGACGCCAGCCTGATCAAGGCGGATGCGAACCGACAGAAGGGCGTCGAGGGCGACAAGGGACTGCCGCCGGACGCCAGCGGACGGGCCGTCGAGGAATATCTGGCCGTACTGGACGATGCGGCCTTCGGGGCGGCGACCGAGGTCACGCCCAAGTTCGTCTCACCGGCCGATCCGGCGGCGCGCTGGACCGGCGCCCATGGCGGACAGGCATTCTTCGCTTACTCCACCAACTATCTGATCGATGTCGAGCATGCGGTCATTGTCGACGTGGAGGCGACGACAGCCATCCGGCAGGCCGAAGTTCTGGCCGCCAAGCGCATGATAAAGCGCTCGATCGATCGCTTCGGCCTCTATCCCGCCCAACTCATGGGCGACAGCGCCTATGGCTCGGCCGAGATGCTGGGATGGCTGGTCTATGAGCACGGTATCGAGCCGCATGTGACGGTGTTCGACAAATCAGCTCGCAAGGACGGCTCTTTCTCACGCGACGACTTCACCTACGATCATGTTGGTGATGTCTGCCGCTGTCCGGGCGACAAGATGTTGACCACGACCGGAACGCTCGTGAACGACGGAGCAACGATGCTCTACCGCGCGAGCAAGTATGACTGCCAAGACTGTGCCTTGAAAGCACGCTGTTGCCCAAAAGAAGTTGTCCGCAAGGTGCCACGCTCAATCAATGAAGGGGCTCGCGATATGGCGCGGCAGATAGCCAGATCATGGGAGGGCGGCACGTCTCGACGGCTGCGTAAGAAGGTCGAGATGCTGTTTGCTCACCTCAAGCGCATCCTCAAGCTCGATCGGCTGCGACTGAGAGGACCGACCGGGGCTCACGACGAGTTCTTGCTCGCAGCCACTGCCCAGAACCTCAGGAAGCTGGCGAAGCTGGTCCCGATCCCGAAGCTCAATCCAGCCTGAGATCAAGAAGAGACGATTGCAGCGCCTCGGGCCGACGTCACGCGCCCGATCTACTGCCCTTTATTGACGGACTTCTTCAACAGAATCGGCCCCTAGCTGACGTCGCGCCTATCCGCTCTCACGATGCCATGTGCAACGCGGTCGACGCAAAGCAATGCTCGCAAGCGCATAGGGCGCAATAGCGACGCGTTTTGCGCCGCCGCATTCGCAGCCGGCGGATGATGCTGCGCTGATCCGCCCTACGGCTCCCGCCGCGCGGACACGGCGCGTTCCGCGCCTTTGCCCACCCTACGGAGGCAACGCCGCCGCCCGACATTGCGCCCATTGCTGGCCCGTGCTGAAACGGCGCCGGGGGCCTTTGAAATGACGACGACACATGGGAGCGCCCGCCGGTGAACCGCAGCAGCAACAAAATTCTCACGACCCATGTCGGCAGCCTGCCCGGCCTGTCGAGCTTCGATCCGGCCGATGCGGACTATGAGACGAAGGTCGCCGCCGGCGTCGCCGATGTGGTCGCGCGCCAGCGCGCGGTCGGGCTCGATATCATCAACGAGGGCGAGTACACCAAGGGCGGCGACTGGCTCTCCTACGCCGACCACCGCTTCGGCGGTTTCGAGGCGCGCCCGCCCTCGGGCACGCCGGTCATCCTGCAGGGCAAGGACCGCGAAGAATTCGCCGAATTCTATCAGTACGCCACCGAGAAGCAGACGCTGTTCTACACCGCCGCGTCAGACATCAAGATCAAGCGCGTGCACTGGGTCTGCACCGGACCGATCACCTACAAGGGCCAGGCGGCGGACGCGCGCGAGATCGCGCTCCTGAAGGGCGCGCTGAAGCCGGACGAGGAAGGCTTCCTGAGCTGCACGGCGCCGGCGAGCCTCGAGCCCTATTGGCGCAACGAATACTATAAGAGCGACGAGGAGTTCGTGTTCGCGCTCGCCGAGGCGCTGCGCGAGGAATACGAGGCGATCGCCGCCGCCGGCCTGCTGGTGCAGGTCGACGACGCCTGGCTGCCGGCGCTGTGGGACCGCATCGGCATCAAAATGGGTCTCGACGCGTTCCGCGCCCGCTGCATCGTGCGCGTCGACGCGCTCAATCACGCGCTGCGCAACATCCCCGAGGACCGCATCCGCTATCACCTGTGCTGGGGCAGCTGGCACGGGCCGCACGCCTTCGACATCGAGATGCGGCACATGGTCGACATCATGCTGCGGGTGAAGGCTCAAGCGTATCTATTCGAGGCGGCGAACGCGCGCCACGAACACGAGTTCGCGCTCTGGGACGAGGTCAAGCTGCCGGCGGGCAAGATCGTCATCCCCGGCGTGGTGACGCATTCGACCGACGTGGTCGAACATCCCGAGCTGGTGGCGCAGCGGATCAGGAATTTCGCCGCGCGCGTGGGGCCTGAGAACGTCATCGCCGGCGCCGATTGCGGCTTCGGCGGGCGCTGCCATCCGCAGATCGCCTGGGCGAAATTGACGTCGCTGGCCGAAGGCGCCGCGCTCGCAAGCCGGACGCTGTTCGGCAAAACGTGAGCGCGGGGGGCCTATGGGCGCGCAACGCCCCGCGCGCGGCGGCCGCCATTTTCACGGACGGCCGCCGCGCGACGGATGCGTCTAGTCGCCGTTGTCGTCGCTGCCCATGCCGGTGCCGAAGGTGGTCGACCCGAACAGGGTGCCCGGCATCGGCGCCAGCGGCGGAGGCGGTGGCGGCGCGGCCGGCTTGGGCGCGCGCTTCTTCGCCCTCTTCTTCACGGCCTTCTTCGCCGCTTTCTTGACGGCCTTCTTGGCTGTCTTCTTCTTTGTTGCCTTCTTGGCGGCCTTCTTCATCCCCTTCTTCTTGCGCGCGGGGGCGGCGCGCTTGGCCTTCTTCTTACTCTTCTTGGCTTTCGCCGCTTTACGCTTCTTGGACTTAGCCATTTCTGATCCTCCGGACCGGTTCAACCAAGACCTTGCGCGATTGCACGGGCCGCGGCACCGCGCCGCGTCCCAGGTTAGCCGGCGGCCGCCTCCGCGGGCCCGAGGCCGGGCAGGCGGCTGAGCGGTTCGGGCATCGGGCCGCCGGTCGCCCAGTCGATCAGCTCGACGGTGTGGACGACCGGGATTCCGGTGCCGGCGGCGATCTGCGTGATACAGCCGACGTTGCCGGCGGCGATCACGTCCGGCTGAAGCCCTTCGATGTTGGCGACCTTGCGGTCACGTAAGCGCTCCGCCAGCGCCGGCTGCAGAATGTTGTAGGTGCCGGCCGAGCCGCAACACAAATGAGCCTCGGGAATATCTTTGACGACGAAACCGGACTTGCAAAGCAAATCTTTCGGCTCGTGCAGAACTTTCTGTCCGTGCTGCAGCGAACAGGCGGCGTGGTAGGCGACGGTAAGCCCCGACGGCGCCGCCTGCGGCAGGTCGAGGGTCGCGAGGTATTCGCTGACGTCCTTGGCGAGCGCGGAGATGCGCGCGGCCTTCTCGGCATAGGCCGGGTCGGTGCGCAGCATGTAGCCGTAGTCCTTCACGGTGGTGCCGCATCCGGAGACGGTGACGAGGATGGCGTCGAGGCCTTGGCCTTCCAGTTCGCGGGTCCAGGCGTCGACGTTGTTGCGGGCTTTCTGAAGCGCCCCCGCCTCGCGTCCCATGTGGTGCTCGAGCGAGCCGCAGCAGGATTCGCCCGGCGCCACCACCACCTCGATGCCGGCGCGGTTCAAGACGCGCACGGCGGCCGCGTTGGTCGAGGGCGCCAGCACCGGGCCGATGCAGCCGGCCAAGAGCGCCACCCGGCCGCGGCGCGGCCCTTGCGCCGGATAGACGGTGCCGCGCGGATCAGGCGCGGGCGCCGGCAGCCGGTGGGGTGAAAGCCGCGCCATGGCGGCAAGCCGCGTCAGCCCGGCCGCGCGCATGAGCGGCGCGAACGGCTTGGCGATCAGCCCGCCGACAGCGGCGAAGCGGAACAGGCGCGGGTTGGTCAGCACCCGGGCGAGCAGGCCGCGGATCAGGCGGTCGGGCAGCGGGCGCCTGTAGGTCTTCTCGATGCGGTCGCGGGCCTGGTCGACGAGGTGCATGTAGTGCACGCCGGAGGGACAGGTGGTCATGCAGGAGAGGCACGACAGGCAGCGGTCGATGTGGCGCACCACCTCGCGGTCGGCCGGGCGGTCGTGCTCAAGCATCTCCTTGATCAGGTAGATGCGCCCGCGCGGGCTATCGAGCTCGTCGCCGAGCAGCACGTAGGTCGGGCAGGTGGCGGTGCAGAAGCCGCAGTGCACGCAAGCGCGCAGGATCTTGTCGGCCTCCGCGATATCGGGGTCGGCGAGCTGGGCGATGGAGAACGAGGTTTGCATGCGGTCACACCCCCGCCCACAGACGGCCAGGATTGATCAGGCCCTTGGGATCGAAGCTTTCCTTCACCCGCCGGCTGAGCGCGCGCACGGCGGCGTCTTCCGGCTGGAACACGTCGAGCGTGGCGCGCAAGGCCGTATCGGCGCGGATGAGCGTGGCGTGACCGCCGACATTGGCGACCGCCTCGCGGATAGCGGCAGCGCCGGGCTCGCCGGCAAAGGGCATAGCGAGCCAGATCAGGCCGCCGCCCCAGTCGTAGAACATCTGCGCCGCCGGGGTGACGGTGGCGGCGATCACGTGCCCTTGCGCCGGCGGCACCGAGAGGCGCCAGAGCGGCCGCTCGCGCGCCGCGCCAAGCGTGAACGGCCTGACGTCGCGCACGTCGCGCCAGAGCGCGCGCGAGGCTTCCGCCTCCATCACCTCGACCGGCCCGAACGGCTTCATGAGCGCGGCCAGCATCTCGCGCCGGTGCGCCACCGAGGGCGCAACGCCCTCGAGCCGCAACGCCGTGGTCGCTTCCGGGCGCGGCACGCCGGTGAAATAAGACGCGATATGGTCGGGCAGATGGGCTGCGCCGGAGACGTCGCAGGCCGAGCCCATGGCGGCGCTCATGGCCTCGCAGGCGCGGGCGTCGTCGAGGCCCTGCACCAGCACGGTGGCCTGCGTCTCCGCGCGCGGCAGCACCTTGATCGTCACCTCGGTCATGGGCCCAAGCGTCCCCCATGAACCGGCGAACAGCTTGCAGAGGTCGTAGCCGGTGACGTTCTTCACCACGCGGCCGCCGGACTTGACCGTGTCGCCGCGCCCGGTGACGGCGGTGACCCCGAGGAAATGGTCGCGGGCGGCGCCGGCCTTGATGCGGCGCGGGCCCGACAGGTTGGCGGCAATGGCGCCGCCGAGGGTGCCGCGTGCGGCCTCGCCCCCGAGCAGCGGGCCGTAGTCGATGGGCTCGAAGGCAAGCTCTTGATTGTTATCGGCGAGCAGCGCCTCGATCTCGGCGAGGGGCGTGCCGGCCCTGGCCGAGAGCACCAGTTCGGCCGGCTCATAGAGCGTGACGCCGGTGAGGTCCGACAGGTCGAGGGTGACATCGGTCTGGGTGGGGCGGCCGATGGCGCGCTTGGTCCCCTGCCCGGTCAGTTCCAGCGGCTTGTCCTCGGACAAGGCCCAGCGCACAGCCTCTTCGACCTCTTTAGCGTCGCGGGGCTTGAGGGTATCGGTCACAGGATCTTCCCGAGGCTCTTTATTTCGTCCCAACGCCTTTTATCGTCCCAACGCTTTTGCGGCTGCCGGGAGGGCGCGCAGCGGCAATTTTCACCGCCAAGCCTCTTTAGACCACTAAAGGGGGGTCGCGCACCAGGGCAACCGGCGGCCTCGCCGCGCGCGTCGCGCTAGGCCGCGTGGGCCGGAAAGCGGAAGTGCATGGCCGTGCCGGGTTCGAGCCGCTTGGCCCACACCTCGCCGTGCAGCTGCTTGGCGAGTTCGCGCACGATGCGCGAGCCCATCGAGCGCGCCTTGTCCAGGTCGTAGTCGGGCGGCAGGCCGGCGCCGTTGTCCGACACCACGAGATGGACGTAGTCGGCGCCGTCCTCGCGCTCGACCGTGGCGCGGATCGCGATGTGCGCGGCTTCTCCGCCCGCCCCGTCGACAAAGGCGTGCTTCTGGGCGTTGGCGGTCAGCTCGTTGAGGATGAGACCGAAGTTGATGCACTGGGTGATGCTCAGATGCGCGGCGTCGACCTTGGAGTCGACATCGGCCGGCCCGATCTCGGTCTTGTAGAACTGCCCCAGCAGCGTGGTGAGCTGCTCGATGTAGCTGCCGAGCGGCGGCACTTCGCTCTCGTACTGGCCATAGAGCAGTTCGTGCACCCGCGCCAGCGTCTGCACCCGGCCGGCCAGCGACTTCAGCCGCGCCTGCGCCACCGCCGGCGTGACGTCGGCGCTGGTGCCGGGCTGCATCATGCTGAGCACGATCTGGAGGTTGTTCTTGACCCGGTGGTGGATCTCGCGGATCAGCGTCTCGCGTTCCTCGGCGAGATTCTCGAGCTCGATCTGGTTCTTCTCGATCGAGTCCGCCATGCTGTCGAAGGCAGCGGCCAGCCGGCCGATTTCGTAGCGGCTGTAGGCGATGTCGGAACGCGCCGACAGGTCGCCGGCCTCGATCGCCTCCGCGGTGCGCGCCAGCGAGAGGACATGGCGCGTCACGAAGGCCTCGCTGGCGTACCAGGCCGCGACCAACGCCAGGATCAGCACCACCAGCGGCGCCGCCAGCGTGTTCATGAGCGCCTCGCGATAGCGGGCGTAGCCGAGGTAAGGCGGCAGTCCGACCGCCAGCACGAGGTCGCCGGCGGATGTCTGCTGCACGCCGTAGACGCGCGGCTCGCCGGTAGCGTCGTTCGCGCGCCAGATGCCGCTCTGCACCGCCACCATCTGCTTGAGCGCGACTTGCGACGGCGGCGGCTTTGGCTTCGCCCCTTTCTTCAGAAGACCGGCGGAATTATGCGCCAGCAGTTCTCCATGATCGTTGAAGGCCGAGACGGTGGCGTCAGCAGGCAACTTGATCGTCTTGCCGAGGAAATCGAGCCAGCGCAGATCGACGCCGAGCGCCACCACGCCGTTGAAGTTTCCCTTGTCGTCGAGCACCGGATAGGCGGCCGCCAGCAACGGCTGTCCCGACTTGCCCATCATGTAGCGGCCGAGCACGAAGCGCTTGTCGCTGCGCGCGTGGCCGAACCACGCGGTGCTGTCGACCTGCAGGGGCATCTCGCTGTTGAGCGTCAGGCAGACCGCGGTGCCGCCGCGGTCGTACAACATCAGCGAGGTGAAGCCGGGAAAGGCCTTGAGCCAGCCGGTGAGATAATTGCGGCAAGTGCCGGCGGTGACGTCGCCGTCGGCGTAGTTCTGCGCCACCGCGATCAGGATGGCGCGGGCGTTCTCGATCACGGTGTCGTTGCGCGCGGCGGCGAGCTTCGCCAGACGCTCGACGCTGATGCCGATCTGGTTGGTCTGGTCGTTGAGCCAGCTATTGGCGAGGAAGACCGCGATCGCGAGACCCGGCAGACCGGCGAACGACAACAGCAGCGTGAGCCGCTTGCGCAGCGACAGCTCGCGCAGCCAATCGAACCATTGGCCTCGCTTGCCAACCGCTTTGCGCGATGCCGGATTCATAGGTGCGAGGTCCCCCATGCGGACCCCGCCACATGATACGAACACCGCCCGGAGCCTGCTGACGGCAACGAGGCAGTCCGATCAAAAGTTCCACAGAATCCGGTTGGGAACCGGCGCACACTGGCCGCTGGCCCACAAAAACGGCCTCAATCGGTCAGAAAGAGAGCCTCTTCAAAACCGCGGAATATCCGGAAACGGCAATTTCCCGCCCGAGATATGCATACGGCCGAGCTCGGCGCAGCGATGCAGCGTCGGGAACACCTTGCCGGGGTTGAGCAGGCCCTTGGGGTCGAAGGCACACTTCACACGCTGCTGCTGGTCGAGATCGGTCTCGGAGAACATCGCCCCCATGAGATCGCGCTTCTCGACACCAACGCCGTGCTCGCCGGTCAAGACGCCGCCGACCTCGACGCAGAGCTTGAGGATATCGGCGCCGAAAGCTTCCGCGCGATCGAGCTCGCCTTCCTTGTTGGCGTCATACATGATGAGCGGATGCAGATTGCCATCGCCGGCGTGGAAGACGTTGGCGACGCCGAGACCGTACTTCTCAGACATCTCCCGCATTGCGGCGAGCACGCGCGGCAGCTGGCCGCGCGGAATAGTGCCGTCCATGCAGTAGTAGTCCGGCGACAGGCGTCCGACCGCCGGGAACGCGGCCTTGCGGCCGGCCCAGAACAACAGCCGCTCCGCGTCGGACGTGGAGACGCGGCATTCGCCGGCGTTGCAGGCGCGCGCGATTTTTTCCACGCGCGCGATCAGGTGATCGACTTCCGCCGCCGGGCCGTCGAGTTCGACGATCAGGAGCGCCTCGACGTCGAGCGGATAGCCGGCGTGCACGAATTCTTCCGCGGCGTGGATCGCGGGCCGGTCCATCATCTCCATGCCGCCCGGGATGATGCCGTCGCCGATGATGCGGGAGACGCATTCGCCGGCGTCTTCCGAAGAGGGAAACCCGACCAGCACCGCGCGCGCGGTCTCGGGCTTTTTCAGGATGCGCACGGTGACCTCGGTGACGACGCCGAGCAGCCCCTCCGAGCCGGTGATGATGCCAAGCAGATCGTAGCCGGCCGAGTCGAGATGCTTGCCGCCGAGGCGGATGACCTCGCCGTTCATCAGCACCATCTCAAGCCCGAGCACGTTGTTGGTGGTCATGCCGTATTTGAGGCAGTGCACGCCGCCGGAATTCTCGGCGATGTTGCCGCCGATGGTGCAGGCGATCTGCGAGGACGGGTCGGGCGCGTAGTAGAAGCCGGCGTGCGCCACCGCGTTGGAGACCGCGAGATTGGTGACGCCGGGCTCGACCACCGCCACGCGGTTGGCGAAATCGATCTCACGCACCTTGTTGAACTTGGCCATGCCGAGCAACACGCCGTCGGCAAGCGGCAGCGCGCCGCCCGAGAGCGAGGTGCCGGCCCCGCGCGGCACCACCTTGATGCCCTGCTCGTGGCAGTAGCTCAGCACCTCAGCGACCTGCGCCGTGGTCTCGGGCAGCACCACCACCATGGGGAGCTGCCGGTAGGCGGTAAGCCCGTCGGTCTCGTAGGGCTTCATAGCGCCCTCGTGCGCGATCACGCCCTCGCCCGGCACGATCTGCCGCAGCGCAGCGACGATCCTGGCGCGGCGCGCCAGCACGGCGGCATCGGTTTCCGGCATCTTGACCGACATGGCGGCTCCCGTTTCGTTCGCGCCCCCACGATAGCGCGAATTGACGCCCGACACATAGGGCTGGCAGATAGGTTATCGTCTCCGAGGCGGGGTCGACGTGCGGGCCCCCCGACGACGGCGAGCAAAAAAGGGAGCGACCCGAATGACGTTCAGACTGACGACGACCGCATTGGCCGCTGCAGCGCTGGCGGCGATATCCCTGACGCAAGCCGCGCGCGCGGCCGGCGACCCGGCCAAGGGCGCCGAGGTCTTCCACAAGTGCATGCCCTGCCACCGCATCGGGCCGGGCGCCACCAACCTGGTCGGCCCCGAGTTGAACGGCCTCGACGGCCGCAAGACCGGCAGCGCGCCGGGCTACAACTATTCGGCCGCCAACAAGAACTCCGGCATCGTCTGGACCAAGGCGGAGTTCGAGAAGTACATTCAGAACCCGCAGAAGGTCATCCCCGGCACCAAGATGTTCTTCGCCGGCATCCACGACCACGACCAGATCGAAAACCTGTGGGCCTATCTCAGCCAGTTCAAGGCGGACGGGACCAAGAAGTAGGTTGAAGGCGACGCGGGCCGCCCGGCGGGGGTGAAACCGCGGAAAGATGAGGCCTTTGACCTCGGTCAAGGCCGCGCTTTCGCGGGGCGGCGATAACGACGCTCATTCGAGGATAACGCTCGGTCAGGAGAACCCTACACCATGATTAAGGACCTTATCGTCAATCTCGGGCTGGGCGATCGCGATCCCGCCGGGGACTATGCCATTTCACTTGCGTCGGCCTTCGACGCGCACGTGCTCGGCGTCGGGCTCGCTTACGAGCCGGTGATCCCCGGTTCGGTGATGGGCGGCATTCCGCCGGAATTCCTGGAGACGCAGCGCGCTGAATCCGAAAAGAGCGCGCGCGCGGCCATGACCCGCTTCGAGGAAGCGGCCAAGCGCGCCGGCGTCTCGTACGAGACACGCCTGATGAGCTCGAGCGTATCGGGTGCCGCCGATGTGGTCGGCCGCCTCTCGCGCCGCTTCGACCTCGCGGTGGTGGGCCAGCCCAAGCGTGACGAGGGCATGCCCGAGGAAGTGCTGGACGAAGGCGTGCTGTTCGACTCAGGCCGTCCGGTGCTGTTCGTTCCCTACATCCAGAAGGGCGGCATGAAGCTCGACCATGTCATGGTGTGCTGGGACGGCAGCCGCACCGCCACCCGCGCCATCGGCGACGGCATGCCGATCCTGGAAAAGGCCAAGCAGGTGGACCTCGTCATCGTCGCCTCCAAGGAGGCCAAGACCAACGAGATCTCCGGCGCCGACATGGGCCAGCATCTCGCCCGCCACGGCATCAAGGTCGACGTCAAACGCATCACCTCGCCCGATATCGATACCGCCTCCACCATCCTGTCCTACGCGGCCGACGCCTCGACCGACCTGATCGTCATGGGCGGCTACGGCCATTCGCGCCTGCGCGAGTTCGTGCTCGGCGGCGTGACGCGCGGGCTGCTCGAGTCGATGACCGTGCCGGTGCTGATGTCGCATTGACGCGACCTCTTCAAGTTGTCATTCCGGGACGCCCGCAACGCGGGCGGACCCGGAATCCAGATACAAAGTCGTGATCCGCCTCTGGATTCCGGGTTCGCTCGCTGCACTCGCGCCCCGGAATGACCGGAGGCCACCTTGCTCGAACGTCACGTCACCTTGCGCGACGGCACGCGCGTCTTCTTCCGGCCGCTGACGCCGGAAGACGCGGCGCTCTACCCCGACTTCCTCAGCGAAGTAACCGAGGAAGACCTGCGCCTGCGCTTCTTCGCACCCATGCGGCAGGTGAGCCCGGCGCTGATCGACAAGCTGATCCACTACGACGCCAACATCGCCATGGCTTTCATCGCCATCGAGGAAGCGACGAGCAAGATGCTCGGCGTGGTGCGGCTGCACGATGACCAAGGCGGCGACAGCGCGGAGTTCGCCATCCTGCTGCGCTCGCGCTTGAAGGGCCGCGGGCTCGGCTGGCTGATGATGAAGCACGTGATCGCCTTCGCACGCGACAAAGGTCTCGCCCATGTGCGTGGCCAGGTGCTCGCCGAAAACGCCTCCATGCTGATGATGTGCGAAGAGCTCGGCTTCCACGTCAAGGACGACCCCGAGGAACGCGGGGTGAAGGTAGTGGACTTGCCGCTGCACGAGCTGGACGCGGCGGCACGCTAACGCGCGCCAACTTTATTTGCGCATGATCCTTTCCGAAAACCGACTCCCACTTTTTGGGATCATACGGCTGACGGCAACGCGACCTGCGCCACTAGACCGAGCGCGCGGGCGTCGACGACGCCCACGGCCCGCAGCGCCAGGAGCGCCGCGAGTTGCACCGCTTCGCGCGCCGCCGCCGGCTCATCATAGGTCGGCGCCAGCGGACCGATCAGCCCTTCCGTGAGCGCGCCGATCAGCGCCGGCGCCGAAACGCGCGCGTCCTGTTCGGGCAGATGACCGCCGGCGATGGCCGCGCGGATGCGCGTTTCGAGCTCGGCGGCCAGCGACTGGCGGAAGTCGAGCCGCAGCGCGTCGATGTCGGCATCGACCGGCTCGGCGATCGCGGCCCAGGCCAGCTTGCGCATGGCGAGCGCGCGGGCGGCGAAGGTGGCGATGCTGGCGGCGAGCGCCGACAGCGGGCCCGGCGCGGCATCGGCAGCCTGACGCATGGCCGCGATTTCGCGGGCGGCCAGCGCCGCGATGAGCGCGGCGATGAGATCGGCCTTGGACGGGTAATAGCGATAGACCGTACCGGCGGCGATGCCGGCGCGCTTGGCGACCGCGGCGATCTGCACCGCCGCCATCCCGTGCTCGATGGCGAGCGAACGCGCGGCCTCCAGGATGGCCTGCTCGCGCGCGGCCAGCCGGCGAACCACGCGTTCGGTGCGGCGGTAGGGCATGGAACGAGTGAATGATGATTCACGATCGCGGCGCAAGAGCCGGCAAGCGATGAACTGGCGCTTTCAGCCGGCGGTTAAGCGGTAAAGCGCCGCGCCGCCCGCGATTGCCGCTTGTGCGGCCGAGAGACCGATCGCGACGAGTTTCCCAGCCGTCAAGCACTGAAGCAAAACTCTCAATGGAAAATCGAGCCCAACCCTACTGGTCAGCAGCAAGATCAGCAGACCGTCCTCAGCAAAATCAAAGGCGAGATAGCAAAGCGGCAGGATCAGATAATAGCCTGGTGCGCCGCCCAATCCCATCGGTCCCCAGACGGCGGCGGCCCAGCCGAGCGACGCCGCCAGCAGCATCATGACGACGAAGTCCAAGGGAAACAGGATGGGCACGGCATACTTGCCCGAACCGTCGGACAGCGTGCGGGCATCGTAAAAGAAGTGCTTTTCGACGCTACGGTCGACGCCAAGCTTGGCCGCGTACGATCCAACTCCTAGAAACGCGGCGCCGGCAACAAGCAAGGCAGCAAAGATGGCAAGCTGCTTAAGCATCACACACCCCCGAGCACACCTACCGTAAGTTGAGCGGAGGGCCCGGGAAGTGTCCAATCAATTCATCGCCCCTTGCCGGCGAGCGACTTGGCGCGGATACCGGCAAGCGTGGCGGCCGGCGTGATCGCTTCCGGATCGATCTTGAGGCGGATGATCGCCGGCTTGCCGGAGGCTTTCGCCGCGGCGAACGCCGCAGGAAACTCCGCAGTCTTCTCGACGCTGACGCCGAAGCCGCCGAAGGCCTTGGCGTAGGCGGCGAAGTCGGGATTGGTGAGCGCCGTGGCGACGACGCGGCCAGGATACTCGCGTTCCTGATGCATGCGGATGGTGCCGTAGACGCCGTTGTCGGAGATGATGACGATGACCGGCAGACCGTAGTGCACGGCGGTGGCGAAGTCCTGGCCTGTCATCAGGAAGTCGCCGTCGCCGGCGACACAGACCACGGTGCGGTCGGGATAAAGCGTCTGCATGCCGAGCGCGGCCGGAAAGCCGTAGCCCATGCTGCCCGAGGTCGGGCCGACCAGGCCGCCAAATTGGCGCACGCGATGGAAACGATGCACCCAGCCGGTGAAATTGCCGGCGCCGATGGTGATGATGGCGTCATCGGCGAGGTTCTGGCGCAGCCACACGATGACCTCGCCGAGATTGACGTCGCCCGGCACCGGCGTCGCCTTTTCGGTCCAGGCGAGAAAGTCGGCGTGCGCGGTCTCGCTCGCGCCTTGCCAGGGAATCTCGTTGGGCGGCTGCAGGCCTTCGAGCGCCGAGCAGAAAGCGGTGGGCGAAGCGTTGATGGCGAGATGCGCGTGATAGACGCGGCCGAGCTCCTCGGCGCCGGGATGCACGTGCACCAGCTTGGTCTGCGGCTCGGGAATGTCGAACAAGGTATAGCTCTGCGACGGCATCTCGCTCATGCGGTCACCGATCATCAGCACCAGATCGGCGGCGCGCACGCGCGCCAGGAGCTTCGGATTGGGGCCGATGCCGAGATCGCCCGCGTAACAGGGATGCAGGGCGTCGAACAGATGGCCGCGCCGGAAGGTGGTGGCGACCGGCAACTGGAAACGCTCGGCGAAGCGCATGAGCGCGGCGGTCGCCTGCGCCGACCAGCGGCTGCCGCCGATCAGCGCCATCGGCTGCTTCGCCGCCCACAACAGCTTCTGCAACCGGCTCATATCGGTGAGGCCCGGCCAGGTCTCGACCGGCTCGTAGGCCTTGGCATCCGGCACGACGACGCGCTCGGTGAGCATGTCTTCCGGCAGCGCGATCACCACGGGTCCAGGGCGTCCGTTCACGGCGGTGTGGAAGGCGTGCGAGACGAGCTCCGGGATGCGCGCGGGATCGTCGATCTCGGTCACCCATTTGGCGATGGTGCCGAAGACCGCGCGATAGTCGAGTTCCTGGAAAGCCTCGCGGTCGCGCATCGAGCGGCCAATCTGACCGACGAACATGATGAGCGGCGTCGAATCCTGGCGCGCGATGTGAATGCCGGCGCTCGCGTTGGTGGCGCCGGGGCCGCGGGTGACGAAGCAGATGCCGGGCCGGCCGGTCACCTTGCCGATGGCCTCGGCCGCCATCGCCGCGGTACTCTCGTGCCGGCAGACGGTGAGCGCGATATTGCGGTCGTTGAAGGCGTCGAGCGCGGCGAGATAGCTCTCGCCCGGCACGCAGAAGGCGTGGCTGACGCCGTGGACCAGCAATTGGTCGACCAGAATTTCACCGCCGGTGCGCGTGCCGTCGTTCGATCGCATGCGAGAAAACTCCTTGCCTCCAGGCCGAAAAAACCGCGCAAAGCTATAGACGATCGTGCCCGCCTTGTCCCGGGCGCGGCCGCTCCGGTCGACCCGCCTGCCGCAGCCACATTTCCGTTCCGATTGCCCGGCAAATTGCCACGATGGCGGGCGCTTAGAGCGCAACCCCGCGATGGCGCATGCCGGCGGGTTGCGGGCACGGCTTCTATTGGGCAGGCTCCGCCCAATTCTTCTGAGACCCGATTCACGTCGGGGGGTTGGCATTTTGCGGCTGCGACGGGCCGCCATCGACCGCATCGTGCGGGGGACGGCGAAGACTTGGCGCATACACGACCGCATACGGCCGCCCGCTCCGCTTCCGCGCGGGTGCCGGCGTTCGACCCCGGCAACGAGTTGCCGCTGTCGGTTGACGGCCGCCCCATCCGCCCGTTCGACCGCCATCGCGTCTCGGTGCAGTGGCTCGCCGCTACGGTGCTGGCCGCGTTCTGCGGCGCCGGGCTCATGGGCGGCGCGGTGCTCGCCGCCTTCGACCGCGACAGCCTGACGATCACGCAGCCCGAGGAGACCGCGCACTTCCTGCGCGGCGAGCTCGGCAGCGGCGGCGTCGACGAGGCCGGCAAGGGGGATCGGCTGCCGATCGCGCGGCGGCCGGCGTTCATCCACCAGATGGTGCCGATCTCGATCGTCAGCCGCGTGGGTAACCGCCAGGTGGTGCGCGCACGCAGCTTCGTGCGCGTGGGCGGCAAGCTCTCGCTCGCCGCCTCCGGCCTGCTCGCCCATATCCCGGCCTATAATCCGCAGCGCCTGCTGGCGGCCTCGGCGGCGGACGGCCGGCCGACGCCGCAGGCGGCGGCGCAGACCAGCACCGCGGTCTCGTTCGTCACGCGCGATCTTGCGGCCATGCGCAACATCAAGACGCCGTTCGTGACCGCGCTCGCCGACGTGATGGCGCGCGTGCGGGAAGCCGCGGTCTGGAGCCGCAAGGCGAAGGCCAAGACCGCCGCCGACATCACCGGCATCAAGCTCGCCTATGCCGACGAGGATACGCGCGATCCGTTCGCCGGCCTGAGCGCGCGCATCGTGCCGGAAAACGTCACGCTGAAATCGAAGACCGCGGACAAGGTCACCGGCGGCACCTCGTTCGCGCGGCGCGCCGTGGTCGCGCGCAAGGGCGACAGCGTCGCCGGCATCCTGCGCAGGCTCGGCGCGACGCCCGAACGGATCGCGGCCATCCTGCCGGCGCTCGGTTCCTATGGCGGCAAGCAGGGCTTGAGCGCCGGCGACAAGCTGCAGGTGCTGCTGACGCCCGAACCCGACGGCGACGCGGACGACAACACCAAGACTAACCCCAAGGGCGAACGTGCGCGCGAGGCGCCGCTGCGCGTGATCGTCGCCGACGCGCACGGGCCGCAGGCGGTGGCGGCGCTCGCCGACAACGGGCAATACGTGGCGGTCGATCCCAAGAGCGTCGACGACGCCTGGGCGGCGACCGCCGACCGCAACGCCGGGGCGACGGTGAAGTCCGGCATCTCACTTTATCAGAGCGTCTATGAAACCGCGCTCCGCAACCATGTGCCGGTACCGGTCATCAACGACCTGATCCGCATCTTCTCCTTCGACGTCGATTTCGACCGCAGCGTCCAGCCCGGCGATTCCGTGCAGATGCTGTACGCGCCGGACAACGGCGGCGCCGACAGCGGCAACGACATCCTGTTCGCGTCGCTGACCGTCGACGGCCACACCAGCGATCTTTACCGCTTCCGCGACGACCGCGACGGCAACACGGACTACTACGACGGCCAGGGCCGCAGCGGACACAAGTTCCTGCTGCGCAAGCCGGTGGGGACCGGCCGCCTCACCTCCGGCTTCGGCTGGCGGCGGCATCCGCTGCTCGGCTACGTGGCGATGCATACCGGCGTCGACTGGGGCGCGCCGGCGGGCACACCGATCTACGCCGCCGGCAACGGCGTCATCGAAAAGGAAGGCTGGGAGTCGGGCTACGGGCGCTACATCCGGCTGCGGCACAAATACGGCTATGAGACCGCCTACGGCCACATGAGCGCCTTCGCCAAGGGCACGCATATCGGCGAGCACGTGCGCCAGGGCCAGGTGATCGGCTTCGTCGGCTCGACCGGGCTGGCGACCGGCGCCCACCTGCACTTCGAGATCCACCTCAACGGCCGTTTCGTCGATCCGCTCAGGGTCAAGCTGCCCGACGGCCACCGGCTGCGCGGGCCGGCGCTGGCGGCGTTCGAGCGCGAGCGCGACCGCATCGACCGCATCATGGCGCGCAAGCCGATGCGGGTGGCGACGCGCGACGGCAACGCGACGGAGTGAGCGTGACCGCCGGCCTTAGCGCTCAGCGCGAGAGGGATTCGATATAGGCCGCGAGCGACCAGATCTGGCGATCGCTCAGCGAAGGCCAGCCGGCCATGGCGGTGCGCGGCACACCGTTGCGCACCGCCACGTAGATGCGCCCGGCGTTTTCAGGCTTCGCCCATTGCGACGATGTCAGGTCGGCCGGCGGCGGATTCATGAAGGCGTGGCGGACGCCCTGCCCGTCGGCCTTGGCGCCGTGGCAGATCGCGCAGTGCCGAGCGTAAAGCGCCGCGCCCTGGGTAATGGCTTCAGGCGCAGTCAGGACATTGGGCGGCGGCGACGGCGTGCCGTCACATGCCGAAATGGCGGGCGAGAGCAAGCTCAGGACGATCGCCGCCCGCCATCGCGGTCTCCGGAACCAGTTCGTAGCCATGGCTTTGCACTTCGCGGATGATGGCTTCAACCAGGTCGTCGATGCCGCGTTCCACGGCCGGCGAGCGCGCGACCGCGAGATCGAACGTCTCCGGCACCAGGCCGACGAGCGTGACGCCGGCCGGATAGCGGCCGATCAGGCGCGCGGCGTCGAGCAGGTCCGCGACGCCGACCTGATGCACCGAGAGCCGGTCGCGCACGGCGTCGATCACCTCCGCGCCGTCGATGCGCACCAGGCTGCCGGGGGAATCGTCGGTGCGCACGGCGTCAACGATGATCACCTGTTCGGCGTCGGACAGGAGCCCGAGCAGCGACAGCCCGAGCGTGCCGCCGTCTTCCAGGCGCACGCCGTCGGGAATGCGCCAGCCGCGCGCGAGCCGCGCCACCGCCGCCGCGCCCAAGCCGTCGTCGCTGAGCAGCACGTTGCCGAGGCCGAGCACCAGCACGCCGATCGGCTTCTCGCGCGCGGGCGTCGCGGTCATCGCGGCGCCTTGTGGCGCGAGATGAACTTGTAGCCGGTGAAGATGGAATCGAAGGTGCCGAGGCGGTCGATCAGCGACGACAGCAGCACGAAATGCAGATGGATGACAACAAAGATGATCACCACCCACATTAGCGCGTGGTGGATGAGCCGCGCGATCGGCAGGCCGCCAAGCCAGGGCGCCAGCGCATAGAAGACGCGCAAGGGTGAGCCGACCGCCGCGTTGGGCGCGTAGAGCACCAGACCGGTGACGATCAGCAGGGCATAGACCGCGAAGATCATGGCGTAGCTGCCGGCCGCGGCGGCGTTATGACCTGGGTATTCCTCGGGCTCGCGATGCAGGAAGGAATAGAAGGCGACCGCGTTCCACAGGCTGCGCAGGCGCCGGCGCGAGACCGGAATGAACTCGCTCCAACGCGCGTACCGGTTGCCGGCGAAGAACCAGTAAACGCGCACCAGCACGGCGGCGACGAACACCGCGGCGGTGTAGAGGTGCACGGCGCGCACCGTTCCCATGACGAAATGGTCGCGCGCGGGCCCCGGCACGCTGATGAAGGGATGACCGATGTAATAGCCGGTCGCCGATAAAATGACGATCGAGAGCACGATGATCCAGTGCGTCAGCCGCACCGGCAGTTCCCAGACGTAGACCCGCTCGAGCCCCGGATCGCGGTCGCCGGATGTCGCCACCGTGCTCATGCCATCCCCCTCAGGCCGCCCTCACCCGCACGATCTCGCGTTTGGTCGCGTCGACCACGTGCACCCCGCAGGCCATGCAGGGGTCGAACGAATGCACCGTGCGCAGGATCTCGAGCGGTTGTTCGGGATTGGCGACCGGCGTGCCGACCAGCGCCGCCTCGTAGGGGCCCGGATGACCGCCGCTGTCGCGCGGGCCGGCGTTCCAGGTGCTCGGCACCACGCATTGGTAATTGACGATCGAGCCGTTCGAAATGTGCACCCAGTGACCGAGCGCGCCGCGCGGCGCCTCGTGGAAGCCGGCGCCGTAGCAGTCCTTCGGCCAGCTCGACGGCTCCCATTTGCTGTTGTCCTGAATGCGGTAGTCGCGCCGCGCCATGTTCTCGGCGAGGTCGTCGACCCAGCGGCCCATGGACTCGACCAGCACCTGCGCCTCGATGGCGCGGGCGGCGACGCGGCCGAGCGTCGAGAACAGCGCCTCCGGTCCGACGCCAAGCGAGCCCAGAACCTTGTCGACCAGTTGCTTGACGCGCGCCGGGCGCCCGGCCTTGTAGGCGACCAGCATGCGCGCGAGCGGGCCGACTTCCATGGGCGCACCGTCGTAGCGCGGCGATTTCAGCCAACTGTATTTCTGGTTGGTGTCGAGCCGTTCGTAAGGCGGCTTGGGACCGGTATAGTTCGGCTTGGTCTCGCCCTTGAACGGGTTGAGCGCGGCGTTGTTGCCGCCTTCGTAGTCGTACCAGGAATGCGCGATCTGCTCGGTGATCTTGGCCTGGTCGACGGGGATGACCTTGCCGAGATCGCGGCCATGGATGACGCCGCCAGGCAGATAGAGCTGCGGGTTGGCGCTGTCATCCTCCGGGTACTCGCCGTAGACCATGTAGTTGCCGATGCCGGCGCCGATCGAGGCCCATTCCTTGTAGAAGCCGGCGATGGCGATGACGTCGGGGATATAGACGCGGCTGACGAAGTCGACGCCGTCGGCGACGAGCTTCTTCAGTTGCCCGATCGTCTCCATATTGAGTGCGGCTTGCGAATCCGGATCGACCGGCGTCGCCATGCCGCCCACCAGGAAGCTCTGCAGATGCGGGTTCTTGCCGCCGAGGATGGCGTGGATCTTGATGAAGCGGCGCTGGAACTCGAGCGCCTCGAGATAGTGTGCCACCGCCATCAGATTCGCTTCCGGCGGCAGCTTGTAGGCCGGATGGCCCCAATAGCCGTTGGCGAAGATGCCGAGTTGCCCGCGCTCGACGAAATGCTTGATGCGCGCCTGCACCTCGGTGAAGTACTTGGCGCTCGACAGCGGCCAGTCGGAAATCGATTGCGCGAGCGTCGCAGTCTTGGCCGGGTCGGCTTTCAAGGCGCTGACGATGTCCACCCAATCGAGCGCGTGCAGATGATAGAAGTGCACCACGTGGTCGTGCACGTTCTGCGCCGACATGATGAGGTTGCGCAGGATGCGCGCGTTCGAGGGCGGCACGGCGCCGATCGCTTTTTCCACCGCGCGGATAGAGGCGATGGCGTGCACCGTGGTGCAGACGCCGCAGATGCGCTGGGCGAAGGCCCAAGCGTCGCGCGGGTCACGCCCACGCAGGATCAGCTCGATGCCGCGGAACATGGTCGAGGACGACCACGCTTCCTTCACCGCGCCGCCGTCGACTTCGGCCTCGACCCGCAGGTGACCCTCGATCCGCGTGACCGGATCGACAACGATGTGCGACACTAATCAGCCTCCCCTTTGCCTTCGTCCGCGTCGCGCCCAGCGCGATGGCGCACGAGTTCGCCGACGCCGTGCAGAGCCGCGGCCGCCGCCACCAGCCCGGTGAGACCGAGCCCGACCGGATCGACCCATTCGCCGATTTCGAAACCAGCGACGTTGGGCAGCCGCTTGTAGAACGGCGTCATGGTGTCCCAGAAATTCGGCTCGGCGCAGCCGATGCACGGATGGCCGCACCCGATCGGCCAGTTGGTGCCCTCGTTCCAGCGCACGATCGGACAGTTCTGCGAGGTGGACGGCCCTTTGCAGCCCATCTTGTAAAGGCAGTAGCCGTGGCGGTGCGCCTCGTCGCCCCAGGCCTCGACGTACTGGCCGGCGTCGAAATGGGCGCGGCGCTCGCAACTGTCGTGGATGGTCTTGCCGTAGGCGAACAGCGGCCGCTTGTACTGGTCGAGCGGCGGCCAGCGCTTGAGCGTCATGTAGTAGACGATGAGCGCGGTGATGTTCTCCGCATTGGCCGGGCACGCCGACATGTTGATGAGGTTCTTCACCCCCGGCACCGCGTCGGCCACCGAGAGCGCGCCGGTGGGGTTCGGGCTCGCGGCCGGGATGCCGCCGAAGGTGGCGCAGGTGCCGACCGCAATGGTCGCTGCCGCCCCGCCGCACACCTCGCGCGCGATGTCGATCGCGCCGCGGCCGCCGATGGTGCAATAGCCGCTGTTGGCGTCGGCCGGGATTGAGCCCTCGACCAGGGCGATGTACTTGCCCTTGTGATTCTTGATGGTGTCGGCGAGCGCGCTCTCGGCCTGGTGGCCGGCAGCCGCCATCAGGGTCTCGTGATAATTCAACGAAATCGAATCGAGAATGAGATCGGCGACGGTCGGATGGCTGGCGCGCAGGAACGATTCGGAATTGCCGGCGCAGTCCTGGAATTCGAGCCAGACCAGGATCGGCCGTTCGCCGCTTTCCACCGCCGCCGCGATCGCCGGCGTCGCCACGTCGGGCAGGCCCAGCACCGCCGCCATCGAAGCGCAGAAGCCGAGAAAATCACGCCGGGAAATGCCGTGGAATTCGAGCTCCTTCTTGAGATCGTGCGCTGTCACCACAGGCCTCCCGATGCTGCGCAATGATGTACCGTCAAATGTTGCGGTCCGGGCATTCGATCGGCGTTGATTTAGGTCAATTCGGCCGGCGCGCGACAAAGGGAGTATGCGTTTTAACGCTGGAGTTATGGCATGTGCCTCGGCATCCCAATGGAAGTCCTGAGCCTCGACGGCACGATGGCGCGCTGCGTGGCGCAAGGGGTCGAGCGTGAGGTCAGCCTGTTCATGCTGCAGGACGAGCCGGTCGCCCCCGGCGACTTCGTCATGGTGCATGTCGGCTATGCCATCCAGAAGATGACGCCGCAGGAGGCGCGCTCCGCCTGGGAGCTCTACGACGAGATCCTGCGCGCGGAAGAGGCGGATGCCGATGCATGAGCTGTCGATCTGCCAGGCGCTGGTCGCGCAGGTTGAAGAAATCGCACGGGAACGCGCGGCGCGCCTGACGACGGTGCACGTTGGTATCGGGCCACTGTCGGGAGTGGAGGCGCGGCTTCTGGCGGACGCCTATCCGCTCGCCGCCGCCGGCACCGCGGCGGAAGACTCGGCGCTCAAGGTCGAGGCAACGCCGGTACGCGTGCGCTGCCGCAGCTGCGGCGCCGAGAGCGACGCCACGCCCAACCGCCTCACCTGCGCGTCGTGCGGCGACTGGCGCACCGACCTCATCTCGGGTGACGAAATGCTGCTGCTGCGGGTCGAGCTCGAAGTCGAGGAGAGCCCGCGCCGCCAGGAAGATGTCATGGAGGACTCCCATGTGTGAAGCCTGCGGCTGCTCGGCGACCGACGTCGCCGGCAAGGACGCCGAGACGGTGGCGGTGCTGCACCGGCTGCTCGACGCCAACGACCGGGCCGCCGCCCACAACCGCGCCCATTTCGACGGTCAGCGCGTGGTCGCCATCAACCTCATGTCGTCGCCCGGCGCCGGCAAGACCGCGCTGCTCGAAGCCACCATCGATGCGCTCAAGGACGAGTTCAAGATCGCGGTCATCGAGGGCGATCTCGAAACCGACAACGACGCCCGCCGCATCCGCGCCCGCGGGGTGCCCGCCGTGCAGATCACCACCGGCAGCGCCTGCCATCTCGACGCCGGCATGGTGCACGACGCGCTGCACGACCTGCCGCTCGCCGGCCTCGACATCGTGTTCATCGAGAACGTCGGCAATCTGGTGTGCCCGGCGAGCTTCGACCTCGGCCAGCACCGCAACGTGGTGCTGCTGTCGGCGACCGAAGGCGACGACAAGCCGGCGAAATACCCGGTGATGTTCCGCGCCGCCGACCTCGTGCTGCTCACCAAGATGGATCTCGCCGCAGTGCTCGGCGACTTCGACGCCGGGCGCGCCGAACAGGCGGTGCGTCAGCTCGCCAACGCGGCGCCGGTGCTCTCGATCTCCGCGCGCAAGGCGATGAACCTCGACGCCTGGACCGATTGGCTGCGTGGCGAAGTGGCGGCGATCCGGGCCGCGCAAGCCGCCGCGCCGCATATGCACGCTCACCACCATCATCATCACGGCCATGATGATGGGCATCATCATCACCACGACCATGAGCACCACCACCACCCGGCAGTGGCTTGAGCGCCTGCGCGCACTCGATCTGCCGCGCCGCTACAAGGTCATGAACGTCTGCGGCGGGCACGAGCGCTCGATCGCGATGACCGGCTTGCGCAAGGCGCTGCCGCCCAACATCGAACTGGTGCCCGGGCCCGGCTGCCCGGTGTGCGTCTGCCCGGAAGAGGCGATCTACCAGGCGATCCAGCTCGCGCTGCAAGAAAAGGTCATCCTGGTCGCTTTCGGCGACATGCTGCGGGTGCCGGTCAATGTCGCCAAGAACGAGGTGCGCTCGCTCGACGCGGCGCGCGCGGCCGGCGGCGACGTGGTGCCGATCGCCTCCCCGCTCGAGGCCGTGGCAATCGCGCGCCAACATCCCGACCGGCGCGTGGTGTTCTTCGCCGCCGGTTTCGAGACCACCACCGCGCCGGTCGCCGCCATGCTGGCGGAAGGCGTGCCGGACAATCTCTCTGTGCTGCTCACCGGGCGCCGCACCTGGCCGGCAGTGGCGATGCTGCTCGATTCCGGCGAGCCCGGCTTCGACGCGCTGATCGCGCCCGGCCACGTCTCGACCGTGATGGGACCGGAGGAATGGTCCTTCGTGCCGCAGCAGCACCATATCCCCGCCGCGGTCGCCGGCTTCAGCGGCGAGAGCCTGGTGGCGGCGCTCTATTCGGTGCTGCGGCAATTGACCGAAGGCCAGTGCTTTCTCGACAACTGCTACCCGGAAGTGGTGCGACCCGGCGGCAACCCGGGTGCGCAGCGCCAGATCGCCGCCACCATGGATATCGTCGACGCCAACTGGCGCGGCATCGGCGTCATTCCGCAGTCGGGCTACGCCTTGAAGCCGGCTTTCGCCGCGCACGACGCCAACCTGCTTTATCCGTCCTTCGATGATGTCATGCGCAAGCGCGCCGGGCAGATGCCGCCCGGCTGCGACTGCGCGCGCGTGGTGCTCGGCAAAATCTACCCCGACCAGTGCGCGCTCTATGGCCGCGCCTGCACGCCGCGCCATCCGATCGGCCCCTGCATGGTGTCCGACGAAGGCGCCTGCCGCATCTGGTGGTCGAGCGGCGTGCGCACCTCCCGCGACAAGACGCCCGCCCATGCCGACGCTTGAGGCCGTCCGCGTCACGGCGCCGGTTGCCGCTGCGCGGCGGTGGACCGTTGGCGGACGCGTGCAGGGCGTGGGCTTCCGCCCTTTCGTCTACCGCCTGGCGCAGCGTTTGCGCCTCGACGGCTGGGTGATGAACCGCGGCGGCGCGGTCGAGGTCCTGGCGCAGGGAACAAACGCAGCGTTGACCGCGTTCGGCGAAGCGCTGATTGACGAGGCACCGCCGCTGGCGCGGCCTGTCATCGTGGCCAGCGGCGCGGCTGCGCTCGATGCGCATGAGGGGTTTGCCATCCGCGACAGCGATGGCGCGGCGGCGCAGGTGCACGTGCCGCCGGATTATTTCGCCTGCGACGATTGCATCGCCGAGCTCGCCGATCCCAATAACCGCCGCTACCGCTATCCCTTCATCAACTGCACCCAATGCGGCCCGCGCTACACGTTGATCGCGCGCCTGCCCTACGACCGGCCCAATACGGCGATGGCGGGCTTTGCGATGTGCCCGCAATGCGCGGCCGAATACACCGATCCCGCCGACCGGCAATTCCATGCCGAGCCGATCGCCTGCCCCGTGTGCGGACCGCGGCTCTCTTATAAAGATGAGACGAGCGAGGCATCGGGCGAGGACGCACTCGTTGCCGCGGTCGCGGCCTTGCGTGCGGGCGCAATCGTCGCCGTCAAGGGCATCGGCGGTTATCATCTGATGTGCGACGCCGCCAACGAGGCGGCGGTGACGATCTTGCGCACGCGCAAGCAGCGGCCGCACAAGCCGCTTGGGGTGATGTTTCCGCGCGACCTCGCAAGCTTGCGGCGCGTGGCGCATCTGACGCCCGCCCACGAAGCAATGCTGCGCGATCCCTTGCGGCCAATCGTCCTGGTGCCCAAGCGCACCGACACAAGTCTCGCAGCCTCAATCGCGCCGCAGGTCGGCGAGATCGGCGTCATGCTGCCCTACAGCCCGCTGCACCAACTGCTGTTGGAGGATTTCGGCGCGCCGCTGGTCGCCACTTCCGGCAACATCAGCGGCGAGCCGGTGCTGACCGACAATGGCGAGGCCGCGCACCGGCTCGCCCACGTCGCCGACGCCTTCCTGCACCACGACCGGCCGATCCTCAGGCCCGCCGATGATCCAGTCTATCGCATCATCGCCGGCAAGGCACGTCCGTTACGACTCGGGCGCGGCAACGCGCCGCTCGAACGTCAATTGCCGTTCACGCTCGCGCGGCCGGTGCTGGCGCTCGGGGGACACCTGAAGAACACGATTGCGCTCGGCTTCGACGACCGCGTGGTGATCTCGCCCCATCTCGGCGACATGGAGAGCCCACGCGCGCTCGTCCTGCTGCGCGACGTCGCCGCCGATCTGCAAAAGCTTTATGGCGTGCGTGCCGAAATGGTGCTGTGCGACGCGCATCCGCGCTACGCCACCACCCGGATGGCGCCGCAGTTCGCCCTCCCCGTCCAACAAGTCTTTCATCACGAGGCGCACGCCTCGGCGCTCTACGGCGAGGCCGCATGCGCAGATGACATGCTCGTCTTCACCTGGGACGGCGCCGGCTATGGACGCGACGGCAACGTCTGGGGCGGCGAGGCCTTGCTCGGCGCGCCCGGCCATTGGCAACGCGTTGCCAGCATTCGGCCCTTCGCTTTGCTCGGCGGCGACCGCGCCGCACGCGAACCTTGGCGCAACGCGCTTTCGCTCTGCTGGGAAGCCGGCCGCAATTGGGCCGCCGAAGGCCGCGACACCACGCTCCTGCATCAGGCCTGGGCCCGCAAACTCAATTGCCCGCCGACGACTTCCATCGGCCGCCTGTTCGACGCCGCCGCCGCGCTCACCGGCCTCGTCGCGGAGACGAGCTACGAGGGCCAAGCCGCGTCGGCGGTTGAGGCGATCGCCACCGACGATGCCGCGCCCATCGCCCTACCACTGATGCGCAATGCCGACGGACTCTGGCAGAGCGACTGGGCGCCCCTGCTCGACGCGCTTAACGATCATAATGTCAGCGCCGCCGCCCGCGCCGGCGTCTTCCATGCCACGCTCGCCCGCATGCTGCTCGACCAAGCGCGCGCCGTGCGGAGCGCGCTTGGCGTCACGCGACTCGGCCTCGCCGGTGGCGTGTTTCAGAACAAGTTGCTCAGCGAGCGCATCGTGCGCGACGCCACACGCGAGGGGTTCATCATCATCATTCCCGAACAGATCCCCCCCAACGATGCCGGCTTGAGCTTCGGCCAGATCGTCGAAGCGGGACCGCGCCGATGAGCGACGACAGCTATGTGACGCTCGCCCATGGCAACGGCGGCCGCTTCATGCGCGCGCTGATCGAGGACATTTTTGCGCGCCATCTCGCCAATGCCGCGCTCGACACCAGCGCCGACGCCGTGGCGCTGCCACTGCCGGCGGGCGAGATCATGGTCACCACCGACGGCTTCACGGTGAAGCCACTCGAATTTCCCGGCGGCGACATCGGCTCGCTCGCGGTGCACGGCACCGTCAACGACCTGGCGGTCGCGGGCGCGACGCCGGTCTATCTCACGCTCAACGCCTTCATCGAAGAGGGCCTGGAGATCGCCTTGCTCGACCGCGTCATCGCCAGCATGGCGCGAGCCGCCAGGAATTGCGGCGTCAAGGTCGCTTGCGGCGACACCAAGGTGGTGCAGCGGGGCGAAGGCGGCGGGCTCTATCTGGCGACAACAGGCGTCGGCGTGCGCCGGCCCGGGCTGCGGCTCGGGCTCGACCGCATTGAACACGGCGATCAAATCCTGGTGAGCGGTCCGGTCGGCGACCACGGCACCGCGGTGCTGCTGGCGCGCGAGCAGTTCGGGCTCAAGGGCGATCTCGCCTCCGACGCGGCGAGCGTGCTGCCGCTGGCGCAGAGCCTGTGGAACATGGCCGGGCTCAAGTTCATGCGCGATCCCACCCGCGGCGGGCTCGCCACCGTCATGCACGACATCGCCAAGGCGACCCGCATGTCGGTGCGGCTCGACGAGACCGCCATTCCGCTCAACCCGCCGGTGCGCGGCATCTGCGACATGCTCGGTTACGATCCCTTGTTCCTGGCCTGCGAGGGCCGTATCGTGGCGGTGCTCGCAGCGCACGAGGCCGAGGCCGCGCTCGCGTGTTGGCGCGCGCTGCCGCAAGGCGAAAGCGCCGCCATCATCGGCGCGCTTGCCGGCGACGGCGGCCACGTCGTGCTCGAGACCGAGATCGGCGGCGAACGGTTGATCGAGGAACTGGAAGACGAGCCGCTGCCGCGCATCTGCTGACGGCGTTAACGGTGCCGCGCATCATCGCATAACCGCGTGGAACGTTTCCCGATCGAGAGCATTACCGAGGCACCGCGTCTTTGCGCATTGCCGCTGGCGTCGCTTAGCTGCCCGTGGCAAAACCGTTGCAGGGTCGCGGCAAAGACGCCAGGAAACAGGTTGACTTGAACAGCGCCTCGGTAGCGGATTCTCAGCTGAGTAAAGCGGGTCGCCGGCCGCGCGGCGCGACGGACAATGGATCGCCGCTGACAATCGCGATCGCCGTCTACACCGCCTGCGGGCTCGCGCTGCTCTACTTTGCAACCATGCCGGGCCCGGTGATCCCGGGCCTCACCGCGGTGTTCGCGGCCGGCGTCTTCGCCACCGAGCTTTCGACCAGCTTCCTCCTGTTCATCCGTTTTCGCGCCGTGCCGAGCGCGTCGATCCTCGTGCTCGCGGCTGCCTATCTTTACTCCGCTTGCCTGACCGTTCCCTATCTGCTCACCTTTCCCGGCGCGCTGGTCCCGCACCGACCGCTGATCGGCACCGCGCACTCCACGGCCTGGATCTTCATTCCCTGGATATTCGGATTTGCGGCGCTGACCTTGGCCGCGATCATCCTCGAGGTGCGCCAGGGCGACCGCCAACTGACGGCGCGCAATGTCGGCTCTGCGGCCGCCGCCACGGTCATCGGCGTGCTCGCGCTTGTCGCCCTCGTGACCTACAACGCACTGGCACTCACCGACTGGATGCCGCTGCTGATCGCCGACGGCCACTGGACCGCGTTCGACCGCTGGGTCAGCTATTCGGCGATGGCCATGTTTGCCTGCGGCATCGTCATCGTCCTCGTCGCGATCCACCGCAGCAACGAGCTGTTCTTGTGGCTGGGGCTGGCCCTGACCGCGATGCTGTTCAGTAACGTTCTCTCGACCTTCGGCGGCGGGCGTTACACCGTCGGCTGGTCGGCGAGCCGGGTGAGCTGGGTGCTGTCCGGCTGCGCCGTGTTCCTTTATTTCCTGCTGCAGTTCGCGCGCCAGCAGCGCCTGCTGTTGGCGGCGCGCGACGCTCTGGAGAAGCGGGTCATCGAACGCACGGCGGACCTCACCAATACCGTCAAGGAGCGCGACCTGTTGCTGCGCGAAGTGCATCATCGCGTTCGGAACAATTTTCAGACCATCAACAGCCTGATCAATTTCCAGGCTTCGCGCGCGCAGGATGCGAATACGCGCGCCGCGCTCGCCGAGCTGCACGGCCGCATCTCGGCGCTCGGCCTCGTGCACCAGCAATTGATGCAGTCGAACGACCTCGCCACCTTCAGCATGCGACCGTTTCTCGAGAACCTGTGCAGCAACGTCGCGCTGTGGTCGGACGCGACGACGCGCGGCATCACGATCGCGATCGACGCCGAGCCGCTGCAGACGGATTTCGATTTCGCCAGCGCCTTCGGCCTGCTGGTGACGGAACTGCTGTTGGACGCCTTCTACCGCTATGGCGACCATCAGCACGGCACCATCCGCATCGCGCTGCATGCCGAGGCCGATTCCAGCCTTCAGCTGACGGTTGCCGCCCAGGGCGCCAGCGCGCGCGACACCGCCAGCACCGGCGACCACAGCGTGCGCATCCGGCAGGCACTGCTGGCGCAACTCGGCGGCCGTCTCGAAACCACAGACGACGCCGCGACGGTCAGGGTCATCCTGCCTGCGCCCGCGGCAGACGACGAAGCCTCCACGAGGGCGTAATCGATACTCCGGGCCGTCCGGACGTCAGTCCGAGGCAATGGCTTCGCGCGCCGGTCCGGGCTCCGTCGTGCCGGGCGAGGCCGGTTCGTCGGGCAGCGTCAGGCTCAGCTTGCAGACCAGGCCGGTCGGGTTGAAGTCCGCTTCGACTTTGCCCTCGAACGGCTCCAGCGCGCGCTTGAACAGGCGCGTGCCGAATCCGCTGTGGTCGGGCGGGCTGATGCGCGGACCACCGCTTTCCTGCCAGGTGATGTCGAGCTGCTTACCCGAGAGGGTCCAGCCGATGCAGAGCTTGCCGGCGGAGTCGGACAGCGCCCCGTATTTGGCGGCGTTGGTCGCGAGCTCATGGATCAGCAGCGCCATGGTGAGCGCAACCTTGGGGGCCAGCAGGCATTTGGGGCCGGCCAGCGAGACGCGCGAGAGATCGTAGGGCTTGAACTCGGCGCCGATGATGTCGCGCAGCGGCGCGCCCTGCCCTTGCGTGGCGGTGATCAGGTCGTCGGTGGCCATCAGCGCCGCGAGGGCGCTCGCGATGTCGTCACGCACCTCCGGATAGTCGCGCAGCCGGAAGCTGACGATCGACTGGATCGTCGCTACCTTGTTCTTCAACCGATGCGACAATTCGTCGACCGCGAGCTTGCGCAAGGCCTGCTCGTCGGTCAGCCGCTTGGTGAGCCGCCGGTAATGCTCGGTCGCCCAGACGATAAGCAGAGAGGCGGCGAAATATGTGACGAGGTTGATGGTGTCGGAGCGGCTGAGCGGCAGCAGCGCGACGAAGGGCGAAAGAAATTCCCACCAGCCGATGAACCCGCCCAGCGCGACGGCGAACAGACCGGGCCCGGAGCCGCCCAGGATGGCGGCAAACAGCACCGCGGGATAGAACGTGGTGAAGGCCTGGAGCTCGTAGCTGTAAAGGCCGAGACACCAGCGCAACAGCGCGGCGGCGACCACGAACAGCGCGGCAACGACATAGGCTTCGCCCGAACCGGGCGATACGCGCCACCGCTTGCCACGACGATCCATCACGCGACACGCCCCCGCGCGGATACAGGAGGAACCGCCGACTGCCGTCAGAGGCCGATGCCGCTGTATGCGTCTCGTTGGTTGGTACTATACTGCACCTCTACCATGGTAAAGGCAATCAAGCGCATGCGCTGTCAGGCGGTCATGAGCAGAGACGGCGCCCGCTCGCGCACCGCCTGTTGAAGACTTGGAGCTATTCTCTCGGGCGCGCCGCGCTATGCCGGATATCCGGCATTGAAGGGGCCGGCTTAATGCCACCGCCCGGCGGGATCGACGCCGGTCTTCTCGAGCGGCGCCGAGATGGTGCAGATGAGCCCGTCGGGCCGGAAATCGGCCGACACCTCGCCCTCGAGGTCGACGGCCAGCATGCGCTCGAGCAGCAGCGAACCGAAGCCGCGGCGCGCCGGCGGCGCGACCGGCGGCCCGCCCTGCTCGCGCCAGACGAGGGTCAGGCGCGGCTGCGGTCCTTCCGACTTCGTCCACGAGACATCGATCAGCCCGGCGTCGCTGGAGAGTGCACCATATTTCGCGGCGTTGGTCGAAAGCTCGTGGAACGCCATCGCCAGCGCCAAGGCCGAGCGCGGCTTGAGCAGCACCGGCGGGCCCGCAATCGAGATGCGCTGCTTGTTGACGGCCTGCGCCTGCAGCGTGTCGGTCGCGAGGTCGGTCAGGGCCGCGCTTTCCCAGCTCGAGCGCGTGAGCAGATCGTGGGCGCAGGCGAGCGCGATCAGGCGGCCTTCGAATGCCGCCTTGGCCTCAGGCGTGGCGCGATCGCCCTTGAAGGTCTGATTGGCGATGCTTTGGATCACCGCCAGGGAATTCTTGACGCGATGATTGAGCTCGGCGATCAGCAGATCGCGATGGGCCTCGTCGCGCTTGCGGGCGCTGATGTCGACCACGGCGGTCAGCGCCATCAGCCCGCGCGAGGTGCGGAACGGGCTGAGGCCGATCTCGACCGGGATCTCGCGGCCATCCTTGTGGAGCGCGAACAGGTCGCGCCCGGCGCCCATGGGCCGCGCGCTCGGATGCGCGGTATAGCCGTCGCGATGGCCTGGATGCGCCGGCCGAAACCGCTCCGGCACCAGCATCTCGATCTTCTCGCCGATGAGCGCGTCGCGCCCGTAGCCGAAAAGCCTTTCCGCCTCGCCATTGACCATGACGATGCGGCCCTCGGGGTCCGTCATGATCATGCCGCTCGGCGCCGCGTCGACCGCCAGGCGGAAGCGCTCTTCGCTTTCGCGCAACGCTGCCTCGGCTTCTTCGCGCTCGGTGATATCCACGTTGACGCCGATCATGCCCAGGAATTCGCCGGCCGCGGAAATCCGCGGGCGGGCGTCGGTCTGGAGAACACGAAAGCGCCCATCGGCCGCGCGGCGGTAGCGGCCCTTGATGGTCACGCTGGTGCGCGCGGCAAGCGCGGCCATCATCTCCTGCGCGATTGCGGCCGCATCCTCGGGATGCATCGTATCCTTCCAATTGAAGTCCGCGAGGTCTGCGTCGGTCACGCCCCAAAATTCGCGCAGCATGCGGTTGAGATGAAGGCAGGCGCCGTTGGCGTCGCTCATCCAGATCATGACCGGCGCGCTTTCGGACATCAGGCGGAAGCGCGTTTCGGATTCTCGCAGCTCGCGCTCGACGGCGGCGCGCGCGGTTTCGGCGTCTATCCGCTCGAGGCTGAAACCGACCTGACGCGCAATGGTCAGGGCCAGATCCTTCTCGTGCTCGGAAAAAACGCGGCGTTGCGCGTCGTAGACCATGAACTTGCCGATGACGGCGCCGCGCGCCACCACCGGGACAAAGGCCAGCGCGCAAATGCCTTCGTTCCTGATGGCCGTCTTCACCCAAGCCGGCTCATCGGTCTCATCGATGTCGGCAATCAGGATCGGCTCGGCATTCCTATCGCCGGGCTTCCACGGCGAATGGCCTTCGAGCCCGTCGCGGTAGGCGTCGGAGAGGCCATGCCAGGCGACGAAGCGCATCACGCCGCGGTCGTCGAAGCGCAGGATCGACGCCCGCTCGCAGCGCAACGCGCGCCGGATCGCTTCGATCGCGGCAGCGTAGACGTCGGCCAGGCTGGCGGCGCGATAGAGCCGGTCGGTGAAATTGTAGAGCGTGGTTAGTTCGTCCATCCGCCGCGCCAGCATGTCCGCGGCCTTGCCCCGCTCCGTCACGTCGCGGCAGACGGTCGCCGCGCCGACCACCTCGCCGGCCGCATTGAGGATCGGCGAAACGGTCAACTCGACCTGCACCGGCGTACCGTCCTTGCGCAGGCGCATGGTCTCGTATTGGCCGAACCAGCCGCCGGCCTTGAGCTTGCCGATGACGTCGCGGGCGCGCTGCAAGCGGTCCGGCGGGATCAGGCTCAGCAGCGGCTTGCCGATGATCTCGCCCGCGGCGTAGCCGAGCAGGCGCTCGGCTTCCGCATTCCACGACGTGATGTTGCCGTCGATATCCCAGCTCCAGATGGCATCGCGGGAAGCGTCGATGATGGCGGCATGGCGCTGGTGGCGTTCGCGATCTTCCTCCGCCCGGGCCCGCACGGCAGCAAGCTCCGCCTGGCAGGCCGCCAGCGCGGCGCCCAGCGATTCAAGCTTAACGCGGTGTTGGTCCGTTAGCGGCCCTGACATGCCGGGATGTTGGATCGGAACTGCTCAAACGAATAGCGAAACGCAATTCCAATCCTAGCGCGGTAATTTGACGGCGAACATCCCTCGCATGCGCTGCAGCGCGACACGGTAGCAGAGGATGCATGTGGAACTTTTGAGCGTCATATCGGCGGACGGAGAAGATCGAGTTGCGAGACGGCGCGGCGACGCGTCAGGCGTGGCCGGCTTCGTTCGACAGCATGGCGAGATCGATGCCGAGCTTGGCGAGCGCGCGGGAGTACTTGCCCTCGATGTCCGTGCCGAAGATGAGCTCCGGATCGGCCTCGCAATGCAGCCAGCCGTTCTGCTGAATTTCCTGCTCGAGCTGGCCGGGCGCCCAGCCGGCATAACCGAGCGCGAGCACCGCTTCATGCGGGCCGTTGCCGCGCGCGATCGCCTTGAGGATGTCGAGGGTCGCGGTGAGGCAAATTCCTTCGTCGATCGGCAGCGTCGAGTTCTCGATGAAGAAGTCGGCGGAATGCAGCACGAAGCCACGGCCGGTCTCGACCGGCCCGCCTTTGAGCACTTCGACATCCTCGGCGCGCGTCGGCAGTTCGATGCGCTCGCTCGCCGGGATCACTTCGAGCTGGACCAGGAGTTCGGGGAAGCTGATGTTCTGCGCGCGCTGATTGACGACGATGCCCATGGCGCCTTCGCTCGAATGCGCGCAGACATAGATCACCGTGCGCGCGAAGCGATCGTCGCTCATCGCCGGCATGGCGATCAGCATCTGGCCGTCGAGATAGCCGCGGCCTGCCGGATCGGGCGCTTTGGTCGTTATCTTCATGGCCTTCAAGGGTATCCGATCGAAGTTTATTTGCAAACGAGGCGGAAGCTGACGTTTCAATCAGCGGCTGTCACATTTTAGGCCGCCGGTAGAGGCCGTCGAATGTGGCAAAATCACCCGCATCAGCACGGTACCCGCTCACCTGCCGCTCACGATCAATTCAGTGGCATCGCGCCATCGTACCGATTAGACCGGGCTCCATCATGAGACATAGGAACCCCGCACTGCTTTGCCAGATGGCGTTCACCGCGGCCGGCCTGATATTCGCGGCCGGTGCGGCGCCGGCGCAAGCCGCCGACGCCTCGGCCTGGGCACGCGAAAACCACGCCGCCATGCGCCTGATCGCGGGCTCCGCCAAGCCGGACGCCAAGACCCTGCCGGCCGGCGTTGAACTCGATCTGGCGCCGGGCTGGCATACCTATTGGCGCTATCCGGGGGATTCCGGGCTGCCGCCGCGCTTCGACTTTTCCGGATCGCAAAACTTGGCCAACGCCAAGGTGTCCTACCCGGCACCCCACCTCTATACCGACGAGACCGGCAACACCCTCGGCTACAAGGACCACGTGATCTTTCCGGTGAGCGTGACTCCCAAGACGGCGGGAAAGCCGGTCAGCCTGCATGTCAAGATCGAATATGCCATCTGCGACAAGTTGTGCGTGCCGGCGCGCGGGCAAGCCGAGTTGACGCTTGTGCCCGGCAGCAGCCCCCATGCGGCGGCGCTTGCCGCCGCGCGCGCCAAGGTGCCGCAGGCGGTCGCACCCGCAACGCTCGGCCTGACGCTGAAACGCGTGAGCGAAGACGGCAAGCCGGCGGCCGCCGTCGACGTGAAGGCGGACCAGGGTGGCGCGGTCGAGGTTTTCGTCGAAGGGCCAACACCGGAATGGGCGCTGCCGGTGCCGAAGGAAAGCCAAGGCGCGCCGGCGGGCCAACGACGCTTCACCTTTGCGCTCGATGGGCTGCCGCCCGGCGTCAGCCCAAAATCACCGGCCGAACTCACCTTCACGGTCGTCGAAGCCGGTAAGGCCTACGAGACCAAGGCCCGGCTCGATTAATACCCGTCTCGACGGGCGCGCCGATCTCGGCTACTTCCTGCGTCTCGCGCGAGTTTGCGCGCATCCCCTACCCACGAGAAACTTCAGCACGAGAGGACAGCCTCATGACCATCAAGGTCGGCGATACCGTTCCGAATGCTACGTTCCGCGTAATGACCGCGGACGGTCCCAAGCCGAAGACCACCGACGACATTTTCAAGGGCAAGAAGGTCGCGCTGTTCGCGGTGCCCGGCGCGTTCACGCCGACCTGCAGCAACCTGCACATGCCGAGCTTTCTGAAGAACATCGGCGCTTTCAAGGCCAAGGGTGTCGACGCGATCGCGGTGGTCAGCGTCAACGATCCGTTCGTCATGAAGGAATGGGCGAAGGCAACCGGCGGCGACGGCAAGATCGAATTCCTTGCCGACGGCGGCGCCGAATTCACCAAGGCGGTCGGCATGGACTTCGACGGCTCGGGCGCGGGCTTGGGCGTGCGCTCCAAGCGCTATTCGATGTTCGTCGACAACGGCTCGGTGAAGAGCCTCAACGTCGAGGACGCGCCCGGCAAGTGCGACATCTCCGGCGGCGAAGCGCTGCTGAAGCAGATTTGATGTTCTCCATTCCGGGGCCGCGCGCTTCGCGCGCGCCCCGGAATGACTAAGAGGATTTCATCGCCCCCTTGGCGCCGGCGCGCGCGGCGATGAGGCCGTTGCGCGCCAGTTCATCGGCGCGCTCGTTGAGATCGTGGCCGGCGTGGCCTTTCACCCAGTGCCAGTGCACGGTGTGCTCGCCAAGCGCCGCATCGAGGCGCTGCCACAGATCCGTATTCTTCACCGGCTTCTTGTCGGCGGTGCGCCAGCCGTTGCGCTTCCAGCCCTTGATCCACTGCGTGATGCCGTTGCGCAGGTAATGGCTGTCGGTGTGGATATCGACGGTGCATGGGCGCTTGAGCGCTTCCAGCGCCGCAATCGCCGCCATCAACTCCATGCGGTTGTTGGTGGTGTGCGCCTCACCGCCCATCAATTCCTTCTCGTGCTCACCAAAGGAGAGGATCGCTCCCCAGCCGCCGGGGCCGGGATTGCCCGAGCAGGCGCCGTCGGTGTGGATGGTGACGCGCTCGCCGCTCATAAGTGAATATCCCGGTCGTTGATGTGGCGGACTATCGGATAGCATCGCCGCGCGCGGCAGATGCAGGAAATTCGAGGGCGGTCAGTCGAACCCGTAATCGCCGACGCTTTTCACCGACTGGTGGAAGCGCAGCTTGCGGAAATATTCCAGCGGGTCCTTCGGCTGCACCAGCGCGCCATCGGGCACGGCAAGCCAGTCCACCAGCCGTGTCAGCAAAAAGCGCATGGCCGCGCCGCGCGCCAGCACCGGCAGCGCGGCGCGTTCCTCGAGGCTGAGCGCACGCGCGCCGACATAGGCTTTCAAGAGCGCGCGGCCCTTGGTGACGTTGTACGAATGATCGGGTTCGAAGCACCAGGCATTGAGGCAAACCGCGACGTCGTAGGCCAGCGTATCGGTGCAGGCGAAGTAGAAATCGATAAGGCCGGATAGTTCATCGCCCAAGAAGAAAACATTGTCAGGGAAGAGATCGGCGTGGATGACGCCCTGCGGCAGGTCGCGCGGCCAGCTTTGCGCCAAGACGTCGAGCTCCTGCGCGATCGCGGCGCACAGGCCGGGGCGCACGCTGTCGCCGCGGTCCTTGGCCTGTTCGTAGAGCGGCCGCCAGCTTTCCATGCCGAGCGCATTGGCGCGCTTCATCTCGAAGTCGGCGCCGGCGAGATGCAGTTGCGCCAGCGCTTCACCAAGCGCCGTGCAATGGGCGGCGCTCGGGCGGCGGATCCACATGCCGTCGAGGAAGGTGACGATCGCCGCCGGGCGGCCTGCGAGACGGCCGAGCACGCCGCCATGGCGGTTGCGCACCGGCTGCGGGCAAGTGATGGCGCGGGTCGACAGGTGCTCCATGAGCCCGAGGAAGAACGGCAGATCGCCTTCCGCCACGCGCTTTTCGTAGAGCGTCAGGATGAAATTGCCGGCCTCGGTGTGGACCAGGAAGTTGGAGTTCTCGACGCCTTCGGCGATGCCTTTGTAGGACAGGAGTGCGCCGATGTCGTAGCCGGCGAGGAACTGCGTGAGATCGTCGGCGGAGACGTCGGTGTAGACGGCCATTAATATGTCACTCGGCCGCCTGGGTCTCGCGCAACGGGCGAGGCAACGGGAAGAACATGCGTTCCTCGGTGGCGGTGACGGTCTCCACGCTCATGGCGTAGCGCTCGGCGAAGGCATCGAGCACTTCCTCCACCAACACTTCCGGTGCCGAGGCGCCGGCGGTGACGGCGATGCGCGTGACGGTCGCGAATTCGTTCCAGTTGATGTCGGCCGCGCGCTGCACCAGCGTGGCATAAGGACAGCCGGCGCGCAGCGCCACTTCCTTCAGCCGCTGCGAATTCGACGAATTGGGCGCGCCCACCACGATGACGGCATCGACCAGCGGCGCCACGCGGCGCACGGCGTCCTGCCGGTTGGTGGTGGCGTAGCAGATGTCTTCCTTGTGCGGGCCGACGATGTTGGGGAAGCGGACCTTGAGCGCGTCCACCATGGTCGCGGTGTCCTGCACCGACAAGGTCGTCTGCGTGACGTAGGCGAGGCTGTTCTCGTCCTTGGGCGTGAAGGCGGCGACGTCGTCGACGTCCTCCACCAGGGTCACGGACCCCGGGGGCAACTGTCCGATGGTACCGACTACCTCGGGGTGGCCGGCATGGCCGATGAGCAGGATCTCGCGGCCCTTGCGATGGTGGATCTCCGCCTCGCGATGCACCTTGGTGACCAGCGGGCATGTGGCGTCGAGGGCGAACAAGTTGCGCCGCGCCGCTTCCTCGGGGATCGAGCGCGGAACGCCGTGGGCCGAAAAGATCACCGGGCGGTCGCTGTCCTGCGGGATTTCGTCGAGTTCCTCGACGAAAATGGCACCTTTGGCGCGCAATTCGTCGACGACATAGCGATTATGGACGATTTCGTGGCGGACATAGACCGGGGCGCCATGGATCTCCAGCGCGCGCTCCACGGATTCGATGGCGCGCACCACCCCGGCGCAGAAGCCGCGCGGCGAGCACAACAAGACGTGAAGAGCGGGTTTTGCGGGATCGGCGGCCATTTTTGTCCTCAAGGAAGGCTGTCAGTCTGCCCCTTGCGTCCTCGCCCCGACATGGGGCGCGTCGCCCCACCCTGTCAAGCCGCCCGGTTGCATGTGCCGCACCCTCCTCCTATATTCCGGGCACTTTTCCGATCATCGCCGATGATCTTTCTGCTTCGCCCGACCGGGCGGGCGAAGCGTAGAGGAGATTTGCCCCATGGCCACCACAGCCCCCTTGATGCCCAAGGCGACCGCCGTCTGGCTGGTGGACAATACCGCCCTGACCTTCGACCAGGTGGCGGAGTTCTGCAAACTCCACCCGCTGGAGGTGAAGGCGATCGCCGACGGCGACGCCGCGCAAGGGATCAAAGGCCTGGACCCGATTCAGACCGGGCAACTGACCCGCGAGCAGATCGAGCAGGCCGAGAAGAACCCGGCCATGAAGCTGACCCTGAGCATGCCCAAGGTCGCGGTGACCCCCTCCGACCGCAAGAAGGGTCCGCGCTATACGCCGGTCTCGCGCCGGCAGGACCGGCCGAACGCCATTCTCTGGCTGGTGCGCAACCATCCGGAACTCAAGGACAGCCAGGTCATGCGCCTGGTCGGCACCACCAAGTCGACCATTACGGCGATCCGCGACCGCACGCACTGGAACGCGGCCAACCTGACGCCGCTCGACCCGGTGACGCTCGGCCTTTGCTCGCAGACCGACCTCGACCTCGAGGTACAGCGCGCCAACAAGGAAAAGCCGGCACCCGCCGATACCGGGGCGACCCTGTTGCCGGCCGCCGAGACCACCGCGCCGGCGACGGCGCCGGACACCGCCGAGCCCAAGGCCTCGACCGACATCGACGTCAGCGCCGTGTTTGCCAAGCTCAAGCAGCTCGGCGGCAAGAGCGAAGACAGCGGCGAGAACGAGTAAGCGCGAAGCGCGCGCGGATGACGCGCGGGCGTTAAGGCCTGGTTAGGGCTGAAGCCGCCGCATCCGTAGCAATGCGAATGGACGGCAGCGCCGATTGCCGCTCAGATAGCAGCCGATGATCCTGACGCCGACGGCGGGCTTTCGCCGCGTCGGCACGTGGCACGGGACTGCACTCTTACCGGCCGCGCTTGGCTGTCGCCGACAGCTGCGCGGCCGGTTTTTTATGGGTGGCGGCGGCCTCCAGCGGCTGCGACCCCACGCCGCCATCCATCATCTGACTGATCGCCCCCCAGCGCGGCCTGAATAGGATCGTTGTCGCACGCAGGACGCCGCACGGCGCGCTTGACACATTGCGAGCAATACGTCGATCTTCTATTCTGGGTTGAGTCTTTGAAGGGGGGAATGCGCCATGGCGGACGTCCTCAAGTCGCTCCCGGGCTTGCTGCAAGTCGTCGATGTGGTCGTGCTGCTCAGTGCCCTGTTCTTCTTCACCAGCACCGTCGCATCGCACCTGGTCGAAGCCATTGTCGGCTTCTGCAATTAGCGCGGCCGGCAACTGCGCAAGCGTCTGGTCGGCGCGCTCGGAACGAGCGGCGCCAATGCCCTCTATGGTCATCTGCTGATCCGCTCGATCTCGTCGGGCGCTGTCGACCTGCAGGCTGCCAAGGTCGAGACGCTACGGCCGACGAGCTACATCGAACCGCAGATTCTCGTCGACGCCGTCAAAAGCCTATCGGAGCAAGGGCAAGGCCTGAACGCAAACGTCGTCATTCAAAAGCTGAGAGGGACAGCGGCAGCGGCCGCCGCCGACTTCGAACCCAAGTTGCTGGAATGGTTCAAGGCGCTCAACGACCACCAGACGGGTATCTACACCCGTTGGACGTTCGTGCGCCTGCTCGTCGTCGGCTTTCTCTTGGCTTTCGCCATGGATATCGACACCGTCCATATTGCCGCGACGCTTTGGAACAACCCCGCGCAGGCGGCAAGCGCCGTGAAGGCTCTTGAGAAGGCCGACCAGATCAAGAATACGACCGATCTGCATCAACTCACCGCCGAACAGACAAAGCAGTTGAATGAATCGATCGCATCGGCTTACGAGCAGATGCGCAAGATTTCGCCGCCGGATTACGCGTGGCAAAATCCGCCTGCGCGTCCGCATGACTGGCCCACCTGGAAAGCGTGGCTCGCCAAGCTGCTCGGTTGGTCGCTGACCGCACTGGCGACATCGCTCGGCGCGCAGTTCTGGTTCAATCTCATGTCCGAGGCGCTCAAGCTGCGCGCCGGGCCGCCGAAGCCGAAGACGGCGTAACCGGAGCGCGACCGCGTGGCTCCTCAGGATGACGTGGAATGACGTGCCGCAAACGGCGCAGACAGAGGGAAGCATGGGGGGCTGCGGCGAAAATCAGACCCCTCGCCACCGGTCTCCGACCTATTTCCCTCTTGAACGGACCGGGCCATATCGTGTTTGGTTCGGAGCCGGGTCTATTGCGGCCGGCGCGCATCACACATCCTGCATGTGTATATTTCGGCCTGGCGGCGTGAATGAAATACCCCTGTCTCTATCTCATCGTATCCTCCTTTCTCATCGCCGCAGTCGGGTTCTGGATCGGGCCCGCGAGCTTTCTCCTCTTTGCAGGCCCCGGCGATGTCCCCAGCCGCGTCGTGATTTCTTATTGCACGCTGACCGCATGGATCTGGGCTCTGCTCGCGGTCACCGCGATCCTCGTTTACCGATGGCGGGCGGCGGTGATCCTGCTGACCGCACCTTTCGTTCTGCTGTGGCCGTTCCTGTGGATCGACAGACTGCCCGGGTGTTCCGTTTTTGGGTGTTGGTGAGCGCGCTTGGGTGCGACTTGGGCGCGTGAGCCAGCCCGCGCGATGAAATAGCGCCCCACCTTAGTCATAGCCGGGCCTTGTCCCGGCCATCCCGCTCAAGCACGCACTGCGTTCCTAAGCGAGATCACCGGGTCACGGCGCTGAGGCGTCGGCCCCGCTAAGTCACCCCATGCCCCTTCAACGCTTCCCCGATCTCATCCAAGATCGCCGGGTCGTCGATGGTGGCCGGCATGGTCCAGGGCTCGTGGTCGGCGATCTTCTTGATGGTGCCGCGCAGGATCTTGCCCGAGCGCGTCTTGGGCAGGCGCGCCACCGTGATGGCCAGCTTGAACGACGCCACCGGACCGATCTTATCGCGCACGAGCTGAACGATCTCCTTCTCGATCTCGCTCGGCGGGCGGTTGACGCCGGCCTTGAGCACGATGAAGCCGCAGGGCACCTCGCCCTTCATGTCGTCCTTGATGCCGAGCACCGCGCATTCGGCGACGTCCGGATGCGCGGCGAGCACCTCTTCCATGCCGCCGGTCGAGAGCCGGTGGCCGGCAACGTTGATGATGTCGTCGGTGCGGCTCATAACATAGACGTAGCCGTCCTCGTCCTTGAAGCCGGCATCGGCGGTCTTGTAGTAGCCGGGAAATTCCGCGAGATAAGCTTCCTTGAAGCGCTCCTCCTGGTGCCACAGCGTCGGGAAGCTGCCTGGCGGCAGCGGCAGCTTGACGACGATCGAGCCGATCTTGTTGTCGGCGACCGGCTTGCAGGCTTCGTCGACGATGTCGACCTGATAGCCCGGCATCGGCACGCAGGTTGAACCGTATTTCACCGGCAGCGTGCCGAGCCCCACCGGATTGCCGGCGATGCACCAGCCGGTTTCGGTCTGCCACCAATGATCGAGCACCGGCACCTTGAGCGTGTCCTCGGCCCACTGGATGGTCGGCGGGTCGGCACGCTCGCCGGCGAGGAACAGGACGCGGAAGCGGCGCAGGTCGTATTGCTTCAAGAGCTTGCCGTCTGGGTCCTCCTTCTTGATGGCGCGGAATGCGGTGGGCGCGGTGAACATCGACACCACCTTGTGGTCGGCGATCACGCGCCAGAAGGCGCCGGCGTCGGGCGTGCCCACCGGCTTGCCCTCGTAGAGGATCGAGGTGCACCCATGCAGGAGCGGCGCGTAGACGATGTAGCTGTGGCCCACCACCCAGCCGATGTCGCTCGCCGCCCACCAGACCTCCCCGGGGTCTATGCCGTAGAGATTTTGCATCGACCATTTGAGCGCGACCATGTGGCCACCGTTATCGCGCACGACCCCCTTGGGCACGCCGGTGGTGCCCGAGGTGTAGAGTACGTAGAGCGGATCGGTGGCGGCGACCGGCACGCACTCCGAGGTCTTGGCGTATTCGACCGCGTGCTCCCAGGTTTTGCGCCAATCGTGGTCGCGGCCTTCGATGAGGGTCGCCTCGGCCTGCGGGCGCTGCAGCACGAGGCAGGCATCGGGCTTGTGCTGGGCGAGATCAATGGCGCCGTCCAGCAGCGGCTTATAGGGGATGACACGCGCGCCCTCGATGCCGCAGCTCGCGGACAATATGACTTTGGGCTTGGCGTCGTCGATGCGGGTGGCGAGTTCCTTGGCCGCAAAGCCGCCGAACACCACCGAATGGATGGCGCCGATGCGCGCGCAGGCCAGCATCGCGAACACCGCCTCCGGGATCATCGGCATGTAGATGATGACGCGGTCGCCTTTCGTCACGCCGAAATCCCGCAGGATGGCGCCGAGCAACTGCACCTCGGAGAGCATGCGACCGTAGGTGAAGGTCTTGACGGTGTTGGTGACCGGAGAATCGTAGATCAGCGCCACCTGGTCGTTGCGCCCGTTGGCGACGTGGCGGTCGAGGCAGTTGTAGCAGGTGTTGCAGGTGGCGCCCTCGAACCAGCTTCCGTAGATGCCGGCTTGCGGGTCGAAGACTTTTTTCGCCGGTTCAAACCAATCGATTTCCTTGGCCGCGCCCGCCCAGAACCCTTCCGGGTTGCGCTGCCACTGGGCGTAGACATCCTGGTAGCGGCTGGTGCGGGCATCCATGAATCCGTCTCCTCCAACTTCTCGCCGTCTTCCTGAGGTGCGCGCCGGCGGCGCGCCTCGAAGGATGACGGGCACGGACTCTCCGGCCCGCATTTTCCCCGATCGTTGCCCCTAGAAGGCCGCAACGCGGCCGCCTCAGGGTAACGGATCAGGCAATTGTGGAACGCCCGTCATCCACAAACAAGGCTGGCACTTCGCGCGACGGTAGGGTTTGATCCGGCGCAAACGTCCCTGTCATTCCGGGGCACGCGCGAAAAGCGCGTGAACCTGGAAGCCGGGGCCCTCCCGACAAGCCCTGCCGTGACCCCCTCGATTCCGGGTCCGCGGCCTGCGGCCGTGCCCTGGAATGACAGGTAATAGCTTGCCCTTCATCCACGACCCCATCTTCTACGCCGTGGCCATCCCGGCCGTAATCCTGCTCGGCCTGTCGAAGGGTGGCTTTTCCGGCGTCGGCAGCATTGCCGCGCCGCTGATCGCCACCGTGGTGCCGCCGATGCAGGCGGTCGGGCTGTTGATGCCGATCCTGGTGACGCAGGACGTGGTCACGGTGTGGTCGTACTGGCGCAAATGGGACATGCGCATTCTCAGGATCATGCTGCCCGGGCAGATCGCCGGTCTCGGACTGGCCTGGCTGATTGCCGCCCACGTGCCGGATTCGGCGATCCGCTTGGTGGTCGGCCTGATCGCGGTGGGGTTCGCGGTCAGCCAGTGGTTCGGCATCGCGGCACGCTTCGCGCGCGAGCACGCGCAGCCGAGCGCGGTGGCCGGCACGTTCTGGGGCGCGATGTCGGGTTTCACCTCTTTCATCGCCAACACCGGCGGGCCGCCGTTCCAGATCTACGTGCTGCCGAAGAAACTCGACAAGGAGATCTTCGTCGGGACCTATTCGCTGTTCTTCGCCATCGGCAACGCGCTCAAGGTGGCGCCCTATTTCCTGCTCGGCCAGCTCAACCCCACCAACCTCGGCACCTCGGCGGTGCTGCTGCCGCTCGCCGTCGCGACCAACCTCGCCGGCGTCTGGCTGGTGCGGCGCACCCCGGCGGAGGCCTTCTACAAGATCATCTACGTGCTGATCTTCCTGATCGGCGTACAGCTCATCTACGCCGGCGGCGTGGAGATGATCAGGGGCTGAACCGACGCGGCACGCCGCCGACCGATGACAAGGCGCCCAATCGCCGCTAACGTTTTCCGCAAAACGAGGGGGAAACGACCGATGGCGCCAACGCCCACCAAGACGGCCTACGATACCGATCTCGACCGCAACCCGGCCAACCACCAGCCGTTAACACCGCTCTCCTTCCTCGACCGGGCGGCGCGGGTGTTTCCCGAGCACACGGCCGTCATCCACGGGCCGCTCAGGCGCTCCTACGCCGAGTTCTACGCCCGCTCGCGCCAGCTCGCATCCGCCTTGGCCAAGCACGGCATCAAGCGCGGTGACACGGTGTCGGTGCTGCTTGCCAACACCCCGGCGATGCTGGAATGCCACTACGGCGTGCCGATGACGCAAGGCGTGCTCAACACGCTCAATACGCGGCTCGACGCCGCTATCATCGCCTTCTCGCTCGACCATGCCGAAGCCAAGGTCGTCATCACCGACCGCGAGTTTTCCAAGGTCATGAAGGAGGCCTTGAGCCTCTGCAAATCGAAGCCGCTCGTCATCGACTACGACGACCCGGAATACAAAGGGCCGGGAGAACGGCTGGGCTCGATTGAATACGAGGCCTTTATCGCGCAAGGCGATGCCGATTACGATTGGGCGATGCCCGACGACGAGTGGGACGCCATCACGCTCAACTATACGAGCGGCACCACCGGCGACCCCAAGGGCGTGGTCTATCACCACCGCGGCGCCCATCTGCTCGGCGTCGGCAACGTGGTGACCTGCGGCATGACCAAGCATCCGGTGTACCTGTGGACGCTGCCGATGTTCCACTGCAACGGCTGGTGCTTCCCGTGGTCGATCTCGGTCGCCGTCGGCACCCATGTGTGCCTGCGCTGGGTGCGCGCGGCCGCGATGTATGAGGCGATTGCCGAGCACAAGGTGACGCATCTGTGCGGCGCGCCGATCGTGATGGCGACGTTGCTCAACGCACCTGAGGCCGAGAAGAAGCCGCTGCCGCACACGGTCGAGTTCTTCACCGCCGCGGCGCCGCCGCCGGAAGCCGTGCTGGCGGCCATGAAGGAGGCGGGCTTCAACGTCACGCACCTCTACGGCCTGACCGAGACCTACGGGCCCGCGGTGGTCAACGACTGGCACCGGGAATGGGACGCGCTCGACAAGTCGGCGCAGGCGGCCAAGAAGGCGCGCCAGGGCGTGCGCTACGGCGCGCTGGAGGCGCTCGACGTGCGCGCCCCCGACACCCTGGCGCCGGTCAAACGCGACGGCGAGACCATCGGCGAGGTCATGTTCCGCGGCAATGTGGTGATGAAGGGTTATCTGAAGAACCCGGAGTCGACCAAGAAGGCGTTTGCCGGCGGCTGGTTTCATTCCGGCGATCTCGGCGTCATGCATCCGGACGGCTACATCCAGCTGAAGGACCGCTCCAAGGACATCATCATCTCCGGCGGCGAGAACATCTCGTCCATCGAAGTGGAAGACGCCTTGTATAAGCACCCGTCGGTGCAGGCCGCCGCCGTGGTGGCGAAACCGGACGACAAGTGGGGCGAGACGCCTTGTGCGTTCGTCGAGCTCAAGCCGCAGAAAGAAGCGAGCGCCGACGAGCTCATGCAGTGGTGCAAGAAGCACCTCGCCGGCTACAAGTGCCCGCGCTACGTGGTATTCACCGAGCTGCCAAAGACCAGCACGGGGAAGGTGCAGAAGTTCAAGCTGCGGGAAATGGCGAAGGCGGTGTGAGGCGCGCGCTCAGCACCCGCGCAAGGACAACGCATAGGCAAAAAGCAAAACACGCCGGTCATGCCAAGCCGGAACGCAGGGTGGAGACGCGCGATGGCGTTCGAGACGATCGACTACGCGGCGAAGGACGGCGTCGGCACGCTGACGCTGTCGCGGCCTGCGCGGGCCAACGCACTCAACGGCCGCATGCTGGAAGAAATCAATGCGGCGATGGACCTGGCTGAGGCGGACGCGGCCGTGCGCGCCGTCGTCGTCACCGGCGCGGGCGCGGCGTTCTCGTCCGGCTTCGACCTCAAGGAGCAGATGGAGCGCCGGCCGAACGGCTTCGAGCAGTGGCGCACTGTCCTCCGCAAGGATTTCGACGCGGTGATGCGCTTTTGGCATTGCCCGAAGCCGACGATTGCCGCGGTGCGCGGGCCGTGCCTAGCCGGCGCGTTCGAATTGTCGCTCGCATGCGACATGACGGTCGCCAGCGAGAATGCGTTCTTCGGAGAGCCGGAGCTGAAATTCGGCGCCGGCATCGTCGCCATGTGGCTGCCCTGGCTGGTCGGTCCCAAGATCGCGAAGGAAATCATCTTTCTCGGTGAGGACCGGCTTTCGGCGGAACGCGCGCACGCGCTCGGCATCGTCAACCGCGTCGTCCCGGACGATGCGCTCGAAGCCGAAGCCGCGACGATGGCCCAGCATCTGGTGGCGATCGACCCCAACCTCTTGAAGCTCACCAAACGCGCCATCAACCAGACGCTGGAGCGCCAAGGCCTGCTCGATGCACTCGACGCCGCGCTCGCCATCGATCTCGACATCGAAGGCCCGGGCTCGCCTGACAAGATTGCCTTCATGGACATCGCGCGCGCGGAAGGGCTGAAAGCGGCGCTGGCTTGGCGCGACAGCCGTTTCCCCGCGGGATCGCGGTCATGACCGACAACCGCAATCTGGGACGCGAGACGCGCGACGCCTTGCGGGCCCTCGGCGCCGAAACTGGCGCACCGGGCGGCGATACGCTGAGCGCCGCCGCGATCATTGAGGCCGCCGAGGCCGTGGCCGATGCCTTGCGCGCGAAAAGATGCGCGCCGGACGAACCCGTCGTCCTTTTCATTGCGAACGAGCCACGCGATATCGCCGGCTTCATCGGCATCTGGCTCGCCGGTTGCGTGGCGGCGCCGATCCATGTCGCCACGCCTGTGCAGGCGGCAGAGGCGCTGATTGCCCGGCTTGGCAGCCGGTTCGCGGTGCGGGCCGGCGCGCTGTCCACGATCGGAACGTCCGCGCCGCCCGAGCGGCCGCTGCTGAACGGCGCGGCCTTGATCGTCTTCACCTCCGGCAGTACCGGGCAGCCGAAGGGCGTCGTGGTCGGCCACGAGGGCCTTGCCTGGAAGCTTGACGCGCTCGCGCGCCTGCGCGCCTTCACGCGCGACGATGTCGTTGCGGTGCCGCTGCAGCTCACCTTCATTTTCGGCATTTGGGTCGCGCTGCTCACCTTGCGCGCCGGCGCACGGCTGCTGCTGGCGCCGAAGCTTGCACAAGCCGAAGGCGGGCTCGATGCGGTGACGATCCTCGGGGCGGTGCCGACGCTGTTGCGCACCCTCAGCGCCATGCCGTCGTTTGCACTGCCGCGCCTGCGCGCCGTGCTGACCGGCGGCGAACCTTTCCCGCCGGCACTCGCCGAAAGGGTGGCGCGGCTATTTCCGGGGGCGCGCGTCATCGACCTGTTCGGGCTCACCGAAACCGGATCGTGCGACTTCTGCGCCACCTCCGACGACGGCGTTGCGGCCCGCGGCACCATCGGCCGCCCGACCGAAGGCGTCGCCTTCCGCATCGGCGCCAGCCCCGCCGCCGCGCTGCCCGACGGCGCCGGCGAGCTTCAGATTCTCACACCGGCGCGCATGCTCGGTTATCTCGACGATCCGGCGCTGACGGCGCAGGCTTTCGAGGACGGATATTTCAAGACCGGCGATCTCGCGCTGCTGCGCGACGATGGCTTCGTCCAACTCGTCGGACGCTCGAAGGACATCATCTCGCGTGGCGGCAACAAAATTGGCCCGCTCGAGATCGAGAATCAGTTCACGCGTCATGAGGGCGTCGTGGCGGCACTCGCCTTCGGCATGCCGGACGATCGGCTCGGCGAGACGCTGCACCTGATGGTGGTGCGCCGCCGGCCGGAGTTGACCGAAAGCGAATTGCGCGCCTGGGCGCGCGAGCGCATCGACCGCTTCAAGGTGCCCGACGAGATCCACTTCGTCGACGCGCTGCCGGTCGGGCGCACCGGCAAGGCTGATCGGGGCGCCGCGCGGCTCGCGTTGCAGGCACGCGCCTGAGCGTCGCGCCGCAGCCGCTAAAGCCCAGTTTTCGCGAGGCTACGCCGCAGCGATGTGAGCCATCCCGCGAAGGCGTCGCGGAAGAACGCCACGCGCGCTTCGCGCTCCACCGGCGCGCAATCGAAGGTCGCCCACCATTCGACAAAGGCGCGGTTGCCGTCGACGATCGGGGTGACACGCAACGTCGCCTCGTAGTCGGCGACCGGCAGCGCACCCTCTTCCGCAAAGGCATAGGTCTGCGCGCGCTCGGTGTCGGACAACGCCTTGAGACGCTGGCGGATGTGGCGGCCGTCGTAGAGCACGCTGCGCACGCAACCAACCTCGTCGCCCGCCCTGCCATCCTCGATTTCGCTCGTCCCCGCGCCATCGACCCAGACGGGATAGCTGTTGAAGTCGCGGATCGTCGACCAGACGGCGTCAGCGGATTGGTCGAAGACGGTACTGTAATAACTTTTGGCCACGGCGGCGCGCTCCTTGATTTGTTGTCGGCGCGTGAACGTGACGGCGATGGCGCTAAACCGCCACCCGGTTTCTATTGGTGCAGTGTCCTCCTCAGCGGGATCGCCGGATCAGGCGCGATGACGCGCGGCGGGATCTTCACCCGTCACGAACCGCCCGCGCAACTCGTCTGCCGTCTGCGCGAACAACCGGCAGCCCGCGCCGTGCAGTTCCTCGTGCGAGCCGTAGCCCCACAAGGCGCCAATAGGCGTAACCTCGTTCTCGAGCGCACCGACGACGTCGTAGAAGCGGTCGCCGACCATCACCGCCTCGGCCGCGCTCACGCCCGCACGCTTGAGCGAGACGGCCAGCATCTCGGCCTTAGTGTCGCGCTCGTCGAGTCCGGCGCCGGTGAGCCCGGCGAAACGATCGGCGGTACCGAGCGCATCGACGACCCGCTCGGCGTAGTGCTGCGGCTTGGAGGCGACGATCCACGCGAGCGCGCCCTTGGCCGCGACGGCGTCGAGCATGGCCGCAACGCCGGGGTAGAGCGCATTGCGCGCGATGCCGCCGGCTTCGTATGCCGCGCGGAACGCCGCCATGCCGGCGGCGATCTCGTCGTCGCCGATCTCGGGCTTGAGCACCCTGAACATCTCCGGCAGCGGCGGCCCGAGGAAACGCGCCAGCCGCGCGTCCGGCAGATCGGGCAGCGACAGCGCCTTCAACGCGGCGCGAAAGCAGAAATAGAGTCCGTCGCGCGCATCGGTTAGAGTGCCGTCGAGGTCGAAGAAGTAGGCTTTGATCGCGCGCATGCCGGACTGTACCCGGCGCACGGCCACACGCAAACCGCCAGGGGTCCCATGCCGGACATCGACATCGCCGACGAAGGCGCCATCCGCACCATCCGGATGAACCGGCCGGACAAAAAGAACGCCCTCACGCTCGCCATGTACCGGCTCATGGCCACCGCCATTCAAGAAGCGAATCGGATGCCCGACATCCGCTGCCTGCTGGTGACCGGCGGCGCGGCATTCTGCGCCGGCAACGACATCAACGACTTCGTCGAGGCCACCAAGAGCGGCACGCTGGCCGAGCCGGTCACCGCCTTCCTCGACGCGCTGGTGCGTAACGAAAAGCCGATCGTCGCCGCGGTGGCGGGGCCTGCCGTCGGCATCGGCGTCACCATGCTCATGCACTGCGACTACGTGATCGCAGCAAGCGACGCGGCGTTATCAACGCCCTTTGTCGCGCTCGGGCTGCTGCCGGAGGCAGGCTCGACGCTGGTCGGCCCAAGGCTGATGGGCCATGCCCGCGCCTTCGAGTTCTTGGTGATGGGCCACCCGCTCGACGCAGACGCTGCGCGCGACGCCGGCCTAGTCAACAAAGTGGTGGCGTCCGACACGCTGGAGCAAGAGGCGCTCAAGGCCGCGCGCGACGTCGCCGCGCTGCCGGGCGGCGCGGTCAAGACGGCGCGGCGCCTGATGCGCGGCTCAATTCACGAATTGAGCACGCGGATTGACGAGGAGATAGCCCTGTTCAGGGACCGACTGGGGTCAGATGAAGCGAAGGCCGCGTTCGTGGCCTTCCTTACCCGTAAACGGTGAAAGACGCGAAACCCTCCAAGCGATCTTGAACCTTGCGCTGTCATGCTGCGACCCATCGGGACCGCAGTCCGACAAGGAGCGCGTCATGACGGGCGACAAACCGAAGATCTTCGCAAGCGCGATGCGCGCCTGGCGCGACGTGTTCCGGGTCATCCCCGCCATGCCGACACTCACGATGGCAGCGATCGCGCTAGGCTTGGCCTTCGGCCTGGTCGACATCGTGCTGAAACGCTGGATCGGCGCCACCCCGTTAACCTTCGGAGCGCTACTCGCGGCCGGCGCGGTACGCGTGGCCTGGCTCTTCCTCATGACGCCAGTTTATCTCGCCATTCACCGCTACATTATTCTCGACGAGGTGGCATCCAATTATACGCTCGCCTTCGAGCAGCCGCGCTTCATGCGTTTTTTCTTGTGCCTGATGGCGATCTACGCGATCTGGCTGGTGCCGCGCCTGCTGCTGGTAGTCTTCGGCCACAGCGGCGTTATCATCGCGGCCATGCTGATCGCCACGTGCGTCGGTGCCTTCGTCAGCACCCGGTTGGTGATCCTGTTTCCCGCCGTCGCGGTCGATGCCCCGGACACAAGCTTCGGCAATGCATTCGATGATACCAAGGGCTACTTCTGGCGCATTTTCGGCATCTTCATCATCGCCATGGTGCCGATCGTCGTTGCGATCTTCGCGGTGATGTTCTTGTTCGGCCCGCTATCGGCCGTCATCGGGCTGACCGCGGCGATCTTGAACATCCTCAGCCTGGCGGTCGCCGTCGCCATCGCCTCGCGGCTTTATCTCGGGCTTTCGGATCGGTTGGGACGGCCGGGGCCCGGCGCGGTCGGAATCGGCGCCGCCTGACAGCGCCCGCGCCCTCAGCGCACGCCCGGCGGATGGCCGAGTGGATCGAACAACTGGTCGGCGTGGTAGTTCTGATCGTAGGCGTTGCGACGGCCGAACTGCAGTGTGGCATTGCCGTCCTTGTACGTCGTAATGCCGTCTTTCGAGGTGAAGCCCTGCTGATCCTGACCGGAGCCGGCTGCAATGCCGCGGTCGGGATAAAGGAAGCTCTGATCCTGCCCGTTGGCGCTGCCGTTCTCGATGGTGAAAGCCTGCGCCGCGGGTGCGGCCAGCAGGCCGGCACCGATGAGCGCGGCGGCGAGCGCAAAACGGCGCGACCCCGGGCGTGGCAGGGACGTCAGCAGCGACATGGCGGCCTCTCGGCGTATCGGGACTCTTCGTTAGCAAAATAGGCCAAAAAAATATGGCTGCACAACGGCAAAAGGTAGCCAAGCACTCGAGCCCATCGCACGATCAGTCGGTCACAGGACCAAAAAACAAAACCGCCGTCTCGCGGCACGCGAGCCGGCGGTCTTGACCCTCTGAACGCTAGACCCGGAGAAATCGAAGTCGTCAGTGGACGCTGGCGTCCTGCCTGAGCCTTGCGATCTCGTCCTTTACCTGCAACTTGCGACGTTTCAGCTCGACTATACGCAGATCATCGGTGGCGGGATGCAACAGGCAGTCTGTTATTTCGTCTTCCAGCGCCTGATGCCTCTTTTCCAGTTCCGTGAGATGCGATTGCATCGACATGCAGCATGTCTCCTCAATCAGGGGCCCCGAATAGACAGGTAGTCTAACCCAATTTCAGCGCAAGGGCGACGGTATATCTGACCGCCGGAGCGGCGTAGAGCTGCGAAGCCTTTGATAAACGACAGGTTACCGGCCGCTTGAACCTGTCTGTGGAAAACGGGATAATTCAATGGAAGGGCGCTTTCGGCCGCCCGTTCCGGAGCCGGAAAAGACCAGCGGTGGCAATGAAAGACGAAGAAGAGCGCGCGTTGCGGGGGCAATTGGCGCGCCTGCAGCAGGAACATCGCGACCTCGATGTTGCGATCATGGCGCTTGCAGCCTCCCCCGGGGCCGACCTGATCCAGGTTCAGCGGCTGAAAAGGCGCAAGCTCATGTTGCGCGACCGCATCCACGCCATCGAAGACCAGCTCACGCCGGACATTATTGCTTAGTAAGTCCCGTCATTCCGGGGTGCGAGCAGAGCGAGCGAACCGGAATCCATACTCGCAGCCCGGGGTTATGGGTTCCGGGTTCGGCCGCCTGCGCCCTTCGGGCTCGGGCGGCCGCCACGGAATGACAAGTGGGATTACCCCCGCCGCTCCTTTTTGCGCACGTACATGGCCCGGTCGGCGGCATCGATGGCGGCGGCCGCGCTCGCCTCGACCGAAAGCATGACCAGGCCGGCGCTGGCACCGACCGTAAGCGTGGGGTCGCCGTCGGACAGCCCGGCGGCCGCGATATGGCGCTCGAGGTCGCGCGCCTTGGCATCTGCCTCCCGCTCGCCAATGTTCCACATCAGCACACCGAACTCGTCGCCGCCGAGCCGGCCGACCGCGTCCGAGGCGCGCACGCGGGCGGCGAGCGCCTGCGTCACCGCCTTCAGCATGGCATCGCCGACGGCATGGCCGTGGGCATCGTTGACCGCCTTGAAGCCGTCGAGGTCGACATAGAGCAGCGCTGCCCGGCCACCGTAGCGGCGCAGATAGGCGAGCGCGCGGTTGAGTTCGCGCTCGAAGCCGCGCCGATTAAGCACATCGAGCAACGGATCGACATCGGCGTGCGCCTCGAGCTCCGCGATGCGGGCCTCCGCCCGCGCCAGCGCCCGCTTCAGCCGGCCGACCTCGGCGCGCAGCCGCTCGGGCGAATCGGGTTCGTCGATGCCGGCCCGCGTTGCCGCCTGTTCCCGCGCCACCTGCCCGCGACTCCTCTCCCATGACGAAAGCCCGAATCTAGAGCCCTCACGGTAAGAATACCGGTTTCGCCTTGCCAGCGGGGGGCCCCGCCGTATAATCCGGCGCTTCCTTCCGCCGGAGCGGACGGGTTTTTCAAGTCCGCGCAGGTCCGTTTTCTCGGGCCGGACGCCATAAAGGACAAGAGGGAAGCTATCATGGCGGCAAAGCCGGTCGCGATCATCATGGGCAGCCAGTCCGACTGGGCGGTCATGAAGCACGCCGCCGAAACACTTGCCGCGCTCAAGATCGCGCACGACACCCGCATCGTTTCCGCCCACCGCACGCCCAAGCGGCTCTACGACTTCACCACCGGGGCGCGCGATGCCGGCTTCAAGGTGATCATTGCGGGTGCCGGGGGCGCCGCCCATCTGCCGGGCATGGCGGCCTCCATGACGCCGCTGCCGGTGTTCGGCGTGCCGATGAAGACGCACGCCCTGGAGGGAAAGGATTCGCTTTTGTCGATCATGCAGATGCCGGCCGGCGTTCCGGTCGGCACGCTGGCGATCGGCAAGGCGGGGGCGATCAACGCTGCGCTCTTGGCGGCCGCCGTGCTGGCTTTGAGCGATCCCAAGGTCGCCAAACGGCTCGACGCCTGGCGCGCGCGCCAGACCAAGGCGGTCGGCAAGCGTCCGAAGGATTGAAAGCTAGCCACATGTTTGATCGCAAAGCCGTGCTCGCGCCCGGCGCCACCATCGGCATTCTCGGCGGCGGCCAGCTCGGCCGCATGCTGGCGCTCGCCGCCGCAAGGCTCGGCCTCAACTGCCACATCTACGCACCCGACAAGGACTCGTGCGCCTTCGACGTGGTGGCGCGCGCGACCTGCGCGGCCTACGACGACGAAGACGCCCTGTCGCGCTTTGCCGAGAGCGTCGACGTCATCACCTACGAGTTCGAGAACGTGCCGGCGAAGACCGCGGACTTCCTCGCCAAGCGCCGGCCGGTGCTGCCTGACCCGCAAGTCTTGGAGACGACGCAGGACCGGCTGATCGAAAAGGATTTCCTCAAGAGCCTGAAGATCCCGACGGCGCCTTACGCCTCCGTGCACAGCGCGACCCAGCTCGCCGACGGGCTCAAAGCGCTCGGCCTGCCGGCGGTGCTGAAGACTCGGCGACTCGGCTATGACGGCAAGGGCCAGGCCAAGATCACCAAGGACAGCGAGCGCGGCGAAGCGTGGCGCAGTTTGCGCGAAGTGCCGTGCATCCTGGAAGGCTTCGTTAAGTTTCAACGCGAGGTGTCGGTGATCGCGGCGCGCGGCGCGGACGGCAGCGTGCAGTGCTTCGAGGTCACCGAGAACGACCACCGCAACCATATTCTCAAGCTCTCGAAAGTGCCCGCCAAGGTGACGCCCGCCGTGGCGGCGGAAGCGCGCCGCATCGCCACCCGCATCGTCAAGGCGTTCGACTATGTCGGCGTCATGGGTGTGGAGATGTTCGTGACCGGCACCGGCAAGAAGCAGCACGTCATGGTCAACGAGGTGGCGCCGCGGGTGCACAATTCCGGGCACTGGACCATCGATGGGGCTTCCGTCTCGCAGTTCGAGCAGCACATCCGCGCGGTCGCCGGCTGGCCGCTCGCCAAGCCCGTGCGGCTGGGGCGCGTGGAGATGGTCAACCTGATCGGCGCCGAAGTGAACGAGGCTGAGCGCTGGCTGACCGTGCCTGGCGCGGCGGTGCACGTCTACGGCAAGGGGGCGCCGAGCCCGGGCCGCAAGATGGGGCACGTCACGCGGGTGTGGCCGGGGAAGTGACGGCGGCGTAAGCTATCAGTTATTCCGGGGCGCGCCGAAGGCGCGAGCCCGGAATCCAGAGCGACATCCGGAAGCCTGGCTCTGGATTCCGGGCCCGCCGCTTCGCGGCGTCCCGGAATGACCTCTGGAGCCTCGTGCCATGCCGCGCGAACACCGCTTTCCCGACCGCCTGCGACTGCCGCTCGCCTTCGACCCCGAGTGGCTGGCGGCGGATCTCGCGGCCCTCGAGACGGCCTGGACCGCGCATTTCGTCACCCAGAACTATGACGGCGACTGGAGCGCGATCGCGCTTCGGGCGCCGGCCGGGGAAACCCACCCTGTCCGGATGATCTATTCCGACCCGGCCTGCGACCATTTCGTGGACACGCCGGCGCTCGCCGCCGCCCCCTATTTCCGGACGGTGCTGGCCGCTTTTGCCCGCCCGCTCAAGGCGGTGCGGCTGATGCGGCTGACGCCGGGCTCGGTGATCAAGGAGCATCGCGACCATGACCTACGTTTCGAGGACGGCGCCGTGCGCCTGCACATCCCAGTCGTCACCAATACGGGCGTCGATTTGCGCCTCAACGGGGTTTCCTGCCCCATGGCGGCCGGTTCCTGCTGGTATTTGCGGCCTTCCCACCCCCACAGCGTCGCCAACCGGGGCCCGGCGGACCGGGTTCACATGGTCATCGACGCCGCCGCCGACGGCTGGATCGAGACCCTGTTTGCCCGGGCGGCGGCCGGCCGGGCGGCTTGAACCCGCCCCGTTGGCGCCGATTAGGGGGTGGCGCCGGGGGCCGAAATGGCCCATATAACGCTCACCGACGGGTCCTCGGTGGCGCAAAAGCGCCTGTGAGATGGACTCATTTTCGCTTTTCTGGTAATGCCCGCCCGACTCGCGAAGCGGATCGCCATTGCGGCGCTTTCCGAGCGGCACCCGAACCGCCACAACGAAGGAGCAGAAGTGCAAGTTCTCGTCCGCGACAACAATGTCGACCAGGCCCTGAAGGCGCTGAAGAAGAAGATGCAGCGCGAGGGTATCTTCCGCGAGATGAAGCTTCGCGGCCACTACGAGAAGCCGTCGGAAAAGAAGGCGCGGGAAAAGGCGGAAGCCATCCGCCGCGCCCGCAAGCTCGCGCGCAAGAAGATGCAGCGCGAAGGCTTGCTGCCGTCGAAGCCGCGGCCGGCGCCGGGTGCGGGCCGGGGCGCTTCGCGCGCGGGCTGATGCCGGTGCCGCCGGGCGACACCGGCGGCGATTCGGCTGCAGCGATCCTGGTGCAGCGATCTTGGTGGCTTCTGTCTTGATTCGTGGCGCGGGCCCTTCGCCCGCGCTATTGCTTTGTTTGGACGCGTGCGCCTGTCGAACCTTCGCCGTCATTCGCGGCCAGATTGGTGAACGGTCAGAGTGGTGAGTGGGCATGAGCCTTCTTGCGGCCCGTAACGGTACCTCGGCGATGGAACCACCGCGCACCGGCAGTCGGCACCGTCGGCGCACGCTCGTGCTGCCGCTTGCGGCGGCGCTCATGGCAACGCTGTCCGCCTGCGCCAGCCTGGACAGCGCCAACACCACCGCCAACGCGCCGGAGAGCGAGGACTCGCGCTACGCCGCCTCCCCCGCCAACATCGCCTCGCTGACCGCGGTCGTGACCCGCAACCCAAACGACCCGCAGGCCTACAACATGCGCGGCACCGTTTTCGGCAAAGGTGGGCGCTACAAGGAGGCGCTTGCCGACTTCGACAAAGCGATCAGCATCGATCCGACCTACGCGCAGGCTTATGCCAACCGCGGGCTCGTCTACCGCGAGACCGGCAAGCTCGACCTGGCGCTTTCCGATTACAACCGCGCGCTGGCGATCGACTCGAACTATTCCAACGCCTATCTCGGCCGCGGCATGGTCTATCGCCAGGAGCGCAAGATGCTGCCGGCGCTCAACGACTTCAACAAGGCGATATCGATCCGTCCCGACAGCGCACAAGCCTATTACAACCGCGGCCTGCTCTATCAGGCGCAAGGCCAATATGGCTACGCGATCGACGACTTCACCACCGCGATCGGGCTGTCGACCGACCAGGCGCCGCCCTACGTCGCGCGCGGCTTGAGCTACATCGCGGTGAAGCAATACAAGGACGCGGCAAGCGACCTCGACCAGGCGGTCGCCATCGATCCGCAGAACGTGCAGGCCTGGGCCAGCCGCGGCCTCGCCTACGAGCGCCTCGGCGACAAGCAGCGGGCGGCCGGCTCCTACGCCCGCGCCATGAACATCGACCAGGGCTACAAGCCGGCGGTTGCCGGCTTCGACCGCGTCGGCGGCCGCTACGGCGAGACGTATCAGACGTTCTGACGGATCAATCGCCGCACGACGGTCGCAGCACTCTCCGTTCATTCCCGCGCATGCGGGAATCCAGGGCGAAAGGCGCAAACCCCTCGTCTTGAAACCCTGGGTCCCCGCTTTCGAGGGGACGAACGGGTCTTGGAAACTTCCATCCCGCTTGCGCCGGGCGTCAGCCAAACACGAACCGTGTCCCCACCGCCGAGTGGATAACCTTGTCGCCCAGTTCGGCGCGGGCGAGGTCATAGAAGCGATCGCCCGTGCAGTGGCCGACGATGATGTAGGTAGGATCGATGTCGCGGAATTCGGCGATGGCCTGGCGGATGTATTCGTCGTCGAGCGGCGGCACGATGTGAAAGCCGCCGACGACGGCGAGCACCTTGTCGATGCCGGAGGCGCGCATCGCGGCGCGCACGGTGTTGATGACGCCGCGATGGCTGCACGAGGTGAGCACCACGAGGCCGCGCCCCCTCACGTTGTAGACGGTGGCGATCTCGTGGTCGAAGTCATCGGGGATGTAGCTTCCGGTGTTCTTCTCGGCCGGCATTTTCTCCGGATAGCAGCCGAAGCCGTCGAAGATGCCGACAATTTCGGTGGTCGGCTTCAGCGGCTTTTCGAACGAAACCTGCCCGATGCGGCCGGTGGTGAAGGCATGATCGGCGACTACCGCCGGCTCCGAGGCCATCATCAAGGTAAGGCGGGCGTCCATGATGGCCTTGCGGTCGAGCGCGCCGAACTGGCCGCCCGGATTGCGGCGCACGCAGAAGGCATCCTCGCCGCCGCAATAAAACGGGATGTCCTGCTTCAGCGCGCCTCCGTGCCGTTCGAGAAAGCCGACCATGCCGCCGAAGTGATCGTAATGGCCGTGGCTCAGCACCATGGCGTCGAAAGTGGACGGGTCGACGCCGAGGACGCCCATATTGTTGTTGAGCACTTCCGGCGTGTAGCCGAAATCGATCATGACGTTACGGGTCTCGCCGCCACGGCTCGACTCGCAGTGCATGGCAAGGCCCCACTCGCCCTGCAAGGCGGTGCGCGGCGGCTTGTCGGCCTTGGTGTTGCCGTTGCGGCGCTCGATGGTCAGGCCGTCGCGGGTTTCGGGCGGCACGAACTGGATGACGACGTTGTCGGTGACGACGCGGATCGCGACACGGTCGACCTCGGGCACCTCGGCGCGCAACGTCTTGGCCGGCGCCGTGCGCTTGGCCGCGGCGAGCGCGGTCATCATGGCGGTAACAAAGCCGGCGCCGCCGGCGCAGATGTGACCGGCATCGGCAAGCGCGGCCGGCGCCGCGCAAGTACAGAGATTGAACAGCAAGCGAAAATCCCCCGAACCATCGTTACCCGAGCGCGATCATAGGCGCGGTGCGGGCCTGAGCAACTGGCCGTGGCGGCATGCGGGCAATGCACATCAAAACAGCTTTGGGTTGCATTGCGATGAAATACAACCTATTATCCGTCTCGCGTCGGACTGCAACCTTGCAGCCGCCAAGGGGAGAACCAGCCATGAAATACTTGTTACCGGCCGCCGTGCTGTCGGCGTTGGCCGTGCTCTGCTTCACCGCCCTGCTCGCCACGACAGACCGGGCCGCGGCCCAGACGCTGCCGACCTATGCCTGCGTGCAGAACGTCTCCAACGCCGAGTTTTTAACCTCGAAGGCGAGCCAACTGGCCGACAATTGCCAAGGTCAGCAGGTATGGAAGCTGACCAAGCAGTCGAACAATTATTACTGCATCCAGAACGTCTCGAGCCTCGAATATCTCGAGTCGCATGCAACGCAAATGTCGAGCACCTGCGGCGGCAATGCGCGCTGGTCGCTCAACGGAAGCTGGAGCAACGGCGGCATGGCGACGACCTGTATCCAGAACGTGTCGACCGAGGAATACCTGACCAACAAGGCGTCTTCGATGGCCAGTGAATGCAACAGCAAGAATCAATACTGGACCATCTCGGTGGCGCCGTATCAGGATCTGGCGCCGAACTGAGCGCCCACGCGTAACGGCCCGGCTTTTCCGATCACGTTGCGGGGGAGCCGGGTCGCATGAGTCCCGCCACGAAATCGCGCACCACGTCGACCGCGCCGAAATCGTCGAGGTCGACGTGGCCGCCTTGCGGGAAGCGCACCATGCGCTTGGGCTCGTTGGCGAGCGCGAACAGCCGCTCGCCGAAGCGGATGGGCACGACGGCGTCGCGCTCGCCGTGCAGCACCAGGAGTGGCGCCGTCACCTTGCCGATGCGCAGATCGGAGCGGAAGGCATCCTTGATGAGATGGCGAACCGGCGCGAACCGGTAGGTAGCGGCGCCGACATCCGCGATGGAGGTGAACGGCGCGTCGAGAATGATGCCGCCGACCTGGCGCTCGGCGGCGAGCGCGACGGCGACGGCCGTGCCGAGGGACTCGCCCCACAGCACGATGCGGCGCGCCGGATAGCGCTGGGCCGCGAATGCGTAGGCGGCCAGCGCGTCTTTGATCAGCCCCTGCTCGCTCGGTCGCCCGCTGGAGCCGCCGAAGCCGCGGTAGGACAACGCGACAAGACCGTCGCCCTCGGCAATCAGCCATTTGAACCGGCCGGCGCGCAGATTGAGCGCGCCCGCGTTGCCATGCAGATAGAGCATCACCGGGCGATCCCCGTCCGGCGGCACGTGCCAGGCGACCAGTCGCTCGCCGTCCAGGCTCTCGAGATGAAGCTCGTGCGCCTGCGGCAGGCCGGCCTCCGCCGGCGCGGTGCGGTTACGATCGGGGAAATATAGAAGTCGGCGCTGGAAGACATACATCAGCGCCAGCAAGCCGGCGTAGCCGAGGACCGCCGCCAGCAGCAACCAATCAAGAACACTCATGGCCCTCCCATAGCACAAACGGTCCCCGTCGCGAGCGACGGCGCGGCATGCTATAGCGCCAGTCGTAATGCCGCAGCCCGACCTCACCATCCGCCCCGCCCGGCCTGAAGACGACGATCGGCTCTGGGCGATCCTCGAGCCGACCTTCCGCGCCGGCGAGACCTATCCGATCCCACGCGACATCGACCGCGCCGGGGCGCTTGCCTACTGGCGCACGCCGGGGCACGCCGTGTTCGTGGCCGAGCGCGATGGCCGCGTGGTCGGCACCTACTACATGAAGGCCAACAACCGCGGCGGCGGCGCCCACGTGGCGAACTGCGGTTACATGGTCGCGGCTGACGCGACAGGGGGCGGCATCGCGCGCGCCATGTGTGCGCACTCGCTCGACGAAGCGCGCGGACGCGGCTTCACCGCCATGCAGTTCAACTTCGTCATCGCCTCCAACACGCGCGCCGTGAAGCTGTGGCAGGCCTGCGGCTTTGCCATCGTCGGCACGCTGCCGGATGCCTTCATGCATCCGAACCGCGGCGCCGTCGACGCCTACGTCATGTTCCGGACGCTCTGACTATTCGGACCGCTTCGGCTCACCCCCTCGGGAAACGCCGCGCGCGCCCCAAAGGCCGCCGTCAACCTTGCGTTAACCCTTTAACCCTTTGGATACAAACGGCGTTTATCGTCCCGCGGGCGCACACACCGGCGCCGGTACCGGCTTTCATGTTCGACACCATCATTCTTCTGACCGATCCGGTCGAACAGGGCCCGCTTTCCGCGGCGCTGCTGCGGCACAATCCGCATCTTGACCTGCACGCCGTGCCGGCACTCGACGATCTGAACGCCCTTCCGCCACGGCTGCTGCGGCGCGCTCGCCTCGTCGCCTTCGCCTCGCCCTTCGTGGTGCCAAGGCATGTCCTTAGCCGTCTGGGCTACGGCGCCTACAATTTCCACCCCGGCCCACCGAGCTATCCGGGCTGGGCGCCGGCCCAATTCGCGATCTACGACGGCGCGGCAAGCTTCGGCGTGACGGTGAACGTCATGCACGAGCGCGTGGACAGCGGACCGATCGTGGCCGTCGATCTGTTCGACGTGCCGGCCGCTGCCACGGCCGAGGCGCTCGAAACGCTCGCCTATACGCGGCTGGCGCGGCAGTACTTCGCACTCGCCGAGCCGCTGGCGACCAACCCGCACGCGCTGCCCGCGCTGCCGATCCAATGGTGCGGCCGCAAGGGCACACGCCGGCGCTGCGCCGAGCTGTGCGAGATTCCGCTCGATGTCGGCCACGACGAGCTGGCGCGGCGTATCGCCGCTTTCGGCGACGGCCGCCTCGGTGTGGCGCCGACGCTTGCGCTGCACGGCCACCGCTTCCGCTTGGTGGACACCGAAGCGGCTCCGTCACTGACCGCGGCCGAGCCCGCGATCACCGCGGTTCCGGCCTAGCCGGACCCGCTTCCCCTTCGGCGGGATAGGCCTACGCCCAGGCGGCGAAGCTCTTGGCGAGCACCGATTGCGCGAACTTGCGCGCCGGCATCGGCTTGGCGAACAGCGGGCCTTGCACCCGGTCGAAACCGAGATCGCGCAGAATCGCGAAATCCGCGTGACTGGCGACGCCGTCGGCGACCGAGCGGACGCCGTTGTCGCGCGCGGCCGCCACGATGTGGGCGCAGACCGCCTGCCGGACGCGGTCATTGGCGCAACCGCGTACAAAGGTGCCCTGCACTTTCATCTCCACGACCGGCAGATCGCGGCGGCCGACCAGCGTGGCGCCTTCCGGGCCGATGGCGTCGAGCGCGATGCCGATTCGGTGGAAGGCGAGCTGGGCAACCGCCTTGCGCACCACGGCCGCGTCGGCCAACGCGCTGGCGCAATCGGTCGCGATCAGGAGCCCGCCCTGGGCGGCGTCCTGCGGCAGCTTGCCGAAGACATGGGCGATGAAGTCGGGATCTTCCAGCACCGGCGACGGCAGGTTGACCGAAATGTCGATGCGGTTGCCGCCGGCAGCGAACCGCATCCAGTCCGACATCGCGTGCATGATCACGAATTGCGAGAGCGCGTGGTAATAGGGATCGCCATCCGCGGGGATGTAATAGGCCGGCTTCATCAGACCCCAGGTCGGATGCCGCACGCACACCTTCGCCTCCGCGCCCGTCAGCGTCAGCGAATGCGCGTCGACCTTGGGCTGATACCACAGCTCGAGCCAGCCGTTGTTCAGGGCCTCGTCGACATCGACGCCGAATTCCGGCGCCGGCGCGATCGGCAGGAAGCCGCCGAGAATCTGGCCGAGGTCACCCTCGCGAAACGGCGTGCCGAGCGGCGCCAGCATGGCGAGCCCGAGCCGCTCGCCGTAGTCGTGCGCCCATGTCAGCGCGGGCGCGCTGCGGCCGCCGAACAGCATGACCTCGCCGGAAAAGCCAGCGAGCCGGTTCAGCACCACGCCAAGTTCCTCCTCGCCGCCGAGCGGGCCGAGGACAATCACATTGGGCGCGACGGCCCTCACCATCGTCTCCAGCTCTCCCGCGCAGCATTCATGAGCGATGAAGCCGAGATCACACAGCGCCTCGGCCAGGAACGATCGCACATGCGGCTTGTCGTCGACCACACAGGCATGCGGCGGAAGCGGCGGCTGCCCGAACGGGATGACGTCCGCCTCCCGCGTGAACCGATGATCGTGTTTCATGAAACCACTCCACCTTCTTGTGCCGTTATTGCGCGCCGGGCGCGTGCATCGCGTTCGCACCGGCGCTATGCCGCACGCGAAGCTGTTGGCCATCACTTAACGAGGGACTACGGCGGCGATTCAAAATTGAATCGGATTGCGTTTTCCAACGCGCGCGGCTCGTTCGCCGTCATCCACCGCGCGCGGCGCAAAGAGCATCAATGCTGGGCTTTCGCGCAGGCATCGCCGTGGCTACCGCAACAGGCATTACTCGAAAGAAATTCCGCATAAAAAGCACGATCAGGTCGGCCCGCTTGCACGAGCCTACCACCAGCCTTCAACGGCCACATGGGCGCACCACCAAAGACGGTCGACCGCGGTGGTAGATTGAAGAAGCGGCCCATGAATGGCTCGTTTTCGACGGAGCTTCACGGCGGCGGCGAACCGCCGCCGACGCCATTTGACACTGCGCGGTTGACCTTGCGCGGTTCGTCGTCCCGGCAGCGGCATCACACTTCGGCGACAGCCGACGTCTTTGGCCTAGGCCCACGCGGCGAAGCTCTTGGCGAGCACCGACTGCGCGAACTTGCGCGCCGGCATCGGCTTGGCGAACAGCGGGCCCTGCACCCGGTCGAAACCGAGATCGCGCAGAATCGCGAAATCCGCGTGACTGGCGACGCCGTCGGCGACCGAGCGGACGCCGTTGTCGCGCGCAGCCGCCACGATGTGGGCGCAGACCGCCTGCCGGACACGGTCATTGGCGCAATCGCGCACGAAGGCGCCCTGCACTTTCATCTCTACGACCGGCAGATCGCGGCGGCCGACCAGCGCGGCGCCCTCCGCGCCGATGGCGTCGAGGGCAATGCCGATGTTGCGGAACGCGAGCTGTGCGCCGGCCCTGCGCACCAAGGCGGGATCGGCCATGGCGTCGGCAGAGTTGGTTGCGATCATGAGGCCGCCGGCCGCCGCCGCGGGCGGCAGCTTGGCGAACACCGAGGCGATGAAATCGGGATCCGCCAAAACCGGTGACGGCAGCCTGACCGAGATATCGACGTGACTGCCGTTCGCCGCGTACTGCATCCAATCCGCCATCGCGCGCATGATCACGAACTGCGAGAGCGCGTGATAGTACGGATCGTTGGCGGCCGGAACGAAATAGGCCGGCGCGACCAGGCCCCAGGTCGGATGCCGCACGCGCACCAGCGCCTCGGCACCGCACGGCGTCAGCGAACGGGGATCGATCTTCGGCTGATACCAGAGCTCGAGCCAGCCGTGGCTCAGCGCGTCGTCGACGTCGATGCCGATGGCCGGCGACGGCGCAATCGGCAGGAAGCAATCGAGGTTGCGGCTGAGATCGCCGTCGCGGAAAGGCGTGCGCAGCGGCGGCAGCATTGCGAGGCCCAGGCGCTCGCCCAACTCCTGAGCGTCGACCAGCGCGGCCGAGCTGCGCCCGCCGAACAGCATCACCTTGCCGCGGAAGGCAACGATCTTGCGCAGCACCGCCGGCAGTTCGCCCGGCGTGCCGAGCGGGCCGAGCACGATCAGATCCGGCGCCGTCACTTCGAGCGCCGCCGCCAAGTCCGCCACGGCGCAGTCCTGCGCCACGAAACCCAAATCGTCCAATGCGGCGGCGAGGAACGAACGAACGTGCGGCTTCTTGTCGATGACGCAGAGGCGCGGCGGAACGGGCCGGTGGCCAAACGGAATGATTTGGCCTTGTCGCGCGAGAAGCTTGTCTTGGATCATCTCATGACTCCGTTCGTGTCTCAGCCGGCAGTGCGCTTTGCGCGCGCGCCGGCGCGTTGCCGCGCAGACTGCGGACCGGCGCTTAACGAGCGGCTCGATAAGTGATTCAGAATTTAGTCGGATTGCGCCGCGCATCCGTATCGCGGTGTGGCGAGGCACGCGACAATGCGAAAAGGCCGCGCTAAGCCGGCCTTCATCGGGGCGTCACGCGAAGGGCTTGCGATCGATTGCAGCAATGAAAATCTGTGTAAAAAGACATGACGCCACTGCGCGCCGGTGCGGAGGTACGGCATGCAACGGCGCGGAGTGTCCCGTTACCGTCGCGCGCGGCGAATCAGATAGCGCTCGGAAAGGCTTTTGGTAGATTGAGTCCAGCGAACAACTCGCGCGCGACGCGGCAACGGCAAAAAACTGACCGCTTCACATCGCCTTGACGATGCTTTCCGTCATCTTCTTGGCGTCGCCGAGCAGCATCATCGTGTTGTCGCGGTAGAACAACGGATTGTCGATGCCGGCATAGCCCGAAGCGAGCGAGCGCTTGATGAACATCACCGTGCCCGCCTTCCACACCTGCAGCACCGGCATGCCGTAGATCGGCGAGGACGGATCTTCTTCCGCCGCCGGGTTGGTGACGTCGTTGGCGCCGATGACGAAGGCGATGTCGGTCTGCGCGAACTCGGAGTTGATGTCCTCGAGCTCGAACACCTCGTCGTAGGGCACGTTGGCTTCGGCAAGCAGCACGTTCATGTGGCCAGGCATGCGGCCGGCGACCGGATGGATAGCGTATTTGACCTCGACGCCTTCCTTCTTGAGATGGTCGGCCATCTCGCGCAGCGCGTGCTGCGCCTGCGCCACCGCCATGCCGTAGCCCGGCACGATGATGATCTTGGAGGCGTTCTTCATGAGATAAGCCGCGTCCTCGGCCGAGCCGAGCTTGACCGGTTTCTGCTCGCCGCCGCCGCCCGCCGGGCCCGCCACCTCGCCGCCGAAGCCGCCGAGGATGACCGAGATGAACGAGCGGTTCATGCCCTTGCACATGATGTAGGACAGGATCGCGCCTGAAGAGCCGACCAGCGCGCCGGTGATGATGAGCGCGGTGTTGCCGAGCGTGAAGCCGATGCCGGCGGCCGCCCACCCCGAATAGGAGTTGAGCATCGAGATCACCACCGGCATGTCGGCGCCGCCGATCGGGATGATGATCAGGATGCCGAGCACGAGCGCCAGCGCGACGATGACCCAGAACTCGAACGTGGCCTGGTGCAGATAGAAGCTGACGATGAAGAAGACCAGCGCGGCGGCGAGCAGGATATTGATGACGTGGCGCGCCGGCAGCGTGATCGGCTTGCCGCTCATGCGGCCCGAGAGCTTCAGGAAGGCGATCACCGAGCCGGTGAAGGTGATGGCGCCGATGGCGACGCCAAGCGACATCTCGATCAGGCTCTGCTGGTGGATTTGGCCTTCCGCGCCGATGCCGAAAGCGGCCGGCGCGTAGAAGGCGCCGGCGGCGACCAGCACCGCGGCCATGCCGACCAGCGAGTGGAAGGCGGCGACCAGTTCCGGCATCGCCGTCATTGGAACCTTGCGCGCGATCACCGCGCCGATACCGCCGCCGATCGCGATGCCGAGCACGACGAGGCCCCAAGCGAAACCGTCGGCCGGCGGATGCGAGGCGAGCGTGGTGGCGACCGCGATCGCCATGCCGATCATGCCGAACAGGTTGCCGCGGCGGCTCGATTCGGGGCTCGACAGCCCGCGCAGCGCGAGGATGAAGAGAACGCCGGCGACGAGATAGAGCAGCGCGACGAGGTTGGCGCTCATGGCGCGCTCCTATCCGCAACGAAGAAACGAAGGTGATTGCCCCCCAGCATGGTTGCCATCACTTCTTTTTCTTCTGGTACATGGCCAGCATGCGCTGGGTGACCAAAAAGCCGCCGAAGATGTTGATCGAGGCGAAGACGAGCGCGACAAAGCCGAGGGCGCGCGCCCAGATCGGCCCATGGTCGTTGCCGACCAGCGCCACACCGACGGCGAGCAGCGCGCCGACCACGATCACCGAGGAGATGGCGTTGGTCACCGACATCAGCGGGGTGTGCAGCGCCGGCGTCACCGACCACACCACGTAATAGCCGACGAACACCGCCAGCACGAAGATCGAGAAGCGGAACACGAAGGGATCGACCGCACCAACAATGTGGTCCATGGCAGGTCTCCGTTAAGCCGGCGTCTTGGGCTGGAAATTGGGGTGCACCACCGCGCCGTCGCGGGTGAGCAAGGTGCCTTTGATGACCTCGTCGTCCCACGGCACGGTAAATTGCTTCTCCTTCTTGTCGATCATCAGATCGAGGAAGGTGAGAAGGTTCTTGGCGTAGAGCGCCGACGCCGAGGCCGCGACGCGGCCGGGCACGTTGAGATAGCCGACGATCTTCGCCGGGCCGACCTGCGCCACCTCGCCCGCCCTGGCGCCCTCGACGTTGCCGCCGCGCTCGACCGCAAGATCGACGATAACCGAGCCGGGGCGCATGGAGGCGACCATCTCGGCCGAGATCAGCCGCGGCGCCGGGCGCCCGGGAATGAGCGCGGTGGTGATGACGATGTCCTGCTTCTTGATGTGCTCGGCGACCAGGGCTGCCTGCTTCGCCTGGTATTCCTTGGACATTTCCTTGGCGTAGCCGCCGGCGGTCTGGGCGTTCTTGAATTCCTCATCCTCGACCGCGAGGAATTTTGCGCCGAGGCTTTCCACCTGCTCCTTGGTGGCGGGGCGCACGTCGGTGGCGGTGACGATGGCGCCCAGGCGGCGCGCGGTCGCGATCGCCTGCAGGCCGGCGACGCCCACACCCATGATGAACACCTTGGCCGCCGGCACTGTGCCGGCCGCGGTCATCATCATCGGCAGCGCGCGGCCGTATTCCTCCGCTGCGTCGATCACGGCGCGGTAGCCGGCGAGGTTGGCCTGGCTGGAAAGCACGTCCATGGACTGGGCGCGGGTGATGCGCGGCATCAGTTCCATGGCGAAGGCGACGAGGCCGGCGTCGGCCATGGCCTTCAATTCCGCCTCATGGCCGTAAGGGTCCATGATGGCGATCACAAGCGCGCCCTTCTTGTAGCCGGCGAATTCGTTAGCGGCCGGGCGGCGGACCTTCAGCACCACGTCGGCGTCGCCGGTGGCGTCGTCCGCGATGGTGGCGCCAGCGGCCTCGAACTCGCTGTCGGGAATACCGGAGGCAATGCCGGCACCGCGCGCGACCGCGAGGGTAGCGCCGAGACCAACCAGCTTCTTCACCGTTTCCGGCGTGGCGGCGACACGCGGTTCGTTCGCCTCCGCTTCACGGGCTACGGCTATCTTCATGGTCGCCTCCCCCGTTTCCGCGCCCGGCGGAAAGGAACAGTCTTTATGCTGCGCCGGTGAAGGCGAAGATGATGAAGCAGAGGGCGAAGGCCACGTAGCTGGTGGACTTCGTGCCGGAAACCAAGCCGGGAATCGCGCCGAACACGGCGATGATCCAGATCGCCAGGGCGAGGAACCAGTGACCCATGACGCCGCCGACCGCGAGGCCGAGCACGATGTTCACCACGTGGATGAGGCCGACGAAGGTGAACTGGACGAAACGCTCGTAGCTCTGCTCATGCGCCGGGTAGTCGTTGCCGGTAGCGGTCGCGTATTCGAGGGTGCCGTGTTCGGCCATGGGGGGTGGTCTCCGGAGGTCTCAAATTATGGCGGTCCTGTGGAGCGATTACCGCAATTGGCGCGGCAGGGCAACGGCTGCCGGCACAACCCTTAGGGCGCAGGTTCCAGGCCGGCCTCGGCCAGCGCGGCGGCCTGCCGCGCCGCCACGGTTTCCACCGAAAAATCCGCGATGGCGTCGTTGAACAGCTTGAAAAAATTCAGCTCGGCGGACAGGTGCAGAAAAACCGCGCCCAGCCCCACCGCGGCCCGGTCCATGAACACGAACTCGCGCGGCACCGTGACCGGCCCCTTGGCCTTGAGCGCCTGGTGCACCCGGAAGGCCTCCTTGCGGCCGTAGTCGGCCGGCTTGACCCCGTCCGCGATGGTGCGCACCCGGTCGTCGAGCAGCGGCCCGTAGATGAAACGGGCCCAGATATTGAGCGTGTCGATCAGGTCGCGGTTAAGGCGCTTGAAGCCCCAGGTCTCGTAGGCGTGGACCACCCGCGCCTCGTCGCCATCAAGCAGACCGTAATAGAGATCGACCACCCCGCCGGCGAAGCTGGGCGGGAAGATGCGGATGCACCCATAATCGAGCAAGTTGATCCCGGCGGGCTTGCCTTTCGCGTCTTCGAACACCGAGTAGTTGCCGAGATGCGGGTCGCCGTGGATGACGGCGTAGCGGGAAAACGGCAGCCACCAGGCGGTAAACATGGCCTTCGCGAGCCGGTTGCGCTCCGCGAGCGGAGCGTCCTTGTGATCGAGCATGCGGCTGCCCTCGAGCCAGTCGAGGGTCAGCAAGCGGCCGGTGGAGAGCGCGGGCCAGACGTTCGGCACGCGGATCGCCGATTCGTCCTTGAGCATGGCGCGGTAAAGCGCAACGTGCTTGGCCTCGCGTTTGTAGTCGAGCTCCTCGCGCAGGCGGGCGGCAATTTCGAGGCCGATCTCCGACGTGTCGAGCGCCGGATCGAAGCGCTTGCGCATCTGCAGCAGCCATTTGAGCTGCTGCAGATCGGCTTCCACCGCCGACTGCATGTCCGGGTATTGCAGCTTGCAGGCAAGCGCCTCGCCGGTGAGCGCTTGCGCCTCATGCACCTGGCCGAGCGAGGCGGCCGCCGCCGGCTGATGCTCGAACGCGGCGAATTTCGCTTGCCAGTCAGCCCCGAGTTCGGCGCCCATGCGGCGCTTGACGAAGCCCCAGCCCATGGGCGGCGCCTGGCTCTGCAGCTTGATCAGCTCGTTGGCGTACTCGGGCGGCAGCGCGTCGGGGATGGTGGCGAGCAGCTGCGCCACCTTCATGATCGGACCCTTGAGGCCACCAAGCGCGGCGGCCAGCGCCAGCGCGTTGCCCGACCGGTCGGACGGGCGGCGCATCACCCGCTGGCCCGCCATGCGCGCGGCCACCCCGCCGACGCTGGTGCCGACCCGGGCATAACGCCGGGCGCGGGCGGAGAAGCGGTTTTTCTCGGAGTCGGTCATGCCAGTGACAGCTATGTGCTGCCGCGCCCAAGCGCCAGATCGATACCGGTGCCGGCGGCCCGGACCTCCGCCACAGTCGCCGGCTCACCACCGGCGGCGCGCACCAGGCGGACCACTTCTTCCACCAGCCCGCGGTTGGTTTCCTCGACTCCCCAGGGCCGGTCTTCGAGACCGACACGGACATGGCCGCCACGCTCCACCGCGACCGGGATCAGCGGCTTGATGTCGACGCCGAGGCCCGCGACCATCCACGGCACGCCGGCGGCGACCTCATCGAGCAGCGCAAGAAACGCATCGAGATAGACCGGCTTCGGCGGAAAGCCGAAACAGAACTCGTCGGCGAACATGAGCCGATAGACCGGCGCGGGAACCTTTGGCATGGCGGCGGCGGTCGCCGCACCGAGCCGCAGGCATCCCGCTTCATAAATCGCGAAGCTTGGCCGCAAGCTATAGCGCTCGCAGATCCGCATACCTTCGCGGAAGTGGTCATCCGGGTTGAAGTAGGTGAATCCCGCCTCCCCGCGCACGATTTCGTCGAAGCGCGTGAACACCGCCGAGCCCGGATCGACCACGCCCCACTCGACGAGGCCGGCCTGCGCCAGCTTTTCCAGGTGCGCGTACCGCTCCTGGGCGCTGCGCAGGCCCCCGGCGTAACCTGAGCCGACGACCGGCAGCGTTGGATAAACAATGGCATCGACCTGAGCACGGATGCCCTCGATGATCGGGGCGTAGATATCGTAGTCGTCGCGCTGGCGGCCCGTCGCAGCATCATAGGCGTGGAGATGAACAATCGCTGCGCCCGCTTTCGCGGCCGCCACGCCATCGGCGACGATCTCCTCGACCGAAATCGGGATGGCCGGCTGCCGTTCGCGCGTCCAGGCGCCGTTGAGCGCCGCTTCGATCCAGACTTTACCCATCCGTCCGCATCCTCACCGGGGCGGAAATCTTACTCAAGCGCCTCCAACTCGTCGATGAGGTGAGCAATCACGTTCAAGCCCTTGTCCCAGAAAGTCGGATCGCGGGCGTCGAGGCCGAAGGGCGCCAACAGCTCGGAATGATGCTTGGTGCCGCCGGCTGAAAGCATCGCGAGATAGCGCTCGGCAAAGCCCGCCTCCGACTGCTCGTAGACGGCGTAGAGCGAGTTTACGAGACAGTCGCCGAAGGCATAGGCGTAGACGTAGAACGGCGAATGTATGAAGTGCGGGATATAGACCCAGAACGTCTCGTAGCCCGGCTTCAGTTCGATCGCCGGGCCCAAGCTCTCCGCCTGCACCGACATCCACAATTCGCAGATCTTGTCGCTGGTCAGCTCGCCGTTGCGGCGTTCCAGGTGCACCTTGCGCTCGAAGGAATAGAACGCAATCTGCCGCACCACCGTGTTGATCATGTCCTCGACCTTGGCGGCGAGCATGGCCTTGCGCTGCTTCTTGTCCTTCGTTTCGGCGAGGAGCTTGCGGAAGGTGAGCATCTCGCCGAACACACTCGCGGTTTCGGCGAGCGTCAGCGGCGTCGGCGCCATCAGCGCGCCGTTGGGCGCGGCCAGCACCTGGTGCACGCCATGGCCCAATTCATGCGCGAGCGTCATGACGTCGCGCGGACGCCCCTGGTAATTCATCATCACGTACGGGTGCGCCGACGGCACGGTGGGGTGCGAGAAGGCGCCCGGCTGCTTGCCGGGCCGCACCGGCGCGTCGATCCAGCGCTTTTCGAAGAAGTCGTCGGCGACCTCCGCCATCTTGGGCGAGAAGGCGCCGTAGGCGGTGAGGATGGTCTTGCGCGCGTCGGTCCATGAAATCGTGCGCTGCGCCACTTTCGGCAGCGGCGCGTTGCGGTCCCAGTGCGGCAACTTCTTCCTGCCGAACCACTTCGCCTTCAGCCCGTAGTAACGGTGCGACAGCTTCGGATAGGCGTTACGCACGGCGTCGACCAGCGCATCCACCACCTCACGCTCGACGCGATTGGACAGGTGCCGCGCATCGGCGACGTCCTGGAAGCCGCGCCAGCGGTCGGAAATCTCCTTATCCTTGGCGAGCGTGTTGGTGATGAGCGCGAAGCCGCGCAAATTGCCCTTGAAGGTCTTGGCGAGCGCCTCGGCCGCGGCTTTGCGCTTCTGGCCGTCAGCGTCCTGCAGCATGTTGAGCGTCGGCTCGATCGAGAGCTCCTTGCCGCCAATCTTGAACTTCAAGCCGTTGATGGTCTCGTCGAACTGCCGGTTCCAGGCTGAATAAGCGGTCATCGACTTTTCGTGGAAGAGCTGCTCGACGCGGTCCTCGAGCTGATAGGGCTTCTCCTTGCGCACGTCGTCGATCCACGGCCGGTAATGACCGAGCGCCGGGTCCGCCATGGCGGCTTCGAGCACGGCATCGTCGACGCGGTTGAGCTCGAGTGTGAAGAACAGGAGATGGATTGAGGCCGCCGTCAGCTTCTCCTGCACGTCGCCGTAAAACTTGGCGCGCGCGGGATCGCTGCTGTCGCCGGCATAAAGCAGCGAAGCATAGGAGATCAGCCGGCCGAGCGTGTCGTCGATGGCCTCGTAGCGCTTGACCGCTTCGGCGAGCTGCTCACCGGCCTGCGCGCCGGTGGCGATGGCGCTCAGCTTGCCCTTGTAAGCTTCCTCGAAGGCCGCGCATTCGGCGGCGGACTGCTCCAGGTCGCGTTTCAGCGCCGGACTATCCATGCCGGGATAAAGGTCGTCCAGGTTCCATTCGGGCAAGGCGCCGAGGCGCGCGCTCGCGCCGGGCGCTTTCTTGGTCGCTTTCTTGGGAGCCTTCTTGGCCGCGGGCTTGCGGGGGGCGGCTTTGGACGCGAGCTGGGGCTTCTTCCTGGCGGCGGTGGGCATGGACAATCCGTGGCTTGAGGGCGGCGGCAAGAACGGCGGGAATCGCTGAAAACTATATCGGGCCCGGGCCGCGCCGGATCAACCGCCCCGGCCGCCACCGAGCTGCCCAAAGCGGCCAAAATACCGTCCTGCCCGGCCGCGCACGGTCCTGAGGGCCGGCTTAAGGGCGCATTAAGGCTGATCGCCCACATTGCTCCAATTCGGCACACCGCCGCACGGAGCCCCTTTGCATGCCCGACACCGTGCTCATCGTCGACGACGATCCCGTCCAGCGACGCCTGCTGGAAGCGATGGTCACGCGTTTCGGCTACGCGGCCGAGACCGCTGACGGCGGCGACGCCGCGCTCCGGCGGCTGACCGACGCCGGCCAGCCCCCGGTCGACTGCGTGGTGCTCGACCTGGTAATGCCCGACCTGGACGGGCTGGGCGTCCTGGCACGGCTGCGCGAAGCGGGCATCGCGGTGCCGGTGATCGTACAGACCGCCCATGGCGGCATCGACAACGTGGTGTCGGTGATGCGCGCGGGCGCCGCCGACTTCGTGGTGAAGCCTGTCAGCCCCGAACGCCTGCAGGTCTCGCTGCACAATGCGCTGGCCGCTCGCGCGCTGGCCGGCGAAGTGCAGCGCCTCAAGCGCCGGCAGGAAGGCACGCTCACGGTCGCCGACATCATCACACGCTCGGAAGCGATGCGGCCGGTCCTGCGCGCGGCCGAGAAGGCGGCGGCTTCCGTCATCCCCGTGCTGATCGAGGGAGAATCCGGCGTCGGCAAGGAATTGATCGCGCGCGCCATCCACGGCTCGGGCGCGCGGCGCACCAAGCCGTTCGTCGCGGTGAACTGCGGCGCCATGCCGGAAAACCTGGTCGAGTCGATCCTGTTCGGCCATGAGAAGGGCGCCTTCACCGGCGCCACCGAAAAGCACATCGGCAAATTCATCGAGGCCGACGGCGGCACGCTGTTCCTCGATGAGGTCGGCGAATTGCCACTACCGGCGCAGGTGAAGTTGCTGCGCGCCTTACAGGAAGGTGAAGTGGAGCCCGTGGGCGGGCGCAAGAACGTCAAGGTCGACGTGCGCATCGTCTCGGCCACCAACCGTGACCTGATCGCCGACGTGAAGGCCGGGCGCTTTCGCGAGGACCTTTTCTACCGTCTTCACGTCTTCCCGGTGTCTGTGCCGCCCTTGCGCAAACGCAGCGAGGACGTCCCGGCGCTCGCGCGCCACTTCCTCGCGCGCATTGCCGCCGAAGAGGGCAAACGCGTACGCAGCTTCAGCGCCGAGGCGATGGCGCTGCTCGCGCGCTTCCGCTGGCCCGGCAACGTGCGCCAGCTCGAGAACGTCATCTTCCGCGCGGTGGTGCTCGCTGACGGCGAAGAGATGGGGGTCGACGAATTCCCGCAAGTTTGGGCGCAGTTCGACGAAGCCGGCGACACCGTGCAGGCGCTGATCGAGCCGGCCCCGACGATGGCTGCGAGCCTGACGGACATCGGCGACGAGACGATCGCGCCCGGCGCGGCGGCTTCGCTGCTGCCTGGCGAGGCGCTGGCGCTTACCGACGCCACTGGCGAGGTTCGCCCGCTGGAGGCGATCGAGAGCGACGCCATCCGCTTTGCCATCCATCATTATCGCGGGCAGATGTCGGAAGTGGCACGCCGCCTCAAGATCGGGCGCTCGACATTGTATCGGAAACTGGAAAGCCTCGGCCTCGACGACGCCAATCGCGACCGCAAGGAAGGCACCGATGGCGATTAGGGCGTTTCCAGACGAAGTGGGGACCGGTTCGCGGTCCGAAACCGCGACGAATTGAGCGTTGTGGGCGCATTCCGCGCCTTAACCATCCGCACGGCGCACGTTAGCCGTGATTGCAAGTAAGCATACATAAAGGCCGGAAAGCGGTCGTCCTCACGGTCATTCGGTCGCATAATGCGGCCACACACGGTGAGAGGATTAACGGCATCATGACCGGCGCGCCGCGCCGAGTGATGCCGCGGTGGGGTGTTGATATGCGGACTAGCCGATTGAGTCGTCTGGTTGCCGGCACCGTCCTGACCGCGATCGTCGCCGCGCCGACGCTGAGTATCTCGGCGCCGGACGCGATGAAGGCGCGCGCGACGGCGCAATTCAACCGGGCACCGCTGCCGCCCGAGGCGTCCACGCGCCGCGCTCATGATGAAGCCGTGCCGGTCCTTCTTCCGGCCCGCGCGGAAATCTTGGCGCGGCCCGACACCGGCACAATCGCCGCCGACGCCAATCTCGACAGGCCACTCGCCGCCAACGATACCCAGATCGGCAGCGCCTTGCGCGGCATCCTCACCGCCAAGACCTTCGGCCGCGGGATCACGCGCGCCGCCGAGCGCAAGGCGATCGTGCATTTCTACGCGGCGCACAACGACGCGCCGCTCTGGATCAAGGATGGCGCCCTCACGCCCCGCGCCAAGATCGTGATCGGACTGCTGCGGCACGCCGAGACCGAAGGGCTCATGCCCTCGGATTACCCGGTGCCGCCTTTCGCCACGTTCAGCAGCCCCGAGCAACTGGCCAAGGGCGATATCGGTCTCACCTACTCGCTGCTCATGTTCGTGCGGCACCTCGCGACCGGGCGCATCGCACCGCTGCGCGTGTTCGCGCAGGTCGAGTACGGCAGCCACACGCCCGATCCGGACGCAATCCTGAAGAACGTGTTCGCGGCGCGCGACGTCGCCGCCGCGATCGAAAGCTACGATCCGCCGGACGCCGGATTCCGCGCGCTCAAGGGCAAGCTCGCCGAATTGCGCAGCCGGCCCGGCAGCGGCAACAGCGCCAGCCGCATTCCGAACGGCCCGCTGATCCATCCCGGCCAGAGGGATGCGCGCATCCCGGCGATCCGCGCTCGGCTCGGCGTCAGGAGCGCGCGGCCGAACGCCACAATCTACGATCGCCGGCTCGCCAGCGTCATCCGCAATATGCAGCAGAGCCAGGGCCTGCGCCCGGACGGCGTCATCGGCAACAACACGCTCGCCAAGCTCAACGGTCCGAGCCGCGCGAAGGTGATCGACATCGTCGAAGCCAACATGGAACGTTGGCGGTGGCTGCCGCGCGATCTCGGCGACACCTACGTCATGGTCAACGTGCCGGACTTCTCGCTCAAGCTCGTGCACGACCACAAGGTGGTGTGGCGCACCAAGATCGTCGCCGGTAAGCCGCAGACGCCGACGCCGCTCGTCGCGGCGTCGATGAACGAGGTGATCATCAATCCGTCCTGGTACGTGCCGCAGTCGATCATCCACAACGAGTTGCTGCCGCGCTACGAGACAGACCCCAACATCTTCGACCGCCTCGGCCTTGAGGTGCGAAGGGGTTCCGACGGGCACATCAACGTGGTGCAGCCGCCCGGCGCCGCCAATGCGCTCGGCCGCATCAAATTCAACTTCAACAACAAGTTCCTGGTCTACCTGCACGACACGCCGGAGAAGCAACTGTTCCGCTACAGTCGCCGCGCCTTCAGCCACGGCTGCATGCGCGTGCAGGACCCGACCATGTTCGGCCAGATGATCCTGTCGCTATCGATGAACGGACGGCCGACGCCGAGCGCGCGCCAGATCCAGTCGATGTTCGGCCAGGAGGAACATGACATCAAGCTGCTGAAGCAGCCGAAGGTGTTCATCACCTACCGCACCGCATTCGTTGACGATAACGGCAGGCTGCAGATCCGCGACGACCTCTACGGCTTCGACGCGCGCATCTACGCCATCCTCGCGGGCCCCGAGCGCAAGGTGGCCGACATCGCGCCCCCGCCGGATCCAACTCGCGACCTGCAGACCGCGCAGGCCAACCAGGAGATACTACGCCGGGTCGAGCGCCGCGAAGCGCGTGATCCGTTCGGATTCTTCGAGGGCCTGTTCCGCTGATCGCTGACACTGGATCGCGGCGGAACAAGGAAAATTCCCTGGCCGTGCCCTCTCCGAGGCCATTTTCCGCCACTTTCCACAGGCATCGTGGTCCCTGTCATTCGGGGGCTGCGCTCCTTAGCGCGCATTAACCGATCCCGACAAGACTGAGAGGGCCGCTGGGCGGCGGCCGGTTTCTGGTGCGTCGCGGGGGCACGTGGGACGGGGTTTTTCGCAAGCGACAGCATGGGTGCGGCATTTTGCGCATGACGCATGGCGTAGGCGTGGGGTGCGCGCGGGCGCCCGCTTTGGTGTCATGGGGCTCTTGGGCCTCTTCAGCCTTGTGGGCCTCACGCTGCTGATCGCCGGCACCACGTTGCGCAACGCCGCCGCCGCAGGCGACACACGCACGCTGACGATGCACCACGTGCATACCGGCGAGAGCATCACCATCACCTACAAGCGCGACGGCCAATTCGTTCCGTCGGCCCTCAAGAAACTCGACTGGTTCCTGCGCGACTGGCGCCGTAACGAGCAGGTCCGCATGGACCCGCGCCTGTTCGACGTGTTGTGGCAGGCCTATCAGGAGACCGGCGCCACTCAGCCGATCGAGATCATCTGCGGCTATCGCGCGCCCGGCACCAACGCGTTTCTGCGCGCGCGTTCCGGCGGCGTCGCCAAGTACAGCCAGCACATCCTCGGCCGCGCGATCGATTTCTTCATTCCGGGCGTGCCGCTCGCCAAGCTGCGCGCGGTTGGCCTCAAGCTGCAGCGCGGCGGCGTCGGCTTCTATCCGCAATCCGGCTCGCCCTTCGTGCACATGGACGTCGGCGCCGTGCGGCACTGGCCCGGCATTTCGCGCGAGCAACTGGTGAAGATCTTCCCGCAAGGGCGCACGGTCCACATTCCGGCCGACGGCAAGCCGCTGCCCGGCTACGCCGAGGCGCTGGCCGAGATCGAGCGCGAGGGCAACGTGCCGAACGCGCGCTCGCTTCAGCTTGCGCGCGCCGCCGGCGCCATCACCGCGCACGAGCAGCACGTGGCGGAAGAGGTGGCGCATGGGCGCAAAGAGACTCTGGTGGCGCTGGTGGAGTCCGGCCGCGACAACGGCAAGCGCAAGGGTGAGATCGCCGCGACACCGGCGGCGACCCTCGCCAGCCTGAAGACCACCGCGCCGGTGGCGGGCGCGGCGCGCGTGCAGCTCGCGAGCGCGGTGCCGACGCCGCAGGCGCGCCCGGGGCAGCGCATGACGCTGGCATCGATAAAGGCGACGCCGGCGCCTGCAGAGGCAAAATCCGCCGATCCGACGAACGGCGACCTCTTCGCCAAGCGCTTCTGGCCGGCACCGGTCGCCGACATGACCACAACCGGCAGCGGCGACGGCCGCGCGGCTCCCGCCTATGCCGCCGACGGCGCGACCAAGGCCATGTCTCAGCCGGCGCAGGGGCCGATGGGCGCCTTGCGCGCGCGTCTGCCACGGCTGGTGTCCCAGGCCCATGCCGCGACCGTGCCGGCGAGCGTACAGCAGCCGCTAGCCCTGGAAGCCCGGGCCGTACTCGGCCGTGCCATGACCAGTGGCGGCCAGCGCCTGTCGAGCCCGTGGACGCGCGCCACTGTCATGACCCCGAGCGTGGCGCGCGCCATGACTGTGTCGCAACTGCGCCAGAGCGATCCACGCCTCTTGGGCGCCCTGCTCTTGAAGCCGGTGCAAGCGGTAGCAATACGCTTCTCGGACCAGCCGCAAAGCAGCATGACCAGCGACCGCTTCAGCGGCGAGGCGGTGGTGTTCGTGGCGACCGAGCGCTTCGTGCCGCAGCAGACGGCGTCGCTGCAGTAGGCACAGACGTTTGTCCCGAGCGCTGCGCAGCGTGAAACGCTGCGCTGCAAACCCGGGATCGTTCCACCCACACTCAGAATTCGTGAAGGTCCCGCATCAGCAGCGCAACATCTTATGTTGCGCCGCATCCGAGAAAAGCCGCGGTTTTTTTATTTTGCCGCGTTCCGGGCGGCGAACCGGTTCCTACGTCGCCTCGAGACGCTCTAGTTCAACATCCCGAGCGCGTGCATGTAGGTCTCCAGCACCGCTTCCTGCTCCTTGCGCTCGTCGGAGTCCATCTTGCGCAGGCGCACGATGGTGCGCAGCGCCTTGACGTCGAAACCATTACCCTTGGCCTCGGCGTAAACGTCCTTGATGTCGTCGGAGGTCGCCTTCTTCTCCTCCTCGAGCCGCTCGATGCGCTCGATGATGGCCTTGAGCTGATCCTTCGCGAAGCGGGTGGTGGCTTGTTCTGTGTCTTGTTCAGCCGCAGCGGTGGCAGGCATCGAAGTCTCCTTGTGGGCGGCGGAGATGGGCCGCCGTCTTTGCCAGGGAGCTTTCGGAATTACGCGGGCTGAGGTCAAGGCAAGCCCGCGCACCTTCCACGTTGTTCACATAGGCGTCGCAATCTCAGTGCTGGGGCCTTGCCTTTTCGAACGCGGCCTTCTGCTCGGCGCTCGCCTCTTTCTGGTGTTTCGCCCGCCACTGGTCATAGGGCATGCCGTAGACGATCTCCCGGCTCTCATCCTTGCTCATGGCGAGGCCTTTTTCGTCGGCGGCGTCCTTCATCCAGTTCGAGAGGCAATTGCGGCAGAAACCGGCGAGATTCATCAGGTCGATGTTCTGCACGTCGGTGCGCTCGCGCAAATGCGCGACCAGGCGCCGGTAGACGGCGGCTTCCAGCTCGGTGCGGGTCTTGTCGTCCATGAATGTCAACTCCCGTGTTCGGGCCTGAACATAGTCGGCGGGGGGCGGACTTGCCATAGGCGCCAAAAACCTGCGGTATCGGCTCTCATGAGCGAATCCCGCGCCTTTCTCCACCGCCTGTACGATACCGCCGTCGCCGCGGCCCATCCGGCAAGCTGTCTGCCGTCACAGTTGCCGTCGCCGCCCGCGGGACGGCTGATCGTGCTCGCCGCCGGCAAGGCGGCGGGCTCCATGACCGAAGTGGCGGAGGCGCACTATCTCGACACGCTCAAGCTCGCCCCCGACCGGCTGACGGGCGTGGCCGCCGCGCGCCACGGCTACGGCCGTCCGACGCGCGTGGTCGAGATGATCGAAGCCGGCCATCCGGTGCCCGATGCCGCCGGTCTCGATGCTGCCGAGCGCGCGCTCGCGCTCGCCGAGCATTTGGGCCCCGACGACCTGGCGCTGGTGCTGATGTCGGGCGGCGCCTCGGCCAACTGGATCGCGCCGGCCGCCGGCGTCTCGTTCGCGGACAAGCAGGTGGTGACGCGGGGCATGTTGCGCTCGGGGGCGAACATCCACGAGATCAACTGCGTGCGGAAGCATCTCTCGCGCATCAAGGGCGGGCGGCTCGCGCGCCACGCCTTCCCGGCCAAGCTCGTGACGCTGGCGATCTCCGACGTGCCGGGCGACGATCCCGCCGTCATCGGCTCCGGGCCGACGGTGCCGGACCCGAGCACGCTAGCCGAGGCGCGCGCCATCGTGGCGAAGTACAAGCTCGCGCTGCCCGCAAGCGTCACCCGCGCCCTCGCCGATCCCGCCAACGAAAGCCCGAAGCTGGGCGATCCCGTGTTCGCCGGCAGCCGCTTTGCCATCGTCGCGCGGCCGGCGGATTCCTTGCGCGCGGCGGAGGCCGCGGTGCGCGCCGCCGGCTACGACTGCGTCTCGCTCGGGGACACCGTCGAGGGCGAGGCACGCGAGGTTGCGCGAGCGCACGCCGCGCGCGCCCGCGAACTTCAGGCCGCGGGCCGGCGGGCGGTCATCATCTCGGGCGGCGAGCTCACGGTCACCATCACGGGAAAGGGCCGCGGCGGCCCTAACCAGGAATACGCCCTGGCGCTGGCGATCGCGCTCGACGGCATGCGCGGGGTCGCGGCGCTCGCCGGCGACACCGACGGCACCGACGGCGGCGGCGGCGCGGCCACCGACCCTGCCGGCGCCATCGTCGACGGGACGACGGCGGCCCGGGCGCGCGCGCGCGGCCTCGATCCCGCCGCGTTTCTTGACGACAATGATTCCACAGGCTTTTTCGCCGCCCTGGGCGATCTGCTCGCGCCGGGGCCGACCTACACCAACGTGAACGACTTCCGGGCCATCGTCGTTGACAGGCCCTGACGGTTCACGCCACAACGCCCTATCGCAAACGACGCCTCGTGAACGCATTGCCTTTCATCGCTGCCAGGCGCGGCACATCCGTTACTATTGTGCGTTATACGGTTTTGGCGATGGCGCTGCTGACAGCCGCGCCGGCGTGGGCGGACTTCCGCCTTTGCAACAACACCGGCAGCCGGGTCGGCGTCGCACTCGGCTACAAGGATCAGGAAGGCTGGGTCACGGAAGGCTGGTGGAACATAACACCGCGCACCTGCGAAACCCTGCTGCGTGGCGCGCTGGTGGCGCGCTACTACTACATCTATGCCGTCGATTACGACCGCGGCGGCGAATGGTCGGGGCACGCCTACATGTGCTCGCGCGACAAGGAATTCACCATCCGCGGCACCAAGAATTGCCTGGCGCGCGGCTACGATCGGACCGGATTTTTCGAGGTCGATACGCGCGAACAGCGTTCCTGGACCGTGCAATTGACCGATAATGCCGAATTCGGCGCCGGAACGGCCGCTGCTGCCGCTCGGACCGCCACCGATGCCGCCCGGGGCCGGGCCGCCACCCCCGCTGCCGCCGCCGGGACCCCCACCCGCAGTCAAGGGCCACAAGCGATGAGACGACAGCGCCGCGCCAAGATCGTCGCCACCCTGGGCCCGGCCTCGACCGACCCCGCCATGATGGCGAAGCTGTTCGCCGCCGGCGTCGACGTCTTCCGGATCAACATGAGCCACACCAGCCAGGATCGCATGCGCGAGCTGGTGGCCGCGATCCGCGCGCTCGAGCGCGACACCGACCGGCCGATCGGGGTGCTGGTCGACCTGCAGGGGCCGAAGCTGCGGCTCGGCACCTTCCAGGGCGGCCAGGCCATGGTCGCGAACGGCGCTAGTTTCGTGTTCGACGCCGATGCCGCACCGGGTGACGCGACGCGCGTTTATCTCCCGCACCCGGAAATCTTTCACGGCATCGCGCCCGGCCACACGCTGCTGATCGACGACGGCAAGGTGCGCATGCGCGCGACCGCGGTCGAGCCCGGCAAGATCACCGCCGAGGTGGTGGTCGGCGGGCGGCTCTCCGATCGTAAGGGCGTAAGCCTGCCCGACACCACCATTCCGTTCTCGGCGCTCACCGAGAAGGACCATTCCGATCTCGACGCCGCGCTCGAGACCGGCATCGACTGGGTGGCGCTGTCGTTCATCCAGCGGCCCGAAGACATCGCCGAGGCCAAGAAGATCACGCGCGGGCGCGCGTCGGTGATGGCCAAGATCGAGAAGCCGCAGGCGGTGGCCCGCCTCGCCGAAATCATGGACCTTGCCGACGCGCTGATGGTCGCGCGCGGCGACCTCGGTGTCGAGATGCCGCTGGAGAAGGTCCCCGGCGTGCAGAAGCAGATGACGCGGCTCGGCCGCGCCACCGGCAAGCCGGTGGTGGTGGCGACGCAGATGCTGGAATCGATGATCAACGCCCCGGTGCCGACGCGCGCGGAAGTCTCCGACGTCGCCACCGCCATCTTCGAAGGCGCCGACGCGGTGATGCTGTCGGCGGAATCGGCGGCCGGCAAGTATCCCGTCGAAGCGGTGACGACCATGAGCCGCATCGCCGAAGAGGCCGAGCACGAGGACGTCTACCGCGGCATCATCAACGCCCAGCGCTCGGCGCCGGAAGCGACCGGCGCCGACGCCATCGCCGACGCCGCTCGCCATATCGCCGACACGCTCGATCTCGCCGCCGTGGTGTGCTGGACCGCGTCGGGCTCGACGGCGCTGCGCGTGGCGCGCGAGCGTCCGCGCCCGCCGATCGTCGCCATCTCCCCCAACATCGCCACCGGCCGCCGGCTCGCAGTGGTATGGGGTGTGCACGCTGTCATCACCGAGGACGCCCACGACCAGGACGACATGGTCGACCGCGCCTGCCGCATCGCCTTCCGCGAGGGCTTCGCCAAGGCGGGGCAACGCATCATCACGGTCGCCGGCGTGCCGTTCGGAACGCCGGGCGCAACCAACATGCTGCGCATCGCCTATGTCGGCGAGGCAGATGCCGAGGACTGAGCGGCTAGCGACGCGGCAACGCTGGAGCAAACCGCGCCGGTGGGCTTGAGATTCTTCAGCTCGGCCGCTTGCGCCCGGTGATCATCGCCTTCACCAGATTCTCGCGGTGCTCGAAGCTCGCCACCAGCACGCCGATGACGTGGACGACCACGAGGCCGACGGTGAGGTTGGCGAACACCGCGTGCACCTCCTCGAATTCCTCACTGCCCCAATAGACGTCGGTGGTCATCATGTAGCCGGTGATGCAGGTACCGGCGAGCATGACGATCAGCGCCACGATCATGAGGCCGCCGGCCGGGTTGTGCCCGAGATAGCGCGGCGCGCGCAGCAGCGCCACGTCGCGCACATAGGCGAGCACCGCGCGCGGTGAACGCACGAAGTCGGCGAATCGCGCGTGGCGCGGACCGACGACGCCCCACACGATCCGCAACGCCAACAGGCCGGCGATGGTATAGCCGGCCACGATGTGCGCCTGCTCGATCTCGTCACCGGTCACATAGGCCAGCAGGAACAGCGCGGCCAGCGACCAATGGAACACCCGCACGAACGGGTCCCAGACCTTGACCGTCGCCGGCGGCACCGCGCCGCCGGCTTCGATCATGTGGTTGGCGGTTGTCATCGCGCCGGGCCCGTCAGAGCTTGCCGACGATCTTGCCGTCGGTCGGATCCACGAACAGCTCGACCCGCTCGCCGTTCTTGTCGAGGGTGTAGAGCTCGCCGCAGGCCTTCTTCAGCTTGGCCTTCTTCACGGTGAAGCCCTGGGCCTCGACCCTCGTCCGCAACTGCTCGATCGACAGCCACTGGCTTTCCGGGGCAGTCGTGCAAGGGCGATCGAAGCTGCTGGCCTGCGCGCCGCTCGTCATACCGAGCATCATGACGGCAAGCCCAAACACCGAAACCTTGATCAGAGTCGCGGCGCCGAACACGCCGGCGGCGATCTTGAAGGAAGAGATCTTGGACATGGTGGTCTCCATTCTGGCGGTCCGGCCGCACCACGCGGCGGGTGATGACGCGACCTTGCCTGAAGGGCGCTGACGCCAGCCTGTTGGGCGCTGTCAGCGAAATGTCAGGCGGGGCGCGCACGCGGTACAAAGTGCCCGGCCCGACAACAAAGGAGCCGGCGGCTGGCGGCGCCACCGGCTCCTCCGATGCGGGCAATCAGATCGCGATCAGTCGCGATCCTCATACGCACCCGATTTGTGCTCACGCTCGCGGACTTCCTTGCGGTGCTCGCGGGCGTCGTCATCGCGCTCGCGGGCCTCGGTCCGCATCTTGGTCTTGTGCTCGGCCTTCTCGCCGCGCATCTCGGTGTCCGCCTTCTGGGTGATCTGGCCGGCATCGTTCATGGCGGGCTTCGCCTGGTCGTTGGCCGCCTGGGCCACGGCCGCGAGGCCGAACACGGCGGCGATGGCGCCAAAAATGATGGTTTTGCGCATGGGTCGTTGTCCTTCTTGCAGGTTCGGTTTCGGATCGGTGCGGCCTCTTTGCGGCCTGCACGGTCGCGACCATGGCCGATCGCCCCTGACGGCCGCCTGTTGATCCATGTCAGCGATTTGTCAGGTCGGTTCGGGCACTTTGCGCTCATGCTTTCTCTTACGCGCACATGCGTGCTTTCAGCGGTCCTGGCCGCGCTGCTCACGGCGGCGGCGCCGGGCGCGATGGCGCGCGACCACGACGAGCACCGCCGTGATGAGGTCCGCAGCGCCGTTCAGGCCGGCGAGATCAAGTCGCTCGCCGAGATCCTCGCCGCCGTGCGCGGCAAGCTGCCCGGCGAGGTCGCCGGCGTCGACATCGAGCACGAGGACGGCCGCTGGCGTTACGAGTTCCGCGTCGTCGACGACAAGGGCCGGCTTTACGAAGTCTATATCGACGCGCGCACGGGCGAGATCGAACAGGTCAAGGAGAAGTAATGCGCCTGCTCCTTGTCGAAGACGACCGGCGGATCGCAGCCGATGTCGAGGGCGCGCTGCAGGCCGCCGGCTATGTGGTCGAGACCGTGCGCGACGGCGAGGAAGCCTGGTTCCGCGGCGATACCGAGGACTACGGCGCCGTTATCCTTGATCTGGGCCTGCCGGGCATGGATGGCCTCGCCGTGCTTAAGCGCTGGCGCCAGAACGGCCGCACCATGCCGGTGCTGATCCTCACCGCGCGCGGCAGCTGGGCCGAACGCGTCGACGGCATCGACGCCGGTGCCGACGACTACCTGCCCAAGCCCTTCCGCATGGAGGAACTGCTGGCGCGCCTGCGCTCTATCGTGCGGCGCTCGGCGGGCCACGCGTCGTCGGTGGTGGTCGCCGGCGACATCGAACTCGACGAACGGCAGATGAAGGTGAGCGTGCGCGGCGTGCCGATTGCACTGTCGCCGCTCGAATACCGGCTGGTCGCCTATCTGCTGCATCATCGCGGCCGCGTGGTGTCACAGCACGAGCTCGATGAGAACGTCTACGGCCATGGCGAAGACCACAACTCCAATGCGCTGGAGGTGCTGGTCGGCCGCGTGCGCAAGAAGCTCGGGCCCGATCTGATCGAGACGCGGCGCGGCTTCGGCTATCTGGTGCCGGAGGCACCGCCGTGAGCTGGGGCTCGCTGCGGCTGCGGCTGATCGTCGGCGGCATCGCCGCCATCCTGGTGGCCCTCACGATCGCCGGCGCCGGGCTGACCCTGCTGTTCGAACGCCACGTCACGCGCACTATCGGCAATGATCTCGACGTCTATCTCAAACAACTTGTCGCCGGCATCGACGTCGACGCGCAGGGGCAAGTGGTGGTGAATACGCCGCCCGCCGATCCGCGCTTTTCAGAGCCGCTATCGGGCCTGTACTGGCAGGTCAGCGGCGGCGGCGGACTGCTGCTGCGCTCGCGCTCGCTGTGGGACACCGCGCTCAAGCTGCCGGAGGACGTGCCGTCGCCCGGCGAGGTGCATCATCACATCGTTCCCGGACCGGCCAAGACGCGGTTGCTGGTCAGCGAACGCCGCGTGCTGCTGACGATGAGCGGCCGGCGCGTGCCTGTGCGCGTGGCGGTCGCGACCGACCTCGCGCGTGTATCGGCCGCCGCGTCGAAATTCGCCCGCGATCTCGCGATGGCGCTGGGACTGCTCGGCCTTGTGCTGGTGGTCGCCACCTCGATCCAGGTCGCGCTCGGCTTGCGCCCGCTCGACGCGCTGCGGCGCGGCGTCGCCGACATCCGCTCCGGGCAGCGCCGGCATCTGCCCACGAACGTGCCAGCGGAAGTGAAGGCCCTGGTCGAAGAGGTCAACGGCCTGATGGACGCCCAGGAGCGCGAGATCGAACGTTCGCGCAGCCGCGCCGCCGACCTGGCGCATGGGCTGAAGACGCCGCTCGCCGCGCTCGCCGCCGACGCCGCGCGCCTGCGCGAACGCGGTCAAACGGAGATCGCCAACGACATCGAAGCCGTGGGCGACGCCATGAGCCGTCACGTCGACCGCGAACTGGCGCGGGCGCGGGCGCGCGGCACCGCCCGTCAGCGCGGCAATGCCGCCACGCCGCTCAAGCCGCTGGTCGAGTCGCTGATCGCCACCCTCTCGCGCACGCCTGCCGGCCAACGGCTCACCTTTGACGCCGCGATCGCCGACGGCGTCAACGTGCCCCTCGACCGCACCGACCTCGCCGAGGTGCTGGGCAATCTCTTGGAGAACGCCGCGCGCCACGCCAAGGCCCACGTGCGCGTCGGCGCGGACGCCAGCGGGCAGGCGATCACCGTGGAAGACGACGGCCCCGGCATCGCGCCCGCCGAACGCGCCCACGTGCTGGAGCGTGGTGCGCGGCTCGACCAACGCGGGGACGGCACCGGTCTCGGGCTCGCCATCGTGCAAGATGTGCTGAATGCCTATGGCTGGCGGCTCGCGCTCGCCGGCTCGGACCTCGGCGGGCTGAAAGCGATCGCTGCGCTGGGAACGAACGGGTAGCGCGATGGCTGCCGCCGCGCGTCTCGGCGGAAGATCAATACAAAAGCGAGATGTAGATTGCCGCGGTCGATCGCTGCCGGCGCGGCTAGCCGTCTCCGTCGGCCGCTTTAGGGCCTTGATCGGCCGCCTTCTCGCCCTGGTCCTTGGAGACCAGCGCCCTCACCGATTCCGGCGGCTCGATGAACTTGACGCCGATCTCGGTCTCGGACCGCCACACCACCTGACACCAGCGTGTCAGCCCCTTGCCGAGCAGGATGAGAAATTCCTGCGGCGCCAGACGCGGATCGCCCACACGAATCCGCGTGCCGGACTCCGAAACGTCGAGCATCTGGCACTTCACCGGCGGGCAGACACCGGTCGCCATGAAGATGGAGTGAACGATCGGGCGCCGCGTACTTTGCCGCTTCTCGGGATTATCCATTGCTGCGCTTCGGGGGTCACTTCGGAAGGGGCCAGCAATTGAATTTATCGCATCTTCAACTGCGCTGCGGCAACCCGCACTCTCGTGCCAGCGACGGCAACGACGCAAGCCGCAGCTTCACGGAACGACAGGGCTCGTCAACGGCATCGCAACGCCGACAGCGCGCGGCGCGATCAGATATCCCGGCCCTCGACCTTTTCCGTGAGTTCTTTCACGAGGTCCGGCACCTTGGGCAGGCGCGGATAGACCTTGAGCGCCTGGCGATAGGCCTCGAGCGCTTCCTTATCGTCGCCGATCTGTTGATAGATCATGCCGAGGCCGGAGAGCGCACCGAAATGGCGCGGCTCGCGCTTGAGCACCTGTGAAATGTCGTTGATGGCGGCGCCGTAGCGGCGCTCGGTGTATTCGATGGTGGCGCGCTGATTCCAGGCTTCGACGTAGCTCGGCCTGATCTTGATGATGGCGTCGAGCAGCCTGGTAGCCAGCTTGAGGTCCTTGTCGCCGATCGCCGCGCGCACGCGCTGCATCAGCAGGTTGGCGGTGTCGCTCGGCGACACCATCCAGGTCGCCCAGATGCGGAGCTCGATGGCCTTGGCGGTCTCGTCGTCGGGCGCGGTCTTGAGCGCCTTGAACAGGGTGTCGAGGCGCGTGGCGCGATGGCCCTTGGCGACCGGCGGCAGCTTGGCCGGCGGCTTCACCCAGTGGTCGGTGTTGGGCGTCTCGGGCTTGGGGACAATCGGCGCATCAGGCGCGGCCATGGCGGCCGTGGCGAGCAGAGCCGTGGCCGCGACGGCGGCAGCGAGCAGCGATGGGAATCGGGCGCGCATGATCGAAGGGTAATATCCCCGCGGCTTGCGGCCAATATGCGGCAGGGGATAGGTGCTCCCTGGCCCGGGATAGCCCGGGGACAGCCGGAAGCAATCAGGCGCCCCTTGGGGGCGCCCGGCTGGACCCGTGTTTTGGGTGGTCCTGCGACCGAAACCAGGCCGAAAAGCCCGGAATCCGACGCCTTCGCGGCCTCTAGCCCTGGCGGGCCTTGAAGCGGCGGTTGGTCTTGTTGATCACGTAGACCCGGCCCTTGCGCCGCACGAGGCGGTTGTTGCGGTGCCGGCCCCGCAGTGATTTCAATGAGTTACGGACTTTCATGACATTCTCTGACCGCGCTGTTTGGCCGGTTTTCTAAGCACCCCACCGGCCGCTGTCAACGTGAGGCGGCCCACATTTGGCGGCCCGGAATGGGCTGGCTTTTATCGGGTCGCGTTTCCTGACGGCGAACCGGTACCCACTTCGCCTGGAAACGCTTCTTTCCTCTGATCGCGTTTCCTGACGGCGAACCGGTACCCACTTCGCCTGGAAACGCTTTACAGTCCCGGTCGAAAAAACGCCCGGGGAGGAAAATTGATGCAACGGAGTACCGACCGCTTTCTCACCACCCACACCGGCAGCCTGCCGCGTCCGGAAGACCTGATCCGGATGATGTACGCCAAGGAGAGCGGCGTGCCGGTCGAGCCGAACGCGCTCGCCGCCCGCATCCGGGAGGCGGTGGCCGAGGTGGTCAAGAAGCAGGCCGAAGCTGGCATCGACCTCATCAATGACGGCGAGATGTCGAAGCCGAGCTATGCCACCTACGTCAAGGACCGGCTCAACGGCTTCGGCGGCACCGGCAACACCTTCATCTACCAGGACCTGCACGAGTTCCCGGCGCTGGAAAAGAAGGTGTTCGGCGATCCCGGCCGCTCGCGCCGCAAGACCCCGGCCTGCAACGCGCCGATCAGCGTGCGCGACAAAGAGGCCCCGCAGGCCGACGTCGACAACCTCACCGCCGCGCTGAAGACCGTGAAGGCGGCCGGCGGCTTCATGAGCGCCGCCTCCCCCGGGGTGGTGTCGCTGTTCTTCCGCAACGACCACTACAAGGACTTCGAGACCTACATCTACGCCATCGCCGACGCCATGCGCTTCGAATACGAGACCGTGGCGAACGCAGGCCTCGTGCTGCAGATCGACTGCCCGGATCTCGGCATGGGCCGGCACATCCAATACGCCGACCTCAGCGTCGACGAGTTCCGCAAGCGCGCGGAGCTACACGTCGCGGCGCTCAACCACGCGGTCGCCAACATCCCGGCCGAGCAACTGCGCATGCACCTGTGCTGGGGCAACTACGAGGGCCCGCATCACCACGACGTGCCGCTCGCCAAGGTGATCGACATCGTGCTCAAGGCCAAGCCCTGCGCCATCTCGTTCGAAGCGGCGAATCCGCGCCACGCCCACGAATGGACGGTGTTCGAGACGGTGAAGCTGCCGGAGGGCAAGGTGCTGATCCCGGGCGTGATCGAATCGAAGTCGAACTTCATCGAGCATCCGGAGCTGATCGCGCAGCGCATCTCCCACTACGCCAAGCTGGTCGGGCGCGAGAACGTCGTCGCCGGCTCCGACTGCGGCTTCGGCACCTGGGTGGGCCAGGCGGCGGTCGATCCGGACGTGGTCTACGCCAAGTTCAAGGCCATGCGCGAAGGCGCCGACATCGCGACCAAGCAGTTCTGGAAATAAAAATGCAAACGGGCGGGACACCAAAGCCCCGCCCGTTCCTTAATGATCTTGACTGTAACGCCGGCGCGTTCAGACGGCCGCCGCGCGCTCGCCGCGCATGTCCGCCGCCGTATCCATCACCGCGCGGATGATCTTATCGTAACCGGTGCAGCGGCAGAGATTGCCGGCGAGCCAGTAGCGCGTCTCTTCTTCCGTCGGGTTCGGATTGCGGTCGAGCAGCGCCTTGGCCGCGACCAGCACACCGGGGGTGCAGAAGCCGCACTGCAGCGCGGCGTATTCGAGGAACTTCTGCTGCAGCGGATGCAGCTGATCGCCCTTCGCCATGCCCTCGATGGTCTCGATCTTCTTGCCCTCGGCCTCAACCGCGAGCATCAGGCAGGAGCAGACCAGGCGGCCGTCGACGACGACGCTGCAGGCGCCGCAGTCGCCCGAGGCGCAGCCTTCCTTGCTGCCGGTCAGTTCCAATTCGTCGCGCAGCACGTCGAGCAGCGTGAGCTGCGGCTCGCACAGGAACTCGGTGGGCTCGCCGTTGATGATGGTCGATACGTGGTTCTTGCTCATTAACGGGCTCCCGCGCGCTCGAAGGCGATTGCTGCCGCGCGGCGCGTCATGACGCCGGCGACCTTGGTCCGGTAGGCGATGGTGCCGCGCTTGTCGTCGATCGGCTTGCAGGCGGCGCGCGCCGCCTTGTCGAGCTCATCAAGCGTCGCGTCGTCGAGCTTGTGCCCGATCAGCGCCTTGGCGGCCGCGTCGACCACGACGGCCGTCGGCGCCACCGCGCCCAGCACGACGCGCGCGTCGGTGCAGACGCCGCTCGCATCGAGCGAGACGTTGACCGCCGCGCCGACCACGGCGATGTCCATCTCGGTGCGCGGAATGAAGCGCAGATAAGCGTCGGCCGCATGCGGCGGACGCTTGGGCAGGTGGAATTCGAGGATGAACTCGCCAGGCTTCAGGGAGGTGCGTCCCGGCGCGGTGGCGATGCCTTCGACCGGCACCTCGCGCTTGCCGTTCGGCCCGACAATCACGCAGGTCGCGCGCGCGGCGATCAAGCCCGGCACGCTGTCGGCCGCCGGTGATGCATTGCACAAATTGCCCGCCAGCGTCGCCCGCCCCTGCACCTGCGTCGAGCCGATCAAGTTGGCGCCCTCAACAACGCCGGGCCACGCTTGGCACAAGGCTTCGTTTTCACCGAGCTCGGCGCCCGACGTGGCGGCGCCAATCACGAAACCACCGGCCTGCTCGCGAATGCCGGAAATGCCGGCGATTTTCTTGATGTCGACGATCACGTCCGGTTTGACGCGGCCCGACCGCATCTGAACCAGCAGATCGGTCCCACCGGATAAAACTTTCGCCATGCCGGAAGTGCCGGCGAGAATGCCGACCGCCTCCTCGACTGTCGATGGCGCTGAATAGCTGAGCATGCTGTGGCGTCTCCCGAATGACCCGACGGTACGCTAGTCCCGCGCCGGCCGGCGGTCCAGCGTCAGGACAATTGTGCGACGTTAGGGTATGGTGTCGCAATGCTTTTGCACGATGACTTGCATTTGCGCGCCGCCCGCGCAACCCTCCCCGCCGGGCAAACACCACACGACGACGAAACGAGGTAGCCGTGAGCGACACACTCGATCGCGACAAGGAAACGACCTTCAAATGGGTAGGTACGCGGCCGGTGCGTCCGGACGGCGTGCCGAAGGTCACGGGCGTCGCCCAGTACGGCGCGGACTTCAACATGCCGGGCATGCTGGTCGGCCGCATCCTGCGCTCGCCGCACGCGCACGCGCGCATCCGCTCGATCGACACCTCGAAGGCCGAAGCGCTGCCCGGCGTGAAGGCGGTCATCACGGGCAAGGATCTGCCCGAGCAGCCGTTCGATTATGCCGGACCGGAGCGGGTGCAACTGAACTTCTGGCACATGACGCGCAACATCCTGGCGCGCGAGAAGGCGCTCTACGAGGGTCACGCCATCGCCGCGGTGGCGGCGGCGAGCAAGTCCATCGCCGACGCCGCGCTCGACCTGATCAAGGTCGACTACGAGGTGCTGCCGCACGTGATCGACGTCGACGAGGCGATGCAGCCCGACGCGCCGCTGCTGTTCGAGGACATGATCCCGCGCGGTATCGAGCCGACGCCGACCAAACCGTCCAACATTGCCAAGCGCCGCGTGTTCTCGCTCGGCGACGTCGACGCGGGCTTCAAACAGGCCGACGAGATCGTCGAGATGTCGTTCAAGACGGCGCCGGTGCACCAGGGTTACATCGAGCCGCAGGCCTGCGTGGCGCGCGCCGACGCAGATGGCCAGAGCGAGCTGTGGACCTCGAGCCAGGGACACTTCGTCGTGCAGGCCTATACGGCCAAGCTCTTGGGCATGAAGCTCGGCGACCTGCGCGTCTACCCGGCGGAGATCGGCGGCGCCTTCGGCGGCAAGACCGTGATCTATGTCGAACCGGTCGCCGTGCTGCTGTCGCGCAAGTCCGGCCATCCGGTGAAGATCATGATGAGCCGCGAGGATGTGTTCAAGGCCACCGGCCCGACCTCCGGCTCGTCCATGACGGTGAAGATCGGCGTCAAGCGCGACGGCACCATCGTCGCCGCCGACGGCATCTTCAAGATCCAGGCCGGCGCCTTCCCGGGCTCGCCGTTCATCGGCACCGCGCTGTGCGCCTTCGCGCCCTACGATCTCGCCAATGTGCGCTCGACCGCCTACGACGTGGTATCGAACCGCCCGAAGGTCGCGGCCTATCGCGCGCCCGGCTCGCCCATCGGCGCCTTCGCCGTGGAAAGCGTGCTCGACGTGCTGGCGCAGAAGATCGGCATGGACCCGCTGGCCTTGCGGCTGAAGAACGCGGCCAAGAAGGGCACCAAGATGCTGTCGGGGGCCGAGCTCGGCCACGACGGCTATGCCGACACCATCAAGGCTTTGATGGACCATCCCGGCTACAAGGCGCCGCTCGGCAAGAACCAGGGACGCGGCTGCGCCTCCGGCTACTGGTTCAACGGCGGCGGCGAGTCCGCGGCCAACATGCACGTCAACACCGACGGCACGGTGGTGGTCGCGACCGGAAGCCCCGACATCGGCGGCTCGCGCGCCTCGATGGCGATCATGGCGGCGGAGACGTTGGGCGTCGACTACAGCCAGGTGCGCGCCATCGTCGCCGACACCGCGTCGGTGGGCTACGCGCACGTGACCGGCGGCTCGCGCGTCACCTTCGCCACCGGCATCGCCGTGATCGAGGCGACCCAGAAGATCATCAAGGAGCTGTGCGAGCGCGCGGCCAAGATGTGGAAGGTCGATGCCGACGGCGTGGTCTGGGAGAACGGCTACGCCAAGCCGGCGAGCAGCAATGTCGGCGAGTTCGAGCCGCTGTCGATCAAGGAGATCGCGGCCAAGCGCGCGACCACCGGCGGGCCGATCGTGTCGTCGGCGGGCGTCAATCCCGGCAGCGTGGCGCCCGGCTACGCCACCCAGTTCTGCGACGTCGAGGTCGATCCCGAGACCGGCAAGGTGAAGATCCTGCGCTTCGTCGCCGCGCAGGACGTCGGCCGCGCCATCCACCCCAGCTATGTCGAAGGGCAGATCCAGGGCGGCGTCACGCAGGGCATCGGCTGGGCGCTCAATGAGGAGTACATTTACGACTCCAAGGGGCGCCTGGAGAACGCGGGCTTCCTCGACTACCGGATCCCGGTGGCGAGCGACCTGCCGATGATCGAGCCGGTTATGGTCGAGGTGCCGAACCCGAGCCATCCCTACGGGGCCAAGGGGGTCGCCGAGGTCAACATCTGCCCGCCGATGGCGGCGATCGCCAACGCAATCGAACGCGCTATCGACCGGCGGTTGACCGAGCTGCCGATGTCGCCGCCACGTGTGCTGGCGGCACTCGACGCGCCCAAGGCTTAAGGCGGCAGCAAAACACGCCGGCCAGGCGAAAAAAGAGCCCTTCCCCGCCGATGCGGAGAAGGGCTCTCTCTTTTTGACGATCCCGATAAAGTGCGGGCGGCGGCCTTTAGAAGTGCAGAGGCTTCTTTAGAAGTGCAGAGCCTTGGCCTGCTGCACCTGCGGCAGCGCGCGCACGGCGTTGAGCACCTTCTCGGGCAACTCGCCGTCGATCTCGATCAGCGCCACCGCGTTGCCGCCTGGTGCTTCGCGGCCGACGTGGAAGGTGGCGATGTTGATGTCGGCCTCGCCCAACGTCGAGGAGAACTTCCCGATGAAACCCGGCTTGTCGTAGTTGGTGATGTAGATCATCGAGGGGCCGAACTCCGCGTCCATGCGGATGCCCTTGATGTTGACGATGCGCGGGCGGCCGTCGGCGAACACGGTGCCCGAGACCGAACGGGTCTGCTTTTCGGTGGTCACCGCCACCGTGATCAGGCTCTCGTAGTCGCTCTCGGCGTCGCGGGTGATTTCCTCGACCGCGATGCCGCGTTCGCGCGCGATCACCGGCGCCGACACCACATTGACGTCGCCCAGCATCGGCCGCAGCAGGCCGGCGAGCACCGCCGAGGTCAGCGCGCGCGTGTTCATCTGCGCCACCTCGCCCTCGTAGGTGATCTTCAGGGTCTCGATCGGGTTCTCGGTGAGCTGGCCGGCGAAGGAGCCTAGCTTCTCAGCGAGGTCGACGAAGGGCCGCAGCTTGGGCGCCTCTTCCGCGCTGATCGACGGGAAGTTGATGGCGTTGGTGATGGCGCCGCGCAGCAGGTATTCCGACATCTGCTCGGCGACCTGCAAGGCGACGTTCTCCTGCGCTTCCGAGGTGGAGGCGCCGAGATGCGGCGTGCACACGACGTTGGGCAGCTTGAACAGCGGGTTGTCGGTCGCCGGCTCTTCGACAAAGACGTCGAAGGCGGCGCCGGCGACGTGCCCCGAGGTCAGTGCCTCGGCCATGGCAACCTCGTCGACGAGGCCGCCGCGCGCGCAGTTGATGACGCGCACGTCCGGCTTCATCTTGGCGATGGCCCCGGCGTCGATGAGGTTGCGGGTCTTGTCGGTGAGCGGCGTGTGCAACGTGATGAAGTCCGCCCGCTTCAGGAGCTCGTCGAGCTCGACCTTTTCGACGCCGAGGTCCTTGGCGCGCTCATGCGACAGGAACGGATCGAAGGCGATCACCTTCATGCGCAGGCCGATGCCGCGGTCGGCGACGATCGAGCCGATGTTGCCGCAGCCGATGACGCCGAGCGTCTTGCCGAAGATTTCCACGCCCATGAAGCGGTTCTTCTCCCACTTGCCGGCGCGGGTGGAGGCGTCGGCCTCGGGGATCTGACGCGCGAGCGCCAGCATCATGGTGATGGCGTGCTCGGCGGTGGTGATGGAGTTGCCGAACGGCGTGTTCATCACGATCACGCCCTTGGCGGTCGCGGCCGGGATGTCGACGTTGTCGACGCCAATGCCGGCGCGGCCGATCACCTTCAGGTTCTTGGCCTTCTCCAGGATCTTCGGCGTCACCTTGGTGGCCGAGCGGATGGCGAGGCCGTCGAAGTCGCCGATGATCTCGGCGAGCTTGTCCTTGTCCTTGCCGAGCTTGGGTTGGAAGTCGACTTCGATGCCGCGGTCCTTGAAGATCTGTACGGCGGCGGGCGACAGGGCGTCGGAGATGAGTACGCGGGGAGCCATGGTGCTTTATCCTTCGGTGTCAGCAGTGCGCGCGGCCGTTCAGCGGACCCAGCGCAGCATGTGGGGATAGGGTTGGACGCCGCGCGCGGCGGCGTTCTTGGGGTCGGCGGTCATGCCGTACCATTGCAGCAGCGGCGCGCCCGGGGTGGCGCCGCCGGTGTAGGCCTCGATCAGCGACTGGCTGCCGCCCTTGTAGCCCTCAGGGTGGAAGACCACCGCCGGCTCCAGACCGAGGTGACAGGCCGCCGCGTAGGACCAGGCAAGCGTCGCCATCTCGTCGCCGTCGCTCGGCGTGAGGCTCGCCGCATCGCGCTGCTCGGGCGGCGCCACGGCGACGTGGCCGGCCTCGTGCAGGAGATCGCCGGGAAAGGCGAGCTTGTCCTCATCCACCACGATTGCGCTGCGGCGGATGTCGAGGCCCGGCAGGAAGGTGCCGTCAGGCAGCGCTTCGGCGCGGACATCGATGCCGATGCCGCGCACGAACGCCGCCATGCGCTCGGTGATGGGGTTGGCGAACATGGCCTGGCCTCGTCCGCTTACGCGGCCTTGGGCAGTGCGGCTTTGGCTTGCGCGAAGGCCCAGTCGAGCCAGGCGGTGAGCGCCTCGACGTCGCTGGTCTCCACCGTGGCGCCGCACCAGATGCGCAGGCCCGGAGGCGCGTCGCGGTAGTACGCGATGTCGTAGGCGACGCCTTCCTTGTCGAGGATGGACGCGATGTTCTTGGCGAAAGCGGCCTGCGCGTCAGCGCCGAGCCCGGTCACCGCCGGATCGACCACCTTCAGGCAGACCGAAGTGTTGGAGCGGCTCTTGGGCTCGACCGCGAGATGGTCGACCCACGCCGTGCGCGCGACCCAGTCGGCGAGCGCCTTGGCGTTGGCGTTGGAGCGCGCCACGGTAGCCTTGAGACCGCCAACCGACTTCGCCCAGTCGAGCGCGTCGAGGTAGTCCTCCACGCACAGCATAGACGGCGTGTTGATGGTCTCGCCGACGAAGATGCCTTCGTTGATTTTGCCGCCCTTGGTGAGGCGGAAGATCTTGGGCAACGGCCAGGCCGGCTTGTAGGTCTCGAGCCGCTCGACCGCGCGCGGGCTGAGGATGAGCATGCCGTGTGCCGCCTCGCCGCCGAGCGCCTTCTGCCAGGAGAAAGTGACGACATCGAGCTTGGCCCAGTCGAGTTTCTGCGCGAAGGCCGCAGAGGTGGCGTCGCAGATGGTGAGGCCTTTGCGGTCGACGGCGATCCAGTCGCCATCCGGCACGCGCACGCCGGAGGTGGTGCCGTTCCAGGTGAACACCACGTCTGAATTGAAATCGACCTTGGTGAGATCGGGCAGTTCGCCGTACGGCGCCTTGAGGACGGTGACGTCCTTCAACTTCAACTGCTTTTCGACGTCGGTGACCCAGCCTTCGCCGAACGATTCCCAGGTCAGCATGGTGACGGGCTTAGCGCCCAGAAGCGACCACATCGCCATTTCGACGGCGCCGGTGTCCGAGGCCGGCACGATGCCGATGCGGTAATCTGCCGGCACTTCCAGAACTTCGCGGGTGAGGTCGATGGCGCGCTTGAGCTTCGCCTTGCCGATCTTGGCGCGGTGCGAGCGTCCTAAAGCTGCGTCGGTGAGGGCTTGCAGATTCCAGCCGGGGCGCTTGGCGCAGGGGCCGGACGAAAAGTGCGGAACGACCGGCCGCACGCCGGGCTTCGTATCGGTCATGTTGTCTCTACCCTTTCAGATAGGCGCCCCTCGTTGGGGAGGGGTGTCCCACGGGCGGAGATATGCGAAGCCGGAGGCGCGGTCAACTGGCGCCGGCATAAAAAAGCGGAACGGGCGGTCGAGGAAAGATGCCGGATACCATCACCGTTTCATGGAAACGATGAAAGTATCTAAGCTTTTGATGGAATGCGGGTCCGGAGCGCCGCGAAGCCGGCAGCGATCGAACCGGCGCTAGAACTTGAAGCCGACGCCGCCGCGAAACACGTTGGCCGTGTAGCGGATGCCGGAAAGCGGCGCGAAAGCCATGTACTCCCATTCGCCGCGCACGAACAAATTGGAGGTGAGCGCGATGTCGGCGCCGAGACCGGTATCGACACCGGCGGAGATGGCATTGTCTTTGCCGTCACTGTCGGAGGTATTTCCTTGGTCAGTGCCGGTTACGATCAGCGTCACGTTCGTCATGTAGTTGAAGCGGCCGACGGCAACGCCAATGAAGGCGTAGGGTAGAAACCGGCCCATGTCGTAGGCGATGCGGCCGCGCACCGTCGCATAGTCCTTCAGTTGCATCGACGAGCTGGCGTAAATGGTGACCGTGTCCGTTCCCGTCGTCAGCGTCACCTTGCGCGCCATGGCGTCGGACGCCGAGACGCTGTCGCCGGAGACGTAGTTGTATCCCACTTCGCCACCGAGGATGAGACCGCCGTCCCACCGCGTGTTGAAGCCGACGAAACCGCCATATGACGACCACTGGCCGTTCTCGGATCCGAGCGCCGTCCAATCCTCCGGGTGCTGTTCGTTTTCCAGGGCCGTGTTGCGCAACATGTACTGGATCATGTCGTGCGCGCTGTTGCCGAAGTCGACGTTCGGGTTGCCGTAGCCGTAGGCGGCGCCGGCATAGAACCCGTCCCAGGTCATGGGGCCGGCGTTGAGGCTGCCGCGCAGCGGCAGGTCGCCGAGCCAGTCGGCGGCCCGCGCCGGCACTGCCGCACCGCCCATCAGCATGAGGCCGAGCGGCACGCAAGCCACCAGCCGGCGCAGACGGATCGACTCATGACGCCCGGCGCGGCGCGCGCCGCGGTCGCATTCACTTCGCAAGGACTGCATTTTCGGAACTCCAACGCATACGAAGCCGCATCGGGTGCGCGGCAGGATTTTCAGGACTCTCAGAATTTTCGGGTGCCGGCCGACCGACGACGGTGGCGCGCGCGACCTGCGCCCCGCCCGGTTCGCGGCAGACCGCGTCGAGCCTGCCGACGACCACCCCGTTCCCCGGCCCGCCATCGCCGATGCCCCGTTCGCCGAAACCGCCGACAAGCTCATAGCCTCCGTCGGATGCCGCTTACGCCTCGTCGTCTCGGGCGGCGTAAGCAATCGTTAACCGTCAATCTTCACGTTCTGCCCGCGCAGCGTTAACCGCGGCTGCTGATCGGCGGCTGCGGCGGCACATAGGCCGGCGGCGGCGGACGATAGACGTAGCGCGGCGGTGGCGGCGCCACGTCGCAGCAGGTCCAGCGCAGGCCGAACATGACGTCGTTCGAATGCAGATTGTCGATCTTGTAAGAGTCCGCGTTACAGCCGCCGACGCAGTCGATAGCAGCCGTCGTCGAGCCGTAGCTGAGGTAACGGTACGTGAGATCGAGCTTCAAGTTGTCGCTGATGTTGTAGGACACGCCTGCATAGAGCGCCCAGGCGAGACTCCAATTGCCCGTGTCCTGTCCGATGCCGCGGCCGTCGCCGGTGCTGACGTTGATGTCGCTGAAGTCGACGAATTCGTTGTAGGCGCCGCCGATACCCGCGCCGACGAAGGGCGTGAAGCACTGCCAGGTGCCGAGATCGACAAAGGCGTTGGCCAGGAACACCCAGGATTTCAGCGCGCCGGTATAGGTATCGACGCAAGTCCCGCTGCCGCTCGTGCAGCCCGTCGTGTAGGAGCCGAACGCATTGAGGTGCGCCTTGGAGCGGTATTCACCGGTGACGTCGAAGCGCAGCCAGTTGTTCCAATAATAGCCGATGCCGGCGCCGATGATATACGTGTCCGAGAGGGACGAATCCTCGATGCTGAAGTTGTTGGCGGTATTCGACGCATTGGGCACGTACTGCATCCGGTCGGATGAAACCATGCCGACGCCGACCTGCCCGCGCAGATACCAGTTGTTGCCCAGTTCCTCCTGCGGCGCCTGCTGCACGATGATCGGTTGCGGCGGCGGCGGTTGATAAGGCTGCGAATAATCGGCCGCCTGCGCGGCACCTGCCAGCATCACACCGAGCGCAGCAATGAAGGAAAGTTTGCAACGCGGACCAAGCATGTAATCGTCCTTTCCAGTCCCGCCGATGACGCGCACGGCGGTTTGGATGGGACGATGGCACCAATTCCTTAACTGGCACTTAACCTTGTTTTTTAACCACGCGCGTTAATCAATCGCCGCGCGAGAAGCAGCGCGGCGCGCGGCGCTGCCGTTAAGATTCCGGTTACTTTAAGGATTGGGTAAGGAGCGGGATACCGGCTCGCACCACCAACATGCAGCCCGTTGCGCATGCTGCGAAACGGCGCCGCCGCTTCAGGCGGCGACTTCGGTCAGCGCGTCGACCACGTCGTCGACCGCGGCCTCGACCAGGATCTTGTCGTCGCCCTCGCCCATGACGCGGATCACCGGTTCGGTGCCCGAGGGGCGCACGATCAGCCGGCCGCCCTGGCCGAGCTTCTTTTCGGCGCTGGCGATCGCCGACATTACGGCCGCGTTCTGCAATGGCTTGCCGTTCTTGTAGCGCACGTTCTTCATCACCTGCGGCAGCGCCTCGAAGCGGTGGCAGATTTCCGACACGCGCTTGTCGCGGCGCTTGACCACCGACAATACCTGCAGCGCGGCGATGAAGCCGTCACCGGTGGTGGTGTAGTCCGACAGGATGATGTGGCCCGAGGGCTCGCCGCCGATATTGTAGCCGCCCGCGCGCATGCGTTCGAGCACATAGCGGTCGCCCACCGGCGTGCGCAGCAGTTCGAGGCCGAGCCCGGCGAGATGACGCTCGAGGCCGAGATTGGCCATCACGGTTGAGACGACGCCGGGATTCTGCAGCCGGCCATCTTCCTGGAAGCTTTCGGCGATCACGGCGATGAGTTGGTCGCCGTCGACCACGTGGCCGCGCTCGTCCACGATCAGCACGCGGTCGGCGTCGCCGTCGAGCGCGATGCCGATGTCCGCGCGCACCTCGCGCACCTTATTGCAGACCGCGGTGAGATTGGTGGAGCCGCAGTCCTTGTTGATGTTGAAGCCGTCGGGCTCGACGCCGATGGAAATGACGTCCGCGCCCATCTCCCACAGCGCGGCGGGCGCGACCTTGTAGGCGGCGCCGTTGGCGCAGTCGATCACGACGCGCAGATCCTCCAGGCTGATCGTCTTGGACAAAGTGAGCTTGGCGAATTCGATGTAGCGGTCCTGCACGCCGTCGATGCGGCGGGCGCGGCCGAGATCGCGCGCGCCTGCGAGCTGCTTGGAGAGATCGGAATCGAGCAGCTTCTCGATCTCGACCTCGACCTGGTCGGAGAGCTTGAAGCCGTCGGGCCCGAACAGCTTGATGCCGTTGTCGTCGAACGGATTGTGCGAGGCCGAGATCATGACGCCGAGGTCGGCGCGCATGGAGCGCGCCAGCATGCCGATCGCCGGCGTCGGGATCGGGCCGGTGAGCAGCACGTCCATGCCGACCGAGGTGAAGCCGGCCACCAGCGCATTCTCGATCATGTAGCCGGACAGCCGCGTGTCCTTGCCGATCAGCACGCGATGGCGGTGCTCGCCGTTGCGGAACACGAGGCCCGCCGCCTGCCCGACCTTGAGCGCCAGCTCCGGCGTGATCACCCGGTTGGCGAGCCCCCGAATGCCGTCGGTGCCGAAATAGTGACGAACCATGAAGCAGCCCCTCGAACGCCCTTAACCGTCGGCCCTTGTGTGCCAGGAGTCTTGTTGGCGGTCTTGTTGGCGGACCCCGAACACCCCTGAGCCCCGTTTATTGCCGCGCGCCCCGGCCGGAGCGGCGGACGGCTGTTCCGCCGCCAGCCCCGTATAATAGGGCAAGCCGGTGTATTTGCTTCAAAAATTGTGAATAAACATTACCGCGGCAGGTTAACCCGGCGCCCACCAAAACCGCCTCCTGCCCGCCCCCGGACCGATCCGTAGCAGGAAAGCGGGGCCGTTTCCCCACCGCCATCCCTGTGCTAGGCGAATTAGGCATCGTTTTCAGCCTGGCCGGGTTATCCCCATGAACATCGTTACCAACATCGCCGACCTGCGTGCGCTGCACCGCCGCCGGGTTCCACGTGCCTTTTTCGACTACGCCGACAGCGGTTCCTATGAGGAGGAAACGCTGCGCGCCAACCGGCGCGATCTGGAAGCCCTGAGGCTCCGCCAGCGCGTGCTGGTCGACGTCTCCAAGCGTGACCTTTCCACCACCATCGTCGGGCAGAAGTCGGCCCTGCCGTTCGCGCTGGCGCCGGTGGGGCTCACCGGCATGCAACACGGCAACGGCGAGATCCTGGCGGCCGAGGCCGCCAATGCCGCCGGCATCCCCTACATTCTCTCGACCATGTCGATCTGCTCGATCGAGCAGGTGGCGGAAGCGACCGGCAAACCGTTCTGGTTCCAGCTCTACGTCATCCGCGACCGCGAGTTCTCCAAGGACATCCTGGCACGCGCGCGGGCCGCCAAATGCGACACGCTGGTGCTGACCGTCGACCTGCAACTGCTCGGGCAGCGCCACCGCGACATCAAGAACGGCATGACCGTGCCGCCGGAGCTGCGCATCAAAAACATCATCGATATCGGCACCAAGCCGCGCTGGATTTGGAGCATCCTCAACGCCAAGAGCTGGAATTTCGGCAACCTTGCCGGCCACGTGAAGGGCATGGAGAAGATCAAGCAGCTCGCGCAATGGACCAACCAGCAGTTCGACCCAGCACTGAACTGGAAGGACGTCGAGTGGCTGAAGAGCATCTGGCCGGGCAAGGTGGTCATCAAGGGTATCCTCGACCCCGACGACGCCCGCACCGCAGTCAAGCTCGGCGCCGACGCCATCGTGGTGTCGAACCACGGCGGCCGCCAGCTCGACGGCGCGCCGTCCTCGATCTCGATGCTGCCGCGCATCGCCGACGCCGTCGGCAATGACATCGAGGTGCTGTTCGACGGCGGTATCCGCACCGGCGCCGACATTCTGCGCGCGCTGGCGCTGGGCGCCCGCGCCTGCTTGATCGGCCGCGCTTACGTGCACGGCCTCGGCGCGCTCGGCGGACCGGGCGTCGCCAAGGCGATCGACATCCTCAAAAAGGAACTCGATATTTCGATGGCGCTCACCGGCACCAACAGCATCGCCGAGATCGGCCGCCATTTGATCGTGGACTAGAACGAACACGGTCCGCGAACGGGACCGCGAAAGCGAAGCCGATCCGCCGCAGAAGCCCGGGCGTGTCCTGGGCACGGCGGATCAGGCGCGCTCAATCCTCCTTCAGCCCCAGCGCCAGGGCGTTGCCGGTCGCGCCATAATATTTATAGGGCAGGAATTTGCCGGTCATGCTGAGGCTGACGCGGTCGCCCTTGGGATCGGCCTTGCGGGCGATGTCCATGTCGAAATCGATCGCCGACATGATGCCGTCACCGAACTCCTCTTCGATCAGCGCCTTCAGTGCGGGGCCGTTGACCATGATCAACTCATAAAAGCGGTAGATGAGCGGATCGGTCGGCGGCATTGGCGTGCCGGTGCCGCGCATGGGCACTTCGTTGAGCAGCACCTGCTCGCTCTTCGACAGGCCGAAGAGCTCCGCCGCCTTGGCGCATTGAGGCTTGGTCAGCTTCATTTGGCCGAGGATGGCGCCGGTGATCAAAAGCGGCGACATGCCGCCGATCTGGTCGCAGATGTATTTCCAGGTCCAGCCGTTCTCGCGCTTGATGTCGAGCAGCTTTTCCGTGAGGTCACCGCGGGTCATGGGCCTATCTCCCTGTTCGCTCCAACGGCCCGGACGAAGCAACTTTTGCGCCATTCTGCCCGCTTGCCAAAGCCCGCGGCCCGTGCCACCCGGAAAGCAATGACCGCAGATGTGACCATCAAGGGCGGGGCGCGCCTGGAAGCGCATCCCCTGCGCGCGGCGGTCCTGAGCGAGGTGCACGCGCGGCCCTTCACTGCGGTCGAAACGCCCTGCCGGCTCCTGCATTTCGCCTTCCATACCGGCCCGGACGCGGCGCAGGCCGACCGCGCGGCGCTCGGGCGGTTCTGCGAGCAGCGCGGGCTCGAGCCCCTTAAAGCTGGCGCCAAGCACCACCGGCTGACCTTGAGCGGCGCTATCCTGCGCTGGGAGCAGCATTCCGAATTCACCACCTATACCTGGGAGCTGCCGGCCGACGGCCAGACGCCGTTCCAGCCGGCGGCGGCGGCCTTGGCGGCACCGCTCGCCGGCCTGCCGCAGCCGGGCCCCGTCCTGGTGGCGCTCGACCTGCACGCCATTGCCGACCGCGAGAACAAAATCGCCATCGAGCGGGTGTTCGATCGGGCCAGCGTCGCCGTGGCCGAGAACAACGAAGGCGACGCGCTCTTCGCCACCGACTTCCAGCTCGACGCCAGCGGCTTCGTGCGCATCCTGATGATCGACCGCGGGCTCGGGGCCCCGCGCGCCGGGGCGCTGGTCCAGCGCATCATCGAGCTCGAGACCTACCGCACGCTCGCGCTGCTCGGGCTGCCGGAAGCGCAGCGGCTGCAGCCTGCCATCAACCGCATCGAGCAGCGGCTCGCCGAAGTCACCGAGGAAATGACGCGGGCGGAGAAGCTCGTCGACAACCACCGCCTGCTCGATGAACTGACCGCGCTTGCAGCTGAGCTGGAAGCGGGGGCGGCGGCGAGCCTGTTCCGCTTCGGCGCCAGCCGCGCCTATAACGAGATCGTGCACATGCGGCTCGCGACCATGGGCGACCGCAAGGTCGACAATTTTTCCACCTGGTCGTCGTTCCTGGCCCGGCGCATGCAGCCGGCGATGCGCACCTGCCAGGCGACCGAGGAGCGCCAGGCGACGTTGTCGGAAAAGCTCTCGCGCGCCGCCAACCTGCTGCGCACACGCGTCGACGTCGAGCTCGAGCAACAGAACCGCAGCCTGCTGCAATCCATGAACGCACGCACGCGGCTGCAACTGCGCCTGCAGACCACGGTCGAAGGGCTTTCGGTCGCGGCCATCAGCTACTACGTGGTGGCGCTGTTCGGCTATCTCATCGAGGGCGTGCGCGACCGCGGCGTCGCGGTCGACATCACGCTGGCGAAGGCGCTGTTCGTGCCGGTCGCGGTCTTCGGCATATGGTTCGTGGTGCGCCGCATCCGCAAGAAGCATATGTCGGAGGCGGATTAAGACGACACGCGGACGCATGTCGCAGCGACCCTCTCCCCTTGCGGCAGAGGGGAAGAACGGCAAGGCCGAGAAAAGGAACGACGCCCATGCGCACCGAGCGCTTCGACTTCCCCAACGCCAAGGGCGAAAAACTCGCCGCCCAGCTCGACCTGCCGCTCGGCGAGCCGACCGCGTTCGCGCTGTTCGCGCACTGCTTCACCTGCGGCAAAGACATCCTGGCAGCGAAGCGCATCGCCGAGCGGCTGTCGATGCACGGCATCGCGACCCTGCGTTTCGATTTCACCGGGCTCGGCGCCAGCGAGGGCGAGTTCGCCAACACGCATTTTTCGTCCAACATCGACGACCTGGTGGCGGCCGCCGACCACCTGCGCAAGCTATACGGCCCGCCCGCCATCCTGATCGGCCACAGCCTCGGCGGCGCCGCGGTGCTGGCCGCCGCCCACCGCATCGAGGAAGCACGCGCGGTGGTGACCATCGCCGCGCCCTTCGATCCGGAGCACGTCACCGGTCTGTTTCGCGAACACGTCGACAGAATCCGCGCCGAGGGCGAGCTCGAAGTGCGGCTCGCCGGCCGGCCGTTCCGCATCAAACGCGAATTCCTCGACGACGTCGCCGCCCAGAGCCTGAAGGAGCGCATCGGCAACCTGCGCAAGGCGCTGCTCATCTTCCATTCGCCGGTCGACGAGTTGGTCGGTATCGACAACGCCTCACAGATCTTCCTTGCCGCCAAGCACCCGAAGAGCTTCGTCTCGCTCGACGACGCCGATCACCTGCTCAGCCGCAAGACCGATGCCGCCTATGTGGCGGACCTGATCGCGGCGTGGTCGGACCGCTATCTCGACCAGCCGGAAAGCGTCGCCAAGGCGGAAAGCGACCTCGGCGTCGTGGTGGTGCGCGAGACCGGCGCCGGCCTCTATCAGCAGGAGATCATGAGCGGGCCGCATCGGTTTCTCGCCGACGAGCCGGTGCGCGTGGGCGGGCAGGACACCGGGCCCGGCCCCTACGATCTGCTGCTGGCGGGTTTGGGCGCCTGCACGTCGATGACGCTCAGGCTCTATGCCGAACGCAAGGACCTGCCGCTCGCGCGCGTCACCGTGCGACTAACGCACGACAAGATCCACGCCGAGGACTGTGCCGAATGCGAGACCCGGAACGGCACCATCGACCGCATCGACCGCAAGATCACGCTCGAGGGCGACCTCTCCGCCGACCAGCGCAAGCGGCTGATCGAAATCGCCGACAAGTGCCCGGTGCACCGGACGCTGAAGTCGGAGATCGATATCCGGACATTCGAGGACGCGCGCTAAATAATCGCTGTTATTGCGGGACGCGGCCGTCAGGCCGCGAACGGCGCCCCGGAATGACGGAACAAGGCTTCGAAAGGCGCGACCGCGCCGGGCCCGGTCCTATTTCTCCTGCTTCTCTTTCTCTTTTTTCTTCTTGCGCTTGAGCGCCTTTTCGAGCGCGAGCTGCTCGGCCGTCGGCGCGGGGGCCGGCGGCGGCGTTTCCTCGGGCTTCTTCAGGTCGGCCTCGACCAGCGCGCGCAACTCCGGCGTCACCTCAGGCTTGACGCCGAACCACAGCTCGAAGCCGCGCACCGCCTGGTGCAGCAGCATGCCGAGGCCATCGACGTTTCGCAGGCCCTTCTCGCGCGCGGCCATCATCAGCGGCGTGACCAGCGGATCGTAGACCAGCTCCGCCACCACCAGCGAGGCCGGACAGCGCAGGTTGATCTCGATCGGTGGTTGCCCGGTCATACCGAGCGGCGTGGTGTTGACCAGGAGCCCAGCGCCCCCGAGCAGACCGGTGGTCTCGTCCCAACCGGCCGGATAAATTTTGGCGCCGAACTGCTTCTTCAACGCCTCGGCGCGCTCCGGCGTGCGGTTGATGACATAGATGCGCTGCACATCGCGCGTGAGCAGCGCGAAGATCACCGCGCGCGCGGCGCCGCCGGCCCCGAGCACCACGGCGCTTTCAAGCCCGCGGTCCCAGCCGACCGCGGACGCGTCGAGATTGGCGAGAAAGCCTTCGACATCGGTGTTGGTCGAGCGCAGCGTGCCGTCGGTGTAGTACAGCGTGTTGGCAGCGCCGACCGCCTTGGCGCGCTCATCGGGCGCCGCCAATGTCAGTGCGGTCTCCTTGTGCGGCACCGTGATGTTGGCGCCGACGTAACCATTGTCACGCAGATTCTTGATGAAGTCCGCGAACTTCTCCGGCGGCACAGCCTCGCGCCGGTACTCGGCGTTCAGGTTGTGCTGCTTGATCCAATAGTTGTGAATCAGCGGCGAACGCGAATGGCTGATCGGCCAGCCGATAACGCATGCCGCTTTGCGGCCTTCTTCATTCATTGTTTCGCCATTACCGTGTTATGCAAAATGCCGGCGCCGGGCGCGGCAACGCGTCCCCGTGTCGCCGGATGCATGCGATGCAAGCCATGCGCCAATCCGTGCGGCGCGGCGCGAAACCCGCCACGCCTTGCCCGACCACGGCGCTATGGTAGTCGCGTCCGCGAACCCTGGAGCCTGCAAGCTTCATCGCAAATCTTTGGACCTCTGCCCCCACCGCGCACGGGCGGCAGAGCGTCAACATCGGGCCGGCGATACGCCGCACGCTTGCGCGCGGGGGCAGCATGTATTCCGGGCGCACCGGATCGTCAACGTGGGGGGCCGCTGGAACGGCCCCGGACCTTACAGCTTTTTAATCCAAGCTTAATGCGCGCAAGGCGGCACTTCTCGCCGCGCAGATCAGCCTTGCGTCGGCTACACCACACATCGCGCACGAAAATGCGGTATCCGCGCGGGAATTGCCCGAGAAATGGCGCAACTGCAGGAAAACCGCCAACAAAGTTCGTGCTCTGGGGATGACGCGACTGGCCCCGCGCATTATTTTGATGCTAAGGGTGACCGAGTCCTCCGGGGCCGCCAGGTACCGGGGCGACCAGGGGGCAATTAATTCTCGACGTGCATGAAGGGCCCGCCCTGTGACCGACGCTGCCAGCACCCACAACCCCAGTCGCCGCGACTTCCTCTACATCGCCACCGGCGCCGTTGCCGCGGTCGGCGCCGCCGCGACGCTGATCCCGCTTGTCGACCAGATGAACCCCGACCGCGCCACCATCGCGGCCGGCGCGCCGATCTCGGTCGACATCAGCAAGGTCGCGCCAGGCCAGCAGATCCAGGTGTTCTGGCGCTCGAAGCCAATCTTCATCGTCAACCGCACGCCGGCGCTGCTCAAGGTGCTGCAGGAGAAGAAGAACGTCGAGCGGCTGAGCGATCCAGATTCGACCGTGCATCAGCAGCCGCCCTATGCGCAGAACTGGCACCGCTCGGTGAAGCCGCAATTCGCCGTGCTGGTCGGCATCTGCACCCATCTCGGCTGCATTCCGCACTTCCTGCCCGACGCCAATCCGACCACGCCGATGACCGACTGGCTGGGTGGCTATTTCTGCCCGTGCCACGGTTCGAAGTACGATCTCGCGGGCCGCGTCTATGCCGGCGTGCCGGCGCCGTACAACCTGCCGGTCCCGCCCTATCGCTTCGTCAACGACAAGACCCTGCGCATCGGCGAAAATCCTTCGGGCATCAGCTACAGCCTCAGCGACATCGTGCAGCTCTAGGGCGGCGCACGACGCCAGCGCGCATTTGAAGACTCGTCATGGCCGGGCTTGTCCCGGCCATCCACGTCTTTGGGGGCCCCGAAATTTGCTGCGGCGGATCGGCATGCATTAGACTGCGGGCATGAAAGCCCTCTTCATTGACTGCAACGACCAGCTCGCCCCGGTGTGGGCCAAGGTCATCCGCACCGACGATCCCAAGATCGATCTCAACCGCACCCCGTTCCAGCGCGACGCCCTGCCGGGCGTGCTCGGCGATTACGCGATCGCGCTCGACGACCATTCTTACATGCCGACCGAGCTGGTGGCGCAGTGCCCCGCGCTCAAGCACATCGTGTTCCTCGGCACGGGTGCCGCGAGCTATATGGACGTCGACGCGCTCAAAGCCCGCGGCGTCACCGTGCACACCATCAGGGGCTACGGCGACACCGCCGTCGCCGAGCACACCGTGGCCTTGATGTTTGCCGCCGCCCGCGACGTCGCGCGCATGGATCGCGAGGTGCGCGCCGGCGTGTGGACGCCGCAGGAGGGCATGCAGCTACAGGGCAAGACGCTGGGCGTGATCGGGCTCGGCGGCATCGGCCGCGAAGTGGCGCGCATCGGCCGCGGCATCGGCATGGAAGTGATCGGCTATAACCGCACGGCGCGCGATGACGCCCCCTGCCCGCTCACCGGCATCGACGACCTCTTGGCGCGCTCCGACGTGGTCTCGCTCAACCTGGTGCTCAACGACGAGACTCGCGGCTTCCTCGACAAGGCGCGCATCGCACGCATGAAGCCTGGCGCCATCCTGATCAACACCGCGCGCGGCGCGCTCATCGACGAGGCGGCGCTGATCGAAGCCCTGCAAAGCGGCCACGTCCGCCATGCGGGACTCGACGTCTTTCACGACGAACCGTTGAAGGCCGACCACCCTCTCGCCAAGATGGCGAACGTAACGCTGACCTCCCACGCCGCCTTCCGCACCGAGGAGGCCTCGATGACGCTGCTCAGGCGCGCTATCGATATCGTGAAAACGATCGTTTAGGCAGACGCACCGCGACCGCATTGCCACCTTCCCCGTTCCCCGCCACAATGGAAAAAAACGGGAGGGGACATAAACGTGAAGCCGGCGCCGTTCGCCTACCATAAGGCGCGTTCGCTCGACGATGCGGTGGCGCAGCTTGCCGCCAACAAGGACGCCCGGCTGCTCGCCGGCGGCCAGAGCCTGATCGCCACCCTCAACATGCGCCTGTCGGCGCCGTCCCTGCTGATCGACATCAATGGGATCGGTGGGCTGGACGGGATTGCGCTCAAGGACGGCTGGGTCGAAATCGGTGCGCTCGTGCGCCACGCCCAGGCCGAGCGCTCCGACCTTATCGCCAAGCACGCGCCGCTGATCGCGCGCGCCATGCCGCACATCGCCCACGTCGCTATTCGCAACCGCGGCACGCTGGCGGGCTCCATCGCCTTCGCCGACCCGGCGGCGGAATTACCGGCCTGCCTGTTAGCGCTTGACGGCGAAGTCGAGGCGACAGGCCCCAAGGGCAAGCGCGTCATCAAGGCCACGGATTTCTTCAAGGGCCTGTTCGAGACCGCGCTCAGCCCCGACGAGATGCTGACCGCCATCCGGCTGCCTGCCGCAGACAAGGACACGCGCGTCGGCTTCGCCGAACTGGCGCGCCGGCACGGCGACTACGCCACCGTCGGGCTGGCCGCGTGCGCGCGCGCATCCGGCCAAAGCTTGAGCGACGTGCGGCTGGCTTTCTTCGGCGTCGGCGACACGCCCGTGCGGGCGGCGAAAGCGGAAGCCGCGCTGTCGCAAGGCGACGTCGAGGCGGCGGTCGCCGCGCTCGACCTCGCGCCCCATGACGACGTGCAGGAAACCGCGGCGGTGAAGAAACACCTCGCCGGCGTGCTGCTGCGCCGGGTGGCCGCGCAATTGATGGAGGCGCGGTGATGGCCGACGCGACGCTCGACATCACCCTCACGGTCAACGGCGAAGCCGTCTCCGAGCGCGTCGACGCGCGCAAAACCCTGGTCGACTTCCTGCGCGACGACCTCTTTCTTACCGGCAGCCATGTCGGCTGCGAGCACGGCTTCTGCGGCGCCTGCACCGTCCGCGTCAACGGCGAGATCGTGCGCGGCTGCCTGATGCTGGCCGCGCAGTGCGACGGCGCCACGGTGGAAACCATCGAGGGCCTGAGCGACATGGGCGAGATCGCCGACCTGCAGGCGGCATTCGAGCAACGCAACGCGCTGCAATGCGGCTACTGCACCCCGGGCATGCTGGTCGCCGCGCAAGCGCTGCTGAAGCAAGCAATGGAAAAGAAGTCGGTGCCCACGCGCGAGGAAATCCGCGAGCACCTCTCCGGCAATTACTGCCGCTGCACCGGCTATCACGCCATCGTCGACGCGGTGGAAGCGGTAGCAATGGCACGGTCGGGAGGCAAATGATGAAAATCACCGACAACTCACCGCCCGTGCTCACCGCGCTCGACCGGCCGAACTCCTATATCGGCCGCTCGGTGCCGCGGCCGAACCTGCAGCGCCTGACGCAAGGACGCGGGCAATACGTCAGCGACATCACCCTGCCGCGCATGACGCACGTCGCCTTCGTGCGCTCGCCGCACGCGCATGCGCGCATCGTCGGCATCGATACGGGCGCCGCCAAGAAGGCGCCCGGCGTCGTCGCCGTGGTGACCGGCGCGGAGCTCGCCAAAGTGATGACGCCGTGGGTCGGCGTGCTCACGCATCTGAAAGGGCTCAAATCGGCCCCGCAGCACGCCATCGCGGTCGAGCGCGCGTGCTGGCAGGGCGAAGCGGTGTGCGCCGTGGTGGCCAAGACGCGTGCGCAGGCCGAAGACGCCTGCGAGCTGGTCGAGGTCACGTACGAAGAATTGCCCGCCGTCACCGACCCGGAGACCGCGCTCGACCCGAAGACGCCGGTAATCCAGCCGGAGCTCGGCGACAATCTCTGCTTCGAACGCAAGCTGGAAGTCGGCGAGCCCGACAAGGCGTTCGCTGACGCCGACGAGGTGGTGGAAACGACCTTCGTCTGCGGCCGCCATACCGGCGTCACCACCGAGCCGCGCGCCATCGTCGCCGACTGGAACGAGGGCGAGCAGCGCCTGACCGCGTATCACGCCAATCAGGCGCCGCACATGATGCAGAACCTGTTCGCCAAACACCTTGACCTCGCGGAGCAACAGGTCCGCGTCGTCACCAAGGACGTCGGCGGCTCGTTCGGCATCAAGGTGCACTGCTACGCAGACGAGATGGCGGCGGTGGCGCTGTCGAAGATGCTGAAGCGGCCGGTGAAATACGTCGCCGACCGCATCGAAAGCTTCGTCACCGACATCCACGCCCGCGACCACCGCATCAAGGCCAAGATCGGCGTCAAGAAGGACGGCACCATCACCGCTTTCGAGATCGATGACTTGACCGGCATCGGCCCCTACTCGGTCTATCCGCGCACGTCGGGGATTGAGGCCAACCAGGTCGTGAACCTGGTGGGCGGGCCCTACACCACGCCGAACTACCGCGCGCAGGCGCGCGTCGTCTTCCTCAATAAGAATGTCATGTGCCAATACCGCGCGGTCGGCCACCCGATCGCGGTGGCGGTGACCGAGGGGCTGGTCGAGCTCGCCGCGGCAAGAATCGGCATGGATCCGCTGGAAATGCGCCGGCGCAATCTGTTCGCCGACGACGCCTATCCGGCGCAGTCGGCGGCGGGGCTGAAATTCGAGCAGCTCTCGCATCACGCCTGTCTCGCCTATCTCGACAAGACGATGAACTATGCGGGCCTGCGGGCCGAACAGGTGAAGCTTCGGGCGCAAGGCGTCTACCGCGGCATCGGCTTTGCCAGCTTCATCGAGGTGACCAATCCGTCGGCGGCGTTCTATGGCGTCGGCGGCGCCCGCATCACCTCGCAGGAAGGCGCCACCGTGAAGCTCGACGCACAAGGGCACGTCAGCATCCATGTCGGCGTCACCGAGCAGGGCCAGGGCGCAGAGTCCGTGGTCGCGCAAGTCGCGGCGAGCGCCTTCGGCGTCGCCATCGACAAGGTGCAGGTGGTGATGGGCGACACCGACAACACGCCCTATGGCGGCGGCACCTGGGCCTCGCGCGCCGCCGGCATCGGCGGCGAAGCGGCCTGGCAGGCCGGCAAGGCGCTGCGCGAAAACGTGCTCGTCGTCGCCGGCGCCATGCTGCAGGCGAAGCCCGAAACCCTCGACATCCGCGATGGCGTCGTGGTCGACAAGCAAAGCGGCGCCGAGCGGCTGCCCCTCGCCGAGCTCGCGCGCGTCGCCTATTTCCGCCCCGACACCCTCCCCGCCGGCGTGCAGGCCGAGCTGGTGGCGACGCGCCATTACGTGCCGCGCGCCTACCCCTTCGCCTTCACCAACGGCGTTCAGGCGAGTTACCTCGAGGTCGACACCGACACCGGCTTCGTCAAGCTCCTCAAGCACTGGGTGGTGGAGGACTGCGGCACCATCATCAACCCGCAGCTCGTCGACGAGCAGATGCGCGGCGGCGTGGTGCAGGGCATCGGCGCCGCGCTCTACGAGCAGTGCCTTTATGACGAACGCGGGCAGATGCTGAACGGCAACCTCGCCGACTACCTGGTGCCGATGGCGACCGAGATGCCCGACATCGAATGCGGCCACGTGGTTTCGCCCACCGCCGACAGCGAGCTCGGCGCCAAGGGCGCGGGCGAAGCCGGCACCGCCGGCGCGCCGGCCTGCATCATGAACGCCATCAACGACGCGCTCAGGCCGCTGGGCGCAAGCCCGCTCACCGACATGCCTTTCACGCCCGGAAAAATTCTCGCGGCCCTAGGCAAAGTCTGAGCGCGGCTTCTTTGCGTCCCGCTCTGCGGGCGCGACGATGCGGCATGGCGGAATTGCGCGCGGGCGCTTGATGAATGGCCGCCGTCCGGCGACACTCGCCGCCAACAGAAGACGACTGTCACCCGGCAACCAGAAGACGGCACGAGGAAACGCCATCCCATGAACATCAAGGTCGACAAGCACGCCATCGCCGAAGCCTCCAAGAAGCTCTCGAACTGGGGGCGCTGGGGCAAGGATGACCAGATCGGCACGCTCAACCAGGTCACGCCCGAAGATATCGTCAAGGCCGCACGCCTGATCCGCACCGGCAAGGTGTTCGCGCTCGGCATCCCGCTCGATAGGACCGGCCCGCAGACGGGACTGTTCGGCGGCCGCTTCAACCCGATCCACCAGATGCTGGCGACCGGCACCGACGCCATCGCCGGCCAGCAGGACTGGAACAAGATCCGCTACGCCGACGACACGCTGATGCTGTGCGTGCAGGGCGCGACGCATTGGGACGCGCTCGGCCACATCTTCTACGAGGACAAGGGCTATAACGGCCACGATGCCAAGCTAATCGACTCGCGCGGCCTCTCGGTGCTCGGCATCGAGCACTCCAAGAACAAGATGGTCGGGCGCGGCGTGCTGCTCGACATCGCCCGCTTCCGCGGCGTGGAGTGGATGCAGGACGGCGAGTCGATTTCCAATGACGAGCTCGACGCCTGCGCCAAGAAGCAGGGTGTCGAGATCGGCAAGGGCGATTTCGTCATCATCCGCACCGGGCAGATGGAACGTTGCCAGGCCGAGGGCGACTGGGGCGGCTACGCCGGCGGCGACGCCCCCGGCGTCAAGTTCGAGAACTGCTACTGGTGCCAGGACAAGCAGATCGCCGCCATCTGCACCGACACCTGGGGTGTCGAAGTGCGCCCGAACGAGACCGACGACGCCAACCAGCCCTGGCACTGGGTGGTGATCCCGGCCATGGGCCTGTGCATGGGCGAGATCTTCTATCTCAAGGAACTCGCCGAAGACTGCGCCGCCGACGGCGTCTACGAGTTCTTCTTCTGCGGGCCGCCGCTGATCATCACCGGCGGCACCGGTTCGCCCATCAACCCGCAGGCGATTAAATAAGACAGTTGTCGTCCCGGGCGACCGAGCGTAGCGATGGAAGGCCCGGGACCCATACTCCGCAGCACATCGAGAGCACACAGCGTATGGGTCCCCGCTTTCGCGGGGACGACCAGTTTGTAGAAGGAGAAACCCCATGCCCCGCTATCTCAAGCGCGGAATGGACGCGAGCGCGATCAAGGCCGCCGACGCCAAGGTGCGCGAGACGGTCGAAAGCATCCTGGCGCAGGTCGAGGAACGCAAAGACGCGGCCATCCGCGAGCTGTCGGAGAAATTCGATAAGTGGTCGCCGAAGGACTTCCGTCTGACGCCGGCGGAAATCGAAAAGGCCATCGCCCAGGTGCCGAAGCGCGACCTCGAGGACATCAAATTCGCGCAGGCGCAGGTGCGGAATTTCGCCCAGAAGCAGCGCGAGTCGATGCGCGATATCGAAGTTGAAACGCTACCCGGCGTGGTGCTCGGCCATAAGCACATTCCGGTGAATGCCATCGGCTGCTACGTGCCGGGTGGGCGATACCCGATGGTGGCGAGTGCGCATATGTCGATCGTCACCGCCAAGGTGGCAGGCGTGAAGCGCATCATCGCCTGCGCCCCGCCCTACAAGGGCGGCCCGCATCCGGCCATCGTCGCGGCGCAACACTTCGGCGGCGCCGACGACATCTACGTGCTCGGCGGCGTGCAGGCGGTGGCCGCCATGGCGCTCGGCACCGACACGATCGAGCCCGTGGACATGATCGTCGGCCCCGGCAACGCCTACGTGGCGGAGGCCAAGCGCCAGCTCTACGGCCGCGTCGGCATCGATCTCCTGGCCGGCCCGACCGAGACTCTGGTGATCGCCGACGACAGCGTCGACGGCGAGATGTGCGCGACCGACCTGCTGGGACAAGCCGAGCACGGGCCGACCTCGCCCGCCGTGCTGTTGACCAATTCGGAAAAGCTCGCGCGCGACACCATGCACGAAGTCGAGCGTCTGCTGTCGATCCTGCCCACCGCCGACGCGGCGCGCCAAGCCTGGAACGACTACGGTGAGGTGATCGTCTGCGAAAGCGAGGACGAGATGGTGGCGGAAGCCGACCGCATCGCGTCGGAGCACGTGCAGGTGATGACACGCGATCCCGACTATTTCCTAAGCCATATGACCAACTACGGCGCGCTGTTCCTGGGGCCGCGCACCAATGTCGCCTATGGCGACAAGGTGATCGGCACCAACCATACGCTGCCGACCAAGAAGAATGCCCGCTTCACCGGGGGTCTCTGGGTCGGCAAGTTCCTCAAGACCTGCACCTATCAGAAGGTTTTGACCGACGAGGCCAGCGCCATGATCGGCGAAGTGTGCTCGCGGCTGTGCGTGCTGGAGGGCTTCCTCGGCCACGCCGAACAGGCCAACATCCGCGTGCGCCGCTATGGCGGCAAGAACGTGCCGTATGCGGCCGCGGCGGAGTAGTTGGTTGTCATGCCGGGACGCGGCTGTCGGCCGCGAGCCCGGAATGACCGGAGCGATTGAATGGAGTTGACCAAAACCCCCTCCTCCCGCCTTGACGGCCGGCGCGCGCTGGTGACCGGTGCTGGGCGCGGCATCGGGCTGACGGCGGCTTCCGCGCTCGCCGATGCCGGTGCGCATGTGACCTTGGCCGCGCGCACGACGAAGGAAATCGAAGAAGCGGCAGACGCGATCCGCGCGCGCGGGCAGCGCGCGGACACGCTGACCCTCGACGTCACCGACATCGACGCCATGCGAAAGGCGCTGCAAGAACGCGCGCCCTACCAGATCCTGGTCAACAACGCCGGCATGAACCGCCCGGCCCTGCTGCCGGACGTGACGGTCGAGGATTTCGACGCGATCATGACCCTCAACGTGCGCGCCGCCTTCTTCGTGGCGCAGACGGTGGCGACACGGTTGCTAGATGAAAAACTGCCCGGCTCCATCATCAACATCTCCTCGCAGATGGGCCATGTCGGCGCCGCGCGGCGAACGGTCTATTGCGCCTCCAAGCACGCCATGGAGGGCTTCACCAAGGCCATGGCGATCGAACTCGCGCCGCACAACATCCGTGTCAATTCGGTCGGCCCCACCTTCCTTGAAACGCCGATGACCAAGCCGTTCTTCGAGAACAAGGCGTTCCGTGACGAGGTGATCTCGAAGATCAAGCTCGGCCGACTCGGGCAACTGGAGGAGCTCTGCGGCGCCATCGTGTTCCTGGCGTCCGACGCCTCGTCGCTGATGACCGGTTCGGCGCTGAAATTGGACGGCGGCTGGACGGCTGAGTGAGGGTCTATGCCCTTCCGGGGTCGCGCGCGGCGCTCGCGCCCCGGGACCACGAAACTAGAACAACTTCTTAAGCACCTGCGGATTGAGGCAGCTCACGGGCGGACGCCCCTCGATGAGCGCGATGGTATTGTCGACCACCACATGCGCCATGCTTTCGCGCAGCTCGAGCACCGCGCTGCCGAGATGTGGCGTGAGCACGACGTTGGGCATGGCGACGAGTTCGGGCGCAACCCGCGGCTCGTGCTCGTGCACGTCGAGGCCCGCCCCGGCGATCCGCTTGGCTTGCAGCGCGCGCACCAGTGCCGCTTCGTCGATGATCGGTCCGCGCGCCGTATTGATGACAAAGGCGCTCGGCTTCATGAGCGCAAACTGGGCATCGCTCATCAGGTGGCGCGTGTCCGGCGTCAGCTGCGGGTGCAGTGAGACGAAATCGGCCTCGCGCAGAACGTCTTCGAAGCTGCGGAACTCGGCATCGAGCGCCTGTTCTTCCGCTGGCGGCCGGCGGCTTAGATCGCAATAGACGATCCGCATGTCGAAGCCGCGCCCGCGCCGTGCGACTGCCTGCCCGATGCGGCCGAAACCGACCAGACCGAGCGTCTTGCCGCTGACAGCGAAGCCGGCGAGATGGTTCGACTGCGAACCTGGATAGATGCCCTGCCGGAAGAGCTTGTCGCCCGCGACGATGTTGCGCGCGGCGGCTAGCAGCAAGCCGAAGGCGATATCCGCCGTCGCGTCGGTGACGATCGCTGGGATATTGGTAACCGGAATCCCGAGTTCGCTGGCGGCGGCAACGTCGATCCGGTCCGGCGTGATGTTCATCGCGGAGACCGCCTTGAGATCGGGATTGGCGGCGAGCGCCTCGCGGTCGATCACGTCGTGAAGAAGACAGAGCAGGATGTCGGCGCGCCTGACGCCCGCAAGGAGGTCGGCCCGCGGCAGGACCCGGCTCGAATCCGGATTGATCTCCACCTCCGCCACCGCGCGCAGCCGCGCGAGCGCGCTTTCGGCGATCGGCTGAGTGACGAAAACCCGCGGCCTGCTCATGCCTCGATCGCCGCTTTCAGTGAACCGCGCGTCATGCGATCAAGTCTCCCGATGGTCCTGCGTGCCGAACCTTCGCCCGCCTCGATGGTTTGCTGCCGCATCGTCCGCGGCATCGCGTTTGAAGAAATAATGCATTCTGTGCCATCATGCTTTCTGGTGGCGAAAGGCGGGAATTTTTCGTGCTCGACATTTCGCGACGTCGATTCCGCTGCCGGCTTTCGCCCCGTTGAAACCGCCCGGCACAATCATGGAAGCAACAACTGAAGCCACCGAATACGGCGCCTGGAACCCCGGGCTCGAATCGCAGTTGCCGCGGCGATATCTGCCGCTCTCGACCCTGTTCAACCCCGACAATGTGTCGATCGGCATCGCCAAGGCCCACGAACTCGCGGACTATTGCGGCCTGCCGGTGCAAGAGCTGGTCGCGTTCCGGCCCGAGCGGCTGATCGTCCACGAGCTGCTGATTTCGGTCACCATCAACCTGTCGGTGCCGGACGGCACACGCTACGCCACGCTGGGCGAGAATTTCCGCGCCATGGCCTCGACCATCCTCGGCCAGTACATCGCACCCCATCGCGAGCAGGTGATCGCCGCATATGAGTGCGTGAAGCGCGACGCCGCCGCCACCATCGCGCAGGCTTTGGCCGCAGCGTTCGCGCCGCCTGCGTCAAACACCGGCGCACCGGCGAAACGTGGCTGGTTCAGCTTCGGCAAGCCGAAGCCGACGCCGGTGCCTGCGAGCGAGCCGCTCGAATCGCGCGACCGGCGCATTGCCGCCCAATGGCGTGCCCAGGCCAAGGCCGCCAGCGACCCCCTCACCGAATCCTGCTTCCATGCCCTCGCCACCGTCGCCGCCGCCATCATCGCCAAACGTGGCCGGCTCTACGGCGACGCCACCCCTATCGGCGAAATCGCCCTCACCTTGGCGTGCAACGACCGCGGCAGCGAGGTCGTCGGGCAAGCAATCCACCCTTACGTGCTGGAAGCGACCGAGCGCGAAGGCTACCGGCTGCTGCCGCCGCAGCCGCATCCGGTAGTCATGAACGTCAAGGGCGCTTCCGCCTCGGGCAAAAGCACCATGCGGCCCTTGCAGCGGGCGCTGGCGGAGAAGCTGCACCTGCCATGGACCGAGTTCGCGCTCATCAGCCCCGACATCTGGCGCAAGTACCTGCTCGAATACAACTCGCTCGGTGAAGCCTACAAATACGCCGGCACGCTCACCGGCCACGAGGTCGAGATCATCGACAAGAAGCTCGACCTCCGCATGGCGGCTAAAGCCGCCGGCGGCCGCATGTCGCATCTGCTGGTCGACCGCTTCCGCTTCGACAGCTTCGTGCCGGAGGGCAAGGAAAGCAGCCGCCTGCTCACGCGCTTCGGCGAACTGGTCTACATGTTCTTCATGATCACGCCGCCGGAAATGACGGTTGAGCGCGCCTGGAAGCGCGGGTTGAAATTCGGCCGCTACAAGGCGGTTGACGATCTGCTCGCTCACAACGTCGAGGCCTACGAGGGCATGCCGGAATTGTTCTTTACCTGGGCGCTCAGCGCCGGGCGGCGCGTGCACTACGAATTCCTCGACAACAGCGTCCAGGAAGGCACGCGCCCGCGTACGGTCGCCTACGGCTGGAACCGGGACATGACAATTCTCGATGTCAAGGCGATGCTCGACATCGACCGCTTCCGCAAGATCAATATCAACGCGCACGCGCCCGGCGAGGTCTACCTCGGCGACGATCTCACCCCGCAGGCGAACGTCGACTTCCTCAAGCGCTGCGCCCGCATGATCCCGGTGATCCATTTCGCGGACTACGGCACGGGGCGTATCTACGCCCGGCTGGAGCGCGGGCAATGGACCTGGCGCGACGAGGATGCCTTTGCTCGCGCTTTGCAGGACCCCGACACCAAAGCGGGCTTGCAGGCGGTCGCGCCGGAGACCGGCGTCCCCGCTACGGCCACATCCTTCCCACCACCGGATCTGGCGGATGCCCACGCCCATACGCTCGGCGCCTGGGGCGAAGCAACGGCGGGCTAGCCCGCGGTCGTGAGCGCGCGATAGGCCTCGATCTTGTCCCGCAGGTCCGGCGGCAGCGGCACCGGCTGGCCGGTCGCCAGCGCCATCATGGCGGTGACCATATGGGCGCGCAGCCGCTCGAGCCCGTCGAGATGGCAGACGATGGCGATGCCCAGCGACGAACGGCCGATGCGCTCGACCAGCAAAGTCAGGTCGATGACGTCGCCCATGCAACTCGGCATCTTGAAGTCGCAATCGATATGCACGAAGGGAAAGCCGAATTTACTGCCCATCAGCATCTCGGCGTAGTTGTAGCCGAGCTCTTCCGTGTACCAGTCTTCAATCACGCCGTTGAACATGTCGAAGTAGTGCGGGAAGTAGACGATGCCGGCGGGATCGCAATGCGAGAAGCGCACGGGAACGCTGCGGGTGAAGGCGCCCTTCGGCGGCACGAATCGATCCTGGAGCATGGGTAGCGGCTTTTCCTGTACGAGAGCGGCCCGAACCGGCCGGCGCGGTCATGCTATCACATTTGCACCCGTCTATGAGCCTGTGAAAATCGCATGAAAGGCGATGGCGTCGCGCGGCCACTCGACAGGCGCGGCGCCGGCGCTTATTGAGGCCACTCGACGCCGCGCGCGCGAATGACTGTTATCGAATTTTCGGCAGGGAGAAAACCGCATGGCCGCGAAGCGCAAGACGCAACGCAATCCGCAACGCAAGAGCACGCGCAAAGCGGGACGCAAGACCCGGTCGAAAGGCACGGTCGGCGTCATCGGGCTCGGCATCATGGGTGGGGCCTTCGCCCGCAACCTGGTCAAGGCCGGCTGGCGCGTCATCGGCACCGACCTCAGCAGCGCGCGACGGCGCGAGGCCGCCCGCGCGGGCGTGGAGATCGCGCGCGACGCGGCGGAAGTGGTGGCGAGCGCACCGACGATCCTCACCAGTCTGCCCAAGCCGCAGGCGCTGATGAGCGTCGCGCGCGAAATCGCCAAGGCCAAGCTCGCGGGCAAGACGATCGTGGAGATGAGCACCTTCACGATTCCGGACAAGGAAAAGGCCGCGAAGATCCTGCACAAGGCCGGCCACACCCTGCTCGACTGCCCGGTGAGCGGCACCGGCTCACAGGCTGCCGCCGGCGACCTCGTCTTCTATGCCAGCGGCGACAGCAAAGCGGTCCGCAAGCTGCGGCCCATGTTCGAGGCCTTCGGCCGCAAGGTCTACGACGTCGGCGCCTTCGGCAACGGCAGCAAGATCAAATACGTCGCCAATCTGCTGGTGGCCATCAACAACGTCGCCAGCGCCGAGGCCATGGTACTGGGCATGAAGGCGGGTCTCGACCCGCAGATGATCTTCGACCTGATCCAGGCTGGCGCCGGCAATTCGCGCGTATTCGAGCTGCGCGCGCCGATGATGGTCAAAGGCAACTACAAGAACGTCACCATGAAAATCGACGTGTGGGACAAGGACATGTCGGTGATCGGCGGCTACGCCAAGAAGATCGGCGTCAAGACGCCGCTGTTCGACGCCACCAAGCCGATCTACGCCAAGGCTGAGAAGGCCGGCCTCGGCGCCCAGGACACCGCCGCCGTGTGCGCCGTGCTGGAGAAGATGGCGAAGGTCAAGCGGCGCAAGGGAAAGCGGTAAGACCGGGGGCTCACCGCGGCCTGTCGCCCGCCAGCGTCACCCGGTGTAGCAGGCGCTTGAAGCCGTGGTAGTCGTTGACCGGATTGTGCAGGACGCATCGGTTGTCCCAGAACGCCATCGACCCGACGCCCCAGTTGAAACGGCAGGTGAACTCCGGCCGGATCTGGTGCTGGAACAGGTAGTCGAGCAGCGGCGCGCTTTCCTCAACCGTCATGTCCTTGAAGCGCAGCGTGTGCGCGAAGTTGACGTAGAGCGCCTTGCGGCCCGTCTCCGGATGGGTGCGCACCACAGGGTGCTCACCGACATATTCCTTCTTGGCCTCGGTCTTGGCGCTGTCGCGCACGCGGTCCTCGCGCGTCTTCGTGACGTCGGCCTTGGCCGAGGAGTTGATGGCGATCAGGCCGTCGAGCATGCGCTTCATGCCGTCGGACAGCAACTCGTAGGCGGCATAGCCGTTGGCGAAGAGCGTGTCGCCGCCATAGGGCGGCACTTCGCGCGCGATCAGCATCGTCGCCATCGGCGGCGTGTCGAGGTAGGCGGTGTCGCTGTGCCAGACGCCGCCGAAGTTGTGCTTCTCGTGCTCGAGCTTCACGACCGGGATGATCTCGGGGAAGCCCTCGATGCCCTTGATGAAGGGATATTCCACGACATCGCCGAAGCGCTTGGCGAAGGCGAGAAACTTTGCCGGCGGCAAATCCTGCTCACGGAAGAAGATGACGCCGTGCTCGAGCCAGGCCTGGCGGATGGCGGAGATCACGTTGTGTCCCGGCTCCTCGGACAAATCGATGCCCAGGATCTCCGCGCCGATCGAGCCGGAGATCGGGCGCACCTCGAAACTATTCGCCGCCATGGTCGCCACTCCCATATCCACATCGTTTGTGTGGCTTATATTATTGGTATGGTGAAACGAGCCTAGCACGCCGGCTAGGCGTACAAAAAGTCCAGCCGCGCCGTTTCCTCGATCACCGCCGCGTCGGTGCTGTGGCGGCCGGCGCGCGCCTGCTCCTCGGCGTTTCGGGTCGCCTGCAGGTAGGCGCCGAGATGGCGCGCGTGCTGAATGATGCGGTGGTTCTCCGCAAGGCGCGCTGCCTCGAAGCGCTGGAGCCCGGCTTCGACGTCGTCACCCGCGGCCGTCAAACTCTCGGCCAGCGCCGCGGCGTCGTCCGAGGCCTTTGAAACACCAGCACCTACGTGCGGACGCGCCACGAACGCCGCGTCACCCAATACCGCCACCCGGCCGAACGCCATGGCATCGGAGGCGAGATCATAGATCGGCTGCAGCAGCGGCTCCTCGAGCAGCCGCACGACGGCGCGAAACTGCGGCGCCAGCAGCCGCTCGGCGTCGGCGTGCATCTCCGCGATCGCCTCGCGGCGGATGAGCGGCGGCGGTATGGAGAGTTCGTGCGTGTGTCCGCTTTCATCGGTCAGCAGCCATTGCAGCTTGGTCGCTTCTTCCGCCGGCCGGTACCAGATCAGGTTGGTGCGGCGGTGACCGGGACGTAAGTCATCATGCGCACCGGCGACGGGGTAGATCAGGAACTGCTCGCCCGGCGGCAGCCCGAAGGCCATGATCTCGAACAGATCGGCGTGCACGTCCGCCGGCCATTTGCGCTCGTCGATCAGCGCCCGCCACGCGCTATAGCCGGCGTAAAGCGGCACGATGTGCGGCGCGCATTGCTGCCTGACCGTCGAGCGGATGCCGTCGGCGCCGACCAGCAGGTCCACCGTAATCGTTTCGCCACCGGAAAAATGCGCCGTCACCGCACGCGCATCTTGCGTGAAGCCCGCGAGCTGCCGCCCGCGGTGATATCGTTCCGGCGGAAAGGCGTCGCGCAGCAGCCGGAAGACGCGCTCCCAGGCGGTCGCCACCTGCGGGCAATCGTAGGCGATGGTAACGCGCCCGTCGCGATCGAGGATATTTCGCGTGGTGATAGCGACACCCAGCGCGTCGGTGGAAAGCCCCAGCCGCTTCAGCCGGTCGATCAGCTCGTATTGCGCCACGATGCCGGCACCACGCCCGGACAACTCGCTGTCCACGCGTTCATAGACGTCGACGTCCCACCCCGCGCGCTGCAACTGCAAGCCGGTCAGCAACCCGCTCATGGAGCCGCCGATGACGGCGGCGCGCTTTGTCCTGGACCCGGTCAATCGATGCCTGCCAATCTTTTCGTGAGGCCATTTCTGCTATATATCATACCAAAGCCGCAATGGAGGATCTTCCCATGGCCTTGACCATGCTCGACAAGAACGCCGAGAAAAAGGACACCGCGCCGTGGCCGGCCGATATCGCCGCCGAATTCGAGCGCGAAGCGAAAAGCCCCAATCCGTGCGTCGGTTCGACCTTGCTGTCGGAGAACGAGCGCACGCGCGTGTGGATCATCCGCCTCGCGCCGGGCGAACGCATCGGCTTCCACCGCCACGTCCTCGACTATTTCTGGACGTCGGTCTCGGGCGGACGCGGACGGCAGCACGTGATCGGCGGCACCACGGTGGAATATACCTACCAGCCCGGCGAGACCCGGCACGAGAGCTACGGCGCCGGCGAGTTCAAGGTTCACGATCTGGAGAATCTCGGCGACAAGGAAATGGTCTTCATGACCGTCGAGTTCAAAGACAGCGCCAACAAGCCGATGCCGCTGCCGGCCGGCGTCAAGGCGCAAGCCGCCGCCTGATCGCCCCATCGTAACGGTTTCTGCCCACTGTCCGGTCGTACCGGACAGTGGGACTTGCGTTTGATGCCGCGGCCCGCAAGGCGCGGTTGCACAATCGATGGGCGGACGCCATCGATGGCGCCCCCTGCCACACTTTGCCGCAGCGTTTGGTCGCATCGTATCGCTGCGCCATCGCGCGGCCGCATCACGTGGCACCGTCGTTTTTCAGCACCGTCAAATTGGAAGCGCTGACGCCATCGTTCGTTCGCCCGCGGCCGCCGCGTGCGACGTTTATGTACGCCGAAACCGCAAACTTTCGCGAACTTCGCAAGCGAAGCACTAGCCAACGCCACGGCCTTCCTGCAAACTAAGTGACAACAATCTCCGGCAGCGGCCTTCCCGGGCACGCGGCCGGACGTTCGAACCGCAGCCGCCAGGCGAACGGGTCGGACGCGACGACGACAAAAAACAAGTTTTCAGGGGGAGGAATGCCGGTCGTTTCTGACAGACGCGATGCCTGTGTCCCGTCACGCTTGGCGGGCGCCGCCGTCCGTTCTCCGTTCGCGACCTTCATGCTGCGCGCACGCCGCCGCAGCGTCCGCGCAGGTTGAGGCCGCGCATGGACCTTTCGCTCTTCGGCAATGCCATCGTCGCCGGGCTCCTGCTCGGCTGCTTCTATGCCGCGGTCACGGCTGGCATTTCGATTTCGTTCGGCATGCTCGACATCGTGAACATCGCGCATCCGGCCTTCATCATCGTCGGCTCCTACGTCGCCTATATCGTCAACACGCGCTTCGGCTTCGATCCGATCCTGATCAGCATCGTGGCGCTGCCGCTGTTTTACGCGCTGGGTGCCGCCGTCTATCAGGTCTACTACGTCGCCTTCGAGAAGCGCGGCCAGGAAAGCCTGCGCGGCCTCGCCTTCTTCTTCGGCCTGCTGTTCATCACCGAGGTGGTGCTGGTGCTGGTGTTCGGCGTCGACTACCGCTCGGTTAACGCGTCCTATATCGGCCCCAGCCTGCACATCGGCAGCCTGGAATTCCCCTACCGACTGCTCGTGCCCGCGCTCGCCGCGATGGGGATGTACCTTGCCTTGCAAATCTTCCTCGGCCGCACCTTCATCGGCCGCGCGGTCATGGCGGTCTCGCAGGACCCGCAGGCGCTGCGGCTGATGGCGGTCAACCCGACCCGCATCAAGCGCATCGCCTTCGGCATCTCGATCGCCACCGCCTCGATGGCCGGCGCCTTTCTGATCATCATTCAGCCGGTCATCCCGTCGGTCGGACGTGACTACATCGGGCGCGTCTTCGCGATTTGCGTGCTCGGGGGCCTCGGCAGCCTGCCCGGCACGCTGATCGCGGCGCTGCTGCTCGGCGTGCTGGAGAGCCTGACCTCCACCTATTACGGGCCGTCCTGGGCGCCGGCGGTGTCTTTCGGCATCCTGCTGCTCACGCTGGCCGTGCGGCCTTCCGGCCTGTTGGGACGCTAGACCGTGCGCACGCCCGTTTTCATCCTGATCGAAGTCGTGATCGCGACCGTGCTCTATCTCGGGTTTCGCTTTTTCGGCAACGACTACATCTTCTTTGCCAGCTACGCCGTGCTGCAGTTCGTGGTGCTCGCGACCGCTTGGAACATCCTCGGCGGCTATTGCGGCTACGTGAACTTCGGCTCCGCCGGCTTCTTCGCCATCGGCGCCTATACCAGCGTCTTCTTCTATACGGTCGGTCAGCAGATCGACGACCTGGTGCCCGAGTCGCTGCAAGGGGTGGCGCACCTGATCTTCCCCCTGCCCGTGCCGGTGCTGATCGTGTTCGCCGGCATCGCCGCCGGGCTGGTGGGCCTGGGCACCGGCTACCTGACGCTGCGCCTGCGCGGCGTCTTCTTCGCCATCGCCACCCTGGCGCTGGCGGTGGTGCTGGAGACGCTGATCGTCAACTGGGAGTTCGTCGGCGGCTCGCGCGGCGCCTACATCATCCCGCCCAATACCGTGCCGGTGTTCGGCCCCTACATCCAGTACCTGTTCGTGCTGATGCTCATCATGGTCATCATCGCGCTGACCGCCGCCCGCCTGATCGAGCGCTCGCGTCTCGGGGTCGGCTTTGCCACCATCCGCGACGACGAGTTGGCGGCGGAGGCCTGCGGCGTACCGACGCTCAAGCTCAAACTGATCGCGACCGTGGTTTCCGGCGCGCTCATGGGCATGGCCGGCTCGACCTTCCCGTTTTACCTCGGCTTCACCGAGCCGGGCTCGGTGTTCAACCTCTCCTACGCGGTCAACTCCATCGCCATGCCGATGATCGGCGGCACCTCCTTCTGGGCCGGGCCGCTGGTCGGCGCCCTGCTCCTCGGCACCCTGCAGCAGGTCGCCACCGTCACCATCTCCTCCGCGGTGAACCTGCTGATCGTCGGCCTCCTGCTGGTCGGCTTCGTGATCGTCGCGCCGAAGGGTATCGTCGGCTGGTTTGAGGGCTGGGCGGAACGGCGGAGGGCGAAGTCATGAGCACGCTTCTGCGCATCGACCAGGTCAGCAAGCGCTTCGGCGGCTTCGTCGCGCTCGAGGACGTCAATATCGACATCGCCGAAGGCGAGCGCGTCGGCCTCATCGGGCCGAACGGCTCGGGCAAGAGCACGTTGGTCAACTGCATCTGCGGCACGCTGTTCAACGAGGCCGGCACCGTCACCTTCAACGGCCGGGTCATGAACGGTCTCAACGCCCACCAGCGCACCCGCGCCGGGCTCGCCCGCAGCTTCCAGCTGCCGCGGCCGTTCGCCAGCATGAGTGTCGCGGACAACATCCGCGTGCCGCTGCTATACACCGTCGACGCGCGCGGCGGCCCGCACCGCTCACTCGCCGAGCTCGACGAGCGCTGCATGGAGATGCTCAAGCTGGTCGCGCTCGACGACAAGGCAACCAAGAACCCGCGCGACCTGACGCAAGTCGAGATGCGCAAGCTCGAACTCGCGCGCGCGATGGCGACCGAGCCGAAGCTGCTGATCGCCGACGAAGCTATGGCGGGCCTGTCGCATTCCGAGGTCGAGGACATCGTGGCGCTGCTGATCCGCCTCAACGAGCGCGGCATCACCATCATCATGATCGAGCACATCATGCGCGCGGTGATGACCTTCTCGCAGCGCCTGGTAGTGCTGGTCTCGGGCAAGAAGATCGCCGACGGCAAGCCGGAGGACGTGATCAAGAACGCGGAAGTCGAGAGGGCGTATCTTGGCCAATAGCATCACCGTCGATCATATCGACGCCGCCTACGGGGCGGTGCGGGTCCTCCAGGACGTGTCGCTCACCGTCGGCGGCGGCCAGACCGTGGTGCTGCTCGGCACCAACGGCAACGGCAAAAGCACCCTCATGAAATGCATCATGGGCATGGTGCGCCCGAGCGCCGGCCGCATCATCGCCGAGATCGACGGCGCGAGCCACGACCTCGTCGGCATGACCACAGAGCAGATCGTCGACCTCGGCATCGCGCTGGTGCCGGAGGGCCGCCGCCTGTTCCCGCGCCAGACCGTGGAGGAGAACCTGCTGCTCGGTGCCAGCCGCATCAAGGCGCGCGCCCGCATCCGCGAGAACCTGGAGTTCTGCTTCGAGATCTTTCCACGGCTCGCCGAACGGCGCCGCCAGCTCGCCGGCTCCATGAGCGGCGGCGAGCAGCAGATGCTGGCGCTCGGGCGCGCGCTCATGCTCGACCCGCGCATCCTGCTCATCGACGAACCGTCAGTGGGGCTGGCGCCGGTGCTGGTCAGCCGGACCATCGACGCCATCGCCCAGCTCAAGCAGGCCTATCATCTCACGGTGCTGATGGCCGAGCAGAACTTCATGCAGGCGGTGCGCATCGCCGACAGCGGCTACGTCATCGTGCACGGCAAGATCGCCTTCGAGGGCGGCTCCGCCGACGAGCTCAACAACAACGACCTGATCCGGCAGTTCTATCTCGGGCTCGAGGCGTAGGCGGCCAACGGCTATCCGCCGTCATCCGAACCGCAAGGGAAACTCCGACGTCTCTACGGTGTCATGCCCGGCCTTGTGCCGGACATCCCGGCTATGGACGCACCGTGCCACCTTAAGCGAGATCGCCGGGACAAGCCCGGCGTTGACCATGTGAGCGACAGCGCCTGCCCGAAAAGCCAAACGGCGCCGCGGTTGCCCGCGGCGCCGTTCGCCGGTTCCTCTCGGACGCTTACTTGTGCGCCTTCGAATAGGGATAGATGACCTTGCCGGTCTCCAGGTTCTTCGGCTCCAGCACGGTCTGGTAGCTCATGCCGCGCCAGGTGTTGAGGTCCGCCTTGTCGGTGATGCCGTGGTATTGCACCGTCAGCATGCGGCCGTGCGCCCACTCGCCCTTCTTGCCGAACTTGATCGGGCCCATGACGGTCTTGAAGGTCGCCTTCTTCAGATAGGCGGCGATCTTGTCGTCGTTGATGCTCTTGGCGCCCTTGATCGCATCGCCGAGCACCTGGAACTGGGCATAGCCCCAGCCGCCGAGGTAATAGCCAAGCGGATCGACGCCCGCGGCCTTGGCCCGCGATTGATACTCCTTGAAGAAGGCTTCGGTGCCGTCATACATCTCTTTCTTGTCGGGCACCCAGGTCTCGTAGTTCACGATGCCGTTGAGCTTCGACTTCAGCTTGTTCTTGAACACGGTCGCCTGCAGGCCGACCATGGCGCCGCCGAACATCTTGGGCGTGAGGCCGACTTCGTTGGCCGCCTCGACCATGCCGACCGAGTCGGCCGGATAGGCGCAGACCACCACCAGGTCGGGGTTCGCCGCCTTGATCGCGCGCGCGATCGGGGTGAAGTCGGTTGTCTTCGGCGGCGGCGGATAGCTCTTGTCGTAGATGATCTTGAAGCCGTACTTCTTGGCGTTGGCGCGGGCGCCGTCGCAGGCGTTCTGCGAGAAGTCGGCGTCGGCGGCGGCGAGCGCCACCGTCTTCGGCTTCGGCTTCTGCTCGGACGCGATCTTGAAGAAGCCTTCGGTGAACGAGGTCTTCGTGTTCTGCCCGGTCGGCAGGATCGAGAAGTACTTCGGATAGTGGAATTTGGCGTTCACATCGAGCCCGAACAGGCTGATGAACGTCTTGCCCTTGCGGATGACGACGGGCATGGCCGGCGCCACTTCATTGGTCGCGTAGCCGGACACCACGAGATCGACGTGGTCGACGTCGAGCAGCTTGGTGTAGATTCCGGGCACTTCCGCCGGCGAGCTCTTGTCGTCGTAGTACACGAGCTGCACCGGACGCCCGAGCAGACCGCCGGCCTTGTTGACCTGGTCGCGCCAGATTTCCGCACCGAGCAGCGCCTGCTTGCCGTTCGGTGAGAGGAAGCCGGTGAGCGACTGGCTGAAGCCGATCTTGATCGGCTTCTTGTCCTGCGCGGCGGCCGGTTGAGCCACGTAAAGCACGCCCGCAACGGCCATCAGGCCGAGGCCGGCGGCCGACGCAACAGTGCTGGTCTTGAGTTTTCGCAACATGAATAGTCCTCCCGATGAAGTTCTTATTTTGTCGGCATCTTACGCGGTTTTGCCCGGCGCGCTAGAGGGGGCGGCAAAGCTCGTTGGCGCAAATCGATATGCGGCCGCGGAAAAAGTGGGCGAAGTCCCCCCGTCCCGGCGCCTGTGCCGCCGCGCGCCCCACCTTATCCTGGCTTTTAGCCGTGCTATTGAACGTGCTGTATCCACGTGCAAACAAGAGAAAACGCATGAGATTCCGCCCGCGCTTTCGCATGGTCGGAATGCAACGGGATCACGCGCGCCGCGGCGCATCGTGCAACAGGCAAGAGCTGCGGCCATGACCGGCATGACCAATCTTACCATCGACCCCGAGCGGTTGTGGGACGACCTAATGGAGACCGCCAAGCTCGGCGGCACGCCCAAGGGCGGCATCTGCCGCCTCACCCTTACCGATCTCGACGCGCAAGTGCGCACCTGGTTCAAGGCGCGTGCCGAGGCGCTCGGCTGCACGGTCGACGTCGACGACATGGGTAACATGTTCGCGCGCCGCGCCGGCACGCGCGACGATCTGCCGCCGATCGCCATGGGCAGCCACCTCGATACGCAACCGACCGGCGGCAAGTTCGACGGCGCGCTCGGCGTGCTGGCGGCGCTGGAGGCGCTGCGCACGCTGCACGCGGCCGGCTACGAGACCTGCGCGCCCATCGAGGTGGTGAACTGGACCAACGAGGAAGGCGCGCGCTTCGCGCCGCCGATGTTGGCCTCGGGCGTGTTCGCCGGCGTGTTCACGCGCGACTGGGCGACGGCACGCCAGGACCGCAGCGGCGAGAGCTTCGGCGCGGCGCTCGACAAGAGCGGCTGGCGCGGGAGCGAGCCGTGCGGCCAGCGCAAATTCTCCGGCTTCTTCGAACTGCACATCGAGCAGGGGCCGTATCTCGAAATGGAGGGCAAGGACATCGGCGTCGTCACCGGCGTGCAGGCGATGCGCTGGTACGAGGCGACGGTCACCGGCCGCGATACCCACGCCGGCACCACGCCCATGGGGCGTCGCCACGACGCGTTGCTCGCCGCCGCGCGCCTGGTCGAGGCCGTCAACGCGAGCGCGCGCGACCATCCCGGCGCGGTCGGCACCGTCGGGCTGCTCGAAGTGAAGCCGGGCTCGCCCAACGTGGTGCCGGGCGAAGTATTCTTCACCATCGACTTGCGCGATCCGGAGGCCGCGACTTTGGACGCCATGGAGGCCGAGATCGCCGCTGCAGCCTTGAAGGTGCAGCGCGAGCTCGGCGTCGAGATCGCCATCGACGCCATTCTGGTCCAGCCGATGCAGCCGTTCGATCGCGCCTGCGTCGCCGCCGTGCAGCGCGCGGCCGAAAGCGCGGGCTTCACCAGCCGCACCATCATCTCCGGCGCCGGCCACGACGCCGCCTACGTCGCGCGCGTAACGCCGGCGGCGATGATTTTCGTGCCTTGCCGCGACGGCGTCAGCCACAACGAAGGCGAGTTCACCAGCAAGGAGCAGTGCGCCGCCGGCGCGCAGGTACTGCTGCAGGCCGTGCTCGACTACGACCGGCAGTTGGCCGATCGATTAAGCCATCGGTAGCCGTCATTGCGGGGCGGCCCGAAAGGCCTTGCCCGAAAGGACGGTCAGGACGACGCTTCGCCGCGCGCGTGCAGCGCCATGGCGATCAGCGCCGAGCCACCGAAGATCATGTTGATGCCGACCAGCAGGCCGATCGCCCATACCGCCGTGCCCGGCAGGCCGGCGAAGATGACCGCGGCGAGGATCAGGTCGACGACGCCGCTCACCAGCATCCAGCCCCAGCGCCCGCTCAGCTCACGCTTGTGATCGAGCGCGTACATGATCGAGGCGATGCCTTCGATGATGAAGAAGGCGACCAGCATGATGGTGAGCGGGATCAGGGCGCGCAGCGGCGCGATCAGGAGCATGACGCCGACAACGATGCCGAGCACCGCGGAGATAAGCGCCCACCAGAAGCCGGGCGCCCCCTGCATGCGGAACGTCGTGAACAGGCCGACCACGCCGCTGACCAGGAAGATCCAGCCCAGGATGATGGTCACCGCGACGGAAGCTAGCGGCGGAATAATGATGGCGCCGGCGCCGAGCAGCAGCAGCACGATGCCTTCGGCCAGGAACAGGCCCCAGTGCTCGTGCAGCGACTTCTCCACCGCCTGCTGGATTTTTGCGAGATCGGGTCCGTTGCTCGACATGGGGTGTCTCCGGCTCGTTGCCTTCGAGTCGGACGCTAGCATGTCCGCGGCGACGCCGAAATGACGGGCGGTAAAGTCCGATCGCCGTCATCCTGAGGTGGCGGTCGAAGGTCGCCCTCGAAGGATGGTCGGTCCAGCTCTGTGAAATGCGACAGCATTTGACCGTCGCCCTTGGAGGCTCGCTTCGCTCGCACCTCGGGGTGACGGAGCGAAGCTGTATCGCTGCCCTCCCTCACATCCACAACTGGTGGCCGCTCATGCCTTTGTAGATGTCGGCGACGTACTCGCCGTAGCCGTTGAACAGCAGCGTCGGCACGCGCTTGCCGGTGCCGATCACCTCCTCCGTCGCTTGGCTCCAGCGCGGATGGGGCACCTGCGGATTGACGTTGGCCCAGAAGCCGTACTCGGAGCCTTGCAATTTCTGCCACATGCCGACCGGCTGCTTGTCGGTGAAGGTGAAGCGTACGATCGACTTGATCGACTTGAAGCCGTACTTCCACGGCACCGCGAGCCGCAGCGGCGCGCCGTGCTGCTTGTCCATGGGATGGCCGTAGCAACCGGTGGCGAGGAAGGCGAGATCGTTGGTCGCCTCGGCCATGGTCAGGCCTTCGACGTAGGGCCAGGGGAACCAGGCCATGTGCTGGCCCTGCGCAATGCTCGGATCCATAAACGTCGTCATCTTGACGAACTTGGCCGAGCCCAAGGGCTTCGCGAACTTCACCAGCTTGGCGAAGGGAAAGCCAGTCCAGGCGATCGCCATGCTCCAGGCTTCCACGCAGCGGTGACGATAGAGCCGCTCTTCCAGAGTCATCTTGCGGATGAGATCGTCGATGGCGATTTCCTGCTTTTTCTCCACCATGCCGTCGATGGTCACTTTCCACGGCTCGACCTTCAGCGCCTGCGCCGCCTCGCCGATGTGCTTGGAGGTGCCGAATTCATAGAAGTTGTTGTAGTCGTCGTTGACCTGCTGATCGGTGATCGGACGGTCGAGGGTGTATTTCGGGTTACGCTTGGCGGGATAGAGATCGGGCGTCGGATAGTTCTTCCACCCCGGGATCGCCGCGTTCGCGAGCCCGGGCGCGAGCGCCAGCGCGCCCGCTCCGACGCCGGCCGCGAGCAGGCGGCGGCGGCTGAACACCAGATGCTCGGGCGTAACGCGGCTTTCGGGAATTTCCCAGCCGCGGCGGCGGATGATGTTCATCGATGTGATCTCCGAATTCGCGCGTTCGTAGTGTCTAGAGCTACGGCAGCCGCGCGCTCACTGGCAAATCACGGTTGCGGGAGACGTTGATGCGAGCGGCCAGCGCTGCTGCGTCCGGCCGCCATCTTCGAGCGCGCCGCGGACCATCAGCGCCCTCGGCGCTCCTCCGGTCACGTCCGGCTGACGGCACGCTGCCGCCCCCTTCGGCCGGCTTCGGCCCTCTCCTTCGGCCCCCTGCGGCCGATGCCAACAAAATTGTCCGCGCGGGTACAAGCGCACCACTCTATTACACGTAAAAGTTGTCTTATGTAAATGTATCTAGCTTTAGTCGCATACCCGCAAAGGAGTATCGGTATGGCCTCGATCAACTGGAATGGCGGCCAAGTCATCACCCTCACGCAAGGCGATACGGCCGTCTGCTCAGGCGGACTCAATCCGGGGCAGATCTACGCCCTGTTCTTCTACAACTCGGCGCAAAACGACGCGAACGCGCCGGTCAACGTGGTGTGGAGCAATTCGCAGCCGCCCGTGAAGGTGACGGTGCCAGGCACGACGGCCAACCAAGGGCTCGCCGCGTTCTGCTTCGTCTCGGGCGACGACACCAATACGATCAGCGCCTCGCTCGGTCAGAGTTCACCGGGCGCGCAGGTCACCGCCTTCATCGGCAGCGTCAAGATGCCGACCAACACGAGCGGCGTCAACAACGCGCAGTTGCCGCTCGACGGGCAGTTCCACGCCTTCACCAAGTTCACGCGCTACTTCGCGGTGCCGGCGAGCCACTGGTACGACGGCATCATCCAGAGCAACATCAACCAGTTCATCTCCGTGCAGTTCAAGGAAAGCACGGCGGTCGTGAACATCGTCAACAAGCTGGTCGATCCGAGCAACGTGATCAAATACGCCGGCAGTTGCCAGCCGCAGGTCACCGTCAATGCGGTGCCGGGCCAGTCCTACCAGTGGAGCTTCCAGGGCAACGGAAGCCAGTTCGTCTGGATCAACGCCGACAGCGCGCAGAACACCGCGAGCGCGCAGATCGCGGTGCAGTCTCTGGCCGCGGCCTACGCGGCCTTCGGCGCGACGCGGGAATACGCGGATTGACGGTATCCGCAGCGTCGAGAGCCGCGTGCGGGGCGGCACGCGGCTCTTCGCCGGACAACGGCGCGGTACCGAGCCCCTACTCCGCCGCTCGTCGTGCGGCCACGATCTGGTCGGCGGTGCGGCCGGTCAGCTCCGCCATGTGGTCGAAGGTGTAGGTGAAGCTGCCAACGCCGGCGGTCGCCGAGCGCACCTCGATGATGAGGTCGCCGATCTCAGCTTCCGGCATCTGCGCGCGCACCACGTCCCAGCCGGGCCAGCCCTCGCGCGCATCGAAGCCGAGGATCTGCCCGCGCCGGCTCGAGAGGATGGCGTTCATCTTGGCGGTGGCATCGCTCGGGCACACGATCTCGACCAGGTGGATCGGCTCCAAGAGTACCGGCTGGCATTGCGGCAGGCCTTCGGCCATGCCGATGCGGCCGGCGATGCGGAACGCCATGTCGGAGGAATCGACCGTGTGGTAGGAGCCGTCGATCAGCGCCACCGAGACGTCGACAACCGGAAAGCCGAGCGGGCCTTCCTTGAGACCGTCGAGCACGCCCTCCTCCACCGCCGGAATGTAATTGCGCGGCACCACGCCACCGGTGATGCGCTCCTCGAACTGGAAGCCGGTCGAACGCGGCAGCGGCTTGATCTCCAGCACCGCGTCGCCGAACTGACCGTGTCCGCCGGACTGCTTCTTGTGGCGCCCCCGCACGGTGATCGGCTTGCGGATGGTCTCGCGGTAGCCGACCGCCGGCGGATGCGTCACCACCGGCACGCCATAGCGGTCGGCGAGCCGCTCGGTGGCGACGCGCAGATGCATCTCGCCCTGGCCCCAGATCACCACCTCGTGGCTTTCCGGATTGTGCTCGACCACGAGCGACGGGTCTTCCTCGGTCAGCCGCGTGAAAGCCTGGCCGAGCTTGACGTCGTCCTTCCGCTCCTTGGCCTGCACCGCGATCGCCAGCACCGGCGGATAGGGCTTGGCCGCCGCGAGCGCCGCATGCGGTGTCTTGCCGGCCGACAGCGTGTCGCCGGTCTTGGCGTTGTCGAGCTTGCCGAAGGCCACCGTGTCGCCGGCGACGGCGGGTCCGCGCTTTTCGAAGTGCTGGCCCATCTGCTTGAACACGCCGGAAACCCGGCCGGCCTCGCCATCCGGCGTCAGGAACGTGGTGCCGTCGCCGGCGGTGCCGGTGAGCAGACGCGCCACCGACATCTTGCCGCCGTGGGTGGTGTGGAAGGTCTTCATCACCAGCGCCAGCGCTTCGTCACTGGGCGCGAGGCCGAGCCGAGCCGCGGTTTCGGCCACGCCCGGCGCCTCGTGGCGCAGTGCCTTCATGAGCCGCAGCGCGCCGTTCGAGCGGGTGGCGACGCCGAGCAGGACCGGCACCACCTGGCGCTCGCGTAGCTCCACCGCCAGGTCGTCGAACACCTTGTCGCGCGGCGGCTCGATGTCCTCGAGCAATTGCTCCATGAGCGCATCGTCGTGGTCGGCGAGCGTCTCCAGCATGGTGAAGCGCGCTTCCTTCTCGCGCGTGGCGTCATCGCCCGCGAGATCGATCACCTCCGATGGCGCGTATTCCTTGTAGACATAGGCGCGCTCGAGCGCGAGGTCGACGAAGCCTGAGATGATCTCGTCCTTCCAGATCGGAATCTGGCGCAGCAGCAGCGGCGTGCGCGAGGCCGGTTGCAGCAGCGCCAGCGTCTCGCGCACGCGCTTGTCGGCCTTGTCGATCTTGTTGAGGAAGAGGAAGCGCGGGATGTTCTGGTCTTCAAGCTCGCGCAGGATCAATTGCAGCTGCGGGACTTTCTTTTCGTCGGCCTCGCACACCACCACCGCGGCGTCGACCGCCGGCAGCACGCTGCGCATGTCCTGGATGAATTCGATCGAGCCCGGGCAGTCGATGAAGGTGTAGCTGTCGCCCATGAAGGTGGTGGTGGCGACGGAAACCTCGACGCTCATCTTGTGATGGCGGGCTTCCTTGCTGGCGTCGCCGACGGTCGAGCCGCCGTCGACCGTGCCCTGACGCTGCACCGCGCCGGTGCGCGCCAGCAGGGCTTCAAGCAGGGTGGTCTTGCCGCTTTGGAACGGGCCCACCAGCGCAATGCACCGGGGGCCCCCACTCCTCGCGCCGTTTTGTGTCATGCATACCTCCCTCAACCGGCCGGGAGGTCGGACCACGAAATCCCGGCCCTTCCAGGTATCGTCTCAGGTGGGCGGGAGGCTGGCAAGTGCCAGATTGGCAACGGTAGAGCGGTAGAGATTGAACGCGTTGCGCGGCCGCAACCGTTCAATGCTGCTTTGCGGTGAGCTCCCCGACGTAGCGCAGGTCGAGGCCCTTTTGCAGATCGGCGTCGGCGTTCACCAGCCCTTGCGCCTTGAACCAGTCGAGCTGCCGCGCAAGATCGACGGGGTCGAGCCGAGCCTTGGGATCCATGTAATAGGCGCCCTCTTCAACCGCCGTTACGGCCGCCCCCTGCGGCGTGCCGGGATAGACGTAGCGGGCGATCTGCGCCGCCGCCGCACGCGACTTGACGTTGGAGACGAGCTTGCCGCCGAGGCCGTAATGCGACATCACCGCGGAGTAGTCCGCGGCGCCGTGGGCGTAGGCGGCCATGAACTTGGCCAGCGGCTTGGCGCGGGTTTCCAACGTCTTCGCCGAAGCGAACAGCGCGCCCAGTTGCTGCTCGTCGAGCTCCGAATACCAGCCGACGATCTGCGCCTGGCCCGACGCCAGCAGCGAACGGCCGTAGCGCGAGGGCAGGATCGCGGCGTCGACCTGGTTGTCGATCACCGCGGCCGCCACCGCCCCGAGCGAGTGCATGGGCTTCACGATGACGCTGCTGAGCTTGAACTTCTTGAGCTCGGCGATGCGGCCGAGCTGATAGTTGTAGACCGAACCGAGCGAGGTGATAGCGACCGAGCGGTTGGCGAGGTCACTGAAGCTGCGCAGGCCCGCGCGGAAAGCGCCGTTCGCCGCCACCACCACGTCGCCCTCATGATCGGTACGCTCACGCACCTGGGCGCCGATGATCTTGATTTTGCCGCTGCCGGCAAGATTGAAGGCCGTGACGGTAAAGCTGGTGAGCGCGAGGTCGCTGCTGCCGGCTGCGAGCGCCTCCACCACCGCCTTCGGCGACGGATAGGCCTGCAAGGCCAGATCGATGCCTTCGGCGGCGAAATAGCCGCGCAGCGCAGCCAGGAACAACGCGCCGTTTTCGACGTCGCGGGTGGTGGCGACCGTGATCTTTTCATTGGCCGCGGCCGGCGCAACGGCCGCAGCGAGCAAGAAAAGGGCCGTGAGGAGCCGGCGAATCATAAAACTGACAATAACCGAGTAGGTCTTGATTCGCGCTTAATTCACGGCGCGCACCACGTACATGCCAATAAAGCCGCAGGTTGCGCGGCGCCTAAGCACGCGCGCAAGCCATAGCGGGGCCCATCCATTGGCGCGCACGGAACCGGACGCGGGACCGGGACGTGGAACCGGCGCGGATTAGCGCAAGCTGCCGCAGAAGCGCTGGATGCGGGTGCAGGCGTCTTCAAGGTCCGCGGTCTTGGTGGCGTAGGAAATGCGGAACGCCGGCCCGAGCCCGAAGGCCGACCCGTGCACCACCGCCACGCCTTCGGCTTCCAGAAGCTCGGTAACGAAGTCCTCGTCGGTTGCGAGCTTCTTACCGGACGGGGTGGTCTTGCCCATGGTGCCCTCGCACGACGGATAGACGTAGAAGGCGCCTTCCGGCGTCGGACACTTGATACCGCTCGCCTGATTGAGCATCGACACCACGAGATCGCGGCGCTCCTTGAAGATCTTATTGTGCGCGGCGATGAAATCCTGCGGCCCGTTGAGCGCTTCCACCGCCGCCCACTGCGACACCGCCGCCGGATTGGTGGTCGACTGCGACTGCAGCATCGCCATCGCCTTGATAAGCGGCGCCGGCCCGCCGGCGAAGCCGATGCGCCAGCCGGTCATGCAATAGGCCTTGGAGGTGCCGTTGATGGTGAGCGTGCGCTCGTAGAGCGCGGGCTCGACCTGCGCCGGGGTAAAGAACTTGAAATCGTCGTAGGTCAGCTTCTCGTACATGTCGTCGGTCATGACGTACACGTGCGGATGCCTCATGAGCACGTCGGTCAGCGCCTTCAGCTCGTCGCGCGTATAGGCGGAGCCGGTCGGGTTCGACGGCGAGTTCAACAGGAACCACTTGGTCTTCGGCGTGATCGCCTTTTCCAGTTGCTCGGGCGTCAGCTTGAAGCCGTTCTCCATGGTGCAGACGACGGTGACCGGCGTGCCGCCGGCGATCAGCACCATGTCGGGATAGCTCACCCAGAACGGCGCCGGGATGATGACCTCGTCGCCCGGGTTCAGGGTGCACATGAAAGCGTTGTAGAGCACCTGCTTGCCGCCGGCGCCGATATTGATCTGCGCCGGCTTGTAGTCGAGGCCGTTGTCGCGCTTGAACTTGGCGACGACGGCCTCCTTCAGCTCGGGCATGCCGTCGACCTGGGTGTACTTGGAGGCGCGGCCCTCGCGGATTGCCTTGATGGCGGCTTCCTTGATGTTGTCGGGCGTGTCGAAGTCGGGCTCGCCGGCCCCGAGCCCGATGACGTTGCGGCCGGCCGCTTTGAGCGCGCGCGCCTTGTCGGTGACGGCGATCGTCGGCGACGGCTTGATGCGCTTCAGGTGGTCGGCAAGGAAGGCCATTGCGATGTCTCCGGGGGTTGCGCCGCAGCGAAACGGTTGCGCAGTTCCTAATCCCGGCGCGGGCGTCCAGCAAGGGTGCAAATGGTGACAAAAAGCGATGTTTCCATCGCCGCCGTCAATGCGTGCCGGCGCCGCCGCGCGCGCCGGCGGAGGCGCCGAAACAGGCCGTTTTTGCGCGATCCGATTAACCGGAGGACAACCGTGCGCGTGCTATCCGGAGGCGGCGCAAACGGACGGGATTCCTGGCAATGGATTGGCACGCGGCGGGACTGCGCCGGCTCGACGGCATCATCTGGGCCGTCATTGCTGCCGTTGCGGGCGTCGTGCTGCTGACCGCGCCGCTTTACGGCTTCCACGTCGTCGCCGAAAGCTTCATCGCCCCCGCCGGAACCTGCCTGCTGCTGACCGGCGGCGCCTTGTATTACGGCCGCCGCCGCGACGACCCCCATCTCGCCTCCGCCCTGGGCTGCACCGCGCAGGTCATCGCCTTCGCCGCCGTCGGCGCCCCCTTGTCCTACGTGGCCGCGGCGGCCGGCGCCGGCCTGCCATTGCACGACGGTGCCGTGGCCGCCTTCGACCATGCGCTCCATTTCGACTGGCGCGGCATGCTCGCGGCTCTCGAACAATGGCCGCACGTGCAGATCGCCATGCGGACGGTCTATCTGTCGCTCAGCGTGCAGATGACGTTGGCCGTTCTCGTCCTTGGCTTCAGTGCCCGGCTCGCCTGGCTGAGGGTCTATACGCTCGCCTTCATCATCGCGGCTCTCGCGACCATCGCCATCTCGGCGGTGCTGCCAACCGAGGGTGTGTGGCTCTACGACGGGCTCCACGCTGCCAACCACACCGTCGTACCCGCAAGCTCCACGAGTTGGCCAGTCTTCCTCGGCCTGCGCGATGGCAGCTACCGCCTGCTGCAGGGCGTCGGCGCCGAGGGCATCATCACCTTCCCCAGCCTCCATGCGGCGCTGGCGGTCATCATCACGGCCGCGCTGTGGCCGGTGCGCGCGGCGCGCTGGGCCTGCGTGCTGCTCAACACGGCGATGCTGGTGGCGACCCCGGTCGAGGGCTCGCACTATCTCGCCGACGTGCTGGCCGGGCTGGTGGTCGCCGCCGTAAGCCTCGCCGCTGCGCGTGCGCTGGTCGCGCGCTTTGCTGCAGCGCCGCAAGAAAGCGAGAGCGCCGCTACGGCCGAGCCCGACGCCGAAGGCGAGCCGGTCCCGGTACCGAGCTTCTCGTCGCCCGCGCGCTGACGCGGTCCTCGCGCCCGCGGGCGCCCCCCGCTATAATCGCCGGCAAGGGCGAGAAGAGCCGGTGAACCGGCCGCAAACGTTGTCAGGGAGCGCGCCATGAAGCTGTCGAGCGATCAGCTCAAAGCCTTCGACGAGCAAGGCTACTGTTTCTTCCCGAACTGCTTCTCCGAAGACGAGATCGCGCTCCTGCGCGCGGAAGCCGACGCCATCCTCAAGCTCGATCGCCCCGAAGTGTGGCGCGAGAAGACCGGCGCGCCGCGCACGGCCTTTGCCGCCCACACCTTCAGCGAGGTGTTCGGCCTCATGGCGCATCATCCGCGCCTGGTCGAGCCGCTGCGGCAGTTGTTCGGCGAGGACGTCTACGTCCACCAGTTCAAGCTCAACGCCAAGGCCGCGTTCGAAGGCGATGTCTGGCAGTGGCATCAGGACTACGGCACCTGGGCGCGCGACGACGGCATGCCGGAAGCGCGCGCGATGAACATCGCGGTTTTCCTCGATGAAGTGATGCCGATCAACGGCCCGCTTTTGCTGATTCCGAAAAGCCACAAGCAGGGCGTTTTCGATGCCGGCCACGACCTCGAAACCACGTCCTATCCGCTCTGGACGCTCGACAAAGAAACCGTCACGCGCCTCACGCGCGACGCGGAAGCCGACAACGGCGGCGTCGGTATCGTTGCGCCCACCGGCAAACCCGGCTCCGTGCTCATGTTCCACGGCAACCTCGTGCACGCCTCGCCGCCCAACATCACGCCCTACCCGCGCAAGATCGTGTACCTGACTCTGTGCGCCGTCTCCAACCACATCACCAAGTTCACGCGGCCGGAATGGATCGCCCACCGCGATTTCACACCGCTGGTGCCGAGCGACGACGACGCGTTGCTGGAATATGCGCGCTCGAAGCGCGTGGCAGCCGAATAGCGCGCTTGCAAAAGCGTTGCTTGAATGGTGCCGCCGGCCACACCGTTGCCGGCAGCGCGACAGATTTGTGAATTGGAATAAAGCGAATTTCTTGCATGAAGCGGCGTTGTTGCAGCGCACGCATTGCGCAAGAAGCGTCGAATATGGAATGGCGCGGCCACACATTGCCAAGGCCCGGCCATTCTCTCGCCGGACTTGGTAACTATATAATGGGTTCACGGAATCGGGGCGTGTCCGGGGGACACAAAGATGTACACGCTTTACTCGATGCAACGGTCCGGCAACAGCTACAAGGTCCGCCTTGCGCTGGCGCATCTCGGGCTCAACTACCGGCTCTTCGAGGTCGACATCCTGCGCGGTGAAAGCCGCACGCCGGAATTCCTCGCCAAGAATCCGAATGGGCAGATCCCGCTGCTCGAGGTGGCGCCCGGCCGCTACATCGCCGAATCGAACGCCATCCTCTGGTACGTCGCCGGCGGCACGCCACTCGCGCCCGACGACCGCATCGCGCGCGCCGAAGCGCTACAATGGATGTTCTTCGAGCAGCACAGCCTGGAGCCCAACATCGGCGCGGCCTGGTTCTGGCTCAACCTGATCAAGGGCGGCCGCGACCTGCAACGCCACGCGCTCGATGACTGGATGGAAAACGGCTATCACGCGCTCGGCGTGATGGAGGCGCACCTTGCCCGCTATCCGTTCTTCGTCGACAGCCGCTACACCATCGCCGACATCGCGCTCTACGCCTACACGCACGTGGCGGAAGCCTGCGATTTCGACCTGTCGCGCTATCCCGCGGTGCGCGCGTGGCTCGCGCGCGTCGCCGACGAGCCCGGCCACGTGCCCATGGACTGGCAGCCCGACGCGCTCGAAGCCGCCCAGTAAGGCGCCGATCCCGCCCAAATCCCGCGCCGCCGCTCCGACACGGCAGATCTGCGAATTCGTCGCACTTTGCCCCTGTTATTGGCGGCCTGAACACGCTATCGAGCCCCTGGCGGGCGCGTGGAAGCGGAGCAGAGCCCTGCTCTGGAGTCGTTTTGATGGATGAGATTGCGCACGCGCCGGAAAACGGCGCGAAATCGGAGAGCGACCAACCGGAGATTGAGAGCAAAGACGACCTCCACATCCCGATCAAGCCCGACAGCGACCGAGGCCTGCGCCGCCTGCTGTTCGTCTCCCTGCTGGCGCCGGTGGTCGGTGCCGGGGCGGGATTTGTCGACGCGATCTTCCGCCTGACCCTCGAAGAAGCCGCCCGACTGCGGAACGTGCTGTTCGCGCTCGGGCACAGCGCCCACGCCATCGGTTTCATCCTGGTCGTCGTCGGCTGTTCCGCCGCCGCAGCGCTCGGCGCCTGGCTGGTCAGGCGGTACTCACCCCATGCGTCCGGCAGCGGCATCCCGCAGGTCGAGGCGGCGCTCAACGGCGAACTGCCGCCGGCCCCGCCACGGCTGCTCCCGGTCAAGTTCTTCGGCGGCCTTTCCGCCATCGGCGCCGGCATGGCGCTCGGCCGCGAAGGCCCGAGCGTGCAGATGGGCGCGGTCGTTGCCCATCTCGTCGGCGAGCTGTTCCGCCATTCGCAGGAAGAGCTGCGCATGCTGCTGGCGTCCGGCGCCGGCGCCGGCCTGGCGGTGGCGTTCAACGCGCCGATCGCCGGCGCGGTGTTCGTGCTCGAGGAGCTGGTGCGCCGCTTCGAGCCGCGCATGACCATCGTGGCGCTCGGCACCTCCTCGACCGCCATCCTGGTGTCGCGCCTGTTCCTCGGCAACCAGCCCGACTTCCACGTCGCGATCGTGTCGCATGCCGCCTCGGCCACCGGGCCGCTGCCCTATGCCCCCGACGCCAGTTGGCTGCTCTATATCGTGCTGGGCATCGTCGCCGGCCTGGTAGCGAGCGTCTACACCCGCAGCATTCTCGGCGCGATGACGCTTGCCGGCCGGCTCAAGAGCGTGCCGGTCGAAGTGAAGGCCGGCGTCATCGGCGCCGTCATCGGCCTCACCGGCTGGTTCTTCCCCGACCTGGTCGGCGGCGGCGACAACATCACGCAGAACCTGCTGGCCGGCGGCGTCGCGCTCAGCGCCATTCCGTTCGGCTTCGTAGTGCGCTTCATACTCGGCCCGGTATCCTATGCGGCCCGCACCCCGGGCGGCCTGTTCGCGCCGCTGCTGGTGCTCGGGGCGCAGCTCGGCCTGCTCTGCGGTGCGCTCTTCGCCCACCTGTTTCCGCAGCTCGGCATCCAGCCCGAGGCGTTCGCGGTGGTCGGCATGGCAGCGTTCTTCACCGGCATCGTGCAGGCGCCGGTGACGGGCATCGTGCTGGTCACCGAGATGACCGCGGCCTTCACGACGCTGCTGCCCATGCTGGCGGCCTGCTTCGCGGCCATGCTGGTCGCCCACCTGACCCGCACGACGCCGATCTACGACTCGCTGCTCGAGCGCGTGGTCAAGGAAGCGCACTCGCCATAACGGCCGAGCCGGCCGGCGCCCCGATCGCGGCGCCGGCCCTCGGTCCCGCCGCAACCGACCCTTGCCCCGCGCCGTGCCGGCCGCGCGTTTACCTTTCGTTAACCGTCGTCACGAAATCGCCCCCAATCCTTACCGTCCGTGCCCCAATGGAGCCGGATCGGCGCCGGGTTCCCTCCCCAGTCTGGCTCAATCGCGGACAGTGATTCGCAGGATTTGAGCCATGCCAAAGCACTTTCAGGACACCGGTTTCCGCGCGCCGACCCGCCGCTTGCTCGGCCGCCAGCGCCGCACCGTCGCCTTCGCCGAACTCGTTGCCGGCGTGGCGCTCGCCGTTTCCATCGTCGTGGTCGCCACCGTCGTCTCGGTCGGGGTTGCGCGCGCCGACGTCGTCGACGGCGTCATCGGTCATGAGGGCGGCCTGTTCGGTATCGCCCTGCTGCTCGGCGTCCTCTTCATGGGCCTCGGCGGCCTCGCGGCTCTGCCCGACGGCAAGCGCCGCAAACACCACTAGGGCCGCGCCGCCGACCGGAACGGAACGAGCCGCGGGTCATTGACCCCGCGGGTCACGGAGGCGGGCATGCGCATCATTTCCCCGAAGGCGTTCATTATTGCAGCGACGATTGCGGCGCTCGCGCTGTCGGCCGCCGCCGCGGTGCAGGCCAAGACCTATCCTTCCTCCGCCGGCCCGCTCGCCGTCGACGCCATCGCCAACCACCTCGAAAATCCCTGGTCGCTCGCCTTCCTGCCCGACGGCCGCATGCTGGTGACCGAGCGCCCGGGGCGCATGCGCATCGTCGGCAAGGACGGCAAGATGTCGAAGCCGCTCGCCGGCGTGCCCGACGTGTGGGCGCACAGCCAGGCCGGGCTGATGGACGTCATCCTCGACCGGCACTTCGCCGGCAACCACGTCATCTATTTCAGCTACGACGAAGCCTATGACGGCGGCGCCCGCATCGCCATCGCCCGCGCCAAGCTCGACGCTAGCGCGCCGCGCCTGACCGACGTGAAGGTGATCTTCCGGCAGAAGGGCCCGCCCGTCGGCGGCGCCAACACCGGCTGCCGCATCGTGCAGGCGGCAAACGGCGATCTCTACGCGAGCCAGGGCGACCACTTCTCCGACGCGAAGATGGCGCAGACCCTCGACAACGACATCGGCAAGATCATCCGCATCCGTCCGGACGGCTCCATTCCGCCCGACAATCCGTTCGTCCATAAAAAGGGCGCGCAGCCCGAGATCTGGGCCTACGGCGTGCGCAACCCGGAAGGCCTCGCCTTCAACCCGGCGACCGGCCAGCTTTGGGAACAGGAGCACGGCCCCAAGGGCGGCGACGAGATCAACGTCATCGAGAAGGGGAAGAACTACGGCTGGCCGGTGGTGAGCTTCGGCGTCAACTACGACGGCTCGCCCGTCGGCACCGGCAAACGCCATCACGCCGGCATGGTCGATCCCGTCTGGCACTGGACGCCGTCGATCGCGCCGTCCGGCATGGCGTTCTACACCGGCGACCTGTTTCCGCAGTGGAAGGGCAACCTGTTCAACGGCGCGCTCAAATACATGCTGCTGTCGCGGCTTGAACTGAAGGGCGACAAGGTGGTGAAGGAAGAGCGCCTCCTGCGCGGCCTCGACCAGCGCATCCGTGACGTGCGCCAGGGCCCCGACGGCGCGCTCTATCTGCTCACCGATGAGACGGACGGGCAGATCCTGCGGGTCACGCCGGCGAAGAAATAATCACAAACCCAGCCACTCGAGCCCGGCGACGATGGTGATCACCGTCAGCGGCGCGCCGATGACGAAATAGGGCCAGAACCGCACCTCCACGCCGCGCGCCTTGGCGCGCTGCGCCACGATCAGGTTGGCGACCGAGCCCACCAACGTGAAGTTGCCGGCGAGCGTCGCCGTCATCGCCACCACCAGCCAGGCGCGTTGCGGATCGTGCAGTTCGCTCACGAAAGGTTTGAGCACCAGCACCGCCGGCACGTTGCTGACGATATTGGACAATACCGCCGTCACGGCGCCGAGCACGGCGTCGTCGCTCAGGTGCAACACGCCCATCAGCGCCGGCAGATGCGGGTCGATTACCGTCTTTTCCAGGCCGGCGACCACGATGAAGAGGCCGACGAACATGACGAGCAGCGGCCAGTCGATCTCGCGGTAGATCTTGTTGGGGCTGACGCGGCGCGTGAGCAGCAGGACCGCGCCGCCGACGATCGCCACCTTCGCCACCGGCTGGCCGAGGAAGAACAGCACCATCATGGCGGCCACGACCAGGACCGTCTTGATCACCACCGCCTTGTGGTAATGGCCCTCGATCGCGACCGCCGGCAGCGTTTCGCGGGTGAAGAACTCGCGCCGATAGGCGAGCGCGATCAGCGCCACCGTCACGACGAGCCCGAACGCCGCCACCGGCGCCAGCGCGGCGGCGAAAGTGGTGTAGGGAATGCCGGACAGGCTCCCGATGATGATGTTCTGCGGATTGCCGGTGATGGTGGCGACGCTGCCGACGTTCGACGCCATCGCCACCGCCAGGAGATACGGCACCGGGTCGCGCTGCCGGCGTTCCACCACCTCCAGCACCAGCGGCGTCATGACCAGGCAGATGGCGTCGTTGACCAGGAACGCCGACAAAAGCCCGCTCGCCAGCGCCACCGCGGTGAGCAGCGTGAGCGGATGGCGCACGTGGGCGGCGATCCAGCCGTTGATGATGTGGAAGAACCCCGACACGCGCAAGTTCGCCACCACGATCATCATACCGAGCAGCAGCGTGATGGTGTCGAGGCTGACGGCGCGGTAGGCCTCCTGCATGGTGAGCACGCCGGTCGCCACCATCAGACTGCCGCCCAGCAGCGCCGCGCCGGCGCGGTCGATGCGGTAAATCGGCACCTTGCCCACCGCGACGACAGCGTAGGTCGCGGCAAAGATCGCCACGGCGATCGCGGTCGTGAGGTCGGGCATACGGGAAGTCCGGGCGGAAACGGCGGTTCGCGGAAGGTGCAACAGCGCGCGAGCCTATCATGTTCCACCGCCGCCCGCGCGGCGCTGTCATGCGGGCGTCATCGCGGCGGCCTAGCTTCGCCGCCGTCCGCTTGTGTACCGCGTAGTCTGTCCGCGGACTCGATACGTAAGCCCCTATTCGCGGTCCCGTGCAGCCGACCCTGCGCTCCCGGGACCGCTAATTTTTTTCGCCGCGGATGAACGGCAGACCGGTGACAGAAAAGGAGGCGCACCGGACGGTGCGCCTCTCGTCGTCTTAGCGTTGACGCCGCGCAGGATTGGCCCGCGCGGCGTTCTTGTCGTCAGCGCAGCGTACGCACCTGCCCGACCGTGGTGCGCGGGAAGCGCGCCAGTGGGCGGTGCGTCAGCGAGCCGTGGATCTCCGGCCGCACGGTCAGCGGCGTGATCTGACGGATGGGCCGGCAGTGCGGCCACTTGCCGATCGTGCCCCGCGGACAGGCGCGCTCCACGATCGGGACACAACGGCCGTCCCGGCGGACGGTGCCGCGCGGACACACCGGCTCGCGCACGATCGGCACGCAGCGGCCGTGTCGCCGCACCGTGCCGTGCGGGCACGGCTCGATGACGGGCACGCGGCGGCAGTGCGGCCAGGTGCCGACCGTACCTTTCGGGCATTCCCGCTCGATGGTCACACAGCGATCGCCGCGCCGCACGGTACCCTGCGGGCAAGGCCGCTCGGGCGGACGCACGACGGGCGGCGGGACGACAACCGGCGGGCTCACCCGCAACGGGCGCCGGCAGGCGCCGTCGATGTAGTGATAGCCCGGCGGGCAGTCTTTGACCGCCGGTGCGATCGGCGGCACGCAGAAATTCGCCGGGATAACGCCCACCGCCGATGACGCGTCGTCGCCGGGGTTGGTGTTCTGCGGCGAACCGCCCGGCGCGAACGTGATCCGGGCCTCGTTCCTGACGCTGCAGTTATGCTGGCGGGCAACATCGACAGGCACCAGGACGTGTGCGTTGAACGACACGCTTGCGCCTGGTGCCAGGTTCACCACCGGATGGGTGCAGGTATAGCCGGGCCCGGCGGCAACGCAGTTCCATGGGACACTGACGAACGTCGCGGTCGTGCCGATCAGCGGCTCGTCCACGACCCTGATCAAATCATGGTAGACGCCGGGTCCGGCGTTAATCACGGTCACACGATAGTTGCAGAGCGCCGTGTTGGCACCGATCACCGAACAGCCCTCGCTGATCTTACGGAGCACGAGGTTCGTACGTTGCCCGCATTCCGGCGCCGGAATGACGGCCGTTGCGCTATCGGTGTCGTCGGCGGGATTGGTGTTCCACACCGAACCGCCGGGCGCGTACTCGATATGCGCCGTATTGCGCACGTGGCAGGCACCGTGCTGCACGGCCGCATTCGGCACCCACACGACCATCGAAAGATTCCGGCTGGCGCCGACCGCCAGGAACACCGGCGGACGCACGCAACTAAAGCTGGCCGGCGTACCGCCACAGCTCCACGGCGGCATTGGCGACAGACCCACGAGCGATCCGGGCGGCAGCGCCGGCATGTGATCGGAGATCTTCAGCGGGCCGAAATACGGATTCGGTCCGGTGTTGCGGATGCTGATCTCGAACCGGCAGGCCCAGCCGGCGCCGCGACGCACGCACTGACGGATCGCGCGCTTGCGGAGCCGCAGGTTGGTGGGGTGTCCGTGCGGCGACGGCAGATCAATGACGATGATGCCGCCGGGCACAAAGTATCCTGGAGGCAGTTCGCCATGGATTTCGAAGCCGCCTTCACAGGGCTGCCAAATGGCGACATCGCCGATGTGACCGGCGTTCGCGGCGTCACCGAACAGTCCGTCATAGTCGATGAAGTACGACTGCGTCGGCGGCACGTTCTGCGGACGCACCAGGCTCGCGTCATTGCCTTGCAGCCCATGCACGTCGGGCTCGGAGGTGCCGTCGTCGACAGCATCCGGGTTGACGCTCGACCGCAGGCGGCTGCCGGTCGACCACAACGTGGCGTTACAGCTTCCCGGCACCAGCTCTCCGGTTTCCGGATCGTGCCGGTAGCCGAGCGCAATGCCGCCGTCGGCATTGCGGAATTCCGGCCGCATGCCGATGGCGTATTCATCGGCGTCCGGCGCCCACACGCTCGGCGTCGCGGGATTATCGGGCGTCTCGAGATGATAACGCACCACCGACGATTTACCCGGCTCGGCGAAAACTGAGTAATCGTAGCTGCCGCGCGGCGCGCCACGTTGCGCCAGCAGCATCCGGCCCTGGCCGTCGAACAGGATGTTGGTGATGGGGCCGTCGCCGGGCAATGCCGTGGCGTCGAGCTCCCAGCGCGGATCGTTGGCGAAGGTGCCGTCGGCGTTGATGCCGATCGACCAGACCTGACGGCCGCCGGCGACCGCGTAGTAGAGCCGGTCGTTGTGAACGGCCAGTCCCCAGACCATGCGGCCCTTTTGCGTATAGCCCCAGGTCGCCGGGTTCTGACTGTCGAACGCCGGACTGGTGATATCCATCACCTGGCCGTTGTCCGCAATCGCCGGCAGGCCCTGGACCGGCCGGCCGCTGACGCCGTGGTCGAAGCTGTCGACCACATGGCCATCCGGCGAGATGCGGTAGATGAGACCGTTGTCGAGGTCGGACGCAAAGAACTCGTGCGTGCGCCGGTCGAAGGCGATGGCCCCGATGCCCGGTCCACTGTTGTGAGGCAGCGTGGCGAACGGCGTCACCGCGCCGGTCATGCCGTCGACGCGCCAGATCGTGCCGGGCGTGCCGTCCGGGGCTGGACCGAATTGCCCAGCCATGAACTGGGCGCCGGGCGCGCCGGTCTTCAGGCGATCGGGCTGGCCGTCGCCGTTCTTGTCGGGCCCGACGATCTGAATGCCGTAAGCCGAGGTCGCTCCGAGATAGATGTTCGGCACCGGCTGGCCCTGACCGTCGTCGAGCGCAACGCCGAACACTTGGCCGACTTGGCCGGCGGTGATCTGGCGTTTTACCGGCGCAGGTGCGAGTTGACCTTGCGGGCCATAGCCGAGCGACTCGAGTGAAAGGATCTCGGCGGACGCTCCCTGCAGATCGATGAAGAAGTAATCGAGCGGACTAGCGCCCGGGGGAACGGACACATCCAATGGCTTGATACCGGAAAACCCGGTCACGACGGCATCGCCGCGTGCCAGGCCGGCGTTTTGAGTGTTGGCTTGTGCGTTGGCTTGGGACAGACCGGCACCGAGAGACGTAAAAAGCGCCAGAGCCAATCCGAGCCGTGATAGTCGTGTGGTCAACATGACTGTGGCTCCTATGAAGGCGGTTGCATGACGCTGTCGCACTGGCGGCCCTGCCACGCCGGCAAGGCACAGTGGCGCGGATAACCTGGTTCAAAGGCGGCCTTCCGCGCGCAGCCGTGAGGCCCGCCGCGCGGACCTCGCGGTTATAGGTCGCGAGCCGGCGCCGAGACGTTCACCGGCGATGCCAGAAAGTTCTCGGAGAAATCAGAATTTGAATGCACGCAAAGCTTGGAATGGCTCGAGCATAACAGAGATGCCGAGCAACCGGCGGTACTCCGCTGCGTGCCCGCAGCGCCCCAGCGCCGAGCCGACTTGCCACCGCCGCGATTCGACCCTCGAATGGCGGGCTCTAACGGTTGCCATCAGACCCGCGCCATGACCACGACGCCTTCCGTCCGCGCTCTCACATGCCCGCGCTGCGGCGCACATTTCGAATGCAGCCCGCAAGGTGGCTGCTGGTGCGCCGACGAGGATTTCCGCCTGCCGCTCGATGCCGCAGCGGTGGCTGAGGGCTGCTTATGTCCAGACTGTCTGCGCAAGGCGGCCAACGCCGCCGGTGCCGGCCGGCGCTAAGGCCCGGCCAAGTCATCGCTTTCTGCGCCGCCGCTGATTATCCCCCGACGAATGCATGGGGTGCTATCTTGCCGATTGCAACTTATGGATGCGTTCGCTAATCTGCTCGCTCGGTATTCCGAGGGGCAACCGATGCATCTGGTCGTCCGCATGCTGCAGGTCGGCCTGCTGATCTGGATGGCGCTATTGGTCGCCATCCTCTTCAGCCGCTTCGTGCGCCGTGAGACGCATCGCAACGGCTTTCTCGCGACCAAGCGTAACGATCGTGCCATCGCGCCCGAGCGCGCCGTCTCCATGGCGACGTTTCCGGTAGTGCTCGTCGGCTACGTGTTCAGCGCGTTGCACGCCGACGTGACCACGACCCACGCTTTGCCCGACCTCTCCAACAACATGCTGATGCTGCTGACCGGCGGCAACGGCGTCTATCTCGCCGGCAAGATCGCCCGCTATTGACAGGAGAACGCCCGTGACACCCGACACCATCTCCACCATCGGCTTCGCCATCATCGCGCTCATCCTGCTGCTGTTCGCGTTCCTCGTGCTGTGGAAGATCTTCACCGGCGATATCAAGCTGGAAGGCCTGCTCGCCGAAATTCCCACCGACGGCTCGGTGCAGAGCGCGAAGGCCAGCCTGTCGCGCCTACAATTCCTGATCTTCACGTTCGTGGTCGCCGGCCTGTTCCTGCTGCTGTCGATCGAGGACGGCACCTTCGTCACCATTCCGCAGAACGTGCTGTGGCTGCTCGGCATCAGCGGCGGCACCTATGCGGCATCGAAGGTGGTGAGCACCACGAAGAGCGGCCCCTAGACGAAGCTCGACGCCGACGGTGGCTCGCAACAGCGCGGACGGCCGCGCATCCGGAGATCCGAAGCCATGTCACGCCATGCCTTTTGGGCGATCGCACTCGGCATCGCCGCCTTCGCGATCATGCCACCGGCCGTCCGCGGTCAAGCGCCAGGCCAAACTCAGGATCCCAAGAACCCGCAGAGCTGCGCCGAAATCTGGCAGGCCATCGGCCTGCCGGAAGACGAGGACGCCGGACCGGTCACCACCATCTGCCATCTCGGCTACATCACCGGCCACAACGACAGCCGCAAGGCGCCCAACTGGGTGGTCGAACGGCTTACCCCTGAACTGACCAAAAAGAGGTTCACGCGCGATGGCCTGAAGTTCTCGGAAGACACCGCGCTCAATGAGAAGCACCGCGCCGTGCCCGCGGACTACGAGCGCAATCAGCCGTTCGACCAGGGCCACAACGCACCGGCGGCCGACTTCTCCAACAACAAGACCTATCTCGCGGACACCTTCTTCCTCTCCAATTCGGTGCCCCAGGTCGGCCTCGGCTTCAACCGCAGCATCTGGCGCTCGCTCGAGACCCAGGTGCGCGGCCTGGTGGGCGCCAACCATCCGGTGCTCTACGTCATCACCGGCTCGGTCTGGCAGCAGACCAAGCCGGTCAAGATCAAGAACGACGTCTGCAACATCGATCTGACGCTGCCGGTGATCAAGCCGCCGTCGATCTGCCCGGCGACCGCCGACGGCCACGCCAATGCCAAATGCGCTGCCGGCGTGTCGGTGCCGGCCGGCATGTTCAAGATCGTCTACGATCCCGGCATGGAGAACGCCTTCGCGGTGCTGATGACCAACGAGAACCATACCGGCGAATACAGGCGCACCCGAGACTATATCGAGGCCCACCGCGTCGGGATCTCGACCATCGAGCAACTGACGGGCCTGAATTTCTTCTCGGCCCTGCCGGCCGAAAAGCGGCGGCAGCTGCGCGACGCCTGCGTCGACGTGCGGGTGCACTGAACCCGCGCGCCCCGTCCCCGCTCAACATCGCGTGAGCCACCGCGACAACGGCCGCCCTCTTCGTCTATAGAGGGCGGCCGCGCGCCCGCGCGGTTGTCCCGTTTTCGAAAGAGACACCCCATGATCGACTTTTACGCGCTGACCAGCCCCAACGTGCAGAAGATTTTCATCATGCTGGAGGAGTGCGGCCTGCCCTACAAAGAGCATCACATCGACGTCTGGAAGGGCGACCAGTTCACGCCCGAATTCACCAAGATCAATCCGCTGCAGAAGGTCCCGGCCATCGTCGACAGCGAGGGACCGGCCGGCAAGCCCTATACCGTGATCGAATCCGGCGCGATCCTGATCTACCTCGCCGAGAAGACCGGCAAGTTCATCCCGCACGATCCGGTCAAGCGCAACGACGTCATGCAGTGGCTGATGGTGCAGATGGCCAATCTCGGACCGATGTCAGGCCAGCTCGTGCACTTCAGCAAGTTCGCGCCGGCCGGCAACGAGTACGGCCACAGCCGCTACCGCACCATGGTCAACAAGATCTTCGACGTCTACGAGCAGCAGCTTGCGCGCCATCCCTACGTCGCCGGCGACGACTACAGCATCGCCGACATCGCCGCCTTCCCCTGGCTGCGCAATGTGGAATTGCTCGGCGTCGACCTCGGCAAACGCCCGCACGTGAAGGCCTGGGTCGAGAAGCTCAACGCGCGCGACGCGGTCAAGCACGCCTACGCCAAGATCGCCCAGATCAAGTCGGTGCGCGACAACGCCACCGACGATGCCAAGGACCGCTATTTCGGCCGCGGCCAATACGCGAGCGCTTGAGGCGGCTTCAGCCCCGCCACGCTTACGACACGATGTCGGCCTAGACAGCCGTCAATCTCATAGTCGAGTTTCTGCCGCGCGCGGTGCCTTCGGGCGCCGCGCGTACCTGTCTGGGGCGACCATGTTCCGCCATTTCGAACGGCGTCTGAAGCCGACCGAGCTGCCGCAGGGTGATACCCCGCCGCCCGGGCTGGTCGCGTTCTATTGGCATTTCGCAAGGCAAGCCAAAGGCTTGTTTGCGGGCCTCTTCGCCGCCGGCTTTGCCGTGGCGGTGCTCGACATCACGATTCCGGTCTTCATCGGTAAACTCGTCACCCTGGTGACCACATCGCGGCCGGCCGACCTCGTGGTCCAGCACTGGCCGCTGCTCGCCGCCATGGCAGTGGTGCTCTTGGTGCTGCGCCCGCTCGCCTTCGTCGCCCAGCACCTGCTGATGAACCAGGCCATCAACGCCAACGTGACCAACCGCATCCGCTGGCAGAGCCACTGGCACGTGGTGCGCCAGTCGTGGGCGTTCTTCCAGAACGACTTCGCCGGCCGCATCGCCAACCGCGTCATGCAGACCGGTCCGGCGCTGCGCGAGACGCTGGTCGCGCTGCTGACGGCGGTCTGGTTCATCCTCGTCTACGGCACCTCGTCGCTGATCCTGCTGGCGCACGCCGACCTTTGGCTGGCGGTGCCGATCCTGGTGTGGTTCGTCGGCTACATCGTGATGCTGCGGCTGTTCGTGCCGCGCATGCGCGACCGCTCGAAGTCGGTGTCGGAAGCGCGCTCGCTGCTGACCGGGCGCATCGTCGACACCTACACCAACATCATCACCGTCAAGCTGTTCGCCCGCGCCAAGGACGAAGACGCCTACGTGCGCGAGGCGGTCGACCACCACACCGGCCGCTTCCTGTCATCGCTGCGCCTCAACACCTGGTTCGCGCTGACGCTGACGCTGCTCAACGCGCTGCTGATCACGGCGACCGGCGCCTTCGCCATCGCGCTGTGGCGCTACGGCCATGTCGAGGTCGGCGTGGTGGCCATGGCGCTGCCGATGACGACGCAGATCGTCAGCGCCTCCGGCTGGGTCGCCTGGCAGGTGACCGGCATCTTCGAGAACATCGGCGTGGTGCAGGAGGGCATGATGACCATCGCGCGCCCGCACACGCTGCTCGACAAGGAAGACGCGGCGGCACTGCACGTGAGCCGCGGCGAGGTCCGCTTCGAGGACGTCCGCTTCGGCTACGGCCGCGAGAGTGGCGTGATCCAGGGCCTGACGCTCACGGTCAAGCCGGGCGAGCGCATCGGCCTGGTCGGGCGCTCCGGCGCCGGCAAGTCGACCATGGTCAACCTGCTGCTGCGCTTCTTCGATCTCGAGGAAGGCCGCATCCTGATCGACGGCCAGGACATCGCCGCGGTGACCCAGGAATCCCTGCGCGCGCAGATTTCGGTGGTGACGCAGGACACCTCGCTCCTGCACCGCTCGATCCGCGACAACATCCGCTACGGTAAACCGGAGGCGAGCGACGCCGACGTCGCCGCCGCCGCCCGCATGGCGCACGCGCACGAGTTCATCCCGGAGCTCGAAGACCTGCAGGGCCGGCACGGCTACGACGCCCATGTCGGCGAGCGCGGCGTCAAACTGTCCGGCGGCCAGCGCCAGCGCATCGCGATCGCGCGCGTGATCCTGAAGAACGCGCCCATCCTGGTGCTGGACGAGGCGACCTCCGCGCTCGACAGCGAGGTGGAGGCCGCGATCCAGTCGAGCCTCAGCACACTCATGCGCGGCAAGACGGTGATCGCGATCGCACACCGCCTGTCGACCATCGCGCAGATGGACCGGCTGGTGGTGCTCGACCGCGGCCGCGTCGTCGAAGAAGGCACGCACGACAGCCTGCTGCGCGCCGGCGGTCATTACGCGGCGCTGTGGCGGCATCAGTCCGGCGGCTTCATCGACGCCGGCGCCCCGCAAGAGGCGGCGGAGTAATCCTCTCTTTCCGCGGCCATGCAGAGCCGCGCCCAGTTGGCACGCTGGCGAGCGTTCCAGACTCACCGCCCTTTCCATCCGCGCAGGCGCCGACCATAATGCCGCGCTCATCAAATCCACGCGCGCGAAGGTGCCTGCTCATGATCCTCGAAATCGCCCAGATCGACGTCACGCCCGGCCAGGAAGCCGACTTCGAGGCGGGCGTCGCCAAGGCCGTGCCGATCTTCAAGCGCGCCAAGGGTTGCAAGGGGCTCACGCTGCAGCGCTCGCACGAGAAGCCGTCGCGTTATCGGCTGTTCGTGAAATGGGAGACGCTGGAAAACCACACGGTGGATTTCCGCGAGTCCCCCGACTTCCAGGAATGGCGCAAGCTCGCCGGCCCGCACTTCGCGACCCCGCCCGCGGTCGAGCACGTCACCGAAGTGCTGAGCGGCTTTTAGCGTCCGCGCGATCCCGCGCCCGTCGATGCCGGCGAACCAGGAGAATTCGATGCACCAACTGTCGATCCCGTCCGATCTCGTCGAGCAGGTCATCCGTCGCGGCGGGCGGCCGCATCCGTTCGACGTCATTGATCCGACGAAGACCGCCTTCGTCGTCGTCGACATGCAGAACTACTTCGTGCATCCCGACTACCCGGCCGCGCTGCCGATGGCGCGCGAGATCGTCCCCCACATCAATCGGCTGGCGGCGGGCTTGCGCGAGCGCGGCGGCCACGTGGTGTGGATCAAAAACGCGAGCGACGGCACCCGCGAGAGCTGGTCGGTCTATCACGACTGGCTGATGACGCCGGAGCGGCGCGACCGCCGATACGAGACCATGGACACCGCGCATGAGGGCCACGCACTCTGGGCGCCGCTCGACGTGAAGCCGCAGGACGCCCAGATCATCAAGACGCGCTTCAGCGCCTTCATCGAAGGATCGTCCACGCTCGACCGCTATCTGCGCGAGCGCGGCATCGACACCCTGTTGATCGGCGGCACCGCGACGAACGTCTGCTGCGAGAGCACCGCGCGCGACGCCATGATGCTGAACTACAAGGTGGTCATGGTTCACGACGCCCTCGCCACCCATACCGACGAGGAGCACAACGCCACGCTGCGGACGTTCTATGCGATGTTCGGCGACGTGCAGACCGTCGACGAGGCGATCGCCTCGCTCGCGCGCGGCCAGGCCGCCGCGGTGGCGTAACGAAGCCGCGAGCCGCTGCCTCTCCCCATGTCATTGCCGGGCTTGCCCCGGCAATCCATGCGGACGATCAACGGGTGATGTCGCTATAGAGGTCGCGCCATTGCGGATTGACGGACTCCACGAGCTGGATTTTCCAGTGCTTGATATTCTTTTCGCGCTGAATGGCAGCGGCCGGCGTATCGTATCGCTCGAAATAAACGAGCATTTTGAGCCCGTAGCGCCGGCTGAATCCTTTCACGAACCGTCCCGATGTTCGTAAGTTCGACGCACGAGATCGTTGGTCACGCCGACATAGAGCGTCCCGCGCGGCACGTTGGTCATGATGTAAACCCAATGGGCTGCAGTCATGCGAACGCATCATGGATTGCCGGGTCAAGCCCGGCAATGACCATGTGGCGGCCGCCCGCGCTTCCTTCAGGTGTCTTTTAGCTCCGCCGGCCCATGATGATGCCGGTCACCAGCGCCAGCGACAACGCCACCACCATCTGCTCACGCGAGCCCTGCTGCATGGCGGCGACCGCTTCGCCGATCAGGCGGTCGGTGGCGCCGGCGGCCGCGCTCTCCGTGCGCGGCGGCGGCGGAGGCGGCGGAGGCGGCGTCGCCACGCGCTTGGCGGGCTTGTCGCCGGGCTTCGGCCGCCAGAGCGCGAGCGCGAACAGGATCAGGGCCAGTACCAGACAGCCGCCGCCGATGATCGCCAACGCGGCGTAAGTGCCGAGCACCTGCTGCAGCCAGATGTAAAAGAGTGCGACGCCGAAGCCGACCGCAATCAGCAGCAGCACGGTCGCGAGCACGGTGAGCACGGCGCTCACCGTGAGGGCGCGCAGCCGCGCCTTGATATCGAGCTTGATCAGCTTGAACGCGGTGTCGAGCAACGAGGCGAACATCAGCGCCTCCGCAGCATCAGCCCGATCAGGACGCCGGCGCCGAGCGTGGCGCCGAGCACCACCTGCGGATTGCGGCGCGCGAACTCCTCGAAATCGGCCATGGCCGAATTCGCCTGCGCCCGGGCGCTGTCGGCGAAGTCGTAGGCGGCGTCGGCCGCGTGGCCGCCGATGCGCGAGGCGGCGCCGGCCGCTTCCGCCTTCGCTTCATAGCCGAAGCCGGCGAGCGTGCGCTGGATGGCGGCCAGGTCGTCCTGCAGCTTGCGCATCTCGCCGCCGAGTTCGCCGCCGGCATCGGAGGCCGACCGCGACAGATTGTCCTTGGCGCGTTGAAGCTCCTCGGCGATGCGCGCGGCGGCGGCGGACAGACCGTCGGCCGGCGGGGTCACGGGGTCGTTCGCTTCGGTCATGGTCAATCTCCTGTACTGGAAAAGCCTTGCACGCCGGACCGGCTGCGGTTTTGCGCTGGGTCAAGCCGCAAAAAACCGCGCTCCAGGCACGCGCTATATCCGCGCCCGGATCTGGCCCGTCGTCGCATCAGGGAACAAACCCCCGAACCGCCGAAAAAGTTCAAAAAGAGTCCGAGGTGGGCCTAATTCGGCCTTAAGGCCGGCCCGCGCCCTTACGACGCCGCGGCCTGGGCCTCAGCGACTTCGTCGCCCGCGCCGCGCCCGTAATGCGCGCGCTTGGCCGCCAGCATGGCGAGGTCGGCGCGCTTGACCACGGCTTCCAGGCGCTCGCCCGGCTCGCCGGTCGCCAGACCCATGGACAGGCTCAGCGGCAGGTCGGTGTAGAACTCGTTGTTGATGGCGACGAGGTCATTGATCACCTTCATCAGCGCCTCGCCCTCGGCCCCGGTCATGCCGGGCAGCAGCACGGCGAACTCGTCGCCGCCGATGCGGGTGGCGCAGGCCGGCGCCTCCACGATCGAGTTGAACACCTCGCCGGCGCGCCGCAGCAGGGAGTCGCCGGCCGCGTGGCCGAGTTCGTCGTTGGCGGCCTTCAGCCCGTTCAGGTCGGCCACGAGGATGGTGACCGGATGCGGCCCGCGGCGCTCCAGGCGGTTGAGCTCGTCCATGAAGAACGAACGGTTGCACAGCTTGGTGAGCGGGTCGTGGCTGCCGAGATATTCCAGATATGCCTCGGCCTTCTTGCGCGCGGTGATGTCGGTGAGCGCCACCTGCACCAGCGACCAGTCGTGCTCGCGCTCGGGAAACACCGAGAACTGCATCAGCAGGTTCAGCTTGTTGCCGTCGAGGGTGTAGTTCACCACCTCGCGCTGCTGGAACAGCTTCCCGTCCCACAGGTCGATGAGCTGCTCGCGGAAACAGGGCCCCATCTCGTCGCGCATCACCTCCGGCAGACTGCGCAGCAGCGTCTCCTTGTCGGGCGCGCCGAGCAGCTCGAGGGTGTGCTGGTTGACGTCAATGATGCGGATCTCGTTGATGCAGCGCTGCACGAATTCCTCGTGCACCTCGGTAAAGACGCGCAGATCGGTGACCCCGCGCAGGCGCACATCGTCGATCAGCCGCTTGACCCCGGAGAAGTCCTCCACCCAAAGCGACACCGGCGAATGCGCGAACAGGCCGCGCGCGTAGTTCTCGCTGCCGATCAGCTGGCGGCGCGCCTGCTCGCGGTCGGTGACGTCCTCGGTCGCGAGCAGCACGTGCGACCACGTGTCCTCGTAGCCGGGCAGGATGGTGGCCTTGAGCTGAATGTCGAGCCGCTCGCCGGTGAGCGAGTAGTTCACCGCGTTGCTGGTGAACTCGGTGGCGCCCTCCCACAGCTGCACCAGCTCCTCGATGTGCGTGGTCAGCATGTCGTCGCGGAACACCTTGTCGAGATTGCCGACCAGGTGCTCGAGGTCCTTGGCCGCGAACAGATTGAGCGTCTTGCGGTTGACGCGCAGCACCTTGATGCGGCCGGCGCATTCCTTCACCAGCTCGGGCCGGCCGGTCAGATGGTCGCGTAGCGAGGTGATGCCGGCGCGGCGCCAGACTTCGAACAGCCCTTTCAGCTCGCTGTAGTCCTCGAGCCAGAGCGCCACCGGCGCCAGGTTGAAGACGCCGGCGACGGCATCGAACGCCGCGCGGCCGGAGGAGGGTTTACGCCGGTCAGTCATCAGATTTCACGCACGCTATCCGGGGATTGCAACCGAGCCGTTCGGTGATTCGGCGGGGATGATAAGAGTAGAGCCTCTTATGACACACCGAAAATGAGCAATTGATTACGTGTCCGTCGTCAGCGGGCACGGCTGTTGATGATCCGCAGCGGCGCATGGCCGCATGGCACCACAGCCAGCGCATTTGACGGGCGCGTTTTACGGGCGGGCGCTGGCCTTCCCTCGCCCTTCGACTCCGCCCATATTCGGCCCATGGCGAAATCCCCCCCGAAAAAGCCCCAGAAGAACCCAGGCCGCACCCCGCGCTCCAAAGCCTCGCGTCCGGATGCGCCGCCGACGCCGGATTCGCTCGCCGAGCTGCTCAATCCGGCCATCGGCAAGGGCACCGCGGGCATCGGCTCGGGAACCGGGATCCAGCCGCCGCCGGACAATTCCTGGGACCGGCGGCAGGATTTTTCCAACGCCCACAAGGCGCGCAAATCGGCGCAAGCGCCCGCGCGGTCCTCAGAGGGCTTCGGCGAGGCGCCGCAGGCCGACTTCGACGGCCCACCGGTGAGCGGCCTCGATCCGGCGCTGGCGGAGGAACTCGGCCTCACCGACGAATTGAAATACCGCCTGCCCAAGGCCGACCTGCCGACCTCTGGCGGCGGCATCAGCGGCTTCGGCGGCATCGCCAGCCAGGAGTCGCTGGAGCGTTTGCTGCGCGAGGGCCGCGCCGAATTCCGCAACGAGGCCGAGACCGGCAAGGTGTGGACGCCGCACCGCCCGCCGCGGCCGGAGAAGTCCGAAGGCGGCGTGCGCCTGCAGATCAAGTCGCAATTCGAGCCCAAGGGCGACCAGCCGCAGGCGATCAAGGAGCTGGTAGAGGGCGTCAAGCGCAGCGACCGCACGCAGGTGCTGCTCGGCGTCACCGGCTCCGGCAAGACCTACACCATGGCCAAGGTCATCGAAGAGACGCAGCGCCCGGCGCTCATCCTCGCGCCCAACAAGACGCTCGCCGCCCAGCTCTACGGCGAGTTCAAGTCGTTCTTTCCCGACAACGCGGTCGAGTACTTCGTCTCTTATTACGACTACTACCAGCCGGAGGCCTACGTCCCGCGCACCGACACCTATATCGAAAAGGAATCCTCCATCAACGAGCAGATCGACCGCATGCGCCACTCGGCGACGCGCGCGCTGCTCGAACGCGACGACGTGGTGATCGTCGCGTCCGTCTCCTGCATCTACGGTATCGGTTCGGTCGAAACCTATTCGGCCATGACCTTCACCCTAAAGCAGGGCGGCCAGATCAACCAGCGCCAGCTCATCGCCGACCTCGTCGCGCTGCAGTACAAGCGCGTGCAGCACGACTTCTCGCGCGGCACCTTCCGCGTGCGCGGCGACACCATCGACCTGTTCCCCGCGCACTACGAGGACCGCGCCTGGCGCATCAACCTGTTCGGCGACGAGATCGACAAGATCGAGGAGTTCGATCCGCTCACCGGCCAGAAGACCGACGAGCTCGAATTCGTCAAGGTCTACGCCAACTCGCACTACGTCACGCCGCGCCCGACGCTGATCCAGGCCATGAACTCGATCAAGCAGGAGCTGCGCTGGCGCCTCGACCAGTTGAACGGCGCCGGCCGTCTGCTCGAAGCGCAGCGGCTCGAGCAGCGCACCATCTTCGACCTCGAGATGATGGAAGCGACCGGCTCCTGCGCCGGCATCGAGAACTATTCGCGCTACTTGACCGGCCGCAAGCCGGGCGAGCCGCCGCCGACCTTGTTCGAGTACGTGCCCGACAATGCGCTGGTGTTCTGCGACGAAAGCCACGTCACCATCCCGCAGCTCGGCGGCATGTACCGCGGCGACTTCCGCCGCAAGGCGACGCTCGCCGAATACGGCTTCCGCCTGCCCTCCTGCATGGACAATAGGCCGCTGCGCTTCGAGGAATGGGACGCCATGCGCCCGCAGACGCTCGCGGTGTCGGCGACCCCGGGCAACTGGGAGCTGGAGGAATCCGGCGGCGTCTTCGTCGAGCAGGTGATCCGCCCCACCGGGCTCATCGACCCGCCCGTGGAAGTGCGCCCCGCCCGCACGCAGGTCGACGATCTCGTCGGCGAGGTGCGCGAGGTGGCGCGCAAGGGCTATCGCTCGCTCATCACCGTGCTCACCAAGCGCATGGCCGAGGACTTGACCGAATACCTGCACGAGCAGGGCATCCGCGTGCGCTACATGCACTCCGACATCGACACGTTGGAGCGCATCGAGATCATCCGCGATCTGCGGCTCGGCGCCTTCGACGCGCTGGTCGGCATCAACCTGCTGCGCGAGGGCCTCGACATTCCCGAATGCGCGCTGGTCGCCATCCTCGACGCCGACAAGGAAGGCTTCCTGCGCAGCGAGACGTCGCTGATCCAGACCATCGGCCGCGCCGCGCGCAACGTCGACGGCAAGGTGCTGCTGTATGCCGACAACGTCACCGGCTCGATGCAGCGCGCCATGGACGAGACCAGCCGCCGCCGCGAGAAGCAGGTCGAGTACAACACCGCCCACGGCATCACGCCGGAGAGCGTGAAGAAGTCGATCGCCGACATCCTCAACTCGGTCTACGAGCGCGACCACGTGCTGGTGGCGACGGGCGACGGCGCCGGCGAGTTCGCGGACGCCGCCACCATCGGCCATAACCTGGAAGCCGTGGTCGCCGATCTCGAAACGCGCATGCGCGAGGCGGCGAGCGATCTCGACTTCGAGGAGGCCGCGCGCCTGCGCGACGAGATCAAGCGCCTGAAGCAGACCGAACTCGCCGTGCTCGACGACCCCACCGCCAAGCGGCCCGCGTCACCCGCGCGCGGCGGCGGCAAAGGTGGCGGCCGTACGACAAAAGCGCGAAGCGCGTCTTCAACAGCAAGGCCGCACAAGCCCGATCTCGACGAAATGGGCATCGCCACCTGGCACGAGTTCAAGCCGGCGCGCGATGACAAGAGCCGCCCGAGGAAGCCTAATCTCGACGAGATGGGCCCCGGCCCGGAATCGGCGCCCTACCGGCCCGAGGCGCCGCGCTCCAAGCTCGGCCGGCCGGGCCAACGGGGTGGCTTCAAGAGCAACAAGCGGCGATAAGCGTCGCCACCCTCACCCGCTTCGAAAGACAATCCATGATCCCCTGGTCGCACCTCGGTACGGCGCAAGTGCCCGACGGCGGCAAGCTGCGCCTGATGCGGCGCGGCAGCGAGTTCTCCATCAAGCTCGACAAGAACGAGCTGATGAACAGCCGCCTGAGCGCGACCGAGCAGGCGCTGGCGACCATCGCCTGCGACAAGATCCGCGGCCGTGCGCGGCCGAAAATCCTCATCGGCGGGCTCGGCATGGGCTTCACCTTGCGCGCGGCGCTCGTCGTGCTCGGCGAAGGCGCGCGCGTCGTCGTCGCCGAGCTGGTGCCCGAGGTGGTGGCCTGGGCGCGCGGGCCGATGGCCAAGCTGTTCGGCGACAGCCTCACCGATCCGCGCGTGGCGATCCGCGAAACCGACGTCGGCGAACTGATCCGCGCGGCGAATGCGGACTACGACGCCATCCTGCTCGACGTCGACAACGGGCCGAACGGCATCACGCGCGCGTCCAACGACCGGCTGTACGATCCCGCAGGGCTCGCCGCGGCGCACGCGGCGCTGCGCCCCGGCGGCGTGCTGGCGGTGTGGTCGTCGGCGCCGGATGCCAAGTTCACCGCGCGCCTGCGCCGGGGCGGTTTCGCCGTGGTCGAGCACCCCGTGCGCGCCACCGGCCCGCAAGGCGGCGCCAAGCATTTCATCTGGACCGCGACGCGCGGAGATCAGGACGCGCCCGTTCCCGTCGCGGAAGGCGCGCGGCGGCAGGGGAAGAAGACGGTGGGGCGGCGGACGGCGTCCAAGACCAGCAAGCGGCGGTGACGCGGACACCATCCCTCCCCGCTCGCGGCGAAGGTGGCGCGTCAGCACGCCGGGTGAAGGCACTTACTCGACTTTGTATCATCGATTGATACATCGGCCTTGATCCTTGTATCGTTCAATGATACATTGCGACATGATCCGCACCTTCCAGGATCGCATGACGGAAGCCGTCTTCAGGGGTGAAAGCCCGAAGGGCTTTCCCGCCGATCTGGTCAAGGTAGCGCGACGGAAACTCGGTTATCTGGATGCGGCGAACGATCTGCGTGACTTGCGGGTGCCACCGGGCAATCGCCTGGAAGCGCTGACCGGCGACCGCGCGGGCCAGCATTCCATTCGGATCAACGACCAGTTCCGCATCTGCTTCCGGTGGACGCCACAAGGTCCCATCGACGTCGAAGTGACCGACTATCACTAGCCGCTCTCCCATTCGCGATTTGGAGTACTGCCGATGCCCAAGAGAGCCGATAAGAAAATCGATAAGCAACCGGCCAAGCGCCTGCCGCCGCTCCACCCCGGCGAGATCCTGCGCGAGGAATTCCTGGTGCCGCTCGATCTGTCGGCGGGCACGCTCGCCAAAGCCATGGGCGTGCCGCGCACGCGCGTTGAGCGCATCGCCGCCGAGACCACCGGCATTACCGCCGACACCGCGTTACGGCTGAGCAAGGCGCTCGGCACCTCGGCGCAACTCTGGCTCAACCTGCAAAACCGGTTCGATGTAGAAACGGCCGAACGCGCCATCGGCAAAGAGCTCGCCAAGATCGAACGCGTGACGCGCGACACTGCGGCGTGATGCGCGCCGCGGACCCGGCGCGCTCCCCCCCAAAAAAATCTCCTTCAACTTATCCCCGCTCGCTCCCGCGCCCTTATCATCCTCTCGCCTCGGTCAAGCCGCGGGCGTCGCCTCGAGGACGCCCGCCACGCCTGATCCGAAGCCGGCGCGCCGACAATGCGCGCCGCGGGCCGGGCTTGGCGCTTTTCGTTCGCGCCGGTCCGGCGGTGGAGCGCCGGGAGGGCGCAGCCCGCTTCGCCAAGCGGGCGCGCGCCCTCGCCAGGCGCGCGGGCGGGGTGCGCCACCCCGCTCAAGGGGGCCTCGCCAGCCCTGGCGCCCTCCCGGCGCTCCATCCCCCTTGTCGGGGGGAAGTCCTCCTGTTCGGAGGACGGAAAAAGGGAAGCGGGCTCACCCCGGGCCCTTCAAACAACAGGGGCGGCGGCGCTTGCCTGAGGCTTGAGCGCGCGCGTGCTGTTTGAAATCTGCATCGGTGATCGACGCAAACGCGGCAGCACGAGACCTTGAACAGCTTCGCTGTTTCTGTGAAACGATGTGCTCGTTTATGGTTCGTCGCCGGGCAGACTCTGCGACGCCGGACGGCTTTTAAGTGTGCGCTGCAGCAAAAAATGCGCGCACGGATCGGAAGCAACGAGTGCAAAAGGCAACGAGCCAAGTCACGCCGATGCATGAAGAGCGCGCGGACGCCGTGCGCACGCCGCTCAGCGGCTACCAGTTGCTCAACGATCCGCTGTTGAACAAGGGCACGGCGTTCACCGAGGCCGAGCGCGACCTGTTCGACCTGCACGGCCTGTTGCCGCCGTCGGTGTCGACGCTCGACGAACAGATCGCGCGGCGCCTGCAGGCCTTCCGCGCCTTTGCCAGCGACTTCGAGCGCTACGTGTTCCTGCGCGGCCTGCAGGACACCAACGAGGTGCTGTTCTACGCGCTGCTCGTGCGCCATCTCGACGAGATGCTGCCGATCGTCTACACGCCGACCGTCGGCGCCGGCTGCCAGTTCTTCAGCCAGGCCTTCCGCAAGCCGCGCGGCCTGTTCCTGAGCGAGCCGCACAAGGCGCGCATTCCCGAGATCCTCAATCATCCGCGCTACGACGGCATCGAGGCCGTGGTGGTGACCGACGGCGAGCGCGTGCTCGGGCTCGGCGATCAGGGCGCCGGCGGCATGGCAATCTCGATCGGCAAGCTCTCGCTCTATTCCGCCTGCGGCGGCATCAATCCGGCGGCGACGTTGCCGATCCTGCTCGACGCCGGCACCGACAACGCGCAATGCCTCGCCGACCCGCTCTATATCGGCTGGCGGCACGAGCGCGTGCGCGGGCAGGCCTACGACGACTTCATCGAGGCTTTCGTGCAGGCGGTCGTGCGGCGCTGGCCGCACGTGCTGCTGCAATGGGAGGATTTCGCGCGCGACAACGCCACGCGCCTGCTCGGGCGTTATCGCGACCGGCTCTGCACCTTCAACGACGACGTGCAGGGCACGGCGGTGGTCGCTGCCGGCGCGCTGCTGGCGGCGGTGAAGGTGACGGGCGTGCCCATGCGCGAGCAGCGCATCGCCGTGTTCGGCGCGGGCGGCGCCGGCTGCGGCATCAGCTCGCTGCTGCTGCGCGCCATGATGGACGACGGCCTGTCGGAAGCCGAGGCGCGGCGGCGCTTCTTCCTGGTCGACCGGGACGGCCTGCTGCTCGAGGGCATGCCGCATCTCATGCCGTTCCAGGAGCGCTTCTTGCAGCCGCGCGCGGCGGTCGAAGGCTGGACGCTGCCGCCGCAGGACGGCGGCAAGGTCGGGCTCGCCGCCGTCGTGCAGAACGCGCGGCCGACCGTGCTGATCGGCGTCTCCGGCCAGCCGGGCGCGTTCGAGGAGCACATGGTGCGCAGCATGGCGGCGTCGGTCGCGCGCCCCATCATCTTCCCGCTCTCGAACCCGACCTCGCGGGCCGAGGCGACGCCGGCCGACCTCACCGCCTGGACCGACGGGCGCGGGGTCATCGGCGTCGGCAGCCCGTTTCCGCCGTTCCTGAAGGACGGCGCCTATGTGCGCGCCGACCAGGCCAACAATTCCTACGTCTTTCCCGGCATCGGGCTCGGCGCCATCGCGGTGCGCGCCGAACGCATCTCGGACAACATGCTGATGGCGGCCGCGCGCGCGCTCGCCGACATTTCGCCGGCCAAAGCGGGTACGAACGCGCATCTGCTGCCGCCGGTGACGGACCTGCGCGCGGTGTCGGTCCACATCGCGCAGGCGGTTGCCGATCAGGCGCGCCGCGACGGCCTGGCGCGGGCAGCGGATGCCGACGACGTCCGCCGCAGGATCGACGGCAAGATCTGGACGCCGGTCTACCGGCCCTACCGCCGCACGGCCTGAGCGCCCCATCCCGTAAACGCGAAAAGCGGCGGCCCCGGCGAGGCGCCGCCGCTTTCCCGTCGTCCCTCCGCGTCACGCGCGGCGGTTACTTCTGGGTGCTGCTGCTGTTGCCGCTGTTGCTGCTGTTGCTGCTGCCGCTGCCGTTGGTGCTGCCGTTGCCGTTATTGTTCATGCCGCCGTTCGGCTGCATGGCGTTGTACTGCTGCCCGCTCGTGCCTTGGTTGGTGCTTTCCTTGCTGTCCTGAGACGAGCCCTCACCGACGGTCGAGCCGGTCTGCCCGTTGGCTTCCTGCTCGGTGATGACGGCCTCAACTCGGCGGTTCTTCGGATTGACCACGAGCACATCGCCGCCCTGCACCTTCGCCAGCTTGAAGTTCTGCACCTGCTTGGCGTTGACGCCGTTGAACTGCTGCTGGACGCTCTGCGGGATCGACTTCAGCGAAACGCCGCTCGGCAGCTTGGTGCCGGCGATCACCTCATGGCCTTGCTGCTTTTGCGGCAGGCTCTGCGCCTCGAAGCCGGAGGCCGCCTGATAGAGCGTCTTCTTCTGCTGCGGGGTCAGCTCCATCAGCGAATAGTGCGACACCGGCGAATTAGAGGCCTTGGTGGCGCTCATCGTGCCAGCCGCATCGCTATTCATGTTCCCGTTCGCGGCGTGAGCGAGGCCGCCGGCGGCGAACGCGGCGGCCACGGCGCCGGCAAGCAGTTGCTTTTTCATTCGGTATCCTTTCGCATGGTTTCGTGTGTTCGGTTTGCTGCGCCCTTTTCCCCCGATCACACCGTCAACGCGGGCTGCCTGACGCCGTTCATGGGCGGCGGCAACGCGTCGCGGGATAATTGCGAACAAAGCCGTAGCCCCCGCTGACTCGGCCGTGTCACAAAAATAATCTCTGCTGACGCAAGTGATTCGTTTTTTTGATTCGCGGCTTCCATCCCCGCGTCACAGTTCGCCGCTCTAGTTCCCGCCGCGCCCCGGCGGTCGTCCTGTCAACACGCGCCTGTTTCGGAGTCCTTCATGGCCTGGTTCCGCCACTACTATTGCTGCGAGGGATGCGACGGCACCTGGCTGGCCGAATGGTCGGACCTGCGCGAAGACGATTGCCCCTTCTGCCGGGCCAAGGACGTGTTTCCCTACCGCACCGACGACTGGTCGCTGGTGATCGAGGAGGAGATCGACGGCTTCGTGGTGCTGGCCTCGCGCGAAACCGCCGAGGACGATCCGGACTACCGCGAACTCGGCACCTTCCCCACGGTCGAAAAGGCGCAGGCCTTCCTCGCGCGCCGCATGTAAGGCGCGCCTAGATCGCGATGCCCTTACTGCGGATGATGGCGTACTGCGTCATCTGCTCTTTCATGCGCGTCCAGCCGTGCCCGTCATAGCCGGCGATCACCCCGATACGCACGATGTCCACCGACTTGCCGTCGAGGTTCTTGGTGTCGAGGGTCTCGCCGCGCTTGTAGGCGACCGCCGCCAGGCCGCAGGCCTTCGGATCGTTCGATTGCTGGTTGACGCCGTTCATCGCCGCCGCGATACGGCTGCCGCGCGCGCGCAATCGCACATACTGCTCGGCCTGATCGCGGGTGTTGCAGATGACGCCGATGCCCGCATGCAGGTCGGTGTCCTGCGCACCGGGCATGCCCGGATTGGCGAGCGGATTCGCGGTGATGGGCTGCGCGGTGCCGCGCGTCCCCATTTGGGCGGCCAGCGCGCCGCCGCCGCACGCCAACAGCAGCACCGCCAGCGTCGCGGTGGCGTAGTTCATTCGCATGGTCGGCCTCCCTCTTCGGTTCGGCATCCGGGGTGAGAACGCCGGTCGGCAGGCGGTAGTTCATGCCACCGCACGAAGACGTGATCGGGAACCGAGGCCGTCGCGGCCGTGCGGGACGGCGGGGGAACGCCCGCCGGCGGCCGCAAAGTTCATTGGCGCCGGCGCGAGGGCTGGGCTAGAACCTCGGGCGGCGGCTGTTACAAGCCGAATCGGGGGCGGCGGACCAAGCTTCGGACCTGCTTCCATGAACCTTTCTTCGCTTCGTACCGCCATCGTCCCGTCAGCCCGGCGCGCCTCGCGCGCCCGGCCGGCCCCGATCCGGTTACCTTTGACGAAAATGGCCGGCGCCGCGCTGATCGCCGTCGCGGCCCTGTCGCTGGCGGCGTGCGAAACCACCGGCAGCCCCGCGCCGGCGGTCCAGGCGGCACCCGTGTCCGCCGCAAGCGACAACCCGATGGCGCCCGATACGGTGACCAAAACGTCGGGCCCGATGACCCATCGCCAGGCCGCGCTTTATTGCTGGATGTCGACCGAGCACGGCCATGCCGACATGGCGCTCGACAAACGCGCCGACGTGGTCGACGCCTGCATCAAACAGAAAATGGCCGAGCATTAAGGCCCCGGCTGCCGCCGGGCGCGAACCGGCGGCGGCGCTAAAGCTTGCCCTTGGGCAGCTTGGCCGCCTCTTGGGCCGTTTGCAGACAGGTGAGCAACTCGACGTAGCTCGGCGAGCCGCCGGTCTGCACCATTCTTGAGCAGCGCTCGCGGTCAGCCAGGGCGTAGCTCGTCCAATGCTGCTTGAGCGTGTCGCGGGCGTTGCCCTCGTCGCGCTCGCATGCGCCCTGCGGCCGGTGCACCCGGCTGTTCGCCGAAGCGGCGCGGCACGTCGGCCCGATGTTGAACTTGGGCACCTCACCCATGGCGGTGTGGGCGGCCACCAGCACGATGGGCCATAAAGCGGGCATCGTCGGGCTCCTTTTCTATTTCGCTCTATCTCTATCTCTTGCCACTCGCGGGAACCCTAACACGGAACAGACCATGCCGCGCAATTGAACCATTCGCCGCCGTCATGCGACCCATGACCGCGAGCGAGGGGAGAATGTGTCGTGGTGAAACGCTTCGTGAGAGCCTTTGTTGCCTTTGTCGGCCTGATCGTGCCGGGCGCCTTCGCCATGGCGCTTCTGGCGGCGCCGCCCGCCAAGCCGTCATCAAAAAACCTTCATAGCTTCGCCCAAATCCTGTCGAAGAATAACAATCAAGCTTTAACCGTTGCCGTCGATCCTGCGCCGAACCGTCAACGGTTCATGATTTCGGGGGAGAGTTCCCAATATGCGACGTCGCGCGCTGTGGAGCGCCGGGTGCTTGCTGTCGGTCCTGATGCTGAGCGTGCCGGCGGCCGCCCAAAGCCCAAACAACACGACGAACGCTAGCGACGCCGGCGTCGACACGCCGGATGCGACCGCCGCCGCGCCGCTGACGCCGGAGGAAGCCGCCAAGCTCGCGCGCGCGCTCGACTTCGACGACCTCACGCCGTTGGCTGGCGCGCCGGCGGGCAAATACGATACGCCGACCTTCACGCATCGCCGCAATCTCGACGTCAGCCGCAGCGATCACGCCGACGGCTCCAGCACCGTCACCGTCGCACAGCCCATCGACGGCGATTGGAACGCCAAGGTCGGCGCCGACGTCAACGTCGCCGCCGATCCCGTCACCACCTACACGCCGGACGGACCGATGCCCGGCGCCACGCCGGACAAGCCGGACGGCGCCGCCTTCGCTTCGCTCGGGGTAACGCCTTACGCCAGCGTCGACGCGCGCGTCGACCCCGGCAACCGCCAGGGCAAGCTCGGCGCCACGCTCTCGCACGACGTGCCGCTCGGCGACGGTGTTTCGGTCACGCTGCAAGGGCATTATGCGGTGAGCGATACCGCCACGCCCGATACCACCACGACAGAGCCGGTGCTGAGCAACGACCAGTCCGTGAAACTCGCGATCGGCGCGACCGGCACCACGCTGTCGGCGGGTGTGAGCGGGGACAGCGTCGATCCGACGACACACAACACGCTCAGCGCCGACCAGAAGGTGTATGGCCCTCTGCACGTGACGACGGCCATCACCGACGCCGGCCAGCCGACCGCCGACAAGCGCGTCACCGCCGGCTTCCATCTCACCTGGTAGTGGCGTGCCCGCGCGGAACGGTATCGTGTACCGGCATCGGCCGCGCCACCGCCCTTCCCGCGCCCCATCACCGCCCAAGTTCGATGCGCCAATGGCGACTCGGAGGGGTGTCAGCGCAATCGCTTGCGCTTCCGGCAGGAGTTTAAACATGACGGCGATGAATCCCGAAAGATCCGGTGCTGAGCGCACGGCTCCCGAAAAGGAGGGCCCGGAGCAATATGCGCCGCCGCGGAGCGCGCCGCCGAAGCTCGGCGATCTGGACAAGGCGGTGACCGCGTTCGAAGGCGAGATACGCGAATTCGTGCGCCGCGACGTCGGCGCCAACAAGCCGCGCGACGCGGGCCTCAAACCGGACGCCAGCGCCGAGAACATGAATTCGCTGATCCATCGCGTCTCCGGCGCCTCGATGGATGAAATCGACCGCGTCATCGCGGAGTTGGAAGGCGTGCGCGAGATGCTACGCCGCGAAGGCGAGCGGGTCAGCCGCGAGATTTCCGGCTATGCCAGTCTCAGCCACGCCGCGATGACGGCCATGAAGGTGATTGGCGAGAGCCTGACGCAGTGGAAGCAGCCGCCGACCGGCAAGGCATCAGGGAGCGGCGGCCCGCGCGCGGCGGAGTAACCGCCATCTCCCGGGCGATCGTCACCGATCGTCACAAGGTGTGCGGCGGCGCGTCGAGACGCTTGAGCTTGGCTCGCAGCGTCGCGATGCGCTGCTCGGCCTCACGGCGCGTCAACCGCTCATCGAAAGCCTCCGGCTCGTAGGCATCGACGGACAGCTGCCGCAGTTCTGCGGCCTGTTGCGCGCTCATCGACTCGCCGGGGCCGGTCGCGAGGATCGCATCCGGCCCTTTGGCGTCTTGCGGATTGGATTTGTGGGCCATGACGGCGGTTCAACCGCCGGGTCACCCGCTTGGTTCCGCGCGGCGGAATGACGGGCGGCGTCCGCGCCGGGTTGCCGGCGTCAGCCCTTGTCGGGGCGGCGTTCGACCAGGGTCGTGCTGATAAAGGTGAACACGAGCACGCCGTTCTGATTGACCCCGGTCGCCCGAATGGTCATCAGCCCTTGCGTCGGGCGGCTGCCGGACGGCCTGAGTTCGATCACTTCGCTGGCGTACTCGATCGTGTCCTCGACATAGACCGGTTTCAGCCACTTCAAGTCGCGGAAGCCGAGGGCGGGCCCTACGCCGGCGATCGGCTCGCCGCGGGCGCGCGCGGCCTCGATCTGACGCCGCCGGTAGTCGACCATCAGCCGCATCCATACCGACGCGGTGTGCCAACCGGAGGCCGCGAGCGCGCTGAAGTGAGATTGTGCGGCCGCCTCTTCGTCGACATGAAAAGGCTGCGGGTCGAAGCGATGGGCGAAGGCCTTGATCTCGTCCGCCGTGAAGGTGTGGCGGCCGAGCGGCATGATCTCGCCGACCTGGATGTCCTCGAAGTATTTCACGCCGGCGCCCCCGGCTCGCGTCGCACCAGCATCTGCGAGCAGATGAGATCCATCAGCACGGTCTCTTGCGCGTCGATCACCTCGAAGCGAAATTTGACGAAGCCCCGCTGCGGCCGGCTTTTTGACGGCCGGCTCTCGAGCGCGACCGTGCGCACGCGGATTTCAGCGCCCGGCCGCAAGGGCTTCAGCCAGCGCACCTCGTCGACCCCGGGCGCGCCTTCGGAGGCGGCGTTGCTCAAGAGGCCGTCGACCAATATCCGCATCATCAGGCAGCAGGTATGCCAGCCCGAAGCCCCCAGCCCGCCAAGCAGGGTGGCGCTGGCCGCGGCCTCGTCGAGGTGCATCGGCTGCGGGTCGAACTCGGCGGCATAGGCGACGATTTCTTCGCGCGTCACCCGCCGCGGACCGTAGACCGCGACGTCGCCCGGCTTGAAGTCTTCCCAGTAGAGTTTCGGTTTCATTGTGCCTTCAATCCTACTCTGTCATGGCCGGGCTTGTCCCAGCCATCCACGTCTTTCCTCACGCAAGACGTGGATGCCCGGCATGAAGCCGGGCATGACGGCGGAGAGGCTGCAACCTCAGTTCGCAAACCGGAAATGCATCACGTCGCCGTCGGCGACCACGTACTCCTTGCCCTCAAGCCGCATCTTGCCGGCTTCCTTGGCGCCCACCTCGCCGCCAAGGGCAATATAGTCGTCGTAGGCGATGGTCTCGGCGCGGATGAAGCCTTTTTCGAAGTCCGTATGAATGACGCCGGCAGCCTGCGGGGCTTTGGTGCCCGACGTGATGGTCCAGGCCCGCGTCTCTTTGGGACCGACGGTGAAATAGGTGACGAGGTGCAGGAGCGCGTAGCCGGCGCGCACCAGCCGGTCGAGGCCGGTCTCCTTCAAGCCCACCGCCTCAAGGAATTCCTTGCGCTCGGCCATCGGCAGGGTCGCGATTTCGGACTCGATCTTAGCCGAGATCACGACCGCCACCGCGCCCTCTTCCTTGGCGCGGGCTTCCACCTTTTTCGAGAAATCGTTGCCGGTCGCGGCTGCGCCCTCGTCGACGTTGCAGGCATAGAGGACCGGCGCCGACGTCAGCAGGCCGAGCGAATGGAAGAGGTTCTCCTCTTCCGGCTTACGCTCGACAAAGCGCGCCGGCTTGCCGTCGCGCAGCAGCACCAGCGCGCGGTTCACGAGATCGAGCATTTCCTTGGCGAGCTTGGCGTCCTCGCCGGAGCCCTTGGCCTTCTTGGTCAGGTTGTCGACGCGCTTTTCGAGCGACTCGAGATCGGCCAGCATCAGCTCGGTCTCGATGGTCTCGATATCGGCGATAGGATCGACCTTGCCCTCGACGTGGGTGACGTCACCATCCTCGAAGCAGCGCACCACGTGGACGATGGCGTCGACCTCGCGGATGTTGGCGAGGAACTGGTTGCCGAGCCCCTCGCCCTTCGAGGCGCCGCGCACCAGCCCCGCGATGTCCACGAAGGTGATGCGAGTCGGGATGATCTCCTGCGACTTGGCGAGCGCGGCGAGCTTATCTAGGCGCGGATCGGGCACGGCGATCTCGCCCACGTTCGGCTCGATGGTGCAGAACGGATAGTTGGCCGCCTGCGCCGCCGCCGTCTCGGTCAGCGCGTTGAACAGCGTCGACTTGCCGACGTTGGGCAGGCCGACGATACCGCATTTGAAACCCATGGATCTATCCGCGCTTTTTCAATTCGTCATTCCGAGCCATTCGGCTCATCTTTGCCGTTGAAGCCCTTGGCCTGCATCGCCAGGTGCACCTTGTTCTGGAAGCTGGCGTCCTTGCCTTCGACCAGCATGCCGGCGTTGTCGGCGATGATGTCGCACAGCGCCTCCACCCAGGGCCGTTCGTCCTTGGCGAAGTCCTGCAGCACGTAGCGCTCGACCAGGTTCTTGTCGCCGGGGTGGCCGATACCGATACGGACGCGCTTGTACTCATTGCCGACGTGGGCCGTGATCGAGCGCAGACCGTTGTGGCCGGCATTGCCGCCGCCGATCTTGACCCGCACCTTGCCGGGGGCGAGTTCGAGTTCGTCGTGGAAAACGATGATCTGGCCGGGCTCGAGCTTGTGGAAGCGCGCGGCTTCCTGCACCGCGCGCCCGGACTCGTTCATGTAGGTGCCGGGCAGCAGCAGCTGCACCCGTTCACCGCCGATCGTTCCTTCCACCGCCACGCCCTGGTACTTGCGGCGCCAGGGCGTGATGTTGTGGTGCTTGGCAATCGCCTCCATCGCCATGAAGCCGATGTTGTGACGGTTGCGAACGTACTTCGTGCCGGGATTGCCGAGGCCGACGAGGAGCAGCATGACGTCAACGGCGTCGCCGCCGTCCTCCGACCGAGCAGACCAGAACGAAAAAGACGTAAGGGGCGGATAGACGCCCGCTTACTTCTTCTCGGCGGCAGGCGCAGCAGCACCAGCAGCAGGCGCGGCACCACCGGCCGGCGCGGCAGCGCCGGCAGCCGGCGCGGCGGCGGCAGCGGCGGCTGCCTCGGCGGCGGCCTTCTGCTCTTCCGCGTAGCCCGACGGCGCCACGATGGTCACCAGGGTCATGTCCTCGCGCCCGATCACGCGCACACCCGACGGCAGCTGCACCTCGTTGAGATGCTTGGAGTGGCTAATCTCCAGGCCGGCGATGTCGACGTCGATCGAATCCGGGATGGACTCGGCCGGGCACTCGAGCTCGACGCTGTGGTTGACGACGTTGACCGAGCCGCCGCGCTTCACGCCCGGCGACTGCTCGGTGTTGAGCACGTGCACCGGGATGTTGACGCGGATCTTGGCGCCCTGCGCCACGCGCAGGAAGTCGACGTGCATCGGCAGGTCCTTGAGCGCGTCGAGCTGGAAGTCGCGCGGGATCACGCGGTGCTTCTTGCCCTCGACGTCGATCTCATAGAGCGTGGTCAGGAAGCGTCCCTGATAGATGCGCTTCTTCAGCTCGTCGTGCTCGATCAGCACCATCATCGGGGGTTCGTTGTTGCCGTAGATCACGCCCGGCACGTGGCCGGCGCGACGCGCGGACCGAGCGGCCCCCTTGCCGCCTTTCGGACGCACCGTCGCTTTCATTTCCTGCACGGAAGCCATCGTCTCGTATCCTTCTAAGCCTATGGAAAAAGGCGGCTTTTGCCGCCCGTCAGACGCCGCGGCGTGCCTCCAGGGGTGCCGGGGGCCGCGGAAGTCGGCGGGGTTATAGCGGCAAGCCCCTGAAAGGGCAAGGAAAGGGGCAAAAAGGGGGTCGCGGCCGGGGCGCGCGCCACAAGCGCCTCTCACCCTCCCCCTGGCGGGAAGGGTGCAGCGCCGCGGCTAATCCGCCGCCGGCTCGAGAGCGTCGCCGTCGTCATCGGCCTTGCGAGGCCTGGCGGCCTTCGGTTTGGCCGGTTTATCGCCTGACTGGGCCTCCAGCGCCTCGAGGCGCGCCTTCAGCGCCTCGTTTTCCTCACGCGCGAGCTGCGCCATCTCCTTGACCGCCTCGAATTCCTCGCGGCTCACCACATCGAGATCGCGCAGGATGCGCTCGGCCTGGGCCCGGAACAGGGTGTCGAATTCGCGCCGCACCCCCTGCGCCACGCCGGCGGCGTCGTTCATCAGACGGGCCATCTCGTCGAAAATGCGGTTGTTGGTCTGGGTCATCACGCGTCTCCGGTCACCTGTCGACAATGACGATTGGGTCATCCCGCTGCAAGGGCCACCATGCTAACACAAAGCAAGCACTGATGGCGCGGGGGCGCCAAGCCGTCTGATTCCCGGAACCTGTAATGCCTCTTCTCGTCATCCCCTACCCGCAGTTCAATCCGGTTCTGCTGCATTTCGGCCCGTTCGAGGTGCGCTGGTACGCACTGGCCTACATCGTCGGCATCCTGCTCGGCTGGGTCTACGCCCGCGCCATCATCCGCAACGAGCGTTACTGGGGCGGCCCGGCGCCGCTCACCGTGGTGCAGTTCGACGATTTCGTGCTGTGGGTGACGCTCGGCATCATCCTCGGCGGTCGCACCGGCTACGTGCTGTTCTACAATCTGCCCTATTACGCCAGCCACCCGCTGCAGGTTTTCCAGCTCTGGCACGGCGGCATGTCGTTCCACGGCGGCTTCATCGGCTGCGTGCTGGCGGTGCTGCTGTTTGCGCGCAGCCGCAAGCTGTCGATCCTCTCGCTCGGCGACATCACCTGCGCGGTGGGGCCGATCGGCCTCTTCCTCGGCCGCTGCGCCAACTTCATCAACGACGAATTGTGGGGCCGTCCGACCGACGTGCCCTGGGCCATGCGCTTCCCGAGCGGCGGCTATATCCCGCGCCATCCGAGCCAGCTCTACGAGGCGGCGCTCGAAGGCCTCGTGCTGCTCGCGGTTCTGTACGTCCTGATCCGCAGCGGCGCGCTCAAGCGGCCGGGCCTGATCGTCGGCTCCTTCGCCTGCGGCTACGCGCTGGCGCGCATTTTCTGCGAGTTCTTCCGCGAGCCCGATCCCCAGCTCGGCTTCCTCTGGGGCGGCGCCACCATGGGGCAAATCCTATCGATCCCGTTGTTCATCGCCGGCGTCTGCTTCATCATCTACGCGCTCAAGCACCCCCCGTTACGGAGCCGGAGCCCGTGAGCGACGCCGCGATCGACATGCTGCCGCTGGAAGCCGACATTCGCCGCCGCATCGCGGCGGCCGGCCCGATGCCGGTCGGCGAGTACATGGCGATCTGCCTCGGCGATCCGGAGCACGGCTACTACCGCACCCGCGACCCGCTCGGCGCCGGCGGCGACTTCATCACCTCGCCCGAGATCAGCCAGATGTTCGGCGAGCTGATCGGCTTGTGGCTGGCGGCGATCTGGATGCGCATGGACCAGCCCAAGCACGTCAACGTCATCGAGCTCGGACCCGGCCGCGGCACCCTGATGAACGACGCCTTGCGCGCGGTGAAGGTGCTGCCCGCGTTCCGCGCGGCGATCGACCTGCATCTGGTGGAGATCAGCCCGGCCCTGCAGGCGCAGCAGGCCGACACGCTGGCCGAGCAGAAGGTGCCGACCACCTGGCACGCCAGCCTCGCCGACGTGCCGGAAGGTCCCGCCATCATCGTCGCCAACGAGTTCTTCGACGCGCTGCCGGTGAACCAGGCCGTGAAAACGGACTCAGGATGGTACGAGCGCCAGGTCGGCATCGACGAATCCGGCCATCTCGCCTTCACCGTCGCCGATCAGCCGCTGCAAGGCTTCGCGGCGCTGCTGCCGCCGGCCGTGCGCGCGGCGCCGGCCGATGCAATCTTCGAATGGCGGGCCGAAACCGAGGCGATGGAGCTCGGCCGGCGCGTCGCGCGCGGCGGCGGCGGCGCCCTCGTCATCGACTACGGCCACGCCCACAGCGCCACCGGCGACACGTTGCAGGCGGTCGGCCACCACGCCTATGCCGACGTGCTGAGCGCGCCCGGCCGCGTCGATCTCACCGCGCATGTCGATTTCGAAGCGCTCGCGCGGTCGATCGAAGCCATGGGCGCACGCGCCCACGGGCCGATCACGCAAGGGCAGCTGCTGCGCCGGCTCGGAATCGAGACGCGCGCCGCCAAGCTGAAGGCGCGGGCCGCGTCGTCCGGCGCCACCGGCGTCGACGCCGCGTTCGCGCGGCTCACCGGCCATGGGCCCGGCGAAATGGGCGGCCTGTTCAAGGCCGCCGCCTTCACGCATCCGTCGGTGGGCGTGCCGCCCGCCTTTGAGACGTGAGAACGCCCTAAGCTTACTGTCGCGTTTCCGGACGGCGAACCGGTTTCCACTTCGCCTGGAAACGCTTTACGGGCAGTAGCGAATACGGCCGCTGTAATCGACCCACGTGCCGGTGTGCGGGTTGTAGCTGCGATAGCGGCGCATGCACCAGGCCACGCTGCGGTTATGCTGCGCGGCCTGCGACGCGATCATGGCGCCGACGGCAAGACCGATGATGGCGCCCGCGGCCACCGCGCCAGCATCGCTGCCGCCATGCCGATGACCGTAATAGCGGTGCCCGCCGTGATAATAGTGATACTGGACCTTCTGCAGCAGCGCCGGCGCTTCGGCGCTCTGCACCGGCAGCGCGGCCGCGAGCCCGCCGAGCGGCGCGGCGGAAGACGGGACCGGAAGCATCAGCAGCGATGCGCCGAGCACGGCGGCGGAAAACAGCGGTAATCGCATGGCAAACTCCTCTTCTCGCCCGTGGCCCAAAGGCCCGTTTGTCTTTATGTCTTGGTGCAACGAAGGGCCGCGCGATTCATTGATCTAGGTCAGGCCATCAAACCCGGGTTTTTCATGCTGCAAGCCCCTTCCCTCGCCCGCCTCGCTCCCATCCGCCACGCTTTCTTCACGCGCAGCGGCGGGGTGTCGCAGGGTGTCTATGCCAGCCTCAACGGCGGGGTGGGCTCGGACGACCAGCCGGCGGCCGTCGCGGAAAACCGCGCGCGCATGGCGGCCGCACTCGGCGTTGCCCCCGGGCGCCTGCTGACGCCGTATCAAATTCATTCGCCCACGGTGGCGATGGTCGACGAGCCCTGGAACGAGGAGACGCGCCCCCGCGCCGACGCGCTGGTCACCCGCAAGCCAGGGCTCGCGGTTGGCGTCTCCACGGCCGACTGTGGGCCGCTGTTGTTCGCCGACAGCCAAGCCGGCGTCATCGGCGCGGCCCATGCCGGCTGGCGCGGCGCCTTCGGCGGCGTGATCGAGGCGACGCTCGATGCCATGGAATCGCTCGGCGCCGACCGCCGTCACATCGCCGTCGCGCTCGGCCCGACCATCGGCCAGGCCAATTACGAGGTCGGTCCGGAATTCGTGCAGCGCTTCCTGGATGCCGACGCGGGCAACGCGCGCTTCTTCGCGCCGTCGGATCGCGCCGGCCACGCCATGTTCGATCTGCCCGGCTACATCGCCGCGCGCGTCGAAGCTGCCGGCGTCGGCGCATTCGAGAACCTGGGGCTCTGCACCTACGCCGAGCCCGAGCGCTTCTACAGCTACCGCCGCAAGACCCTGCTCGGCGAGACCGACTACGGCCGCCACATCAATGCGATAGCTCTGGCGGAATAGCGCACGGGCGAGAGCCTCTACAATTCCGCGCGTCGGCATGCAGGCTCGGCATCATGCAACCGATGCGGGGATCGCCGCGCCACACATCCACAGGCACCGTTGATTGCTGGACTCGGGCGTTAGCTTTTCGTTAACTGCATTCCAGGCCGTGACCGTCAAGGCATGAGGGATGCAAACCTCCCGACGCGGCCGCAGGGGTCAAATGGGGTTGTTTCGGGGTCAAAGCGCGTTGCGCAAGGCAAGGCGTATTCTGGGCGTATCGGGGGTCGTGGCCGCCGCGGGTCTGACACTTGCCGCCTGCGATCCCAACAGCCGGCCCAACGTCGCGGCCGTCGACACGCGCGGTGCCACCGTCGCGTTCTCGTCGATCGACGGATTGCCGGAAGGGCAATTCCATACCCTGGTGCAAGACCTCAACACCGAGGCGCAGACGCGCCGGCTGACGATCACCTCGCGCGCGCAGCCGTCCGCCTACCGCGTGCGCGGCTATCTCGCCGCCACCGTGGACGACGGCAAGACCACCATCGACTGGGTCTGGGACGTGTTCGACCGCGACCAGCACCGGGCGCTGCGCATCAGCGGCAGCGAGACCGCAAAGGCCGGCGACGGCTGGCAGGCCGCCGACAACGCCATGCTGCAGCGGATCGCCCATACCAGCATGGGCGAGCTCGCGGCCTTCCTGACCGCGCCCGCCGTCGCGCCCGGGGCGGTGCCGGCCCCGGCCAGCCAGACGATCGCCTTCGCGGCGCCGGACGTCACCACGCCGGAATCGGCCGGGATCGTGCCGCTCCCCTCATCCGAAACCGACCCGGCGACGATGCCAACGGCCGCCACCACGGCCGCCGCCGTGCCGCTGCCCGACCGCCGGCCGGCGCCGGGTAGCGTGGTCGCCAGGATGAACAAGGGCGACACCATCACGCTGGCGGCGGCGCGCCGCTGAACGGCCCAGGGGGCCGTTGCAAGTCGTTCACCCTGGCGGAAATTGCGGCGGGACAGCGGTTTTGCCGTGTATTGCCGGTTCCGGCCCGCCTTGTTATGACCACGCCGCTTGCGGCGACCAGTAACGTGAGGACCATCGGATGGCGGGCAATAATGGGGCAATCAGGCTCGTTGCCGGCAATTCGAATCCCGCGCTGGCCCAGGCCATCGGCGCCTATCTCGAAACCCCGCTGACCAAGGCGGTGGTGCGGCGCTTCGCCGACATGGAGATCTTCGTCGAGATCCAGGAAAACGTGCGCGGCGCCGACGTCTTCGTCATCCAGTCGACCTCGTTTCCGGCCAACGACCACCTGATGGAGCTCTTGATCGTGATTGACGCGCTGCGCCGGGCCTCGGCGCGCCGCATCACGGCGGTGATCCCCTATTTCGGCTACGCCCGTCAGGACCGCAAACCCGGGCCGCGCGCGCCGATCTCGGCCAAGCTGGTCGCCAACCTGATCACCCGCGCCGGCGTCGACCGGGTGATGACCCTCGACCTGCACGCCGGGCAAATCCAGGGCTTCTTCGATATCCCGACCGACAACCTTTATGCCTCGCCGCTGATGGTGCGCGACATCAAGGACCGCTTCGCACCCGAGGACAACGTGATGGTGGTGTCGCCCGACGTGGGCGGCGTGGCGCGCGCGCGCGGCCTCGCCAAGCGCATCAACGCACCGCTCGCCATCGTCGACAAACGCCGCGAGCGCCCGGGCGAATCCGAGGTCATGAACGTAATCGGCGAGGTCGAGGGGCATACCTGCGTGCTGATCGACGACATCGTCGATTCCGGCGGCACGCTCGTGAACGCCGCCGACGCGCTGCTCAAGCACGGGGCCAAGCAGGTCTACGCCTATATCAGCCACGGCGTGCTGTCGGGCGGCGCGGTGGCGCGCATTTCTAATTCGCGGCTCAAGGAACTGGTGATCACCAACTCGATCCAGGCCACCGACGCGGTCGCGGCCGCGCCCAATATCCGCATGCTGCAGATCGCGCCGTTGATCGGCGAGGCCATCCACCGCACGGCGGTGGAAGAGTCGGTGTCGAGCCTGTTCGACTGAGACGGCCGCATCCGTCCGGCTGAGACGCGCCGTTCACCGGGAAAAGCCGCATTTGCGCCGCAGCCGCCTGGATGGCAGACGCCGCCACCGACAAGTTCGCTTGTAAAATCAGCCAGTTGAGAAATCCCCGGTGGTAGGCTTATTGTACCACCCATATCCAAATTTTATTTGAGATAATTTTTAATAATGACAGCGACCGCGGCGTCCGACGGCTGTCCGCGTGGACAGGTCGTGCGTTCCACCCGGCACGAAGGCGTTGCGGGCCGCCGTCAGGGACATGCGCTTGTCGCCAACAACCAACAACAATCGAGCCTTCGACGCCATGCGAGATCATCGAGGAGACCGCGCCGCTCGGCGCACCGGGGCGTGCGAGTTATCCACCGAACGAAGCCGCCGCGGGATTGCTTGTGGAGAGTCCGGCGCTTCCCGTTGCCTCGCTCCGGCAAATCACGGCTCATTGAGCCCGTCAGCGATGGCTTTGGCGGCTGAATCGGGCGCGATATAGTAACCGCGTCTCTGATTCGGTCGGCGGCGAGACACCCGGTATCCCGAAGAGTCAACACTATGGTCCGGACCCGTAAAGGGTCTTCCGGCAGCGTGCGGTGGCGCGCGCGTTTACGCGCCAGGCAAAGCGGAGACAGCATGTCCCACATCGACTATGCGGATGACCCGCGCAGCAACCCCCTCGACGTGGTCGAGCGGCTGGCAGCGGGCCACGACTGGTCGTTCGAGCGCGCCGGCGACGACGAGATCACCATTCTCGTGACCGGGCGGTGGGCCGAGTATCAACTCTCCTACACCTGGATGGACGAACTCGAGGCGCTGCATCTGGCCTGCGCCTTCGACCTCAAGGTGCCGGAACGCCGGCTCGGCGAGGTGCAGACGCTGATCTCGGCGATCAACGAGCAGCTCTGGATCGGCCATTTCGATCTCTGGACCCAGCAGGGCCTAATCATGTTCCGGCACGCGCTGGTGCTGGCCGGGGGCGAGCCCTCGAGCCGCCAGTGCGAATCGCTGCTGTCGACCGCGCTCGATTGCTGCGAGCGCTACTTCACGGCGTTCCAGTTCGTGGTCTGGGCCGGCAAGGGCGCCAAGGAGGCGCTCGCCGCCGCCATGTTCGAGACCTCCGGCGAGGCGTAACGCGCCCGCCTCAGGTCAACCGCAGCTCGATCCCCTCGATCGGAATGCCTTGCAGCTCGGTGCGCCAGGTCTCGCCGGGCGCGACCGGCAGTGCGCGCGTCAGCGTGCCGGTGCTGACGATGTCGCCGGCCGCCAAGGGCGGATTGACCGGATCGTCCTTGAGCAGCTCGACCAGGTGGCGCAGCGCGAGAAACGGGCTGTCGAGCACGTTGGCGGCCTGACCGCTGTCGGCCAGGACGCCGTCGCGCTCGAGGTTGATGTGGAATATCGCCAGTTCGCGCAACCAGTCCGCCGCGCGTGCCTGGAAGGCGTGATGCGGGCCGATGAACAGCGCGCCGTGCAAGGCGTTGCACGCCACCGTGTCGGCGGGCGCGAATTTCCAGCCCGGGAACGGCGACTGCACGATCTCGAAGCCGTGCGCGACCCAGTCGATGCAGCCGGCGAGCGTGGCGTCGTCCATGCCCGGCGCCGGTGCACGCGCGAGGCCGAAGACGATTTCCGGCTCGATGCGGGGCTCGGCAAAGCCGGCCAATGACAGGCTGTCGCTGTCAGCCAGATCGTGCGCGGTGCGGTCGGTGACGAAACCCCAGTTCGGCGCGTAGACGCCGTACTCCGGCCAGATCGTACGGTTGGTGAAGCCGATCTTGCGGCCCACGAGGCGCTCGCCGCGCGCCACGAAAGCGAGGCCGACGCGGGCCAGCACCTGGGTGGCATCGTCCGGGGTCAGGCCGCCGGCGCGGCCGGAAAACGGCGCGATCTGTCGGCCGCTGCCGATGGTCGCCAGCACCTCGCGGGCGATCTCCTCGAGCTGGCTGTCGCGGCTGGCGGCGGTACTCATGCGGCGGCACTCGTGGTACTCATGGCGCGGCGAGATTGGCGGAAGCCCGCCGCCAAGGCAATGGCGATGGCCTGGCAATGGCGGTGCGTGGCCGACGCGCGCCGTTGCCGCTACAATGGACCGATGAAAAAACCCGCCAAAAAATCCGCCGTGAAGAAGGCCACCGTCAAGAAGGCCGCCGTCAAGAAAGCCACCACGAAGCCGCTCGCCAAATTTCCCGGCCGTCTTGTCCTGCTCGGCGCCGGCAAGATGGGTTTCGCCATGCTGGAAGGCTGGCTCGCGCGCGGGCTCGACCCGCGCAAGGTGATCGTGCTCGACCCGCAGCCGGCGAAGGCGGTGAAGGCGCTCGTGCGCCGCGGGCTCAAGCTCAATCCCAAATCGTCCGGCAAATCGCAGCCGGGCGAGGCGACCGCCGTCGTGATCGCGGTCAAGCCGCAGATCGCGGCCGACGCCATGCCGGCGCTGGCACCTTACGTCGGCAAATCGACCTTCGCGCTTTCCATCATGGCCGGGCGCACGATCGCCTTCCTCGCCGACGCGCTGCCGCCGAATACGCCGATCGTGCGCGCGATGCCGAATACGCCGGCCTCAATAGGTCGTGGAATCACTGTCGCCGTGCCCAACGCGCGCGTGTCGGCGGGCCAGCGCCGGCAGGCGACCGAATTGCTCACAGCCACCGGCGGCGTCGAATGGGTGAAGGACGAAACACTGATGGACGCGGTGACCGCCGTCTCGGGCTCCGGACCCGCCTATGTCTTTCTGCTGGCGGAAGCGATGGCGCAGGCTGGCGTCGCCGCCGGCCTGTCGGAAACTTTGGCGGCGCGGTTGGCGCGCGACACCGTCTCCGGCGCCGGCGAACTGCTGCATCAATCGACGCTCGAGGCCGGCACGCTCCGGCAGAACGTCACGTCGCCGGGGGGCACCACGGCGGCGGCCTTGGCGGTGCTGATGGGCCCGGACGGGTTCGGCCGCCTGCTGACCGAGGCGGTGGCCGCCGCGGCGCACCGCTCGCGGGAACTGGCGGGCTAGCACGAAAAGGGTTCCCACCCTGGAATGGCCGGCGGCCGAGGCTTAGATTAGGACCAGGAATAGCCGTCAAGGAGGTCGTCATGGCTCGTGAACAAATGGCCCGGAAGAAAACGACCCGCAAAACCACATCCGCCCGCAAAGCCGCCGCGAGCGCCCCGCCCCCGCGTGGGACCTCCGACCGCGACAAGGCCATCGACGCGCTGATGACGCTGCTCGCCGAGCAGCCGCTTGAGGACATCGGGCTCGCCGAAGTCGCCGGCCAGGCCGAACTCAAGCTCTCACAACTGCGCGCCGCGTTCGGCTCGGTGATGGCGATCTATGCCGCCCACGTGAAGGATATCGACCGCAAAGTGCTCGACGGGGGCGACGCCGATATCGCCGAAGAGCCGGCGCGCGAGCGGCTGTTCGACGTGCTGATGCGGCGGCTGGAAGCGATGGAGCCTTATAAAGACGCGGTGCGGTCGGTGATGCGCTCGGCGCGCCGCCATCCGGGTCTTGCCATGGCGCTCAACGCCATGGCGGTGCGCTCGCAACGCTGGATGCTGGAAGCTGCCGGCATCTCCGCCAACGGTCCGCGCGGCGCCATGCGCGCGCAAGGCGCGGCGCTGATGTTTGCGCGGGTCATCGATACCTGGGTCGACGATGATGAACCGGGCCACGACCGCACCATGGCGGCGCTCGATCGCGGACTCGCTAGCGCCGAGCGCTGGGTCGGCTTCCTCGACGACCTGTGCATGCTGCCGGCCTGCATCCTGCGCGGGCCGTTGCGGCGGCGCCGCCGCGCGCGCGAGGACTGGGACGAGGACATGGAGGCGGCGTAAAGCTTCCTGCCTCTCTTATACCGGCACGCGCACCGTCGCGCGTAAGCCGCCCAAGGGGCTGTCGCCGAGCATGATCTCGCCGCCGTGTGAGCGCGCGATGTCGCGGGCGATGGCAAGCCCCAAACCGGTGCCGCCCTGATCCTGGTTACGGGCGTCGTCGAGCCGCAGGAACGGCTTGAACACGTCCTCGCGCATGTCCGCCGGAATGCCGGGACCGTCGTCGTCGATGGTGACGGTAAGCCAGCGATGGTCACGATGGCCGGTGATCGAGATGGTGTGGGCGTAGCGCGCCGCGTTCGATACGAGATTGGCGAGGCAGCGCTTGAACGCCGCCGGCCGCACGGTGACGATCGGCGGCCCATGGAACACGACGTGCACCTGATGGCCGTCGCGCTCGACGTCGGCCTTCAGCTCCTGCAGGAAGGCCGCCATGTCGGTCTCGGCCGAATGCTCGCCGAGGTCGCCGCGCGCGAAGGCGAGATAGGCCTCCAGCATGCGCGCCATCTCGTCGACGTCCTTCTTCATGGCCTCGACCTCGGGCGTTTCACCGATCAAGGCCAGTTCCAGCTTGAAGCGCGTGAGAATGGTGCGCAGATCGTGGCTGACGCCGGCGAGCATCGCCGTGCGCTGCTCGATGGCGCGCTCGATTCGCATCTTCATCTCGATGAAGGCAGCGGCGGCGCGGCGGACCTCGCGCGCGCCGCGCGGCCGGAAGTTGGGCGCCTCGCGCCCCTTGCCGAAACTTTCGGCGGCATCAGCTAGCCGAAGGATCGGCTTGATCTGGTTGCGCAGGAAAATAATGGCGATGGCGATCAGGATCGACGAAGTGCCGACCATCCAGATCAGAAAGATCTCCGAATTGGAAGCGTAAGCAGCGCTGCGGCGCGCGAAGATGCGCATCACCGTGCTCTTGAGCTGGATGCGGATTTCCAGAAGCGACGAGTTGCCGACGGTGTCGATCCAGAACGGCCGGCCGATTTGGGTGCGGATCTCCTTCGACAGCGCCTGATCGAGCAGGTTGAAGAACGGCTTCGGCCCCGGCGGCGGCAGGTCGCCGAGCGGCAGAAAGTCGACCACGAGACCGAGGCGATCCTGCGCGATCTTCTTGATCTTGGCGCGCGCCTTGTCCTGCGGATATTCCTGGTAGACGTCGATGAGCGCGGCGATGTCCTGAACGACGCCGGCCGACAGACGCTGTGTGACCAGGTTCCAGTGCCGCTCCATGAACACGAAGGCGACCACCGACTGCAGGATCACCATCGGCAGGATGATGATCAGCAGCACGCGGGCGTAAAGGCCCTTCGGCATCACGCCATTGAGCCAGCGCGCGAAGCGCCGCCAACCGGCACGCAGGTGGCCTGCGCCCCACACCATTGCTCGGGTGGTGGGCCAATCGTTGACGAGCCGCCAGCTCTCGTTCAGCGCGTTGCGCACTCGCGCGATGCTGACATCGAGGCTGGTCATGTCGAGGTCACCAACCGATAACCGATCCCGCGCACGGTCTGCACATAGAACGGATTGGCCGGGTTGTTCTCGATCTTGCGGCGCAGGCGGTTGATCTGCACGTCGACGGCGCGCTCGCTGACGCTGCCGCCGTTGCCCGCGAGCGCCATGCGCGGCACGGTTTCGCCAGGCGTGGCGGCCAGAATTCGCAGCATGTCGCGCTCGCGGTCCGTGAGCCTGATGACCTCGTCGGCCTTGCGCAGTTCGCCGCGCGCCAGATGAAAGACAAACGGCCCGAAACGCACCGACTCTACCGCCGGCGCCGCCACCGGCTGTGCACGCTTGAGGATATTGGCGATGCGCAGCGACAATTCGCGCGGCTCGAACGGCTTGGAGAGATAGTCGTCGGCGCCGATCTCGAGACCCTTGATGCGGCTTTCGGCGGCGTCGCGCGCGGTCAGCATCAGGATCGGCACATTGTTGGCGGTGCCGCGCAGCGCCTCGGCGAAATCGAAACCGGATTCGCCCGGCATCATCACGTCGAGAACGAGCAAGTCGAAACTAAGCCCATTGAGCTTGGCGCGCGCGTCAGCCGCCGTTTCCGCCGTGGTGACGCGATAGCCTTCGCTTACCAGGAAGCGCGAGAGCAGATCGCGGATGCGCCGGTCGTCATCGACCACCAGGAGATGCGGGGCATCGTCGGCGAGCGTCTCGGGCAGGCTCATCGGTCTCGTTCGTCCGCTCGTCTCCGCGAGTGCGGAGACCCAGGGTTAAAGCGCGCCGCTCCGCGATTGAATTGCCGGCTTCCCGCTTGCGCGGGAATGAGCGGAGCAAGATTCGACGTCCGCAGCAAGTCAACTCGCGTTACGGCTTGCGCGCCCGGTCTGCGCGCGCGATCAGGCGCAGCACACCGTCGCGGTTGTCGTCGTCGATCATGGCGGTGAGGAAATCTCGCGCCGCCGCGTGCGCGCCGGGGCCGAGCTCGCCGAAAGCGCGGTTGATGCGTTCGGTCTGCAGCCCCGCGAGCTTGAGCGACAGCGCCTCGCCCTTCGGCGTCACGGACAGCAGGCGCTGGCGGCGGTCCTGGGCGCCTTCCTTCTGCACCACATAACCCTGGTCGACGAGTTGCTTGAGCACGCGCCCGAGGGACTGCTTGGTGATGTTGAGGATGTCGAGCAGGTCGGCGACCTTCATGCCGGGATTGCGATTGACGAAATGCAGCACGCGGTGGTGCGCGCGCCCGAAGCCGAGCTTGTGCAGCACCTCGTCGGCGTCGCCGACGAAATCGCGGTAGGCGAAGAACAGAAGCTCGATGATGTCCCAGGTCGGCTCGACGGACGCCGCCGTCGGCGGCTCCGGCCGCGCGGCGGCGCCGGCCTCGGTCGCGGCGGGTTTGGCGCTCACATTTATGTCAGCCATATTGACATATTTTGGTTTTATGTTACAAAAAGCTCGCCGGGGACGAAATGATCGTTCCTGAGGGCGCCGCCGGGGCCGGATGTAGGTCTCGACGACGGCGCGCCGCCGGATTAGGCCCGTTTTACCGGGTGTTGCCCCGCGACGCAAAGTGTTGGAATAGGCGCGCAAAGTGCGCCGGCAAGGCGGCGCCCGGCGTGAGGCCGAGGCTAGCAAGGAGGAAGTCATGGCTGCGCAGTCTTACGACCGTCTCGAGGGGGTGATCTGGTATGACGGCAAGCTGGTGCCGTGGAACCACGCCAACCTGCATGTGCTCAGCCACGGCCTGCACTACGCGAGCGCCGTGTTCGAAGGCGAGCGCGCTTATGGCGGCCAGATCTTCAAATGCACCGAGCATTCAGAACGCCTGCGGCGTTCCGCCAACGTGCTCGACTTCGAGATTCCCTTTTCGGTCGCCGAGATCGACGCCGCCAAGAAGCTGGTGTTGGAAAAGAACGGCAAGAAGGACGCCTACATCCGTCCGGTCGCCTGGCGCGGCTCGGAGATGATGGGCGTGTCGGCGCAGCAGAATACCATCCACCTCGCCATCGCTTCGTGGGAGTGGCCGAGCTATTTCGATCCCGAGCAGCGGCTCAAGGGCATCCGCCTCGACCTCGCCGACTACCGCCGGCCCGATCCGCAATGCGCGCCGGTCAAGGCCAAGGCCGCCGGGCTCTACATGATCTGCACCATCTCCAAGCACGCGGCCGAACGCAAAGGCTACGCCGATGCCATGATGCTGGACTGGCAGGGCCGCGTCGCCGAATGCACCGGCGCCAATATCTTCTTCATCAAGGACGGCAAGATCCACACGCCGATCGCCGACTGCTTCCTCGACGGCATCACGCGCCAGACCGTGATTGGGCTTGCGCGCCAGCGCGGCATCGAGGTTGCCGAGCGCCGCATCCTGCCGGAAGAGCTCGACGGCTTCTCCGAGTGCTTCATCACCGGCTCGGCGGCGGAAGTCACGGCGGTGGCCGAGATCGCGCAGTGGCGCTTCACCCCCGGCGCCATCACCAAGACGCTGATGGACGACTACACCGCCGAGGTGCAGCCGAAGGCGGCGGCGGCGTAAAGAACGGTCGCTGCGCTCGGCGTTCGTGCCCGCGAAAGCGGGCACCTGGAAATGCGGACTGTTTGGTCCAAGCACTGGGTCCCCGCTTCCGCGGGGACGAACGATGGCTACACCATTCGCTCCGCCATAACGCTACTCCGCGGCAGCGCCCTTGCGGCCGGCGTCCCAGCGCGCGGCGGCCGCGTCGTCGGTCGATTTCGCCTCGACCCAGGTATTGCCGCTCGCCTTTTCCACCTGCTTCCAGAACGGCGCGCGCGTCTTCAGATAGTCCATGAGGAATTCCGCCGCCGCGAAAGCCGCCTCGCGGTGCGACGACGTGGTCACCACCAGCACGATATCCTCGCCCGGCACGATGCGGCCGAAGCGGTGGATGACGGTGACGCCGAGTAGCGGCCAGCGCGCCGTCGCCTCCTCGACGTGACGCGCGATCTCGGCTTGCGCCATGTCGGGATAATGCTCGAGCGTGAGTGCGGCGATCGGCTCCTCGCCCTCGGCGCCGCGGCAGATGCCGGTGAAGGTTACGACGGCGCCGACGTCGGTGCGCCCGCGCGTGAGCTTGCCGGCTTCGGCCGATGCATCGAAGGGCTCGCGCTGCAGACGCACGGTGGTGGCGGTTTGGGTGCCGGTCATGGGGGCAATGTAGGATATCGGCCCTGCCCCGTCATCCTGAGGTGGCCGCACGCAGAGCGGCCCTCGAAGGATGGCGCCCGCTGCCGCTTGAGGCTCGGCGCGGTGCGCCGACCGCCTCAAAATGTTGGATAGAGGCTACCCCCCCGTCATGGGCGGGAAGAAGGCAATTTCGCGCGCGGTGCCGATCAGGTGTTCCGGCTTCACGTGGGCGCGGTCAATCGCCGCACGGATCACCTTGCGGTTCTCGAAGGCATAGGCGTACTCCTCGCCGCGCCCGGCCAGCCAGTCCATGAGTTCGCCCACGGTGGCGACACTCGCCGGCACCTCGATCTCTTCCTCCGGCTTGCCGATGCGCTCACGCACCCAGGCGAAATAACGCAGCGTCACCTTCATGCTAGTTCCTTCGGGCGGTGCCCGGATTAGTCCATCATGTAGCGCAGCCCGGCACGGAAATAGTCCCAGCCGGTGTAGAGCGTAATGATGGCGGAGGCCCAGATCAGGACGATGCCGAGCTCGGTGACACCGGGCACGATCTTGTCGCCGGCCTCCCCCGCGATCAGGAAGCCCACCGCCACCATCTGGCCAATGGTCTTCCACTTCGCAAGCCGCGTGACCGGCACGCTGACCTGCAGTTCCGCGAGATATTCGCGCAGGCCTGAAACCAGAATCTCGCGGCAGAGGATGATCACGGCGGCAAACAGCGACCAGCCGCGTATGGTGCCTTCCGCCGCCAGCATCAGCAGGCAGGAAGAAACCAGAAGCTTGTCGGCGATCGGATCGAGCATGCGCCCGAGCGAGGACTGCTGCCCCCACATGCGCGCGAGATAGCCGTCAAGGAAATCGGTGACGCCGGCGCCCACGAAAATGATCAGCGCCAGCCAGCGCAGCCACAGCCCGCCGCCCTCAATGCCCTGCCCATACATGAGACCCACCACCACCGGCACGGCGGCGATGCGGGCATAGGTGAGGATATTCGGCAGCGCGAGAGGGCGCGCCGGCAGCGATTGGGACCGGGCGGCGTTCATTCCGAACAAGGAACACGGCCAAAAGGGTCAGGTCAACTACGGGAGCTTTCCAGCCGGAATGCCGGGCGGTGCGGCGCGCATCCTCCCTCCCCGGCCAGCCGCCTCACGGTGAGCGGGTGAAACCTCGCCATGCCTCACTCGATGGGCGGCTTGGGGAGCTTGGCGACGCCGGGCTCCATGACGAAAGTTTGATCAAGCGAATACCATTCGCCGCTCACATCCGCCGCCGGCGCCCCGCCGTCATGGCGGACGTAGTCGCCGATCAGCGCCCGCGTGACACCAAACTGCACGTCGGTTTCCAGCAGCGGATCGTCGTTGACGTAGATCTGCGAAATCAGCGTCTTGAAGCCGTCCTTGAAGATCAGGAAATGCAGGTGGGCGGGGCGGTAATTGTGGCGGCCGGCGGCGCGCACCAGATCGCCCACCGGCCCGTCCACGGGGATCGGGTAACCGGCAGGTTTGACGCTGCGGAAGCTGAAGCGGCCATCCTTGTCGGTGACGAACTTGCCGCGCAGGTTCATTTCGGCCTGCTTGGGATCCTGCTGCTCGTAGAAGCCTTCCGGCGAAGAATGCCAGACGTCGACTTCGGCGCCGGCGATCGGCTGGCCGGCCTGGTCCTTCACAATCGCCTCGACGAACAGCGCCGGCCCCGGCGTCGGCGAGCGCACGATGGAGCCGCCGTTTTCGGTGCGCGGCGAGTTCATGCGCCAGAACGGGCCCAGCAGGTTGGCGGTGGTTTCGGTCTGGCCGTTATTGCCGTTGTTGAGCAGGCAAATGAGCGCCGAAAAGCCGAGCGAGCCCGACATCAACACCACCTCGTTGTGACTGGCGTTCGTGAGCTGGCCGAGCCGGGCGAGGATCGCCGTGCCCTTCTGAAATTCCTCTTCGGTGAGATACACCTCGCGCGCGAAGGCGTGCAAGTGCTTGACCAGCGCAGCCACGATCTCGCGCAGGCGCGGATCGGAGATGGCCGCATAGGCCTCCAGCACCGCTTTGGTCACGTCTTCTTGTCGTTGGATGATCATGGCATTTCCCCGAATATTTGTTCGTACCTCTCCGCCGTCATGCCCGGCTTCATGCCGGGCATCCACGTCTTGCTTACCGCGAATAAAGACGTGGATGGCCGGGACAAGCCCGGCCATGACGAGGCAGCATCATACAACTGCTACCGCGCCTGCTCGTGGAAGAACTCATATATCTTCCGCGCGGTCTCCGCATTGATTCCCGGCACCTGGGCGAGATCGGGCAGGCTGGCGCGTTCGATCGCTTTCACAGTGCCGAAATGGCGCAACAGCGCGCGCTTGCGCGTGGGCCCGACGCCGGGAATCTCCTGCAGGCCCGCCTCGCGGATATCCTTCTTGCGGCGCGCGCGGTGCGAACCGATGGCGAAGCGATGCGCCTCATCACGCAAGCGCTCGATGTAATAGAGCAGCGGATCGCGCGGGGGCAGCTTGAACGGCGTGCAGCCCTCCATGAAGAAGGTCTCGCGGCCGGCGTCGCGATCGAGCCCCTTGGCGATTGCAACCAGCGGCACGCCCCTGACCCCGAGCGCGCTCAATGTTTCGGTCGCCGCCTTGAGCTGGCCCTGCCCACCGTCGATCAACACCAGATCGGGCCAGGGGGATTCGAGGTCGTCGTCTTCGCTCTCTACTTGCTCGCTTCCCCTCTCCCCTTGTGGGAGAGGGTGCGCAGCGAAAGCGTCGCTTTCGCGTTCTTCTTGGGAGGAACGGCCAGCGCCAAACGCTGGCCTATCCCGAGGCGAAGGAGAGGCCTGCTCAGCCATAGCGGCACGCGGATGCTCCTCCATCAGCCGCTTGAAGCGGCGCTCCAGCACCTCGCGCATCATGCCGTAGTCGTCGCCCGGAGTCAGGTCTTCCGAGCGGATGTTGAACTTGCGGTACTGGTTCTTGCGGAAGCCCTCGGGCCCGGCGACCACCATGCCGCCGACCGCGTTGGTGCCGGCGATGTGGCTGTTGTCGTAGACCTCGATGCGACGTGGCGCTTTCGGCAAGGCAAAGGTCTCGGTGAGCGCGGCCAGCAGCTTCTGCTGCGACGAGGTGTCGGCGAGCTTGCGCGCCAGCGCCTCGCGCGCGTTCGCCAGAGCGTGCTGCACCAGTTCCTTGCGCTCGCCGCGTTGCGGCACGCTGACCTCGACCTTGCGGCCGGCCTTGGTGCCGAGCGCCTCGGCCAAAAGCGCACGCTCCTCGAACTCGTGCGAAACGAGAATGAGCCGCGGCGGCGGCTTGTCGTCGTAGAACTGCGCCATGAAGGCGGACAGCACCTCGCCCGCCCCGAGCGCGCGGTCGGCCTTGGGGAAATATGCGCGGTTGCCCCAGTTCTGCCCGGTGCGAAAGAAGAACACCTCGACGCAGGTGTAGCCGCCAGCCTGGTGGACGGCGAACACATCAGCCTCTTCAAGGCTGCGCGGGTTGATGCCCTGGTGCGACTGGATCGCGGAAAGCGCCGACAGCCGGTCGCGATAAACCGCGGCATGCTCGAAATCGAGCGTCTCGGCCGCCTTGTCCATCTCGGCGGCGAGCTCCTTCTGCACCGACGAGCTACGGCCTGAAAGAAACTGATTGGCCTCACGCACCAGCTCCGTATAACCGGCGAAATCGATCTCGCCGGTGCAGGGACCGGAGCAGCGCTTGATCTGGTAGAGCAGGCACGGTCGGGAGCGCGACTCGAAGAACGAATCCGAGCACGAGCGCAGCAGGAACGCGCGCTGCAAGGCGTTGATGGTGCGGTTGACCGCTCCGGCCGACGCGAACGGCCCATAGTATTGTCCCGGCCGCGTGCGCGCGCCGCGGTGCTTCAAGATCTGCGGCGCCCAGTGATCGGATGTAATGAGGATATAGGGAAACGACTTGTCGTCGCGCAGCAGCACGTTGAAGCGCGGGCGCAGGCGCTTGATCAGGTTCGCTTCTAGCAGCAGCGCCTCGGTTTCGGTCTTGGTGGAGACGAACTCCATCGTCACCGTGGCCGCGATCATGCGCGTGATGCGGCTGTCGTGGCCGGTCGGGCGCGCATAAGAGGTGACGCGCTTCCTGATGTTTTTAGCCTTACCGACGTAGAGCACGTCGCCCTTGGCGTCGAACATGCGGTAGACGCCGGGCGCCGCGGGCGCGAGCTTGGCGAATCGCGCGATCGCCGCCCGGCCCGCCGCCAGCGTGCCGGGCGCGGCATTTTCGGCGTCCAGCTCCAGCTCGAGCTCGGGCAACGCGGACTCCTCGTCCTCGTCCCTGAGCTCGCTTTCCGGATCGATGTCTTTGCGGCCGTTCATGGCTGATAAGATAGGCGTCGCGCTCCCGCGACGCTATTCCGCCACGTCGCTATCGGCGGTGCGCCAGGCCAGGTGCTGACCGCCGTCGACCGCGATCGTGACGCCGGTCACGGCTTGCGCCTTGGCGAGATAGACCACCGCGGCGGCGATGTCGCCGGGCGCCGGGCCGTGGCCGAGCGGCAGCGCCGCCGCCTGCTGGGCGAATTCGGCGTCGGACTGGCGCGGGCTCGGCAGCGTCGGGCCCGGCGCCACTGCGTTGACCCGCACCCGCGGCGCCAGCGCCTGCGCCAGCGTCGTGGTCGCGCTGTGCAGCGCGCTCTTCGACAGCGAATAGGAGAAGAAGCGTGGCGTTGGCTTGAACACGCGCTGGTCGAGCACATTGACGATCGACGATCCGGCCGGCGCCTGCGCCGCGAAGCTCTTCGCCAGGAACAGGGGCGCCGCCAGGTTCACCGCCATCGCGCGCGCGAAGCCTTCATGACCGAGGGTCATGATTTCGTCCGGCTCGAACTCGGCCGCGCTGTTGACCAGCAGCGTCAGCGGCCCGAACGCCGATGCGGCCTGAACGAGCGCGTTGACTGCCGAGAGCTCGGCCAGATCGGCGAGCACCACACGCGCGCGGCCGCCGTCGGCCTCGATTTCGGCGGCGAGTTTTTCCGCCTCGCCGCGCGACCGGTTGGCGTGAAGTGCCAGCGCATAGCCTTCGCGCGCGAGCGCGCGCGCAATCGCCGCGCCGATGCGGCGCGCGCCACCGGTGATTAGCGCCGTGCGGTCATGGTGAATGGAAGCTGAATCGTCCGCCATCGTTGTCGCTGCCAACAGCTCGCGGACACTAACGGTTCTTTAGGGATAACAAGCCGGAACTCCTTATCGATTCATAACCGTTTAACTTAAAAAGCCCGATAAATCTCCCATGAAATTGGCGCGCTTTTGCCCGCCGCCGGGCCCGCTTCGGGCCAGGTTTTCCGGCAACGGAAGGCCGCTGGCGCGGAACGAAAGCGCAGAAAGGTCCGCGCCAACCGGCCCATGGAACGGGCCCGGCGCGGCTGCAAAGTGGAGGGTAAGATGAAGAGGTTCTTGCTGGCTGCAAGCGTCGCCGTCGCTGCGGCTGCCGGCGGCGTGGCCTCGGCCGCCGATCTCGGTCCGCAGCCGTACTATTCGACACCGGCCTCGAGCATGTCGCGCATCTACAATTGGGCGGGCTTCTACGCCGGCGCCAATGTCGGCTACGAGTGGGGCTCCGTGTCCAATGCTGCGCAATCGCCGAGCGGCATCGCCGGCGGCGCCCAGGGGGGCTTCAACTGGCAGCAGGGCCAGTTCGTCTATGGCCTGGAAGGCGATCTCAACCTGTCGGGCGCTGACGACACCTTCGCGCCCTATAAGTTCGCCAATCCGTGGTTTGGCACCGCGCGCGGCCGTATCGGCTACGCCTTCAACAACGTGCTGGCATACGCGACCGGCGGTATCGCCTTCGGCGACCTGGTCGCTACTGCCACCGCAACCAATATCGACGAAACCAAGACCGAGATCGGCTGGACCCTCGGCCTCGGCGCGGAATACGGGTTCGCACCCAACTGGTCGGCCAAGGTCGAATATCTCTACATGGATCTCGGCAGTCGCAGTTTCGCCACCACCGGCGCCGACAATGGTCTTTCAGCCAGCCTCGTGCGCGTCGGTCTCAACTATCACTTCTAAGCAAGCGTCGACACGTGGCGCGGGAGAACCCCTGGGCTTCGGCCCGGGGGTTTTTCTTTGCCCGCTGCACGCCATCCTTCGTGATCAACAGCGCGTGATGACGTTGCTTGCAACGCCGGCCAAGTGGCGATGACCAAGTTGCAAAGCCGAGGGCCTTTTTGTGGCGCCGCAACGGCGCAACAATGAACCGCGGAACATTGTTCCGGTTCGCATGTATCAATCGGCGGCGGTTACCAGCCATGCGCAACAGCAACCGCTCGCATGCGCGCAAGGCGGATGCGGCGCGCGGGCAACACCCAAAAACGTTTCCACCGGCGCCGCTTTTCCGCCGCAAGACAATCGCAATTGCCGCCCTAATTACCGCGCTCGCGCAACGCAGCGACGTGTTGCGCAAACAACGCATCGACATGCGACCGGTAAAAATAAGAGGAACCGGAAGCAGTATAGGCGCGTTGAGCGGTCTAATCGGGGGACGGCGCGCTCGCGTCCGTCCGCAAGCGCCGCAAGCCCGCGGCGTGAGTGCAAAAGACAATGAAGCGAGGTGCGTGATGAAAAAGTTTCTGCTGGCAGGCGTTGGCGTCCTGGCGCTAGGCGTGGCGGCGGCATCGGCGGCGGACCTGCCGAGGCGGGAGATGCCGGTGAAGGCGCCGGTCTATGTTCCGCCGGCGTGGAGCTGGACCGGTCCCTATGTTGGTATCAACGGCGGTTACGGCTGGGGCAACTCGGATTTCTCCGCGCCGTTTTCCACCGGCTCGTTCAACGCGGACGGCGGCGTGGTCGGCGGTACGCTCGGCTATAACTGGCAATACGGCCAGGCCGTGCTCGGCCTTGAAGGCGATATCGACTGGAGCGGCATGGGTGGCAGCACCGCCTGCGGCCTCACCACCTGTAGCGTGAATAATGACTGGCTCGGCACCGTGCGGGCGCGCCTGGGTTATTCGTTCGGCAATTTCATGCCCTACGTCACCGGTGGCCTCGCGGTTGGCAATATCAAAACCGACATCGCAGGTGTCGGCAGTGCCGACGAGACCAAGGCCGGCTGGGCGGCCGGCGGCGGTATCGAGTACCACATCTCTGGTCCGTGGACGGCCAAGGTCGAGTATCTGCATGCCGATCTCGGTCGCGGCGGCGCGGTCTCAGGTTCCGACGCCAGCTTCTCCACCGACATGGTGCGTGGCGGCATCAACTACAAGTTCTAACGCGCAACGCGCGCACGACGACGTCAAAACCCCGGCGCAAGCGCGCCGGGGTTTTTTCATCTAATGCGCAAGGCGATCAACCCGCAGCTTTGGTCTCGGCGAACGCCGGCACAGCGGCGGCGAACTGTTCTAACCACGCAGCCAGCTTCGGATGATCTTTACGCCAGTCCGGACTAAAGCGCAGGTCGCGGTAGCCGAGCAGGCAAGCGAGTGCGATCTGGCCGACGTCGGGCGGATCGGTGATCGCGGGCGGCGCGGCCTCGAGCGCTTCGAGCGCGCGCGCTATCTTGTCAGCCTGGCGTTCGACCCACGAGCCGACGCGCATCTCCGGCGGCCGATAACGGCTTTCGTAGACGACGAGGACGCTCGCATCCATGGCGCCGTCGCACAGCGCCTGCAGCCGCTCCGCCTTGAAGCGCGCCATGGGATCGCGCGGTACGATGCGGCCGCCGCCGGCGACGTGGTCGAGTACGTTCAGGATCACCCGCGAGTCGTACCAGGTGGTGCCGTCTTCCATGACCAGCACCGGGATCTTGCCGAGAGGGTTCTGCACCCGGACGCTGTCGGCGGGATCGTTGAGATCGACATCGCGCTCCTCGATCTTGTTAGTGAGGCCGAGCACGCGCGCGCCGATACGCGCCTTACGCACGAAGGGCGAGGCAGGAGAAGAACGCAGTATCATCATGGCACGGCCGATCCGTTCCCGGTTGAGACCGGGGGGAAGACCGCCCGCAGTCCGTTGAAGGTATATCTTTAAGCGCGGCCGCCCGCGCGCTTTATCCGGTGATCACCAGATTGACCGCCTTGGGGCCCTTGCCCTTCTTGTCCGGTTCGACGTCAAAGCTGATGCGTTGCCCCTCGTTCAGCCCTTTCAGGCCCGCCTGCTCGACGGCGGTAATATGAACGAAAACATCGCGTCCGCCGTCGTCCGGCTTGATGAAGCCGTAGCCCCTCTCGGTGTTGAAAAACTTCACAGTCCCAGTCTGCGCCATCGGGAAAACTCCTCTTCCCCGCACTGCTCCGCCGCCGGCCCCACGCACGACGGCTCGGCTGGACATTCGCAAGTCGGGGAAAGCATCGGCCCCTCGTGGCCTCAGTCACTCCGCCGGCCCCCCACAAAGCGGAGGCGGAACGTCACTGCCAGTCAGGGAACTAGACACCACTTCGCGGTCTGTGGAAAGGGGTTGTGACTGTTGGCCGGTCAGTCACCGGCCGCCGCGTGCTCGCCGGCGATCCAATCGAGACGGAAACTGCCCTTGAAGCCGTTTGCGTCTTCGCGCCGCAGCATGGCAAGCAGCGCCGGCAACAGCACCGCGAGTTCTTTTTCGAGGGTCCAGGGCGGATTGATCACGATCAGACCGGAGCCGTTAAGGCGGGCCGGATCGCTCAAGGGTGCGACGATGATCTCACTGCGCAAGACTTTCGCTATGCCGAAACGACGCAACCGTTTGGCGAGCGCATCGGGCTGCGTGCGGCCCTTGATCGGATACCATGCCATATAGATGCCGGTCGCCCATTTGCGGTGCGCCCGGGCGAGACTGTCTGCCAGCCGCACGAACTCATGCTCGTCTTCGAAGGGCGGGTCGATGAGCACCAGGCCGCGCCGTTCCTTCGGCGGCAAATAGGCGGTAAGTGCCGTCCAGCCGTCGATGGAGATGGTCTTGATGCGCGCGTCGCCGCCGAGATGATGCGCCAGCGCGTCGGCGGCCAGCGGCTCAAGTTCACAGGCAATCATCCGGTCCTGCGACCGCAGCAAGGCGCGCGCGAGCGCCGGCGACCCGGGATAACGCGTGAGGCGGTCGGGCGAGTTGAGCGCGGCAACCGCGTCACGATAGGGCGCGATCAGCGCGGCCGCAGCGGGCGGCGGCGACGCCGCCATCAAGCGGGCGATGCCGTCGCGCCATTCGCCGCTGCGCTGCGCTTCCGGGCCGGCAAGATCATAGAGCCCGGTACCGGCATGGGTGTCGACGACACGGAACGCAGCCGGCTTCTCGCGCAGGTAATGCAGAATGCGCGTGAGTATCGCGTGCTTGTGGACGTCGGCGAAATTGCCGGCATGAAAGGCGTGACGGTAGTTCAACGCGTTCGTCTCCGGAGTTTGGGGCGCGACAAACCAGCGGAACGCCATAGCACCTGGCGCGTTGCGAGGCGAAGCGCAACCCGGCTCGCGGCTAGCGGCCGCGACAAGCCAGCGGCTCAGACCCGTTCCCTGCTTTCATGAAGCCGCGACACCGTCTCCGGCGGGACGCCGCGCAAGCCGAATTGCGTGCGCGGTTTTACGGCGCGCAGGCGGCGCAGCGACACGTGCGGCGGATCGGGCGGCAACACAACGGACGTGCTTTGCGTGGCGATTGGCGCGGCACTGAAGCGCGCGCGCATGCGACGCAGGAGCCGCCACGACAGCCGCGCACCGACCGTAGCCGCAGCGGCTGAACCCACCAGGTGCAGACCGAGCGGCAGCACCAACGGATGTGGCAAACCGCAAAGCGCCGCCGTGAGGCCGCGAGGCGAACCACCACATAGGACGGACGCGCCGAACAGGCGACCGCCATGGCCCAGCGCGGCAAGCGGCCACAAGACCGCGTAGCCGATGCCGGCAAACCATGTGGCAAAGTACAAATAATCCCTGCAACGTTCCATCGACGCCCTCCCCGGCGCCCGCTCGGCGGGGGCAACATTGCGGAATCCGTTTACGGGAATCTTGTGTCGATATCCGAGTGGCGCGCTTTATCCCCGCAGCCCCTGTCACCGTCGTTATCGGCCGCTTAATACGATCACAGATTCTAGGGTGAGAAAGTGGACCTTTGTTCGCGCAACTGATTAATCAGTCAGTAGCGTCTGGCATGGCCGCGCGCGTTAGGCGCGCGTGACGGCAATGTTTTTGGGTGGTCCGCCCCAATGACAGCCGCAAAACGCGATGATAGGCGGAACCGCCGTTTCCCACCCCCGCGAGAAAGGTGACGGTCAGCGGCTGGCGCGCACCGCCGGCATCGAGACGCTGCCGCGCCGGCACGCTCGGTGCGCGATCTGCGGACAAGCACGGAACTTGAAATCGCGCGTGAGGCAAAGCCGCACCTCGGTCAACCGTTTGCGATCGCAGGAGACCGCCATGTCGTCGGGGCTCAGCCCGGGATTGGCCTTGATAAAAGCCTGCGCTACCGCAGTCGGCGCCACAGAAATGGGCTGATCGAGATCGCGATAGGCCTCCGGCACTGTCACCGCTGCTCGCGCCTGACGGATCGCGGCGAAATAGGCCTGAGGTCCCAGCCCGCTACAGGTGCCGTGCCGCTCCCACTCGTGATAGATCAGTGAGCGGCTCGGCATCAGCGCCAGCGCACGATCGACCAGCGCGCGATCGAGGCGCGGCGCCGGCACCTGACAATAGGACGGGTAGCCGTGCTCGAACTGCGGCCATAGACCGTGCACCACGAAGGCATAAGGACGCCCGCTGCATTGAAGGTCTCGCGCCCGCCGTGCTGGCGCCTGCCTGGCGCAGAACGACGGCGACCACGACAGCGCCAGCACGTAGAAATCAAAGCCGCCTGGGCTGCCGCTGGCGCGCACCATTGCTTGCGCGGCTCCTTGCGTGAGGTTTTTAGCGACCGCGCCGGTGCCTCCCTGGGCGCTAGCGGTCCCTTGGGCATAGGCCGCCGGCGAGAAGCCGATGGCGAGCACTATGATGGCCACGCCGCGTGCGACACCACGAATCAAATGGAAAAAAGAAATGCCGGACATGAATGCTCCCCCTATGCGGGACCGGAACAAACCGGAAATTGACCCAGCTCAATTGTTCCGACCTTAATACAACGTTAGATAGAACATTTCAAGAACAAAATAGGAAACGGATGAGCGCTGGTGGGTGCGGCAGCGCTGCCGGCGTTATCCCGAACGCACAACGCGTCCGCAAGCAGCTTAGGGGCGTGCCATCTTACAGGCCGGATTATAGGCCCAGTTGCGGTCGAGGCCGACCACGCACCACCGCACACCCCAGGTGGCGCCGATGAAGCCGGTGTCCTCGCCGATCCAATAATACACCATGTGCCGGCGAACCGGCGCACCCGCCCCGGCCGTGACATAGGCCACGGCCCGGCAGTACCGGCGCGGAATGGTGCCGCGGACCCAGGCGTTATGAGCGATCTGGCGTACGTCGCGGAAGTCGACAATCTGCAGGGGCGAATTCCAGAATCGGCTTTCCTTGTGGGCGAAGCCGGACGCGATGTCGTCGAGGCCAGCCTGACAGGGCGGCACGTTGTTGTCGTAGTTTGGCCCGCTCAGCCAGAAATTTCGCTCGAGCCACCCGGCGGCTCTGGCGGGTGCGGGCATTAGGGCCAGCGTGCCAAAGCCAAGCAGCAGCGCAAGGATAGGCGTGCGAAGGACGATGCTGCGAACGAGCCGGGACGCGCGCGTCATGGAAAACTCCCACTGCTGATCCGGCGGCACTCTATCATAGGAACATGCGCCGGGGCGACGATTTGACCACAGGATTCCGTGCGACCATGTCAATCGCCGCGCCAATCGCCCAGCACCGCCTGCACCACCGCCAAGGCTGCCACCGCCGCCGTATCGGCGCGCAGAATGCGGGGTCCGAGCGACAGGCGCACGACATTGTCCCGCCCCAGCAATTGCGCGCGCTCGTCCTCGGAAAACCCGCCTTCCGGTCCGGTCAACACCGCCATTGGTGCTCCGCGCGGCGCGGCAGCAAGCGCGGCTACCGGATCCTTCACGGCAGCGTCCTCATCGCAAAACACCAGCAGACGTCGCTCGTCCGCCACCGCGGCTTCGAAGCCCGCCGGTGCGGCCACGTCCGGAAGCGCCAGCACGCCGCATTGCTGAGCGGCCTCTATGACGTTTGCCTGCATGCGGGGGAGGTTGAGGCGCGCAACTTGCGTGTGTCGGGTAACCACCGGTTGCAGGCGCGAGACCCCCATCTCGACCGCCTTCTGCACGAGGTAATCGAGCCGCGCGTGCTTGAGCGGCGCAAACAGGAACTCGAGATCGGCAGCCGGCGGCTGAGCCCGGGTGCGCAGCCCCACCGTGACGGCGGCCGATTTGCGCCCCTCGCCCGCCAGCACCGCCTGCCATTCGCCGTCGCGGCCGTTGAACAGCAGCACGCCGTCGCCGCGCTTCAGCCGCAGCACGTTGACCAAATAATTCGCCTGATCCCGGTCGAGGGCGATCTCCCCGCCTTCGGCCAGCGGCGAATCGATATAAAGGCGGGGCGTGCGGAAATCGTAGCGCGGCATGGCGTTTATCGGCTCGTTCGGGCGCGGTCAGGGGCCGGGGCGGCGATTTCGCGCGGCCTGCCGCCTTCCCGACGTATTCGCGGGGTTGTTATAAGCGCCTCATCGGCATTATTCATCGCTATCGTGCCGGGATCAGGGAGGGGTTCAACCATGAGCATGCGCCGGGCCGTGTTCATTGCCGCGCTGGGCTTGGCCTGCGCCGCCGGGCCGGCGTGGGCGCAGACGCGGCCGGGGGCCGGCCAGCAGCAGATGCCGCCGTGCATCCAGAAATTCGTGAGCCTGCGCAAGGCCGCAGAGGCCAGCGCCAAGCGCATCCAGGCCGCCGGCCAGCGCAAAACCAAACCCACAGCCCAGGAGGCCTGCGGCCTGTTCACGCATTTCGTGAGCGCCGAGGCCAAATTGGTCAAATACGCCGCCGAAAACCAAGCCTGGTGCGGCATACCGCCCAAGGTCGTCGAGCAGATGACGGAAGCGCATAAGCGCACGAACACGACGCGCGCCCGCATCTGCAAGGTCGCCGCCGAGCAGCGCGACCGCCCGCGCGGCCCGAGCCTCAGCGAGGCGCTCGGCGCCACCGCCCCGAGCGCCAGCAACGTCAAGCCCGGCGGAACCTTCGATACGCTGACCGGTTCGGCGCTCGGCCGGCCATGACCGGCAGCGCCGGACGCGTCGCCGATGCGACCGGTAACTGGGTCGACGGCCTGGCGCCGCTATGGACCCGGCCCTACCTACGGCTCGCCCGCCTCGACCGGCCGATCGGCTCGTGGCTGCTGCTGATGCCGTGCTGGTGGTCCGTGGGCCTCACCGGCATGAAGGTGGGTGCCTTCCCCAGTCTCTGGCACATCGCGCTGTTCTTCATCGGTGCCTTCGCCATGCGCGGCGCCGGCTGCACCTGGAACGACCTGGTCGACCGCGACCTGGACGCGCGCGTCGAGCGAACGCGCTCGCGCCCGATCCCGTCAGGTCAAGTGAGCGTGGCACAGGCGACCCTGTTCATGCTGCTTCAGGCGCTGGTGGGGCTCGCCGTGCTGCTGCAGTTCAACCGCTTCACCGTCTACATGGGGTTGGCGTCGCTCTCGGTGGTGGTGATCTATCCGTTCATGAAGCGCATCACCTATTGGCCGCAGATCGCGCTCGGCCTCGCCTTCTCGTGGGGCGCACTGATGGGCTGGCCCGCCGCCTTCGGCCGCATCGACTGGCCGGCAATCCTGCTCTACGCCGGCTCGATCTCATGGGTGATCGGCTACGACACGATCTACGCGCACCAGGACCGCGAGGACGATCTCCTCATCGGCATCAAGTCGACGGCGCTGCTATTCGGCGAGCACACGCGGAGCATGCTGGCGATTTTCTACGCCATTGCCGTGGTGCTGATCGGCTCGGCCGGGCTGCTGGCGAACGGCCATCTCGTTTTCATGCTGGGGCTGATCGGCTTTGCCGCGCAACTGGCCTGGCAGGTCATGCGCGTCGACATCAACGACCCGGCCTACTGCCTGGTGCTGTTCAAGTCGAACCGCGACGCCGGCCTGATCCTGTTCGCGGCGATGCTGATCGAGGCGATGTTCTAGTAAATCCGCGAGGCGCTGCTTTTGCAGCCAAAGGTGTCGCGCTTGCCGATCAAGCCGGTATGGGCGTGGCCGCAGCCGCGGCCGGCCATGACAGACGCCGGTACCCTCATTTTACTTCCGCTTTCGGAGGCACAGCGGACATGGCGGGACATCTGGCTGGCCTCGCCCGGTCGAAATTGACGCACTCCTTCCGTTAGGGGGAGGGCAGAGCGATTCTGCTCTGCCCAGGTACTTCAGACGTCTACTTTCTCGGCAATGGCGAGCGCGTCATCAACCTTGATTCCGAGATAGCGGACGGTGCTCTCGATTTTGCGGTGGCCCAGCGAGGACTGCACTGCGCGAAGGCCACCGGTGCGCCTACAGATGAGCGCGGCCTTGGTCTGCCTCAGCGAGTGGATCCCATAGAAACTGGCGTCAAGACCAATTCCGGCGGTCCAGTCCGAGACGAGCCGCGTGTACTGCCTCGTCGTGAGTGTTTGCCCGGGGAAGCGCCGGCTTGGAAAGAGATAGTCGCCCGGCCGCTTCTCGGTCGCCCTCATGTAGGCGTCGATGGCTTCACGGGTCTGTTCGGTCAGCTAGAACCGGGCGGAATCTTCGGTCTTTTTCTGGCACACCGTTGCCCGATCGAGCGCTGCGCCGTGCGGGGCGATATCGATGGAATGATGGCGTATTTTCGCGGCGCGGCATGCTGCCGAAACTCTCATGCAAACGTGAGCGTACGTGCGACGATGAAACGCATCGTCGGGTGGCCGACACGCCGGGAACGAAACACGCCGCGCTTCGATTGCCACAGTGTCCTTCCGCCGCGAACACGTCGCGGTGGTTTCTGTGACGGCGATGCCATTCGCATTCGTCGTCGCGGTCGTATTAGGGCGACCCTCAAACCAAGGAGGAGTACGATGCGCGATAAAATGTTTGCACTTCTGGCGTCGACGGCACTGGCCGCGACCAGCGCCGGCATGGCCATGCCCGCGCAGGCCGCCAATCATGCCACGCACAAAACGTTGGCCCAGGCTTCGACGTCGGTCAATCCCATGAGCGACCGTCAGTTCGTCCGTCGGGCGGCCATCAGCAACATGTTCGAGATCCAGTCCAGTCAACTCGCCGAGAGCAAGTCCAACAACGGTGACGTGAAGGACTTCGCCAGCCAGATGATCGACGATCATCAGCAGGCGGCCGACGATCTTCAGTCCGCGGCCGGCGACGTCAAGGTGCCGTCCGACCTCGACAAGCGCCACGCGCGCCTGCTCAAGCATCTTAAGAAGCTGTCCGGCGAACACTTCGACAAGCGCTATGCCGCCATTCAGCTCAAGGCTCATCGCCAGGCGGTTTCGCTGTTCCAGAAATTCGCGGCGCCGAACGGCGCCACGGCTCAGGGTAACGGCGAGATGGCCAACAATGAGGGCGACAACACCGGTACTAAGGGTTCCGATCATCAGGCCCTGGTTCAGTTCGCCCGGCAGACCCTGCCGACCTTGCGCGAGCACCTGAAGATGGCGCGCACGCTGCACCAGCAAGTTCAGAGCGGCGGCCAGATGTCGAGCAACGCGACCGACACCGGCGCCAACGCGACCAACGGCGGCGAGCAGACCGCCGAAGCTGGCCGCACCCTCACCATCCGCCAGAGTGAGCCCCAGGTGACGGTGCGCGACGCGCGCGCCCACGTCAGCGTGCAGCAGGCGCAGCCGCAGATCACGATCCGGCAGGCGGCGCCCACGATTACCATCGACCAGCCCAAGCCGCAGGTCGTGGTGCGCATGCCGAAGCCGGATGTGAATGTCCAAGACAGCAAGCCGCAGGTCTCGGTCAACGTGCCGAAACCCAAGGTGCGCGTCGAGGGCAACAGCGGCGATCAGGCGCAGGTCGACGTGGTCGGCCGCAATGATCAGCAGAGCGATGTGAATATCAGCAAGGCGCAGCAGCGCCCGAAGGTGACCTTCGAGCACACCGGCCAGCCGGAGATCGTCTATCACCGCGCGGGTCAGCCGGAGATCCGTTACGAGCAGGCGAACGGCAACGGCCAGCCGCAGGCGAACCAGCAGACGGCGCAGACCAACCAGAACCCTGAGCAGAGTCAGTCCGGGAACGACGACTGGGTGAAACGGGCGACCGCGATGGCCAACGATAATGGCCAGACCCGCGCGAACGCTCAGACCGGCGCGCAGAAGGCCGAGAATGAGAACGCGACCACCGGCTCGGCGGTCGCCGGCGAGACGGCCAAGACCCAGGTCAAGGTCAACCGGCTCACCAGCATGAGCGTCTACAACGCCCGCGGTCAGAACCTCGGCGACGTGGATCAGGTGATCGCCGACAAGTCCGGTCACAAGAAGTACGTCGTGCTGGCGCACGGTGGCTTCCTCGGTCTGTTCCAGGACGAGGTGGCGCTGCCGGTCAGCCGGCTGACGCTGCGCAACGATCGCCTGGTGGTCAGCGGCATGACCGAGAAGGACGTCGAGAACATGCAGGATTGGGATAACCGCATCCCGAACCATCGTCAGCTCGGCGAACAGCAGACGGTCTCGATCGACACCGCGAGCTAAGGTCGCATTTATGATCGAATTGGTGGCGGCGCGGGTGGGCGCCGCCGCCAGCTTTGGTCTGTGCTGCGCTTAGCCTTCCTTGGCCGGGGTTGGCCTATGCTGGCTGTCCGGACCGGAGGCCGCCAAGGTCTGCTGCCGAGGGACAATGGACCACGCGCTAGTAGATCTGCGACGCGCTGGTCTTGTTGCCGAATGAACCGCGCGTGGGCAGGCGCAGCGAGTGCGGCACCGTGCCCGAGAGCTTGGGCCCGCCGATTTCCGCGGTCGTGTCCGCGTCGCCGTCGTCGAGCCCGTCGGCGCCCGCCACCGCATCGCGCTCGACGTGGCGCTTGCCGATCGAACCGGTATAGGCCGGGCTGCGCCCGTAGCGGCTCGCATAGTGCGCGCGCACCCGCGCGGCCACGATGTCGCCGCGGATCGCCGTCGGCCTGCACGGCCGGTAGCCGGGCCGCCGCCTCATCAGGTCGACGTGGATGTGATTGTAGTGCTCCGGATTGTAGCCGGGCGCCAGCACGGTGGTGAAGGTCTCGCAGGCGTAGAGCTGTACGTCGTGCAGAAAGCCCTGCTCTTCCGCCGATCCGTGCCAGCCGTTCTTGACGGTGATGGTGCGGCCGTCGGCGAGCGTGAAGCCGGAGACGTCGAGGGCGTTGCCGAAGGCGTGCTCGGAAATGTGCTGCGAACTCGATCCCACCATGTCGCGGCAGGAGTAGCTGCCGATCTGGTGGATCTCGACTACTGGCGAATGGAACCAGTGCAGCGCTGCCGGCTGCACACCGTCGCTGACCCATCGGTCGAGCGCCGAAACAATCGGACAGGCGAGCTTGGCCGCCGGCTTCAATTCGGCCTGTGGCATGTTGACGGGTGAATACGGCCCACGCGCGGGTCCGAGCGGCGGCGCGACGGGCCGTTGCGGAGGCGGCTGATAGTCGGGCGCGTTATAGGCGCTCTGCGTGCGTGGCGCCGGACGGCCGCCGCCCGGCAGAATGGCGTCGGGCGGGATGTCGTCGGGCTCCATACGGGCACGCGTCGACGGAGCGGGCGTGGCGTCCGGCGAAACCCAGGGCCGCACCGCCGTACGCGACCCATCCGCGCCTTGCGCATCCTGCGGCGTGATCGCCATCGGCGCGCCAGCCGCCGGCTCCGGCGCATTCACCGCACGCGGGCCGTTCACCCAGCGAAGCTGCTCGCGCGGCGAGACCTGCGCGGCCGGCGCGGTCTGCATGGTGCGCGGCGCGTAGTATTCGTCGCGCACCGGCCAGCGTGGCATGCTCGCGTTTTGCGGCACGTTTGCCGGCGGGCGCATGTCGTCGGCGAAACTCAATGTCTGCGGCTCGCCCAGCATGGACACCTTGAGTGGGAAGTCCATGCCGCAGACGCCGGGCCCTTCGATCGGCTTGAGCTGCTCATCGCCGGGGCCGATCTTGACGGCGCCCGAGCTCAGGCATTTGACCTCGGCGTCGTGACGCCAGGGTGCGCGGCTGCCCTCGAAGAATCCGCGGCCGCAGCCGGCGAGCATCACCAGCGCCACCGCTCCCACCAACGAGAAACGCGCAACCGCATTCATGCCCGCGAAAATGCGGCCGTTTTCTTTAACGAGATTTCAACGGTGATAATCGCGAGTCCGTTAAGGATAAGGAATGGTTGACGCCGGCAGCCGGTCACGAGCCCCGGTTTCACGCCGGCCGCAATTCGCAATCGTTCTCAAATACGCAAGAGCGAATGTTTCAAACGGGCGGCAAGCGCGTCCGTACGAATACCGATGGCCGTTAACCCGCAATGCAATTTTGTGCCGGCTGAAATTTGTGCAAAGCGAAATCGCGTCGAGTTCACCGGCAAATGCCGCACAAAGCACCGTCACCATTTACCGCCGGCGGCGCAACGCACCGGCTTTCCAATGCGAGCACAGATTTTTGCGTTGCGCGATCAATCTGTTGTCGGCGCCATTCCGTCAACGCATGACGATTTCGGCAATTTTCGCTTGCGGAGGTTGCTGCGCGCTTCGGGCCTCCCGTGTTCTGTGCTAGCTTTTCCCCATGTCAACGAGGGAGACACCTGCCTTGGACCTGACCTTGAAGCTCAATGTCGTCGTCGTGTGCGCGGTGTTCGCATTCGTCGGCGCGATTTTGCTGGGGGCATTCTGAGTTCGGGCGTTCGGACGACAACACGATAAACGAAGCCGGCAGGCTGACAGTTACAACACCGGAGAGCGCACCGCTCTCCGGTGTTTCGATTCCAGCCCGCGCGCAAATTCATTTTTGCGATTCGTCGTTGCGTTTGTTGCGCGGTTGCGCACACCCGTGCATGCGCCCTTGCCCCTCCCCCATCGCGCGCCAGGTGACTCCGTACATCCTCATCGGCTAAGAAATTTGGCCGGGGGGAATCCGCATGAACGAAAACAATGACGGCGCGTGGGATAGGACTGTCGATCTCTTGGTGCTGGGCGCCGGCGCCGCCGGCATGACAGCGGCGCTGGTGGCGGCGATCGAAGGCGGCGAGGCGCTAATCGTCGAAAAGAGCGCACAAGTCGGCGGTACGGCCGCGACATCGGCAGGGACCGTCTGGATCCCCGGCAACCGGCAGAGCCGTGACGCCGGCTACGATGACAGCGTCGAACGCGCGCGCGCATATCTCGACGCGCTCACCGGCACGCCCGATGCGCACGGCTTGCGCGAGGCCTATCTTGCGACCGGCGACGCCGCGATCGACTATCTCGCCGCGAATTCCGAGGTGAAGTTCGTCCCGAGCGGCAAGCACCCTGACTATCGCGACATGGACGGCGCCGCGGTATCCGGCCGGGCGCTTGCGCCCGCCCTGTTCGACGGCCGCCGGCTCGGCGCCGAATTCGCGCGCGTGCGCGCGCCGATTCCCGAGTTCATGCTGTTCGGTGGCATGATGGTCGACAAGACCGACATCCCGCGCCTGATCGGCCGCTATCGCTCGCTCGGCAATTTCCTGCACGCGGCGCGGCTTGCCGCACGCTATTATGCCGACCGCCTGCGCTATCCACGCGGCACCCGCGTGACGATGGGCAATGCGCTGGTCACGCGGCTCTACTACAGCCTGGTGCAACGCCGTGTCCCGGTTCTGTTCGAGGCAAGCGCGCGCGAACTGGTCGTCGCGGACGGCCGCGTCGCCGGCGCGGTGGTCGACAGCGGCGGCCGCACGTTACGCATCCGCGCGCGCGACGGCGTGGTGATCGCCACCGGCGGATACGGCCATAACATGGAGATGCGCCGGCGCTTCATGCCGGCGCCGACGCCGACGCATTCGCTCGCCTGTGCGAGCAATGCCGGCGACGGCATCACCCTCGGGCTGGCGCACGGCGGCACGGTGGCGCCGGAGCGCCAGGGGCCGGGCGCGTTCTGGACGCCGGTGTCGGTGACGCGCCGCCCCGACGGCAGCGCGGGCGCCTATCCGCATCTGTCGCTCGACCGCGCCAAGCCGGGGCTGATCGCCGTCAACGGCGCCGGAAAGCGCTTCGTCAACGAGGCCGATTCCTATCACGACTTCGTGCAGGCCATGTTCCGCTCGCATCGCGATGTGCCGACCATACCGGCTTATCTGATCTGCGAGGCCGACTTCGTCGCCCGCTACGGGCTCGGCAATATCCATCCCGGCACCACCAACCTCACGCGCTTCGAACGCGCCGGCTATCTGACGAGCGCGCCGAGCCTCGCCGCGCTCGCGGGCAAGCTCAACATCGATGCGGCGGCGCTGGAGGCGACGGTCGCGCGCTATAACGGCTTCGCCCGCGACGGCCACGATCCGGACTTCGGCAAGGGCAACAGCGAGCTCAACCGTTTCAACGGCGACGCTGCGATCAAACCCAATCCGTGCTTGGGCGAGATCCGTAACGGTCCGTTCGTCGCGGTGGCGGTGTGGCCGGCGGAGATCGGCACCTCGACAGGGCTTATCACCAACCGCGACGGGCAAGTGCTGGACGCGGCGGGCGCGCCCATCGCCGGCCTCTACGCCTGCGGCAACGACATGGCGTCCGTAATGGAAGGCACGTATCCAGGGCCGGGCACCACGCTCGGACCGGCGCTGACCTTCGGCTATCGCGCCGCCCGCCACGCGCTCGGGAAGCCGGTGCAGTAGGGGCTTGGACGGCCCGGACTTCACCGGTCATCGTGACCCAACGCGATGCCAGCGAGCACGCGAGGCCGCCAATCGTCCGAATCACCTATGATGGCCGCGCGGCCAACTCGCCAGAGCAGCCATGGCTTCGGGAACGCTTCAACGCCTCGACAACCGCTATTTCGACGACGGGCCCGGCGAGATCCGGGCCTTTCTGACCGTGCGCAACGAGGCGTTGCGCTTGCCCTCCACCTTACGCCACTGCCGCGAATTGGGCGTCCATCGCTTTTTCGTCGTCGATAACGGCTCGAGCGACGGCACGCTCGATCTGCTCGCCCGCGAGCCGGACGTGCACGTGTTCGCGATCGCCGACAGCTACGCCGGCAGCCATTGGGGCGTCGACTGGATGAACACGATGCTCGACGCCTTCGGCGACGGCCACTGGACGCTGACCATCGACGCCGACGAGCAGTTCATCTATCCGCACTATGAGGAGCGCAAGCTTCCCGCGTTTTGCCGCCATCTCGAGGAGACCAGGGCGCAGGCGGTGTTCTGTCTGCTGCTCGACATGTACGCGGAACGGCCGGTGGCGGAGACCGTACACGATCCGCAAGCGGCGCTCATCGACACCTGCCGCTATTTCGACGTCGGCGAGTACCGCGCCGTCACGACGCCCCACTGCCCCTATTATGAAATCTACGGCGGGCCGCGCTCGCGCATGTTCCAGGCCGTCGGGGCGCCCCATCACGAACCGACCGTGAGCAAGGTGCCGCTGGTGCGCTGGCAAAAGGGCATGCGCTACCTGCACAGCACGCACAACATCAGCGCGGTGACCACGGCGCAGGTCATGGGCGTGCTGCTGCATTTCAAGTTTCTCAGCGATTTCCACGACCGTGTGGAGAGCGAAGTGGCGCGCGGCGAGCACTACGACGGCGCGCGCGAGTACCGCGCCTATCGCGACCTCGCGCGCAAGGAAGGCGCGGTCAATCTCATGGCCGCCAAGTCGGCGCGCTACGAGGGCAGCGATCAGCTCGTCCGCCTCGGGCTGATGCGCACGACCGAAGGCTGGGACCGCGCGGCACCCGTAGCGCCGGCCGCGTTTGCTCAAAGGCAGGCGCGTCCCTGACGAGCCGGCCGCGGCCATTGCGGCTTCGCGCGCTGTCATCAAACCATCATGCAACGGTCGCTAGAAGGCGCGCGACAGGTTCACAAACCGATTCGAGCGCCCGCTTGATTCCGACGCCCAACGATCGCCTGAACCAGGCCGTTCGCCGCACCCGCATCCTCTCGCGCCAGGGCGCACTGGAATTCGTGTTCGCCTGGATGTTCAAGGGGCTGGTCTACCCGCAAATTTGGGAAGACCCGGAAGTCGACATGGAGGCGCTGGCGATCGCCCCCGACTGCCACGTGGTGGCGATCGCCTCGGGCGGCTGCAACATCCTGTCCTACCTGATCGCCGATCCGAAGCAGATCACGGCCATCGATCTCAACAAGGCGCACGTGGCGCTCAACCGCCTAAAGTTGGCGGCCGCACGCCACCTGCCGACCCGCGTCGCCTTCTATCGCTTCTTCGGCGAGGCCGACGAAACTTCCAACGTCGACGCCTACTGGCGCTTCGTGGCGCCGCATCTCGACGCCGAGACGCGCCGCTACTGGGAAAAGCGCGACGCGTTCCGCTGGGGCAAGCGGCGCATCACCATGTTCTCGCGCAATCTCTATCGCTACGGCATGCTCGGCCGCTTCATCGGCATCGGCCACGCCTTCGCGCGACTCTATGGCGTGAACCTGGGCCACTTCCTGCGCGCGCGCAGCATCGACGAGCAGCGCAGCTATTTCGACACCGTGCTGGCCCCGTTGTTCGACAAGAAGCTGCTGCGCTGGCTGACGGCGCGGCGCATGTCGCTCTACGGGCTCGGCATTCCGCCCGCGCAATACGAGTCGCTGGCGACCGCCGGCGGCGGCAACATGGCGTTGGTGCTGCGCGAGCGGGTCGAGCGGCTGACCTGCGGCTTCAGCCTGCAGGAGAACTACTTCGCCTGGCAGGCGTTCGGGCGCAGCTATGCCGACGGCGGGGCGGGCCCGCTGCCGCCCTATCTCAGGCCCGACCATTTCGACGACATCCGCGCCCGCGCGAACCGCGTCGAGGTGCTCAACCAATCCTTCACCGAATACCTGCAAGGCCGGCCCGACGCCTCGCTCGACCGTTACGTGCTGCTCGACGCGCAGGACTGGATGACCGACGCGCAGCTGAACGCGCTCTGGCAGGAGATCACCCGCACCGCCAAGCCGGGCGCGCGTGTCATCTTCCGCACAGCGGCGGTACCGAGCCTCCTGCCCGGCCGTCTCGACGACGCGTTGCTCGCGCGCTGGCGTTACGAGACGGAGGCCTCGCGCGACTACAGCGCGCGCGACCGCTCCGCCATCTATGGCGGCTTCCACCTCTACGTCTTCGAGGGCTGACGCCATGATCGCCGTCGCCGCCTCCACGGCGCTGATGAACCGCATCTACCGGCGTCAGCGCCATATCTACGACTTTACGCGCAAATACTATCTGCTCGGGCGCGACCGGCTCGTCGACCGTCTCGAGGCCAAACCCGGCGACGCCGTCCTGGAGATCGGCTGCGGCACCGGGCGCAACCTGGTCCTGGCCGCGCGGCGCTATCCCGAAACGCGCTTCTTCGGTGTCGACGTGTCGACCGAAATGCTCACCTCGGCCATCGAGCAGATCGGCCGCGCCGGCATCGCCGCACGCGTGCGGGTGGCCCATGCCGACGCCATCATCTTCGATCCCACGCGCCTGTTCGGACAAGCGCGGTTCGAGCGCGTGTTCATCTCCTACAGTCTGTCGATGATCCCCGGCTGGCAGGCCGTGCTCGACCGCGCCATCGCGCTGCTGGCGCCGGGTGGCGAATTGCACATCGTCGATTTCGGCACGCAGGCGCGGCTGCCCGGCTTCTTCCGGTCATTGCTGCGGCGGTGGCTCAAGCTGTTCCACGTCACGCCGCGCGACACACTCGAGATATCGCTTGCGCGCCGCGCAGCGGAAACCGGCGCCACGCTCGTCTTTGAGCGGCCTTACCGCACCTATGCGCAGTACGCGCGGTTCAGGCTTGCGCCACACGCGGCTTAGAGTTCGCTCCACCCAATGAACTCGTCATGCCCGGCCTTGTGCCGGGCATGACGACGCAGACGCCGCGCCAAATCCGTTGAAGTGACTCGCTTCGCCTCCGGCAGGCTCTACGCCGCGGCGATACTCGGCGAGTGGCGCGGGTCGTAGTTGAGGATCGGCGCCAGCCAGCGCTCGGCTTCCTCGATGGTCCAGCCCTTGCGCCGCGCGTAGTCGGCAACCTGGTCGCGCTCGACCTTGCCGACGCCGAAATAGGCGCTCTGCGGATGACTGAAATAAAGCCCGCTCACTGCCGCGCCCGGCATCATGGCATAGCTCTCGGTCAGCGCGACGCCGATGCGGTCGGGCTTGAGCAAGCCGAACACCGCGCCCTTCTCGGTGTGGTCGGGCTGCGCCGGATAGCCCGGCGCCGGGCGGATGCCGCGGTATTCCTCGCGGATCAGCGCCTCGTTGCTCAAGGCTTCGTCCGGCGCGTAGCCCCAGAACTCCTTGCGCACCATCTGGTGCAGCTTCTCGGCGAAGGCTTCCGCCAGCCGGTCGGCGAGCGCCTTGACCATGATGGCGGAATAATCGTCGTTCGCCTTTTTGAAGCGCTCGGCGATGACGTCCTCGCCGATGCCGGCGGTGACCGCGAAGGCCCCGATATAGTCCGGCACGCCACTGTCGCGCGGCGCCACGAAATCGCTGAGCGCCGTGTTGGCGCGGCCCTCGCGCTTCGACAGCTGCTGGCGTAACGAATGCAACGTCGCGATCGGCTTGTCGCGCGCCTCGTCGGCGTAGAGCAGGATGTCGTCGCCTTGCGCTTGCGCCGGCCAGAAGCCGACAACCGCGTTAGCGGTGAACCAGTTCTCTGCCACGATCTTGTCGAGCATGGCGCGGGCGTCGTCATAGAGCGCGCGCGCCGCCTCGCCGACCTTTTCGTCCTTAAGGATCGCCGGGTAACGCCCCGCCAGCTCCCAGGTCTGGAAGAACGGCGTCCAGTCGATAACATCGACCAGATCCTTGACCGGGTAGTCGCTCAGCACCTTGGTGCCCAGAAACGCGGGCTTCGGCGGCTGATAGGCGCCCGACCAGTCGAGCTTGAGCGCGTTGTCGCGCGCCGCAGCCAGTGGCAGCCGCGCCTTGTCCTCTTGCGCACGCGCATGCGCGGCGGCGACCTTGGCGTATTCGCCGCGCAAGGTCTCGATATAGCCGGCCTTCGCTTGCGCCGACAGCAGCGATTGCGCCACGCCCACGGCGCGGCTGGCGTCGGTGACGTAGACCGCCTGCCCGCGCCGGTAGTTAGGGTGGATCTTCACCGCCGTGTGCACGCGGCTGGTGGTGGCGCCGCCGATCATCAGCGGCACCTCGAAGCCCTGGCGCTCCATCTCGGCGGCGACATGGCACATCTCATCGAGCGAGGGCGTGATCAGGCCCGACAGGCCGATGATATCGGCCTGCACGGCCTTGGCGGTCTCCAGGATCTTGGCCGCCGGTACCATGACGCCGAGATCGATGACCTCGTAGTTGTTGCACTGGAGTACGACGCCGACGATGTTCTTGCCGATGTCGTGCACGTCGCCCTTCACGGTCGCCATCACGATCTTGCCGTTCGACGAGGTGTGAGCGCGGCCATCCTTCTCCTGCTCCATGTAGGGCATGAGATAGGCGACCGCCTGCTTCATCACGCGCGCCGACTTCACCACCTGCGGCAGGAACATCTTGCCGGAACCGAATAGGTCGCCGACGATGTTCATGCCGTCCATGAGCGGGCCTTCAATCACGTGCAGCGGGCGTTCGGCCTTCAGACGTGCCTCTTCGGTGTCCTGCTCGACGAACTCCGTGATGCCGTGCACCAGCGCGTGCGCCAGCCGCTTCTCCACCGGCTCCTCGCGCCAGGAGAGATCGGCAGCCTTGGCCTCTTGGCCCTTGCCTTGGAAGCGCTTGGCGAGGTCGAGTAGCCGCTCGGCGGCGTCGGGCTTGCGGTTGAGCACCACGTCCTCGCAGGCCTCGCGCAACTCGGGCTCGAGGTCGTCATAGACCGCCATCTGCCCGGCGTTGACGATGCCCATATCCATGCCGGCTTTGATGGCGTGATAGAGGAACACCGAGTGCATGGCCTCACGCACGCGCTCGTTGCCGCGGAAGGAGAACGACAGGTTAGAGACGCCGCCGGAGATGTGCGCGTGCGGCAGATTCTTCCGGATCCAGCGCGCGGCCTCGATGAAGTCGACGCCGTAGTTGTTGTGCTCCTCCATGCCGGTGGCGACCGCGAAGATGTTCGGGTCGAAGATGATGTCTTCCGGCGGGAAGCCGACCTTGTCGACCAGGATGTCGTAGGCACGCCGGCAGATTTCCTGCTTGCGCGTTTGCGTGTCGGCCTGGCCCTTCTCGTCGAACGCCATCACCACCACGGCAGCGCCGTAGCGGCGCACGGTCTTGGCGTGGGCGACGAAGGCCTCTTCGCCTTCCTTCAGCGAGATCGAGTTCACCACCGGCTTGCCCTGCAGGCACTTGAGGCCGGCTTCGATCACCGAGAACTTGGAGGAGTCCACCATCACCGGCACCCGCGCGATGTCGGGCTCGGCCGCGATGAGATTGAGGAAGGTCACAATCGCCTCTTCCGAGTCGAGCAGACCTTCGTCCATGTTGACGTCGATCAGCTGCGCGCCGTTTTCCACCTGTGCACGCGCCACATCGAGAGCTGCGGTGTAGTCGCCGGCGGTGATGAGCTTGCGGAATTTGGCCGAGCCGGTGACGTTGGTGCGTTCGCCGACATTGACGAACGGGATTTCCGGCGTCAGCGCAAAGGACTCCAGACCAGACAGGCGCAGTTGGCGCGGCACCTCGGGAATTTCACGCGGCTTCTTGCCGGCCACGGCATTCGCGATGGCGCGAATATGGTCGGGCGTGGTGCCGCAGCAGCCCCCCACCACGTTGACGAGGCCGGCAGCGGCGAATTCCTCGAGCAGCTCGGCCATGTATTCCGGGCTCTCGTCGTAATAGCCGAACTCATTGGGCAGACCGGCGTTCGGATAGGCACATACGTAAGTATCCGCGATGCGGCCGAGTTCGTCGACGTGGGCGCGCATCTCTTCGGCGCCCAGCGCGCAGTTCAAGCCCACGGTGACCGGATCGGCGTGACACACCGAATTCCAGAACGCGCCCGGTGTCTGGCCGGAGAGCAACCTGCCGGAGCGGTCAGTGATGGTGCCGGAGATCATCACCGGGATGTCCAGCCCACGCTCCTCACAGATTTCCTGGATGGCGTAGATCGCCGCCTTGGCGTTGAGGGTGTCGAAGATGGTTTCGATCAGCAGCATGCGGGCGCCGCCGTCGATCAGACCGCGCGCCTGCATGCCGTAGGCCTCGCGCAGTTGGTCGAAGGTGACGGCGCGGAAGCCGGGGTTGGACACATCGGGCGAAATCGAAGCGGTTCGGTTGGTCGGGCCCAAGGCGCCGGCGACGAAGCGGCGTTTGCCGTCTTCCTTCTCGGCAAGCCGCGCCGCCTCGCCGGCAAGTTTGGCGCCGGCCAGGTTGAGCTCGTAGGCGATTTCCTCCATCGCGTAGTCGGCCTGCGCGATGGTGGTCGAGGAGAACGTGTTGGTGCAGACGATGTCGGCGCCGGCGCGGAAATACTTGAGATGGATGTCGCGCACGGCGTCCGGCCGGCTGAGGTTCAAGAGGTCGTTGTTGCCGCGCACCTCGCGGTTCCAAGCGTCGAAGCGGGCGCCGCGGAAATCCTGCTCGTCGAGCTTGAGCTCCTGGATCATGGTGCCCATGGCGCCGTCGAGCACCAGGATGCGCTTCTTCATTTCCGCCAGGAACGCGGCGCGGGTGCTGGTCTTGGACTCGGTCACGTTAGGCCTTCCAAAAATCTTTCAGTGAATTTTCGCTGGCGTCATGCCCGCGGATTCGCTCAGGTGACGTGGCCGTCGCGCGCCGTCACGCCGCCGCCTCCTTCGCCGCCGCCTGTGGCACAGGGCGGAGGCCCAAGAGGTGGCAGATCGCGTAGACGAGGTCGGCACGGTTCATGGTGTAGAAGTGGAAGCTGGTGATGCCGCGGTCGAGCAGGTCGATCACCTGCTCCGACGCCACCGCAGCAGCGATCAGCTTTCTGGTGGCCGCGTCGTTGTCGAGGCCCTCGAAGCGCTCGGCCAGCCAGTCCGGCACCGAGGCGCCGGCGCGGGTGGCGAAGTTCTTGGCCGCCTTGAAGTTCTGCACCGGCAGGATGCCTGGCACGACGGGGATATCGATGCCGCGCGCCTGCACGCGGTCGAGGTACCGGAAGTAGAGCTCGTTATCGAAGCAGAATTGGGTGATGGCGCGCGTTGCCCCGGCGTCGACCTTCGCTTTGAGCATGTCGATGTCGGCTTCCAATGTCGGGCTGTCGGGATGGCGCTCGGGGTAAGCCGAGACAGAGACCTCGAAGTCGGGCGAAATGCGCTTGATGCCGGCCACAAGATCCGCGGCATTCTGATAGCCGCCCGGATGCGGCTTGTAGCGCGAACCCGGCCCGTCCATAGAATCGCCGCGCAGCGCCACGATGTGGCGCACGCCCGCGTCGTGATAACCGCGCACGACCGCGTCGATCTCCTCGCGCGTCGCGGCGACGCAGGTCAAATGCGCGGCCGGCGTCAACGCAGTCTCATTGAGGATACGCTTGACGGTGTTGTGCGTGCGCTCGCGGGTCGAACCGCCGGCGCCGTAGGTCACCGATACGAAATTGGGCTCGAGCGGCGCCAGCCGTTCAATCGACTCCCACAGGATCTTCTCCATCGCCTCGTCCTTAGGCGGGAAGAACTCAAAGGAGACCGACAGGCGATCGCTGCGGATGAAACGGCTGGGGCGAAGGGCTGCCTGCATCACGCCACCTCCTTCGCCGCTTTCGGTGCGGCCATCAGCACGCGCGGATCGCGCGCGAGCCAGAGCGAGACGGCGATCTTGACTTCGGAGCCGCGCTCCGGCGCCAGCGACGTGTGCATGACCGGATCGAGGCCCGCGGCCTTCATCCACTGCGTGACGGCCTCGGGCGCAAAGCCGAGCCGGCGATGGGCATATTGTTCGCGCAGGAATTCCTCCTCATGGGGTGCGAAGTCGACCACCAGCAGCCGCCCGCTCGGGCGCAAGACCCGCGCGGCTTCCTGAACGGCGCGAGCGCCGTCCTCCAGGAAGTGCAGCACCTGGTGCAGGATGACGACGTCGAAGCTTTCGTCGGCGAGCGGCAGGTCGTAGAGGTCGCCCTGCCGGACGCTGCAATGCTTGAGCCCGGCGCGGTCGAGCCGGTCGCGCGCGAACTTCAGCATGTCGAGCGAAAGGTCGATGCCGAGGCCGCGCTCGATCTCGGGGCCGAACAGTTCGAGCATACGGCCGGTACCGGTGCCGAGGTCCAGGAGCGACGTGAAGGGCGCATCGGCGAGCGCGGCCTGGATCGCGGTTTCCACCGCCTCGTCCGGCGTGTGCAGTTTGCGGATGCGATCCCACTCGGCGGCGTGCTGACGGAAATAGGTCTGCGCGGCAGCGGCGCGCGCCTTGCGCACGGCGGTGAGACGCTCGCGATCGCGGGCGATGGTGGGATCGGCGGGATCGAGCCGCGCCAGCAGCGTGCGGGCGACGGTGGCGCCGCCGCCGTGCTCGGCCAGGCGGAAGAAGGCCCAGGTGCCTTCGCGATAGCGCTCGACCAGGCCCGCCTCCACCAGGAGCCGCAGATGGCGCGAGATGCGTGGCTGCGATTGGCGGAGGATGTCGGTGAGGTCCGAGACGGTGAGTTCGGCCTCCCCCAGCAGCGCCAACACGCGCAGGCGCGTTTCCTCACCCGCGGCCTTCAATGCCGCGTTGAGAGCTTCGAAACCAAGCTGGCTGCTTGCGCTCTGGGCCATTCCGCCTCAACTCATGACGAGGGCCGGACGCCCCATCTTTGGGCCGCCTCCCACAATATAAAGATATCTTTATACCTTTAAGCCGAATTTCGCAAGCGCCGCCCCCGAGGGGCCCACCCCGGCTTTTGGCGGGCATGCCGGAATGACGTAGAGACGGAGAGGAGAGCGTCGCTAACGAGGCGGAGACCCGAATGAGTACGACCGAGGCGTTCGCCGCCCGCGCGGGCGAAGTGACCACCGACCTGCCGGCCCAGACCGACGCGGGCGTCTATTACATCGGCCGGCTGCGCACGCCGTGGACCGAGCGCAAGCAGTGCCCCAAGAACGCCCGTGGCTCCGAAGCGGTCTGCACGATCGAGCTCGATCCGCGCTTTGAGCCCGCGCTGATGGACGTGGAAACCTGTACGCACCTGGTTCTGCTCTATTGGATGGACAAGGCGCAGCGCAATCTGGTGCGCCAGGTGCCCGGCCATGGCACCTCTGGAGGCTCCCAGCACGGCACCTTTGCCTTGAGGTCTCCCGCGCGGCCGAATCCCATCGCCATGAGCGTGGTGCGTCTGCTCGGGGTCGATGGGACCCGGCTCTCGGTAGTGGGCCTCGACTGCCTTGACGGCACGCCACTCCTCGACATCAAGCCCTATCTGCCAACTGTAGATTCAGTGCCTGAGGCCGTATGCGGATGGCGGCAACGCAACACATGATCACGTTTCGGACCCCGCCAACCCTGGCTAACGCGCAATTAATTTGACAACGAGGCGCGGCCCGGGCGATGACCCCTCACGGCCCCGTGCCCGTTGGGTGAGGGACAAGGAATACCCCGCGCGAAACGGCTCAAAACGCCTTGAACGCGCTTAGGTTCCCGCCGTTGACGCAATTTTGAGCCGGAACCATTGAACCGCTTTCGCCATTTTCCCGACGCATAATCGGTTCGGGAAAATTCGGAGGGGATTCCTATGCCACGCCAGGTTGCCATGGCCCCGCTGATCGCGTTGTTCGCGGTCGCCGCTTGCGCCGGCAGCGCGCACGCGCAGCAAGCCGGCCCTGTTGCGCCGGCACCGATCCATCTCGTCGCGCCGCCGCCGGCGCCCACGGATGCCGCCGGCTCGCCCGAGCAGACGCGCGATGACGCCACCATCCCGAATGAGAACGCCAACCTGGCGCCGCGTTTTCAGACCCAGGTGGTCCCGTTTTCCGACGACCTGCCGAACGGCACCATCATCGTCGATACGCCGCATCACTTCCTCTATTACACGCTCGGCGACGGCCGGGCGATTCGCTACGGCATTGGCGTCGGCCGCTCCGGCTTCGCCTGGTCGGGTGTGAAGCACGTCGCGCGCAAGCGCGAGTGGCCTGACTGGTATCCGCCGCCGGAGATGATCAAGCGCCAGCCCTACCTGCCGCGCATGATGGCCGGCGGTCCGGGCAACCCGCTCGGCTCGCGCGCGCTCTACATCGGTGGCACCGAGTACCGCATCCACGGCACCAACGATCCGACCTCGATCGGCAAGAACACTTCATCGGGGTGCATCCACTTGACCAACGATAACGCCATCGACCTGTACGATCGCGTCAAGGTCGGCGCCGAAATCATCGTGCTGCCCCGCGAGGGCGCGCCCACGCCGGACGCCAAGAACGAGCCGCCCGGCTGGCGTCGTCAGGTGCAAAACGCGGTCGTGGCGGCCGACCAGTCGCTGCGCGAAATGCAGGACCAATCGGTGCAGCAAGCGCAGAGCACGATGCCGCCGCACGGCAGCATGGACTCGCAGGGCACGATGGGCCCGCAGGCGGTGACGACCGGCTCGTTGCCCCCGCCGGCCGATGGCGTGCAGGCCTCCGCCTATACGCCGGGTACCCGCGCCGGCTCCAACTGGAACGGCCCCCGCGGGCATCATCTCTACTGAACACCTGACATCACACGCTGGCGTGTGATCGGCCCGGGCCAAGCGGCCCGGGTTGGTCGCGCTTGGCGATGGCGCTATACCCGCGGGAAATCCTAGCGGGAGAATGGCAATGCGAATTGCGGCGATGGCGGCGGGCGGGGTCGGCGGCTATTTTGGCGCCCGCCTGCAGGCGGCCGGTCACGAGGTGTTCTACATCGCGCGCGGCGCCCATCTCGAGGCCATCAGAAAGAACGGTCTGAGGGTCGAGAGCGCGCATCACGGCGACCTCCATCTCACCGACGTCAACGTCACCGACGACCCGGCAGAAGTCGGGCCGGTCGACGTCGTGCTATTCGCCGTCAAGCTGTGGGACACCGAAAAGGCCGCTAAGCAGGCCAAGCCTCTCCTCGGCTCCGACACCCGCGTCGTCACCCTGCAAAACGGCGTCGACAGCTACGAACGCATCGCCCCCATCGTCGGCGCGACAAACGCCATTCCCGGCGTCACCTATGTCGTCACCGTCATCGACCGGCCGGGCGTCATCAAGCAGGCAAGCACGTTCCAGCAGATCATCTGCGGCACCCATGACGGCCGGCCAGACACGAAGCTTGCCGCCTTCGTCGAAGCCGCAAGGGCGGCCGGCATCGACATCGCGCAATCGGACAACGTCCAGCGCGACCGCTGGCACAAGTTCATCTTCCTCACCGGCACCTCCGGCGCCACCGCGGTGACGCGGACAACCATGGGGCCTATCTTGAAGGACCCGGATATGCGGGCGCTGTTCCGCAACATCATGGGCGAGACGCTCGCCGTCGGCCGCGCCAAGGGAGTCGACATCGATGCGGGCTATGCGGACGAGCGCATGGCCTTTGCCGATTCCCACGTGCCGGCGGGAATGAAGGCATCGATGGCCAACGACCTCGATCGCGGCAATCGGCTGGAACTCGACTGGCTCGCCGGCCGCGTGTCGCAGCTCGGCAAGGAACTGGGCGTGCCGACGCCGGTCAACGATACGATCTACGCCGCGCTCAAGCGCTATCGCATGGGCAACCCGGACTGAGCGGGGCTCAATCGTCACACGAAGTGTGGGATCGGGCCGTCTTGCGGCGTGGTGTCGGGCAGGTCCACGAATGTCTCGTCCACGTAGCACCAGCCCCATCCCTCGGGCGGATCGTAGCCTTCGATGATCGGATGGCCGCTGGCGTGGAAATGCTTGGTGGCGTGCTTGTTGGGCGAACTGTCGCAGCAGCCGACGTGACCGCAGGTGCGGCAAAGCCGCAGATGCACCCAAGGCGATCCTATCTTCAGGCATTCCTCGCAGCCGCGCGCGCTCGGCACGACGCGGCGAATGCCGCCGGTGTGGGTGCAAGCGCGGACTTGGCTCATTCGGCGCTCCTTTGCCTCGCATCATGGCCTCGCTCCGCGTAGCACGCACGGCGGGCGTGCGGCAATGCGGGCCGCCCGGAGACCCTGGCAGGGCGGCGACTAGGCCGGTACGATTTGCACCCAACGAATCGGCCTTTCAGGGAGGCCCGCACATGGGTACTTTCGTTTATTATATGACCGCGCCGATCCGCCTGTTCGGCCGCTCGCGCGCCTTCCGATGGCTGGTCGTGGCGGTGATCGTGCTGGGCGGCTCCTTCGTGGCGGCGAATTGGGCGCTGCAGCGCTTCCTGCCTGGCGACAACGGCGCGTCGCAGTTGCTCGCGAAAGCGCCGCCGCCGCCTCCCCTGAAGGCCGTAAGCAGCGCCTCGGTGGTGATCGCCCCGGTCGCGATCTCGCTCGCCGCGGTGCGCGACGCGCTCGACTCCGCCGCGCCCAGACAGTTCAGCGGCAATGGCAACCAGACGCCGCTTAGCGGAATGCTCTCCAAGGCCGACGTCGGAATCGTCGTCACGCGCGGGCCGATCGCGCTGTCCGGCAGACCCGGAGTCCTGACCGCCGAGGTGCCGCTCACCAGCGACGTGCACATCACCGGCGAGTTCGTCGGGCACACCGCGGACCAGGCCGCCAATGCGGTGGGCGATCTCAGCGGCAAGCTCGGCGACAAACTGGGCGGACAGCTCGGCGGTTTGCTCAACGGCGCGCTCGGCAAGGATATCGGCCGCACCGTCGGTCAGGTCGCGACCAAGGCGCTCAACCAGACCAGCACGCTGCGCAGCCGGGTGACCCTGCATGCGCGGCCCAAGCTCGAACGCAACTGGCGGCTCGATCCCAATTTGAGCGCCGACCTCACCATGGGCCGCGGCGCGATGCGGGTCGCGGGCGTGCCGATCGACCTCGCCAGCCAGGCGCGGCCCCTCATCAGCCAGGGCGTGAACGAAGGGGTGCAGCGCCTGCAAGCGCGCATCAGCAACGATCCCTTCATCGAAAAAGCCGCGCGCGAGCAATGGGCCAAAATGTGCCGTTCCATCCCACTTGGCGGCGGCAACACCGGCCTGCCCAAACTCTGGCTCGAGATGCGACCCGTGCGCGCCGCCGCCGCGCAGCCGCAGATCGACGCGCGCGACATGACGTTGACGGTCGGCGTGCAGGCCGACACCCGTGTGAGCGCCAAGGAAACCAAGCCGTCCTGCCCGTTCCCCAAGACCATCGAGTTGGTGCCGCCGATGGACAACGGCAAGCTCACCGTAGGCCTGCCCATCGACATTCCCTTCACCATGCTCGACACGCTGCTGGAAGCGCAGCTCAAGGGTCATCACTACCCGGAAGAAAAGGACGCGCCGGTCGACGTCACCGTGCGCGGCGTTCACGTCGCCGCAGCCGGTGACCGCCTGCTGATCTCGCTCAAGGTGCATGCCGTAGAGAAGAAGAGCTGGTTCGGATTCGGCGCTAACGCCACCGTCAACGTCTGGGGCAAGCCGGTGCTCGACACCAAGACCCAGATCCTGCGCTTCACCGACATCGTGCTGGCAGTGCAGTCGCAAGCCGCCTACGGTCTGCTGAGCGCGGCGGCGCGAGCGGCCACGCCCTATCTCACGAAAGCCATTGCCGACAACGCGGTGGTGGACCTCAAGCCCTTCGCTGCCGACGCGCGCAAGAAAATCGCTTCAACGCTCGCCGAATTCCGTAACACCCAGCCGGGTGTGCGGGCCGACGCGGCGGTGAACGACTTGCGCCTCACCGGCATCAACTTTGATGCCCATACGTTGCGCGTTACGGCGGCGGCCGACGGCACTGTGAAGGTGGCGGTCAGCAAGCTGCCGCGGATTTAAAGGCAGCCTGAACCCTCATTCGCCTTGCCAACAAAGTTATCATTGCGCGCACATGCGGCGAGACGCCGCTCAACATTTTCACGTTATGGAAAAGAAAATTATCAATGAGCAACTAACAGAAAGCACGAACTTGTATAAGCCTGTGCTGTCTTATGATTACAGCATCGGCCTGCACGCTTTCCATCGGAACAGCATCAGTACCGAATGCAATCTCCGCCCTTAATAGCGGCATTACGCAGCGTAATACGCTGATACCAAAGCCGAACGATATGGGTACAATCAGTGACTTTGCGCGCTACGCGAAGCGCTTGATGTTGCAGGATACCAGCGGCGGCGGCCCGGCGATGTATCGCAGGTCGATACGCCGCCGAAACCGCACCACAAGATCGCACCCGCCGCATAACCGTTTGGCGGCCGAGCATGCCTACGCGCTGTAATTCACAATCAGTGACTGGATCTGAGAGACAAGGCTATCGCCGCTGGCGCTATAGCCGGTCGCGCTGCTGCTCTGGCTATCTTGTATAAGCTTGAGGAAATCCGACAACACTTTGGAAACGTCGGAATTGCTCGACGAGCCCGCGCCTGCGCCCAAATTGTCGCTGCTGCCGCCGGGACCACCGGGGGCGCCCGGACCTCCGGGCCCACCCGGGCCGTTCTGGAAGGTCTGCGCGAACACGTTCTTCAGTTCGGTAGCCTGGTCGCTGGTAAGCTTGCCGTCGCTCACTTCGTTGGCGATCAGATCGTTGATCTTGGACTGGATATCGCCCGGCGCCGGCGGCTGACCGCCGCTCTGGGCGCCGCTCTTGAGCGCGCTGTCGATATCGGTGAGCGCAGAACTCAACGCGGATTGGTCGTCGCTGCTGATGGTGCCGGCCGACACCTCCGACGCCAGTTCGCTCTGCAGGCGCGTGAGCGGCGATTGTGGTTGCGCGGTGGTGGACGCGATCGAGGTCATCGTAATCTCCCCCAGAGTGTATCGGCCGACGGAGCGTCGGCCTCGCGCGACCCACAATTCGGCTTTCGCCGTTAAGGAGATCTTGCCAGGCCGCCTCCGGTTTGTTTCGGTCTATATCAAACCGGCGGCCGGAAACATTTAGATACAAAATCGAGCGCTTGAATTTGGCATCATGGCCGTGACCGATTCGACGATGAGCAAAGCCCCGCACATTCTGGTCGTGGAAGACGACCGCGACATCAGCAGCCTGGTCGCACGCTATCTGCGCGCCAACGACTGCCGCGTGACGCTGGTCGCCGACGGCCGCGAGGTCGAACGCCGACTCGGCGAGAACCGGATCGACCTCATCGTGCTCGACATCATGCTGCCCGGGGAGGACGGGCTGAGCCTGTGCCAGCGCCTGCGCACCCATTCCCAGATTCCGATCATCATGCTGACCGCCAAGGGCGAGGAGGTCGACCGCATCCTCGGCCTTGAAATGGGCGCCGACGACTACCTCGCCAAGCCGTTCAATCCGCGGGAGCTCCTTGCGCGCATCCGCGCCGTGCTACGGCGCGCAACTGCCGCCGCGCTGTCGCCGATCGCGGGCGGCGGCCGCATGCTGGGCTTCCTGGGCTGGACCCTCGACCGCACCTTGCGCGAGCTTCGCAATCCGGACGGCGCCCGCGTGGTCCTGACCGACGCCGAGTTCGGCCTCTTGCAGGTGCTGTGCGAGCGGCCCGGCCGCGTGCTGTCGCGCGACCAACTCATCGAACTGACACAAGGCCGCGCTGCCGGCGCGTTCGAGCGCAGCATCGACATCCTGGTGAGCCGCATCCGGCGCAAGATCGAAAGCGATCCGCAGCACCCGCGGCTGATCAAGACGGTGCGGGCCGGCGGCTATCTGTTCACGCCGGCGGTGGAGGCAGCATGAGCTTTGCGTCGCCGCGCTTTCTCAATCGCATTGGCGGTCAGATGGCGCTTCTCGTCGTCGTCTCGCTCATCGTCATCCATGCGATCATCACCGCGAGCATCCTCGTTGGCGAGCACGAGCGGCGAAATTTTTGGCGCGACGACCCCGACGCGTTCGTCGCCGCGGTGCGCATGGTCGCCGCCGCCACGCCAGCCGAGCGGACACGCATCATCGGCGACGTCACGCGCGCGTTTCCCGCGATCGGCTTGCGGCCAGCCGCCGCCATGCCCGCGAAGACCGGCAGCGAGGGCCATTGGCTGCGCTTCATGGGCGAACGCCTCGGCCCCGGCTTTGCGCTGGCGGTGCCGGCGAGCGCACCGCGATCGGTTGCCGTGCGCTTGCCCGACGGCGCGGTCTACGCTGCGCGCCTGCCGAGGGACGAAGGCCCCCCGTTCCTCGGTGGCCCAATCGCGACCACCATCATGTTCGTCGTGTTCAGCGTCACGCTGCTCGGGCTCTGGGCGGCGCGCGCCTTGCGCAAGCCGTTGTCTGCATTCGCGCGCGCGGCGGAAGGCTTCAGCCTCGACGGCAACGTCGCCGCCCTGCCCGAGCGCGGGCCGGACGAAATCCGCGCCGTCGCCCGCGCGCTCAACACCATGCAGGCACGTATCCGCAAGCTGGTCGACGATCGCACCCGCATGCTCGCCGCGCTGGGCCACGACCTGCGCACACCGATCACGCGCCTGCGGCTACGCAGCGAATTCGTCGGCGACGTCGACCTGCGCGGCCAGATGTTGCGAGACCTAGAGCAGATGCGCGTGATGACCGATGGCGTCTTGTCGTTCCTGCGCGACGGGGAAGCGCGCGAGGCCGCAACCCGCATCGACCTCGCCTCCTCCTTGCAGACGATCCGCGACGAGTTCGCTGATCTCGGTCACGCCGTGCACTTCGACGGGCCCGATCATCTCGTCATCACCGCGCGACCCAACGACCTGCAGCGCGCAGTTACGAATCTCGTCGACAACGCCGTGCGCCATGGCTCCGAAGCCTGGGTGCGTCTGGTCGCCGCGCCGGAGGCCGTGACCATCGCAGTCGAAGATAACGGTCCCGGCATCCCGGACGCCAGCATGGCGGCCATGCTGGAAGCCTTCGTGCGCGGGGAGGCGGCGCGCACCATGGACGACCGCGCCGGTTTCGGCCTCGGCCTCGCCATCGCGCGTGCCGTCGCCGAGGCGCACGATGGCACGCTCACTCTGCACGACCGAGCGCCGCACGGGCTCATTGCCCGCATTGCGTTACCGCCAATCATGGCCGCGGCCGGTTAGGGCATAACGTCCCGCCCCGCATTGACACGGCCGCGACCGGGCCTAAATTGAAAGCATGTTCCGAGGGGGGCCCCGATTGCGGGGCTGAGAGGCCGCTGAACTGCGGCGACCCTTTGAACCTGATCCGGGTCATGCCGGCGAAGGGACAGGACAACGATGCTCACGCCAGACGGCGCACGCGGTTCCACATCCATCAGCTCCACGCCGATCAATATCATCGGCGCCGGCATCGCCGGCACTTGGCAGGCTTTGCTGTTCGCGCAAGCCGGCCGCACGGTCGCGCTCTATGAGCGCGACGAGCCGGCAATGACTTGCTCCACCGGCTATTGGGCCGGTGGCATGCTGGCGCCGCACTGCGAAAGCGAAGCGGCGGAGCCGGTCATTACGCGACTCGGGCTGCGCTCGCTCGCGTTGTGGCGCGAGGCCCTGCCCGACACGCCGTTCAACGGCTCGCTGGTGATGGCGCACGGGCGGGACCGGGCGGATTTCGAGCGGTTCGCAAACCTGACCTCCGGTCATGAACGCGTCGGCGCAGACGGGATCGCCGCGCTGGAACCCGCGCTCGCCGGCCGCTTCTCCGATGCGCTGTTCTTCCCCGCCGAGGGGCACGTCGAGCCGCGGCGCGTGTTGCCGGCCTTGCACGCGAAGCTGCGCGCGGCCGGCGTGCCGATCGCCTTCAAGGCAGCGCCAAACCCCCGCGATCTCGACGGCCTGGTGATCGACTGCCGCGGGCTCGCCGCCCGCGACACCTGCCCCACCCTGCGCGGCGTCAAGGGCGAGATCGCCATCATCGAGACCGATGAAATCCGGCTGACGCGGCCGGTGCGCCTCATCCACCCCCGCTGGTCGCTCTATATCGTGCCGCGCGCCGATAACCGCTTCCTCATCGGCGCCACTACCCTCGAAACCGAAAGTACCGGCGTCAGCGTGCGCTCGGCGCTCGAACTGCTGACCGCGGCTTATGCCGTGCATCCCGCCTTCGGCGAAGCGCGCATCGTCGAGATGGGCGCCGCCTTGCGCCCCGCCTTTCCCGACAACCTGCCGCGCGTGACCGTCGGCAACACCGGCGTCAGCGTCAACGGCCTTTACCGCCACGGCTTCCTGCTGGCGCCGGCGATCGCCGAAGTCACTGTCGCGCATGTGCTGGGCGCCGGCACCGACCCGGAGGTGGTGCGATGCGCGTGACCGTCAACGGCGAGGATACCGACGTCGCCGCGCGCGACCTCACCAGCCTGCTGAGCGAGATGGAATACGAGTTCACCCAGCTTGCGATTGCGGTGAACCGGCAGGTGGTGCCGCGTGGGCGCTGGGCGGAGACGACGCTGAACGCCGGCGACCAGATCGAAATCATCACGCCAAGGCAGGGGGGCTGACGTGGGTCGTCCGTGCGCGGCAAACATCGCTCGTCATTCCGGGGCGCGAGCGCAGCGAGCGAGCCCGGAATCCAGAGGCGACACGGCAAGCAACCCCTGGATTCCGGGCCCAGCGCTGCGCGCTGTCCCGGAATGACAGCTTAAGAGCAACACAATGGTCAGTTTCTACGACAAAACCTTCTCCTCCCGCCTGTTGATCGGCACGGCGCTCTATCCCTCGCCGGCGATCATGCAGGACGCGATCCGCGCCTCCGGCGCCGAGATCGTGACCGTGTCGTTGCGCCGTGAGTCAGCCGGCGGGCGCGCCGGCAACACGTTCTGGGACCTGATTCGCGAGCTTGATGTGACGGTGCTGCCCAACACGGCCGGCTGCCGCAGCGTGCGCGAGGCGGTGACCACGGCCGAGCTTGCGCGCGAACTGTTCGGCACGCCGTGGGTCAAGCTGGAAGTGATCGGCGACGACGAGACCCTGCAGCCGGACCCCGTCGGGCTCGTCGAAGCGGCAGGCATTCTGATGAAAGACGGCTTCGAGGTCTTTCCCTATTGCACAGAAGACCTGACGGTGGCGCAGCGCCTGCGCGATGTGGGGTGCCGTGCGATCATGCCCTGGGCGGCACCCATTGGCAGCGCCAAGGGCATCACCAATCGCGACGCCTTGAAGCTCCTCCGCGCAAGGCTGCCCGATGTGGCGCTGGTGGTCGACGCCGGTCTCGGTGCGCCCTCACACGCGGCCGAGGCCATGGAACTCGGCTATGACGCCGTGCTGCTCAACACCGCCATCGCCAAGGCCGCCGCCCCGGTGCGGATGGCCAGCGCCTTCCGCCTCGCGATTCAAGCGGGCCGCGTCGGCTACGATGCCGGGCTGATGGGCCCGCGCGATTTCGCCTCTCCGTCCACCCCTGTCGTCGGGACCCCGTTCTGGCATGCCGTATCCTGACCGTTTCTACCCCGTGGTCGACAGCGTCGCCTGGGTCGCGCGCCTGGCCAAGCTCGGCGTCGGCACCATCCAGCTCCGCGTCAAGGACCTCGCGCATGCCGATGCCGTCGCCCTGATGCGCGAAGGCCTGGCCGCCGCAGGTGCCGCCAAGCTCGTCGTCAACGATTATTGGGAAGCCGCCATCGACGCCAAGGCGCAGCATCTGCATCTGGGCCAGGAGGATCTGGTGGACGCGGATATCCCCGCCATCCGCCGCGCCGGGCTGACGCTCGGGCTTTCCACCCACGACGAGGCCGAACTGGAGACCGCACTCGGTTTCGACCCCGACTACGTGGCGCTCGGCCCCATCTACCCGACCACGCTCAAGGCCATGCGCTTCGGCCCGCAGGGACTGGCGCCCATCGGCGCCTGGAAGAAGCGGATCGGCACCATCCCGCTGGTCGCCATCGGCGGCATCACCCTCGAACGCGCCGGCGCGATCTACGCCGCCGGCGCGGACTCCATCGCCGTCGTCAGCGACATCACCCGCAACCCCGACCCGGACGCGCGCGTGCGCGCCTGGCTCACCTTTGATCCCGCCACGCAGGCGGCCTAAACTCGAAACGCCGCGTCCTTGAAACGCGGCAAAGGAGCGACACCATGAACAAGCCCGTCACCAACGCCGACCTGATCGTGCCGAAAGTCACCACCGGCCCGCTCGCCGCCTCCCGCAAGGTCTATTCCAGCCCTGAGGCCGCGCCCGACCTGAAGGTGCCGCACCGCGAGATCAAGCTCTCGGACGCCTCCGGCGAGGCGCCGCTGCCGGTCTACGACACCACCGGCCCCTACACCGACAACGACGTCGCCATCGACGTGGAGAAGGGCCTCAAGCGCGCCCGCATCGAATGGGTGAAGGAGCGCGGCGGCGTCGAGGAATATGAAGGCCGCCCGATCAAGCCCGTGGACAACGGCAACGTCTCCGGCAAGCACCTGGCGCGCAACTTCCCCAACACGCCGAAGCCGTTCCGCGCATTCGATGGTGCGCCAGTGACGCAATATGAATTTGCCAAGGCAGGCATCATCACCAAGGAGATGATCTACGTCGCCGAGCGCGAGAACCTCGGCCGCAAGCAGATGCTCGAGCGCGCCGAGGCCGCGCTGAAGGATGGCGAGAGCTTCGGTGCCTCCGTCCCCGCCTTCATCACGCCGGAATTCGTGCGCGACGAAATCGCGCGCGGCCGCGCCATCATCCCGTCCAACATCAACCACGCCGAGCTCGAGCCGATGATCATCGGCCGCAACTTCCTGGTGAAGATCAACGCCAACATCGGCAACTCGGCGGTCACCTCCTCGGTGGAAGAGGAAGTCGAGAAGATGGTGTGGGCGATCCGCTGGGGCGCCGACACGGTGATGGACCTCTCCACGGGGCGCAACATCCACAACACGCGCGAATGGATCCTGCGCAACTCGCCGGTTCCGATCGGCACCGTGCCGATCTACCAGGCGCTGGAGAAGGTCGATGGCGACCCCGTCAAGCTCGACTGGGAGGTCTACAAGGACACGCTGATCGAGCAGTGCGAACAGGGCGTCGACTATTTCACCATCCACGCCGGCGTGCGGCTCGCCTATGTGCCGCTGACGGCCAACCGCGTCACCGGCATCGTCTCGCGCGGCGGCTCGATCATGGCCAAGTGGTGCCTGTCGCGCCACAAGGAGAGCTTCCTCTACGAGCGCTTCGACGAGATCTGCGACATCATGCGCAAGTATGACGTCTCGTTCTCGCTCGGCGACGGTTTGCGCCCCGGCTCCATCGCCGACGCCAACGACCGCGCGCAATTCGCGGAGCTGGAGACGCTCGGCGAGCTGACGCAGGTCGCGTGGCAGAAAGGCTGCCAGGTCATGATCGAAGGCCCCGGCCACGTGCCGATGCACAAGATCAAGATCAACATGGACAAGCAGCTGAAAGAGTGCGGCGAGGCGCCGTTCTACACGCTCGGGCCGCTCACCACCGACATCGCGCCGGGCTACGACCACATCACCTCCGGCATCGGCGCCGCTATGATCGGCTGGTTCGGCTGCGCCATGCTCTGCTACGTGACGCCGAAGGAGCACTTGGGGCTGCCCGACCGCGACGACGTCAAGGAAGGCGTCATCACCTACAAGATCGCGGCCCACGCCGCCGACCTCGCCAAGGGCCACCCGGCCGCGCAACTGCGCGACGACGCGCTCTCGCGCGCGCGCTTCGACTTCCGCTGGGAGGACCAGTTCAACCTCGGGCTCGATCCCGACACCGCCAAGGAATACCACGACGAGACGCTGCCCAAGGAGGCGCACAAGGTGGCGCACTTCTGCTCCATGTGCGGCCCGAAGTTCTGCTCGATGAAGATCACCGCCGACGTCCGCGAGTATGCGGCGAGCCTGGGCGACAACGAGAAGGCGGCGCTGGGGATGGACAAGAAGGTGGCGGAAGCCGGCATGAAAGAGATGTCCGACAAGTTCAACGCCATGGGCCAGCAGGTTTATGTGGATGCGGAGAAGGTGAAGGAGAGTAATAAGGCGTTGTGAGGCGCCTTACCTCTTCGCCGTCATGCCCGGGCTTGATCCGGGCATCCATCTGAAAAACTTCATAAGGTGGGTTGGCCGAAGGCTTAACCCGCCTTTTCTTTGTGTGAACGGCAGATTACGTCTTGCTTTCCGAGGGGCCGACAAAGTTCTCGAATTTAGCGGGAGAAATTAATTGATTGCCACGCAAGATTGCAAGAAAATAATTTCTGCAATCGTTGCGGGGGCATCGCAATGGCCAATTTTTTCAAACTAATCTTGATTCTTATCGTCGGATTCATCGCGATCGGAATTTGGACCGGACGCGATCCCCACGAAACTTCGAATGTGCCCGCTCCCGAAAGTGCTGCAGGTGTCATTGCACGCGCTAAGCTAGTTGAACGTGATTGGGACGAGTTCGCCACAAAGAAGAGCAAGACCGCTCCGACACAAAAACGAACAAAAGCCGCGGAAGCTGCGCTGTCGAAAATTCCGAAGACAGACCCACAGTATAAGGTAGCTCAACACACTTTGACGGCGCTGCAGACGAAAGCCGAGCGCAATGCCAAGGCCGCCGAGGCAGCAGAAATTGCCGCGATCAAAGCCGGCCTGATTTCTGCTCGAAAATCATATGCGACAGAAATGGAAGATAGATACTTAAAGGCCGGTCAAGATTTCACGATCCGAACTCAAGGAAAAAACTCTACAACCTTGTACATTCGCTGGGTGCTAATTGGCCGACCATTCGTCTACAACGCGATCAATGATGCGAACATCATGGGACAATGGCGATTGCTAGGCTTCAGGACCGTGATTTTTACTGACGGATATGATCACACCTGGCGTCAGAAGGTACAGTAGCAAGCGTAGCCATAGGATGGGTTGAGCCCTTGCGAAACGCATCGCTTGCGCCCCGCCGATGAGGGGCCTGATGGGTTTCGCTTCGCTCAACCCATCCTACGTGCTCACCCCCTCACCTCGACAAACCCGCCCTTCCGCCCTACCTTTCCGCTATGAACCTCATTCGCCGCGACATCGCCCTCGACCCCGTGACCGACGCGCGTCTGCGCGAACTGGCGGCTGAGCGCGGGCAGGATGAGGCCGCCGTGCTGGCGGAAGCCGTGGCGCTGCTCGACTCCGTCGTCGACATCGGCAACCCCGACATCGCGGAGGACCGCCGCCGTCTGGAGCGCTTCAAGGACGCGCGCGAGGCGATCCCGCTGCACGACGTCAAAGCCTGGGTGGAGAGCTGGGGCACCGACAAGGAACTGCCCCGGCCGAAGCCGCAGCGGGTCGGATGATCCTCTTTTCGCCGGACGCCGCTGCCGATGTGGAGCGGGTCCGCGAATTCCTCGACATCAACAATCCGGAAGCCGCCAGGCGCGCCTTACGCACGATCTTCGCCGCGCTCGTACGCGTCGAGGCGTTTCCCGATCTCGGACGGCCGACGGAAGACGCCGACATCCGCCAGATCGTCATCCCCTTCGGCGGCGCCGGCTACATCGTGCGCTATACGGTCTTGCAGAGCGACGTGCTGGTGTTGCGTCTGTGGCACGGACGCGAGGCGCGGACGTAACGCGTCACATCCGCGGCGTCATACGTGACTCAAGCTGCGGCCATGACGACCGCGCGCCCGCCCCTACTTACCCGCGGCCTTGCGTAGCGCCTGATTGATGCGCTCCTGCCAGCCCGGGCCGTCGGCTTGGAAAAAGTCGAGCACCTCGCGGTCGAGGCGCAACGTCACCTGCTCCTTCACGCCGGGGATGGCCGGCCGCTCCGGCGGCAGGTCGGCCTTCTTCGTGGTGACCGCCTTGAAGGCCTTCTCGGCTTCGCTGCGGCTGTCGCGGATCGGTCCTCGTGCCATTGCGGGTCTTCCTGGAAAGCTGCCGTGCGCCAGTTGGCGCCAAATTGAGGGACCCAATCTAGGTGAGCGGGCCCGGCCGGCCAAGCGCCACCGAACGAGCGCGGCCGGACATGCGCAGCCGGACATGCGCGAGCGAGCCGGTCCGGCAGGGTCATCCAAATCGCGCCCCCGCGCGTATCTCAATCATGCGCCCCGACCGCCTCGCCACGCCGCGCGCCGTCATGCGCTATGTCATAGCCGCGTTCTTCGCCGCCGGCTTCGTGCTGCACATGGCCGCGCCCGGCGCGCTCACGCGGATCACGCCGGACTGGGTGCCGGCGCCGTACGCGGTCGCGCTCATCACCGGCTGGCTGGAACTCGCGGGCGCCATCGGCCTCCTGTGGCCGCTGACGCGCCGGCTCGCGGGCATCGCGCTCGCGCTCTACATTGTCGCGGTGTGGCCGGCCAACATCAAACAGGCGTTCGAACACATCGTGGTGCCGCCGATCCCCGATAGCTGGTGGTACCACGGCCCGCGGCTCGCGCTGCAGCCGGTGCTGGCCTGGTGGGCCCTGTTCGGCGCGGGCGTGATCGACTGGCCGTGGCGCGGGGAACGCCGGGAAGCCGCCGGCCGGACGCCGGTGCATTGCGCGCGCGTCCAAGAGGAACCATGAGGCACCATGATGGCTTGGCTTAATTGGCTCACGCTCGCTCTTTTCCTCGTGCTGGTCATCGGCGGCGGCTTGCTGATCGGCTTTGCCGCGCGGCCCGACGACTGGTACGCGCGGCTCGCCAAGCCGCCGTTCAACCCGCCCAATTGGGTGTTCGCGCCGGTGTGGACGGCGCTCTACGTCATGATCGCCGTCGCCGGCTGGCACACCTTCGCGCGCGCGCCGGCGGGCGCGGCCATGGCGGCGTGGACCGGGCAGCTGGTGCTGAACTTCGCCTGGTCGCCGGTGTTCTTCCGCGCCCGGCGGCCGGACATCGCGCTCGTCATCGTCACGGCGCTGCTGGCGCTGATCGTCGCCTTCATCGCGCTGACGTGGACGGCGGACCCGCTCGCGGCCTGGCTGTTCGTGCCCTACGCCGCCTGGACCGCGTTCGCCACCCTGCTCAACGCGGCGATCGCGCGGCTCAATCCGGCCCGCGCCTGAGCGCCCGCGCCGCGCTCTTGTTTGGGCGCGTTTCCGGACGGCGAACCGGTTCTTAACGTCGCCTGGAAACGCGCTAGATCCGCGCCGCCACCAGGATGCGCGCGCCGAGCCCGATCAGCACCGTGCCCAAGCCGCGCTCGATCCAGCGGCGGGCGCGGGCGTAGGCGGCCTGGACGCGCGGCCGCGAGAACACGAAGGCGACGGTCGTGTACCAGGAGACCTCCTGCACGGCGACGATGCCGACGACGGCGAACCGCAGCCAGAGCGGGGCGTTGGCCGGCAAGAGCGCGACGAAGATGCTGGTGAAGAAGATCACGATCTTGGGGTTGCCGAGGCTGAGCAACGCGCCGGTCGCAACCGCGCGCGCGAGGCTGCCGCGCGGCGGCGCCGCGCCGGCGGCGGCGGGCGCGGGCGGGCCCTTGCGGCTCTCGCGCCAGGCCCCGATGCCGAGCCAGATCAGGTAAGCGCCGCCGGCGATCTGGATGGCGCCGTAGATCGTCTCGAAACGCGTCATCAGGATCGCGATACCGAAGCAGGCCATGGCGGCCCAGGCCGTCGCCGCGCAGGCGACACCGGCGCCGAGGCCGATCGCGGTCTTGAGGTCGCGGCCGGCGGCGGCGCGCGAGACCATCAGGAAGGCCGGGCCCGGGCTGATGATGCCGAGTAGGTTGGCGAAGGCGAGCGCGGCGAGCGCCAGGGCGTAGGTCATAGCGGGCAGGTCCGTCGCGGGTGTTCCGGCGGCCAAGGTCCAGAACCCGAATTCCAGAAACTAAAGGCCAGAAACCTATGGCCCGGATTGAGCGTTGGCCTCGGGGGCGTTACCCTCTCATAACACGGACCCTAACGGCACGGCAGGTGAGACGATGACCCATGTCACCTATAAGGTGGTCGAGCACGACGGCGGCTGGGCCTATACGGCCGACGGCACCTATTCGGAGAGCTTCCCGAGCCATGGCGAGGCGCTCGAAGCCGCGCGCCGCGCCGCCGCCGAGCAGCGCGTACCCGGCCGCACCGAGGCCATCGAATGGGAAGACGCCAACGGCAAGTGGCACCAGGAGCTCGCCGGCGGCGGCGACCGGCCCGACACCGACGTCGAGGACAAGGCTTAAGGCGGCGAGGCCGGTCACCGGAATCGGGCGCAGAAATCGGGTCCAGTAATCGGGTGTTATGGCGCCCGTCCCCTCGCCATCCTCCACCTGCCAACAAGGAGGATGACGATGAATTTCCGCATTCGCGGCCTGGACGCCCGCCCCTTCGAATCCCTGTTCACGCTCGACGACGCCGCCTTGGCGGCACAGGGAGCGGTGCGCCAGATCGCCGACGTCCCGCTGCCCTGCCGCATCAGCCTCACCGACGCCACACCGGGCGACGCCGTCATCCTCACCAACTTCGAGCACCACGCGGTGGCCTCGCCCTACCGCATGCGCTTCGCGATCTATGTGCGGCCGGGTGAGGAAACCTACGATGCCGCCGGCACGGTGCCGGACCAGCTGCGCCAGCGCACCTTGGCCGTGCGCGGGTTCGACGCTCAAGCCATGATGACCGGCAGAGAGATCGTTGAAGGGGGCGGCCTGGAAGCGGCGATCGAACGGCAGTTCGGCATGCCGGGCGCGCAGTATTTGCACGTCCATTTCGCCGCCGCCGGTTGCTACGCCGCCCGCGTCGAGCGGGCTTAAGCGGGGCGGCGGGCTTGCGGGCCGGCCGTCAGGGCCCGAGGGTCGTCATGTAGGCCGCGATGTCCGCGGCCTCGGCCGGATCCGGCATGAAATTCATCTTGCGGTGCGGGCCGGTGATGGCGGCCTGAATCGCACCCGCTTCGAAGCCGTATTGGCGCGCGATCACCGCAAACGGCGGCGCGTCGGCGACTTCCTCGCGCGCGTGCGGCGCCACGATGTGGCACGCGGCGCAATGAGCCGCGGCCAGGCGCGCGCCGCGGCGGGCGTCGGCCGCGCGCGCAGGCGTGGCCGCTGCCACGGCTGCCACCAGTGCCAGCAGAATGACGAAGCTATGGGTAAATGCACGACGTCCGCCGCCATGACGCATCATGGCAGCGCGGCGAAAGTGCCGGGCGATATCCAAGAGGCCGTCCGGCCTCAGGACCGCCGTCCAGCCTTGGCCGGCCGGGCCGGCGCCTGGTTAACCAGGACGCCCTGCTCGGGCCGATAGCGCAGGGCGGCCTTGAAGCCCCAGAACATGCCGTGCCAGGCTTGGCCCAGGACGTCGATGAACGGAAACATCTGCGGCATTGTCTTCAACTCCGGTTCAGAAGTTCAGTGCAGGGGTCCGATCAGCGACTTGAACGGCGCCGAGTAAACCATCTCGCCGAGGTCGTCGCTGACGTGAAGCATCCAGTCGTGCCAGTCCTTCTCGGCGCCGGCCGCCATCATGGCGCGGGCGGCGGCGTTGGCGCGCTCGCGCGCCTCGGCCATGTCGGCGACGTCGGCCGAGCTGCAGTCGAGCAGCACCTGGTCCGTGCTGGAATAGTGGAAATAGACGCGGGTCGTGGCGCGGGTCATGGACGGGGCTCCGAGCGAGGGGGCGGCATGCATTTGGCAAATCCCACGCTGCTGATAGGCCGCGAACGCCTGACGGAAAATTCCGATGATGTCCATAAGGGCTGACCCTGAGCCGTACGCCGCTACGGCTTGCAACGCCGTCCGACACGCGGCGGGAGTGACACCCAAATGATGTCTAGATTGCGTCCGCCTAGCAGGCCGTTAACAAAACTCACCACGACGTGACTTACCAAATGAAAACGGCCGGGGCTTTCACCCCGGCCGTCTCGCATCGGATGCTGGTCGAGCCGTCTACTTCAACGAGATCGCCAGGCCGCTGAGGTCCGCGTTCGCCATCAGGCCGACCTGGTGGCCGGTGAGCGTGAGCACGGCGCCCTTGTCGTTGGTCAGCACGATGGCGCGCGCGCCCGCGCCGATCGCCGCGCCGGCACCGCCCGCGCCATAGACGCCGGCGACATCGGAGGCACGGCGGATGTGGCTCACCCGCCCGTGCAGGAACGCCTTGGAGCCCCCGAACACGAGGCCGAAGCTCAAGCCGCCGACGCCGAGACGGTAGCGCCGTCCGTGGAAATAGAGTTCGCCGCCGCCGCCTTCGGCGCCGATGAACCAGCCGCCCTTATAGATGGTGAGCCTGATGGTGCCGCTGTCCGCGTGCGCGGCCTGCGTGAAGCCGAAGCCAAGAAGCATGGTGAAGGCGACGAGAGCCGCCCGCAATCCTGACGACAATTTCATGGGTTTCTTTCTCCGTTGGCCGACGTCGGCCCGATTCGGTGCGCCGCGACGATACAGCGGTTCGCGGACGCGAACCACGCTCAACGCGCAAGCCAGAGCTCCGGTTTGGGAGCCATGGTTGCGGATTCCGTAACAAAATACCGCTTCGGCAGGCCATTCGCCGGGCAACCGCTACGGCAGCGTCGTTCACCGCCCGCATCAGCGCCAGCAGCATGCGGTTGAGCGGCGTGGCAACGCCGTGGCGTTCGCCGGCGGCGACCACCGCTCCGTTCAGCGCCTCGATCTCCGTCGGGCGGCCGGCCTGCCTGTCGAAATACATCGAGGTGCCGAGCTCAGGTGAAAAGCTCATCAGCGTTTCCATGCGCTCGGCGGCCTCGTTGTCGGCAAGCGGCACCCCGGCAGCGCGCGCGACGCGCACGCCTTCTTCCAGCACCCCGAGACAGAGCGCGTAGACGTCGGGCTGGCGCAGCACGGCCTGACGCTGCATCGTCAGTGCGGTGATGGGATTGGCGGCGGCGTTGAGCAGCAGCTTGCGCCAGGCGCGGATGGCGAAATCCGCCGCCGGCAGCACCCGCAGCAGCGTCCCGTCCAGCAACGCCGCCAGGGCCCGTCCGCCCTCGTCGTCGGGCACCACCAGCTCGTGCCGGCTCACCGAGCGGAAGCGCACGTGGTCCGGCGCCAGCCGCTCGCCATTGTAATAGACGATCACGGGCACCGCCGTGGCGGCGCCGATAAAGGGAGCGACGCGGGCGGCGTGATCGATGCCGTTCTGCAGCACCGCAACGCGCGTCTCCGGCGCGCACAGCCGCGCGAGCCAGGGACCGGCCGACGCCGTCTCATGCGCCTTGGTGCACAACAGCACCCAGTCGACCGGCCCGGCTTCGCCCGGGTCGGTCAACGCGCGCAGCGGCAATTCCACCGTGCCGCCGAGACGCTCGAAGATCAGCCGCTCGAGCGGCCGCCGCACGCAGACCGTGACTTCGTACCGTCCGGCCTCCTTCAGAATGCCGGCGGCCGCGCCGCCGATGCCGCCGAGGCCGACGACGGCGACCGACTGGCGCGCGGGATCGGGTTTCGTTGCTGTCATACGAGGCCTGCCCTTCGATCCCGGTCGCACCAGCAGCCTCGGGTCATTACTTGACTTTATCAACTATTTGTCCGGCAGGGGCGCCATGCACGCCCGCGCTGCCGATCCGACTTCTAGGCCGGATCGGGGCAGCCGCGGTCGCCGGAACCCGGGCTGCGGGGCTCTGGACTCCCAATCCGGCTTCGAACAAGCTTGGCGGGCGCACCGGTCTCTCGATTTCGAGGAGACGCAACATGATACTGGTCCGCTCATGCGCCACCGCGCTCGCCGTCAGCCTCGCTTTGCTGTCGGCGCCCGCGTTCGCCCAGGGCACCGCGCGACAGCGCGCGGCCTGCGCCAATGACGCCTTGCATTACTGCGCGCGCGACATCCCGAATGTCCGCCGCATCACGGTCTGCATGATCCGCCACTTCGACCTGCTGTCGCGGCGGTGCCAGGCGGTGTTCTACGATCCCTACGGCTCCCGGACGCGCTACCGGGGCCGCTATTACGACTAGTGGTCCGCTTCCGACACTTGCATCCGTTGCTGCAAGTCCCAGAGCAAATGTCGGAGTCAAAGGACCACTAGCAATTATTGATTCTCGTGGCGCTTTGAATTTGACATGCGATGAGCAACTCGCTTCAGGCGGGTATCAAATGTCGAATTCGCTCCACTAGCGGCGCGGCGTGCCGCCGATGACGAGAGACGCCGGCCTTCGCGCCCGCGCTTCCCGTTGCTATGCTCTCCCGAAATAATTCGGGAGGACCAGGGCAATGCCCCATCTGCTGCAAGACCACATCGCCGTCGTCACCGGCGCCGGTTCCGGCATCGGCCGCGCCATCGCGATCGGCTTCGCGCGCGAGGGCGCGCACGTTGCCGCGCTCGACCTCAACGAGGCGGCGGCGGAGGAAACCGCCACGGAGATCCGCGCCGCCGGCGGCAACGCGCGCGGCTTCAGGCTCGACGTCACCGACCGCGCCGCCTGCCGGCTGGCGGCCGACGAGGTCGCCGATACGCTCGGGCGGGTCTCCATCCTGGTCAACAACGCCGGCATCACCCGGCGCAATCCCTTCACCAGCGACGCCGATACCGTGGCCAAGGACTGGCACGACGTCACCGGCATCAACCTCGACGGCCCCTTCAACGTGACGCAGGCGTTCCTCCAGCCCTTGCGCGAATCCAAGGGCCGCATCATCAACATCGCTTCGATTCAGTCCTTCATGCACCTGCGCACGCCGACCTCGCCCGCCTACACCGTCTCCAAGCACGGCGTGCTCGGTTTCACGCGCGCGCTCGCCGCCGAGCTCGGCAAGGAAGGCGTGCGCGTCAACGCCATCGGCCCCGGCTTCATCGAAACGCCGCTGAATGCCGCGGTCCGCGCCAACAACCCGGCGCTGGTCCAGACCTTCATCGACCACACGCCGCTCGGCCGCGCCGGCAGTCCCGAGGATATCGTCGGCCCGGCGATCTTCCTCGCCTCGGACCTGTCAGCTTACGTCACCGGCTCCATCGTCATGGCCGACGGCGGCTACCGCACGGTCTAGACCGAACGCTGGCGCCGCGCATACGCAACGCGCGCAGCGTCAGGCGTCCTGCGCGTAGCAGCCGCGCTCGATCTCCTCGATCAGCGAGACCGCCTGCGGGCGCCAGCCGAGTTCGGCGCGCGCCCGCTTGGCGCGCACGCGGCTGTTGGAGCCCATGGTATCGTTCGCCGCGCCCTCACCCCATTCCGCCGCCGCTTCGTCGGCGGTCATCGCCTGGGTACGCCCGCCCAAGCCGAGCATCCTGCTGATCGCCTCGCAGATCTCGCGCATGGAATTTTCGCCATTCTCGGCGAAATAGAAGCCGCCCGCCGGCGCCTTCTCCAGCGCCAGGGCGTAGAGCGTGACGAGATCGTCGATGTGCACGTTGGCCCAGCGGTTTTCGCCGGGGCCGATGTGGCGGGCGACGCCGCTCTTCTCGGCAAGTGCGATCAGCCATGGCACCTGCATGCTGTGCGGGTTGAGCCCGTGGCCGCGGCCGTAGATCAGGCTCGGCGCGATGACGACGCTGCGCACGCCGTTGGACGCCGCCGCGCGGATATCGTTGTCGAGCGCGACGCGGGCCGCGCGCGCCGGAGACGGCGTGAACGGCGTGTCCTCGTCGAATATCTCCGGACGCAGTTCGCCGCCGGCGCGGGTGCCGACGATGCTGGAGCCGCTGGTGTGGACGAAGGCCTTGCCGCTGCCGGCAAGCGCTGCGAGCATCGCCTCGGCGGCGCCACGATGAGCGGCGTTGGCGGAATCGATGACGGCGTCGGCGTCACGGGCGGCGGCGGCCAGGATATCGGCGTCTTCGAGCGTGCCGCGCACGGGCACGACGCCCACGCGTTCGAGCGCGGCGGCGCTGTCGGCCGTGCGCGCGAGGCCGCTGACCGCATGGCCGGCGGCAAGGAGATGCGCCGCCAGCGAGCCGCCGATATAGCCGCTGGCGCCCGTGATGAAGACCTTCATGTGCTGAGGGTTCCCTTGTCCGGCGCGCGTTACGATTTCGACATCACGACTTTGACGGCACGTCTTGCAGCGTCTGGGCGATGAAATCGGCCGCCCTGCGAAACGCCTTGTCGGTATCGCCGCGGAACGTGAACGTCCGGTCGAGCAGCAGTTTCTTGCTGCGCAGATCGAGCACCTGCACGTTGCCCCATTGAATGAGCGTGCTCATCTTGTGAATGCCGCCGTAGATCAGCAGCCGGGCACCGGCGTGCCGCGCCGCCTCGATCAACGCGCCGGGCTTCATGCTGCCGGCGCTGCAAGGCTGCCTTTTGCAGTCGATGCGCCGCAGATCGTAGTGATGGTCGGCGGCGAGGCGCTCACGCAGCAGCTTGTCGAACAGCCGCATACGCTTTGCATGCTGCGCCGTCTGGTTCTTCACCTCACCCGAGGTGTCGCGATAATCGAAATTGGCCACGGCCACCGGAACGACGCCCGAGGCGGCAGCCGTGGCGTGGCAGACCGCGGACGCGCAGGCCAGTGCGGTCAGCAGCGCGGCGCAGCACGCCAGCGAGATCTTTCGGCTCATGAGTTCCAGTCCCTATAAGAGCCCCAGGCGGCAAGCCTAGCGCCTTCAGCATTGGGGGCAAGCGGTCTCGGCGATGGCCGATGAGCGCAGGATCATTGCAGGGCTGTTGCGCCGACCGCATGAGCCCTACAGCGCCGACGCTTCGCCGCCAACCCATATTGATCTACCGCAAAGCGGCATGGGCACCGATCCACCAGCTTTTCTCCGCTGCCGGCGCAGCGCCCGTGGGGGGCATGCGCTTCTTCCAAACGCATTTGCAACGGAGTTATACTTATGGTCCGCAAGATGGTCCTGTTCGCCGCCGCCGGCCTCGCCGCGGCGACAATGCTCGCCACCAGCCCGGCCGACGCCTCGTACCGCGTCATCCGCTGGAACGGCAGCGGCGTCTGTCAGGTCTGGGACTACGGCCTGCCAACGCGGCCCTTCCCGCTCAACTATCAGATCATGTCGCACGCCCAGAAGACTTTTGACGCGGCGCTGCGCCTGAAGACCCGCTACTGGCACCGCTGGAATTGTCATTTCTGATCGGCACGACAGCGAACTCACGAACGGACAGGGCCGCCGGCGAACGATGCCGGCGGCCCTGTCATGTGTCGATCGAATTTGACGTCGTTGCTGGAAGACGGCGCGCGCAGCGAAATCTTTACGCGCTCATTCCCACAGACTGTAGACCGCCCACTTTGCCTGCGGGATTTCCGAGCCGATCTTGTACTTGAACGAAATCACCTTCATGCCGTCGGGCGAGCCCGTGCACGTGTAGGACAGCGCGTACCATTTGTGGCGGCTGCGGAACGCGCCGCCCTTGGCCTTCACGGTGTTCCTGTCGATGAAGACGCGGCTTCGGGCGTCGGCCACCGCGCGGTCAGGACGATATTGGCGGTGCTCCTTGCGGATGTGCTGCATCGCCGTGAAGTCGCACACCTGCACCAGCCGCTCGCCGGGGCTCAAACGCTGCAAGCTGCGCTCGAACCTGTTCTCGGCCGCCGAAGCGCTTGCCCCCACAAGCAAAGCCAAGCCGATCGCCAGTGCGGGCCGCCGCATTCCGAAGTTCCTATAATGATAAATCCCCCGCCGCTTTTTTGCACCCAGCGCGGAGCCCGGGCAACCCAAGAGCCATGTTTTTCCAGGAAAAATCAGGCGCAATTCCGGCGCTTACACGCATAAGGGACAATTGGTCGCGATTGTTTCGCAGTAGAGCCGAAAAAGGTCCGTAATCAAACGATTTTCGGATCGCGCTCGAGCAGTTCGATCGAAATTCCCTGCGGCCCGCGCAGAAAGACCGTGCGGATGCCGGGGCGTGGAACTTTCAGCTCTTGCGTGAACTCGGCGCCCTTGGCCTTGAGCCCATCGACGAACTTGTCGAGCTCGGTGACGAAGAACGCGAAGTGATCGAGCCCCTGATAGGGCGTCTGCGGCGGCGGGTTGACGCCTTCGCCGGCGGCCACGGGCGCGATGAAGATCATGGCGCCGCCGAGCTTGAGATCGATGCGCGGGCTGCCTTGTTGCGTACTGCGGATCACCTCGGCGCCGAGCATGTGCTCGAACCATTGCGCGGTAGCTTCCGGATCGGGCGTGCGCAGATGGACGTGATCCCAAGTAATGCTCGACATGGCGATGAATTCCCGTTGCTGATCGGCGAACGCGCGCGACGCGCAGTGCGTGCGGCGCCCGGCATATTGGCCACGGCCGGCGCCGGTATGCAACCGGCAACCGCGGGCGCGGTCGCGCAAGCGGCGTCAGGACACTTCGCGCAGCAGGGGAAGCGGGCGGGTCTCGATGACGTCATGCGTGATGCCGCTCGCCGCACGCATCTCGGCGAGCGTTCGTAGCGTGACGTCCCAGACACCGACATAGACCGGCAACTTGCCGAGGCGTGTCGAGCGGGCGACCGGTGTCGGGCGCCACGCGGCGCGCTCGTAGACCTTGACCATGAACTGATCGTACACGACCTGCACCTGCGAAAGTCCCGCACGCAGGCCCAATTCGCAGACCGCCAGATTGAGTTCGAAGCACACGCGCGTCGCGGTGCGCAGGCTGCCGCTGGAGCGCGGACCGGGATGGATGCAAAATCGCGTGCATTCCCACATCGTGCCGCTGGCAAAGTCGATCGGCTCTTCGAACAGGTCAGAGACGCTTTCGCCGAACGCACCCGGACCCGTGGTCGGCAGCAGGCGCGCGGAGCCGGCGACCTGGCCGGTCAGGTCATCGAGCGCGATGAGATAGAGCGGATTCTCCGCGTCCGAGCGGTCGCGCTCTTGGCCCTTGTAAGCGAGCACGTTCCACCCCAGCCGGCGGTGGAAGACGGCGGCGCGGGCGCGAAACATCGCCTCCATCTCGCGCGGATAGCGCGCGCTGTCTTGCCCCTGAATCAGCCGGATCATGTCGCCCTCCGCAAGTCATCGCGAGGACGTTGACATGAATTCACATAGCAAGACGGCGCAAGCCGGCGAAAACGACGGGGCTGAGCCCTATACCGTCGCCGGGCCCACCAGGCGCAGGCTGACGGCGCGGGCCAGCACGTGGCTGCGATTGACGCAGTTGAGCTTGTGGCGCGCACTTTCGAAATAAGCGCGCACCACGCGTTCGGAGATGTTGAGCTTGAAGGCGATCTGATCGTTATTGAGCCCGCGCGCAGCCCAGCCCAGCACCTCGCGCTCGCGCGCCGACAATGGCTTTATCGGCGGGCTTTCGCCACGCTCGAACTCCAGCACCTTGCCGTGCACGAAATGCGCGATCATCTGCATGTCGCGCATATAGCTCGATCTGAGCCTGAGCCACTCGCCCGTCGCGGCGTCGCTCGTGACCGAGAACAGCGCATGATCGCCGAGCGGCCCGCGCACGGGAAAGCTGAGGCCGTGGCGGCCGATGCCGAGTTCCTCCGCCTCGTCGAACATCTGCTTGACGCGGATGCCGCGATGGCTGAGCTCGGACCAGTCGAACGGCAAGAGGCTGGTGGCGGCCGCGCCGACCACCGGATCGATGGAGAGATAATCCTGGTCGATATAGCGCTCGGTCCAGTGCGCCGGATAGGTGGAGACCAGCACCGGGTGCGGCTCAACGCGATCCGGCAGCGCGACAGCGAGATAGACGGCGTGCCTGAGACCGTAGCGTTCGAGCAGGCGGCTGACGAAGGGGCGCAGTTCGTCCATCGAGCGGATGGCCTCGATCTCGCTCACGGAAAGTTCGAAGCTATCGTCGAACAGCCCCATGCCTGGACTCTCCTTGTCGAGCCCGACGCAACAGGCGAACTGTACAGGGCAATACGGCTGAGGCGAAGCGCAAGTTACGCGTGGCCGCGGACACCGTCAGCGAAGGCAAGCGCCATCTCTCTGCCGGAATCGGCTTCGTAGCACAATTGCAACCCGGCGCGGCGCGCTTCGATGGCCGTCAGCGGATAACCGAGCCGCTCGGATTCCTCGATAATGAAGGCGATGCAGCTGAGCAGCTGAAGCACCCGGCTCCGGCCCTCGTTATCGACTGATTTTGCGCCGTTATTTTTCTCAGCCATGCCGGCAGAGTGGCCTCCGAAGCGCAATTCGAAAAGCCGTCGTTTCCGACAGGTCAACGCACGCTCAGCGCATCATTTGCTACATCTATACAACCTTAAGGATATATTATTCGCCTCATGGATCGCGAATCGCGTGTACGCGGGTTGTGCTTCGCCGCGCGGACGCTGGTGGGCCGCCGGGCACGCGTCGCCCGTCATGACGCCCATATGACGGCGGCGCGCGGCTAGGGCCGCCGTGCCCGTTGCCCACAGGCGCGGTCCACCGGAGGCTCAAATTTTCCCAAGCCCCCGGTCATTTTGTTACACGGGGCTGATGAATCGGCGGCACGAATGAGATTTTGATGGCACGCAAGCCGGTCTATGCCGCAGGCGGCGTCGTCATCCGCGACGGCGCGCGACCGCTGATCGCGATCGTCCAGCGCAGCAAGGACGAGCGCTGGGTGCTGCCGCGCGGCAAGCTCAAGCGCGGCGAAAACCCGCGCACCGGCGCCCGCCGCGAGGCCACCGAAGAAACGGGCCACCGCGTACGCCTGCACGAATTCCTCGGCGCCATCACCTACCGCACCAGCGGCCGGCCCAAGGTGGTCCAGTTCTGGAGCATGCAAGCCTCCGAGCATCCGAGCTTCGACCTGATGAAAGACATCAGCGCGGTGGCGTGGCTGCCGTTCCCGGCGGCGGTGCTAAAATTGAGCTATCCGCTCGAGAAGCTGTTCTTGCGCCACGTCGGCCGCCAGGCGCTCCAACACCGCCGCGGTGACGCCGCGTCCCGTCTGCGCAAGCATCCAGCGCGCAAGACCAAAGCCAAGACTGCCAAGAACAAGACCGCCAAGAACAAGTCTGCCGCGAAGAAGACGAAAAGACCGGCGAAACCCGCGCGGCCCGCCCGCAAGGCGGCCAAACGCAAGCAAAACAAGCGCTGAGCCCCGCCCCAATTCCGCCGCGAACTCTTGCGAAAAATTAATCGCGTCGTCACAATGCCCGGTGCCCGTGCGACGACGACGTTCATGCGACGTTCACGCCGAAAATCGCAATTTTCGGCCCGACCCGGCACCCCTACGCGCGCCGGACTTTTAGGAAATTCGCCCGAAAAACGCAGGAAATGCGCAAGCCTGCCGTTCAATCGGTACGACACCAGCGAAGCGAAGGAAGGTACGCCATGAGAAAGACCCTCACAGCGATCGCCATCGCCGCGGCACTCGCCGTCGCAAGCATTGCCGCGCCGCAGCCGGCCCAAGCCCGTCACGGGCACGTCGCTGCCGGCATCATCGGTGGGCTTGCCGTCGGCGCCCTGCTCGGCGCGGCCGCCGCCAACGGCCCATACTATTACGGCCCCGGCTATTACTATGGCCCGCCGCGCGGCTACTATTATCATCCGCATTGCTGGTGGGAACACGAGCGCTATTGGAACGGATGGCGCTGGCACTGGCACCGCGTACGTGTATGCGACTGATCGATCGTTTTAGCGGTTCTTAATCATCGTAACGTAAGGGAGGCCGGCGCTCGATTGCACCCGCTCAATCGTGCCCGGCGCAAGGAACCCATCTCATGAAGAAGTCCCTGCTCGCATTCGCCGCCGCGGCCATGCTGGCCGCCGCTCTGCCCTCGGCCGCCCAGGCCCGCTGCGATGGCTGCGGTGTCGCTGCCGGCGTGATCGGCGGCCTTGCCGCTGGCGCCATCATCGGCGGCGCGATCGCCGGCCAGCCGGCCTATGGCCCGCCGCCCCCGCCGCCGCCGTCGCGCGTCTACTACGAGGACGACGATGCGCCGGTCTGCCACATCGAGCACCGCCGCGTGTGGGTCGAAGGCTGGGGCTGGCGCCATCGCCGCGTCGAAGTCTGCGAATAATTCGCTGCGCGTTCACCGCCGCATGTGTGCAAGCACGGCGGCGGTGGGCCAGCAATCCACCTTCAGGCTGTTCTTCTTCTGATAGGCGCCGAGCGCGGCGCGCGTTAGCATGCCCGCCTTGCCGTCGATCTTGTCGCGGTAGAGCCCGAGCGCGGCGAGCCGCCGCTGCATCATCTCCACCTCCTTGCTGCGCAACTGTTTCGCCTTGCTCCACGGCGTTTCGAACGGCCGCCCGCCGCCGATGAGATCGGCGAGATGGCCGACGAATAGCACGTAGAGATCCGAATAATTATAATCCTTGAGCACGTAGTAGTTCTTCGGCGTCAGGAACGCTGGCCCGTAGGTGCCTTCCGGCAGGAACAATGACGCTTTGATTGCGCGCACGCTTGCGCCGACGTGACGGCCATAAGCCGGCTTATAGCCGTGGTCGATCCAGTCGCCGATCGGGTAACGCACCGCGGGCTCGGCGACGGTGCAATCGACGTTCGTGGGCGGGCGCACCTCGATCGCCCAGGGTTCCCCGGTCTGCCAGCCGCGCGCCTTGAGTTGCTTTGCCGCCGAGGCCAGCGCGTCGGGCACGGAATGCCAGATATCGGCGCGGCCGCTGTGGTCGAAATCGACCGCGTATTTGAAATAGTCCGACGGCAGGAACTGCGTCATGCCGAGTGCGCCGCCCCAGGACGCACGCATGTCGGCGCGCGGGATACCGCTTTGCAGCATCTTGAGGGCATCGAGCAGTTGCTCGCGGAAGAAGTCCTTGCGCTTGCCCACATAGGCCTGCGTCGCCAGCACGCGGATGGCGTCGTGCTGTAGCGGATAGCGGCCGTAGTCGGTCTCACGCGCCCAGATCGCCAGCACCACGTCGCCGGGCACGCCGAACGCCTTCTCGATTGCGCGGAGCGTATCGCGGTATTTCGCCTTCAGCCGCCGGCCTTCGACCGTCAGGCGCTTGAAGGTCGAGGGCTTGAGATACTGCGCCGGCGTTTGCACGAACTCCGGCTGCGCCGCCGGCTTCTGCGGCTTTCCCGGGATGGCGAGGTCGGGCAGCGAATAGTCCGGTGTCAGCCCGCGCATCGCCGTCACGAAGGTGGCGCGCGAGATGCCGCGCTTCTGCGCCTGCGGCCAGAGCGAAGCGATGAAGCGCTCGAAGCCCGAATCGGCGCGCGCGCGCAAAGGCGCCGCGGCGAAGAGCAACAGCGTCAATACCGCTAGATATGGTCGGGCCTTCCTGCGCCAGCACAGCATCGAGCAAAACCTCGAACGTTCGTGGAACATCCGCGAATCGGAGAACGGACCGTGGCCGGTAAATCGGACATTAACACGGAGGGTTAATGGGGCGATTGTTTCTGGTCATTCCGAGGCGCACTTAAAGCGCGAACCCGGAATGACAGAGTGATCAGTGCAAAGCGCCAATCGCTAGCGCACCGCGACCAGGAAAAAGCGCGGGAAGTTGAGGATCACCTTGCCGTCGAAGCGCGGCGGATAGTAGCCGGCGATGCGCGTCTCGTAGGCCGCGAGATAGGCGGCGCGCGCGTCGTCCGAAAGCGGCGCCGTATAGGGCCGAAGCGCCGAGCCCTTGAACCACTCGACGACCGCGCCGACATCGTCAAGCACGTGGGCATAGATCGTGTGCCACATGTCGAGCCGCGCGCAGTGCGGGCGCAGCAGATCGTAATAGGCTTCCGGGTCGAGTGGATTGCCGCGGTTCATCGCCTCGGTCTCGCGCGAGAGCCAGCCGCCGTCACGCGCCACCTCGGCCATCAGCGTGTGCGTCGGCTCGGTCTTGTTGTCGGGCATCTGCACCGCCAGCACGCCGCCCGGCTGCAAGGCTTCGAGTAGCCGCTTCAGGACGGCGGGATGATCCGGCACCCACTGAAAGGTGGCGTTGGAAAACAAGAGATCGGTATCCGGCTCAGGCCGCCATTGCGCGATGTCGGCTTGGACGAATGATATGGCCGGCAGGCGCTCGCGCGCCTTGCTGAGCATGTCGGGCGAGGAGTCGAGCCCGATCACGTTCGCGTCCGGATAGCGCTCGACCAGCAGCTCGGTCGAATTGCCCGGCCCGCAGCCGAGATCGACGACCTTGCGCGCGCGCGCAAGCGGCACCTGCGCCAACAGATCGCGCGGCGGCCGCGTGCGGTCGGACTCGAACTTCAGGTATTGGCGGGCGGACCAGTCGGGCATCCGCGATTACCGCGTAAACTTCTTATACTTCAGCCGATGCGGAATGATTGAGTCCTGCCCCAGGCGCCGCATCTTATCGGCCTCGTAGTCCTGGAAGTTACCCTCGAACCATTCGACGTGGCTGTCGCCTTCGAACGACAGCATGTGCGTGGCGATGCGGTCGAGGAACCAGCGATCATGGCTGATGATGACGGCGCAGCCGGCGAAATCCTCCAGCGCCTCTTCCAGCGCGCGCAGCGTGTCGACGTCGAGGTCGTTGGTCGGCTCGTCGAGCAGCAGCAGGTTGGCGCCGGACTTGAGCATCTTGGCGAGATGCACGCGGTTGCGCTCGCCGCCCGAGAGCGTGCCGACCTTCTTCTGCTGGTCGGCGCCCTTGAAGTTGAACAGCGAGCAATAGGCGCGGCTGTTCACTTCCTTCTTGCCGACGACGATGACGTCCTGACCGTTGGAGATTTCCTCCCACACGGTCTTCTTGCCGTCGAGGGCGTCGCGCGACTGGTCGACGTAGCCGAGATGCACCGAGTCGCCGATCTTGATGGTGCCCTTGTCGGGCTTTTCCTGCCCGGTGATCATGCGGAACAAAGTGGTCTTACCGGCGCCGTTCGGACCGATGACGCCGACGATGCCGCCGGGCGGCAGCTTGAAGGTGAGATCGTCGATCAGCAGGTTGTCGCCGAAGCCCTTGCTCAGGCCCTCGAAGTCGACCACGTTCTGGCCGAGCCGCTCGGCGACCGGAATGGTGATCTGCGCCACCGTGTTGGTCTTGGCGTTGGCGACCTTGAGCAGTTCCTCGTAGCGCTGGTAGCGCGCCTTGGATTTCGCCTGCCGCGCCTTGGGCGACGACTGGATCCACTCCTCCTCGCGCTCGAGCGTGCGCCGACGGGCCTCGTCCTCGCGGCCCTCCTGCTCAAGCCGCTTCTGCTTCTGCTTCAGCCAGGATGAGTAGTTGCCCTCGTAGGGAATGCCGCGGCCGTGGTCGAGCTCGAGGATCCAGCCGGTGACGTTGTCGAGGAAGTAGCGGTCGTGGGTGACGATCAGGATGGCGCCGGGGTAGTTGCGCAGGTGGCCCTCGAGCCAGTTCACACTTTCGGCGTCGAGATGGTTGGTCGGCTCGTCGAGCAGCAGCAGATCGGGCGCATCCAACAGCAGCTTGCACAGCGCCACGCGGCGGCGCTCGCCGCCAGACAGCTTAGTCACGTCGGCGTCGTCGTCAGGGCAGCGCAGAGCGTCCATGGCCTGCGTCACCTTGGAATCGAGGTCCCAGAGGTTCTGGCTGTCGATGATGTCCTGGAGCCGCGCCATCTCGTCGGCGGTCTCGTCGGAGTAGTTCATGGCCAGCTCGTTGTAGCGGTCGAGCAGGGCGCGCTGGGGGCCCACCCCCTCCTCCACGTTGCCGCGCACCGACTTGTCGGGGTTGAGCTGCGGCTCCTGCGGCAGGTAGCCGACGCGAGCGCCCTCGGCGACCCAGCCCTCGCCGGAGAATTCGGTATCGAGGCCGGCCATGATGCGCAGCAGGGTCGACTTGCCGGCGCCGTTGACGCCGAGCACGCCGATCTTGGCGTCCGGGTAGAAGGACAGGTTGACGTTATCCAGGACCTTCTTGCCGGCCGGATAGGCCTTGGTCAGGCCCTGCATATGATAGATGAATTGGCGACCGTTCATTGACCTGCTCGAAACCTCTACTCAGCCGGCCGGGACCGGCGGGGGGGCGCTACCAGCACGCGTTGTTCGGGAAATGCGCCGCTGATGTAACGACCGCGGCGGCAAAGGGCAAGGCGGGCGCGCTGCGGCGCGGCCCCCGGCCGGCAAGACTCTGGAAACGCTACTTACGAATTTTCCCGTACGGGACCGGTAACGGGCGGCATCCGGACATGCCCTCGTAATGTTTGTGTGCGCATAAGTCGTGAACCTCGACGCCCGTCTAGGCAACTCAAGGTCAGACCTGAAGCAATCACCCGGGCGGCAGCCGCCCGGTCCTCGGCAGGAACTCACGATCATGGCACGCGCGGTCGCGGTCATCCCCGGTTCAAAGGCAGCACTGCTGCACCATCCCCTCGCCTTCGTCGCCCAGCGTCTCGCCGCCGCCTGGCGGGCCATGAGCCACGACGCGGCCCACCCTTATCGCCCCGAGCGCCACTACATGCGCGGGCCCGGCCCGGCCTGCCGCGCCAAGACCGGCGGCATGCTCGGCGGCGACAAGCCCGCGACCTGACCGCAAGCGCCCCCCCTTTCCTTTCGGTGCCTGCGCCCTAAGGTGGCGCCGCCTGCGTTTCAGGCCACCAGGAAAAGGGACGATTTGCGCATGGTGAAGGCCGCCATTCTCGACGACTACCAGAACGTGGCGATGGGCTTCGCCGACTGGTCGCCGATCGCCAAGGACGTCGACATCACGGTGTTCAACCAGCCTTTCGCCAGCCAGGACGAGGCGGCCAAGGCGCTCAAGGGCTTTCCGATCATCGTCGGCATGCGTGAGCGCACCCCGTTTCCGCGCGCGCTGATCGAGGCGCTGCCGGACCTGAAGCTCCTGATCACCACCGGCGGACGCAACAACGCCTTCGACCTCAAGGCCGCCGCAGAGCGCGGCGTCACCGTGTGCGGTACCGGCAGCGTCGGCGCGCCGACGACCGGTGTCGCCTTCGGGCTGATGCTGGAACTCACCCGCCACATCGGGCTCGAGAACGCCCGCATGAAGGCCGGCGCGCCCCTGCAGACCACCATTGGGCCCGACCTCGGCGGCCTCACGCTCGGCGTCGTGGGACTGGGCAAGCTCGGCCAGCGTTCGGCCGCGGTCGGCGCCGCCTTCGGCATGACGCCGATCGCCTGGAGCCCGAACCTGACGCCGGAGCGCGCCAAGGAGGGCGGCGTCGCCTACGCCAGCAAGGAAGAGTTGTTCGCCAAGGCCGACATCATCACGATCCACATGGTGCTGAGCGAGCGCTCGCGCGGGCTGATCACCGCCGCCGATATCGGGCGCATGAAGAAGAGTGCCTTCATCGTCAACACCTCGCGCGGGCCCATCATCGAGGAACAGGCGCTGATCGCGGCCTTGCAATCGAAGTCAATTGCCGGCGCCGGGCTCGACGTCTTCGACCGGGAACCGCTGCCGCTCGACCACCCCTACCGCAAGCTCGACAATGTCGTGATCACGCCGCACATCGGCTACGTCAGCACGCAGAACTACGGCGCCTATTTTCCCGACATCGTCGAGGACATCCGCGCCTGGCTCGACGGCAAGCCGGTGCGGGTGCTGGAAGCGAAGTAATCATCCCAACGGAGCCACGTACCCTCTTTCCCTCTCCCCGCTGCGCGGGGCGAGGGAAGCGAGTACGCCGCTCCACTCGTGCCCTCACCTATTCAACTGTCAAACAGCCACAGCTCCGCAGCCCGTATTCTTTGGCGGGCGCCGGGTTCGCCCGTAGTCCTTTTCCTTCGTCCCCCTCTCGAAACATGAGAGGGGATGGCGCGCCGATCGGCGCAGCCATTTCTTATGGTCACGCCTTCTGATCGAAGGCGTGGCGCCTCTCGGCGCGCCACACGCGGCTTTTCTGTCCCCGGGGCCGTGCTTCCGGGCGCAGACGGAGCCCGAGCCGGGCCCCCGATCCGGGCAGCTTTCGCCGCCCTTCGTCCGCGCCGCGTCCAGCCATTCAAGGCAGACCCTCGTAGTGGGGTCGGACGGCTACCCAGGGCCTCCCGGGGATGGGGTTACGAATCCCACCCGCGGGCGCCGCATCCAGCTCCATCATCGTGACGTCTCGCGACGACGCCCCTCAGTCGAGCCGGACGCTGACGATGATAAGGGCGGTTTGGTGAGCGGGGATGAGTCTTTTATTGTCGCGATTTCATGGGCTTGGCCGCGCGCCGGCACGCTTGGCCGTTGTGGTGCTGCCCCTCCAATTGGGCTAGAAGGCAAGCAGGCACCGGGAACGCGCAGACACCGGGACAGGGAGGACATCATGCCGTCGATCACACGCAGAACCTTTGGCCGCGCCGCGCTGGCGGGCTCGCTCGCCGCCGGAATTGGCGCCGCATCGCTCACGACGGCGTTCGCCGCCGACAAGATCAAGGTCGGCATCCTGCCGTTCACCTCGCACGCGCCGGATATCATCGCGGCCGGCAAGGGCTATTTCGCCAAGCAAGGCATCGACGCCAGCTTCGTCGTGTTCCAGGCGGCGCAGCCGATGGCCATCGCCATCGCCTCGGGCGACGTCGATTTCGGCATCACCGCGATCACCGGCGGCCTCATCAGCCTCGCCGACAAGGGCGCGGTGAAGGTGATCGGCGGCGCGCTGGAAGAATCCCCCGGCATCGAAGGCGAGAAGATCCTCGCCTCCAAGAAGGCCTATGACGCCGGCCTCACCAGCCCGGCCAAACTCAAGGGCCGCAGCTTCGGCATTACCACGGCGGGCTCGTCGTTCCAGTACATGGCGCACAAGATCGCGCAGAAGGAAGGCTTCCCCGATTCCGCCATCGAGCTGAAGCCGCTGCAGAAGGTCCCGGCGGTGATCGGCGCGCTCAAGAGCGGCCAGATCGACGCCTGGTCGATCGTGCCCAACATCGCCGACGCGCTCACGCGCGGCAAGACCATCGTCGCGATCGGCAAGATCTCCGATTACATCCCGCACTACCAGGTGACGACGGTGTTCACCTCGACCGCCAACGTGACCAAGAAGCCCGACCTGGTTAAGCGCTTCCTCGCCGCCTATTCCAAGGGCGTCGACGACTACAACGCCGCGCTGGTGCACAAGACCATGAGCAAGGCGGACACCGATGCGATCGTCAAGATGATCCACCAATACGTCTACGCCAGCATGCCGCTGGAAAAAGCCGCGCCGCGCATCCGCGCCGGCGCCATGCTCATCAGCAAGAACGCCGAACTCAATCTCGAAAGCGTCAAGGACCAGCTCGAATGGTTCAAGAGCGAGAAGATGGTGCCGGCGAGCGTGACCATGGACAAGCTGGTCGACACGCACTTCGTGAAGACGAAGTGAGGAAGGCGACACGGGTCGATGATATTTCGTGTCGGGCGATCCAATACTCCGTTCATTCCCGTACTCGGGTCCGGCCTCTGGCCGGCCCGAGCACAGGCTCCAGCGGGAATCCAGGTGCCAAGTGCAAAAGCCGCCCAAGCCGCCCTGGGTCCCCGCTTTCGCGGCGACGAACGGATAGGTGAACAGGCTCCGCAATGGAACTGATCGTCGACACTGTCGGGCATGATTACGGCGCCACGCAGGTACTGCGCGACATCTCCTTCACCGTGAAGCGCGGCGAGATCGTCTGCCTGATCGGGCCGTCGGGCTGCGGGAAGTCGACGCTGCTGCGCTTCATCGGCGGACTGGAGAGGCCCGACAGCGGACAGGTTCTGGCGGCGGGCGATCCGCCAGCCGGCTCGCTCAATCCGCTCACCTATATCTTCCAGGATTTCGCGCTGCTGCCGTGGCGCACGGTCGAAGGCAATATCAGCCTTGTGCTGGAGGACCACGGCATCAAGGGCAAGGCCGCGCGTGCCGTCATCGACGACGTGCTCCGCCGCACCAAGCTTTCCGATTTCGGCAAGGCCTGGCCGCGCCAACTCTCCGGCGGCATGAAGCAGCGCGTCGCCATCGCGCGCGCGCTTGCCGTCAAGCCGGCGGTACTGCTGATGGATGAGCCGCTGTCGGCGCTCGACAGCCAGACGCGCGAACTTCTGATGGACGATCTGGTCGAACTGTGGATGCGCGAGCGCTTCTCGGCCTGCTACGTCACCCACAATCTCGCCGAAGCCGTGCGCGTCGGCCACAAGATCGTCGTGCTGTCGCGGCGGCCGGGCCGCATCCGCGAGACCATCGAGATCGACATGCCGCTCAACGAGCGCGCCGACCGCATGGCCGAGCTCGATCCGATCCAGCGCCAGCTCTGGCTGCTGATGCGCGACGAGGTGCGCGAGGCCGACCGGGAACTCACCGATGTCGCATGACGCGCTCACCGGCGAACCCGGCATCGCCAGGACGCGCGACGCGGCAAGCGAAGCCGAGAGCGCCAAGCGCGCGCAAGGCGCCAACGTCCGCCCGGTGCCGTTCCGCGGCGGCGGCTTCCGCCACCGGCCGCACATGCGGGTGTCGATCCTGGTGTTCGTGGCCGTCATCGTGCTGTGGCAGCTCGGCTGCCAATACGGCTTCATCAGCACCATCGCGCTCGCTTCGCCGGAGCAGGCCTTCGGCGCCATCATGGACCTCGTGCACACCGGCATGCTGTGGAAGCACTTAGGTCTTAGCCTCTACCGGCTGATCGCCGGCTGGACGCTCGGCACGCTGCTCGGCATCGCGGTCGGCATCATGATCGGGCTGTTTTCGCTGGCGCGCGCCGGGCTGATGCCGCTGGTGTCGGCGCTGTTCCCGATCCCTAAGATCGCGCTGCTGCCGCTGTTCGTGGTCTGGTTCGGCATCGGCGAGGGTTCCAAGATCGCCACCATCCTGTTCGGCACGTTCTTCCCGACCGTGATCGCGACCTACAGCGGCATCGACGGCGTCGACCGCAACCTGATCCGCATGGGCCAGTCGTTCGGGCTGACCTGGGCCTCAATCGTGCGCAAAATCATCGTGCCGGGGGCGCTGCCGGCGATCCTGTCGGGCTTCCGCATCTCGGCCTCGATCGCCATCGTGCTCTTGGTGGCCGCCGAAATGATCGGCGCGCGTTACGGCATCGGCGCCTACATCCTGACCGCCGGCGCGCTGTTCGCCCTCGACAAGCTGATCGCCGGCGTCATTCTGCTGTCGATCATCGGGCTCATCATCGCCTGGCTGATCGGCATCGCGGAGAAGCGGTTGCTCGACTGGCGGATGTAGGGCCGCCTCAATAGAGCGGCGTGCCGGGTACGAAGGCGTCGAAGGCGGCCCAGAACTGGTCGCGGTAGTGGTCCTGCTCCTGCAGGATCTCGTGCATGGCCCCGGCGACGATGAGATGGCGGCCGGCGATGAGATGCGAGCCGAAGGTCTCGATCGCCGCCGTCGAGACCACGCGGTCGCGGCCGGCGGCCACCAGCAGCACCGGTTGGCGCAATTGCGCGGCGTAGGACGGCCGCTGCAATTCCTTCATCACGCGCAGCGCGGAATCGGCCCAGGCCACCGTGGGCGCGGCGATGCCGAGATCGGGCGCTTCCTCCAGCACGGCGGCGTTGCGCGCAAAACGCACGGGATCGGAGGTGACGACGTTGCTGAGGAAGTCCTCGGTGCCGGAAAGCGCGCGCGAGCCGCCGGGCACGTAGGCACGCCCGCGGCCCAACATGCGCAGCGTGCGCGCCAGCGGGCCGGCGAGCCCCAGCATGCGCCCGGACGCCAGCGCGATCATGGGCGCCGACAGCACCACGCGCTCGAACCAGCGGCGGCCGTCGTGGCAGGCGCGGATTGCGATGGCGCCGCCCATGGAATGGCCGAGCGCGAAGAACGGCGGCGGGCAGTCGGGCAGCACCACCTGGTCCATGAAGGCGTCAAGGTCGATGGCGTATTCGCGGAAATGGCGGACGTGGCCCTTGTGCCGGTCGCCAAGCGCGCGGTCCGAGAGGCCCTGCCCGCGCCAGTCCAAAATCGCCACCGCGAAGCCGCGCGCGCGCAGGTCGCGCACGGTCTCGTAGTATTTCTCGATGTACTCGGCGCGCCCCGGCAGGATCACCACGGTGCCGCGGCGGCCAGGCGGCGGCGCCCAGCGCGCAAAGCGCAAGGTCACCCCGTCGGGGGTCTTGATCGAGCCGGAGACCACATTGTCGGGCACCGGATTGGCGGTGATGGTGATGAGTTTCATTGAGGCCGAAGGAGGCGGTGCGCAAGGGTGCCCGACGCCTTATAGCAGGCCCCGGTGCGCACTCAATCATGCGGCGCATGAGGCCATGGGGTCATTAACATTCAATAACTTGACCAATGGCAGCAGGTCGCCGGCAGCCCCCCGGCAGCGGCGCGAAAGCCGCCGAGGCGATGTGCCGGCGGGCGCTTTTCGTTTGCGTCCGCGCCTGCTAGCAACGAGGCGACCCGACGGAGACATTGGAACGACGATGAACCGCAATCAGCGCCGTGACGGGCAACAGCGGCCGGATGATGCCGATTTCAAGAAGATCGTTGCGCACTACGAGCACGCCCGGAACGCGCAGAATGCCGGCGACTTCGCAGCCGCGGCGCAGAGCTACAGGAAGGTGCTGTCGCTGTGGCCGACCCACGCGGCGGCGCGCGACCGGCTTGGCTTCGTCTATCTGCAGCAAGGCCGGCAAGACAAAGCGGGCGAACAATATGCCGAGCTGGTGCGCACCGTCCCGCAGGTGCTGAAGCAGTACGACAAGATACTCGCGACGATCGCAACGCTCACACCCGACTTCGCGGCGGCGCTCGAAAGGCCGGTGCCGGAGGATGCTCTCGCGTCAGCCAATTTTCGGGCGATCATCGCCGGACCTTATTTGCGCGCCGTGCTCGAAGCGACGCCCGTCGTCAATCTCGCACTCGAGCGCTGGCTGACTGGTGTGCGCACGGCCATGCTCAAAGCCGCGCGGGCGGACGTCCCGGTGGACGACGCCGTGCTGACCTTCGCGGCGAGCCTGGCGCAGCAATGCTTCATAAACGAATATGTCTTCAGCGCCGGTGCCGAGGAAGAAGCCGAAGCGGAGCGGCTTGCCGCAACCGTCGCCGACGCGCTCGCCCACGGAAAGACCATTGCGCCGTTCGCACTCACGGTGGCCGGGATGTATGCCGGCCTGCACAGGATTGCTGGCGCACAACAACTCACAACGCGGCGGTGGCCCGCATCGGTTGCCGCCGTGCTGACGCAGCAGGTCACGGAACCCCTGCAGGAAGAGGCGCTGCGCGCGACGATTCCGCAACTGACGCCTATCAGCGACGGCGTGACAGCCGCCGTCCGGCAGCAGTACGAGGAAAACCCTTACCCCCGCTGGGTTCGCCTCGGCGTTCCGCCTCTCCCGCTACGCGTGCTCGACGACTACGTCGGTCAGCTCTTTCCGCATGCATCGTTTCGCGCCACCGGCACGCGCGAACGCCTTGAGGCGCTCGTCGCCGGTTGTGGCACCGGCCGCCATGCGTTGGAGCTGGCACAGGGCTACCAAGGCGCTCGCGTGCTCGCGGTCGACATCAGCCTGTCGAGTCTTGCCGCTGCCAAACGGCACATGCCGCCGCAACTCGCAGACAAAGTCGAATTCGCCCAGGCCGACATCCTTGCGCTTGGCAGCATCGACCGGCAATTCGACCTCATCAATTCAACCGGCGTGCTGCATCACATGGAGCGCTCGCTCGAGGGCTGGCGAGAACTCATCAAATTGATGAAGCCGAACGGATTAATGCAGGTCGGTCTCTACAGCGCGCAGGCGCGGCGAGACGTCGTGGCCGCGCGCAAGACGATCGCCGAACGTGGAATTCCACCAACGCCGGACGGCATCCGCCGCCTGCGCGGGGAGCTCGTCACGCAGCGTAAATCACACGAGTTCATGCGGCTCACGGACTTCTTCACCACCAGCGAATGCCGCGACTTGCTCTTTCACGTACACGAGCAGCAGTTCACGATCCCCCAAATCAAGGCATTCCTCGGCGAGAACGATCTCAATTTCATCGGCTTCGAGTTCAGCCCGCCGGAAGCGCACCGCGATCATCACGATGTGTTCGCGCGTGCAGGATGGGCGGCCACCGATCTCGACCGCTGGGACGCTTATGAGCGCGAGCAGCCCCAGCTGTTCTCCGGCATGTACATCTTTTGGGTGCAGAAGAAGTAGCGCGCGCGTTCGCGCGTCAGCCTGGCCGCGTTTAAAAATGCTTTAATATCAATATCTTAAATGCGCTGCGGCGGAAGCCTTGCGGCGTCGCGAAAGCGTTCCCATATTTTCTCCAGCGCAGGCCAGATGGCTGCGTTGACGGGACTTCGGTCCGGCCCATCAGGGCGGACCGCCCCGCATGTCGCTCAACAGGAGGACTATGCCATGCGTACTTTCGATCTTTCCCCCCTTTACCGTTCGACCGTCGGCTTCGACCGGCTGTTCTCGATGATGGACGCGTTCGACAGCGCGCCGGGCTATCCGCCCTATAACATCGAGCGCACCGGCGAAAACGACTATCGCATCACCGTGGCGGTCGCCGGCTTCGGCGAGAACGACCTGTCGATCGAGGCGAAAGAGAACACGCTGACGATCAAGGGCGCCAAGCAAGGCAAGGAAGAGCAGACCGGCGAAGTGCTCTATCAGGGTATCGCCGCGCGCGCGTTCGAGCGCGTATTCCAGCTCGCCGACTACGTGGTGGTGAAGAACGCCAAGCTCGAGAACGGGCTGCTGCACGTCGACCTTGCGCGCGAGATCCCCGAGGCCAAGAAGCCGCGCCAGATTCCGATCGGCAACGGCGAGGCAAAAGCCCAGGTGGTCGACGCCAAGGTCGCGGCCTAACGCTTCAACCGAACGTCCAAACGCAAAGCGCCCCGGGATGCCCCCGGGGCGTTTTTGTTAGTGGGTCCGCTGCTAGTCGATGGGCCGCGCAGGCGGCGGCAGCGGCGCGAAGGGCGCGCGCGCGCTCGCCTTGTCACCGCCCTTGTGACCGGGTTTGGGCCCGAAGGCGGGCGTCGGGTAGATCGGCGTCAGCGCCCGATCCTTGGCTAGCGTGTCGTCATCGGCGCGCGGTGGCGCCGCCGCGGTGGAGACGGTGTCGGGTGCGGCAGACGGCGCCGCGCTCATGGGGCGGTTGGGGTGCGTCGCCGGATCGATCTGTTGCACGGGGGGCTGGCGGCGATGGAACCGCACTCATACCGCCGATCGCCGGCTCGCCTTCATGGCCATCGACGGCCGGATCGCCATACCCCGCGTCCCGCTGCGGCACGTGGATGATGCGTGCGCTGCCGGTAGAGGCCGGTGGGGCGGCGACAGCGCGCCGTGTCGGCAGGATCGAGAGAATGCTGCCGTCCTGGGCGTCGGCCAGCACGCGCATTTCGATGCCCCGCGCATCGACGGCGTCGAGCACGTAATAGCGGCCGCGCAGGCGCAGAGCGCCGGCGGGATTGAGCCCGGCGGCGCGCACGCCCGCCGCAATGTCACGCGCCGCGACGAAGTCGCCCGCGCCGTCGCGCTGCAAGGGCCCGGCCGAGACGTTCACGGCCAGCGTCGAGACCGCCGCAGCCACCGCGGTGACGGTGAGGCCGAGCACCATGGATTTCTTCACGGATCGACCCTCTTGCTCTTGGCGGCGTTGTCGGCCTTGCGACCCGACAGCCAGCGGATGGCGTGGTCGAGGGAAATTTTGCCGGGGCCGAGCGACAGAAGCACCAGCAGCAGCAGCGCCCAGTAGACGTGGGTCGTCCACAGCGCCTGCGGCATGACGAAGACCTGGATCATCGCCGTCATGATCAGGAGCCCGAGGGCGGCGATGCGGGTGCCGAAGCCCATGACCAGCATGAGCGGCAGGCTGAACTCGGCGTAGCCGACCAGATAGGCGGCGATCGCCCCGGGCACCGGCAGCGCGGCGTACTGGGTGATGAAGGTGAACAGCGTCTCCGCCTTCACCTGCATCGGCAGGATCACCGAGGCGCCGAAACCATGGAAGCTGTAGGCGAGATGCGGACCCTCGACCCGCGTCTGGCCGTCAAGGAAGAACACCCGCGCCATGACGATGCGCAGCGCGAGCGCCACCAGTGCATAAGGCACGAAAGAGCACGCCGACACGAAGCCGTCGATGGCACTGGCGACGACCGAACGCGAACGTCGCGTCACCAGCGGCGCGGCGACGTCGAAGGCGGGCGCGTGCTGGGGCGGACGCGGCGATATCGGCGCAATCGGTTGCGGCCGGACCTGGCGCGGCACCTCGTGCGGCGGCATCGTCGGCGTGTCGAATGCAGCCACGGCCGGCGGTGCCGGGGCCAGTGCCGCCAGGCGGTCGGCCAGCCGGGAGACCGCATGCTCGCCCGGACCGTCGGCAAGGCCCGGCGACCTCACGAACTTGTCGGACATGACACCCCTCCATCCCCTGTTGAGAGGCACCATAGCCAAACGGCCGGCGGGCGCGGCCAAATCCCGAATCCACGGTTAAACGGTTAATCGGCATAGCTTTTTTGCCGCTTTGGTTAGCGGCGGCGGGCCGGTGCGGACGGCCTCTTGCGCCCTGCCCCATGAGGCTTCTAAGGGGGCGCCCACGACGCTGGCGAACCAGACCGCGCCGGCGCGCGCGGCCGGGTAATGCACGTCCACGCAACGGGATTGCGCGAACGACGGGGGCATGGTCCTGTTCTTGCTCGAAGCGGGAGCGGCCTCGCAACAAATCGGCAGGTCGATGCGATTCAGGCATGGACCCGCCTTGTGCGAGCAGGCAAAATTTGGCAATGTCCATTAGGACAGCAATACTGTCCTAATGGTGGCAGTCACGACACCGGCGGGGGCGCGGGCTGAGCCGGTGTCACGTGGCGCCCAACGGGAGCAGTCACGGCGGCCGGCGAGGCCGGGCAAGACTGCCCTTCTTGAGATCGATTGCACCTTGACCGCGGCGGCCCTTCGGCGCCCCGCGAACGTGCCAGGTGCGCCAAAGGCCGGTTCAGGGGCCGGGGGTAAGGCAGGTTGCAGATGAGCGAGCGGAAGAGCGGCAAGTCCTTGTTCGAGCGCGCAGCCAACACCGGCGCGGCCAAAACGCGCGCGCCCGAGCCGTTCCTCGACACCGCCGATCCCGGCATGCCGGCGGCGCGCGGGCTCTATGACCCGGCGCTCGAAAAGGATTCCTGCGGCGTCGGTTTCATCGCCAACATCAAGGGCGTGAAGTCGCACCAGATCGTCGAGGACGGCCTGCGCATCCTGTGCAACCTCGAGCACCGCGGCGCCGTCGGCGCCGACCCGCGCATGGGCGACGGCGCCGGCATCCTGGTGCAGATCCCGCACGCGTTCTTCGCCAAGGAGACCAAGCGCCTCGGCTTCGATCTGCCTAAGCCCGGCGAATACGCCGTCGGGCAATTGTTCATGCCGCGCGACCCGCAGTGGCGCTCGATCATCCGCGACATCTACGCCGACATGATCGAACGCGAAGGGCTCAAGCTGCTCGGCTGGCGCGACGTCCCGCGCGACAACTCGACCCTCGGCGAGTCGGTGAAGCCGACCGAGCCGGTGCACCAGCAGGTGTTCATCGGCCTCGGCGCGCAGAAGCTCGACGAAGAGCATTTCGAGCGCCATCTCTACCTGCTGCGCAAGCAGATCTCGGATGCGATCTACCGCCGCCGGCCGCGGCGCCTGAGCAACTATTACCCGGTGTCCGTGTCGTGCCGCACGGTGATTTACAAGGGCATGTTCCTGGCCGACCAGCTCGGCACCTACTACCCCGACCTGCACGATCCGGATTTCGCCTCGGCGATCGCGCTGGTGCATCAGCGCTTCTCGACCAACACCTTCCCGGCGTGGCCGCTGGCTCATCCCTATCGCATGGTCGCCCACAACGGCGAGATCAACACGCTGCGCGGCAACGTCAACTGGATGGCGGCGCGACAGGCTTCCGTTTCCTCGCCGTTGTTCGGCGATGACATCAAGAAGCTGTGGCCGATCTCCTATGAAGGCCAGTCGGACACCGCTTGCTTCGACAACGCGCTCGAGTTCCTGACGCAGGGCGGCTACTCGCTCGCGCATGCCGTGATGATGATGATTCCCGAGGCCTGGGCGGGCAATCCGCTCATGGACGAGGAGCGGCGCGCCTTCTACGAATACAACGCCGCGCTGATGGAGCCGTGGGACGGCCCGGCGGCGATCGCCTTCACCAACGGCCGCCAGATCGGCGCGACGCTCGACCGTAACGGTCTGCGTCCGGCGCGCTATCTGCTCACCAACGACGACCGCATCATCATGGCGTCGGAGATGGGCGTGCTGCCGATCGAAGAAAAGAACATCGTCCAGAAGTGGCGGCTGCAGCCGGGCAAGATGCTGCTGGTCGACCTCGACGAGGGCCGTCTCATTCCCGACGAGGAGCTCAAGGCCACGCTCGCCAAGAGCCATCCCTACCAGGAATGGCTCAAGAAGTCGCAGATCCAGCTCGAGGAGCTGCCGTCGGCCGGCCGCACCGCGCCGAAGTCGAACCTGGCGCTGCTCGATCGCCAACAGGCCTTCGGCTACAGCCAGGAAGACATCAAGATCCTGATGACGCCGATGGGCTCGAACGGCGAGGAAGCCATCGGCTCCATGGGCAACGACACGCCGATTTCGGCGATGTCGGACCAGTCGAAGCCGCTCTACACCTATTTCAAGCAGAACTTCGCGCAGGTCACCAACCCGCCGATCGATCCGATCCGCGAGGAGTTGGTGATGAGCCTCGTCTCCATCATCGGGCCGCGGCCGAACATCCTCGACATGGAAGGCGCCGCCACGCTCAAGCGGCTCGAGGTGCGCCAGCCGATCCTCACCAACGAGGACCTGGAGAAGATCCGCGCCATTTCCGAGATGACGGGCGACCACTTCAAGTCGCTGACCCTCGACATCACCTATGCGGCCGAGCACGGCATCGACGGCATGGGCTGGGCGATCGACGATCTGTGCGAGCGCGCCGAGGACGAGGTGCGCAAGGGCTGCAACATCCTCATCCTGTCCGACCGCAAGGCGAGCGCCGCACGCATCCCGATCCCGGCGCTGCTCGCCTGCGCCGCCGTGCACCACCATCTCATCCGCCAGGGCCTGCGCACCGCCGTCGGGCTGGTGCTGGAGACCGGCGAGCCGCGTGAGGTGCATCACTTCGCGTGCCTGGCGGGCTACGGCGCCGAGGCGATCAATCCCTATCTCGCCTTCGAGTCGCTGATCGCGATGAAGGATGACCTGCCGCAGAAGCTTGAGGACAAGGAAATCGTCAAGCGCTACATCAAGGCGGTCAACAAGGGCCTGCTCAAGGTGATGTCCAAGATGGGCATCTCCACCTACCAGTCCTATTGCGGCGCGCAGATCTTCGACGCCGTCGGCCTGCGCCAGGAATTCGTCGACCGCTATTTCACCGGCACGCACACCCGCATCGAGGGCGTGGGGCTGGCCGAGATCGCGGAAGAGACCGTGCGCCGCCACCGCGACGCTTTCTCCGACGCGCCGATCTACAAGGCCATGCTCGGCGTCGGCGGCGACTATGCCGTGCGCGTGCGCGGCGAGGACCACGTGTGGACCGCCGAGACCGTCAAGGAGCTGCAGCACGCCGTGCGTGGCAACTCGCAGGACCACTACCGCGCTTACGCGCAGGCGGTGAACGAGCAGAGCGAGCGGCTTTTGACCATCCGCGGCCTGTTCCGCATCAAGTCGGCGGAGGAAGACCACCGCAAGCCGGTGCCGCTCGATGAGGTGGAGCCCGCCAAGGAGATCGTGAAGCGCTTTGCGACCGGCGCCATGTCGTTCGGCTCGATCTCGCGCGAGGCGCATACCACACTCGCCATCGCCATGAACCGCATCGGCGGCAAGTCGAACACCGGCGAAGGCGGCGAGGAAGCCGACCGCTTCAAGCCGATGCCGAACGGTGACAGCATGCGCTCGGCGATCAAGCAGGTGGCCTCCGGCCGCTTCGGCGTCACCGCGGAGTATCTCGTCAACTCCGACATGATGCAGATCAAGATGGCGCAGGGCGCCAAGCCCGGCGAAGGTGGCCAGTTGCCCGGCCATAAGGTCGACAAGACCATCGCCAAGGTGCGCCACTCCACCCCGGGCGTCGGCCTGATCTCGCCGCCGCCGCACCACGACATCTATTCGATCGAGGACCTGGCGCAGCTCATCTTCGACCTCAAGAACGTCAACCCGGCCGGCGACGTATCGGTCAAGCTCGTTTCGGAAGTCGGCGTCGGCACCGTCGCCGCCGGCGTCTCCAAGGCGCGCGCCGACCACGTGACCATTTCCGGCTACGAGGGCGGCACGGGCGCTTCCCCCTTAACCTCCATCAAGCACGCCGGCTCCCCGTGGGAGATCGGGCTTGCCGAAACCCACCAGACGCTGGTCGGCAACCGTCTGCGCGGCCGCATCTCGGTGCAGGTCGACGGCGGCCTGCGCACCGGCCGTGACGTGGTGGTGGGCGCGCTGCTCGGCGCCGACGAGTTCGGCTTCGCCACCGCGCCGCTGATCGCGGCCGGCTGCATCATGATGCGCAAGTGCCATCTCAACACCTGCCCGGTGGGCGTGGCGACGCAGGACCCGGTGCTGCGCAAGCGTTTCCGCGGCCTGCCCGAGCACGTCATCAACTTCTTCTTCTTCGTCGCCGAGGAAGTGCGCGAGCTGATGGCCCTGCTCGGCTACCGCACCTTCGACGAGATGATCGGGCAGATGCAGATGCTCGACCAGAACAAGCTGGTCGCGCATTGGAAGGCCAAGGGCCTCGACTTCTCCAAGCTGTTCCTGAAGCCGGAAGCAGCGATCGGCACCGCGATCTACAATTGCGAGGAACAGGACCACAAGATCGCCGACATCCTCGACCGCAAGCTGATCGCGGAATCGCAGGCTGCGCTCGATCGCGGCGCACCGGTGCGCCTGCGGGCGGTGATCCACAACACCGACCGCTCGGCGGGCGCCATGCTGTCCGGCGAGGTGGCCAAGCGCTACGGCCACGAGGGCCTGCCCGACGGCACCATCCACGTGCGCTTCACCGGCACCGCCGGCCAGAGCTACGGCGCCTGGCTCGCCAAGGGTGTGACCTTCGAGCTCGAAGGCGAGGCCAACGACTATGTCGGCAAGGGCCTGTCCGGCGGCCGTCTGGTCATCCGGCCGACCGCCGACAGCGGTATCGTGCCGGAGGAGTCGATCATCGTCGGCAACACCGTGCTCTATGGCGCCATTTCCGGCGAATGCTACTTCCGCGGCGTCGCCGGCGAGCGCTTCGCCGTGCGCAACTCGGGCGCCGCCGCCGTGGTGGAAGGTGCCGGCGACCATTGCTGCGAATACATGACCGGCGGCGTGGTGGTGGTCTTGGGCCAGACCGGGCGCAACTTCGCGGCCGGCATGTCGGGTGGCGTCGCCTACGTGCTGGACGAGGACGGCAGCTTCAAGGACCGCTGCAACATGGCGATGGTCGACCTCGAGCCGGTGCCCGCGGAAGAAGAAGCCGCCGAAAAGGAATTCGGCCAGTTGAACGACCTCGAAAGCCACGGCCGCGTCGACGTCATGTCCGACATGACGGGCAAGGACGCCGAGCGGCTTCGGCTGTTGATCTCGAACCACGCCCGCTATACCGGTTCCAAGCTGGCGGCCGAGATCCTCGAAGATTGGCCGCGTTACCGTTCGCTGTTCAAGAAAGTGATGCCGGTCGAATACCGCCGCGCGCTTGCTGAGATGGCAAAAGAGAAGGCCGCCGCGATGCAGGCTGCGGAGTAAGTATGGGTAAGATCACCGGGTTTCTCGAATTCGAGCGGCACGATCGCAAGTACGCGCCGGTCGACGAACGCATCAAGAATTACAACGAGTTCGTGCTGCCGCTCTCCGACGACGCGCTGCACGACCAAGCCGCGCGCTGCATGGACTGCGGCGTGCCCTATTGCCATGGCGTCAGCCGCGTCACCGGCCTGCCGACCGGCTGCCCGGTCAACAACCAGATTCCGGACTGGAACGACCTGGTCTACCGCGGCCACTGGGACGAGGCGGCGGTCAACCTGCACTCGACCAACAACTTCCCGGAAGTGACGGGGCGCGTGTGCCCGGCGCCGTGCGAGGCGTCCTGCACGCTCAACATCGACGAGAATCCGGTCACCATCAAAACGATCGAATGCGAGATCGCCGACCGCGCCATCGCAAAGGGGCTCAAGCCCGAACTGCCGGCGCGCAAGACCGGCAAGAAGGTCGCCGTGGTCGGCTCCGGCCCCGCGGGCCTCGCCTGCGCGCAGCAGCTCGCGCGCGCGGGTCATGACGTCCATGTCTACGAACGCTGGGCCAAGGCCGGCGGGCTGATGCGCTACGGCATCCCCGACTTCAAGATGGAAAAGGTGCACGTCGACCGCCGCGTCACGCAGATGACGGCCGAGGGCGTCACCTTCCATTACGGCGTCCACGTCGGCGCCGATTATCCGGCTGACAACCTCACCAAAGAGCATGACGCCGTGGTGCTCGCGGGCGGCGCCGAAAAGCCGCGCGACCTGCCGATCCCGGGGCGCGAGCTCAAGGGCGTCCACTTCGCGATGGAATTCCTGCCGCAGCAGAACCGCCGCGTGTCCGGCGAGGCGCTGGGCGACATCGAGCCCATCCTCGCCACCGGCAAGACGGTGGTGGTGATCGGCGGCGGCGACACCGGCTCCGACTGCATCGGCACCTCGATCCGCCAGGGCGCGGTGTCGGTCGTCAACTTCGAGATCATGCCGCAGCCGCCGGTGCACGAGAACAAGGCGATGACCTGGCCGGACTGGCCGCTGAAGCTGCGCGTCTCGTCGAGCCACGAGGAAGGCGCAAGCCGCGAGTTCTCGGTGTTGACGCAGAAGTTCACGGGCGAGAACGGCCAAGTGAAAACGCTGCATTGCGTGCAGGTGGACGCCAAGTTCCAGCCGGTGCCCGGCAGCGAATTCGAGATCGAGGCCGATTTGGTGCTGCTCGCCATGGGCTTCGTGCACCCGGTGCACGAGGGCCTGTTGCAGGCGCTCGACGTCGCCCTCGACAAGCGCGGCAACGTCTCCGCCGACACGGACGGCTATCTCACCTCGGTGCCGAAGGTGTTCACCGCCGGCGACATGCGCCGCGGCCAGTCGCTGGTGGTGTGGGCGATCCGCGAAGGCCGCCAGTGCGCGCGCGCCGTCGACGCCTTCCTGATGGGCGAGAGCAACCTGCCGCGGTAACCGGCGCGGCGGACGCCGCGCTCATTTCAGCGCTTTATCTCTCCGGACGGCGCCGACGCGCCGCCCCGGAATGACCGAGAGTCAATTCCCGAAGACGCCGAACAGATTGCGGATCGGATCGTCGGATCGCCGCTGCGGCCGGTATTCGCGCCGGGTCTCGACGCGGCCCGGCGGCCTGAGACCCTGGCGCGCTTCGGCGCGCGCGCGCTCGGCCGCGTGCCGGCGGAGCTCAGCTTCGCGCCGCGCCTTGTCCCGCGCCTGTGCTTCTTTGGCCTTTTCTTCTTGCGCCTTTACTTCTTGGGCCTTTTCTTCTTGCGCTTTGGCCTCGGCCGCCTTGGCTTCGACGGCCTTTTCCCGCGCTTGCTGCTCGGCTTCGGCTTGCGCTTGCGCGGCGGCCGCCTTGCGCGCGTCCGCGGCCGGGCTGGTGGTGTTGGTCTGGCTGGTCTTATCCGGCGCGGGCGGCTTGCCGTAGTCCTGGCCGTCCGGCGGCCATTTGAAATCGTCGGCGCGGCCGGGCGGCGCAGAGAGCGCATTGCCCTTGACCAGCACGTTGGTGGCGATCGCGTCCGGGCGCGGCGGCGGCGTCTGCGCCCCGCCGAGCAACACGTCGGAATTGCCGGTGGGCGCGGTCAGCGGCAGCACCGGACCGGCAAGCGGCCGCACTGCAGACTTAGGGGCCGCGCCCGGCGCCGGACCGAGCGGCCCGCTCGGCAGCGCCAGCGTGGTCACGCGGTTGGTCATGTAGCGGCGGATCTCTCGCTCGACGTAATGCGCGAGCTTGCGCGCGCCGTATTTGGTGAAGAACACGCCGTCGGACGAGCGCAGGCGCCGGGTCTGGCCCTCGTAGTCGGGCCCATAGGACGAATACTTGCCGGAATCGTCGACGAAGCCGTCCCATACATCGATGTAGACGATGCCGGCGCGCTCGGCGCGTTGGCGATAGAGATTGTTGAGGTAGACGGCGTCGGCGGTCGACTTGGTGCCGCGGATCGACGGCAGACCGACCCAGAACACCGGCACGCCCTTGCTCTTCAGCGCCGCGATCGTCTTGTCGATGCGGCGCGTATAGACCCGCTCCCATTGCGGGCTGCGGAACGCGAGAACGCCGTGGCTCGACGCCGGCACGGGCTTGTTATCTTTGGCGTCTTTCGTATCCGTAGCGTCCTTGCCCTGTCCCGCCTTGGCGGCGTCAGCCGCATTCTGGCCCGGCTCGCTCTTGGGTGTTTCCTGCGTCGCTTCCTTGGCGATGTCGCTTTCGCGGATATTCTGGCGATCGGTGACGCCCAGCATCATGACGACGAAGTTCGCCTTCTCATGCGCGAGATCTTCGCGCGCCACGTGCCACCAATCGAGGTCGCTCTTGGCTTTGTAGCGCAGCAGGCCGGAATTGGGCTCGTCCTTGCGCACGATCTCCACGTTGGGCGAATCCGAGAACGCATCCTCCAGGCCGTAGGCGAGCCAGTCGGCCATGCTGCCGCCCATGACCACGATGCTGGTGATCGGCTTACTGGGATCGGGCTGGCTTTGTTGCTTCTGCGGCGGCGGCGCGTGCGAATAGTCGACCTGGCGGCGCACCTGGGGCGCGGAGCGATAGTGCCGCGGCTCGCGCTGTGTGTCGGAGCGGCCGAAGAACCCGCCGAAGAAGCCACCGCCGCCGTCCTGCTGGCGCTGATAGTCGCGACGCATGAATTTGTATGGATTGCCGCCGAGATTCTGGGCTCCGGCCGGCATCGCGAACGTCACAGCGAACGCCAGCAAGGCCAGGCCTTCAGCGGCCGCCACAAGGACCGCCCCCGTCCGCCGCTGTCGCCGCCGCACGCTGCCGAACATGCCGATCGCCCGATGCCTCGCAAAGCCATGGCGCCGCCACTGCGCGCCACTCGCATGGGTCAATAGCCGGCCAAAAATGTCAACTCGAAGGTGCCTGGCTGGTGAACCCGTTAACCTATTGGGCGCGCAGGCGCTTCAACAGACCGGCGGTGGCAAAACCATCCGGAACCCGGCCGATCCGCGCCTGATAGCCGCGGATGGCGTCGCGGGTGCGGGCGCCGATGCGGCCGTCCGGCTCCCCGACGTCGAAACCGTGGCGTTCCAGCAATTCCTGCAATTCCAGACGGTCGCCGCGCGAGAGCGCCTTTTCGTAGCGCGGCCAAGCCTGCACGAACGGGCCCCCACCACGCAGCCGGTCGGCGAGATGGCCGATCGCCAGCGCGTAGGCTTCGGCCGGATTGTAGCGCATGATGACCCGGAAGTTATGCAGCATCAGGAAGCCGGGCCCCTGGACGCCGGCAGGCACCAGCAGGAAGGCGCGCGCGTCCGGATGCGGGAACCGCTTGCCGCCGGCACGCACGATGCCGAGCTTCTCCCACCCGGCAATCGTCATCTCGTGGTGATCGTCCGCGCGCATGAAATCGAAATCCGCCGGTACCACCACTTCGTAGCCCCAGGTCTCGCCCGGGTGCCAGCCGTCCTTCTTCAGGTTGTTGGCGGTGGAGCCGATCAGGTCGGCGGCGGAATCGACCACGTCGCGCCGGCCGTCGCCGTCGAAGTCGACCGCATAGCGCAGGAAGGCGGTGGGCATGAACTGCGTCGGCCCGAAAGCGCCGGCCCAGGAGCCGACCAGTCGGCTTTCCGGCACGTCGTGATGCTGAAGAATCTCCAGCGTGGCGAGAAATTCGTCGCGGAAATAATGCTGACGGCGGCCGACGCAGGCGAGCGTCGCGGTCGAGCGCAGCACCGGGCGATTTCCGCCCTCGTCGCCGTAGTCGCTTTCCACGCCCCAGAACGCCGCAATGATGTAGCGGCTGACGCCGTAGGCGCGTTCGGCGCGCGAGAAGGTGTCGGAATATTTCTCGAGCAGCGCGCGGCCCTTGGCGATGCGCGCATCGGTCACAAGGATGTCGAGATAATCCCAGACCGATTTGGTGAACTCGGGCTGGCTGTCGAGCAGGTCCATGATGCGCAGGTCGGGGGTCAGCCTGCGCGTGGCGCGGTCGAACACGGCGCGCGAGACGCCGCGGCGCGCCGCCGCGGGCCACAAGTCCGCAAGGCATGTCTTGAACCGCGCCGCGTCGGCGCGGATGGCCGAAGCGCTCATGCGCGGATCCCCGGACGCACCGGACTGACCGCTCCAGGACGGTGTCATTATACGGCTCGTCGGTGCAATCGAGCCGGTCACCTGCGCGCTCGCGCCGGTGGCGGCCGCGCTCAGCAACGCGGCCAGCAGGACAATCGGCGCTCTTCGGGCGGGCGAACCGGCGCGCGCCCGGTGATTCTGTGCCCTCATGGACACTATGGGTGGAGCCGTTATGGTTATCGGACGGTTAATGGTCCCCCGGGTGGACCCAAAGGGCCGTCCCGTGCTTTGTCAGAGGGACCCGCCGCGAGAGACCCCATCCCACCTATGACGCACATCCGCAAAGCTATCTTTCCGGTCGCAGGGCTCGGTACCCGCTTCCTGCCGGCCACCAAAGCTATGCCCAAAGAGATGCTGACCGTGGTCGACCGGCCACTGATCCAGATCGTGGTCGACGAAGCGCGCGAAGCCGGCATCGAGGACCTGATCTTCATCACCGGCCGCAACAAGGGCGTGATCGAGGACCATTTCGACCGTCAGTTCGAGCTCGAGGCGACGCTGCGCGAGCGCGGCAAGAAGGCCGAGCTCGACCTGCTCGCCGCCGATCAGCCGGCTGCCGGCAGCGCAAGTTTCACCCGCCAGCAGGCGCCGCTCGGCCTTGGCCACGCGGTATGGTGCGCCCGTGAGCTCGTCGGCAACGAGCCGTTCGCGCTGCTGCTGCCGGACGTGCTGGTGCAAAACAAGCCTGGCTGCCTGAAGCAGATGATCGACGCGGCCAAGGGCTTCGACGCCAAGGCCAACGTCATCGCGGTCGAACAGGTGCCGCAGGAGCGCGCGCACATGTACGGCATCGTCGGGGTCGGCGAGCGCAAGGGAAAATCGTTTTCGATCACGCAGATGGTGGAGAAGCCGAAGGCGAGCGAAGCGCCGTCGAACCTGTCGATCACCGGGCGCTACATCCTGCAGCCGGAAATATTCGAGGTGCTGGCGAAGCAGAAGCCCGGCGCAGGCGGCGAGATCCAGCTCACCGACGCCATGCTGACGCTGGCGAAGAGCCAGCCATTCCACGGCTACGAGTTCGACGGGCGCAGCTTCGACTGCGGCTCAAAGAGCGGCTTCCTGGCCGCCAACGTCGCCTATGCACTGCAGCGCGACGACATCGCGCCGGCGTTCCGCGCCGAGCTCGAAGGCCTGCTCAAGGCGTGAGCGGCCCGCCCGCGCCCGGCGACGTCTCGCCGGCGCGGTCGATGTGCAGGAAGAAGTAGGCGTAAAGGCCGACGTAGAGCGTCTGCAAGACGGCGGCGACCAGAATCGGCGCCGTCAGATCGCCGCTGTGCATGAGCCAGCCGCCGAGCAGCGGCCCGATGGCGCGCGGGATCTGTAGCGACAGGCTCTGCACGCTGGCCGCAAAGCCGCGGCGCTCCGCCCGCGTCAACTCGGCCGTCACCGCCTGGCGCGCGCCAATGGTGCCGCGATTGCAGGCCGAGCGGACGGCATAGAGCGCGACCGCTAGCCAGAACACCGGCGCAAACGCCATCGCCGCCAGCAGTACGATGCCGACGCCGCGCATCACCAACACGGTGCGCACCGCGCCGATGCGGCTGCTGACGCGCCCGGTGATGGTGGAGCCGGCGGCGGCGAACAGAAAGCTGATCGCCATGGCGGGGCCGATGTCGGCGAGCCCGTGGCCATAGCGCAGCAGAAACCAGTAGGCGATGAGCGGGCCGATGATGCCGATGGCGAGGCCGTTGACGGCATTGGCGAGCGCCAGGCGGCGCAGCTGCTTGTTCTCGTGCCGCCGGATGTCGTCGGGCGTGGGCGCGCCCTCGGCCATGACGCCCGCCTGCACGCTGAACCGCGTCGGCGGGTCCTGGGTGCGCGCGATGAGCACGAGCACCACGAGCGAAGCGGCGAACGGCACGGCAAACAGCAACCGATAGAGATCGAGGCCGACCGCGCCGTGCGCGACGAGGCCCGGAACGAACGCAAGCCCCGCGCCGGCCGCCATGCCGAGAAAGCCGAACGTGGCGTTGAGCGACAAAGCGCGCCGCCGCATGACGCCTTCGACTTCGTGCGCGATCCAGGCCTGCTCGACCGGCGCGAAGGGACCGGCGGCGCCGTTGGCGCCGCGCCCGAAGCCGGCAACCGTCGCCGCCAGGATCACCACCATATGATTGCTCGAGAGCATGGCGGCGAGCGCCGCCGCGCCCGCCAGGCTCTCATAGACCAGCAGCATCGGGCGGCGCCGGATGCGGTCACTGAGCGGCCCGGTGACGGCGGTGAGCGCGGCACCGAACACGAGCCCAGCCATCAGCACCGCGCCGATGGCCGGCCCGCGGTATCCGAGCGCGTGCAGATAGAGCGTGAAGCTTGCGACCGTGACACCCTGGCCGATGCTGCGGGCGAGCCGCGACATTTGCAGCAGACGGATGTTGAGAGGAAAATCGCGAAAGCGAATGCCCGGGTTTGTCATTGCTGGTGCAGATAGGCACAGGCGGCGCCGGGTGGCAATCTGGTGCCCGGCCTACCCTAGCGCTGCAGCCGGACACCCAGCATGAACAGACTGTCGTTGTAATCGTTGCCGGTGACGTTCGAGCGCACCCATTTCTGGCTGAACTCGCCGTTGAGCCAGAGCTCGCGGCTGAACTTGTAAGTGACGCCGTAGCCGGCGGTGTAAACGAGGTCCTGCCGGTCGGGCGTGGTCTCGCCCGGCACCGTGATCACGCATCCGCAGATGGTCGAGATGGTCGTCGTCGAGGAGGACGACGTCGAGCCGCCCTGATAGGTGTCGACGCCAACGCCGACCTTCAGGCTGCCGATCAGCCAACGCCGGTAAGCGTGATCGTACTGCACGGCGATGTTACGGTAGAACACGCCGGAGACGCCGGACACCGAGGACTCTTCGATGGTGGAAGAGGCGGTGAGCTTGACGGTATTGAGCGCATCCGCGTCCCAAATCAGCGAAGCGTCGCCGATAAGCCCGCCAACCGAGTCGAAGCGCGGGTCGTCGTAGTTGCGGTGGGTGTAGCCAACGGAAACCTCGCCGGTGAGCAGTCGCGTCAACTGGAAGGTGGTGCCGACTTTACCGGTTACGCCGGTCGAATTGCGCTTGTAACCGTAGCTGTCGGGTTCCACGTCGTGGAGACGCGTGTCGGCGCCGATCTCGACGAACGGCTTGACGCCCGGCATCATTTCGTAGCTGCCGCGCAGAGTACCGCCGAATTGATCGTAATTGCGGTCCTTGTTGCTCGCCGTGGTGCCGTCGGTGAGCTCGGAATCCTGATAGGCCGTGCGCTGGGCGTCGCCCGTCAATTTCAGTTCGAAGCGGTTGAACGACTGCGTGATGCCGGCGCTGCCCCCAAAGGTGGCATAGATCGGCAGCTTGGCGAGACCAGCCTGGAGGTTCGGGCTGCCCGGATTGTCGGTCGAGACCAGCAAGGTGCTGCCGAGGTTGATCTTGGTGTCGCGCGTGACGTCGATGCGGCCGTCGACCTTGCCATTGAAATAGGGGCGGCTGAGCGTCGGCGAACTGTCGGGCGAATAGCCGGAATAGCTGCCGCGCAGATCGGCCTTGAGCGAATGCCGCGCCCAGACCGATTCGATCTTCACTTCAGGCGCGATGCTGTAGACGGCGGCGCCGTCGCCGCCCTCGGTGGCGTTGGGGTTGCTGTCGTAGCCGCCGCGCAGCTCGATCGCCGGGTAGACGTCGAACGCGCCAACGCCGACGCCCGCCGGCGCGAACGGATCGGTGGGCTCGTCGGGATGGGCGAGGCGTTTCTTGGTCCCTTTGCGAATGGGCCTGATGGTGCGTACCGGCGGCTCGCCCGGCGCCTCGGCGCGTGCCTCGTCGGCGGACGTGAGCGGCGGGATCGGCTGTTGGTAGGGGTTCTGCGCGGCCGTCGCCGCGTTCGGCTCCGCACCATAAGTGTTGCTATAGGTGTTGCCATACGTGTCGCTATAGGCCGTGCCGCCGGCGCCGGCGCCACCATAAGAGCCATTACTGTCGGCCGCGCCTGTGCCGGCTACCGCCCCGCCATAGCCGGGCGTGGTCCCGTCGGATGTCCCAAAGGCCGGCGCGTTCGTGCTCGGCTGCGGCGCGTTGGTGGCATTGAAGCCGGTCGATCCCGCACCCGAGGCCGGCGGCGCGAGTGGCTGGATGGTGCGAATCTTCTTGAAGGTGCGCGGCAGGCCAGTGTCGCCCTCGTCCTCGCTCGGCGGCGGCGCGCGGTCGAACTTTTCCCACGCCGGGACCGGGCCCTTGGGACCGGCCTGCGAGTCGGGCGCGAACGGATTGGTGTAGGGCGCGGCCGTGCTCGGCACGCCGCTTGAGCCGTTTGCGTTGATCGCCGCGCTCTGGGCGTTCGCCGGTCCGCCGCCCACGCCGAAGCCCACGCCCAGCCCGCAACAAGCGGCGAGCAGCAGGCCGGCGCCGCGGGGCGCGGCCGGACGGGACTGGCGAAAGCGCGGCACGCTCGCTCCTTCTTGCGCCGCGGCCGGCAGCAGCCGACCGCGAACCCACGACGACACCAAGCCAACGGACGCATGCCGGACGGCAGCGCCGCCTGTGCACGCGGCGCGCCCGTCCGGGCCTGGCCCGGCGGCTTTGGTTAACGGAAGCTAAAGCGCGATGGTTAACGAGGGGTTGATTGGCGCGCGGCCCCCACCCGGCTCGCTCGGCTCGCCGCCCTCCCCGGACGGGAGAGGTCAGGCCTTCACACCCAGCCCTGAAGCTCGCGGGCGACGACGGCGCGGATCACCGCCATGCCGCGCTCCGAGTCGTTGAGGCAGGGGATGTGGGCAAAGTTCTTGCCGCCGGCCTCCGTGAAGACGTTGGCGTTTTCCATGGCGATCTCTTCCAGGGTTTCCAGGCAGTCTGCCGTGAAGCCCGGCGTGATGACCGCGAGGTTCCTGACGCCCTTCTTCGCCAGCGCTTCCACCGTGTCGATGGTGTAGGGCTTGAGCCATTCCGCCGAACCGAAGCGCGACTGGAACGTCAACATCAGCTTGTCTTCGCTCAGGTCCAGCCGCTCGCGCAGGAGCCGCGCGGTCTTGGCGCACTGGCAGTGATAGGGATCGCCCTTGGTGAGATACTCCTCCGGCATGCCGTGGAAGGACGCGAGGATCACGTCCGGTTCGAACGGCAGCTTGGCGAGTTCGTCGCGCAAGGAGCCCGCGAGCGCCTCGATGTAACCGGGATCGTCGAACCAGGCCGGCGCGATGCGCACTGCCGGCTGCCAGCGCATGGTCTTGAGCGCGTCGAACGCCTTGTCGCACACGGTCGCCGTAGTGGCCGCGGCATATTGCGGATAGAGCGGCACGATCAGGATGCGGTCGCAGCCGGCCTTCTGCAGGGCGTCGAGGCGCGCGGGGATCGACGGGTTGCCGTAGCGCATCGCCCAGTCGACCAGGACGCGCCGGTCGCCACCGTAATGGGCGGCGAGCTTGTCGGCCTGCGAGCGCGTGATCGTCTTGAGGAAGGACTCGTTCAGCGCCTTGTTCCAGATCTTGTCGTAGTCGCGGCCTTTGCGCGCCGGGCGCACGGTGAGGATGATGAGGTTGAGGATCAGCCACCACATCACCGGATTGACCTCGATGACGCGGCGGTCGGAGAGGAACTCCTTCAGATAGCGCCGCATCGACCAGTAGTCGGTGGCGTCGGGCGTGCCGAGATTGACCAGCAGGACGCCGATGCCGCGCGGCGGAATCGGCGGGTGGTTCGGGGGGAGATGGCCGTTGCTTGAGCTGCTCATGGGGCCAATCAGCGGGAAACGGCGGGCGGGGTCAAGGGTGCGCTTTCTTCCCTCTCCCGCTTGCGGGGAGAGGTGAAAGCGGCCCTACCCCACCGGACGCTCGTCGGCGATCACCTTGCCGTCGTTGGGCAATGAGCCGGGCGCCACCAGCTCGACCTTGCCCTTCAGCTTGGTGACGGACTGCAGCGTGGCGGCCACCGCGGCCTCCAACGCCGCGTCCGGCGAGGCGCTCTCGGCCATCAACGTCATGGTGTCCTGCTCCCGCTCGCGGCCGACCACCAGCCGCAGGCGGACGAGTTCGGGATGGCGGGCGGCGATGTCCGCCACCTGCTTGGGATGCACGAACATGCCCTTGACCTTGGCGGTCTGGTCGGCACGGCCCATCCACCCCTTGATGCGGATGTTGGTGCGCCCGCAGGGCGAGCGGCCGGGCAGCACCGCCGAAAGGTCGCCGGTGGCGAGCCGGATCATCGGATAATCGGGATTGAACGTGGTCGCCACCACCTCGCCTACCTCACCTTCGGGCACCGGATCGCCGGTGCCGGGGCGCACGATTTCGAGGATCACCGTTTCGTTGACGATCATGCCCTCTTGCGCCGGCAACTCGTAGGCAGCCACGCCGAGTTCGGCGGTGGCGTAGCATTGCAGCACGTCGACGCCGCGCGCCTTCAATTCCGCGCGCAGCGACGCGGGCAGCGCCGCCCCCGACACCAAAGCGCGCTTGATGGAGGACGCGTCCTTGCCGGTCTTCTCGGCGGTGTCGAGCAGGATCTTCAGAAAATCGGGCGTGCCTAGATAGCCGGACGGCCGGTAGTGCGCGATGGCCTCGAGCTGCTGCTCGGTGTTGCCGACGCCGCCGGGAATGACGGCGCAGCCGAGCGCATGCGCGCCGCCCTCGACGATAAAACCGCCGGGGGTGAGATGATAGGCGAAGGAATTGTGCACGATGTCGCCGGCGCGGAAGCCGGCGGCATAAAGCGCGCGCGCGGCGCCGTACCAGTCCTTGCCGTGGCCTTCCGGCTCAAAAATCGGACCCGGCGACATCAGCAGCCGGGAGACTTTGCCGGGCGGCGTGACGTTGAGACCGCCGAAGGGCGGGTTCTCCTGCTGCATCGTGGCGATGTCGGACTTACGCAGAACCGGCAGCCTGGCGAGCGCAGCGCGCGAATCGACCTTGTGCGGATTGACGCCGGCGAGTTGCTTGGCCCAGGCCGGCGCGGCCAGCGCGTGGGCGATGGCGTGCGTGAGCGCGGCGAACAATTCGCTTTCGCGCAGTACCGGTGGCCGGATTTCCAGGGAGTCGTAGTGGTCGGTCATCGCCCCATCCAATGCTAGCAGTCACGGTCTCTTCCGGGCGCGCGCCATAAGCGCGTTTCCACCCATCTTCGGGGCCCTAAAGCGAGCGAAGCCGGAAATCCAGAGCGATACGACGGGCAAGGTTGCATCTCTGGATGCTGGGTTCGTGGCCCAAAGGCCGCGCCCCGGAATGACAAATGACGTTACGCCAGCCAGCGCTTGCGGCGACGGTAGTGCTTGCCTTCGCGGAAGCTTTTGCGCTTGTCGCCGGAAGTACCGAGGTAGAATTCCTTCACATCCGCGTTCTCGGCGAGCTGCTTAGCCGCGCCATCCATCACCACGCGGCCGTTCTCCAGGATATAGCCGTAGGTGGCGAACTTGAGCGCCATGTTGGTGTTCTGCTCGGCGAGCAGGAAGGACACGCCCTCCTTGGCGTTGAGGTCCTTCACGATCTCGAAGATGTGTTCGACGATCTGCGGCGCGAGCCCCATCGACGGCTCGTCAAGCAGGATGATCTTGGGCCGCGACATCAGCGCTCGGCCGATGGCGCACATCTGCTGCTCACCGCCGGAGGTGTAGCCGGCCATCGAGCTCTTGCGCTCGGCCAAGCGCGGGAAATAGGCGTAGACCATGTCCATGTCGCGCTTGATCGCGGCCTTGCCGTCGCGGCGGGTGAAGGCACCGGTTAAGAGATTTTCCTCGATGGTGAGATGGCCGAAACAATGCCGGCCTTCCATCACCTGGATGCAGCCGCGGCGCACCAGTTCGTTTGGCGACAGGTTCTGCACCTCATCGCCTTCGAAGGTGATCGAGCCCTTTGTGACGTCGCCGCGCTCTGCGTGCAGCAGGTTGGAGATCGCCTTAAGTGTGGTGGTCTTGCCGGCACCGTTGGCGCCGAGCAGCGCGACGATGCCGCGACGGGGCACCTCCAGCGAGACGCCTTTCAACACCAGGATGACGTGATCGTAGATCACCTCAATGTTGTTGACCGAGAGGATGGTCTCGGTGGCGGCATTCGTGGTGGTCGTGCTTTCGGCGATGCTCATGCGCCTCTCCTTACCCTCCCCCTTGCGGGGAGGGTCGCTCACCGAGTGGTACGAGGTGAGCGGGGTGGGGGTGGCAAATCAAGACCCCCACCCCGGCTCGCTTACGCTCGCCGACCCTCCCCGCAAGGGGGAGGGTCGCATTTTCGCTTATGGCAGCTTGGCGCAGGCTTCGGTGCGCTTCGGCCAACCAGTGTTGCTCTTGACGTACTCGGCGGCCGCGGCCTTCAGCAGCGGCTCGACCTTATCCATCATAGGTGCGATCCAGTCGGAGACGCGGTGCCACTGCTTGCCGTCCCACTGCTGCATGTAAACCGAGCTGTGGCCGTTGTGGTCGGCGCAGGTGACGTGCACCGGCGTGCCGAACTTCGGGAAGCCCAGTTTGGCCCAGTCCGCGTCGGTTATATTGAGGGTTTCGAGACCCTTGCGGACGTCGGCGCCGTCGACCACCTTCTTGCCGGTGATCTTCTGCGCGTTGCGGATCGCCTCGGCGATCAGCACCGAGTTGAACACGCCGCGGTCGTAGAACGTATCCGCGAACTTGTCCTTCTCGACCTGGCTCAGACCCTTGTCCACGACGTACTTCTTGATGTCCTGGATGGCGGGGTAGTTGGAGCCGAGACCGCTGAAGTTGAGCGCCAGATAGCCCTTGGCCGCCATGCCGCCGCCACGCGCGTCGTCATCCGAGCCCGACCACCAGATGCCGATGAAGTGGTCCATGGGGTAGCCGTTCTCCGAGGCGCGCTTGACCGCGGTCGGGTTCATGGCGCCCCAGCCCCACATGATCATCCAGTTCGGACGATCGCGGCGCACGGAGAGCCACTGGCTCGACTGGTCCTGCATCTCCTTGCCGGCCACCGGATAGAGCTTCACCGTGAAGCCGTAGGTTTTGGCCAGATCCTTCAGGAGCGGAATCGGCTCACGACCATAACCGGCGTCGAGGTAGATGAAGCCGATCTTCTTGCCCTTGAGCTTGTCGAGACCGCCTTCTTTGGTGCCGATGTAGCGGATGATCTGCGACATGCCGTCCCAATAGGTGGCCGGCGGATTGAAGACCCAGGGGAAGTCCTGGCCGACGGCCGAAGCCGACAAGCCATAGGCCATCGACAGGATCGGAATCTTGTCGACCGACGCCTTGGGGATCAACTGCAGGGTGATGCCGGTCGAGAACGGATTCACGACGGTCGGGTGCTTGTCCTTGATCGATTCCCAGCACTCCACGCCCTTCTTGGTGTCGTAGCCGGTCTCGCATTCCTGGACGTCGAGCTTGACGCCGCCGATACCGCCATCGCGCTGATTCAGCATGTTGAGGTAATCGTGCATGCCGTTGGCGATCGGGATGCCGGAATTGGCGAACGGCCCGGTGCGGTACGTGAATAGCGGAACGAATATCTTGTCTTGCGCCTGCGCGGTGCCGGCAAAGAACGCCGCGCCCAGCAAGCCGGCACATGCGATGCCGGCAAAGAGCTGCTTCATCTTCATTGCACTTTCCTCCCTTTGGTTCGCGCCGGTGGCGCGCCTTTGGTTCCCTCTCTTCGCCACCGGGCTTCTTGTCGTCCGGTCAGCGATCTCACCCCCCGCGAACGACGCGCCGCGGTGGGAACTCGGTTGCCGTCCCGCGCCGTTAATACGGGAACGGCCAGGTCCTCAGCTTCTGCTTGCCGATCCCCCAGAGCCGCGCGAGACCCGCCGGTTCGGCAATCAGGAAGAAGATGATCAGCGCGCCCGTGACCATGTAGGTGATGTGTTCGATGGTATCCGCCTGCAGCGGCAGGCCCAGCGATTCCGGCGTGAACCGTACGACGATCGGCAGGATGAAGATCAGCGCCGCGCCCATATACGAACCGAGCAGGCTGCCGAGGCCACCGATGATGATCATGAACAGGATGGTAAAGCTCTGGTTGATGCTGAAGACACTCGCTTCCGCGCCGCCGTACCACAAGAACACCACCAGCGCGCCGGCGACCCCGCAGTAGAACGACGACACCGCGAAGGCGAGCAACTTGGTCGGCAGCAGCCGGATGCCCATGAGCTCGGCGGCGATGTCCATGTCGCGAACCGCCATCCAGCTACGGCCGATGCGGCCGTGCACCAGGTTGGAGGCAAGCCAGGTCATGGCCAGCACGATAAAGAGGACGACGTAGTAGCGCGTCTCCGAGGTCGCGCGCGGCCCGGTGACGATGATGCCGAAGAGCGTGCGCTGGGGCACCTCGATCGCGGCGGAGGTGTTGTAATTGTAGAGCCACGCGACGCGGATGAAGCACCACTCCAGGAAAAACTGCGCGGCGAGCGTCGCGATAGCGAGGTAGAAGCCCTTGATGCGCAGCGACGGCAACCCGAAGATCGTGCCCGCGATCGCGGCGAAGAAGCCAGAACAGATCACCCAGATGAGGATGTTCACGTTCGGGAAGATGCTGGTGAGCTTGTAGCAGGCGTAGGCGCCGACCCCCATAAAGGCGCCACTGCCGAGCGACAGTAGGCCGGTGTAACCGGTGAGCAGATTGAGCCCCATCGCCGCCAGCGAAAAGATCAGGAATGGGATCATCACCGCGTTGAGCAAGAAGTCGTTTTGGGTGAACGGAATGAGCAGGGCGATGACGAACAGGATAGCCAACCCGATGCGGTCCTGCGCAATCGGGAAGATCGCCTGGTCGGCGACGTAGTCAGATTTGAATTGGCCGGCTTCGCGGTAGAACATCGTCCGCCCCTCAAATCCGCTCGATGATGCGCTCGCCGAACAGCCCCTGCGGGCGGAACAGCAGGAAAATCAAGGCCAGCATGTAGGCGAACCAGGCATCGGTGCCGCCGCCGAACAACGGACCCCAGTAGAACTCGAACAGCTTCTCGCCGATGCCGATGATCAGCCCGCCGGCGATGGCGCCCGGGATCGAGGTGAAGCCGCCGAGGATCAGAACCGGCAGCGCCTTCAGCGCGATCACCTCGAGCGCGAAGGAGACGTCCGAGCGCGCGCCCCAGAAGATGCCTGTGACGAGCGCGACGAGGCCGGCGGCGAACCAAACGATCACCCAGATCTGCTCCAGCGAAATGCCCACTGAGAGCGCCGCCGAATGGCTGTCGGCGACCGCGCGTAGCGCCCGCCCGATGCGGGTCTTGGAGAAGAAGATGCCGAGGCCGACTACCATGACGGTGGCGATGACGGCGGCGGCGATGTCGAGCTTCTGCATCTGCACCATGCCGCCGAGCGTGTGATAGGTGATACGGCCGTCGGGCAGATAGAAGTCCTTGGTCGGCATCACCTTGGGGTCGCCGCCGAACACGAATTCGCCGAAGCCGATGAGGAAGTAGGTGATGCCGAAGGTGGCCATGAAAAGGATGATGTCGGGCTGATTGACCAGCGGTCTCAGCACCGCGCGCTCGATGGTCCAGGCCAGCACGAACATGACGAGGATAGTGAGCGCCAGCGAGACGATCGCGGGCATGCCGGCGTCGTGCAGGCCGACGAGAGTCAGCGCCGCGAACACCACCATGATGCCTTGCGCGAAATTGAACACGCCGGACGCCTTGAAGATCAGCACGAAGCCGAGCGCGATCAGCGCATAGAGCATGCCGCCGACCAGGCCCTCCCACAACGTCTGAGCGAGCAGATCCGGGGCCTGCACCATCTGTACGAAGGGATCGATGAAGGCGAGATAGAGGAAGTGCATCATTTCATCCTCAATGCGCCACGCCGAGATAGGCGTCGATCACCGCCTGGTTGCTGCTGACCTCGTCCGGCGTTCCGTCGGCGATCTTGATGCCGTGATCGAGCACGACAATGCGGTCGGAGAGGTCCATCACGACCCCCATGTCGTGCTCGATGAGCGCGATCGTGGTGCCGAAGTGATCATTGACGTCGAGGATAAAGCGCGACATGTCCTCCTTCTCCTCGAGGTTCATGCCGGCCATCGGCTCGTCGAGCAGCAGGAGCTCGGGCTCCATGGCGAGCGCGCGGCCGAGCTCGACGCGCTTCTGCAGGCCGTAGGGCAGCCGGCCGACCGGCGTGCGGCGGATTTCCTGGATGCGCAGGAAGTCGATGATGCGCTCGACGAAGGCGCGGTGCTCGATCTCCTCGCGCATCGCCGGGCCGTGGCGCAGCAATTGCCAGAAGAAGTTCTTGTGCATCTTGAGCGAGCGACCGGCCATGATGTTGTCGAGCGAGGTCATGCCGCGGAACAAGGCCACGTTCTGGAAGGTGCGCGCGATGCCCCCTTCGGCCGCTTCGTAGGGGCGCATCTTGGCGCGGGTCTGGCCCTTGAAGGTGATGCGGCCCTGCTGCGGGTGGTAGAAGCCGTTGATGACGTTCAGCATCGACGTTTTGCCGGCGCCGTTCGGGCCGATGATGGCGCGGATCTCGCCCTTGCGGATATCGAAGGAAACGTTGCTCACCGCCTTGACGCCGCCAAAGGCGAGCGAGACGTCCTCGACCGCGAGCAGCACATCGCCGGCGGCGATCTCGGTGCCGGTGGGGGCTCTCATGCGGCCTTCTCCATCGGCGGCGTCGACGGCGCGGCAGCCATGTCGCGGATCTTCACCCGCGCCTTGATGGTGCCCTTACGGCCGTCCTCGAAGGTGACTTCGGTCGCAATATCGGCCTCCTTGGAGCCGTCATAGAGCGCGGTGACCAGCGGCCCGTACCGCTCCGCGATGAAACCGCGGCGCACCTTCTGGGTGCGGGTCAGCTCGCCGTCGTCGGCGTCGAGTTCCTTATGCAGGATGAGGAAGCGCTTGATCTGCGCGCCCGCCATCACCTTGTCGGTGGCAAGGTCGCGGTTCACTTCCTCGACGTTCTTCGCGATCATCTCGTAGACCAGCGGATGCTGCGCCAGCTCCTGGTAGGAGCTGTAGATGACGTTGTTGCGCTCGGCCCAGCTCCCGACGGCGGTGAGATCGATATTCAGCATCACCGCGACGTAGTCGCGTTTGTCGCCGTAGGCCACCGCTTCGCGGATGTTGGGGAAGAACTTGAGTTTGTTCTCGATGAATTTGGGCGAGAACAACGTGCCGTCGTTGAGATTGCCGACGTCCTTGGCGCGATCGATGATCTTCAGATGCCCGGTCTTCTCGTCGATATAGCCGGCGTCGCCCGTCTTCACGTAGCCGTCGGGCGTCAGCACTTCGTTGGTCTTGGCTTCGTCCTTGAAGTAACCGGTGAACATGCCCGGTGACTTGAACAGGACCTCGCCGTTCTCGGCGATGCGCATGTCGACGTGAGGACAAGGCGGACCGACGGAGTCGGAATAGATCTGCCCGTCCGGCTGCGCGGTGACGTAGAGGAACGCTTCAGTCTGGCCGTAGAGCTGCTTCAAGTTGAGCCCGATGGAGCGGTAGAAAGCGAACAGGTCCGGGCCGATGGCCTCGCCCGCGGTATAGGCGGTGCGCACCCGCGAGAAGCCGAGCACGTTCTTGAGCGGGCCGTAGACCAGGAAATTGCCGAGGGCGTAGAGCAGCCTGCCGCCGAGCGGCACCGGCTTCTTGTCGAGAATGGCCTCGCCGTATTGGCGTGCGACGCCGAGGAAATAGTGAAACATGCGCCGCTTGAGAGGGCTGGCGTCCTCCATGCGGATCATCAGCCGTGTGAGCAGCGCCTCCAGCGTGCGCGGCGGCGCGAAATAGAAGGTCGGGCCGATCTCGCGCAGGTCGGCCATGGCCGTGTCGGACAATTCAGGGCAGGCGATGCAGAAACCCGCCACCATGCCTTGGGCGTAGTTCAGGTAGTGATCGCCGACCCAGGCGAGCGGCAGATAGGCGAGCGAGACGTCTGTTTCGTCGAGATGGTCGAACTTGACCGTGTCGGTCGCGGCGGCAATCGAGCCCGCGCCGGTCAGCACGACGCCCTTGGAGGTGCCGGTGGTGCCCGACGTGTAGAGGATGATGGAAGGGTCGGAGCCCTTGCCGTTCTCGATTTGTGCATCGAGCCATTTGGCGACGGAGGGATCATCGGCGAGCGCCTTGCGCCCCGCCGCGATGATGTCGTCGATCGGGTGCATGTGGGCGTGGTCGTAGTCGCGCAGGCCCCGGGCCTCGTCGTAGACCAGCTCTTCGAGCTTGGGCAGGCGGTCCATGACCGACTGGATCTTGTCGACCTGCTCCTGGTCCTCGACCGCCGCGTAGCGCACTTCGGCGTGCGCCAGCACGAAGGCGAGCTCGTCAGCCACCGCGTCGGCATAGACCGGCACGGGAATGGCGCCGAGCATCTGCGCGGCCATCACCGACCAGTAAAGCTTGGGCCGGTTCGCGCCGACGATGGCGATCGTTTCGCCGTGCTTGAGGCCAAGCCGGTTAAGCCCGACGGCGTAGGCGCGCACGATCTCGAGGAGCTGCCCCCAAGTCCAGGTCTGCCAAATGCCGAGATCCTTATGCCGCATGGCCGGTCGGGCGCCGAAGAGGCGTGCATTTCGCACCAGCAGCTTCGCAAACGTGTCCGCGGACGCGGCGGCGTTTGTCGCCACAGCCTATTCCCTCCCACAGGGGCCGCGTTTTTTGTGCGGCCTTCTTGTTACCCCTCGCCCACTCCCCTCGCCGCCTTCGATGACGGACTTGTTTGTAGGGATATGAAAACACCGCAGCGGAACGGTCAAGCCTTTCATGGCCGGCAACAGGCTGCGGAAAACCACTAACCCGTTACGCGCAAATGAAAATCACCCGATGCACGCCACCGCCAAGCAATGGCTTACAGGAGCCATTTGCAAAGTCCGCTGCAGCGCACAGCTCGTTGCCGAGCGCTTTGTATTTACCCCTCCACGCTGACGCGCCTTGCCGGCATCAGTATGCATCAGATTGCTATGAAACAATATTTCCGCAACAAGCCACTTGACAGACAGGGTGGCGCATTGTCGGCTAGGGACGCGGTTATTTGTTTTCCGGCAGTCGACGGCCATTACCCGCCGTAGCGCGCCAGCCGCTCCAGATTCAGCACCGTGATGCCGCCGCGCTCGACGCGTAACAGGCCCTTGCCTTCGAGAATCTGCAGACTTTTATTCGCCATCTGGCGCGACACGCCCGACAGCAGGCCGACTTCTTCCTGCGTAATCTCGAGATGCATTTCGCGGTCGCGGTAGAGCACCGGGTTGAATAGCCAGGCGACGCTGCGCGCGAGCCGCGCCGGCGCATCGAGCATGCGATCGTACTCCACCAACGCGATGAATTGGCCGAGCCGCTCGTTGAACTGCGTGACCAGGAAACGGTTGAAGCCGGCGCTATGCTCGAACAGCCAAAGGAAGGTGGTCCGGTCCATTAGTGCCAGGCGCGTGTCGCGCAAGGCGACGAGGTCGTACTGGCGCGGCTCGTTCTTGAGCACGGTGCCCTCTCCGAACCAGCCACCGGCGCGGATGCCGGCGAGCGTCACCGCCTTGCCATTGCGCGACACCGTGCTGAGCTTGAGCAAGCCTGCGGTCACACCGGTCCAGGAATCGAGCCGGTCGCCGCGATGACAGATATAGGCGCCCTTGTCGTAGGCTTTCTCGACGAAGCCGCGCCGGGCCTTGTCGAACGCCGCCTCGTCAAGATCGCCAGCCCAGAAAGCGATTTCCCTGAGGCGTTCGGCTGAAATCACGGCGCGGCTCCGAGCGGACTGACCCCCAACCGCATAGAGAGCCAGCGTCCGCTTGCCAAGCGCCTATTCCGCCGCTTTCAGGAACGGCTCGGCGCCGCCGCGGAATTGCTCGCGCAACGCTGCCTCTTCCGCCTTGGCGGCCTTGAGGTGCCGCTGTTTGACCGGGCCGTAGCCGCGGATCTTCTCGGGGATCGAGGCGAGCTCGACCGCGACCGCGTGATTGGCGGGGGTGAGCTCGGCCATCAGCGTTTCCAGCAGTGCCTCGTAGTCGGCGATGAGCTGGCGCTCGGTGCGGCGCTCGTCGCTGTAGCCAAAGATGTCGAGCGGCGTGCCGCGCAGGAACCTGAAGCGCTTGAGGATGCCGAAGGCCTTCAGCATCCAGGGCCCAAAGGACATCTTCTTCGGCTCACCAGTCGCGGGATCGACCTTGGCGAGCAGCGGCGGCGCCAGATGGAATTCCAGCCGCAGGTCGCCGTCGAAGGAATTCTTCACACGCTCGAGGAAGGTTGTGTCGGTATAAAGCCGCGCCACCTCGTATTCGTCCTTGTAGGCCATCAGCTTGAACAGATAGCGCGCCACGGCTTCGGCGAGCCCGCTCTCGCCCCGCGCTTTGGCGGCTTCGGCGGCGCGAACCTTGTCGACCCATTTGCGGTAGCGCTTGGCGTAGCGCTTGCTCTGATAGGCGGTGAGGAAGGCCTCGCGCCGCTCCACGGTCTCGGCGAAGGATTCCGAAATCTTGAGCGCATCGTTCTGCTCTTCCGGACGCGGGCCGACCAGCGCCTCGATCGCCGCCGGATCGACCGCCGCGCGGCGGCCGTAGCCGAAAGCGGCGAGGTTCATATCAACCGCCTGGCCGTTCATCTCGATCGCTTTCTCGATCGCCTCGGCGCTCAAGGGCAGCCCGCCGAGCTGATAGGCATAGCCGAGCATGAACATATTGGCGCCGAGCGACTGGCCCAGCAGCGCGGTAGCGAGCCGGCCGGCGTCGACGAAATGGCTGCGCTCGCGGCCGGCGTGGTCGACGATGGCGCGCTTGAGCCGGTCGGTCGGCAGCGAGAAGTTCTCGTTGCGGGTGAAGTCGCCCGGCAGGAACTCGGCGGTGTTGACGATCACGCGGGTGCCGCCATGCTTCATGGCACCCAGCACCTTCTTGTTGCCGGCGACGACGATGTCGCCCCCCAGCACCAGGTCGGCGCCGCCGGCGGCGATGCGGATGGCGTGGATGTCGTCGGGCGTGTTGGCGATGCGGATATAGCTGAACACCGCCCCGCCCTTCTGCGCCAGCCCTGCCATGTCGATGACGCCGGCGCCCTTGCCCTCGATATGCGCGGCCATGGCGACGATGGCGCTCACCGTGACGATGCCGGTGCCGCCGACGCCGGTGACGATGATGCCGTAGGGGTGATTGGTAAGCGGAGCCGCCGGTTCCGGCAGCGCGGTCCAGCCCGCGGGCTCGGCGACGCCCTCGCCCTTCTTCAGCTTGGCGCCGTGCACGGTGACGAAGGACGGGCAGAAGCCCTTTACGCAGGAATAATCCTTGTTGCAGCTCGACTGGTCGATGGTGCGCTTGCGGCCCCATTCGGTCTCCAGCGGCTGCACCGAAACGCAGTTCGACTTGATGCCGCAGTCGCCGCAGCCTTCGCAGACAAGATCATTGATGACGACGCGCTTGAGCGGATCGGGGAAGGTGCCGCGCTTGCGGCGGCGGCGCTTCTCAGCCGCGCAGGTCTGGTCGTAGATCAGCACCGTGACGCCGGGCACGGTCGCGAGATCGCGCTGCACGGCGTCGAGCTGGTCGCGGTGATGGATGGTAAGGCCCTTCGGCCACTCGGTGTCCTTCGGGTACTTGTCCGGCTCGTCGGTGACCACGACCACGCGCTTGGCGCCTTCGGCCGCCACCTGGCGCGCGATCTGCGGTACGTTGAGGCCGCCTTCGTTGGCCTGTCCGCCGGTCATCGCCACCGCGTCGTTGAACAGTATCTTGTAGGTCATGGTGGTGCCCGAATCGATCGCGGCACGGATGGCGAGATAGCCCGAGTGGTTGTAGGTGCCGTCGCCCAGGTTCTGGAACACGTGCGGGGTGTTCGAGAAAGGCGCCTCGCCGATCCAGTTGGCCCCCTCGCCGCCCATCTGGGTAAAGCCGAGCGTCTTGCGGTCCATCCACTGCGACATGAAATGGCAGCCGATGCCGGCATAGGCGCGGCTGCCTTCCGGCACGCGCGTCGAGGTGTTGTGCGGGCAGCCCGAGCAGAAATAAGGGATGCGCACCGCGACGTCGTTGGTCTCGGCAAGCGCTTTCTGCGCCGACTTCAACCGAGCGACATTGGCGGCAAGTTCGTCGTTGGGCGCCGCCCTCAGCAACCGCTCGCCGATGCAAATGGCGATGTCGTTGGGATCGAGCGCGCCCTTGATCGGAAACAGCCAGTTGCCCTGCTCGTCCTTCTTGCCGATGCAGACCGGCTGGTTAGCGGTGCCGTAAAGCTCCTCGCGCACCTGCACTTCGATCAGCGAGCGCTTTTCCTCGACCACGATGATGAGATCGAGACCCTCGGCAAACGCCACCAGTTCCTCGCGCGGCAACGGCCACGGGCAGCCGACCTTGAACAGGCGAAGCCCCAAGTCGTTGCACTTGACCTCGTCGAGCCCAAGCTCGTCTAAGGCTTGGCGCACGTCGAGATAGGATTTCCCGGTGGTGATCACGCCGACCTTGGGCGCGCGACCGCCGGAGGTGACGATCCGGTTGAGCTTGTTGGCGCGCACGAAGGCCAGCATGGCGTCGCGCTTGAAGTCGTGCAGGCGTGCTTCCTGGCCCAGAATGGTGTCCTGCAGACGGACGTTGAGGCCGCCCTCGGGCATGACGAAGTCGGCGGGCGTTACGATCTGCAGGCGCTCGAGGCGGCCGTCGATGACGCCGGTCGACTCCACCGTCTCGTGCATGCATTTGAGCGCGGTCCAGACGCCTGCATAGCGCGACATCGCCCAGCCGTAGAGTGCGTAGTCGACGATCTCCTGCACCCCGGCCGGGTTAAGGATCGGCATCATCACGTCGACGAAATGGAATTCGGACTGATGCGCGGTGGTGGAGGATTCCGCGGTGTGGTCGTCGCCCATGAGCGCGAGCACGCCGCCGTGCTTGGAGGTGCCGGCGAGATTGGCGTGGCGGAAGACGTCACCGGAGCGGTCGACGCCCGGGCCCTTGCCGTACCACATGCCGAAGACGCCATCGAACTTGCCCTCGCCGCGCAGCTCGGCCTGCTGCGTGCCCCACAGCGCCGTGGCGGCGAGCTCTTCGTTGATGCCGGGATTGAACTTGACGTCGGCGGCGGCGAGTTGGCGCCCAGCGCGCATGATCTGCTGGTCGAGGCCGCCGAGCGGCGAGCCGCGGTAGCCGCTGACGTATCCACCGGTATTGAGGCCGGCGCGGCGGTCGCGCTCCTTCTGCATCAGCAGCGCGCGGATGAGCGCGTGATAGCCGGTGACGAGAACGCGATCCTGCGTGAGATCGTATTTGTCGTCGAGGCTGACCGATCGAAGCGTCATTGCCGAGGCCCTCGCGCATCCTGCTGAAAATCGGATCGCACCCTTCAACATATAAGCCCATAGCAGGGCACAGGAAACGGGGGAGCCGGCGCAAGCGCCGGAAAATCAACAGCCTGCGCGTGCGTTGCGCGCGGCGCGCGCGTCCTGCAAGGAAATTGCGTTACGGAGGCGGTAGGCGGTGCTTTTGCGTCCCATGGGCCCGCAAGCCTGGGCGCGGCCAATGGGCAAAGCCGGCCGCTCGAAGGGGAACTTCGCTGCGGGGATGGGCACGCGCCTGCACACCAGCCCCTTTCCCCCCGGGCATAGTCAAAAACCCGGCGATGTGCCAATGAGGAATCTCCGGGGCCTCTGACACATGCTGCAATCCTCAACGTCGGTCGAAACGCGCGCGTCCTGGGTGGTCGCGTGCGCCGCGCTGTGCGCGCTGCTGATGGCATTCGGCGCCAACTGGATCACCGCGGTGGCGCTGACGGACATCGCTGCCGAAGTCGGCGGCGCCCGATCGGTCCCGGCACTGGCGAGTTCGCTCGTTTGGCTCGGGTCGGGGCTGGGCGGCATCATGATGGGCCAGATCGCGGACCGGATCGGGACGCGCTGGACCGTGATGGGCGGCGCGCTGATGATCGCGCTGGGGCTCACCGTCTCCACGTTCGGGCCGCCGTGGCCGCTGTGGATCGGACACGGACTGTTTATCGGCTTCCTCGGCCTCGCCGGCATCAACGCGCCGCTTTACATCTACGTAAGCCGCTGGTTCGACCGCCGGCGTGGCTCGGCGCTAGCGCTGATTTCCAGCGGCTCCTATCTCGCAGGTGCGCTGTGGCCGGCCATCTTCGAACGCGCCATCGCGGCCTTCGGCTGGCGCGAAACCATGTTGTGGTACGGCGGGCTGGAAGTGCTGGTCATCGTGCCGCTTGCGGCCTTGTTCTTCCATGCGCCGCCGGAGACGGTCGAGCCGCTTCCCGCAGGCGGCGCCAACCAGCCGGCGCCGCGCGTCCTTGGCTGGCCGCCGAACGCGGTGTTCGCCATGATGTGCGCGGCTTCGATCATGTGCTGCATTCCGATGGCCATGCCGCAGCAGCATCTCGTCGCCTTGTGCACCGATCTCGGATTCACCGCCTCGCTCGGCGCGCTGATGCTGTCGGTACTACTCGGTACAGCCTTCGTCAGCCGCCAAGCCTGGGGCGCAATCTCCGACCGTATCGGTGGCCTGTCCACGGTCTTCATCGGGTCCGCTTGGCAGTGCTCGGCGATGATCGCGTTCCTGCTGACCCAGAGCGAGACCGGCCTGTTCACCGTCGCCGGCGCGTTCGGACTCGGCTTTTCCGGCATCATCCCGGCCTACGTCCTCACGTTGCGCGAACTGTTTCCCGCGAAGCAAGCGGCTTGGCGCATTCCGACGCTGCTCTTGTTCACCGCTTTCGGCATGGCGACAGGCGGCTGGCTTGCCGGCGTGCTCTACGATCACTACGGCTATTACGCGCCGGCCTTCGCCGCCGGCATCGGCGCCAACCTGTTGAACCTCGTGATCATCGGCACGCTGGTCATGCGCTGGCGGAAAACTCGGATGGCATTGGTCTAGCGCGCGCCTCGGAATGACGACTAATCTTTTCCCACCATCTTGAACATCGCGTCGCCGTACATCGCGCGCGCGTCTTGCAAGAGCGGCTGAACGGCATCGACAAACTTGTCGTGCTCTGCCGCCGTCAATTCCACGATGTCGCAGCCGGCCTCCTCGATGGTCCGGCGCGACTGCGTGTGCTCTTCCTCCGCCAGCGTGCGCTGGAACGCGACGGACTCGGTCACCGCTTCCTGCATCGCCTGCTGCAGGTCGGCAGGCCAGGCTTCGAACGACGCGCGATGAAGGAAGACGGGCCGCGAGATATAGAAATGCGAACTGAGCGTGTGAAATTTGTGGAAGGCGTGCACGGCATAGGTCACGGTGTTGGCGAGCGGGTTTTCCTGCGCGTCGAGCGTCCCCGCCTTGATCATGGCGATGGCCTCCGTCAGGTCCATACGCATCGCCTCAGCGCCAAGCAGTTCGAAGGTGCGGCGCTGAATCTCGCTCGGCAGCACCCGGATCTTCATGCCCCTTAAATCGCCGGGTGCGTGAACGGGCCTAAGCCTGTTGGAGATGTGGCGAAATCCGTTCTCGAACCAACCGAGAATGCGGTAGCCGACGCGATCTTCGGTCTTTTCACGAGGAAGTTGCCGAGCGTGCCGTCCATGGCAGCGCGCGCGTGCGTATTGTCGACGAACAGAAACGGCAGATCGACGAATCCGAGCTCAGGAATACGGTCGGTCAGATAGCTCGACGACTGGTAACCGAGTGTCAGCAGGCCATTTTCCACCAACCACAGGATATCTTCGGCCTTGAAGCCGAGATCCATAATGTTCCAGACGTATTTGATGTCGACTTGCTCACCGAAGCGCGCTTGCAACTTGTCGCCGATGAAGCGCAGCGCCTTGGAAAACGCGGTCGAGGATGGGCCGTAGCCGCCCATGCGGATTTGAATCGGACGGCTCATTCTATGATCTCCCAGCGTGTTTCTATACGGACGTCGCCGCCGCCGGCCAAGGGCCATGCCCTCGCCGTTCTTTGCTCGACGAACGCGCGCGTGCGGTGCGGTACGCGCACCGTGGCCACTCTTTAACACCTGGCTGCGCTGGCCGGCCGTGCCGGGTGGGAAGCTCTTTGCATCCGGCAGGGGGCCGTATATTCTTCATAAAGTGGGGTCGTATTTCGGGGGGAATGCCTGCGATGTCCAACGGACAAAACACGTTCTTGATCAGTGCCGCATTCGTGGTGGTGATCGCGCTTGCCGGGGGCACCTTGTGGCAGGTGACGACCCGTCCGACCAAGGATGACCTGGCCGCGCTCAACGCCAAGGTCGAGGAAACCAACGCCAAGCTCGCCGAAGTGCAGAAGGCGACCGCGACCAAAGCTCTTACCGAGGGGCTGACGCAGCTTCAGGACAACATCAAGGGCACCAACGCCGCGCTCGCCAAGATCCAGAGCATCATCGCCGCCGGCAACGTGCGTGAGCGGCTCGATTCGCTCGAAAAGAATATGAAGGCGGTCGATACCTCCGTGGTCTCGCTGCAGAAGGCCGAGGCTGCGGCCGATCTCGGTGGCAAAGTCGACACCCTCAGCACCAAGGTCGTTTCGCTCGGCACCGCCACCAGCCAGCTCGGCGCCAATCTGGCGGACCTGAAGTCTTCGATCGCGGCGGTGCAGGACGCGATGCCGAAGCAGAACCTGGCAGACCAGATCGGTCCGCTCAACGACAAGATCAAGTCGCTCAACGATACGCTCGCCGACATCGAGAAGTCGACATCGCTTGACGGCGTCAAGAAGCAATTGGCGGCGCTTAGCAAGAAGCTTGCGAGCACCGACAAAGCGGTGGCGGGCGGCAACCAGGAAGACACCGCGGCGCTCGGCAGCGCAGCCGACAAGCTGAACGCGAGCCTCGACCAATTGGCGAAGCTGAAGGACGCGCTCAAGCCGCCGCCGAAGGAGGCGGTCGTTTTCTACCTGCATATGCCGAACGAGAAGAACCTGCCGGAGAAGATCGCCTCCGTGCAGCCGCTCGACATCCAGTTTGCCAAGATCGGCAGCACCGACGACAACGGTCAGGCGGCGATCATCGTGCCGAAGCTGAAGACGCTGATCGAAGGCCGCAAGGACTGCACTATCTCGGTGGCCGGCTACGCCGATACGCTGGGCGGCGATAGGGTCAATCTGCAGATTTCGCAGAAGCGCGCACAGAACATCGCGCAGAAGATCAAGGCCGCGATGCCTGGCGTGACGGTCAACGTCGCGGCCTGGGGCGAGCGGCGACTGCAGAAGTGGACGCCAGATGGTACAGCCGACGAAAGCAACCGGCGCGTCGACATCGCGGTGAACTGCAAGGGCTAGAACACCGCCGTAATTCCAGGCGCGTTCGCTTGCGCGGACGCCCCGGAATGGCGGATGTCAACCGCCCTCCGCGCCCCAGCGCCAGAAGTCGCGGCCTTCCTCGCGCAGAAAGCGCGCCAGCACCATCTTGTGCACCTCTGAGGCGCCGTCGACGAGCCGAGCCGAGCGCGCGTAGCGATACACCCACTCCAGGATGGTGTCCCGCGAATAACCGCGCGCGCCGCAGAGCTGGATGCCGACGTCGGCGGCGTTGTGCAGCGTGTCGGCGACCGAGACCTTCGCCATCGATACTTCCTTGCGCGCGCGCGAGCCCTGGTCGAGCTTCCAGGCGGCGTGCATGGTTAGGAGGCGGCCGATCTCGATCTGGTGCGCCACTTCGCCAAGCTTGATCTGCACGCTCTCGCGATCGGCGAGCTTGATGCCGAAGCCCTCGCGCTCGTTGACGTAGGCTTGCGCGATCTCCATGCAGCGCTTGGCGAAGCCGAGCCAGCGCATGCAGTGCGTGAGGCGCGCGGGCCCGAGGCGGATCTGCGTGATACGCAGGCCGTCGCCTTCGTTGAGCAGGATGTTCTCGGCCGGGATTTCGAGGCCGTCATATTCGATCTCGCAATGACCGCCGTGCTCCTCCGGGCCCATGATCGGAATGCGGCGCACGATGCGCCAGCCCGGTTGGTCCTTGTGATAGAGGAAGGCGGTGAGGCCGCGGCGTTTGTCGTCCGACGTGCGCGCGATGAGGATGTAATGCGCGGCGCCGTCGGCGCCGGTGATGAACCACTTGCGCCCGCGGATGATGTAGCGGTCGCCCTTCTTCTCGGCGCGGGTCAGCATCATGCCGGGATCGGAACCGGAACCCGGATGCGGCTCGGTCATCACGAATGACGAGCGCACCTTGCCTTCCACGATCGGCCGCAGGAAGCGTTCCTTCTGCGCCGGCGTGCCGGTGCGCGCGAGCACGTTCATATTACCGTCGTCGGGCGCCATGCAGTTGATGGCGAGCGGGCCGAAGATCGAGCGCGCCGCCTCCTCGTAGATCGCCGCCCAGGCAACGATGGGCAATTCCATGCCGCCAAATTCGCGCGGGCTCTGCGGCGCCCACAGTCCCGCGGCCTTGGCCTTCTCGCGCACGGGCTGAAGCCGGTCGTGCGGGATGTTCTCGTGGTCGGCAAAATTGGCGGGATCGCTTTCCAGCGGCAATACGTGCTCTTCGACGAAGGCGCGCACCCGCGCGCGCAACTCCTCGATTTCAGGGGACAAGGTGAAGTCCATGGCGTTTCCCTTCTTATCCGTCCCCTTTTAGGGGAGGGTGGCCGCGAGCGCCAGCGAGCAGCCGTGTTGAGTAGTCTAATCGCTTTTGCGACCGCGTCGTGACCCCACCCTCCCCTTTCAGGGAAGAGATTAAGAAGGTCTACCCCTTCAACTGCACCACCTGACCGCCGTCGACCACGATGGTTGCGCCGGTCATGTAGCGGCCGGCGTCGGAGGCGAGCAGTAGGAGCGCGCCGTCGAGATCGCCGGCTTCGCCGAAGCGGCCCATGGGGATGTCGCGCTTCATTTGCTGGCCGGCCTCGCCGGTCAGGTACGTGTCGTTGATTTCCGTGACGAACCAGCCGGGCGCGATCGCGTTGACGCGCACGCCCTTGAAGGCGAGCTCGAGCGCCAGCGCCTTGGTGGTCTGCACCACGGCCGCCTTGGCGACCGCGTAGGCCGCCGTGCCTTTGGCGACGCCGAAGCCGAGTACCGAGGCGATGTTGACGATCGACCCACGCGCACCGGCCGCCAGCATGCGGCGGGCGCCCTCCTGCGCCCACGAAAACACCGCGTCGAGATCAACCGAGAGCACGCGCCGCCATTCCTCCGGCGTAACCTCGATGGCGCGCTGGGCCGCCTGGGCCACTCCCGCATTGTTGACCAGGATGGTGACGGTGCCGAAGGCCTTTTCGGCATCGTCGAAGGCTCGGATCATGGCGTTGCGGTCGGTGACGTCGGCTTCGATCGCGACCGCGCGGCCACCGCGGCCCTTGATCTCGGCCTGCAGGTCCTTCAACCGCTCGGCGCGGCGCGCCACCAGCGCCACGGCCGCCCCGTTATCGGCGAGCGCGCGGGCAAACTGCACGCCGAGCCCGCTGGACGCGCCGGTTACTAGCGCGACGCGGCCCGTGAGGTTGAACAAATCGGCGGCTTTCATGGGCGGCCCTCGTGTCCGAAACATCTTTCATCACCCATAAAGCGCATGGGGCGGCGCGCTGGCAAGGCCGGCCCCGCCCGCGGCAAAAGCCGGCCCGCGGCGATGGCGCAAGATGCGGCGTTCCGCTAAATTCGGCCCATGAGCCATGACCACGACGACCATCATCATCATCACGACCACGACCATTCCGAGCTGTCGGAGATGCAATTGCGCGTGCGCGCGCTGGAGACGATGCTGACCGAAAAAGGCTACGTCGAGCCGGCAGCGCTCGACGCCATCGTCGACACCTACCAGACCAAGATCGGGCCGCGGAACGGCGCCCGCGTGGTGGCCCGCGCCTGGACCGATCCGGCTTTCAAGCAGGCACTGCTCGAAGATGCCACAAAGGCCGTCAACACGCTCGGCCATGTGAGCCGCACCGGCGACCATCTGATCGCGGTCGAAAACACGCGCGCGCGGCACAACATGGTCGTGTGCACGCTGTGCTCCTGCTATCCGTGGGAAATGCTCGGCCTGCCGCCGATCTGGTACAAGTCGGCCCCCTACCGCTCGCGCGCGGTCAAGGACGCCCGTGGCGTGCTCGCCGAGTTCGGCGTTGCGCTGCCGCCGGAAACCGAAATCCGCGTCTGGGATTCGACCGCCGAAACGCGCTTTCTGGTGCTGCCCATGCGTCCCGCCGGCACAGACGGCTGGAGCGAGGCGCGCTTGGCCGACCTCGTCACGCGCGACAGCATGATCGGCACCGGATTGGCACTGCGGCCGGAGGATGTAGCAGCATGAACGGCGTGCACGACATGGGCGGCATGGACGGCTTCGGTCCGGTCGAGCCCGAACCGAACGAGCCGGTGTTCCACGAGGCCTGGGAAGGCCGCGTGATGGCGATGGTGCGCGCTATCGGCGCCAATGGCGGCATGAACATCGATATGCAGCGCTTTTCCCGCGAGATGCTACCGCCGGTCGACTATCTCGCCAGCTCCTATTACCGCAAATGGTTCCTGGCATTCGAGAATACGCTGATCGAGCGCGCCATGGTCGGCGCGGACGAGATCGACGCCGGCCACACCTTGCGCCAAAGCCCGCCGCTTCAGCGCGGTCCGTTCGCGCGCGCCGACGTGGCGCGCATCGAAACCCGCGGTAGCTTCGCGCGTCCCGCCGCCGCGCCGGCAGCGTTCAAGGTCGGCGACAAGGTGCGAGCGAAGAACATCAACCCGGCGACGCACACACGGCTGCCGCGTTACGTGCGCGGCCATACCGGCGTCATCGAACGCATCAACGGCTGCCACGTGTTTCCTGACACCAACGCGCATGGCCGGGGCGAACACCCGCAATGGCTCTATACGGTGGTGTTCGGCGGCCGCGAACTGTGGGGCGACGACGGCGATCCGAACCTGAAAGTATCCATCGACGCGTTTGAGCCGTATCTGGAATTGGCATGATCGACCCCGCCGCCGCGCAGCGCGCCACGCAAGAAGTGCCCAGTATCCCGCGCGATGCGGATGGCCCCGTGTTCCGCGAGCCGTGGGAGGCGCAGGCCTTTGCCATGACACTGGCGCTGCACGAACGCGGCGTGTTCACCTGGGCCGAATGGGCGCAGACGCTCGGCGCTGAGATCAAGCGCGCGCAAGGCGCGGGCGATCCCGACACCGGCGAGACTTATTACCGGCACTGGCTGGCGGCGCTGGAGAAGCTGGTCGCGGACAAAGACGTGACAACCGCGGAAACGCTTCACCGCACGCGCGACGCTTGGGAGCATGCATGCGAGCGCACGCCGCACGGACGCCCGATAGAGCTGAAGGAAGAGGATTTCGGCTGAGGCTGTTTTCCCCGGATTCAGTGCAGCGCGAAGTGATGCACTCCCCCCGCGACAAGCATCACATCACACAACGTTATCCGGCTGCAGATGGCAATGCCCGCCGTCGGTGAGCTCGATCTGTACCGTGCTGTGGCCGATCTCGAACCTGTCTTCCAGCTCATGCGCGACCCGGTGCAGGAAGGCGTCCCCCGGGTGGCCGGCCGGCGTCACCAGATGGCAGGTGAGCGCGGTCTCCGTCGTGCTCATCGCCCAGATGTGCAGATCGTGCAGTTCCTTCACCTCCGGCTGCGCGCGCAAGTAAGCCGCCACCGCGTCGGGGTCGACGTTCTTCGGCGCGGCGGCGAGCGCCAGGCGCAGCGAGTCGCGCAACAGCCGCCAGGTGCCGAACAGGATAACGACGGAAATGAGCAGGCTCACCGCCGGGTCGAGCCACTGCCAGCCGGTGAACTTGATGCCGAGCGCGGCTATGACCACCGCCACCGAGACGCCGGCGTCAGCCAGCATGTGGAGGAAGGCGCCGCGCATGTTCAGGTCGGAATGGCTGCCGCGGCTCAAGAGCCAGGCGGAGATGCCGTTCACCACCACCGCGCCGGCAGCGACGATCATCACCTCGGTCGTCGCCACCGGCTCGGGATTGCTGAAGCGGTGCACCGCCTCCCAGGCGATGGCGACCGTCGCCACCAGCAGGATGGCGCCGTTGGCGAAGGCGGACAGGATCGACGCCGCGCGCATGCGGTAGGTAAAGCGCGAACTCGGCCGCCAGTCGGCCACCGCATAAGCGAGCCAGGCCATGACCAGACCCATGACATCGCCAAAATTGTGCCCGGCGTCGGCGAGCAGCGCCAGCGAATGGCCCCACAGGCCATAGATCACCTGCGCGATGACCAGCGCGATATTGAGCGCGGTGGCGATCGCAAACGTGCGGCCGAAATCGGCCGGCACGTGGGAATGGCCGATGCCGTGGCTGTGACCGTGAGAATGGCCGTGCGAATGGCCGTGATGGTGATGATCGCCGTGGTCTTGCGCGTGGGTGTGGGTGTGGGCCAAGGGCGTCTCCTTGGCCGAAGAACCTAACGGGTCCGGAGATGAATACTAGAACATCTGGTTTGTCATTCCGGCACGTGAGCGCCAGCGAGCGAACCCGGAATGACCCGTTGTTAAACCCCCGCCGCGCCGCCATCGGCGCGCGGGTCGTGTCCGCCTTCCAGGGTTCCGTTCGGGTGCAGCACCACAGCGCCGGCATGACCCATGGTGTCTGAGTAAGGCTCGCTCAGCACGTCGATGTCGTGGCCGGCGGACATCAGACGGTCGATGAGGTTCTCATCGAAGCGCAACTCGAGCCGCAAATTGGTGTGGCTGGACCCCCAGGTGCGCCCCAACAGCCAGCGCGGCGCGTCGAGCGCCTTATCGAGCGGCTGGCGGTAGAGCACATGGCGCGTGAAGACCGCGGCCTGCGATTGCGGCTGGCCGTCCCCGCCCATGGTGCCATAGGCCATGAGGCGCCCATCTTTCAGCGCGGCGAGTGCTGGATTGAGCGTATGGAACGGGCGGCGGCCGGGCGCGAGCGCGTTCAGGGCCTTCGGGTCGAGCGAGAAGCTGGCGCCGCGGTTCTGCATCAGCACGCCGGTCGCCGGCAGCACCACCCCGGAGCCGAACTCCCAGTAGATCGACTGGATGTAGGAGACGACGAGACCAGAAGCGTCCGCCGCACCCATCCAGATGGTATCGCCCTCGCCATAGGATGCCGGCCATTTCGCCGCCTTGCGCGGATCGATCTTCTTCGCCTCGGCGTCAAGAAACGGCGGCGCGAGGTAGCGATTGAGATCGCCGGCGATCTTGTCGGGGTCGGTGACGACTTTGTCGCGCACGCGGAAGGCGCGCTTGGTTGATTCGACCAGGCCGTGAATGTGCTCGAAGCTCTCAGGCTTCTCGACGCGCAGGCGGTCGAAGAGCGCCAGGATGATGAGCGAGGCCAAGCCTTGTGTCGGCGGCGGAGCGTTATAAAGCGTCCCGGCCTTGATGCTCACGCTGAGCGGCGTATCCACGATGGCGCGGTATTGCTCGAGATCGGCGCGGGTGACCGGGCAGCCATTGCGCTCCAGATCGGTGGCGATCTCGCGCCCGACATCGCCGCGATAGAAGTCGTCCAGGCCGGCATGCGCCAGATGGTCGAGGGTGGCGGCGAGCGCGCTCTGCCTGAGCGTGGCGCCCTCCTCCGGCGGCTTACCGTCGACGAGGAATGTTGTGGCGAAGCCGGGCACATCCTTCAGCTCGTCGAGCTTTTCGGCGGTGAGCCGCGCCTGGCTGCGCCTCACCGTGTAGCCCTCGCGCGCGTGCTTGATGGCGCCGGCGAGCAGCAGATCGAGCGGCAGCTTGCCGCCAGCGCCCTTGGCGGCTTCGAGCGCCAGCATCCAGCCGGCGATGGCGCCGGGCACCGTCAGCGCGGCGAGCGCGCCGCGCGTCGGCATCTCGTCATAACCGGCGTCGCGGTAGAAGCGCAGCGTCGCCTTCGCGCCCGCGCGCCCGGCCCCCATCAGCGCGCGCACGCGCCCCGACGGCTCGCGGATCAGCCAGAAGCCATCACCGCCGATATGGTTCATGTGCGGATAGACCGCGGCGATGGAGGCGGCCATGGCAACCATCGCCTCGATGGCGTTGCCGCCCTCGGCGAGGATTTGGCGGCCGTCCTCGACGGCGGCACTATGCGGCGCGCAGACGACGCCGCGGCGGTGGCCCAAGCTGTGGATATCCACGTAATACTTTCCTGTCGTCCCGGCCGAGCTATGCCACTTCCTTATCCAACCCCCGCTTCTTCAACAGCGCGTCGACCGCGGGCAGACGGCCGCGGAACGCCTTATAGGCTTCCGCCGGGTCGCGCAGATTGCCGGCGCTGTAAATGAAGTCGCGCAGCTTCTTCGCCGTGGCCGGGTCGAAGGCATCGCCGGCTTCCTCGAAGGCCTCGAAGGCGTCGGCGTCTAGCACTTCCGACCACATGTAGGAGTAGTAGCCCGCCGCATAGCCGCCACCCGAGAACAGGTGCTGGAAGTGCGGCAGTCGGTGGCGCATGACGATCTCCGCCGGCATGTGGATGCGTTCGAGATCGCGGCGTTCGAATTCTGTCACGTCCAGGTCTTCGGGCTGCGCCAGCGCGTGGATGTCGAGATCGACCAAAGCGCAAGCCGTGTATTCCACCGTGGCGAAGCCCTGGCCGTAGGTGCGCGTCGCCAGCAGGCGGTCGAGTAGCGCCTGTGGCATCGGCTCATTGGTGCGGTAGTGGCGCGCGTATGCGCGCAAGGTCTCCGGCACCTCCAGCCAGTGCTCGTAGAGTTGCGAGGGCAATTCGACGAAATCGCTCGACACCGCGGTGCCGGCGAGCAGCGGATATGTCACGTTCGACAACATGCCGTGCAGGGCATGGCCGAACTCGTGGAACAGCGTGTGGGCGTCGTCGAACGACAGCAGCGCCGGTTCGCCGGCCGCGGGCTTGGCGAAATTGCAGACGTTGAGGATGACCGGCCGGATATTCCCGACAAGCTTTTCCTGGTCGCGCAGCGAGGTCATCCAAGCGCCGGAATGCTTGGAGCCGCGCGCGAAATAGTCACCGATGAACAGCGCGACGTCGTTACCGTCAGCGTCCTTCACCGCCCAGGCGCGCGCGTCTTTATGATAGAGCGGGAGGTCGGCGGGGGTGAAGGTCAGGCCGAAAAGGCGACCCGCGGTCATGAAGGCCGCCTCGATCATCTTGTCGAGCTGGAAGTACGGCTTGATCTCGGCCTCGTCGAGGTCGAACTCGGCCTTGCGGCGGCGCTCGGCGTAGTAGCGCCAGTCGTGCGGGGCGAGCGCGAAATTGCCGCCCTCGCCGGCGATAATGGCCTGCATGGCGTCGCGCTCCGCGAGCGCCTTGGCACGGGCGCGTGGCCAGACGTTTTCCAACAGTTCGCGGGCGGCCCCGGGGGTCTTGGCCATCTGATCCGCCAGGCGATAGTCGGCGAAGGTATCGTAGCCGAGCAATTTGGCACGCTCGGCGCGTAAACCCACCATCTCCTTGATAAGCGCGCGGGTGTCGGTCTTGCCGCCGTTCTCGCCGCGCCTGATCCACGCGTTGAAGATCTTCTCGCGCAGGTCGCGGCGCGCGGAGAACTGCAGGAACGGCTCGACCGAGGAGCGCGACAGGGTGAACGCGTATTTACCGGGGTGGCCGCGCTCTTCCGCCGCGGCCGCCGCGCCGGCGCGGGCGAAGTCCGGCAAACCGTCGAGATCGGCCTCATCGAGAATGAGCGCGTAACCCTTCTCGTCGGCGAGCACGTTCTGCCCGAACTGGGTGCCGAGGCTGGCAAGCCGCTCGTTAATCGCAGCGAGGCGGTCCTGGCTCGGCTTCTCCAGCGCCGCGCCCGCGCGCACGAAGCGGGTGTGATAGCGCTCCAGCACGCGCGCCTGCTCAGGGCTCAGGCCGAGGCTGTCCCGGCGCGCGTAAAGATCGGCGATGCGGGCGTAGAGCTTGGCGTTGAGATAGAGCGCGTTGCTGTGGCGGGCGAGCAGCGGCGAGATATTGCGCTCGACTTCCTCGATGGCGTCGCTGGTGTCGGCCCCGGCCAGCACGAAGAAAACGGAGGCGACGCGGTCGAGCGTGCGGCCGCCGCGCTCCAGCGCCTCAATGGTATTGGCGAAGGTCGCCGGTTCCGGATTGCCGGCAATCGCGTCGATCTCGGCGCTGTGTTCACCGAGCGCCGCATCGAAAGCCGGGCGGAACTGCTCGGGCGCGAGCTCAGCGAAAGGCGGTAGCCCGAACGGGCCGGTCCACTCGGCAAGCAGGGGATTTTGGGCGGATGAAGGGGGCGTCTGGGATGCGGTCATGGAGGTGATCTAGCCATGAACAGGCCGCTTGGCGAGGGGCGGCGCGATCACCCCCTGAGCGCCCTGAGCGCGTTGAAGATGACCGCGACGTCAATCACCTCCTGCAATAGCGCGCCCTCGACCGGCGGCAGGTAGCCGAAGGCCGCCGCGATCATGGCAATCACCGACAGCCCGATGCCGGCGGCGACGCTCTCCCAGGCGATGAAACGCGAGCGGCGGGCGATCTGGATCGCGGGCAGGATGCGGTCGAGATGGTCGACCAGCAGCACCACGTCCGCGGCCTCCGCCGAGGCCGCCGCGCCTTTGGCGCCCATGGCGACGCCGAGATCGGCGGCGGCGAGCGCGGGAGCGTCGTTGACGCCGTCGCCGATCATCATTACCGGCCCGTTCTTGCGCTCGGCCAGCACCACCAGGATCTTCTGGTCAGGGGTCAGTTCCGAGCGCACCGAATCGATGCCGAGCCCGGTGCTGACGAAGCGCGCGACGTCGCGGCGGTCGCCGGTCGCGAGCACGATTCGCTCGATGCCGAGCGCCCGCAGTTCACGCAGCAACTGCTCGGTGCCGGCACGCAGCGCATCGGAAAGGATGATGACGCCGGCGGCCTCGCCGTCGACCGCCACCGCGACGCCGATGGCGCCGGGCTGACGGTCGCGGCTGAGCCGGCGCAAGCCGGCGGCGCCGACCTTGCCGGAGACGAAATGGAAGCCACCGACCACGACCGCGTGGCCGTCGACGCGACCGGTCAGCCCCTCGCCGGGCGTCTCCACCACCTCGCCGGGCACCGCCAGCGAAAGCCCGCGCGCGCGGGCGGCGGCGACCAGTGTCTGGCCGATGATGTGCTTGGAGGCCTGGTCGAGCGAAGCCGCCATCCGCAGCACCGCGTCGGCGCTCCAGCCTTCCGCGACTTCGGTGGCGACGATGCGGGCCTCGCCGCGGGTGAGCGTGCCGGTCTTGTCGAGCACCAGGGCGCGCACGGCGGCGAGCGCCTCGATCGCCTTGCCGCCCTTGATCAGGATGCCGAGCTTGGCCGCGCGCGAGAGCCCGGCGACGATGGCGACCGGCACCGCCAGGATCAGCGGGCACGGCGTCGCCACCACCAGCACTGCCACGGCGCGGATGGGATCGCCTGTCAGCGCCCAGGCGCCGCCCGCGAGCGCCACGGTGACGGCCAGGAACAGGATGGCGTAGCGGTCCGCCATGCGCGCCATGGGCGCGCGCGAGGCTTGCGCCGCCTCCACCAGGCGCACGATGCCGGCATAGGTGCTCTCGTCGGCGGGCGCCGAGGCAGTGAGATCGAACGCCTCCCCCACATTGGTACTGCCGCTCATGACGGCCTCGCCGGCGCGGTGCTGCACCGGCAGCGATTCGCCGGTCAGCGCCGCCTGGTCGAGTACCGCCATACCCGCGGCCACCGCGCCGTCGACAGGCACCACGTCGCCCTGGCGCACCAGCAGGCGGTCGCCGGGCGCGACCTGCTCCAGCGGCACCTCCTCGAGCGCGCCGTCGCGGTGGCGTATGGCGGTGCGCGGCACCCGCGCGAGCAGCGCGGTCATGTCACGCCGCGCCCGCTTCTCGGCGAAGCCCTCCAGATACTGGCCGCCGGCGTACATCAGCGCCACGATGGCGGCGGCGAGCGCCTGCCCGACTAGAAGCGCCGCCGTCATCGAGAGCGCCGCAACGATGTCGAGACCGACGTCGCCGCGCCTGAGCGTGGTCACGATTTCGGCGAGGAGCGCCAGCAAGACCGGCACCGTGGCAACGGTCCAGATCACCCCCGACCAGGCGCCGCGTCCGGCGAGCGGCGCCAAGAGCCCGGCGATGAGCCCGAGCGCGGCGAGACCGGCCAGTACCGGCCGCAACTGCAGACGCAAGGTTTCCATGCCCGCAGGTGTTCATGTCCCGGCGCGCCGGGCCATGCGCAAGATCAAAGGCCCCGCTCGCCTGCCCGCACGCTGCGCCAGTTAAAGAGCAAGGAAGGATGAGCGGAACCGGTCGCCTTGTTATGGGCTTGATTCAAGAGCCTGTTTCAGGGACATTGCGGCCGCCTAACAGGATCCGAGAGATGGCGAAATCGCGTTCGAAATCAAAGCCCAAGGGCAAGCCGGCAACGCCCGCCGCGGCGCCCGAGACGACGCCTGAGCCGACCGCAGCGGTGGCGGCGCCCGCGGCGCAAGCGGTGGCGAGCCCAAGCTCGGCGCGGGGCCCGCGCAAGGTCGTCTGGCTGCATGTGTTGACCGTCCTCAGCGTCACCATCCTGATCGGCGCCGAGGTGTTCGGCGCGGCTTTCGCTGCAAGCTGGGCGCTCGCCACCTTGTTCGGGCTCGGCGGCATCGGCGCGCGTGCGCTCGACATCTTCTTCATGGTGTGCGGCGTGGCCATCATGGTGCAGTTCGTGCGCTCGGCCCACAAGATCGAGCCCTTCACCGCGCGCGCCTGAACGACACGAGCGCGCCGTAGACCAAGGCGCGCTCGGCAGATCACAAAAAAATTAAGCAAGATTTCACCGCGATCGAACTAATTCGCTTGCGTAGCGGGTGAAAACTCCCTATTTGCACGTTTGCCCAATTTCGCACGTGCCTGTGGCCGTGTGTCGGTCGGTGGGCGTCCGGACAAGAGGCCGGACAGCCGCCTGTAGAGAAAGGTCAGTGACCTCATCTCCAATACATCAGACCGGCAGCTGGAGGCGAAACCAGCACAGCCTGCTCTCAGCAGGGGACGCGGCTTAAAGCAACGACGATCGGGCTTCCTTGGTCTCTGCCGGCTTCCAAACCCGGCTCACCGAAGAGGCTTGCTCATCATTGCCGGCCGTGCGGACAGGGCGATCCCCTTCCTCACCTAGGCAGCATGGGCGGCTCTTGAGAGTGCCAGCGCCGGCGCGTCCCCAAAGCGTGTCGCCGCGAGACTCTGCAAAGGCCGCATCATCCTTGGGGCTATGCGAAAGCCCCTTTAGCCAACGGGGGTAGCGCCATGACCGAGCGCATCCGCGAATTCCTGCGCAACCGCACCGAGGACGGGCCCTGCCTCGTCGTCGATCTCGATGTCGTGCGCGACAACTATACCGCCTTCGCCAAGGCTCTGCCGGACACCCGCGTGTTCTACGCGGTGAAGGCCAACCCGGCGCCCGAGGTTCTGGCGCTGCTCGCTAAGCTCGGCTCCTGCTTCGACACCGCCTCGGTCGCCGAGATCGAGATGGCGCTCGCGGCCGGCGCCACGCCCGACCGCATCTCCTACGGCAACACCATCAAGAAGGAGCGCGACATCGCACGCGCCTTCGCGCTGGGCATCCGTCTTTATGCGGTCGACTGCCAGGCCGAGGTCGACAAGATCGCGCGCGTCGCGCCGGGCTCCAAGGTGTTCTGCCGCATCCTGTCGGACTGCGCCGGCGCCGAATGGCCGCTGTCGCGCAAGTTCGGCTGCGAGCCGGCGATGGCGGTCGACGTGCTCGAGCATGCGCTGCGCCAGGGCCTCGAGCCGCACGGCGTCTCGTTCCACGTCGGCTCCCAGCAGCGCAACCAGCATGCCTGGGACCGCGCGCTCGCCTCGGCGGCGGCGGTCTTCAAGGAGTGCGGCGAGCGCGGCATGAACCTCGCCATGGTCAACCTCGGCGGCGGCTTCCCGACCAAGTACGTGAAGAACGTGCCGACGGTGAAGACCTACGGCAATGCCATCTTCAAGGCGCTGCGCAAGCACTTCGGCAACCGCATCCCGGAGACCATCATCGAGCCGGGCCGCGGCATGGTCGGCAACGCCGGCATCATCGAGAGCGAGGTCGTGCTCGTCTCTAAGAAGAGCGACGAGGACGACGTGCGCTGGGTCTATCTCGACATCGGCAAGTTCGGCGGTCTCGCCGAGACCATGGACGAGGCGATCCGTTATCCGCTGCGCACCCCGCGCGACGGCGACGAGATGGCCCCGTGCGTGCTGGCCGGGCCGACCTGCGATTCGGCGGACGTGATGTACGAGCACGACCCCTACTTGCTGCCGGTCAGCCTGGAGATCGGCGACAAGGTGCTGATCGAGGGCACGGGCGCCTACACCGCGACCTACGCGTCGGTGGCGTTCAACGGCTTCCCGCCGCTGAAGACGTACCACATCTGATCGCTCCGCGATCGGGCCGCATCTGAACACGCCGGGAGGCGGACGCACCGCCTCCCCTTTCCCCATTCGCTGAACTCTTGCCGTCATCCTGACGGGCCCGCGCGCAGCGCTGGCCTCGAAGGACGCACGGCCACGGCCCGGGCTGTCGCCCTTCGAGGCTCGCCGCTCTCGCGGCGCGCGCCTCAGCGTGACGGTTCGAGGAAGGAACGGACTGACATGGTCACCATCCGGCACGAGAAGCTGACCGACATTCAGGCGCGCGAGGCGCTGCTCGACGAGGCCTTCGGCGATGCCCGTTACCGCAAGGCCTCCGAGCGGCTGCGCGAGGGCCGGCTACCGGCCGATGGGCTGTCTCTTATCGCCAGCGAGCGCAAGCGCGTGGTCGGCACCGCGCGGCTGTGGCACGTCGCCTGCGACGGCGCCGAGGCCTTACTGCTCGGGCCCGTCGCGGTCGCCGCCGACCGGCGCGGCGCCGGCATCGGCGCCGCCTTGGTGCGCCGTGCAGTCAGCGAGGCCAAGCGGCGCGGCCACGGCGCCGTGATCCTGGTCGGCGACGCGCCCTATTACGGCCGCTTCGGCTTCACCAACGCCAAGACCGGTACGCTCGCCATGCCCGGCCCATTCGAACGCGACCGGCTGCTGGCGTGCGAACTCACCAAGGGCGCGCTCGACGGCGCAAGCGGTATCCTGCGCCCGGCCGGCGTCGAGATCGTCGCTCCGGCGCTGCTCCCGCTCGGCCTGCCGGCGCACGCGGCCTGATCATCGCGCAAAATGGGGATGCCGCGCCCGATTCGGCCGGCGTCCCTTTCGTTTGTCACACGACCCGGCTATCACCCGGACATCGTCGGCTGCTTCCCTGGAGGAGATTGAGAGAATGACCGATTGGCCCGTGCATGGCCGTATTGACGGCCCCATCGTAATGATCGGCTTCGGGTCGATCGGCAAAGGCACCCTGCCCCTGATCGAGCGTCACTTCACCTACGACAAGTCGCGCTTCGTGGTCATCGACCCCGACGATCGGGACCGCAAGATCCTCGACGATCGCGGCATCCGCTTCATCCATGAGGCGGTGACAAAAGAGAATTTCCGCAAGCTGCTGCCGCCGCTGCTGACCGAGGGCGGCGGCCAGGGCTTCTGCGTAAACCTGTCGGTCGACACCTCCTCGGTCGAGATCATGGAGCTGTGCAGCGAGCTCGGCGCGCTCTACATCGACACCGTCAACGAGCCCTGGGCCGGCTTCTATTTCGACAGAAAGCTCGGGCCGGAGGCGCGCTCGAACTACGCCCTGCGCGAAAAGACCCTGGCCGCCAAGCGCAAGCGGAAAGCCGGCAGCACCACCGCGGTGTCCTGCTGCGGCGCCAACCCAGGCATGGTGTCCTGGTTCGTCAAGCAGGGGCTGATCAACATCGCCGACGACCTCAAGCTCAAATACAAAGAGCCGAAGACGCGCGAGGACTGGGCGCGGCTCGCCAAGAAAGTCGGCGTCAAGGGCATCCACATCGCCGAGCGCGACACCCAGCGCGCCAAGAATCCGAAGCCGCCGAACGTGTTCGTCAACACCTGGTCGGTGGAAGGCTTCCTGTCGGAAGGCATGCAGCCGGCCGAGCTCGGCTGGGGCACGCACGAGAAATGGCTGCCGAAGAACGGCCACAAGCACAAGACCGGCTGCCAGGCCGCGATCTATCTGGAGCAACCGGGCGCCAATACGCGCGTGCGCTCGTGGACGCCGACGCCGAACGCGCAATACGGCTTCCTCGTCACGCACAACGAGTCGATCTCGATTTCCGACTACTTCACCCTGCGCGAGGGCCGCAAGGTCACGTACCGGCCGACCTGCCATTACGCCTATCATCCGTGCAACGACGCGGTGCTGTCGCTGCACGAACTATTCGGCCAGGCCGGCAAGCGCCAGGACGAGATCTACATCCTCGACGAGCACGACATCGTCGACGGCATCGACGAACTCGGCGTGCTGCTCTACGGCCACAAGAAGAACGCCTACTGGTACGGCTCGCAGCTCTCGATCGACGAGACGCGCGAGATCGCGCCCTATCAGAACGCCACCGGCCTGCAGGTGACGTCGGCCGTACTCGCCGGCATGGTGTGGGCGCTGGAGAACCCGAACGAAGGCATCGTGGAAGCCGACGAGATGGACTACAAGCGCTGCCTCGAAGTGCAGATGCCCTATCTGGGGCCTGTGATCGGGCAATACACCGACTGGACGCCGCTCACCGGCCGGCCGGGCCTGTTCAAGGAAGACATCGACAAGCGCGATCCCTGGCAGTTCAAGAACGTGCTGGTGCGCTGAAGCCGCGTCATCCCTCCCCCGCGAAGGGGGAGGGATACGACGTGCGGCAACGCGTTCGACGCCGATTGCCCGGCTCCGCGTCAGCGGGCGCCCTTACCGCTTATTATCCTGTTCCTTCTCGCCCGGCTTCGGCGGCGGCTTATGGGCCGGCGGCGCTGCAGGCTTCTGCGCCGGTGGCGGCCGGTGCGCCTGAGGCGGTTGCACCGGATGCGGCGCCACCGGATGCGCCGGCGGCTTCGGCGGCTGCACGTGCAGCGGCTGCACACGCGGCGGCGGCGGCGCGTGCGGCGGTGGCGGCCGCTGCACCTTGATCTGTGGCGGCGGGGCCGGGCGAACCGCCTGAGGCGGCGCCGGCCGCGCGTTTGGCGGTGGTGCCGGACGGGCAGCCGGCGGATGCGTGACCGGCGGCCGCTTGGGCTCGACCCGCGGCTGCGGTTTTGACTCTGGCTTGGCTTGCGGCGGCGGCACGACCCGCGGCGTCGGCTTGACCGGCGGCGCCGTCACGCGGGGCGCCGGCGGCGGAGCCGTCCGCGGCGCCGTCGGAGACGGCGCGACTTTCTGCTGCTGCTGCGGCGTAGCGGCGGGCGGCGCCGGGTTCGGCACCAAGATCGCGCCTTGCGCGGCGCGCGGCGGATGCGAGCCGAGGCGGCCGCGTTCGTTCTTGCCGAGCGGCCGCGGCTTGGGAACGCTGGTCGCCGGCTGCACGGTGGTGCTCGTCTGCGCGACGCGCGGCGCCAGTTGACGTTGGCCGGGCCGTGAACGCTTCAAGTCCTGCGGCCGGACCACCGCTGCGCCCGCGACGTTGCGCGTTCCCGGCAGCACGGTCGGGTTCACCCGGAAGGTCGGCACCGCGCTGCGGCGCGCAGCCGCCACGATCGCCGGCGAGATGCCGGCATTGACCGCAATGCGCGCGCGGCCGTTTCGCTGGTGCTCGACAACGATGGTGCGGTTGATCACCACCGTGTTGCGGATGATGATCGTCGTGCGGGCCGGCGGCACGAAATAGCGGTGCAGACGCAGCGCCAGCATGTAGCGCGGCCGCAGGAACACCCAATATGTCGGCTCGTCGTCGTATTCGTAATACGTGTCGTCCGGCGGTAGCGGCGCCCAGCCGACATAGTCATCGCCACGGCGCCAATCGACCCAGGCCGGGCCCCATTCGTTGCCGGGGATCCAGAACCAGCCGAGGCGACGGTCGTGCCCCCAGCGGCCGTAGTGATAGGTGATCCAGCCCCAGTCTTCTTCCTGCTCGTCGGAAATCCAGTACCAGCCCCAGTCGTCGGTGTAGATCCAGTGGCCGTAGGTATAGGGGCGCCAGTCGGGCGGCACGTCGTCGGGCACCCAGACTTCGCCCCAACGCGGATGACGCACCCAGGCGCCATACGGATCGAGCGCGGCTCGGAATTCGGCGGAAACCTGAGCTTGCGCCGGGGTCAACGCGCCGAGGACGATCGGCGTCGCGACAGCGGTAAATGCGAGCGCACAGCCCACCAGCGAAGCCAGCAGCAGGCGGCGGAGCAGAGATTGTTGGGTCATGGGGTCATGCCGGTTGTTCATCGATAGCGCGCACGCGAACGTGCGGAACGGCGCACGGTTCCATGCAATCATGGCAAACCGTAGCCGCGCCAAGATGAACGGCGGCCGAATTACGGTTGCGTAATAAAGCCGCAATCAGAACGTCAGCGCGCCGCCCTTACCGCCTTCGGTACCGAAGCAGAGCGTCTGACCATCAACGGCCCAGCAAAGGGCACTCACCGGATCGCCGGCAGCCTCGCTTACCAGGATGAGGGCGCCGTCCTCGACCCGCACCAGCAGCACCTTGCCGTCGGCATAGCCGACCGCGACCACCGGCTGCTTGGGATGGCAGGCGACCGCCGAAACGCGCGATGCATCCTGGGCCAACATGGTCGGCTGCCGGCCCATGGGGCCGTTCTTGCCGTCGAACGGCCACATGATGAGCTGCTCGGAGCCCGAGGTGGCGAGGTAATCGCCGCCCGCGCTCCACGACAGCGAGCGCACGCGCGCCGAATAGCCGGACATGCGCATGTGCTGACCGTCGGCGATGCGCCAGCCGTGCAACTGCGGCTCCTGCATGGTGGTGATGAGGAAGCGCCCGTCCGGGCTCACCGTGACCCCGAGGTGCGAGCCCTTCCATTCGAGCCGCTGCGGCTCGGCGCCCGGCGCATTGGGAAACCAAAGCGTGGCGCCATTGTAGTGCGCGATCGCCAGCCGGAAACCTTTGGGCAGGAAGACGAGGCCCGCCACCGTCGAGGGCGCGTCGAACGAACGCTCCTCGCCCTTTTTGGTCTTCACGAAGGCGGTTTTGCCCGCCGACCAGGCGACCGAGCCGTCGGGCGCCAGCGCCACCTGGTCGATCCAGCGCATCTTCGCGTCGGTGGCGATGGTCTCGTGGTTGCCGTCGGCGGTGGTGGCGACCACTTGGCCATCGTCGCCACCGGTGACGATGCGTTCTTTGTCGCTCACGCTCGCCAGAATACCGCCCTCATGCACGGCGACCCGGCGGGGCTCATCGTCGCGCGGCGCGAACAGCAATGCTTCTTCGCCCAGCACGAACACCGGCGTGTCGCTCAGGAAATGTGCGCCGACGATGGTCTCACCGCCGGCGTCGATGGCACGCACGCGCTCGGCGAGGGAGGGAAGCGGGACGGCAGTGTCTGACATACGCGCGGTCTCGTTGGTTTGGCTGGCGTTGCCGCGGTTTACCCGCTCCCCTTGTGGGAGAGGGGAAGTGAGCATGTCGCGTCGAGCGTTGTCACCTCACGCAATGCAGCTTTCAAAACCCGTGCGGATTTTCTCTTCCGGCAGGTCGCGGCCGATGAAGACGATGCGGCTGACGCGGTCCTCGTCCGCTTTCCACGCGCGCTGGTGGTCGCCGTCGAGGATCATGTGCACGCCCTGGAACACGAAGCGCTCAGGGTCGTCCTTGAACGCCAGGATGCCCTTGGAACGCAGGATGTTGGGGCCGTCGACCGCCACCAGCTCCTGGATCCAGGGAAAGAACTTGTCGGGATCGAGCGGCTTGTCGGTATTGAGCGAAACCGACTGCATGTCCTCGTCGTGGTAGTGCTTGAGGCCGCCGTGATGGTGGTGGTGATCGTGCCCGTGGTCATGATCGTGATGGTGGTGATCATGATCGTGGTCGTGATCATCGGCGGTGAGGAAGTCCGGCTCGATGTCGAGAATGCGGTCGAGGTCGAAGGCGTTGCGGCCGAGCACCTCGTCGAGCGCGATCTGCGAACGCTGGGTGCGGTGCAGTTTGGCGTAAGGGTTGATGCCGCGGATGCGGGCTTCGACTTCCTCGAGCTCGGCGGGCGAAACCAGATCGGTCTTGTTGAGTAGGATGACGTCGGCGAAGGCGATCTGGTTCTTGGCCTCGGGCGCATCTTTGAGCCGGTCCTTGAGCCATTTCGCATCGGCGACGGTGACCACCGCATCCAATTTGGCCTTGGCGCCGACGTTCTCGTCCATGAAAAAGGTCTGCGCCACCGGCGCCGGATCGGCGAGGCCCGTGGTCTCGACGATGATGGCGTCGAACTTGCCCTTGCGTCGCATCAGGCCTTGAATGATGCGCACGAGGTCGCCGCGCACGGTGCAGCAGATGCAGCCGTTGTTCATCTCGAACACTTCCTCGTCGGCGTTCACCACGAGGTCGTTGTCGATGCCGATCTCGCCGAACTCATTGACGATGACGGCGTATTTCTTGCCGTGCGGCTCCGACAGGATGCGGTTCAGGAGCGTGGTCTTGCCGGCGCCCAGATAGCCCGTGAGCACGGTGACGGGGATCTTGTCGGTCGCGGCAGCGGGGGCGGTGGCGGCAGGGGCGGTATCGGTCATTGCGGGGTCTCCGTTCGCCCCGTCATATAGGCAATCCGGGCCGGGAGTACAAAGCCGGCCCGGCCGGGCCGGTCACGGCGAATTTTCCAGGCCGCACAGTCGCCTAGGCACCCCGCCGGAGCGGGAGGCGCGGGCTCACAGCGCCCGCTGCTTGTGCCCGCACTCCTTGCAGGTGTACTCGACCCGCGCCTGGCCGCGCGGCGCCTTGATCTTGTTGAGCGCGCCGCATTTGCCGCAATGGGTGTCGATGCGGGTCTCGCCTTCCGTCACGGTGACGGACTTGCGCTCCATCGCCTCCCGAATGAGGCGTTCGGCCTCCTCGCGCATCGCCTGTTTGGACATTGCATCCCCTGTTCGCTGTCGGCGGCATTCGTTATCACAGCCGCCCCAGCAAGAGAAATAGGGGCGCCCCGGAACTGCCGGCGGGCCTCAGCCCTGGATGACCTTCACCGGCGTGCCGACGTGCACGCGGTTGTAGAGATCGATGATGTCCTGGTTGAACAGCCGGATGCAGCCGGACGACACGGCGTGGCCGATGGTCTGCGGCTCGGTGGTGCCGTGCAGGCGGAAATAGGTGTCGTGGCCGTTGCGGTAGAGATAGAGCGCGCGCGGCCCGAGCGGGTTGTCGGGGCCGCCCTTCATGCCGCCGGCGTAGTGACGGTAGAGCGGAATCGCCGCCATCATGTTGGCGGTCGGCGTCCAGTGCGGCCATTTCTCCTTGCGGCCGATGACGGCGTCGCCGCGGAAGTTGGTGGCCGAGGTGCGGGCGACGCCGACGCCGTAGCTGATGGCGCGGTGGCCCTTCTGCACCAGATAGAGCCGGCGCTTGGAGATGTTGACGACGATCGTGCCGGGCTTCTCGTGGCCCTTCCAATCGACCTCGTGGCGCAACAGGTCGCTGTCGACGGTGGTGGTGTCGACCGCCGGCACGACGTAACCGTGGTCGCGCATGTAGCCGTAGCCGCCGCCGGCACAGCCGGCGAGCGCCAGCGGCAGACAGAGCAACAGCACGCGTGCGCCGCGCGCGAGGCCAAAACGCTCTTCAAGAAGCTTGGATTTGAAATGGTTTGTCATGGTGCCCCGCGATCGTTCGCGCGCATATTGCTGAGCCTTGCGGTACCTTGCAAGGCACTCCCTGTAACAGGCGCGTGACGAAGCGTCCCATTGGCGCCGGCCGTTCAGCCGTCACCGCCGGATCAATTCGTAGCGTTCCTCGTCCGCCACGTTGACGAGTTCGCAGGCACAGACCTCGGCCAGCGCGCCGAGCTTTGCCCGCGCGCCCGCGTCCGGCTCGCCGGGCGGGAAAAGCTGGGCGAACTGCGCATAAGGCAGGTCGAAGATGTGCCCGGACGGCAGCTCGACGAGATAGCTCTTCAGCGCCGCTTCCGTGAGCATGGTTGGTCCGTGCGCAATCTTTGACCGCGCTCAGCGCTCGCGGTGCCAACGATGATAGCGCCGGCGCGGTGGCGGCGCCTCGTCTGCCGCACCGGGCTGCGGGACGCCGAGCACCCCAGCAACGCCCCCAACCACGCCGCCGACGACGCCACCCACCGCCGCGCCGATGACGCCGCCGATGGGACCGGCGATCTTGTCGCCCTTGTCGTAACCGTTGACGGCCCCGCCCGGAACGCCGCCCTGCGCGCGCGCAGCGGCCGGCAAAGCCAGCGCGGCGAGGACGGTACCGGCGGCCAGCAGCTTCTTCATGGCGGTGAAATCCCGTGGCATTGTTTGCTTTGCCTGTGTTGCTGGGTGCCGGGAGCACATCGGCTGATGTGACATGGATGCCGTGCTCCGCAAAAGGTCGATCCGTCGAATGACGGGACCGTTGTATTATACCTCAAATCCCGACGCGCATAGGCGTACCGGACACGAAGTGATGATCGACGCGATACGACTTTGCGTCTTCACCTAGGACGCGCATCCGCTAGGATGGCTCCGGGACTCAATTGTTCGAGAGGCGCGTCGTTGCCGAAATTGTGCAGGCGTTTGGCTGCAATACCGGCATTCGCCGCCGGGTTTGCGCTGGTGCTGGCGTCGACCGTGCCGGCGGCCGCACAACGCTTCGACCCCTACTTTGCGCCTTGGCGTCCCGGCGGCTTCTACCAGCGATACGATTGGCGGCCGCGTCAGTGGCATCGGCATCGGCCGCACATGCATCACCACGCGCGCAACCGCGCCCGCGCGCACCACGACACCGCGCGCGCCTGGCCGGCCGACAAGACCAAGATTAAGGGCCCCTACGAGATCGTCATTTCGATCGCCAGGCAGCAGGTCGCGCTTTACGGCCGTGATGGTTTGACCGCGCGCGCCGGCATTTCCACGGGCCGGCCCGATCATCCGACGCCGATGGGCGTGTTCAGCGTCTTGTCGAAGGCGCGCTGGCATCGCTCGAACATCTATAGCGGCGCGCCCATGCCCTACATGCAGCGCATCACCTGGTCGGGCATCGCGTTGCATGCCGGACCGCGGCCGGGCTATCCGGCATCCCATGGCTGCATCCGTCTGCCGGCGGACTTCGCCATCCATCTGTTCCACACCACCAAGGTCGGCACGCGCGTGGTGGTGACCCGCGATGCGGTGGCGCCGGTCGCGATTGCGAGCCCGAAGCTGCTCACCCTCAGCACGCCGGTGGACAAGGCGGCACCTGTCGCAGCGAACGCAACCGGTCGTGACGCCGTCAGCCTGGCTGCACGCTCGTCGACCTTCATCAAGACCATCAGCGAAACGTCCGGCGACGCTGCTGCCGGCGGCGAGCCCACGCCGGAACGGCCGGCGTCGACGACGGGGACCATCCCCTTGCCCACCCATGCGCCGGCCGACGCCCGCCAGCGATCGAACGAGCCGGTGGCGGTGTTCGTCAGCCGCAAGCAGAAGCGCTTGTTCGTGCGCCAGGGCTTCCATGCGCTGTTCGACATGCCGGTGACCATCGCCGATCCGGACCAGCCGATCGGCACCCACATCTATACCGCCATGGGCCCCGCTGACGGCGGCACGGCGATGCGCTGGACCGCCATCTCGATCCCGAGCGGCTACCATTCGCGCCACCACGGGCGCGGCCGCCATCGCCACGACAAGGACGAGGCGACCGCGCCAGCTCAAGCTTCCTCGGTGAGCGCCAGCGCGGCGCTCGCGCGCATCACGCTGCCGGCGGCGGCGATCGAAGCGATTGCCGCGCTGATGAAACCCGGTTCCTCGCTGATCGTGTCGGACAATCGGCCGAGCGACGAGATGGATTCCTCCACCGGCTTCATCGTGCTCACGCGCTGAGGCGCGGCGGCTGCCTCGGACCGGGGCCTTGCGCACGGGGCGTGGCGATCTGCTAGGAAGGGCGCGGGGCACCGTCTTTCCTCACGCTCAGTCGCGCCACCATGCTTAATGCCGCTTTCTACGTTCTCCTGGTCGCCGTTCTCGTCGGCGCCCTGCTCGCCGTCATGCATTTTTCCAATGCGAGCAGTCGGGCGGAGACGACCAAGGCCGAGACGCCGCCCACGCCCAAGACGCTGCCACCCTGGCCGCTGGCGGCGCTGCATGCGCTGGCGGCACTAGGCGGCTTCGGCCTGCTGCTGCTGGCGCTGCAGGGACCGCCGCACGGCGTCGGACAGGGCACCGCGGCGTTCGGCAGCATCGCCGCCACGTTGTTCGTGGTGGCGGCGCTGTTCGGCGGCGGGCTGTGGGCCGCGCGTATGCGCCGGCGTACGCCGAATACGACGCTCATCGGCCTGCATGCCATGATCGCGATCACCGGCTTCGTGATCCTGATGGCCTACGTGTTCTCGTAACATCGCCTCTGGTTGGCGGGTCCGGGACCGGGCCGAAGCCCTTGTCAATGTAATGTTATAATATTACTATCATTCGTGCCTTTCGAACGTCGCGTGAGGAAAATCCCGTCATGAAGAAGCCAAACAGGCCCGCATTGGCCATTCTGCGGGTCGTTTCGCTCGGCTTTGCGTTGATCTCGGCATGGGGGACGGCGCATGCCCCGGCCGCACGCGCCGAAGCCGGGCCAGTCAAGCTGGTGGCGGCAGAGAACTTCTACGGCGCCATTGCCCACCGTATCGGCGGCCTGCAAGTGACGGTCACCAGCATCCTCAACAACCCGGAGCAGGATCCGCATCTGTTCGAGGCCTCGCCGGCGGTGGCGCGGCAGATCGCCGAGGCGCAGATTGTCATCGTCAACGGCGCCGATTACGACCCGTGGATGGACAAGCTGCTGAAGGCCTCGCCGCGCGCCGACCGCGTGGTCATCGACGCCGCCTCCCTCACCGGCCACAAGCCCGGCGACAACCCGCATCTGTGGTACGCCCCCCCCACCATGCCGAAGGTGGCGCGTGCGCTCGCCGCCGCGCTCGCCAAAGCGGATCCGGATCACGCCCCCGACTATACACGCCGTCTCAACGACACGCTGACATCGCTCGCGCGCATCGACACGCGAGTCGCCGCCATGCGCGCGAAGTTCAAGGGTATGCCGGTGACCGCAACCGAGCCGGTGTTCGGCTACATGGCGGCGGCGCTCGGCCTCACCATGCGCAACACGCGCTTCCAGACCGCCGTGATGAACGACACCGAGCCGAGCGCGCGCGACCTCGCCGCCTTCGAGGACGACCTCAAGCAGCACAAGGTGCGGGCGCTGATCTATAACAAGCAGGTCTCGGACAAGCTGACCGACCGCCTCATCGCCATCGGGAAGAAAGCCAAGGTGCCGGTGGTGCCCGTCACCGAAACCATGCCGAATGACGTTTCGTTCTCGGCCTGGATGCTCGGCGAACTCGACACGCTCGAGAACGCGCTGACGGAATCGCGGGAATGAACGCCGTCGAGCTCGACCACGTCACGCTGCGGCTCGGCCATCGCGCCGTGCTGAACGACGTGAGCTTCACCATCCGGCCCGGCGAGTTTATCGGCGTGCTCGGCCCCAACGGCGCCGGCAAGACCACGCTTATGCGCGCGCTCCTCGGCCTGCTGCCGCCGAGCGGCGGCAGCCTGCAGGTGTTCGGCGAGGCCCCGCGCAGCGGCAATGCAGAAATCGGCTATCTTCCACAAATTCGCACGGTGCTGCCGGACCTGCAGGTGCGCGGGCGCGATTTCCTGGCCTCCTCGCTCAACGGCGAGCGCTGGGGCCTGCCCTCGATCTCCCGGGCCGAGCGCGCCATGATCGACGACACGCTCGCGCTGGTCGGCGCCCGCGAGCTCGCCGAGCGTTCGTTGAGCGACATGTCCGGCGGCGAGCGCCAGCGGCTCTTACTGGCGCAGGCGCTGATCGGCTCGCCGCGGCTCCTGCTGCTGGACGAGCCGCTCATCAGCCTCGACGCCCGCCATCAGGAAGTGGCGATCGAGACCGTGCGCCGGGTGTGCCGCGAGCGCCGCATCACCGTCCTGTTCAGCGCGCACGAACTTAACCAGCTCATCGGCACGCTTGACCGCGTGCTCTATCTCGGCAGCGGCCAGGCCGCGCTCGGCACCGTCGACGAAGTCATTACCGGGCCGGTCCTGTCGCGGCTCTACGGAACCGACATCCACGTCGTGCGCGCGGAAGGGCATATCTTCGTGATGTCGCGCGGGCGCGACATGGAACATACCGAGCAATGCGACGAGCACGGGCATGGGCATGGGCATGGCCACTGACATGTTCGCCTTTGAATTCATGCGCAATGCCTTCGTGGCCGCCGGCATCGTGGCGGTGGTGGCGGGCCTGACCGGCTATTTCCTGGTGATGCGCGGGCAGACGTTTGCCGGCCACGCGCTCTCGCATGTCGGCTTTGCCGGCGCGACCGGCGCCGGGCTGATCGGGCTCGGCGCCATCTGGGGGCTGATCGGCTTTTCGCTGCTGGCCGGCATCGTGATGGGCCTGATGAGCGAGCGCATCAGCAGCCGCGACGTGGCCATCGGCGTGGTGCTGGCGCTGGCGCTCGGCTTCGGCCTGCTGTTCATGCATTACCACACCGCGTTCGCCAGCCAGGCGACGGCACTGCTGTTCGGCAATGTGCTGGCGGTCGATCACGCGACGATCGCGATCCTCGCCGGCCTCGCTGCGGTGACGCTTCTCGCGCTCGCCGCGATCATGCGGCCGCTGATCTTCGCCAGCCTGCAACCGGAACTCGCCGAAGCCAAAGGCGTGCCGCTGCGTTTCGTCTCCACCGTATTCCTCGCCATCGTGGCACTGGCGGTGGCGGCCGCCGCGCAGATCGTCGGCGTGCTGCTGGTGTTCACGCTCATGGTCGGACCGCCGGCGGCGGCGCAACGGCTGACCGGCGGCCTCTGGCGCGGGCTCGCCCTCGCCGCGATCCTGGCGCTGATCGAAGCCTGGGGCGGGCTCGTGATCGCCTATTACACCGACTGGCCGGTGAGCTTTTGCATCGCCACCTTGAGCGCGCTCGGCTATTTCGCCGCGCTCGCCAGCCCGCGCCGGTCCGTGTTAACGAGTTTCGATGGCTGATCCGAAACGCAGTATCTGCATCGGCGAGGCGGGCATCGCGCTGGCACGCGGCGCCGACGGCCGCTTCAGCCTGCAATGCGGCGGCGACACCTTCAACACCGCGATCTATCTCGCGCGCGCCGGCTTGCCGACGGCTTTCGCCAGCGCCCTCGGTGACGATCCCTATTCCGACACCATCGTCGCGCTGGCACAGGCTGAAGGCGTCGCCACCGAGCTGCTGCTGCGCTGCCCCGGCCGCCTGCCCGGCCTGACGCTGATCGGCAACGAGCCGCAAGCAGCACAGCACCGCGCACGCGTCGATTCCTGGGGAGGTCAGGCCCCCGCGCGCGAGCTGTTCGAGCTGCCGCAATGGAGCCGCATCGCCGAAAGCCTCGCCGCCGCCCAACTCGTCTATTTCACCGGCATCACGCTCTCGCTCTATTCCAATATCGGCGTCGGGCGCCTGCTGGCGGCGGTGGAACTGGCGCGCGAGAAGGGCGCGCGCATTGCCTTCGACCCGAACTTCCGCCCGCGCGGCTGGAAGGGCGACCTCTCACGCACACGCATGGTGTTCGCCGAGGCCCTCAAGCGCGTGGACATCGTGTTGCCGGCCTATGACGACGAGGCGGTGCTGTGGGGCGACCCAAGCCCGGAGGCGACGGTCGAGCGGCTGCAGGCCTTCGGCGTGACCGAGATCGTCGTGAAGAACGGGCCGAACAGCGCGCTGGTGGCGGCGGATGGGCGCAGCCTACCGGTGCCGGTGCCGGACGTGGTGGTGCCGGTCGACGCGACCGCGGCGGGGGACGCCTTCAACGCCGGCTTCCTGGCGGCGCGCCTCGCGGGCCGCGAACCCGCCGAAGCGGTCGAAGCCGCGCACAAGCTGGCCGGCAACGTGATACGGCATCCGGGCGCGGTGATGCCGCGCGCGAATGCCGTGATGCATTAGACGACAGGACTTACCGGCTAGTCTTACCTCTCCCCGCAAGCGCGCGGACGAGGGGAAGACAGGCTTCAGATCGACACTTCCGACAGCGGAACCGGATTGATGGCCGGCCGGGCGAGCATCATCGGATCGTCATGCCGCGGCGTCAGCCCCGTATGATCGGCAAGAGCCGCCTTGGCCCCGCTCACCTGATCGGCGGACGGCGGCTCGATCGGACGCTCGAGCCGGCGCGACACGCCCTCGAACAGCGCATTCTGCTCGATGGCGAGCTGCTTGTTGAAGATCTCACCGTCGACCTTGGCGGAGCTCTGCAGCTTGACGCTGTTGGCATGCACGGTGCCGATGAATTCGCCCTGGATGACGACATCCTGCGCCCTGATCTTGCCTTCGACCTTGGCACCGTCGCAGACGATGACCTTGCCGGCATGAATCTCGCCGGTGATGCGGCCGAAGATCTGCAGCGCACCGGTGCAAACCACGTCGCCGGTGATCAGCATGCCGGCGCCGAATGTGGAAAGTGTCTCCTGCTTCGGCTTCGCCGTGCCCGCTTCGGGGCGGGGCGTTTCGACTACAGCTTCCTTCGTATTCAGGTCACGCGCGCCCTTCGGCTGAGAAAAGTAGTTCACGGCTTTCTCCCTGGTGTCCCTGCGATCACTCGCTTGTCGCCTTGGTTGAGCGACCACTTATGATTCCACCATTGGCTGCATGCGGCCAGCCTATTCGCCCGTTATCGCTAACGGACGCGCGTGCCGGATTAACCACGAACGCACTCTAAGATTGAATAATTATCTAACACTTCTATAGATTGAATAATGGACGACGAGAACGTCAAGGCCGCTATCGGCCAGTTTCTCAAGAACGTCAGCTTCAGCGCTCAGCGTGAGCTGGAGCGCGTCATCCGCTCGGCGTTCGAGAGCGGCAAGCTGCGCGGCGGCGAAGTGCTCACCACGGGAGTGACGCTGTCGAACAGCCAGGTCGGCCTCGACGTCACCATCTACTCGAAAATCGAGCTTTAGCCGCTTCGCCGGCGCGCCAGCTCAGGCGCCCGCCTTGGCCGCGCGCGCCGCGGCCCGGCGCTCGCGCCAGCGTTCGCGCCGGCGTTCACGCCAGGCCGCCATGTTGGCGATACCCATGAGCGCCGCCGGCGTCAGGATCAGCGTCAGCACGGTGGCGAAGCCGAGACCGAACACGATGGCGGTCGACAGGCTGATCCACCACTGCGTCGCCGGCGCGCCATGGGTGATGGCGCGGTCGATGAAATCGACATTGATGCCAAAGGCGATCGGCAGCACGCCCAGGATCGCGGTCACCGCCGTCAGCAGCACCGGGCGCGCGCGCTCGCGGCAGGTCTCGATGATCGCCTCGTAGGCGCCCTGCCCCTCGCGTCTGAGCCGGTCGTAGGTGTCGATCAAGACGATGTTGTTGTTCACGATCACGCCGGCATTGGCGATGATGCCGATGCCGGTCATCACCACGCCGAACGGCTGACCCATGATCATCAGCCCAAGCAGCACGCCGACGGTCGACAGCAATACCGCCGTCAGCACCAGCGCCACCGAGGTGAAGCGGTTGAACTGCGCCAGCAGGATGGCGAAAATCAAGAACAGCGCCGCACCGAAGGCCTTCGACAGGAAGGCGCCGGCCTTGGCGCGCTCCTCGTCCTCGCCCTTGAGCTTGAACGTGACTCCGGGGCCGAGGTCGGTCTTGTCGAGCTTCTCGGTGATCTCCTTCTGCAACGCCGCGCTCTGCACGCCGTCGGCGATGTTGGCGGCGACCGTGATCACCCGGTGGGCGTTGACGCGGTTGATATAGCCGACGCGGTGCGCCGGCACCCGGTGCACGAAATTGCCGATTGGCACGTAGCCGGACTTGGTCTGCACCCTGAGCTCATCGAGCTGGTCGAGGCTGCGCCGGTCCTTCGGGAAGCGCACGATAATATCGACCGCCTTGTCGGAATCGGTCGGGCGATATTCCGTGACCTTGACGCCGTTGGTGACGAGCTGCACCGCGTTGCCGACCGTACTGATGTTGGCGCCGTATTTGGCGGCCTCGGCCTTGTCGACCTCGATCTTCCAATCGATGCCCGGCAGCGGAAGGCCGTCATCGAGATCGCGGATCGCCGGCATCTTCGACAGGATGCCCGCAACCTTCTTGGCCGCCGCCGGCAGGTTCGCGGGGTCGATGGCGGAGAGCTGCACCTGCACCGGCTTGCCGGTCGGCGGACCGGCGCGCGGCGCCGTCACCTCGACCAGGATGCCGGGGATGTCATGCGTTCGCTTGCGGATTTCGTCCATGATGGCATGAGCGGGCTTGCGCGTCTGCCAGTTGGCGAACTCGTATTGGATGACCCCGATGGTGTCTTCCGAAATGTCGGTCGAGCCGCGCGGCTGCTCGCCGACGCGGGTGTAGACGGTCTTCAGGCCCTTGGTCGCCAGCACGACCTTCTCGACCTGGCGCACCGCGTTGTCCTTCTCGGTGAGCGAAAGATTGCCGCGCGCGTGCACGATCACCTGGCCGTAATCGGGCTCGACAGCGGGGAAGAACTCGACGCCGTGGTTGAGCTTGCCGTAGGCCACGACCACGCCCACCAGCATGACGGCGGCGAGCACCATCGTCTTGCCGGGGCGGCGCAGCGCGGCTTTCACGGTGCGCATATAGAGCCCGCTTTCCGAGGCACGGTCGTCATGCGCCACCGGCGCCGCGCGCCCGAGCAGCGCGCCCAGCGTGGGCGTGAAGAACAGCGCCACCACCAGCGACGCCGACAGGGTCGCGATCAGGGTGATCGGCATGTACTTCATGAATTGGCCGACGATGCCCGGCCAGAACAAGAGCGGCGAGAAGGCGGCGATACGGGTCAAGGTCGCCGCGATCACCGGTCCGGACATGCGCTGCGCGGCCTGCGCGTAAGCGGCCTTTGGCGGCACTCCCTCCGCCATGCGGCGCTCGGCGTATTCGGACACGATGATGGCGTCGTCCACCAGCATGCCGACGGCGAGGATGAGCGAGAACAGCACCACGATGTTGATCGTCAACCCGGCTAGCGAAAGCCCCAAGACGCCCGCCAGGAACGAGGCCGGAATGGCGATGCCGATGAAGAGCGAGGCGCGGAAGCCGAGCGCGAACAGGATAATGACCACCACCAGCAGCACGCCGGTGGCGACCGAGTTCTGCAGGTCCGACAGCATCTGCCGGATCAGCTTGGACTTGTCCTGGGTGTAGCCGACCTGCACCCCCTGCGGCCACGTTTTCTGTAAGCGCGCGACCAGCTTCTTCACGCCGTCGACGGTCTCGATCAGGTTGGCGCCGGTGCGCTTCGACACCTCAATGGTCATCGCCGGCTTGCCGTTGACGCGCGTGATCGAGGTCGCGTCCTTGAAGGTCGGCCGCACGGTGGCGACGTCGCCGAGCGTCACCGTCGCGCCGGCGGTGGAAGCCACCGGGATCTTCAGCATGTCCTGGGGTTGTTCGATCAGGCCCGGCACCTTGACCGCGAAGCGGCCGCTCTGGCCTTCCAGCGCGCCGGCCGCGATCAGGCTGTTGGAGGCCTGCGTCACCGCGATGAGCTGGTCGAGCGAGATGCCGTAGCTCTTCATGAGCATCGGCTCGGCGGTGATTTCGACGGCCTCGTCGCGGGCGCCCCGCAACTCCGCCGACAACACGCCCGGCACCTGCTCGATGGCGTCCTTGGCCGAGCGCGCGACATGCAGCAATGAGCGCTCGGGCATCTCGCCGGAGAGCGTCACCACCAGCACCGGATAGAGCGAAAGATTGACCTCCTTCACCGCCGGTTCGTCGGCGTCCTTGGGCAGGTCGTGCTTGGCCTCGTCGACCTTGGCGCGCACGTCGGCGAGCGCGGCGTCGGAATTGAAACCCGCTTCGAACTCGAGCAGCACGTAGCCGCCGCCCTCGTAAGCGGTGGCGCGCATCTCCTTGACGTTGCCGACCTGCTTCAACTGCGTCTCGACCGGCCGCAGCAGCAGGCGCTCGGCATCCTCCGGGCTGATGCCGCGCTCGCTGAGCTGGACGTAGATGATCGGCACCTTGACGTCGGGCTCGGCCTCCTTGGGGATGGTCTGGTAGGCGACGAGGCCGGCAACCAGCAGGAAGGCGAGCGTGGCCAGCGTCAGCCGCGCGTGCTCGATCGCGAAATTGATCAGACGGGACATGAGCTCAAATCCAAGGCGATGGCGCGTAGCCGGGGCGGGCTAGCGCGCGGCCTCTTTGCTGTCGACGGCGACCGGTGCCACGATCTGGCCCTCGCGCACGAAGTCCTGCCCGCGCACGATCACGCTCGCGCCGTCGGCGACGCCCGACACCCACATGGTGCTGCGGCGGTCCTCGACCAGCTTGACGGGCACGAACTTCACCGCGTCGCGCGCGCCGATCACGCGCACGCCGATATCGCCGGCCGACGAGATGGTCAGCGCCGAGCGCGGCAATTTCGCTGCCGCCACCGGCTCGAGCTTGAGCGACACCTCGGCGGTGATGCCGTCGGGAATCGTGCCGTCGGGATTGGCGATCTCGACCTCGACCCGGTAGGTGCGCGTGGTCGGGCTCGCCACCTTGGACACGTAGCGCACGTGTCCCATCACGGCGCGCCCGGTGATTAGCCGCACCTCGGCGCGCTCGCCGACCCGGATGCCGGCGAGCTTGCGCTCGGAGACCTCGACCACCGCCAGCATGGGATCGAGCGAGACCAGCTCGGCGATCTGCTTGCCGGCCATGGAAAACGCCGCGCCGCCAACTTCGGCGGGAACGTCGGTGATGACGCCGGCCCAGGGCGCCCGCACGATACCGCGGTCGTATTCGGCTTCGGCGGTCGCGACCGCCGCTTGCGCGCCTTTGTACTGCGCTTCGAGGTTGACCAGGTCGAGCCGCGGCAGCGAGCCCTTTTCGATCAGCGTACGCTTGGCGTCGAGCTCGGCCTTGCGCTGGGCCAGCAAGGCTTTTGCCTGCTGCACCTGCGCCTCGCGCGCCTCGTCGGAGAGAACGGCGATGATCTCGCCCTTCTTCACGTGCTGGCCGCGCTTGACGTTCAGCTTGGTGAGCACGCCGCCGGCACGCGCGGTGACCATGACCTTGTGGTCGGCCTCGGTGCGGCCCGAGAGCGTCAGCACCGGGCTGCGCTGTTCGACGCGCGCGGTCGCGACCGAGACACGGAACGGGGCGGCCGCCTTCTGCGCTGGCGGACGGATGGCGGCCTCGCTGTCGGCGCGCTCCTGCGGCAGCAACTGCCCTGAGAGGATCCAGGCGGCCGCGGCAGCGACCAGCCCGATGGCGGTGATACGGCTTGCTTTCATGACGGGTTCTCGGCCGCTGTGTCGTCCGGCTTGGTGAGCAGGCAGTGGACCATCTTCAGGATCATCGGCAGTACGCGCTCGGCGTCGAAGTCAGGCGCTACCGCGCGGCGCCACGACATGCCGTCACCAAGCACCAGCAGCAGGGAGGCGACGGAGTCGATGTCGAGATCGGCGCGGATTTCGCCGCGCTCAACGGCCAGCCGCAGCATCTCGGCCATGCGGCCTTTGATGTCGCGTTCGATGTCCTGGTAAAGCTGCGCGATTGCCGGGTTGCGCCGGCTCTCGGTCATGATCTCGGCACAGAGCGCGATCTCGCTTTCGCTGCGGTCGACCAGATGGTGGCGGCCGAGCTCGGCAAGTCCGTCGAAGAAGGACGCCGCCTCCCCCACCGCGGCAAAGCTCGACGCGGCTTCGGCACGATTGCGCTCGGAGATGCCGGCGATCAGATCCTCTTTGGAGCGGAAATAGCGGTAGAGGTTGCCCGGGCTCATGCCGGCTTCGGCGCAAATCTCCTGCATGGAGGCGCCGTGAAAGCCGGCGCGCGCGAAACAGCGCTCGGCCGCGTCGAGGATCTCGGTGCGGCGGTCGGATTGCAGCTGGGCATTGGCGCGGCGCATGTCACCCCCGAAGTGCGCTGCAGCATAAAGCGAATGAACGTTCGCTCTCTAATCCCACCATGCGGGCCTGTCAAGGACGGAAAGTGCTGTGCTTGGGGGAGACCAGGCGGCCAGTTGACCCAATTCGGGCCCGGCCATAATTTGCCGGCCGATGGGGATGGGGTCCCCCGATAACCGCCCAAATCACTCAGTTCCGGGCTGATGACTCCTACCGCGTAACGTTTGCGCATGATTCCGCCGGAGGCTCAGGCGTGGGGTTCCCCCGCGCCCCGCTGCCGGCGGCCGATTGCGGCATCGGCGGTAGGAGGCCTCTCCGCCGCAGGGCGGCTTTTGCCGTCTGCAACATCAGGGGATTTGGAAGATGGGTTATCTGTTCGTGTTTCTCGGTGGCGGCCTCGGCGCCGCGCTTCGCCATGGGGTGAACCTCGGCGCTTCGCGGTTGCTCGGCACTCACTTCCCCTACGGCACGCTGACGGTGAACGTGCTCGGCTCATTGGTGATGGGGCTGATGGCGGCCTGGTTCGCCTTCGAGGGCGGACCCTCGCAGCACTGGCGGCTGTTCCTGACGACCGGAATGCTCGGCGGCTTCACCACCTTCTCGACCTTCTCGCTCGACACCGCGTTTCTCTACGAGCGCGGCCAGGTGGGGATGGCGGCGCTTTACGTCGTCGTGTCGGTCGCGGCGGGGCTCATCGGCCTGTTCGGCGGTCTGGCGCTGGTGCGCAGCTTCGCGTGAGCGGAGGATTGTCATTCCGGCACCCGCCGCAGGCGCGGGCCCGGAATCACCGTAAGCCTCATTCCATCGGACGCATGCCGAGCTTGTCGAGTAACGCCATGTCTCGATCGCGGCCTGGGTTGCGCGTCGTGAGAAGTTTCGGGCCGTAGAAAATCGAATTGGCGCCGGCGAGAAAACAAAGCGCCTGCGCCTCTTGCGTCATGTTTTCGCGGCCGGCCGACAGCCGCACCACCGAGCCCGGCATGGTGATGCGCGCCACCGCGATCGTGCGCACGAAATCGAGCGGGTCGATCGGCGCACCGCCGGCAAGCGGCGTGCCTTCCACCTGCATCAGCATGTTGATCGGCACGCTTTCCGGATGCACCGGCATGGAGGCAAGCGTCGCGATCATGCCGACGCGATCTTCCTCCTGCTCGCCCATGCCGACGATGCCGCCGCAACACACATTAATGCCAGCCTCGCGGACGTGTTCGAGCGTGTCGAGCCGGTCCCGGTAGGTGCGCGTGGTGATGATCTCGCCGTAATATTCGGGCGAAGTGTCGAGGTTGTGGTTGTAATAGTCGAGGCCGGCGCCCTTCAGCCGCTTGGCCTGCGCCGCCTCCAGCATACCGAGCGTCACGCAGGTCTCGAGCCCGAGCGCCTTGACGCCCTCGACCATGGCGCAGACCTGATCGAGATCGCGGTCCTTGGGGCTTCGCCAGGCGGCGCCCATGCAGAAGCGTTGTGCGCCCGCTGCCTTGGCCGCGCGCGCCTCGCTCAGCACCGCGTCGAGGCTCATCAGCTTTTCGGCCTTCACGCCGGTGTCGTATTGCGCAGCCTGCGGGCAATAAGCGCAATCCTCCGGGCAGCCGCCGGTCTTGATCGATAGCAAGGTCGAGATCTGCACCTCGGTCGGATCGAAATGGACGCGGTGCGCCTCGGCCGCACGAAAAACAAGCTCCGTGAAGGGCAATGCGAACAGGGCCCGCACCTCCTCGCGGGTCCAGTCGTGGCGCAGGGCCCCGCCGGGTACGGCGCGGGAGGCGGGTTCGGAAGCCGCGAGCGACATGAAAGACAGCCTCTTCTGACGGGGGACGCAGGTTGCAGTGAAAGCGCCCCACCGCAGCAAGGTCAAGCCCTCCCCGGCACCGGCGATTTTGGGCCGACGCCCGTCAACTCCGCGCTGTGCCCCGGCGAGGCCCACGGACGCGCGGCCGCCAATTCCGCCGCTCCGCTATCCAGGCTAGTGTCGCGTCATGGAACGCTCCGCAACGCCCGCCGACATCGGGCGCATCGAAGATCGTATCGAGATACTGCATGACGCGATGGCGCGTTGCCGCAAGATCGCGCTTGCGGCCAAGATCGGAATAGGCGCCGGCGCGGCATGGCTGGTGTTGACGGTCGTTGGGCTGGTGCCCTTCGTGCCCGCACTGTTGTTCGCGTCACTCGCCGCTCTCATCGGCGGCGTTGTACTCGCCGGCTCCAATTCAACGACATGGCAGCAGACCGAAGACGCGCTCGCCGCGAGCGAAGCCATGCGGCGTGATCTCATCGAGCAGCTCGAGCTTCGTGTCATCGACGACGACGCGCCGACACTTCACTGAGACGTGCGTTCGACATCGTCGAAAATGCCGCGGTACGTGCTTCAATACCGTGATGCGGCGCGATAATTCACAGGCGCAAATGTTCCGCCTATGTCCGCGCACATTTAGCGCCGTTTTGGAAAGTTTTTCGCGCTTCATTTTCGAAACAGCGACCATGTGACGCAATCACGATATCGATGCGTAATGAAAATCGATATTCGCGCTTTGAGGGCTAACAATCTCGGCGCAATGCTCTATGATGCGCAGCATTACACTCATCAAAAGTCGTGGCGACAAAAGTCGTGGCGGCCGCGCTTTCGGCGCAGCTTCGTCATTTCGCGACATCAAGAACACGGAAGGGATATTCATGTCGTATGCGCATGCGCCCCAGACTGCCCGATCCTCAGGCCGACCCGCTCCGCAGGACTTCGGCGAACGTCCTCTCGAGATCCGCGAAACGGGACACTACAAGCAGGAATACGTCGAATCGTTCGTCGATAAATGGGATGAGTTGATCGACTGGGACGCGCGCGCGGAGAGCGAAGGCGGCTTCTTCATTCAGGCGCTGAAGGCGGCCGGCAAGCACCGCATTCTCGACGTTTCGACCGGCACCGGCTTTCATTCGGTGCAACTGCTGCAGGCCGGCTTCGACGTCACCAGCGTCGACGGCAGCGCCGAGATGCTGGCCAAGGCATTCGAAAACGCCAAGCGGCGCGGCCTCATCCTGAAGACGGTGCAGGCCGACTGGCGCTGGCTCAACCGCGCGATTCTCGGCAAGTACGACGCGATCATCTGCCTCGGCAACTCGTTCACGCATCTGCATGACGAGTTGGACCGCCGGCGCGTCCTTGCGGAATTCTACGCCGCGCTGCGCCACGACGGCATGCTGATCCTCGATCAGCGCAACTACGATGCCATTCTCGACGTCGGCTTCGACAGCAAGCACAAGTACTACTATTGCGGCGACCAGGTCGTGGCCGAGCCAGAGCACATGGACGATTCGCTCGCGCGCTTCCGGTACAGCTTCCCTGACGGCTCGGTCTTCCACCTCAACATGTTCCCGCTGCGCAAGAACTACGTGCGCCGCCTGCTGGCGGAGGCCGGCTTCCAGACCGTGCGCACCTACGGCGACTTCCACGAGACCTACGCCGAGCACGACCCGGATTTCTTCATCCATGCCGCCTACAAGCACGAGGCCGAAGAAGACGGCGAGAACGGAAGCGCGTCGTCAGCAGGCCAGAGCGTCGGCAACGTCGCGGAGTCCTACTACGACAGCAAGGACGCCGACGAATTCTACTTCCACATCTGGGGCGGCGAGGACATCCACATCGGTCTCTACCGCTCGGACAAGGATTCGATTGGCGAAGCCAGCCGCCGCACTGTCGAAGCGATGGCGGATTCGGTCGTCGGCGGCGCGCTACGCAAGAACGCACGCGTGGTCGATCTCGGGTCCGGCTTCGGGGGCGCGGCGCGCTACCTCGCCAAGCGCTTCGGCTGCCACGTCACCTGCCTCAACATCAGCGAGGTGGAGAATACGCGCAACCGCAAGGCCAATACGGCCGCCGGTCTCGATAAGCTGATCGACGTCAAGCACGGCAATTTCGAGGACATCCCGCTGAAGGATGCCAGCCTCGATCTCGCCTGGTCGCAGGACGCCATCCTGCACAGCGGCGACCGTGATCAGGTCATCGCCGAAGTGGCGCGCGTGCTCAAGCCGGGCGGCGAGTTCGTGTTCACCGACCCGATGCAGGCGGACGATTGCCCGGAGGGCGTGCTGCAGCCGGTCTACGACCGCATCCACCTGAGCTCGCTCGGCTCGGTGAAGTTCTACCGTACCGCGGCGGCGCGTCACGGCCTCGAACTGATCGACGTCCGGCCGATGCCCGATCAGTTGCGCAATCACTACGCCCGCGTGAAGGTGGAGCTGCAGGCGCGCTACGACGAGATGGTCAAGGTCGCCTCCAAGGACTACGTCGACCGCATGCTGGTCGGCTTGCAGAACTGGGTCGACGCCGCCGACAAGGGCTATCTCAACTGGGGTATCCTGCACTTCCGCAAGCGCTAGGGCAGAACGGCTCCGGCCTCGAAAGATTGCGAGCCCCCGCGCCCCGGCGCGGGGGTTTGCTTTTTTGGGACCCGCATCGGCGCGATGTTCGCCCTTGCGGCGGCGCGCGGCGCTGCTAAAAGCAGCGCCATGACCGACGAAAAGCCTGACACGCCCGCGACCCTGCCCGACCGGCTCTGCAACGATCCGGCCAGCCCCTATTACGATGCCGCCCTGCTGGAGCGGGGCATCGGCATCCGCTTCAAGGGCCAGGAACGCACCAACGTCGAAGAATATTGCGTGAGCGAGGGCTGGATCCGCGTGACGGTCGGCAACACCAAGGACCGCCGCGGCAATCCGCTGACCATGAAGATCCACGGGCCGGTCGAGCCGTATATCAAGGAATAGGCGGCCGCGGCCCGCGATCATAGCGGGCAAGCCGGCGCACAGCAGGTGCGCCGCGCCTATCGTCCAAGCGCTACTCCGCCGCCTCCTGCTGCGGCTCCATCTTCTCCACCCGCGCAGCGCAGAATTTGAACTCGGGGATCTTGCCGAACGGATCGAGCGCCGGATTCGTGAGCCGGTTGGCCGCCGCCTCGAAGAAGGCGAAGGGGATAAACACGACACCGTCCGGCACGGCATCGTCCTGGCGGGACGCGAGCTCGACCACCCCGCGCCGCGTCGAAACCCGCACCATGTCGCCGGGCTTTATGCCGAGTTTGCCGATTGTGCCGCGCGAAAGCGCCGCCGTCGGCCCCGGCTCGAGCGCGTCGAGCACGCTCGCGCGGCGGGTCATGGCGCCGGTGTGCCAATGCTCGAGCATACGGCCGGTGGTGAGGATGAACGGGTATTCGTGATCGGGCGTCTCGTTGGGCGGTAGCAGCTTCGCCGCCACCAGCTTGCCGAACCCGCCTGGACGCGGGAAGCCTTTGTCAAACACCACGTCGTGGCCGGGCTGATCGGGCGCATCGCAGGGATAGGTCACCGCACTCTCGCGCGCGACCCGCTCCCAGCTGATGTTGTCGAGCGACGGCATCAACGACGCCATCTCGGTGTAGATCTCGGCCGGGCTCTGGTAGTTCCAGTCGAGCCCCATGCGGCGCGCGATCTCCTGCGTGATCCACCAGTCGAGCTTGGCCAATCCCGGCAGCGGCAGCGCGGCGCGGCCCATCTGCACCTGGCGATTGGTGTTGGTGACGGTGCCGTCCTTTTCCGGCCAGGCCGAAGCCGGCAGCACCACGTCGGCGTAGACCGCCGTCTCGGTGAGGAACAGGTCCTGCACAACCAGATGCTCGAGGTGCGCCAAGGCCTGGCGCGCGTGGTTGAGGTCGGGATCGGACATCGCCGGGTTTTCACCCATGATGTACATGCCCTTGATCTGGCCGTCATGGATCGCGTCCATGATCTCGACCACGGTCAGACCCTTCTTGGTGTCGAGCTTGGTACCCCAGGCATTCTCATACTTGGCGAGTTGCTCCGGCGCTTCGACCGACTTGTAGTCCGGGAAGAACATCGGGATCAGGCCGGCGTCGGACGCGCCCTGCACGTTGTTCTGGCCGCGCAGCGGATGCAGCCCCGTGCCGGGACGGCCTATCTGGCCGGTGATGAGCGCGAGCGCGATCAGGCAGCGGGCGTTGTCGGTGCCGTGGGTGTGCTGCGACACGCCCATGCCCCAGAAGATGATGGCGCTCTTGGCGCGGGCGTAGGTGCGCGCGACCTCGCGCAGCGTGTCGGCCGGAACGCCGCAGATCGGCGCCATCTCCTCGGGCGTGAAGTCCTTCACGTTCTCGGCGAACGGGCCGAAGCCTTCGACATACGTCTCGATATACTGCTGGTCGTATAGTTTCTCGGTGACGATCACGTTCAACATGGCGTTGAGCATGGCGACGTCGGCGCCGTTCTTGAACTGCATCATCCGCCAGGCATGGCGCTTGAGCGCCTGCCCGCGCGGGTCCATCACCACCAGCTTGGCGCCGCGCTTGGCCGCCTGCTTGAAATAGGTGGCGGCGACCGGATGGTTCTCGGTCGGGTTGGCGCCGATGACGATGATGACGTCGGAGTTCTTGACCTCGTTGAACGAGGCGGACACGGCGCCGGAGCCGACACCTTCCATCAGCGCGGCGACGGACGACGCGTGGCAAAGCCGCGTGCAGTGGTCGACGTTGTTGGTACCGAAGCCAGCGCGCACCAGCTTCTGGAACAGATAGGCTTCTTCGTTCGAGCCCTTGGCCGAGCCGAACCCCGCAAGCGCGTTCGAGCCGTCGCGGTCGCGGATCGTCTTCAAGCCCGCGGCCGCCTTATCGAGCGCCTCGTCCCAAGTCGCGGGGCGGAAATGCGTCCACGGGTTCATCGGGTCGATGACCTCGTGCGGTACTTTCGGCACGCCTTCCTTACGGATCATCGGCTGCGTCAAGCGCGCCGGATTATGTACGTAATCGAAGCCGAAACGGCCCTTAACACACAGGCGATTCTCGTTCGCCGGCCCGTTACGGCCGGTGACGGCGACGAGTTCATCGCTCTTGATCTGGTAGGTCAGCTGACAGCCAACGCCGCAATACGGACAGACGCTGTCGACCGTGCGGTCGGGCGCGCCGAGATAGACGTTGTTGCTGTCGACCATGCTTGACGGCATCAGCGCGCCGGTCGGGCAGGCCTGCACGCACTCGCCGCAGGCGACACAGGTGGAAGCACCCATGGGGTCGTCGAAATCGAACACGATCTTTTCGGTGTGGCCGCGCCCGGCCATGCCGATGACGTCGTTGACCTGCACTTCGCGGCAGGCGCGGACGCAGAGATTGCACTGAATGCAGGCGTCCAGATTAACCGCCATGGCCGGATGGCTGCGGTCGGGCGCCGGCATGACAATACGCTCGCGCTGGGGAAAGCGGCTCTGCTCCACGCCCTGGCGCTTCACCGTCTTCCAGAACTCCGACATCGGGTCGTGTGCGACCTCGGGCTCCGGCTGATCGGTAACCAGCAACTCGGCCACCATCTTGCGCGCGGTCTTGGCGCGATCGGTCTGCGTCTTCACCTTCATGCCGGGGGCCGGCGTGCGGATGCAGCTCGCGGCGAGCGTCCGCTCACCCTCGATCTCGACCATGCAGACGCGACAGTTACCGTCGGGCCGGTAGCCGGGCTGCGGGCTGTAACACAGGTGCGGCAGCTTGATATCGAGCCGCCGCGCCGCGCGGAAGATGGTTTCACCCTCGCGGATGTCGATCTCACGATCGTCGATGAAAAAGGTCTTCGCTTGCTTGTCGGTGCTCATGGCAGTCTCCTCGCCATCACCATTTCACCAACGGCTTCTTGAGCTCGTCGGGGAAGAATTTCAAAACGCTCATCAGCGGATTTGGCGCGGCTTGGCCGAGCCCGCAAATTGAAGCATCGCGCATGGCCGCCGCCAACTCGGTCAGCAGGTCGGTGTTCCACGGCCCCTGCTCCATCAGCTTCACAGCCTTCTCGGTGCCGACGCGGCAGGGCGTGCATTGGCCGCAACTTTCATCCTCGAAGAACTTCATCAGGTTGAGCGCTACAGCCTTGATGTCGTCCTTGTCCGACAGAATGACAACCGCGTGCGAGCCGACGAAGGAGCCGTGCTTTTCCAACATGCCGAAGTCCAGGGGGATGTCGGCCATCGACGCCGGCAAAATTCCACCCGAGGCGCCCCCCGGCAGGTAGGCCTTGAAGGTGTGGCCGTCGGCCATGCCGCCGCAATGTTCGTCGATCAACTCCTGCATCGTGATGCCGGCGGGCGCGAGCTTGACGCCCGGCTTCTTGACACGGCCGGACACCGAATAGCTGCGGAAGCCGTTGCGGTCGCGGCGGCCGTGGCTGATGAACCACTCCGCGCCCTTCTCGACGATGTCGCGCACCCAGAACAGCGTCTCGACGTTCTGCTCCAGGGTCGGGCGGCCGAACAGCCCGACCTGCGCCACGTAAGGTGGGCGATGGCGCGGCAAGCCGCGCTTGCCTTCGATCGATTCGATCATCGCCGACTCTTCGCCACAGATATAAGCGCCTGCGCCGCGCCGCAGGTGGATCTTGGTGTGCTTAGAAAGCCCCGCCTTCTCCACCTTGGCGATCTCGTCGGCCAGCATCAACCGCAACTCCGGATATTCGTCGCGGATATAGAGATAGGTCTGCTCGGCCTCGACCACCCAGGCGGCGATCAGCATGCCCTCTATGAAGCGATGCGGATCGGTCTCGAGGTAATGACGGTCCTTAAAGGTGCCGGGCTCGCCCTCGTCGCAGTTGACCGCGAACAAGCGCGGCGCGGGTTCGGCACGCACCAGGGACCATTTGCGTCCGGTCGGAAAGCCGGCGCCGCCGAGCCCACGCAGGTTGGCGTCGCTGACACTCTTGATCAGATCGTCGCGGTTGCGCTTACCAGCAAGGCAGTCCTTCAGCAGCGCGTAACCGCCTTCCTTCCGGTAAGCATCCAAATCGCTCTTCGGATTCCAGGCGTGGGCATGAGGCTTGGCGGCCACCGCCGCGGTAACGCTGTCCGGCGTCGCCTTGAAAGTCTGCACATGGCCAACTGCCGCGACCGGCGCGCGATCACAGGCGCCCATGCAAGGCGCCCGCACCACGCGCACATCCTTGCCGAGAATGCCTGGAAGCTTCGCAAGCAAATCCTCGGCTCCTGCCATGGCGCAGGAGAGCGAGTCGCACACCCGCACGGTGATCGCTGGCGGCGCCGCTTCTCCTTCCTTCACGACGTCGAAATGCGCATAGAAGGTAGCAACCTCGTAGACCTCGGTCTGCGCCATCTTCATCTCAAAGGCGAGCGCATTGAGGTGCGCGCTGGAGAGATGCCCGTAATGATCCTGGATCAGGTGCAGATGCTCGATCAGGAGATCGCGCTTGCGCGGGCGATCGATGAGCAGCGCCTTTACCTCGTCGAGCGCAACCGGATCGATCTGCCGGCCCTTCGGGGTACGCGGCGGGCGGCGTCGGCCAGCCCGGGTGATGTCCGGTGCCGCAGGCGGGGCCTGTAACGTCGTGCTCATACTGCCTCCTCCGAAACCGCAAAAATGCCTGTAAAATCAAGATAAACAAGGGACGGACTTCGATGGCCCGATAGATAAATCCTATCAAAACTAGTGGCGATCTATCAATTTCTCAATTATTAAGAATCCGACATTCGGCCCCCGACGGCCGCCCACTGGACCAACCCACGAGCCGTCGAATCGTCCCCCCGCTCGTCGTGGCATGAGACCCGATCCGTGATCGATAAGCTAGAATTCCTGTTGGCCCTGGCGCGCGAGAAACATTTCGGCCGCGCCGCCGATGCCTGCAACGTGACCCAGCCGACCCTCTCCGCCGGCGTGAAGCAGCTCGAGGACACGTTCGGTGTGCTGCTGGTCAACCGCGGCTCACGGTTCCAGGGCTTCACGGCTGAGGGAGAGCGGGTGCTGGATTGGGCGCGCCGCATCGTCGGCGACGCTCGCGCCATGCGCGAGGAAGTGCACGCCCTGCGCCACGGCCTCGCCGGTCGGCTGCGGCTTGCCGCCATTCCAACCGCATTAGCCATGGTGGAGTCGCTCACCACCCCCTACCGCGCACGCCATCCCAATGTGCAGTTTACGGTTTATTCGCGCACATCGGTGCAAGTGCTGACGGAACTCGAAAACCTCGAGATCGACGCCGGGCTCACCTACCTCGACAATGAGCCGCTCGGCCGCGTGACCGCGATACCACTCTACCGCGAGCATTACCGGCTGCTGGTGGCGACCGACGGGCCGCTCGGCGACCGCGAGACCGTGACGTGGAAAGAGGTCGCCGAAGTTCCGCTCTGCCTACTGACGCCCGAGATGCAAAACCGGCGCATTATCGAGCATCTGCTTCGCGACACCGGCAGCAATCCCAACATCATGCTGGAATCGGATTCGATGATCCTGCTCTATTCGCATGTGCGAACGGGGCGCTGGGCGAGCGTGATGCCGGAACGGCTGGCGGAAACGCTACGTCTCACCGACGTCCTGCGGGCGATTCCGATTGTCGGGCCACAGGCGAGCTATACGGTCGGCCTGGTGGCGCCGGCGCGTGAACCGATGACGCCGCTGACCGCAGCACTGGTCGCTGAGGCGCGCCGCGTGGCCAAGTTGTTGACGGATTGAGATATCCACACGCACCTTGAGTTGCGGTAATCAAACGCGCTTTTAGTGCGCCGCAACACGGTTGTCTAAAATCACTTATAAATCAAAACGAGTATGCGTTCATTGACGCTCGCAATCGCGTAATTGAAATTTGCTATCGCATCATTGAATTGCGTTAGTTGATTTAATTTTTGCCTACCCCAGTCTGCAGGCTCCGGATTTGCGGTCAGTTTGCGCGATTCGGCAAAAGCTGAACACGAAACAAAGGCCTATGGAGGGGCACGCCCATGAGTTTTCTGTCCATCCTGGACCGCGAACGAACCGTCGCGGAGCCGGGATTCAGCCGTTGGATGGTTCCGCCGGCTGCACTTTGCATCCATCTGTGCATCGGCCAGGCTTACGCACTGAGCGTGTTCAATCTGCCGATGACCAAGCTGATCGGCATTACGCACCAGACGCCGCAGGACTGGAAGCTGACCGATCTAGGCTGGATCTTCTCCATCGCCATTTTCGTGCTCGGCGTATCGGCGGCGCTGTTCGGCCGCTGGGTCGAGGAGGGCGGGCCGCGCCGCGCCATGTTCACCGCAGGCTTGTGCTGGGCCGGCGGCTTCTTCATCTCGGCGATCGGCGCCTATTCCCATAGCCTGTGGCTGATCTATCTCGGCTACGGTTTCTTCGGCGGCATCGGTCTCGGCATCGGCTACATTTCGCCGGTCTCGACCCTGATTAAATGGTTCCCCGACCGCCCCGGCCTCGCTACCGGCATGGCCATCATGGGCTTCGGCGGCGGCGCCATGATCGCCTCGCCGCTGTCGGTCTGGCTGATGGCGCGGTTCTCGACCGCCACCCATGTCGGCGTCGCCGAAGCCTTCATCGGCCTCGGCATCGTCTACCTCATCTTCATGTGGGTCGGCGCCGCCATCGTGCGCGTGCCGGCGCCGGGATGGAAGCCGGAGGGCTACACACCGCCGGTGGTCGAGAAGAAGCTGATCAGCAAGAATGACGTCTACGTCTACGACGCTTTGAAGACGCCGCAGTTCTGGCTGATCTGGTGGGTGCTGTGCTTGAACGTGACCGCTGGCATAGGCGTGCTCGGCCAAGCCTCGCCGATGAGCCAGGAGATGTTCCCCGGCCAGGTCAGCGTGGCGGCGGCGGCCGGCTTCGTTGGCGTGCTCAGCCTATTCAACATGCTGGGCCGCTTCTTCTGGGCATCGACCTCCGACTATATCGGGCGGAAGAATACCTACTTCTGCTTCTTCATTATCGGAACGGTGCTCTACGCACTGGTGCCGCACACCGGCAAAATCGGCAGCGTGGGTCTCTACGTGCTGTGCTTCGTGATCATCATCTCGATGTACGGCGGCGGCTTCGCGACCGTGCCAGCCTACCTCAAAGACATGTTCGGCACGCGCTACGTCGGCGCCATCCACGGCTGGCTGATCACCGCCTGGTCGGCGGCGGGCATCTTTGGGCCTGTGCTGGTGAACTACATCCGCCAGTACCAGATCACGCACGGTGTGCCGAAGGCGCAAGCCTACAACACGACCATGTACATCATGGCCGGCCTCCTGATCATCGGCCTCATCTGCAATGCCATGATCAAGGCGGTGCATCACCGCTTCCACATGAAACCCGATCACGAAGCCGAACAGGCCCAGGCCGAGGTGGCCGCGGTCAGCGAACCGGCCGGCGCATAGGAGTAACGTTATGAGCAACAACAATCAGAACAGCGCCGTCAACATGAAGGTTCTTCTCGCATGGGCCTTCGTTGGCATTCCACTGCTGTGGGGCATATCGCAGACGCTGTCCAAGGCGCTGCTGCTGTTCCACTAAGCGCCTGACACCAAAAGACGAAGCGCCGCCTCCGTTCGCACGGGGGCGGCGTTTTCTTTTTGGCGTATGGCGCCGGCGGCGCCGGCGTTGCCGTCAGGCCGCGCTCTCGGTGTAGCGCGCGGGATCGGCGGGTTTCGCGGTCCGTTTCGCCTGCGCCTTCTGCGCTTCGGCCTCTTCCTTCATGCGCTGGCGGTAGAAGTCGAAGATGCTGCGCGCAACCTCGACACTGAACCCGGTATAGCGCTTATGCGCCTGCGCCATGTCGCGCTCGGTCATGCGGCGGCCGGCGGCCTGCATTTGCAGCAGTTCCCGGGCGGTCGCCCAAGAGCAACCTGCCGCACGCGCCAGGATCAGCACCATGTCGGCGCCTTCGTCGAGGAGCGCGCGCTCAACCAAGTCGACCGGGAAGCGTCCGAGCCGCGCCAGGGCGATCGTGACCTTTTCAAATTCCTGCGCGCGCGCCGGAGCATGCACGTTGCCTTCCGTGACCGGATGCGCCTTGAAGCGGCGCGCCTTGCGCTCGGCCGCGCTGTGGAGTTCGGACGCCGCGCGCGCGCCATGCTGCATGGCGGTGGCGACGTCGTCGACCGAGCGGCGGATCGCTTCGGCCATTTCCGGATTGGCCGCTTCGAGCCGAGCGCGCACCGAAGCCGAGGCGCACTCCAGCAGCTTTAGGAAGTGCTGGCGCGGGATATCGGTGCGCTCTGCGAGCGCCAGCGACAGCCGGCGGTCGTAGCGCGCGTGGGTGGTGAGTTTGTCGTAACCGGCGAGAGAAAAGCTCGCACCGCGGTTACGCGCGACCTTGCGCACGACCTCGCGGTCACCGCGCTCCACTAGCACGTCAGTGACCGCCTCGCTCAGCTTCAGACGCTGGGTGATGGCAAGCAGATGCTTCTGACTTTTGGTGCGCGCGTTTTCGACCAGGTCGGCGTCGGAGAGCTGCATGGAATTGGCGAGAACCGGTGCCGCCACGGCGATCTCGTCATCGAAGGCGAGATTGCGGATCAAGGCGGGCGGCGCGTTCTCGATCGTGGACAGTCGCTGCGCCATGCGGGCGCGGGCGCGCACCTCGATGTCCTTCGAAAGCTGCTGTAGCACGTCGTCAAACAGCGCGACCTGCTCATGGGAATAGCTGCGTGCACCCGCCGCAAACAGGTCGGTGATGCGCATGAGGATGTTCTGGCGTTGTTTGGCGCCACCGCCTTCGACGGCACTGATGAGTTCGTCGATAATCGAGGCGTTCAGAACCTCCGCCGGATCGGCGGGCGTCGGGTCAATTTCGGACATGAGCGAACACTTGCCAAAGGAGGAAACAGGGAGGTCGCCGGCAAGCCGCTTCGCCCGTACTTAGTTACGCTTGAGCGTCGCTGCTGCCGGAAACCGACAACAGCAGCACGCTACCAACAAGATGCGAAAAAGGAGTTCCCACGACCCGGGACAAAATGTCTAAAATTTTAATGAAAAGTCGGCAGTGCATGGCCTCCGGGCGGCACCACGCCGCTTTCACACCGCTTTGGCGCGCTCGATCGCCGCCAGCACCAGCTCTTCGGCTTCTTGCGTATCGACCCAGCGCACGATGGTCACCCACTTACCCTTTTCCAGGTCTTTGTAGTGCTGGAAGAAGTGCGCGATCTGCTCGATCATCACGGTCGGCAGGTCCTTGTAGCTGGAAACGCCCGTGTAATAGGGATGGAGCTTGTCCACCGGCACCGCCAGCACCTTTTCGTCCTTGCCGCTCTCGTCCTCCATCAGCAGCGCGCCCACCGGCCGGCAGCGAATGATGGCGCCGGGCACGACCGGCGCCTGCGAGATCACCATGACGTCGCAGGGATCGCCATCCTCAGACAATGTGTGCGGGATGAACCCGTAATTGCCAGGATAGAACATGGCGGTGTGCAGGAAGCGGTCGACGTAGATCGCCCCCGAAGTCTTGTCGAACTCGTATTTGACCGGCACGCCGCCATACGGGATTTCGATGACCGCGTTGAGATCCCTGGGCGGATCGCGGCCGACGGGAATGCTGTCGAAGATCATGGTGGGCCTCTCGCGCCGGTGGCGGGGATGGGCTTTCGGCGCCGCGACGGCAATGGCGGTGGCGCCGAAAAGTTCCATCGTGGGATGGTATTCGGTAAAGGTTCGCAACGAAAGAGGGCCCGCCAACCGGCGGGCCCTTTGGTCATCAGGGACGCCGCCGCGGGTCTAGAACAGCCCGACGATGCGGCCTTCGTCGTTGACGTCGATGGAGTTCGCCGCCGGCACCCGCGGCAGCCCCGGCATAGTCATCACGTCACCGCAGATCGCCACCACGAACTCGGCGCCGGCCGACAGCCGCACCTCGCGCACCGGGATCTCGAAGCCGGTCGGCGCGCCCTTGGCGTCGCCGTTGGTCGAGAACGAGTATTGCGTCTTGGCGATGCAGACCGGCAGCTTGCCGTAGCCCATCTCTTCCCATTGAGCGAGCTGATCCTTCACCGCCTTGGGCGCGGTGGCGTCATCGGCACGGTAAATCTCCTTGGCGATGGTGCGGATCTTCTCGAACAGCGGCATCTCGTCGGGATAGAGGAACTTCAGCTTGGCCTTGCCTTCGTCGATGATCTTGACCACCGCCTTGGCGACGTCGGCAGCACCCTCACCGCCCATGGCCCAGTGATCGGCCATCAGCGCCTCGACGCCGAGCGCCTTGCACTTCTCCTTGACCAGCGCGATTTCCGCGTCGGTGTCGGCCGAGAAGCGGTTGATCGAAACCACCGCCGGCAGGCCGAACTTCTTCAGGTTCTCGATATGGCGCTGCAGATTGGCCATGCCGGCTTCCAGCGCCTTGAGGTCTTCCTTCTTCAGGTCGTCCTTCTTGACACCGCCGTGCATCTTGAGCGCGCGGATGGTGGCGACCACCACGACGCAAGACGGCGCGATACCGGCCTTGCGGCACTTGATGTCGAGGAACTTCTCGGCGCCGAGGTCGGCACCGAAGCCGGCCTCCGTCACCACGTAGTCGGCGAGCTTGAGCGCGGCGGTCGTCGCCGAGACCGAGTTACAGCCGTGCGCGATGTTGGCGAAGGGACCGCCGTGAATGAAGGCGGGAGTGCCTTCCAGGGTCTGCACCATGTTGGGCGCGATGGCGTCCTTCAAGAGCGCGGCCATGGCGCCGTTGGCGTCGAGCTCCTTGGCGCGGATCGGTTTGCGCTCGCGCGTATAGGCCACGATGATGTTGCCGAGCCGTTCGCGCAGGTCGTTGAGGTCCTTGGCGAGGCAGAAGATCGCCATGACTTCGGACGCCACCGTGATGTCGAAGCCGGCCTCGCGCGGGAAGCCGTTGGCGACGCCGCCGAGCGAGCAGACAATTTCGCGTAGCGCGCGGTCGTTCATGTCCATGACGCGGCGCCAGGCGACGCGGCGCTGGTCGATGCCGAGCGCGTTGCCCCAGTAGATGTGGTTGTCGATCAGCGCGGCGAGCAGGTTATGCGCCGAGGTGATGGCGTGGAAGTCGCCGGTGAAGTGCAGGTTGATGTCTTCCATCGGCACGACCTGGGCGTAGCCGCCGCCGGCGGCGCCACCCTTGACGCCGAAGCAAGGGCCGAGCGATGCCTCGCGCAGGCACAGCATCGCCTTCTTGCCGATGTAGTTGAGCGCGTCGGTGAGGCCCACGGTGGTGGTGGTCTTGCCCTCGCCCGCCGGTGTCGGCGTGATGGCGGTGACCAGGATCATCTTGCCGTTCGGCTTGCTCTCAAGCGACTTTATGTAGTCCATCGACACCTTGGCCTTGTAGTGGCCGTAGGGCTCCAGATTCTTGGCGTCGATGCCGAGGCGCTCCTTGGCGAGTTCCATGATCGGCCGCATCTTGGCGGCCTGGGCAATGTCGATGTCGGACTTCGGATTCTGATGCTGGGATGCGGGCATGGCGGGGATCCAGTATGTGCGGGGGGATTATGAACTTGTCATTCCGAGACGTCAGCGGAGCGAGCGGGCCCGGAATCCATAACCCCGGCTGCGGAGTATGGATTCCGGGCTCGCCGCTGCGCGGCGCCCCGGATTGACTGCGTGGAGATTCACGTAAACCTCGCGCCCTTGGCGAGATTGATTGACGCTGCCCATTCGCCGGCGTCGATCTTCTTGGCTTCGGGCGGCTGAACGCGGGTGATCTTCATGCGGCCGTCGGCGCAGACTACGCTGATGCCGTCGGCTTCGACCGCGACCACTTCGCCGAGCTTGCCGCCGATCTCCTTCGGCACCTTCGCCGGCAGCGGCTTGGCGTCGAAGATCTTGATGGTCTGACCGTCGAGCGTCGTCCAGGCACCCGGCGCCGGATTGCAGCCACGGATGAGCGGGTCGATCTGACGCCAGGACTTGCCCCAGTCGATCTTGGCGTTGGCGGCGCGGCAGAGACCTTCGTAGGTCGCTTTCGACTCGTCCTGCTTAATGCGCGGCGCCTTGCCGGCCTTCACCAGGTCGACCGACTCAAGCATGGCGTCGACGCCCATGGGGAACAGACGATCGAAATAGACCGTGCCGAGCGTGTCGGTGTCGGAGATCGGCGTCTTCTTCTGAATGAGGATGTCGCCGGTATCGAGGCCGTTGTCGGGCCAGAAGATCGAGAGGCCGGTTTCCTTTTCGCCCAGGATGATCGGCCAGTTGATCGCCGAAGCGCCGCGGTAGGCCGGCAGCAAAGACGGGTGGTACTGGATCGAGCCATAGGTCGGAATGTTGAGGAATTCCTCCGGCACGAACAGCGTGACGAAGGCCATGACCTGGAGGTCCGGCTTTAGCGCCTTGAACTCTTCCCAGACCTTCGGATCCTTGTAGGACGAGGGCTGGTGCACCGGCAGCCCGGCGGCGATCGCCGCTTCCTTCAACGGGTCGGCCTTGGCGCCTTCCTTTTCCGGCGCCACGTAGACGGCGATGACCTCGTCACCGCGCTTGAGCAGCGCTTCCAGCACGGCTTTACCGAACGCCTGCTGTCCGTGAACGACGATACGCATGTGAAGTCTCCCTGAAACTTATGACTGTCCCCTCCCCCCTTGTGGGGAAGGGTTAGGGATGGGGGTAGCTGCAAGCACGGAGCCGGCCGCTTACCCCCCTCCCGGCGAGCTTCGCTCGCCGACCTCCCCCGCAAGGGGGAGGTGGAGAAAGAAGAAATTACGCCGCCTTTTCCTTCTTCTCCGGCGGCGACAGCGCGCCGGAGGCCTTGATCTCGGCGATGTCCTTCGCCGACAGCTTGAGCACGGCGCTGAGGATTTCGTCGGTGTGCTCGCCCAAAAGCGGCGAGCGCTTCACCTCGGAGATCGAGTCGCTGAGCTTGATCGGGTTGCCGACCGTCAGGTACTTGCCGCGGGTCGGGTGATCGACCTCGACCACGGTTCCGGTCGCGCGCAGCGCCGGCTCTTCAGCGATCTCCTTCATCGACAGGATCGGGCCGACCGGGATGTCGAACGCGTTGCACTTCTCCATGACCTCGAACTTGGTCATGGTGGTGGTCCAGTCCTCGATGGTGTTGAAGATATGGCGCAGGCGCGGCAGCCGTGCCGGCGGCGTGGCGTAGTCCGGATCGGTCTTCCATTCCGGCTTACCGATGAGATCGCAGATATTCTCCCACACCGGCGCCTGGGTGATGAAGTAGATGTAGGCGTTGGGATCGGTCTCCCAGCCCTTGCACTTCAAGATCCAGCCCGGCTGGCCGCCGCCCGAGTCGTTGCCCGCGCGCGGGGTGGCGTCGCCGAACGGCACGTTCTCGCCGAACTGGCTGTATTCCTTAAGCGGGCCGTGCGCCAGGCGCTGCTGGTCGCGCAGCTTGACGCGGCAGAGGTTGAGCACGCCATCCTGCATGGCGGCGAGCACCTTCTGGCCGCGGCCTGTGCGGCTACGCTGGAAGAGCGCGGTGACGATGCCGAGTGCAAGGTGCAGACCGGTGCCCGAGTCGCCGATCTGCGCGCCGGTGACGAGCGGCGGACCGTCGCGGAAGCCGGTGGTCGACGCCGAGCCGCCGGCGCACTGGGCGATGTTCTCGTAGACCTTGCAGTCCTCGTAGGGGCCGGGGCCAAAACCCTTGACCGAGGCCACGATCATGCGCGGGTTGGTCTTGTGGATGTGCTCCCAGGTCAAACCCATGCGGTCGAGCGCGCCGGGAGCGAAGTTCTCCACCAGCACGTCGCAGGTCTTGATCAGCTCGTCGAGCACGCGCTTGCCCTGCGGGTGCTTGGAGTCGATCGTGATCGAGCGCTTGTTGCTGTTGAGCATGGTGAAGTAGAGCGAGTCGGCGTTCGGCACGTCGCGTAGCTGGCCGCGCGTGATGTCGCCAACGCCCGGACGCTCGACCTTGATGACGTCGGCGCCGAACCAGGCCAGGAGCTGGGTGCAGGTCGGGCCCGACTGCACGTGCGTGAAGTCGAGGATGCGCACGCCCTGCAGCGCCTTGCCGTCCATGCCGAAGGGCTTGCTGGAGATGGGTGGCAATCCGTTGCCGTTGGCCTTCTTAGCGGCGGGCTTCTTTGGGGCCGCCTTCTTGGCGCTCGGCTTGCGGGCGCTTGCCTTCTTCGCCGCGGGCTTACGGGCGGCGGCCTTGCGCACGGGCTTCTTCGCCGGCTTCTTTTTGGCTTTCGCAGTTTTCTTCTGCTTCTTGGCCATCATCATTCCTCCATTTCGTCCGCTTACGCCCGCGTCAGCGAGCATCCAGGGCGGCATGACACAATTGCTCTGGGTCCCCGCTTTCGCGGGGACGAGCGGTGAGAGATCACTTCTTCTTGCTGAGCGCGCTCTGCGGATTGAGATTGCCGATGCGGCCCGACTCGCTGCCGGCCGCCGGATCGATCACCGCGTTGATGAGCGTCGGTTTGCCTGAATCCATCGCCGCGTTGACGGCGCGCTTGAGCTCGTCCGGCGAGGTCGCGTTGACGCCGACGCCGCCGAAGGCCTCGATCATCTTATCGTAACGCGAACCCTTGACGAACACGGTGGTAGCCGGATCGTCGCCGCCGCTCTGGTTGACGTCGGTGCCGCGGTAGATGCCGTCATTATTGAAGATGACGACACAGACCGGCAGGTTGTAGCGGCAGATGGTCTCGATCTCCATGCCGGAGAAGCCGAAGGCCGAGTCGCCTTCGATGCACAGAACCTTGTTGCCGGTCTCGACCGCGGCGGCAATGGCATAGCCCATGCCGATGCCCATAATGCCCCAGGTTCCGACGTCGATGCGCTTGCGCGGCTTGTAGACGTCGATGATGCCGCGCGTGAGGTCGAGCGCGTTGGCGCCCTCGTTCACCAGCATGGCGTCCGGCCGCTCCTTGACGATGGTGCGCAGCACGCCGAGCGCGCCGTGATAGTCCATCGGCACGTTGTTGTTCTGCAGCTTGGGCGCCATCTTGGCGACGTTGGAGTCGCGCTTCTCGGTGACGGTCTTGATCCAGTCGGCCGGCGCGGCCGGCCACTTGGCGCCGAGCCCTTCGAGCATGGCCTGGACGCAGGAGCCGATATCGCCGACGACCGGCGCCACGATCTCGACGTTGGAGTCCATTTCCTTCGGCTCGATGTCGACCTGGATGAACTTCTTGGGTGCATCGCCCCAGGCCTTGCCCTTGCCGTGCGACAGGAGCCAGTTCAGCCGCGCGCCGATGAGGAGCACGACGTCGCTCTCCTTCAGTACCGTCGAGCGCGCCGCGCCCGCGCACTGCGCATGCGTGTCAGGCAGCAGGCCCTTCGCCATGCTCATGGGCAGGAAGGGAATGCCGGTCTTTTCGACGAACGACTTGATGGTGTTGTCGGCCTGGGCGTAGGCGGCGCCCTTGCCGAGGATGATAAGCGGCTTCTTAGCGCTCTTCAGCACGTCGAGCGCGCGCTTGACCGCGTCCGGGGCCGGGATCTGGGCCGGGGCCGGGTCGATCACCTTGACCAGCGACTTCTCACCCTTGGCCGCGTCGATGACCTGGCCGAACAGCTTGGCCGGTAGGTCGAGATAGACGCCGCCTGGGCGGCCCGAGACCGCCGCGCGGATCGCGCGCGCGATACCGATGCCGATGTCCTCGGCGTGCAGCACGCGGTAGGCCGCCTTGCACAGCGGCTTGGCGATGGCGAGTTGGTCCATCTCCTCGTAGTCGCCCTGCTGCAAGTCGACGATTTCGCGCTCGGAAGAGCCCGAAATCAGGATCATCGGGAAGCAGTTGGTGGTGGCGTGCGCGAGCGCGGTCAGTCCGTTGAGGAAGCCCGGCGCAGACACCGTCAGGCAGATGCCCGGCTCCTTGGTCAGGAAGCCGGCGATCGAGGCGGCGTAGCCGGCGCTCTGTTCATGACGGAAGGACAGGACTCGGATGCCGGCGCCTTGCGCCATACGCCCAAAATCCGTGATCGGGATGCCGGGCACCCCGTAGATCGTCTTGACGCCGTTCAGCTTGAGGGCGTCGATGATGAGATGAAAGCCGTCGGTCAGCTCCTGCTCGGCCTCGGCGATTTTCGCGGCAGCGTCTGCCATGGGGGACTCCTCCACACGTCTTATGGTGTTCCGAGCGTAACGCTCAATCCAGATAGTCGGCGTATTTCGCCACGTGCTCGGCGAGACTAAGTGCGTGATCGCGCACCAGCTCGCCCGCGCGCGCGCTGTCGCGTGCTTCGATGGCCTTGATGATGTTGATGTGGTCGTGAATCGATCGCTCGATGCGATCCTTCTCGACGATAGTCTTGCGCCGGATCATGCGCATGTGAGTGAACAGGTTCTCGGCCATTTCGATCAGCACCTGGTTGCGGCTCAACCGGATGATGGTCTGGTGGAACTCGATGTTTTCCTCGGAATATTCATCGAGCTTGGCCTGCACCTTCCCGCGCTCGAGCGTCGCGAACATCTGGCGCAAGCCTGCGATCTCCTCATCGGTCGCGTTCTCCGCGATCAGGCGCGCGGCCATGCTCTCGAGGGCGGCCCAGGCGGTGATCATTTCGATCACCTCGCGCTTAGTCTTGCGTACGACGTAGATGCCGCGACGCGGCACCGAGCGCACGAAGCCCTCGCTTTCGAGCTGTGCCATCGCCTCGCGCACCGGCGTGCGGCTGATGCCGAAGTCCTGCGCGAGCTTGCGCTCGTCGAGGCGGATGTCGTCGCGGCTGCGGTAGATGTCCATGGCCACGATAGCGTTCTTTAGCGCCGTGTAGGCCTTCTGCTTAAAGCTCGTACTGGTCTCGATCCGGGCCAGCACCGGCTGTGCCGGCTCTGTGGCGAGCACGGCAGGGCCGTCACCGTTTTGGCGCCCTCGGGAACTGGCGGCTGTAGATGTGCGGTCGCGGTCGCTCATGCTGGTATACATTATGCCAGAGGTAACTTTACCCCGCAACCACCGAGTTGACAATTTGCCGCAGGCCCGCCGGCGACAATATTGAATTCCCGGCTGCTGCAGGACTGCGCCCCAGCCGCTCAGAGCTAAATCCCGCCGCCCCGCTCATGCCGCAGACGGCCCCGCAAACCGGGCACCGGCCACGGAAATACTAGTGCTTGCTCAGGCCGCGGCCGCCGCCGGACGGTTCCGCAGCGAAGCGATGACTTTGGCGATCAGCGGCCAGAACAGCATGATCATGCTAAGGCCAGTGATGCTGCCAACCAGCCAGTTCGACCAGAAGATCGAGAGATCGCCCTGAGAGCCGAGCAGCGCCTGTCGGAATGAGTTTTCCGCGCGCCCGCCCAGTACAATCGCCAGCACCATCGGCGCCAATGGATAATCGAGCTTCTTGAACAGGTAGCCGATGACGCCGAACATCACCATGAACACGATGTCGGACGGCGCATTCGACAGCGTATAGGAGCCGATGGCACAGATCACGATGATGAGCGGCGCGATGATCGAGAACGGGATGCGCATGATCGAGGCCCAGAACGGCACCGTCGACAGCACAATCGCCAGGCCCACGACGTTGCCGAGGTAGATCGACGCAATCAGACCCCAGACGAAGTCCTTCTGCTCGACGAACAGCAACGGTCCGGGCTGCAGGCCCCAGATCAGCAGGCCGCCAAGCAAAACTGCTGCCGTCGGCGAGCCAGGAATGCCGAGCGTCAGCATGGGCAGCAGCGCCGACGTGCCGGCGGAGTGCGCCGCGGTCTCTGGCGCCACCACGCCTTCCAGCATGCCGGTGCCGAACTTATCGCCATCCTTGGAGAAGCGCTTGGCAAGGCCGTAGCTCATGAAAGAAGCCGGCGTGGCGCCGCCTGGCGTAATGCCGAGCCAGCAGCCGACGGCGGTACCACGGATGATGGTCACCCAGTATTGCGGCAGCTTCTTCCAGGTCTCCCACACGACGAACGGATTGATCTTGGCGCTACGGCCCTCGAAGTGTAGCCCGCCTTCGATGGTCACCATGATCTCGCCGATGCCAAACAAGCCAATGACTGCGATCAGGAAGCTGAAGCCGTTGATCAGGGTCTCGGTGCCGAAGGTGAGTCGCAGCCCGCCGGTGATCTGGTCGGTGCCGACGCAGGCCAGCGCGAAGCCGAGCATCATCGACGCGATGATCTTCCACGGCGACTGCCGGCCCATGCCGATGAAGCTGCAGAAAGTGAGCAGATAAACCGAGAAGAATTCAGGCGGCCCGAAATCGAGCGCCAGCCGCGCCACGATAGGCGCCAGGAAGGTGAGCACGATGGTGGCGATGAGCGCGCCAATGAAGGAGGACGTCAGTGAGGCGGTAAGCGCCTCGCCTGCCCGCCCCTGCTGGGCCAGCGGGTGACCGTCGAATGTCGTCGCCACCGACCAGGGTTCGCCCGGAATATTGAACAGGATAGCGCTGATACATCCCCCGAACAGCGCACCCCAGTAGATCGCCGCCAGCATGATGATGGCGGTGGTGTGGTCCATGGAGAACGTCAGCGGCAGCAGAATGGCGATGCCGTTGGCACCGCCGACGCCGGGCAGGAAGCCGAGCAGGACGCCAAAGAGGATACCGACCAGCAGATAGCCCATGTTGCTGAGCGTCAGCACCACTTGGAAGCCGTGCATCAGTGAGAAAAAGGGGTCTAACAAAGAGGCCTCCCGTTCACCTGGCGTAGCGTCTTGCGCCCACCGTCTTGATTATTCTTGCGCCCACACGATTTCTGCCGCCAAGCGGCAACCGGCATCAGTAGCCGAGCCAGGCCTCGAACGGCCCCTTCGGCAGCGGCACCAGAAACCAGATCTCAAACACGACGAAGAAGGCGATCGGACAAAAAATCGCCACCGGTAGAACCTTGTACCAAGCATAGCGCCCGATCCACATCATGAAGAAGGCGATGAACAGCGCCATAGAAATGTAGATCCCGATGTAAATCGTCAGCACGACGAAGATGATCATCGGGATGAGCACTTTGAGCACCATCATCAACTCGCCGTGTTTGATGAAGCTGCTGCTGGGCTGCGCGCGCGCAACGAACTGCTGAACCAGCGTGACGCCGCTGGCAAGGAACATGATCAGCGCGACATAGAAGGGGAAATAACCGGACTCGGGCCCGACGTTCGGCGACCATCCAGCTCCCAGACGCACGCTCGCGATCATAACAATCGCGCCCACGATCATCAGGGCTACCGCGACCACAATTTCCATGGTGCGGGTGGATACGACCTGCCCGGATGTATCGTTGCTATTGGAACCGTGGCTCATGCTGGAATCTCCCGCACTCTCGGCAGACTGGTATCGGACGGATTTGCTTTCGGTGGTTCGTCGCAGGGCGCAGCCTGCACCGAGGCACACTACCCCGGAGGCCTGATGCGGGGGCGCCGTTCACAGCGCCCCCGCGATTGGCATCAAGACATCAGGAGCCCTTGGCCAGGAAGCCGGCCTTCTTCATAAGATCGTAATGGAAGGCGGCGGCCTTTTGCAGCCAGTCATGGAACTTTGCGCCGGTCATGAAGCTCTGGTTGAACGCGCCAGTCTGCATGAAGGCCTTCCATTCAGGCGTGGCGCGCACCTTCTTCATCAGGTCGACGTAGTAGTCGACGACATCCTGCGACACGCCGGGCGACGTCATGATGCCGCGCAGCATGGTGTACTCGACGTTGAGACCTTTCGACTTGCAGGTCGGAATGTCCGCCCACGACATGCCGCCGGCGATCTTGGCGGGATAGGGCATCGGATTACTGTCGAACACGCAGAGCGGGCGCACGTTGCCGGCGCGCCAGTGGGCAACGCACTCGATCGGATTGTTCACACTCGAATCGATGTGTCCACCGACCAGCTGGGTGCAAACGGTGCCGCCGCCGTGATACGGCACGTAGGTGAACTTCACGCCGGCCTGCTTTTCGATTTCGGCCGTGACGATCTGATCTTCCTGCTTCGAGCCGGTGCCGCCCATCTTGAACTTCATGGGCGCCTTCTTGACCGCCGCGAGATACTCCTGAGGAGTCTTGTACGGGGTTTTGGCGTTGACCCAGAACACGAACTCGTCGAGCGCCATCATGGCGATCGGGGTGTAGTCCTTCCAGGAGAAGGGCGACCCGGTGGCGAGCGGCGTGGTGAACAGGTTCGAAAGCGTGATGATGAGCTTGTCGGGATCGCCCTTGTGGTTCTTCACGTAGAGGAAGCCCTGCGCGCCGGAGCCGGCCTTCTTGCTGATGACCACCATGGAGACGGGCAACAGCTTATGCTTCTGGATAATGCCCTGGATGAGCTGGGCCATCTGTCCGGCGCCGCCGCCGATACCGGCCGGTACGATGAACTCGATGGTCCTGGTGGGCTTCCACGCCGCGTTGGCGGCACTGGCCGACAGCGCAAACGCGCCGCCGAGAAGGGCCGCACCGATGCTCGTAGCGATTTTGGATCGTCGCATTAAGTCCTCCCTTGGGGTTTTAGCGTGCCGATCTTAATCGCCGGCTTGCTGTTTTTGAAATTAAGTCTCGATATCCCGCGGATTTGGCGCCGCTACGACAATATTTGTATACATTATACCAGGCTCTGGCAAATCTCTTTCGACCCTTCGCGCAGAAAAACGCGAGACTTCCATCGACTGAAACGCTCAATCGCTGCAACGCAGCAAATCTCTCTTGCTCTGCACAATGGAGATGGGGCCAATCGTTGGCGGCAATTGATCGCGTTGCAACTTTGTCAATTGCGCCGATGCGAACGATGACCCAAGGCCGACGGCGACACCCACACATTCCCTTCGTCACCGCAGCGACAACACGACACATCGTCAGCTGTGGAAAAATGCGCGGCAGGGACCGCGGCGCTTTCATCCGTCCGAGTTCGCGCGATGCGCTTGCCGAACTTCTCGCTGCGCACATTGCGCCCAACGCAGTGAACACCGGACAATTGGGATAATTTTCGGATTGAGTGGCGCTTGCGATCCGGTGGCGCTAACGATCGGACCAGCTCTGCCGGGACTCGCTGGGAGAAACTGATGAACGTTGCGCAAGCGGTGATGGATGTGCTCATCCGGGATGGCGTCAGCCACATGTTCGGCGTGCCGGGCGGGGGCACCAGCCTCGATCTGATCAAGGCAGCCGGCGAGCGCAACATCCACTTCGTCCTGACGCGCACCGAAACCGGCGCCGCGATCATGGCGGCGACCATGGCCGACTTGTCGGGAAACCTGGGCGTTGCCTTCGCCACGCAAGGGCCTGGCACCGCCAGCGCGGTGAATGGCGTCGCGCAGGCCTGGCTCGACAAGTCGCCCATCGTGCTGTTCACCGACGGCTGGAGCGAAGCCAAGGCACGCTACGATTCGCACCAACGCTACGATCAGCGCGCCCTGCTCGCCGGCGTCGTCAAGGGCGACAGCCGTCTGGACGGCGAGACGCCGGCGACGGATTTCCGCGCGCTCGTGGACATCGCCAAGACCGCCCCGCAGGGCCCGGTCTATGTAGAACTCACCGCCGAAGCGGTGCGCGCGCAAGCCGAGGCCGCCGCGCGCGGCGCGCCCGGCCAAGAGAACGCCTCCCGAAGCGCCGATGAAATCGATCATGCCCGCGCCCTGCTTAAAGCGGCCAAGCGCCCTGTAATCATTGCCGGCCTGGAAGCGCGCCGCGCGGACGTGGTGCGCGCGCTCGCGCCCTTGGCGGAAGCCCTGGGCTGTCCGGTGCTGACGACCTACAAAGCCAAGGGCGTCCTGCCGTCGTCGCACGCGCTCTTTACCGGCTTGTTTACCGGCGGCACGCTCGAGGCCGCTTGTGTTTCGCGCGCCGATCTCATCGTGCTTATCGGCTTCGACCCGGTCGAATTGATCGGCAGGCCGTGGCCGTACAGCGCGAAAGTGCTCGACCTCGGACCGGTGAGCTATGAGTCGCACTACGTGACGCCGGATGCCGCTTATCGCGGCGACCTCAGCGCCGGCTTACGCGCGCTGGCAGCGGCCGCGACGCCCTCCGCCTGGACCCGCGCCGACATTACCCGGCTCAAGACCGAGATGGCCGAGCGCTTAGCCGCCTACGGCGACACCGCCGCGGGCCTGTCGCCGGTCGACGTGGTCAAGACCGTGCAGGAGATCGCCAGGCCTTTTCATCCGCGCGCCACGGTCGACGCCGGCGCGCACATGTTTTCGGCCATGCAATATTGGGAGGCGGATGCGCCCAACGAAATCCTGATATCGAACGGCCTCGCCACCATGGGCTATGCCCTGCCCGCCGCCATCGCGGCGGCGTTGCACGATCCGAAGCGGCCGACGGTCGCGTTCACCGGCGACGGCGGCCTGCTCATGTGCATGGGCGAGCTTGCGACGGCCGCCAATCTCGGCGTCAACGTCGTCGTCGTGGTGTTCAACGACAGCGGCCTGTCTCTGATTGAATTGAAGCAGCGCGCGCGCCAGCTGCCGCAAGGCAATCTGCGCTGGGAGCGCGTCGACTTCGCGAAGATCGCTGAGGGCGCCGGCGTGACCGCGTTTCGCGCCGCCACGCTCGATGAACTGCGCGCCGCCACAAGAGATGCAATGAAAAAGAACGGCCCCTGCCTCATCGACGTGACGGTCGACCCCTCGGGCTACGACCAGCAGTCCGTCGCGCTGCGCGGTTAGACGCCCCCGCGCCTCCGGAACGCACACTCATCGTCAACGCCAGCGTGTTCGATCGCGGCGGCGGGCGAGGACGAGGCCTCGGGAATGGCGCGCCG